>JAFEDJ010000021.1 GCA_018241685.1 Pseudomonadota bacterium
GATGAAGATCACCCAGGACGTGCGCGACTTCGCCGCCAAGCAGGGCATCGGCGAAAACGAGGCGCTCAGCAAGGGCATGGAAACCAAGGCCGTCGAGTTCGTGAAGAGCGGCGCGGAGATCTACCGGAAGGTCTGATCCATCCGGAAACGGCCTGAACAGGGCCTGACCCGCGCTCCCAAGCTGCGGGCCAGGCCCTTATTCCATCCCGGCGGTGTAGCATCCGCGCATTCCCTCTCTCCGGACGCCTGCGATGAACCTGGAAAAAGTCATTTTCGGCTTCTTCATCGTCTTTGCCGCCACGCTGAACTTCGGCTTCTTCATCGGCGAACTCGACAACCCGGTTCACCACGACCTTTACGAGCTGTTCGCGGCGATCGTCGTGAACCTGATCGCTACGGTACTCAAGTTCGGCGACCGGACGCAGATCGGCGCCGTGCACCTGGCCACCAGCCTGGTGGCCGACCTGCAGTTGCTGGCCGCCGCCATGGTGTGGGGCTACGCGACCCACGTGGCCGGCACGGGGGTTACCGCCGCCAGCATGTCGAGCATCGTTTCCCTGTCCGGTGGGGCGCTGTTCGCCAACGTGGTGTCGGTGATCATCCTCATCGCCGAAACGATCATGCAGCGGCGCTGACTCAAGTGCTGGACCGCACGCCCGCCAGCACGATCTTCCTGGTCCTGCGCCGCCTGCGGGCGCCGCTGCTGACCCTGATCGTGATCTTCGCGGTGTCGGTCCTCGGGCTGACGCTGGTCCCCGGCCCGCTGGACGCGCAGGGCCTGCCGCAGCGGATGAGCTTCTTCCACGCCACCTATTTCCTCAGCTACACCGCCACGACGATCGGCTTCGGGGAGATTCCCTACGCCTTCTCGGAACAGCAGCGGCTGTGGGTGACCGTCTGTATCTACCTGTCGGTCATCGGCTGGGCCTACACCCTCGGCACCGTGTTCGCGATGCTGCAGGACAAGAACTTCCTCAACGCCCTGGCGGTACAGCGCTTCGCGCGCCAAGTGCGGCGCCTGCGGGAAGCCTTCTTCCTGGTCTGCGGCTATGGCGAAACCGGCCATCTGATCTGCCAGGCCCTCGACGAGATGGGCTACCGGGCGGTCGTCATCGACAAGGACGAAGGCAAGATCGCCGACCTGGAACTACAGAGCTACTCCGCCGACATGCCGGCCCTGTGCGCCGATGCCGGCGTGCCGGACACCCTGGTCTTCGCCGGCCTCACCAAACCCCAGTGCCGCGGCATCATAGCGCTGACCGACCACGACCCGACCAACCTGGCGATCGCCATCTCGTCCCGCCTGCTGGCCCCGTCCATCCCCGCCCTGTGCCGGGCCGAACACGCGGACACCGCGGCCAACATGGCGTCCTTCGGCACCCGCCACATCATCAACCCCTTCGAGAAGTTCGGTGAGTACATGGCCCTGGCCCTGCGCTCCCCCTCCGCCTACCACCTGCTGCTGTGGCTGACCGGCCTGCCCGGTACCGCGGTGACGCGCCACCGGGAACCGCCGCGGGGCAAATGGGTGCTGTGCGGCTACGGCAGTTTCGGCAAGGTCATGGCGACCACCCTCGAGAAGGCCGACCTGCCACTGACGATCATCGACAAGAAGGTCTTCGTCGATCCGCCCCGCATCGGCGTGAAGGGCGACGGTGCCTGCGGCGACGCGCTGGACAACGCCGGCATCGGCGACGCCGTCGGCATCGTGGCAGCCACCGGCAACGACATCGACAACCTGTCCATCGTCGTCACCGCCCGCACGCTGAACCCCGGCCTGTTCACGGTGCTGCGCCAGAACCAGGTTGCCAACCGAACCTTGTTCAATGCCGTGGGTGCGGATTTCTCGGTCGTCCCCAGCGAGATCGTCGCCCATGAATGCCTTGCCACGCTGACGACCCCCCTGCTGTCCCTGTTCCTCGATGCGGTCCGGCAGGCTGGTGACGCATGGGCCAGCGCCGTACTGGGACAGCTCACCGACAAGCTCGGCTGGACCGTACCCGCGGTATGGAGCGTGAAGCTGAACCTCGTCCAGGCCCCTGCGCTGCACCGCCTGCTGATGCATGGCGGCGCGGCCCCCAGCCTGGCCGATATCCTCAAGGCGCCACTCACCGACCGGCCGGAGCTGGGCTGCATCCCGCTGCTGCTGGCCCGGGACGGCCAGCCCCCGCAGTTGCTGCCGGACCTCGGCCAGACCTTGCAGCCCGGCGACCATCTGCTGTTCGCCGGCCGCGAAAACGCACGCAAGGAACTCGGCCTCACGCTGTTCAACGAACACAGCCTGCGCTTCGTTCTGACCGGACGGGACAGCCCCGGCGGCCTGATCTGGGAATGGCTGGCCGGCCGACGTCACCCGGATTCCGCGGAGACACGCTAGAATGCCGGCCGATAGCACAACAGCATTCTCCGCATGAGTACTACCCCAATCCTCCCACCGAGATTGTCGCGCGCGACTTTCATTCTGTCGCTGATCGTCATCTTCACCATGGCGATGATCCCGCTGCCCGAGGCACTCAACGCCTTCTCCTTCCAGGACAAGCTCGAGCACTGCTCCGCCTTCCTGGTGCTGATGTTGCTCGGCTGGAGCGGCTGGCCCAGCCGCCTGTGGTCAATTGCGGCCGGCCTGCTGCTGTACGGCGTGCTCATCGAGTTGGCCCAGCACTTCTTCACGCTCAACCGGGTGGGTGATCCGTGGGACGTGGTAGCCGACGCCAGCGGGCTGCTCATCGGCGCCTGGCTGATCCGCATGCGTGGTCAGCGTGACACCTCCATAGCCTGATCATGCCGTCACGCAAACCTACAGCACCACAGATCCAGCACTACGAACAGGTCCCGCCCTATGTAACCAAGGACGGCTCCGAGATCCGGGAACTGATGCACCCCGCGGTCCACGGCAACAAGGCCCAGAGTCTGGCCGAAGCCACGGTGCCGGTAGGCTCACGGACGCTGCTGCACCGCCATCACCTGACGGAAGAGCTTTACCACATCACCGCTGGCTGCGGCCTGATGACCCTCGGCAACCATCAGTTCCCGGTAATAGTAGGCGACACGATCTGCATCCCACCCGGCACGCCCCACCGCATCGAAGCCAACGGCGACGAAGCGCTGCGCATCCTGTGCTGCTGCACGCCAGCCTACGCCCACGACGACACGGAAATTCTCGAGGATTGACGGCCGCCAGCGGGGATCATCGACTCCGCGAACCGGCTTTCCCTTACGTGCCCGCGGCCGATGAACGGGTCGCCAGTCAACCTCATCCACCGGCATCACATCCTGCCCGGCTATTCCGCCAGATCAGCGGCCTTGAACAGATCAATGGTCGCATTTTCGGTCAGGGTCTGCGTTGCATCGGCGCAATCGATGGATGCCGTCCTGCCTTGCGGCAGGCGCACAAGGATCGACGTCTCACCTTTCAGATCCTCGCTGATCGCATAGTGGTAGGCCCCGTGCTCAAATTCCAGGCTCGCCCCATGGGCCAGCAGCCCAAAGCTGAAATGACCGCGGGGGTGGATCAGTCTGCCCGGAAAGCGGAACTCCAGCCTCGACGGACGGCCGGCCCGGTACTGGAGATAGCCGTCCTGCGCCCCCAAATTCGTCGATGCACACAGAGAGTAGTACTTCGTGCCGACGCGGCAGGACCAGACCGCGCTCTCCCCTGCACGGCACAGGTTGCCTGCGTCCGCGATGACGCCAGCGCTCCAAGCCACAGCCGTGACACCCAGCAGGAAAGACAGCATGCGCATCGCTGAAAAGCCCCGTAAAGAGGGCCAGGCCCCGTATCGCGGCATCTTATCAAGCGCATGCCATACCGCCACCTCTTCTGCCACCGGACGTCCTCGCAATGGGGATTCTTGCGCGGACGCGACCGACGCCATTCCAGCCGTGCGCTTGCAAAGACGAGACCGCGGGCTATAACGGAGAGGCGCTACGCCACCTGCATCGACAGCCCGGTCCCTTTGCCACTTGCCCCACGCTTCAACGGGAAACCCACGGAGAATGAGCATGCTGACCGCCGACACGCTGAAGAAGGTCTTCCCTCTCTGTCCCGACCCCGAGGCCTGGGCCACAGCACTCGCTCCGGCGCTGGCCAAATACGAGATCAACACCCGCGACCGCATCTGCAGCTTTCTGGCCCAGACCGGGCACGAGTCGGGGCAGTTCCGGAACCTCGTCGAATCACTGAACTACAGCGCAGCAAGACTGGTGAAGGTCTGGCCCAAGCGCTTCCCCACCCTCGACGTCGCGACTCCTTATGCGCAAAACGAGCAAAAACTGGGCAACTTCGTCTATGCCAACCGACTCGGCAATGGTGACGTGAGCAGCGGCGACGGCTTCCGCTACCGTGGCCGGGGCCTCATCCAGCTCACCGGCCGGAGCAACTACGCGGCGGCAGGCAAGGCCATCGGTGCCGATCTGGTCGGCAATCCGGACTTCCTTCAACAACCCGCGTATGCCGTGCTGAGTGCCGCCTGGTTCTGGCAGAGCCACGGACTCAATGCCCTTGCCGACGACAAGACGGACGATGACGACCTGGAGGACTTCCGGGAGATCACCCGACGCATCAACGGCGGCCTCGTCGGGGTCCAGGAGCGGTTCGCACTCTACAAGCAGATCGAAGCCCTCATATGAGCGCACACATGCAGGGGCGCACCTGAAAGACGCTCCGGTGCTGTCTATAGTGGGTTTACAGGCCTTGCACCGCGCCTTTCCACAAGGCCCCAGGCCCGCTTCCGGAGGAGTGCATCATGGCTGCTGCAGACTTCGGCTTCCTGCGCATCAAGGTCATCGCACTGGCCGTCACCGACAAACACCGCGCTCACCGCTTCTACAGCGAGATTTTAGGCCTCGAACCGGCTTACGAAGGCACGCAGAAGGTCGGCTATTTCCTCGGCACGACGATCCTGATGCTCAAATCCGGCTGGTACGGCACCCCGACTGACCAGCCCAACCCCCGCATCACCATCGCCACCGCCCACGCGCCGGATACCGCTGCCGCCCTGACCGCCCGCGGTGTCCGCATCGCCGACCCGGTCCAGACCTACGACGATGGTTTCAATGTCGGCAGCTTCCTCGACAGCGAAGGCAACAAGCTGTGGTTCTGCTCGCCGGCCGTAACTAACGAGACAGGCAAGACGTCCGTTGAAGGATGACGCCCGGAATCGAAGCAGACCTGGGCGATCCCCCGAAGCACGCGGAGTTTGGTTCGCGTGAACGCAAAAACGCCGACCACATGGATCGGCGTTTTTACTTGGAGAATTCTGGTGGCCAGTCGCGGAATCGAACCACGGACACGCGGATTTTCAATCCGCTGCTCTACCAACTGAGCTAACTGGCCCCGAAAGAGAGCGCATTATAGGAAGCGGTTCGGCACTCGTCAAGCACTTTCTGTTTTTATTTTAATCAGCCCGGAGGAAAGTGTTCCGAAGCCACCCGCGGCAAGGCCGGGCGCTCCGCCAACTCCTCTTCGAAAGCCGAGCGACTGCGCGGGAAAACCACTTGGGCGATGGTGCCCTTGCCGGACGGGTTGGGAATCAGGCTGACTTTGGCGCGGTGCAACTCGGCAATTTCACGCACGATTGGCAAGCCGAGGCCCGAGCCACTCTCGGCGCTACCGAGTACGCGGTAAAAGCGCTCGAAGACCCGCTCCCGGTCGGCCTCGGGCACTCCAATGCCGGTATCCTCGACCTCGACGATGGCGCGCTCGGTGGCGATCGTGCGCACCGTGACGCAACCGCCATCCGGCGTGTACTTGATGGCATTGTCGATCAGGTTCTTCAGCAGTTCCCCAAGCAGCACAGGGTTGCCATCGATGACCAAGGGCTCGTCGGTGGTTTCGAGGCCGAAATCGATGTTCTTCTGGCGTGCACGCGGCACAAAGTCGCTGAGCATGTTGCGCAGCAGCGCCTCGAGATCCACCCGTTCGACAGCATAGATTTTTTCGTAACTGGCCTCGGCGCGGGCCAGGGAAAGGAGCTGGTTGATCAGATGGCTGGCGCGCTCTGCGCTCTGGGAGATATGCAGCAGCGAGCGGTGGATCTGCTGCGGGTCGGTTTCCATCAGGGCCAGATCGGTCTGCATGCGCAGGCCGGTCAGCGGCGTGCGCATCTGGTGGGCGGCATCGGCGATGAAGCGCTGCTGAGCCTGCAGGTTCTCCTCAAGACGCGCCATCATCTCGTTGAAGGCGACGATCAGCGGCCTCACCTCCTCCGGCACGCCGGACACCGAGATCGGCGACAGGTCGGACGGGCGGCGGCGGCGGATCAGGCGCTGCAGCTGGTTGAGCGGCGCGATGCCGCGGGACAGACCCAGCCAGACGAGGATCACGGCAATCGGGATGATCGCGAACTGGGGCAGCAAGACCCCGGTCACCACCCGCGATGCAAGGGTGCTGCGCTTGTTGCGCGTCTCCGCCACCTGCAGCAGCACCAGCCGATTGGGCATGCTGTCGATGGGGCGCAGGAACTGATAGGCGACGCGGACTTCCTCGCCGGCGATGGTCTCATCCCGATACATGACCAGATCCGGCACGACGTTGTCCGGTGGGCTGAGATTGGGAATTTCCTTGTCGCCAGCAAGCAGCTCGCCCTTGAAGCCGATCACCTGGTAATAGACGGTGTCATCCTCATCGGCCCGCAGGATCAGGCGTGCCGGCGCCGGAAAATTGACCTTCGCCTGGCCGTTTTCCAGCTTGACGAGCCGGGCGATGGCCCGCACGTTGACCGCCAGCGCCTGATCATAGGGCTGATTGGCAATGCTGTTGGCGACGTTGTGGGTGACGATGATGGAAATCGGCCAAAGGAACAGCAGGGGCGCGAGCATCCAGTCGAGGATCTCGCCAAACAGCGAATTGAAGGCCTTGCCGTCTGCAGAGGACGCTTCCTCCGCCACCTTGCGCCATCTAGGCGACCACATCCGGCTTTTCCAGGCAGTACCCCAGGCCACGCACGGTGACGATCTGCACGCCGCTCTGCTCGAGTTTCTTGCGCAGGCGGTGCACATACACCTCGATCGCGTTGTTCGACACCTCCTCGCCCCAGCCGCACAGGTGGTCGACCAGTTGCTCCTTGCTGACCAGGCGGCCGGCACGCAGCAACAGCACCTCCAGCAAGCCCACCTCCCGGGCCGACAGTTCCACCACCTGGCCGTCGATCTTGACGACCCGGTCCGCCTGGTCATAGACGAGACGCGCGTATTCGATGCATCGGGCCTGGCCGGTGCCGCGACGGGTCAGCGCCCGCACCCGGGCCTCGAGCTCCGGCAACGCGAAAGGCTTGGTCAGGTAATCGTCCGCCCCGGCATCCAGCCCCCGCACGCGATCCTCGACGCCATCCTGGGCAGTCAGGATCAACACCGGCAGCACCGATTTGCGCGCACGTAGTCGGCGCAACACCTCGATGCCCGACAGCTTGGGCAGCCCCAGGTCGAGGATCAGCAGATCGAAAGTCTGGCCGAGCAAGGCCGTATCCGCCTCTGCGCCGTTAGCAACATGGTCCACCGCGTAGCCGGCCTTCTTGAGCGCACGGCACAGGCCGTCGGCAATGATCAGGTCGTCTTCAGCCAACAGAATCCGCATGGCACTCCCGGTGAAACTGAGGTGTAAGTTTGAAGTAAGCAGGCCATTGCATATTCGCCTCGCTGTTCTCCTTTTACTCGGTCTTGGGGGCACGGGCCCGGCTTTCGCCTGGACCACGCCTCGGGGGATCGGGCCGCCCGACGGCTCTGTCCCCCGCCGTCTTTTTCCCAGCCTGGCCGCTTCCGGCCAACCCTGACGCACCGCGCCACCGGTCTCAGCCACCTTCCGGCCGAAGACTGCGCTGCCACACGCCCAAAACGAATCCGTCCGAGTCTAGCACAGGGCTCCTTGCCCCATTCCGGCATGCCCTGGCCGACCATGCAAATTAAAACCCCGGCGGCCTTTCGGCCCACCGGGGTTAGCGAACGACCACCGGGCTTTCGCCCGGCGGGGAAACAGCTTAGTGGCTGGAAGCAGCCGCGGCACCGATACCGGTTTCGGAACGGATCAGCTGGGCGGCGAAGTCTTCGCGCTCCTTCTGGGCATTCGGGCTGCGGTCGAGCAGCGAGAAGATCCAGATACCGACGAAGCCGATGGTCATGGAGAACAGGGCC
The DNA here is from genome assembly GCA_018241685.1 of Pseudomonadota bacterium. Lineage (GTDB taxonomy): Bacteria > Pseudomonadota > Gammaproteobacteria > Burkholderiales > Rhodocyclaceae > Zoogloea. The sequence continues at coordinate 8,128 of JAFEDJ010000021.1, forward strand.
GGCGAGGTGTAGGGGAACGGAGCAGATCCCTTCGGGTTGCCCAGCACAGCCACCCACACGGAGTCGGACAACACGGTCATCAAGACGGCACTGATCAGGCCGAGGAAACCGCCGATCACCGCGCCCTTGGTGGTGCAATCCTTCCACAGCACGCTCATGAAGAGCACCGGGAAGTTGGCGGAAGCCGCGATGGCGAAAGCCAGGGACACCATGAAGGCGATGTTCTGCTTCTCGAAGGCAATGCCAAGCACGACGGCGATGATGCCCAGAACAACAGTGGTGATACGGGATACACGCAGTTCGGCGGCGGAATCCGCATTGCCGTTTTTGAACACGGTGGCATACAGGTCGTGGGACACGGCGGAAGCGCCGGACAGGGTCAGACCCGCAACCACGGCCAGGATGGTGGCAAAGGCAACCGCGGAGATGAAGCCGAGGAAGATGTTGCCGCCAACCGCGTTGGCCAGGTGGATTGCCGCCATGTTGCCGCCGCCCTTCAGCGCGCCCTTGGCATCCAGGAACTCCGGATTGGTCAGCACGAAGGTGATCGCACCGAAGCCGATGATGAAGGTCAGGATGTAGAAGTAGCCGATCCAGACGGTCGCCCAACCCACGGACTTACGGGCTTCCTTGGCATCCGGCACGGTGAAGAAGCGCATCAGGATGTGGGGCAGACCAGCGGTACCGAACATCAGGGCCATACCGAAGGAGATGGCGGAGATCGGGTCCTTCACGAAGGTGCCCGGCCCCATGATGGAGTCGCCCTTCTTGGCGGCAGCCACAGCGATATCCACGCCCTTGGCGGCAGCCTCCTCGATCAGCTTGGCATCCTTGGCGGCCAGCGCGGTCTTGATCTCGACCGCCTTGGCAAACATCGCCTCGGGGCTGAAACCGAACTTGACCAGCACCATGAAGGCCATGAAGGAGGCACCGGCGAGCAGCAGGCAGGCCTTGATGATCTGCACCCAGGTGGTGGCCGTCATGCCGCCGAACAGCACGTAGACCATCATCAGCGCGCCAACCACGACCACCGCGATCCAGTATTCGAGACCGAACAGCAGCTTGATCAGCTGACCGGCACCGACCATCTGAGCGATGAGGTAGAAGGCCACGACGACCAGCGTGCCGGATGCCGCGAAGGCGCGGATCGGAGCTTGCTGGAAGCGGTAGCCGGCCACGTCGGCAAAGGTGAACTTGCCGAGGTTACGCAGACGCTCGGCCATCAGGAAGGTAATCACCGGCCAGCCGACCAGGAAGCCGATCGCATAGATCAGGCCATCGTAGCCGTTGGCCATCACCGCGGCGGAAATACCCAGGAAGGACGCGGCAGACATGTAGTCGCCAGCGATCGCCAGGCCATTCTGGAAGCCGGTGATGCCACCGCCGGCGGTGTAGAAGTCGGCTGCCGACTTGGTCTTGCCGGCCGCCCACTTGGTGATGAACATCGTGAAGGCGACGAACACGCCAAACATGATGATCGCAGTCCAGTTGGTGGCCTGCTTCTCAGCCTGGCCCAGATCGGCACCAGCCGCCAACGCAGCACCGGAAGCCACGACGGCCAGCAGGCCGAGGAAAAGTTTGGAAACGCGCATCACTTGGTGGCCTCCTTGATAACCTGAGCCTTCAGATCGTCAAACTCGGTGTTGGCCCGGCGGATATAAATGCCGGTAATGATGATGGTGAAAAAGATGACTCCCAAGCCAATGGGAATCCCGAGCGAGGTCACGCCAGCGCCGGTCTTCTGCGCCAGAAATTCCTTGTCGAAGGCCACCAGCATGATGTATCCGTAATACACGATCATCATCATGGCCGTCATAACCCACCCGTAGGCGTTGCGTTTCGAAACCAGCTCCTGGTATTTGGGATTTGCCCGGATGCGGTCGCCGAGTTCGTCTCTCATTTTTTCCTCCTCTCCAATTAACCTTTGCCGAGGAACCACAGGATTCCTCTCAGGGTGATGTCAAGGTACCGGGCCTCCCTTACTGCGAACTTACGTATTCTATGAACCGATAAAAGTCCTTAATAAAGAACAAGAGGCCCCCAGAAAGCAGAAAACCCCGCCGAAGCGGGGTTTTCCAAGGCTTTGGGAGCCGGGCGGGAATTACATGCCCATGCCCATGCCGCCCATACCACCCATGCCGCCCATATCGGGCATGCCGCCGGCCGGCTTGTCTTCAGCCAGTTCGGCAACCATGCAATCGGTGGTCAGCATCAGGCCGGCCACGGAGGCGGCGTTCTGCAGCGCGGTACGGGTCACCTTGGTGGGATCCAGAACGCCCATTTCGACCATGTCGCCGTACACATCGGTGGCGGCGTTGTAGCCGAAGTTGCCGGAGCCTTCGGTAACCTTGTTCACCACCACGGAAGCTTCGGCGCCGGCGTTGGCGACGATTTCACGCAGGGGCTGTTCCATGGCGCGCAGCACGATCTTGATGCCGGCGTCCTGGTCGTGGTTGTCGCCCTTCAGGCCGGCCAGATTGGCGCGGGCACGCAGCAGCGCGACGCCGCCGCCGGGGACGATGCCTTCTTCAACGGCAGCGCGGGTGGCGTGCAGCGCGTCTTCCACGCGAGCCTTCTTTTCCTTCATTTCGACTTCGGTGGCAGCGCCAACCTTGATCACGGCAACACCGCCGGCCAGCTTGGCCACGCGCTCTTGCAGCTTTTCACGGTCGTAGTCGGAAGTGGCTTCCTCGATCTGCACGCGGATCTGCTTGACGCGGGCTTCGATGCGCTCGGCAACGCCGGCGCCGTCGATGAGGGTGGTGTTTTCCTTGCCCACTTCGATACGCTTGGCCTGGCCGAGGTCGTCCAGCGTGGCCTTTTCAAGGGTCAGGCCGACTTCTTCGGCGATCACCTGGCCGCCGGTCAGCACGGCGATGTCTTCCAGCATGGCCTTGCGACGGTCGCCGAAGCCCGGAGCCTTGACGGCACAGGTCTTCAGGATGCCGCGGATGTTGTTCACCACCAGGGTGGCCAGGGCTTCGCCATCGACGTCTTCAGCGATGATCAGCAGCGGACGGCCAGCCTTGGCGACTTGCTCGAGAACCGGCAGCAGGTCGCGGATGTTGGAGATCTTCTTGTCGAACAGCAGGACGAAGGGGTTGTCCAGGATGGCAACCTGCTTGTCCGGGTTGTTGATGAAGTAGGGGGACAGGTAGCCGCGGTCGAACTGCATACCTTCGACGACGTCGAGTTCGTTGTTCAGGCTCTTGCCGTCTTCAACGGTGATGACGCCTTCCTTGCCGACCTTTTCCATCGCGTTGGCGATGATGTCGCCGATGGAGGAATCGGAGTTGGCGGAGATGGAGCCAACCTGGGCGATTTCCTTGTTGGTCGAGCAGGGCTTGGACAGCTTCTTCAGCTCTTCCAGGGTAGCGACGACAGCCTTGTCGATGCCGCGCTTCAGGTCCATCGGGTTCATGCCGGCGGCAACGAACTTCATGCCTTCGCGGACGATGGACTGGGCCAGCACGGTGGCGGTGGTGGTGCCGTCACCAGCGATGTCGGAGGTCTTGGAAGCGACTTCCTTGACCATCTGGGCGCCCATGTTGGCAAACTTGTCCTTCAGCTCGATTTCCTTGGCCACGGACACACCGTCCTTGGTCACGGTCGGGGCGCCGAAGGAGCGCTCGAGCACGACGTTGCGGCCCTTGGGGCCCAGGGTCACCTTGACCGCGTCGGCCAGGACGTTGATGCCTTCAACCATGCGGGCGCGAGCGGAATCGCCAAACTTGACTTCTTTAGCTGCCATTTAGTATTTCTCCGGAATTCTTTATCTAGGGACTGGGGAAGACGCGGGTGGCGAGGCTCAGGCCTCGAGCACGCCCATGATGTCTTCTTCGCGCATGACCAGCAGTTCCTGGCCATCGACCTTGACGGTCTGGCCGGCATACTTGCCGAACAGGACGCGGTCACCAACCTTGACATCCATCTTGCGCACTTCGCCGCTCTCGAGGATCTTGCCGTTGCCGACAGCCAGGATCTCGCCCTGATCGGGCTTCTCACCGGCGGAATCGGGGATCACGATGCCGCTGGAAGTGGTGCGCTCGGCTTCAACGCGCTTGACGATCACGCGATCATGCAAGGGACGGATATTCATCTATAGATCTCCTACTCGTTTCAAACCGGGCAAGGCTGCCCGACGGAAAAATGCGTTGGCCAATTCAGGTCTTGGCGAGAACCGGGGACGACGCCTATTAGCACTCACCCCCAACGAGTGCTAATAATAGGGTCGCCCAGAACGCTTTTCAAGTCCGCTTGCACAGCTTTTTCACTTCCTTCATATGCGCGGCACCTCTCCTGCCAGGAAACACAACGCAAGCTTTGCGCAAGAAAAAAGTAAGCTCACCGACAGAAAGTCTTTCTAGACTTAGCTAACTGCCCCATCCCAGATCCCGGCATGCGTCCCTGTCCCTTCTTCATCCTGGCCGCCCTTGCGCTGCCCCTCCCCTGCCTAGTGCAGGCCGCCGACGTCCAGCCCCTGGGTCTTGCTGACGCCGATCGCCTGCTGCTCGAAGCCAACCCGGCCATCGTCCAATCTCGCACAGCCCTGGCCGGCGCACGCGCCGGCATCGACATCGCAGCGGCCCGACCGAACCCGCAGCTGACCGTCGGGGCCACCTCTGTCGATCCCGGCGCGAAGGGCAGCGGCGGCTACTGGAAACGCCCCACTGACAACGTCGTACGCATCGACCAGGTGTTCGAGCGCGGCGACAAGCGCGCGCTGCGCCTGCGCGCCGCAGAAAGCAACCTGACCGCTACCCAGGCCGACCTGGACAACACCATCCGCCTGGCCCGCATCGACCTGGCCAACGCCTGGCTCGACCTGCGCGCGGCCCGCGAGATCCGCCGCATCGCCGACGAGAACGCCGCCCTCGCCCGCCGCGCCGCCGACGCCGCCGAGCTGCGCGGCAAGGCCGGTGACCTGGCTGGAGTGGACGTGGCCCGCTTCGCCGCCGATGCCGCCCGTGTCGCCAACGACGCCGTGCAGGCCGAGCTGGACCTGTCCCGCGCCCGTGTCGCGCTGGCGCTGCTGCTCGGCAACCGTGTCCCCGCCGATCGCGTCGATACCACCGACGAATGGCCTGGGGCCGACGCCCTGCCGGCACCAGGCGCATCAAGTGCAGGCGAGCGCTACGACATCGTGGCCGCCCGCCAGCGTGTCGAACAGGCCAATGCCTTGCGTGACGTGGCCCGCGCCCAGCGCACCCGCGACGTGTCGATCGGCGTGCAGTACGAACACACGCCGGTCAATCCGAACAGCACCGTTCCCGAAAACGCCTACGGTCTCAGCGTCTCCATCCCGCTGTTCCTCGGCTACGACTACCGTGGCGATATCGCCAAGAGCGAAGCCGATTACATTGCCGCCGAACAGCAGCTCGTCGCCACCCAGGCCGGCGTCAGCAGCGAGCGGACTCGCCTGCGCGCCGAGCAGGCAGCCAGCGCAGCACGCTTCACCCGCATTCGCGACGTCGTGCTGCCGGCCGCCGAACGGGCCGCGCGCGGAGCCGACATCGCCATCCAGAAAGGCGGCATGAGTCTCACCGACTATCTCGACACCCAGCGCACCCTGCGCGCCACCCGCATCGAGGCCATCCAGGCCCGCGCCGACCTCGCCCGCGCCGCCATGCTGCTGCGCCTGGCCGGAGACACCCAGCAATGAAAACCCGACTGATCGTCATCGCCGCGGCTGTGGCCGCCGCTGCCGGCGGCGCCTACGTATATATTCACAACGGTACGGACGAAGCCACCTCCGAACCGGTGGTCATGAAGCCGTCGGCAGAGCCCGGCGTGCTGCGCTTCCCAACCGCTGCGCCGCAACTCACCCAAATCAAGGTGGAACGGGCCGAAGTGGCGCCGGTGCCGCTGGACGAACCCCTGGCCGCCCGTGTTGCCTACGACGAGAACGCCACCGCCCGTCTGTTCGCGCCGATCGCTGGCCGTGTGCTGGAGATCCACGCCAACATCGGCGACCAGGTCAAGGCCGGTCAGGTTCTCGCCATCCTCGATGCGCCCGAGCTGGGTACCGCTGCAGCCGATCTCGCCAAGGCTCAGGCCGACGCCCACCAGAAGAAAGCCGCCTTCGAACGCAGCAAGAGCCTCTTCGATGCGGAAGTCGTCCCCAAGCGCGATCTCGAAGCGGCCCAGTCCGACTGGCACCAGGCCCAGGCCGAGGTCGAACGGGCCCGCCTGCGCCTCGCCAACCTGACGCCGGGCAACGGCGCCGCTCAGGGCGGTGAGCGTTACGTACTGCGCGCACCGATCGCCGGCATCGTCGCCACCCGCCGCATCAACCCGGCGATGGAGGTCCGTCCGGACGCCGACGAGCCGCTGTTCGTGGTCACCGACATGAGCCGCCTGTCGGTCCTCGTCGATGTTCCCGAGCGTGATCTGCCGCTGGTCACCGTCGGCAAATCCGCCCAGGTGGAAGTCTCCGCCTATCCCCACCGCAGCTTCGTGGGCAAAGTCGTGCGCGTCGCGCCGACCCTCGACCCGCAGACCCGCCGCGTGCAGGCGCGGGTCGCCGTCGACAACAAGGAAGGACTGCTGAAGCCTGAGATGTACGCCAAAGTCGGCATCCTCGCCGACAACCAGGGCGAGCTGCCAAAGATCCCGACCGGCGCGCTGCTGGTGGAAGGCGTCAAGAACTATGTCTTCGTCGAACGGGAGCCCGGCGTCTTCGAGAAGCGGGAAGTGACGCTGGCGGTGCAGACCCGCAGCTACGCCTACGTCTGGCAGGGCATCAAAGCCGGCGAGAAGGTCGTCGGCGTCGGCGCCCTGCTTCTCAACGCCGAACTGGCCAGCAGCTCCCGCTAAGGACGCACCGGCATGTTCGACTCCATCATCACCGCAGTCCTGCGCCAGCGCGCCTTCGTCATCATCGCCGCGCTGGCCCTGCTCGTTTACGGCCTGTATTCCTTCAGCCAGATCTCCATCGAGGCCTTCCCGGACGTGCAGGACGTGCAGGTCCAGGTCGTCACCCAGGCCATCGGCCAGGCTCCGGAAGAGGTCGAGCGCACCGTCACGCTGCCGATCGAGCGCGAGATGAGTGGCGTGCCGGGCATGACCCAGCTGCGCTCGGTGTCGATTACCGGCCTGTCGGTGGTCACCCTCACCTTCAACGAGAAGACCGCCGACTACTTCGCCCGCCAGCAGGTACTGGAGCGCCTGCAGACCGTCAATCTGCCGCCGGGCGTGCAGCCCACGCTGGCCCCGCTGACCACCGCCGTCGGCGAGATCTACCGCTATGTGCTGGACTCGCCACCGGGCGCCTCCCAGGAGGAGGTCCGTGCCATCCAGGACTGGACCATCCGCCCGGCCCTGCGCATCGTGCCGGGCATCGCCGACGTGGTGAGCTTCGGCGGCTCGATCCGCGAGGTGCAGGTGCGCATCGAACCCGACCTGCTGCGCAAGTACGGCGTCAGTCTCGACGACGTCAGCAAGGCCCTGACAGGAGCCAGCGGCAACGGCAGCGGCGGCCTGCTGCGCCGCGGCGACGAGGCCCTGGTGGTGCGTTCGCTGGGCCTCTTCAACAACCTCGACGACGTCCGTGACGTGGTCGTGGTGGCCCGCGACGGCAAACCGGTACGCATCAGCGACGTCGCCGAAGTGGTCGCCGGCGCCCGCCCGCGCTCGGGCATCGTCGCCTTCAACGACCACGATGACGTCATCGAAGGCATCGTGCAGATGACCAAGGGCGGCAACGCCGCCAAGGTCGTCGAGGCTCTGCGCGCCAAGGTGGACGAGGTCAATGCGCGCCTGCCGGAAGGCTACAAGGTCCGCCCGATCTACCAGCGGACCGAGCTGATCGGCCACACCGTCGCCACCGTCGGTGAGAACCTGCTGGTCGGCGCAGTACTGGTCACCGCGATCCTGCTGATCTTCCTGCGCAACCTGCGGGCGGCGATCATCGTCGCCGCGGTGATTCCGCTGTCCCTGCTGTTCGCCTTCATCCTGATGCACGCGCTGGGCGTGTCGGCCAACCTCATCTCCCTCGGTGCGGTGGACTTCGGCGTCATCATCGACAGCGCGGTGGTGATGGTGGAAGCCCTGATGGTGCGCCTGGCCTTCGACGCCCGCAGCGAGCACCACGGCATCACCTCCCCGGTCGGCCGGCGCATCCATGCCCTCAAGCAGACCTGCATCGAGCTCGGTTCGCCGATCCTGTTCTCGAAGGCCATCATCATCGTCGCCTTCCTGCCGATCTTCACCTTCCAGCGCGTCGAAGGGCGGATCTTCACGCCGGTGGCGCTGACCCTGTCCTTCGCACTGCTCGGCGGCCTGATCCTGACCCTGACGCTGGTGCCGACGCTGCTGTCCTTCGCCCTCAACAAGGATATGGCCGAGAAGGAGAGCGCCTGGCTGCACAATCTGCAGCACCGCTACCGCGACCTGCTGGTGCGCCTGCAGTCGCACCGGGTGGTGACCATCGGCCTGTCCGGCATCTCGCTGGTCGTCGCGCTGGCGCTGGCGCCGCTGCTCGGCTCGGAATTCCTGCCCAAGCTCGACGAAGGCAACATCTGGCTGACCGTTACCCTGCCCCAGTCCTCTTCCCTCTCCAACACCAAGGAGATCGAGCGCAAGGTGCGCGGCATCCTGCTCAGCTACCCGGAAGTGAAGGCGGTGATCACCCAGGTCGGCCGCCCCGACGACGGCACCGACCCGAAGGGCCCCAACAACCTGGAAATCCTCGCCGACCTCAAGCCCCACGGCGAATGGCGCTTCGCCAGCAAGGACGCGATGGTGGACAGCATGGCCGCCAAGCTGGCCACCATCCCTGGCCTGCCGTCCAACTTCTCGCAGGTCATCGAGGACAACGTGGAGGAGTCCCTGTCCGGCGCCAAGGGCGAGCTGGCGGTCAAGGTCTTCGGCCCCAACCTGCAGGTGCTGGAAGCCAAGGGCCAGGAGATCGCCACCGTCCTCAACCACATCCAGGGCTCCGCCGACGTGGCGGCCCTGCCGGTCGGCGGCCAGAGCGAGGTGGACATCCGCCTGCAGCGCGAAGCCCTGGCCCGCTACGGCATCCTGGTGAACGACGTGAACGCGATGATCCAGACGGCCCTCGGCGGCACCGCGGTCAACGTGTACTACGACGGCGAGCGGCGTTACGACGTGACGCTGCGCTTCGGCCCGCAATACCGCGACCAGGTGGACGACATCGCCCACCTGCCGGTGGCCCTGCCCGACGGCAAGGGCAGCATCCCCCTCGGCGACCTGGCCGACATCGAGCTGCGCCAGGGTGCATCGCGCATCCAGCGCGAAGCCGGCAGCCGCAACGTGATCGTCAAGGCCAACCTGCGTGGCCGCGACCAGGGAAGCTTCGTCGCCGAAGCTCAGCAGAAGGTCGCCGCCGAAGTCTCACTCCCGGCGGGCTACTCCGTCACCTGGGGCGGCCAGTTCGAGAACCAGCAGCGCGCCATGGGGCGCCTGAAGGTCATCGTGCCGATCACCCTCGGGGCCATCTTTTCGCTGCTGTTCTGGGCTTTCAAGGACATCCGTCCAGCCCTGCTGGTGCTGGCGATGGTGCCTTTCACGCTGATCGGCGGCTTCGCCGGGCTGGCCGTCGCCGGCCTGCACCTGTCGGTATCGGCGGCAGTGGGCTTCATCGCGGTGGCCGGCATCTCGGTGCAAAACGGCGTGATCATGGTCGAACAGGTCATCGAGATCGCCCGCCGCGGCGCCACCCGCACCGAGGCTATCCTCGACGGTGCGATGCTGCGCCTGCGCCCGATCGTGATGACCGCCCTGATGGCCGGCCTCGGCCTGCTGCCGGCGGCTCTATCCCATGGCATCGGCTCGGAAACCCAGCGCCCCTTCGCGGTGGTGATCGTCGGCGGCATCGTCAGCGCCACGATCTTCACGCTGTTGCTGCTACCCGTACTGTTGTCCTTCGGCGGCCCCAAAGACGGCGGCCAGAACGGCAGCCGAGACGGCCACGAAGGCTGAGGCCCCACTCAAACAGCCCGTCCTTCACCGACAAAAGACCTACCATGCGCATCCTCATTGTCGAAGACGACCCCCTGCTGGCCGATGGCGTCGCGCAACTGCTGCGCGGTGCAGGCTTCACCACCGATTACGTGGGCACCGCCGAACTGGCGGAGGCTGCGCTGTCCGCCGAGAAGTTCGATCTGCTGGTACTCGACATCGGCCTGCCCGGCATGGACGGACTGGAACTGCTGAGCCGCCTGCGGGCCCGCCACAATCCGGTCCACGTGCTGATGCTGACCGCCCGCGACGCCCTCAACGAACGCGTACGTGGCCTCAACCTGGGCGCCGACGACTACCTCACCAAGCCCTTCGCGGCAGTCGAGTTGCTCGCCCGCGTCAATGCGCTGGCCCGGCGCAGCCGCGGCCAGGGCAGCGCGCGGCGCGAATTCGGCCCCCTCGCCCTCGACGAGGAAGCCCACCGGGCCTGGCTGAACAACCAGCCGCTGGAACTGCCGCAGCGGGAATGGGCGATCCTGACCTTTCTGCTCGACAACCTGGAACGCGTCCTCAGCAAGGAGCGCATCGTCGCCGCCGTGTGTTCGTGGGACGAAGACATGAGCGAAAACGCCGTCGAAGTGTACGTCTCCCGCCTGCGCACCAAGTTGGAGCCGGCAGGCATCCGCATCCGCACCGTCCGCGGGCTGGGCTACATGCTCGAAGACATGCCCCATGACGCGAAGCCTGCGTAAGGCACTGCTGCTCTGGCTGCTGCTACCAGCCGGGCTTGCCGTCGCAACCTTCCTGCCGCTGGCATACCACCTGATTCACCAGCCAGCGGTCGAGGCCTTCGACCAGGCTCTGGCCGATGCCGGCCTGGCCCTCGTGCCTCACCTGGATGTAGTTGGCGGCGAACCCCGCTTCGTCTTCCCGGCGGCAGCCGAACAGGTTCTGCGTACCGACCGGGTGGACGAGATTTACTTTTTGGTTCTCGGCCCCAACCAGCGCTTCATCGCTGGCGACATCGGCCTGCCCCACGCCACGTCCGGCGATGACGAAAGCATCGAATCCGACGGCGAGGAACGCATCAATTTCGACTCCCACTTCCGCGGCCACCCGATCCGCGTCAGCACGCTGCGCCGGACCATCGACGGCGAGTCCTTTCTCTTCGTCACTGCCGAAACCACCCGCAAGCGCGACCAGTTGCGCGTGGACCTGACTTTCGCGCTGGTCCTGCCGCTGCTCTTCTTCGCCGGCGCCACCGGGCTCACCATCTGGTTTGGCATCCGCCACGCACTGTTGCCGGTGGAGGACATCCGTGCCGCGCTCAAGCGCATGGGGCACCGCGCGCTGCAACCGCTGGATTCGGACTCCGCCCCGACCGAAATCCGCCCCCTCGTCGAAGAATTCAACCTGGTACTCGACCGCCTGGACCAGGCCTCAGCAGCCCAGCAGCGCTTCGTCGCCAACGCCGCCCACCAGTTGCGCACCCCGCTGGCCGGCGTCCGCACCCAGCTCGAACTGCTGCAGCGCGAGACCGACGCCGATGCACGAGCGGCCCGTTGCAGCCAGTGCATCAGCGCCATCGAGCGCCTCGGGCACCTGGTCAACCAGATGCTGGTGCTGCTGTCGGCGGAACCCAGCGGCCGGCACGCCGACCTGGCGGCCCCCATCGACGTGCCGGAACTGATCCGCGAGCGCAGTCCGGAGTGGATCCGCCTCGCCGAGACACATCGCATCGACCTGGGCTTCGAACTGCAGCCAGCCTGCGTCAGGGGCGACAACCTGCTGCTCGGCGAAGCCATCGCCAACCTGGTGATCAACGCCATCCACTACACGCCCGCCGACGGGGAAGTGACGATCCGCTGCCGACAACAGGGCCACGACGTCTTCATCGAGGTCGAAGACAACGGCCCCGGCATCCCACTGGCAGCCCGCGAGAGCATTTTCGAGCGCTTCTTCCGCCTGCCGGGCACCGGAGGCCAGGGCAGCGGCCTGGGCCTTGCCATCGTGCGCGAGATCGCCCGCGGCTTCGGCGGCGAAGTCCACGCCCTCGCCCCGACCGGCGGACGGGGCGCCCGCCTGCAGGTACGCCTGCCGGGCAGCCCACCCGCCACCTGAGCCCCCGCCAGGCCCCCACGGCACGGGAAAACCCGCCTCCTCAGCGCCGATCCACCTGCAACCACACTGCCGGCATTTTCATCCCCATGCAAAACGGGCATTGAAAGATGGCGACCTTACCCGTACCGTATGCGCCGAACACACGCAGCACGGCTTGCGCCCCTCGCTTGCCCCTTGCGCCCCCTTATCGCTACAGGATGGAGATCCCCAGCATGACCATGGATGTCGTCGATTACGAAATCTTCGGGAACGAAATGCAGTACGTCGAGGTGGAGCTCGACCCGGGCGAGGCCGCCGTCGGCGAAGCCGGCGTGATGATGTACATGCAGGACGGCATCCAGATGGACACCATCTTCGGTGACGGCTCGGCCCAGCAGAGCGGCCTGTTCGGCAAGCTGCTCGGCGCCGGCAAGCGCCTGCTGACCGGCGAGAGCCTGTTCACCACCATCTACCACAACGAAGGCAGCGGCAAGCGCCGGGTCGCCTTCGCCGCCCCCTACCCGGGCAAGATCGTGCCGGTGGACCTGTCCACGGTCGGCGGTACGCTGATCTGCCAGAAGGACTCCTTCCTCGCCGCCGCCAAGGGCGTGTCCCTCGGCATCGCCTTCCAGAAGAAGATCGGCGTCGGCCTGTTCGGCGGCGAAGGCTTCATCATGCAGAAGCTGGACGGCGACGGCATGGCCTTCATCCACGCCGGCGGCACCCTGCTCGAAAAGACCCTCGCCCCCGGCGAAACCCTGCGCGTGGACACCGGCTGCGTAGTGGCCTTCCAGCCCAGCGTCGATTTCGACATCCAGTACGCCGGCAAGATCAAGACCGCCCTGTTCGGCGGTGAAGGCCTGTTCTTCGCCACCCTCACCGGTCCCGGCAAGGTGTGGCTGCAGTCCCTGCCCCTGTCGCGCATGGCCGACCGCATCGTGATGGCCTCCCGCGTGGTGCAGGGTGGCGGTGGCAAGGAGAGCACGTCGTTGCTCGGCGGCATCGGCCTCGGCTCCCTGCTAGGCGACGACGATTGAAAGCCACCGCCCGGTCGTCCGCAGGCGGCCTTCGCCCAGCCGCGGGGAGGATGTCGCGTAACGACAGGAGCGTGTTCCAGTGAGCGACGCACCGGTTTCCGCCCGCTACTACCCGGCCGGCGGCGATGCCCACGGCCACCCGGCGCTGCTGTACTGGGAGGGCGGGCACCTGCTCGTCGCCCCCGAAGATTCCGAGCCGCTGCGCATACGCGCCGCAGCACTGCGGGCCGAGGCGCGGGGCTTCAACCACAGCCAGTGGGCGATCGCCTGGCCCGGCGAGGGCGGCGAGCACCTGCTGATCGTCGCCGACACGGCCATCGCGCCGCTGCGCGCCGCCGCGCCGGCCCTGTTCGCCAGCGGTGCGCACGCCCAACGCAAGACCCACCGGCGCTTCGGCCTCGGCGTGACAGCGCTGATCCTGCTGCCGCTGCTGCTCATCGCCGGCATCTTCCTGGCTGTCGAGCCACTGGCCGACCGGGTCGTCGAACACATCCCACCGTCCATCGAGAACCAGATCGGCGAAGCGGTGCTGGCCCGCACCCGCCTCGACAGCAAGCTGATCGAACAGGGACCGGCAGTCGATGCGCTGCAGCTCATCGGCAAGCGCCTGGCCCGCCCCGGCGAAAACCTGCGCTTCTACCTGGCCGAACGCCCGGACATCAACGCCTTCGCGGCCCCCGGCGGCGTGGTGGTGGTGTATTCGGGACTGATGAAGCAGGCCGGTTCGGCGGAGGACGTAGCCGGCGTGCTGGCCCATGAGATCGCCCACGTGGAGCTGCGCCACAGCCTGCGCCAGATCGTCCGCTCGGCGGGTCTGCGGGTCATCGTGTCGGCGCTGTTCGGCGACTACGGGGCCCTCGGCGGCTGGGGTGCCCGCCTCGGCGAGCTGAAGTTCTCCAGAGATGCAGAGCGGGAAGCCGACGCCCGCGGCCTGCAACGCCTGGCCGAAGCGCACATCGACCCGCAGGGCATGCTGCGCTTCTTCGAGACGCTGGCGCGCAGCGAAAACGGCACCACCTCGGCGGTGCCGACCGTGTTCTCCACCCACCCGGCCACCGCCGAACGCATCGAGCGCCTGCGCGAAGCGCTGGCCAGCCAACCGGCCGGCGCGGCCCAGCCCATCCCGGTAGACTGGCAGGCCGTCCGCCAGGCCTTGCCCGACACCCGACCATGAGCATCTTCGACGACGCCAAGATCGACTGCCACGCGCACATTTTCGACTCGCTGCATTACCCCTATGGGGAAGACAGTTTCTGAGTGCCTACTGCCCGATCCGGCCCAACACCGGGCCGTGCTGTGGGACAACCCACACAGCCTGTTCGGCTTCGCGTAGGCAAGTCCGCTAACATAGTCAGCTCATTCCATAGGGGTCATCGCCAAAGCATGAGCACACAAGAAAAACATCCCGTCGTCTTCGGTACCGAAGACCTGCTGTTGAGCCTCTGCAACTCGGTCACCAAGGTTCTCAGCGTGGCCACCCACAGCCAGATCCGCTATTCGGGCATGGTCCAGCGCATCACCAAGACCTGCCTGAAGCCGGACATCGGCTGTTTCGTGCTGTTCGACGGCGGTTTCTCCGGCCTGGTGGTCATCAACTTCTCGGCCCAGTCGGCGATGGAGTTGTACGAGAGCTATATGCTCAACATGGGCATGGCAAAGGACGACCTGGCCAGCACCTACACCTCCGACGACGTCAGCAATGTGATGGGCGAACTGATGAACCAGATCGTCGGCGACTTCACCGGCCAGATCGGGCGCGAGCTGCAGACCCACATCACGCAGAACCAACCGAAGATGCTGGTCCTCAACAAGCAGGTGGTCCTCAGCGTCGATACCCACCTGGATCAGCCCGAGACCCGCCGCGTGACTTTCTACACCGGCCGCAACAACATCTTCTACCTGGAGCTGGCGATCGACCGTACGGAGTTCATCAAGCTCTACGACTTCGAGCCCCAGGACGCCCCCGATCCGGACGCGCTGATCGACGCTGCCGACGGCGCGCCGGCGGCAGCAGCTCCGGCCCCCACCAACGGCGGAGGCGACGATCACGACGACCTGCTCAAGTCCCTCGGCTTCTGAGCCGGATTTTCAGGCGGGCAGGTCTGCGCGGGTATCCACGTCGCGCAGGCAGCCCGCGTCGTCGGTTTCGATGGCGAGCAGTTCCGCCTTGTGGGCAACGAGAATGGCGCGCGCGCCCTCGTCACCGACCAAAACCAGCAGTTCATCCCGCCAGCGCGCCGCGAAACCGACCGGGTGACCCCGCCGCCCAGCGTAAACGGGTGCTACCAGCGCCGCACCGCCACGGAGGGCAGCGGCAACCCGGCGCAGCGTGTCAGGTTGCACAAAAGGCATGTCGGCCAGCGCGACCACCCAGCCCGCCGCGTCCATGCTGGCCGCCACGGCCGCCGCCAGGCTGTGGCCCATGCCGTCCACGGCCTCCGCGCAAAAGACCGTTTCCAGCCCTTCCGCCTGAAGCAGCCCGGCCAGTTCGCGCTGTTCCGGGCGGAGCACCGCGATGCTCCGTGGACAGGCTTCGCGCAGCTGTCGCGCCGCCGCCACGGCGATCGGCGTGCCGGCGGGCAACGGATGCAGCAGTTTGTCACCGCCAAAGCGCCGCCCCTGCCCGGCCGCCAGCAACAGCCCGACGATCTCGCCGGCCACCGCTAACGCACGCCGCAGCCGGCACTGGCGACGGTGCCCGGCTCAACCCGCGGCACCACGACACCGTTCTTCACGGCAGTCATCTCGGCCAGGATGGAGACCGCGATCTCCGGCGGCGTGCGGCTGCCGATGTGGATGCCGATCGGCCCGTGCAGGCGCCCGACTTCCCCTTCCGACAGGTCAAAATACTTGAGCAGGCGCTCCTTGCGCGCCGTGTTGTTCACCCGCGAGCCCAGCGCGCCGACGTAGAAGGCCGGCGACTTGAGCGCCTCCAGCAGGGCCATGTCGTCCAGCTTGGGGTCGTGGGTCAGCGCGACGATGGCGGTGTGGGGGTCGGGCCCCATCGCCAGCACCGCGTCGTCGGGCATGCCGGCCACCAGTGGCGCGCCGGGCACGTCCCACTCGACGGAATATTCCTCGCGCGGGTCGCAGACGCTCACCGCGTAGTCGAGCGCCTGGGCCATCGGCGCCAGGTAGCGGGCGATCTGCCCGGCGCCGATGATCAGCAACCTCCAGTGGGGGCCGTGGATCGTGCCGAGCCGAGTGCCGTCCCACAGCAGGGCTTCGCCGCGGCAGGCATCCAGGATGCGCACCGCGCCGCTGTCCAGCTCGATTTCCCGACGCACCAGCTGGCCGGCCTCGATGCGCGCCGTCAGTTCGGCGAGCTGGTCCGCATCCGGCGCCGGCTCGATGACCAGTTCCAGCGTGCCGCCGCAGGGCAGGCCGAAGCGGTTGGCCTCTTCCCGCGTCACCCCGTAGCGCAGCACGAAGGGCTGGCTGCCGGCGATGCGCCCGTCCAGCATGCGGGCGATCATGTCGTCCTCGATGCAGCCGCCGGACACCGAGCCCTGCACCCGGCCGTCGTCCCGCAGGGCCATCCAGGCCCCGGCCGGACGGGGCGCCGAGCCCCAGGTCTGGGCGACGGTGACGAGGGCCGCCCGGTGCCCTTCCTCGCGCCAGCGGCGCAGCGCGGCGAGGACCTGCAGATCCTGGCTGTCCATTGATGCAAACCTCCTCATGATCCGCCACGGATCCCCGTCGCGGCGATGTCATTCACTTTCGCGCCACAGGCCCGAAGGTCGCGGGCGCGGCCTCCCTGCGGGCCGGCCACGCGCTCAGGCCTTCAGCTCGTCGGAGCGGAAAGGCAGGCGGGTCAGCCACTTGCCGGTGGCGGCGGCGATCGCGTTGGCCACCGACGGCGCCACCGGCGGCACGGCGGGTTCGCCGATGCCGGTCGGCTTCTCGGCGGACGGCACGATGTACACCTCGGTCTTCGGCATCTCGTTGATGCGGATCGGCGCGTACTCGCCGAAATTGCCCTGCTCCACGACGCCGTCCTTGAGGGTGATCTCGCCGTGCAGCGCCGCCGACAGCGCAAAGCCCACCGAGCCTTCGACCTGGGCGCGGACCACGTCCGGGTTGATCGCCACGCCGCAATCCACCGCGGTGACGACGCGATCCACGCGCACGCTGCCGTCGGCCTGCACCGTCACCTCGGCCACCTGGGCCACGTAGGAGTGGAAGGACTCATGCACGGCCACCCCGCGGCCGCGGCGCTCGCCCGGCTTGCCCTTGGCCAGCGGCGCGCCCCAGCCGGCTTTCTCGGCGGCCAGGCGCAGCACACCGGCGTGACGCGGATGCTTGTCGAGCAGCTTGAGGCGCAGGGCCACCGGGTCCTGCTTCGATTCGGCCGCCAGCCGGTCAATGAAGGTCTCGGTGGAATAGGCGGTATGCGTCGAGCCCACCGAGCGCCACCACAGGGTCGGCACGGTGATGTCGCTCGGTGTGTGCAGCTCCACCTGCAGGTTGGGGATACCGTAGGGCAGCGTCGCCGCGCCTTCCACCGACAGGCCATCGACGCCGTCCTTGATCATGAAGCCCTCGAAGGGCGAGCCCTTGGCGATGGACTGGCCGACCAGGCGATGGCGCCACGCGCGGATCGAGCCGTCGGCGTTCAGCGCGGCTTCCATCGCATGGTGGAACTGCGGCCGATAGTAGCCGCCCTTCATGTCGTCCTCGCGCAGCCACACCATCTTGACCGGCGCGCGGGTGCCGGCTGCCTTGACGATGGAGGCAGCTTCCTTGACGTAGTCGGAGTCCTTGCAGGCGCGCCGGCCGAAGCTGCCGCCGGCGTACAGCATGTGGATGTTCACCTTCTCGGGCGGCAGGCCGAACAGGGCCGCCAGATTGGCCTGGTCTACGGTCTGGAACTGCTCGCCGTTCCACACTTCGAGGCTGTCACCGGTGAATTGCACGACGCAGTTCATCGGCTCCATCGCGGCGTGGGCGAGATAGGGGAAATCGTAGCTGGCCTTGACGACCTTGGCGGCACCGGCGAACGCGGCGTCACCGTCACCGTCCTTGCGGGCGATCAGGCCGGGGGTCTGGGCCAGCTCATGGTAACGGGCGAAGATCTCCTCGCTACCGAGCTTGAAGGCAGCGCTGTCGTCCCACTC
The DNA here is from genome assembly GCA_018241685.1 of Pseudomonadota bacterium. Lineage (GTDB taxonomy): Bacteria > Pseudomonadota > Gammaproteobacteria > Burkholderiales > Rhodocyclaceae > Zoogloea. The sequence continues at coordinate 26,306 of JAFEDJ010000021.1, forward strand.
GACGCTCAGCGCATCGCGGCCCTTCTTGGCGCTCCAGGTGTCCTTGGCGAGCACCGCGACGCCGTTGGGAATCGCCACCACATCGACGACGCCCTTGACCGCCTTGGTCTTGCTGGCGTCGAAGGACTTGACCTTGCCGCCGAAGCGCGGCGGATGGGCGACCACCGCCACCAGCATGCCCGGCAGATGGACGTCCTGGGTAAACTGGGCCGTGCCGTTGGTCTTGGCAAAACTGTCCTTGCGCGGCGCATGCTTGCCGACGAGGCGGAAGTCCTTCGGGTCCTTGAGGGGCACAGTAGCCGGCACAGCCTCGGCGGCGGCCGCTTCGGCCAGTTCGCCGAAGGTCGCCTTGTGCTTGCTCGCCGCGTGGGACACGACGCCGTCGCGCACGCTGATCTCGGCGGTCGGCACGTTCCAGCGCTTGGCGGCAGCGGCGACGAGCATCGCCCGCGCCACGGCGCCGGTCTGGCGCAGCTGATCCCAGGAATTGGCCATCGCGGTGCTGCCGCCGGTGCCCTGCATCGGGCCGAAGGCCAGGTTGTTGTAGCGCTTGGCATCGGCCGGCGCGCCGTCCACGCGCACCTGCGACCAGGCGGCGTCGAGCTCTTCGGCAACGATGGTGGCCAGGCCGGTGTAAGTGCCCTGCCCCATTTCCAGGTGCTTGGAGATCACTGTCACCGAGTTGTCGGCGCCGATGCTCAGGAAGGGGGTCGGTTCGAACGCGGCGGCAGAACCGGAGACAGCCGTCTTGGCACCGTTGGCGGCGAAGGCCGGCAGCGCCAGGCCGAGGGTCAGGCCGGCGGAACCTTGCAGGAAGTGGCGGCGGGAGAGGTTGTGAATGGCTTGGGTCATGTCGTCTCTCCTCAGGCCAGCGCCTTGGCGGCTTCGTGGATGGCCGCGCGGATGCGCACGTAGGTGCCGCAGCGGCACAGGTTGCCGGCCATCGCAGCATCGATGTCGGCGTCGGTGGGGTTCTTCTTGGTCTTCAGCAGGCCCACGGCGCTCATGATCTGGCCGGACTGGCAGTAGCCGCACTGCACCACGTCGAGCTTGCGCCAGGCCTCCTGCACGGCCTTGCCGACGCGGGAGTTGTCGACGGCCTCGATGGTGGTGATCTTCTTGCCCGCCACACTGGACACCGGGGTGATGCAGGAGCGGGTCGGCTGGCCGTCCACATGCACGGTACAGGCGCCGCACAGGCCGGCGCCGCAGCCGAACTTGGTGCCGGTGAGGAGGAGCGAATCGCGCAGGGTCCACAACAGCGGGGTGTCGGGGTCGACGTCGGCGCGCTGGGGCTTGCCGTTCACATTCAGCTGGATCATGGTCTATCTCCGTGGGGTTGCCGGATTGTTCTGTGTTCAGGGGTGGGGCGAACGGATTCGCCTACAGGCTTCGATGGACATGCCGGGAGCGGATAAATTCGCCCGGCGGTCGGCGGGAACCCTGCCACCATGAGCGGAAATGTAGCCGAAGCCCATCCACAAGGCATTGCAGGATCCTGTGAGATTCTTGCCCAATCATCCAGAATAGTGTCTCATCCGCTGCGCCCTCGAGGAGAAGACGATACCCTCGGCATCCTGGGCAGGAGGATCAAATCATGACTGGATCAGGCATTTCCACTCAGCCGGCTCCATTTGCGCTCGACGCCTCACGCCTCGAGCTGGCCGCGCTGATTGAACGATATTGCACCGTGGACGGCCCCAATCCGACGCCGATCAGCGGCCTCAGCCTGTTCCGTGCGTCGAGCACCAGCACGCCAATCTGCGCCGTCTATCGCTCGGTACTGGCCGTCGCCGCCCAGGGCACCAAGCGCCTGAGCCTTGCCGACGAAGCTTTCCAGTACGACAGCCAGCATTACCTGATCACGTCGGTGGATCTGCCGGTGATCGGCCAGATCACCGAGGCTTCGCCGGAACGCCCCTACCTGTGCGCGGTGTTCGACATGGACCCGCGCCGGATCGCGGAACTGGCCGGCTCCATGCAGCTGGCGCCGCTGCCGCCGGGGGCCGGCGCGCTCGGCCTCGGCGTCAGCCCGCTCACCTCGCCGGTGATGGACGCCTTCCTGCGCCTGGTACGCCTGCTCGACACGCCGGACGACATTCCGGTGCTGGCGCCGCTGCGCGAACAGGAACTGCTCTACCGCCTGCTCACCGGCGCCCAGGGGCAACGCCTGCGCAGCATCGCAGCCACCGACAGCCAGGGCCACCGCACCGCCCGCGCGATCGACTGGATCAAGGGCAACTTCGATCAGCCTTTATCCATCGACGCGCTGGCCGACGCGGTCAACATGAGCAAGTCGTCGCTGCACCACCACTTCAAGGCCCTGACGGCGATGAGCCCGCTGCAGTACCAGAAGCAGATCCGCCTGCAGGAAGCGCGCAAGATGATGCTCACCGAGGCCATCGACGCCGCCACCGTGGCGCGCCGGGTCGGCTACGAGAGCCCGTCCCAGTTCAGCCGCGAATACCGCCGCCTGTTCGGCGCCCCGCCGCTGCGGGACATCGCGCGGATGCGCTGAACAGCGCGGGGCAGTTCAGCCCTGGACCTTGAAAGCGCCGTCGTCGTAGGCCTCGCAATAGACCTTCCAGTCCTTGCGCAGCCGGTCGCTGCATTCGTCGGCAGCCCCCAGCAAGGCCTTGCGCCACTTGCCGGCGCCGAAGTCGATGAGCACATCGGCAATCGCCGAGCCGCTGCGCCCGCTGCTGCGCAGCTGGGCGCTGGCGACGATGGCCCCCATCGTACCGATGACACCGCGGATGGCCTCGAAGCCGGTATGGGACGCCTCCAGCGTCACCCGGTCCTCGGTCGGCTGCAGGCCGCGCAGGATGTAGGAGCGCTTGCCCATTTTGACGGGCTGCAGGAAGGCCATCGACACCGCCTGCATGCGCCGCTGCACCGTCACGACCCGCGCCGCCTCGGACTTCCAGGCCGGCTGCGGCGTCTTGAGATAGGGCGCCAGCGACGAGGGCAAGGCCTCCTTCAGGTCGAGCAGGTAGTTGCCGTCCGGCGAGCCCTTGCCACGGACCAGGATCACGAAGCGATCCACCCCCAGGCTGCCGTTGCCGGCAATCCGCCGGGCCACGTCGAGAACCTCGTAGAAGTCCGGGTCAGCCTGGGATTCGGCCAGTTCGCCGATCAGCTTGGTGACCTTGTCGCGCTGCTTGTCGGTGACCGGCAGTGCCTTGCCGTTGTCCAGGCGCAGATGGCGATGCTTGCCCTTGAGCACCGTCCGCCCGTCCAGGAAGGCCGGCCGCAGCCGCCCTCGCAGGCCATCGAGGAGATGGCGGACCAGGCCGCTGGAGGTGTCGCGCTCGACCCAGCCGGCCTTGCCGGCAACCAGCGTGGCCCGGTAGGCGTCGAGGAACTCTTCGCACAGCTCGCCGGCCTGCTTCTTTTTCACCTCCATCGACGCGGCGCCGATCTGCACGCTGGCCAGACAACGCACCAGATCCCAGCTGGCCGGTGCCAGCGCGGCTTCGTCGAAGTCATTGAGGTCGAAGTAGACCAGCCGGTTGTCGCCCTTGTAGCTGCCGAAGTTCTGCAGATGCAGGTCGCCGCAGCTCCAGACCGGTGGCGCGGTAGCAAACAGTGGCTCGTCCGGCAGGCGCCGGTAGAACAGATGGCAGGTGCCGCGCAGGAAGACGAAGGCGCTCTCACGCATGTTGCGGTACTTGAGGACCAGGCGGTCCGGGTCCCGGCCGGCATTGAAGCCGAGGATCTGTTCAACGACATCGCTCATATCCGTAGCCTCCATGTTCATCGAGTCATGCCAAGCATACGCCCGCCAAGCCTAGTGGCGATGCCCGTCATCGGGCAGGTCGTGGGGCTGGCGCGGTGGCGGCGGCGACTTCTCCATCAGCTTCATGCGCGCGATGCGCACCTCGCAGTCGCCAGGTACCGTCGCGCACAGGCTGGCATCGTCGATACGCAGCTTCCTCTGCGTAGCGCGGAAGCGCTGCAGGAAGACCCACGCAGTGTCCTGCGCGCCGAGCATGCCGAGGCGCGCCGAATTGAGCGCACCGACGAAACCGAAATACTCGATACCCAGGCGCCGTGGCCCGGCTTTCTTCTCCTCGGCGAGCAGGCCCGTCAGGCAGGCTTCGTAGGCGAAGGTGTCATGGTGGATCAGCCGGTAGCAACGCCCCTGGGCGTCGAGGGCAGCCTCGGTAATCCGGCCCGGCAATGCCGGGTCGGGGGCGCCGGCAATGGCGGCCGGCAGGCTCAGTACCAGCAGGAAGGCAAGCAGATGTCTCAACACGGGATCAGTCCCTCAAAACAAGCCGGGGCGACAACGCCGCCCCGGTCGAAAAGGCCGGCACGCGGCCGGCTCCGCAAGATCCTTGTTATTAGTTCAGACGGGTAATGCGCGGCGCCGGCGGCGCCAGGTTCAGGTTCTTCTTCATGTAGCCGACGAAGGCATCGATGTCGATGACGCCGCTGTTGGTGACGTTGGTGCCGCTGGTGGTGACCACCGAGAAGTTGTCGCCCGGTCCGGGGGCCATGAAGCTGTTGAGCGTGACCCGGTAGGTCTTGCTCATGTCCATCGCCACACCGTTGAGCTTGAGGGAGCCAGCCACCACGCGCTTGCCACTGCCGACGGCGGCGCCGGCCGGCTGGGAGGCATCCCAACTGTAGCTGAAGGTGCTGCTCGGCTGGAGCATGCGGCCACAACCATTGGCGCCAGTCTTGGCGGAGCAGTTGGGGGCTTCCCATTGCTGCTCCAGCAGGCGCACGATCTGTGCGCCAGTGAGATCCACGGTGGCCAGCACGTTGCCGAAGGGCGCCACGGTGAGCAGGTCGCCGTAGGTGACCGCGCCGCCGTTCTTGTAGATCAGGTCGGCACGCACGCCGCCCGGGTTGATGAAGGCGATGTCGGCCTGCGGGCCGCCGGACAGGTACACGTCGGCCATCACGTCGCCCATCGGACCTTCGGCGGTTTCATCGCGGGTCGGCGTGGAGCTGTTGGCGAGCAGGGCCCGCTTGATGTCGGCGGTGATCGAGCCGACCACCATGTTCTTCAGCGTTGCGGCGAGATTCACGTAGGACTGCACCGCCGCGTCGATGGTGGCGTCCTTGGCGAGGATCGAGTAACCCGTCGGCGCCGTGGTGTTGAGGTCGTTGATGACCGGCACGGTGTTGGCCGTCAGGCCGGTGACGCCCGTGCCAGGCACGATGGTCAGGTTGATGTCGGTGACCGCGCTACCGTAGAAGCCGGTGGAGGTCAGCAGCTTGCCGTTGCGCTTGCAGACGTATTCCTGGTGCGTGTGGCCGCTGACCACCACGTCCACGTCCTTACCGAGGGCATCGACGATGGGGAGGATGTCGCCGGACAGGTTCGGGCAGCTCTGGTCGTTGAGGGTGGAGGCCGTGGTCTGGCCGCCCTGGTGGATCAGCACCACCACCGCATCGACGCCATCCTTCTTGAGCTGGGCGGCATAGCTGTTGATGGTGGTCGCCTCGTCGAGGAAGTTCAGGCCGGCCACGCCGGTGGAGGTCACCACCGCCGGCGTGCCCTTCAGCGTCAGACCGATGAAGCCCACCGAGGCCTTGCCGAACTTCTTCACGTAGGTCGCCGGGAACAGGGTCTTCCCACTGGCGGTATCGACCACGTTGGCGGACAGCCACTTGTAGCTGGCGCCCGGGAAGACGCCGCCGTTGATACAGGTGTCTTTGCCAACAGTGCCGCCGACGTAGCAGCCGCCGTTCTGCAGGCGCTGCAGTTCGCCCTTGCCGTGGTCGAACTCGTGGTTGCCGACCGAGGTCACTTCGAGGCCGATCTGGTTGAGGATGTCCACGGTGGCTTCGTCGTGGGTCAGCGTGGAGGTGACCGGCGAGGCACCGACCATGTCACCGGCGCCGACGACGATGCTGTTGGCGTTGCTGGCCCTGAGCTGCTTGATCAATGTGGCCAGATAGGCGGCGCCGCCGGTGCGCACGGTGGTGCCGGCGGCGTTGGCCGGGTCCTTCAGCACGACGGAGCCGCCGTTGTTGGCGGCCGGCACTTCGATGTTGCCGTGGAAATCGTTCATCGCGATCAGCTTGACGGTGACCGGATCGGGCGGATTGCTGGAGCCGGAGCTGCCGCCACAGGCGGTCAGGGCCAGCATGGAAGATGCCGCCAGCCAGGCAGCAATCTTGTTGACAGGGAATTGCATCGAGCGTCCTCGGAAGGTCAGGGATTAGCCCGCAACCTTGCCGAAGGAATATGACCTGCCGATGAAGAAAACCTGTTTCGGGTTTTCAGACCAGCCAGTTCACCGCCTCCAGGCCGACTCGGCACAGGAAGGCGATCCCCAGCGCCAGCGCCACCGACAGGCCGATGGAGAACAGCGCATCACGCCGCCCGATGGTCTTCAGCATCACCGCAAAGGTGGACACGCAGGGCACATAGAAGGTCAGGAAGACCAGGAAGGTGGCGATCTGCACCCAGTCGAGCAGCGGCGCGATGTCCTGGGTACCGAGGGCCTGGTAGACCATCAGCAGGGACAGCTCCTTGCGTAGCACGCCGAACAGGATCGGCACGCCGAGGACCACCGGCAGCCCCAGCCACCAGTGGGTCACCGGAAGCAGCAGCGTGTTGATCACCGCGTCGGCGCCGAAGTGGGCCAGCAGCGCCAGCACCACGCTGCCCAGCACCAGCAGCGGCGTGACGATGGTCAGAATGTCGCTGGTACGTTCCCAGGTGATGGACAGCAGGCGCCGCCACTGAGGCAAGGCGTAAGGCGGAATGGCCTGGATCAGGCCCGGGCTGGCCTGCACATAGCGGCGGGTCAGCAGCTTGCCCGATACCGCGATGATCAGCATTGTCAGCAGGAAGATGCCCAGCACCCCTTCCCAGCCCAGGTATTTTCCGCCGATCGCCAGCACGATGGCCGAACGGGCCGAGCACGGCACGAAGGTGATCAGCAGCGACGCGACGATGCGCTCCCGCCCCGACGAAGTGGCCGCCACCGCCGACAGGGCCGGCACATTGCAGCCGAGGCCGAGCAGGAAGGGCACCGCCACGCCACCGTGCAGGCCGATGCGGTGGAAACCCCGGTCCACCACGAAGGCAACCCGGTGCATGATGCCGGACTCCTCCAGACTCACCAGCAGCAACACCAGCGGCAGCATGTAAGGAACGACGATGCCGACCAGGCCGACCAACCCATCGGCGACGGCCCGGCCGACCACGCCGAGGGTGGTATCCGGCTCCCACTGGCCGACCCACGCCGCCAGCGGTGCCGAAGTCAGCGCATCGAGGGTCGTGCTGACCTCGAAGACCATGAACAGCACCAGCGCGAACACCGCCAGCGTGCCGATGAAGCCCCACTGGGGGTGCAGGAAGACCCGGTCCAGCGCGCGCTTCCAGCCGGCCTTCTCGGCGGCATGGCCGAGGCGGGTGACCTGCTCGTGCAGCGCCGCGGCACGGTAGTGGCGGTCGGCGAACAGCTCCTCCGCCAGCGGGCGCGGCAGGTGGCGCGCCGCTTCGGCGCGGGCATCCTGGATGGCCGGCAGCAGCGCCGGGAACAGGCGCGCCATCTCGGTGGTGAAATAGGTGTTGTCCTTGGCGAGCTGCGTCAGCAGCAGCGAGCGCGGCACCGGGAAAGCAGCTTCCACTTCCGGCCGGTCGAGGATCGCATTGAGCCCGGCCAGTGCCTTGACCAGGTGGGCGCCGGGCAGCTGAGGCAGCGGGCAGGTCTTGCTGCGCACCACATTGAGGGCCGTCTCGAACAGCGCCGGAATGCCCTTGCCCATGTGCGCGACGGTGGGCACAACGGGCACACCGAGTTCCGCCGAGAGGGCCTCCACATTGACGTAGATGCCGCGCTCGCGGGCCTCGTCGAGGCGGTTGAGGGCGATCACCAGCGGCTTGCCGAGCTGGCACAGCTCCTGGGCGAGGGCCAGGTTGGGCTCCAGCGCGGTGGCATCCACCACCTGGATCAGCACGTCGGGGGCCTTGAAGCCACCGTGGCCGGGCTCGCCGCGCAGCAGCGCCATCAGCAGCAGGCGGTCGGCGTCGTCGAGATCGTGAAGGGTGCGTAGCGACGGCAGATCCACCAGCGCAGCCTGCTCCAGGCCGACATTCACCTGGCAGGCGTCGAAGCCGAGGGCGCTGCCGTCGAGCTTGCCGGATTCGACAGCGGTGCTGGAAGCGGCCTGGAAGATCGTGCTCTTGCCGGTGTGGGCCAGCCCGACCAGCGCGATCTGCGGCCGGCGCGCACCGCGCAGCAGCTTGGTGGGCAGGGCGATGGTGGCAACAGCGGGAGCGGCGGCGTTCATGCGCGGCTCCCGCCCATGATGGAGAACCGGGCCGGCCCCGCCGGATTGCGCTGCTGTCCAGGAATACGAATCATCGGGAACCGCCGAATGCAGATCAGTTGCGCCGATTATAGGTACAAATAAGAATTGTTCGCAAATGAATTCCCCGTCGCGCCGACAACGGGGTTTGCATCACTCAAGGGCTCAGACGCGCAGGCCGGCGCGGGTCATCATCAACAGGGCCTGGGCCCGGCTGGTCACGCCGAGGGAGCGCAGGATCGCCGACACATGGACCTTGACCGTACCTTCCGACAGACCGAGGAACTCGGCGATGTCCCGGTTGGACTTGCCCTGGGCCACCAGCTCCAGCACCCGACCCTGCGCCGCGGTGAGCTGGAAGCGCTCGGCGAAAGCCTGGCTGGCGCGCCGGTTGCGGTTGCCGTCGTTGCCGCCGATGGCCGAATCGGGCGTGAACACGCCGCCGGCCAGGATGGTCCGCACCGCCTCGATCAGCGTATTGCTGGGGCTGGCCTTGGACACAAAGCCCGATGCACCGGCCTTCATCGCCCGCTGCACCGACTCCCGGTCGTCGAGGGCCGACACCACCAGCGCCGGCACGTCGGGGAAGCGCTTGGCGATCACCCCCAGTAACGAGAAGCCGTTGATCTCCGGCAGCATCAGGTCCACCACCAGCAGGTCGCAGTTGGGATCGGCCTCCAGCAGAGCCAGCGCGTCGGTGGCATTGCTGGCCTGCTCGCAGTGCACGCCCTCCCCCACCTGGGCCAGGGTCAGCGCCATGGCCTCCCTCACCAGCACGTGGTCCTCGATAATCAGTATGCGCGTCTGCATCATTCCAACCGTTAAATTGAACGCTTGTCTAAAATCGGGGCCAGTTTAGCCTACCCAGCGCCCGGTAAAACGGAGAAAATCCGGTCCCCGGGCCGAAACGGCACGATGACCATGCCGATTCCCCAGCATTTTACCCGCCACGCCGTGGCCTTCCTGTCACCTGCGCCCGTGCTACCCGTTTCGGGCGGCACCCCTGCCACAGGCAGTGCGAGCGCGTACGATCTCCCCGCCATGCAGTCCATCGCCCCATTGCCCCCAGCCTGGACTGACGCACCCGGCACGGTGACGACCTCCAACCGGCAGAGGATCATGGCCTCCGGCGCCCCCGACAGCAATGAACTGTTCCGCTTTGCGTCCGGACTTCGGCACGGCGTGGATGTCGGCAGCACCTGGCGCCCCGCAATACGGGACAGACGCCGCTTGAACGGCACATCGCTGGCGCCACGCCATCCAGCCAACTATCATATGACGGAAGCGCAATCCCGGCGGCTGGCCGCCAACCGTTCATACCGGAGTCCGATGGCGTCCGAGCAGAAATCCAGCATGATCTTCGTGAGCTCCGCCCCCCCTTCTCCCGCCCACAACGGGCGCACCTCCCCCCACAGGTCCGAGTTCTGATATCCAATGGGGCGCCTGCGACTCTTCCTCCTCGCCCTGTGTGCGGCCTTGCTAGCTGGGGCCGCCCCTGTGCGCGCGGCCCAGGTAGCCCTGGTCCTGTCCGAGGAGGGCGGCGCCTTCGCCGAAGCCGCCGAAGCCGTGTCGTCCGAACTGCGCAGTGCCGGCCACCGCATCCAGAGCATCACGACGCCCCTGCGTGCCGAGGACGGCGCCGTCCTCAATGCCAGCGCACTGATCGTCACCTTCGGCACCCGGGCCGCCCAGATCATTGCCGGGCTCGCGCCGCGCAGCCTGCTGCTGCACACCCTGCTGCCGCGCAGCGCCTATGAACGCCTGCCCCAGCGCGCCGAGGACGGGCGGCGCACGTCGGCGGTCTTCATCGACCAGCCGGCCAACCGACAGATCGAGCTGCTGCGCCTCGCGCTGCCCGACTGGTCGCGGGTGGCACTGATCGTCGGCCGGGAAAGCAGCGAGCTCGGCGCCCGTCTGCAGGCCAATGCCCGCGAGCGGCGCCTGCGCCCGGTGCTGGAGCAGGTCGGTGACGAGAACGATCTCTACCCGACACTGCAGCGCGTACTGGCCGAACCGACGATCCTGCTCGCCATCCCCGACGCCGCGCTGTACAACAACCGCACGATCTCCAACATCCTGCTCACCGCCTACCACCACCGCTCGCCAGTCGTCGGCTTCTCGCCTGCCTACGTCAAGGCAGGCGCCCTGCTGGCGCTGTACAGCACCCCGGCGCAAATCGGCCAGCAGGCTGGCGAGATGGCCCGCCACGGCCTCGCCGGCGGCAACCTGCCGGCGGCCACCGCCCCGCGCTACTTCCATGTCGGCACCAACCCCTACGTGGCGCGCTCCCTCGGCATCAACCTCGAAGACGCCAACACCCTGCGCGAACGCCTCGAGCGCTGGGAGAACGCGCAGTGATCCGTCCGGAAGACTGGGACATCCGCCCGCGGGCGATCCTGATCGCGATGCTGCCGACGGTGGTGATGGCGTCCGTGCTGATTGCCTATTTCACCACCACCCGCCTGTCCGACCTCGAAGAAGCCCATGTCCAGCGCGGCAAGGCCCTTGCCCGGCAACTCGCCGCCGCCAGCGAATACGGCATCTTTTCGGGCAACCAGGAAAACCTGCGCAAGCTCGCCAACTCGATCCTGCAAGAAAAGGACGTGGTCCGCGTAGCGGTCTTCAGCCCCTTGCAAGAGGTACTCGCCGACAGCAACAAGCCGGTCCAGACTCCGGCCGCGGTGAATCTGGTCCCCCACGAGAACAACGCGCCGCTGCGCTTCCGCGAGCCGGTGGCCGGCCCGGGCGTCAGTCTCGACGACCCCTTCCTGGACAGCACCACCGCCTCGGCCGCCATGCAGGAAAGCCGCCACGGCGAAGTCCTCGTCGAGATGAGCCGCGAGTCCCTGCGCGCCGAGGAGAGCCGCCTGCTGCGCAACGCCTTCCTGATGGTAGTGACGGTCCTGCTGGCCAGCGTCGCGCTGGCCATGCGCATGAGCCGCGGCATCTCCGGCCCCATCCTGCGCGTCGCCAGCGCGGTCGCCGGCTTCGGCCAGGGCAATTTTTCGGCGCGGGTACCGGTGGAAGGCGGCAAAACCCTCAGCACCCTGGCTGCCGGCGTCAACGAAATGGCCGACCGGCTTGGCGCATCGCAGGAAGACCTGCAGCGCCAGATCGACGCCGCCACGGCGGAGCTGAAGGAAAAGAAGGAAGAGGCCGAGCAAGGCAACCGCGCCAAGACACGCTTTCTCGCCGCCGCCAGCCACGATCTGCGCCAGCCGATGCACGCGCTGGGCCTGTTCGTTGCCGAGCTCGGCCAAAAACCCCACGCTCCCGACACCCGCCGCCTCGTCGAACAGATCGCCGTCTCCGCCGAGACCATGGAGAATCTGCTCGACAGCCTGCTCGACATCTCGCGCCTCGACGCCGGCGTGCTCGACCGACAGATCAAGCCCTTCCCGCTGCAGCCCCTGTTCGAGCGCATCGACGTGGATTACCGGCGCGAAGCCGAAGTGCGCAAGCAGCGCCTGCGCCTGCGCCCCACGCCCCTGTGGGTCGAGAGCGATCCGCTGCTGCTCGAACGCATCCTGCACAATCTGATCAGCAACGCGCTGCGCTACGCCCCCCGTGGCACCATCCTGCTGGCGGCCCGCCGGCGCGGCCAGCGGGTGCGCATCGAAGTCCGTGACAACGGCCCCGGTATTGCGCCGGAAGCCCAGGACGCAATCTTCCAGGAGTTCGTCCAGTTGGATAACCCGGAGCGCAACCGGGCCAAGGGCCTCGGCCTCGGTCTGGCGATCGTCCGCCGCCTGACCAGTCTGCTGCAGCATCCGCTGTCACTGAACTCGGTCCCCGGCAGGGGCGCCCTGTTCTCGATCGAGCTTCCGCTCGCGGCCCCGGTGACCGCATCCGACCGTCATGCACCGCCCGCCATCCATTCGTTCCAGGGGCTCCACGTGGCGCTGGTGGACGATGACGAACTGGCCCTTGCCGGAACCATCGGCCTGCTGGAATCCTGGGGCTGCCGGGTCAGCGCAGCCACCGGCCCCGATGCGCTGCTTGCCGCGCTGGACCGGCAACACGCACCGGACGTGCTCGTCTGCGACTACCGCAGCGGTGGTGAACGGGTCGGCCCGGACATCGCCACCCACCTGCGCCAGCACCTCGGCCGCCCCATCCCGGCCATCCTGCTCAGCGGCGACACCTCGCCGGACGTCGCCGGCGCAGCCCAGCAGGCCGGCATCCCGCTGCTCCACAAACCGGTCCGCCCGGCCAAGCTGCGCGCCCTGCTGCAGCGCAAGACCCAAGCCTGATGCAGCACTACGGCGCATCGGTTACTATCGCTGCGTCGATGACATATCCAAAATCAGGGGGAGAACGATGAGCACCGAGAACAAGGCGCAGGACCCGATGGAATTCATGCGCAACATGTGGAGCAAGATGGGCTTCAGCCTGCCTGGCATGGTCACCCCGACGCTCGACGTGGATGAGCTGGACAAGCGCATCGCCGACATGAAAGCTGTCGAGAACTGGCTCAAGATGAACCTCAGCTCCCTGCAGATGGCCATCCAGGGCCTCGAAATGCAGCGCGCGACGATCGCCACGATGCAGGCCATGAGCAAGCTGGCCGCCGAAGGCGGCAAGGCGCCCGATGGCGAAACCGCCCAGCCGAACCCCTTCGCCAGCTCCATGTGGCCGTGGAACCTTATGCAGAACGCCGCCGAGCAGGCCAAGGCCCACGCCGAAGCGGCTGCTCCTGCCCAGGCATCGCCGACCAGCAAGGCCAAGCCGAAGGACAGCAAGTAAGGCAATACCACGGAGAGCACCCCGCTCCCCAACCGGCGGCGCTAAAGCCCCCAGTGCGTCAGCGCCGCCAGCCACCCGGTCAGCGTAAGGGCCGCCGCCACCGTCGTCGCGGAGATCAGCCAGGCCACGCCGGGCCCATCGCCGCCCATGCGCATCGCCAGGATGTAAGCCGACGATGCCGTCGGCAGCGCGGCAAACAGCACCGCCACCGTGAAACCCACCCCTGCCAGACCCAGCAGGACGGCCAGCCCCCAGGCGATGGCTGGCAGCACCAGCAGCTTGAGCCCGCACAGGTAGAGCAGCCCCGGCCACCCACCCTCATGGCGGCCGCCACGCAGGGCCGCCCCCACCGCCAGCAGACCCAGCGTCACCGCCGCATCGGCAAGACGCTGCAGGAAAGGCAGCACCGGCGCCGGCAACACGCCGCCGGCCAGATTGAACAGGATGCCGGCCACGGTGGCGAGGATCAGCGGATTACGCGCCAGCTCCCGCCACAGCCGGCCCTCGCCGTGATGGGCGAGCAGGCCGACCGCCGCCATGTTGGCGAAAGGCACCATGGCCCCGCACAGGGCTCCCATCATGGCCACACCGGTCGCACCGGCGACCTTCCCCGCCACCGCGATGCCGATGTAGGTGTTGAAGCGGTAGGCGCACTGCACCCGTGACGCAAAGGTCATCGACGCGAGCCCCATCAGCGGTCGGGCCAGCAGCGCCAGCACAAAGCCGCTGCCGAGGGTCGCCAGGCCGACGAGAAACAGCGGCCCCATGGCCGCCAGCGCGATGGACGCCTTCGCCAGCGCATTGAACAGCAGCGCAGGAAACAGCACGAAATACACCAGGCGTTCGACGCCCGGCCAGAAGCCCTCGCCGAAACGCCCGTAGCGCCGCAGGCCGGCGCCAAGCGCAATCAGCGCGAAATCGGGCAACAGCAGCAGAAAGCTCTGCATCGCCGCTCAGGAAAGGGAAGACGGGAAGGCCCACATCCGGCGGAGTGTGCCAGAAGTCGTGACTGGATGAGCCTTGCCCACACGCGCCGCTACTCGTAGCTGCGCATGTCCTCAATCAGCTTGCCGTCGTTGGGCAGGCTGCCCGGCGCACAGAAATGCACTTCGCCACGCAGCTTGGTCAGTTCGCGCAAGGACATCGCGATGGCCTCGGCGAGCCCCTCCGCCGCCACCGCCACCTCGCAGTGCAGGGTCATGCGATCGGTCTGGGCCGGGTTGTCCACCACCAGCCGGCCACGGCCGAGTTCCGCATGGCGCTTGAGCACCGCCACCACCTGGCCCGGGTGGACGAACATGCCCTTCACCTTGGTGGTCTGGTCGGCCCGCCCCAGCCAGCCCTTGATGCGCGTGTTGGTGCGGCCGCAGGGCGAGATGCCAGGCAGCAGCGCCGACAGGTCGCCGGTGCCGAAACGGATCAGCGGATATTCCGGGCTGAAGCTCGTCACCACCACCTCACCCACCTCGCCCGGCGCCACCGGATCGCCGGTGCCGGGATAGACGATCTCCACCAGCACGTCCTCGTCGAGCACCAGCCCCTCCCGCGCCGGCGTCTCGTAGGCGATCAGGCCCAGATCGGCGGTGGCATAGGCCTGGTAGGCCTGGATGCCGCGGGCGGCCAGCGCATCCCTCTGGCTGGGCGGAAAGGCCTCGCCGGACACGAAGGCCTTCTGCAGGCTGGTCAGCGGCACACCCAGTTCGTCGGCCTTGTCGAGGATGATGCGCAGGAAGGACGGCGTGCCGGCATAGGCGACCGGCCGCAGATCGGCGATGGCCGCCACCTGCATCTCGGTCTGTCCGACACCGGCCGGAAACACCGTGCAGCCCAGCGCGTGGGCCGCCGTCTCCATCATCGAACCGGCCGGTGTGAAGTGATAGGAGAAGGTGTTGTGCACCAGGTCGCCGGCGCGGAAACCCGCCGCATAGAAGGCCCGGGCCAGGCGCCAGTAATCCTTGCGCGCGCCCTCCGGCTCGTAGATCGGCCCCGGCGACGCGAACACCCGCGCACAGCCCTTGCCCCATCCCACCGTCGCCAGGCCGCCGAAGGGGCGCTCGCGGCGCTGCAGCTCGGCCAGCTCCGACTTGCGGATCACCGGTAGTGCCGCCAGCGCCTCGCGGCTCGTCACCGCCGCCGGATCCACGTCCCACAGCAGCTCACTGAAGGCCGGTGCGTGGGCGCGGGCATGGGCGATCTGCGCCGGCAGCGCGGCCAGCAGTTCCTGCTCCCGTTCGGCGGGAGGGCGGATTTCACGGGCATCGTGGTAGTTCATCGTCGCTCCATTCCTTTTCACGCCACCGTCCGCGGGCAGCCGTCTTCGCCCAGCATTTTGTCATATCCGGATTCGCCGGACCGGCGCCCGGCCGCTCACGACAGCCAGCGCTTGCGCCGCCGGTAGTGCTTCACATCGCGGAAGCTCTTGCGCCCTTCCGAAGACAGGCCCAGGTAGAACTCCTTTACGTCCTCGTTGTTGCGCAATTCGTCCGCCGCCCCCTCCATCACGACGCGGCCGTTCTCCAGGATGTAGCCGAAGTCCGCATAGCGCAGCGCCACCATCGTGTTCTGCTCGGCAAGCAGGAAGCTCACCTTCTCCTTGCCGTTGAGGTCCTTCACGATCTCGAAGATCTCCTCGACGATCTGCGGCGCCAGACCCATCGACGGTTCGTCGAGGAGGATCATCTCCGGCTGCGCCATCAGCGCACGGCCGATCGCGCACATCTGCTGCTCGCCGCCGGACGTGTAGCCGGCCTGGGAACTACGCCGGGTCTTGAGGCGCGGGAAGTAGGCATAGACCCGCTCCAGGCTGTCACGCAGTTCGGCGCGAGACTGGCGACGCGTGTAGGCGCCGGTGAGCAGGTTCTCCTCGATGGACAGGTGGCCGAAGCAGTGGCGCCCCTCCATCACCTGGATCACCCCGCGCCGCACCAGCTCGGCCGGCGTCATGCGATCGATGCGGTCGCCCTTGAACTCGATGGAGCCCTTGGTCACATCGCCGCGTTCAGCACGCAACAGGTTGGAAATGGACTTCAGCGTCGTGCTCTTGCCGGCGCCGTTGGCTCCCAGCAGCGCAACGATGCGGCCCTCGGGCACCTCCAGCGAGACGCCCTTGAGCACCAGGATCACGTGGTCGTAAATGACTTCGATGTTATTGAGGCTGAGATAGGACATGGGGTCCTCAGCCTTCCTTGCTGCAGTCCCGCGGCTTGATGCCCTTTTCCTTGGCGTAGGCGGCGGCCGACTCCTCGATCATGCCGCGCACCAGCGGACGGTCGGACTCGACCCAGTCGGAAACCACCTTCCACTGGCCGCCGTCCCACTGCTGGAACTTCACCACACCGGGCCCCTCGTGATCGGCGCAGCTGACCTTCAGCGGCGGCAGGAAGCCGGTGGCGCCGAGGGCCTTCAGGCGCGCTTCGTCGAGATTGAGGTTCTCGAAGCCCCAGCGTACCTGCTCGCCGGTCAGCGCCTTGCCCTTGCCGTACTTCTCCTGGGCCTTGCGGATCGCCTCGACGGTGATGATTCCGTGCACCACGCCGCGGTTGTAATACACCGAGCCGATGCGGGTCTTGTCCTCCATGTTGCCCTTGCCCTTGCCATAGACGAACTTCTTGATGTCGGCGACCACCGGATAGTTGGCCCCGGCCACGTTGAAGCCGGCGGCAGTGAAGCCCTTGGCTGCCGGGCCGGCCGGCACGGTGTCTTCCTCTGCGCCGGACCACCACACACCGACCATCTTTTCGCGGGGGTAGCCGACCTTGGCGGCCGCCTTGAGGGCCGTCGGATTCATCACCCCCCAGCCCCACAGGATCACGTAGTCGGGCTTGAGCTGGCGCAGCTGCAACCACTGGGACTGCTGTTCGTTGCCCGGATGGGCGACCGCGATCTTGGTCAGCTCGAAGCCGTGCTTGGCGGCCAGCTTGTCGAGGATCGCGTGGGACTCCTTGCCGTAGGCAGAGTCGTGGTAGAGCAAGCCGATCTTCTTGCCTTTCAGCTTGTCCATACCGCCTTCCTTCGTGCCAATGAAGTTCACGATGGCGGAGGCCTGGGACCAGTAGGTGGTGATCAGCGGAAAAACCCACGGAAAGACGCGGCCGTCGGCGGCATCGGTGCGCCCATAGCCGATCGTCACCACCGGGATCTTGTCCTGGGCGGCCTTGTCGAGCACCGAATAGGTGATGCCGGTGGACACCGGCTGGAACACCGTGTTGCCGGTGCTGCCCTTCTTCTTCAGGCGCTCGTAGCACTCCACGCCGCGGGCGTTGTTGTACTCGGTCTCGCACTCTTCCCAGGTCAGCCTGACACCGTTGATGCCGCCGTCGCGCTCGTTGATCAGCTGCATGTAGTCGATCCAGCCGCCGAAGACCCCGGAGCCGCCGGCCGCATACGGGCCGACCCGGTAGCTCGGCAGGCCGATGAACTGCTCCTCGACGGCTCCGGCGACGGAGGAGGCCAGCAGGCCGGCGAGGGCCGCGCCCAGCAGGGCGGAGTGCTTCAGTTTCATGGTGTGTCTCCTCTTTTGGGTATGGGTGCCGCGCCCGCTCAGTGCGGGAAGGGCCACAGGCGCAGTTTTTCCTTGGCGATCTGCCACAGGCGCGCCAGGCCGTGGGGTTCGACGATCAGGAAGAAGATGATCAGCCCGCCGAAGATGATGAGCTGCAGGTTCGACGCGAAGCCCGCCCCCAACGCATCGCCGAACAGCGCCGGCACGAGATTGTCGAGCAGGATGGGTAACAGCACGATGAAGGCCGCGCCGAGAAAAGCGCCGAGGATAGAGCCGACGCCACCGATGATGATCATGAACAGGATCTTGAAGGACAGGTCGAGGTTGAAGCCCTCCGGCTCGACGGTGCCGATGTAGGTGTAGGCGTACAGCGCGCCGGCCACGCCGCAGTAGAAGGAACTCACCGCGAAGGCCAGCAGCTTGGTGCGCATCAGGCGGAAGCCGATCACCTGGGCCGCCACGTCCATGTCGCGCACCGCCATCCAGGCCCGCCCGGTGGCCGAGCGCACCAGGTTCTTGGCGGCCAGTGCCAGCACCGCGACGACGGCGAAGGTCAACACGTATTTGGCCTCCGGCGACACGAATGCATAACCGAGGATGCGCACCTCCTGGGCCGTCACCACCCCCGACGAGGAATGGTTGGAGAACCACGGAAACTTGACCAGCACCCACACGATGAAGAACTGGGCCGCCAGCGTCGCCACCGCCAGGTAGAAACCCTTGATGCGCAAGCTCGGCAGGCCGAACAGCACGCCCACCAGCGCTGCCGCCAGGCCGGCCAGCGCCAGTGCCAACAGGAAGGGCATGCCGTCCACGCGCAGGATGAAGTTGTAGGCCGCGAAGGCACCCACCGCCATGAAAGCCGCCGAGCCAAGGGACAGCTGGCCCGCGTAGCCGGTCAGGATGTTCAGGCCGATGGCGGCCAGCGAGAAGATCAGCACCGGCGTGAGGATCGCCTTCAGCCAGTATTCGTTGGCCAGCAGCGGCACCACCACGCCGAAGGCCAGCATCAGCAATGCAAAGCCGATCCGGTCCTGGCGGATCGGGAAGATCCGCCCGTCCTCGGCATAACTACTCTTGAACTGGCCGGCCTCACGGTAAAGCATGCATGCACTCCCTGTTACTTGCCATTCGCTCACACCCGGTCGATGTGCCGTTCGCCGAACAGGCCTTCCGGCCGCACCAGCAGGAAGGCCAGGGCCAGCATGTACGGGAACCAGCCCTCGATACCGCCACCGACCAGCGGCCCCACATAGACCTCGGCCAGTTTTTCGGACGCGCCGATGATCAGCCCGCCGACGATGGCGCCCGGCACCGACGTGAAGCCGCCGAGGATCAGCACTGGCAGCGCCTTCAGCGCGGTGAAGGTGAGCGCGAACTGCACGCCGTTGCGGGCCCCCCAGATCATCCCGGCGACCAGCGCCACGAAGCCGGCCACCGCCCACACCACGCGCCAGATCGTCTGCAGCGGAATGCCGATGGACAAGGCCGCCTGGTGATCGTCGGCCACCGCCCGCAGTGCCCGGCCAACCTTGGTGTACTGGAACAAGGCCGCCAGCAGCGCGACCAGCGAGGCAGCCGCGCCGGCCGCGAAGAGGTCGAACTTCGACACGCCGATCCCGTAGTCGTCCATCAGCCAGGCGATCGGCTCATCGACGATGCCCAGGTCGAGGCCACGCACGTTGGCGCCCCAGGCCATCTGGGCCAGCCCCTCCACCACGTAGGTGAGCCCGATGGTGGCCATGAACAGCGTGATCGGCGGCTGGTTGACCAGCGGCCGCAGCACGATGCGCTCGGTGGCGATGCCGAGCACCACCATCGTCGCGAAAGCCAGCAGGAAGGACAGCCAGAACACCGCCGCGCTGCCCGCCTCCATGCCGAAACGGGCCGGCAGCACTTCCTGGAAGCCGACGAAGCTCAACGCGGCGAAGAACACCATCGCCCCCTGCGCAAAGTTGAACACTCCCGAGGCCTTGTAGATCAGCACGAAGCCGAGGGCCACCAGCGCATACATCACGCCGGACAGCAGGCCGCCGATCAGCACCTCGATGAAGAACTGCATGTCCGCTCCTCCTTTCCGCCGCCAGCCGGGATGCGCTCGTCACGCCTCAATGGGCGCCGCCGAGATACGCCCGGATCACGTCCGGATCGTTCTTGACCTCGTCCGGCAGGCCGTCGCCGATCTTGCGGCCATAGTCGAGGACCACCACCCGGTCGGAGATGTCCATCACCACCCCCATGTCGTGCTCGATCAGCACGATGGTGGTGCCGTAGTGGTCGTTCACATCGAGGATGAAGCGGCACATGTCCTGTTTCTCCTCCACGTTCATGCCGGCCATCGGCTCGTCCAGCAGCAGGATGTGCGGCTCGGCGGCCAGCGCGCGGGCCAGCTCGACACGCTTCTGCAGGCCGTAGGGCAGGCGGCCGACCGGCGTCTTGCGAATGGACTGGATCTCCAGGAACTCGATGATCTCCTCGACCTTCAGGCGGTGGGCAGTCTCCTCGCGCTGGGCGGCCCCCCAGTAGAAGGCGTGCTGCAGGAAATTGCAGCGCATCTTCAGGGCCCGCCCGGTCATGATGTTGTCGAGCACGGTCATGCCCTTGAACAGCGCGATGTTCTGGAAGGTGCGGGCGATGCCCTGCTCCGCCGCGTGGTGGGGCTCCATCCGGCGGCGCAGCTGGCCGCGGAAATGGATCTGCCCCTCCTGCGGGTGATACACGCCGTTGATCACGTTGAGCATGGAGCTCTTGCCGGCGCCATTGGGGCCGATGATCGAGCGGATCTCGTGCTCGCGCACGTCGAAGCTGATGTCGGTGAGCGCCTTCACGCCGCCGAAACGCAGGGAGATGTTGCGCAGATCGACGATCACGTCGCCGCTTTGCCGGGCCATGGGCATGTCCTCCGGCTCAGGCGGCCTTCCGCGCCTGCGGCGGGAAGGTCTGCGCGTCCTCGATGCGCAGCTCGGCGGCCACCATGTTGCTGCGCCCGTCCTCGTAGCTCACCTGGGTCTCGATGTACTGGCTGGCCTTGCCGGCGTACAGCGCATCGACCAGCACCGCGTACTTCTCGGCGATGAAGTTGCGGCGCACCTTGCGGGTCCGCGTCAGCTCGCCGTCGTCGGCATCGAGCTCCTTGTGCAGGATCAGGAAGCGGCAGACCTGGGCGGCGCCCATCGCCGCATCGCCGGCCAGATCGGCATTGACCTGCTCGACGCAATCCTTCACCAGCGCATACACCGCCGCCTGGCCGGCCAGGTCGGTGTAGCCGGCGTAGGCCAGCCCACGGCGCTCGGCCCAGTTGCCGACCGCGTCGAGGTCGATGTTGATGAAGGCGGTAACGTGCTCGCGCCCGTTGCCGAAACACACCGCCTCCTTCACGTAAGGGAAGAACTTCAGCTTGTTCTCGATGTAGTTGGGGGCGAACATGCCGCCGCCGTTCAGGCGCCCCACGTCCTTGGCCCGGTCGATGATCTTCAGGTGGCCGTCGGCATCGAAGACGCCCGCGTCGCCGGTCAGGAAGTAGCCCTCGGCGTCGATCGCCTCGGCGGTCGCCTCCGGGCGCTTGTAGTAGGCCTTCAGCAGCATCGGCCCGCGCACCAGGATCTCCCCGTTGTCGGCCAGCTTGACCTCCACCTGGGGCGCCGGCGTGCCCACCGAGTCGAACTTGATCTTCCCGTCCGGCTGCAGGCACACGTAGGCGCAGGTTTCGGTCTGGCCGTAGAGCTGCTTGAGGTTGATGCCGATGGAGCGGTAGAAGCGGAACAGGTCCGGCCCGATCGCCGCACCGGCAGTGTAGGCGACACGGATGCGGCTGAGGCCCAGCACGTTCTTCAGCGGCCCGTAGATCAGCACCTTGCCCAGCGCATAGCGCAGCCGGTCGGCCGCGGACACCGGCTTGCCGTCGAGAAGGTCCGCGCCGCAGCGCCGCGCCACGTCCATGAAATAACCGAACAGCGCGCGCTTCGGACGGCTGGCGTCCTCCATGCGGATCATCACCTGGGTCAGCAGGTTCTCGAAGACCCGCGGCGGTGCGAAGTAGTAGGTCGGCCCGATCTCGCGCAGGTCGTTCATCACCGTCTCGGCGGATTCAGGGCAGTTGATCGTAAAGCCGGCCACCAGCGCCTGGGCGTAGGAGAACAGGTGGTCGCCGACCCAGGCCATCGGCAGGTAGGACAGGATGTCCTCGGTCTCGCCCAGCCGGTCGAAGGCGCAACCGCCCCGCGCCGCAGCGATGAAGGCCGCGTGGCTCTGGCACACGCCCTTCGGCTTGCCGGTCGTACCCGAGGTGTACAGCATCACCGCGATGTCCTCGGGGCTGCCCTTACCTAGTTCCTGATCGAAGAAGTCCGGGTGATGCTCGTCATGGATGCGACCCATTTCCAGCGCCTCGTCCATGCCGTGCAGGAAAGGCTGGCTATAGTGGCGCAGGCCGCGCGGGTCGTCATAGATGACGCGCTCGAGGCTGGGCAGGTCCGCCGCGATCTCGAGCAGCTTGTCCACCTGCTCCTGGTCCTCGACGCAGGCGAAGCGGATGTCCGCGTCCAGCATCACATAGGCCATCTCCTGGGCCACCGCATCCTGGTACATCATCACCGGGATGCCGCCCAGGCACTGGCAGGCTGCCACCGACCAGTACAGGCGCGGCCGGTTGTCCCCCACCACGGCCAACCGGTCGCCGCGCTTGAAGCCCAGTTCAGCCAGCCCGCTGGCCAGCGCACGCACCCGAGCGGCGACATCCGCCCACGTGTAGGTCTGCCAGATCCCGTATTCCTTCTCGCGCATTGCCGGCCGCAGTGGCCGCTGCCGGGCATGCTCCATCAGCAGGCGCGGAAAGGTATCCAGGCTGGCGACGTCCGCAGCTGCCGCTCGGGTCGTGGCCATGCCCCCTCCTCCGGTTTGTCTCGATGTCGTCCCCCGCCGCTTCTACCGCCAATGCCCGTGGGCACCGCCGGTGGCAGCGAGTGGCCGTTTCGTCTCGGGGAGCAGTCTGGCAAAGCAAGTTTGCGCAACTGTTTTTCAAATGTACGGAATTGTGGCCGGGTCTGCGGCCCGGCTCAGGCCACCGCAGCGAGGCCGTTGCAATGGGGCGCAATGACGTAGCGGCCCCGCCCCTGGCCCTTGGCCACATACATGGCCTTGTCGGCGGCGAGCAGCATGCATTCCGGCGTACATTCACCGTCGCTGATGGCAATCCCGATGGAAACACCCAGCGTGCACAGGCTGCTCTTGATGGCCAACGGATGGGACAGGGCCTCGATACAGCGGTTCGCCAACACTGCCGCCCCTTCCTCCGGACGAGATCCCAGATCGGTGGCCAGCATCACGAACTCGTCCCCTCCCACGCGAGCCAGCGTATCGCTCTGGCGCAGCACTGCCGACAGGCGCCGGGCTACCTCCACCAATGCGGCGTCGCCAGCCTCATGCCCAAGGCTGTCGTTGATCGGCTTGAAGCCATCCAGATCCAGGAACAGCACGGCCATCTGCGTTCCGTTGCGTGCGGTGCGCGCCAGCCCCTGACGCATGCGGTCATCGAGCAGCATGCGGTTGGGCAGGCCCGTCAGGCCGTCGTGGTGGGCCATGCGCTGGAGCTCGGCCTGGCTGCAGACCAGCTTGTCGAGCAGTCGATTGAAGGCCTTGGTGAGGTGGCCGACCTCGTCATCCCGTACCACCGGCAGCGGCTTGAGCGGGATCTCGTCCTGGGTCATACGCTCGGCCAGGGTCGCGGCCCGATGCAGCGGACGCAGCGTAAACCGCACGAATACCCCTCCCACCAGCAACACAAGGGCCATCGCGGTGAAACTGTGGCGCACCACGTTGTCCTGGGCCCGACGCACCGGAGCAAAAGCTTCCGTCGTCGGCATACGCGCCACGACGAACCAACCGGCACTCGGTACGCTGGCCATCGCCGACAATTCTTCGACCCCCTTGGCATTGATCGTCACGCCACTTCCACGGAAACCGGTCATCGCCCGATCGTGCAGCAGGTTGACGCCAGGCGGTGGCGTGGGCTTCAGCACCAGATCCGGATCGCCGGCGGCGACGAACAGCTTGTCGGCCGGGGAAACCAGCAGGAAGCCGCCGGTTTCGCCGATCCGCCCCTGGTTGATACGATCGAGGAAGTCCGGCGTACTCAACGCGGTCACGCCAACCAGCACCGCCTGGACATGGCCACTGCCATCCTTCAGCGGCACCCCCATCGGCAGCACCGGCTGTTTCGTGAATGTGCCGAACAGCGGTGCACCGACGCCTGCCTTGCCCTGCATGGCCCGCTGGAAACCGGGGTTATTCGCCGCCGAGGCGCCACGCCGGCCGGACACCCGCGGAAAATCGACGAGCACACGGCCATCGGTGGCGATCACCAGCAAACCAAGGTTGAACACCGGGTTCAGCTGATGCCGCTCGGCAAGCCAGGCCTCCAGCCTGGCAGGCTGGCCGAGCAGCTCCCGGGGCAGCGTGACCGCCAGCTGGTCAAGAAACTGACGGCGTTCGCGGATCTTGTAATCGACCTCCCGCGCCACTTCGTCGGCGAGGGCCATCTGTTGGGCCGAAACCAGTTGAGTCAGATCTTCACGCAGGTAGCGGGTCTGCATCACGTAGCGCGCCAAGCCGCCACCAATGACCAGCAGCATGCCAAACAGCACAAGACGGGTAACGAGACTGTTGGAGATGCGCCTGAGAGCCATCGGGCTATGTTAGCGGAGGGACGTGACAGCCTCCCCAACAAAAGTCATCCTTTTATCGAGAAAACACGGAGATATTGATCAGCCCGTCTATTCGGCGACCTCCGCCCAACGCTCGGAACGCAGCGCCCGGGCAATGGCCACCGCCCGTGCTTCCAGCAAAGCGTCGGCAGCACCGGCGGGGTCGTCTTCGTAATCGGCCAGCACGGCCGCTTCGTCGAGGACTTTGCAGGCATCCAGTGCCGTAGCGAGCATGGCGGCTTTCGGATAGGGACGGGTCGCCCGGCCGGGATAAGCCCGGAAGTCACAGGTACACAACAGCATCAGCTGTTCAAAGCGCTGTAGCTGACCGAAGGCGTCGACCCGAACCAGCATCGCGGCAATGGACCCGGCCCGCATCTCTGCGGCGCGGTGCACACGCTCCACCTCCAGCAAAGCCAGCACGGCCAAGTCCCGGAACGCGGCCGGCACGCGGCAGCGCTCGGCAATCGCCTCTATGCGCGGCAAGCCGCGCTCCATGTGGCGGTAATGGGCCGGCAGGTGCTCCGGTGGTGAATCGGACTTGCCGACGTTGTAGAGCAACGCCGCGAAACGTACCGCCAGCGGTGCCTGGCGACGGGCCGCCTCGTCCACCACGCGGAACTGGTGCTCGCCAATATCCACGGTCGGCGGGTCGTCGGCGCTCTGGGGCATGCCGAACAGCGCATCCAGCTCAGGCAGCAGCACCTGGAGCGCCCGACTCTCGCGTAGCACCCACAGCATCCGCGACGGCGCGTCGCTCATCAGCCCACTCGCCAGTTCGGCCCAGGCCTGTGCGGGATCGAGATCGGCGAGCAGCCCCTCGGCAACCTGGCGGCGCATCAGGGCCACCGTTTCCCGGTCCACCTCGCCGTCCTGGCTGGCCGCCGCCGCCGCGATGCGCAGCAGATTGACGGCCGGGCTCACCAGCAGGGGCGCGATGGGGCTGCGAGGCAGTTGAAAGCTCATGGAGGGTCTCGCGAGGAATGACGGGTTTGCGACAGATGCCGAACGAATGTGTCGTGGGCACGCCCAAAAACCCATCACGACAGCATCGTGCGGGTGTTTGGAAAGACTCGCGGGAGCTAGAAGCAAGAAGAGGACCCAATGGCCCGCGTACGAAGCAGCCACGCTGCCCGGCGGCTCACGGCGATCGCCACCCCGCTGCACAGGGGTGGCGTCGCAAACATGCAGATGGCTATTCGCTACCGATGGGGCCGAGCTGCTTGCGGAGTTCGTCCCAAATGGACGGCGGCGGCGCGGAGGTCATCCCCATCCGTTCCTTGTCCATGTCGGTACGTACCGGACCCTGGGCCCCGTACCACTCATCAGCACCGTAGGACCGCGACTCCATTCCCTTGCTGGAGTCCGGACTGTGCATGCTTCCCATCGAGCGGCTGTCAGTGAGTTCCTTGATGCTGTCATTGAGGTCGGCGGCCTGAGCGGTGGCCAGCGGAATCAGCGCAAGGATGCTTCCGGTCAGAAGGCCAGCACCGATCTTGATCCATTGATTGGATTTCATTTTGCCCTCCGTTGTGGTGATCCTCCCCGGAAAGAAGCAAGCAAGTGAGCAGTGCGCCACCGCTGCAGAGCGCATAGCCCATCGGTGGCGGTGTGCACGTCTTCATATTAGTCGACGAAATCAGTCGGATAAAAACAACCGTTCGCCTCCCATCAACGAGGGGTGTCCGGCGCGAGTGCATCTCCCAGCTCCAGCATGGCCAGCACGTCTCCCACCAGGGCACGATGCTCCTGCGGGGCGTTCCGGTACCAGTGGCTCAGGTAGGCGCGCAGGCTGCTGCGCGCATCGGCCGGGTCGAGGTTGAGGTAGGCCAGAGCCTGCCAGTTCTCGGGATTGCCGTCGAACAAGGGCAACAGCAGATTGGCCAGCACCTCATTCTTGTCACGCAGATAAGGGTTGCTGCGCAGCGCCTCCTCGTTGTCGCGCAGCCAACCGGCCAGCGGCGCGTTAGGCGGTAGCTGGCGGTGCCCTTCGGAGATCAGCAGGTCGAAGAAGCGGCGCAACGTGGCGGCCTCCCCCACCCACTCGGGTCCGGGCGGCGTGCTCTCCCAGCGCTGTGCAAGGCGTTTGAGGGTGAACAGCGAAGCCGTCTCGCACAGGGTCTCTTCGAACCACTGATTGGAGCGGCTCGACACGGTGCCCGGGGCCACGTTCTCATCGTAGTTGGACAGCACATGGCACAGCTCGTGGGCGAACTCGTAGGCGTACAGGTGCCAGTTGTCGCCGCGCGCATGCAGGTGGACGCGGTACTCGCCCTGCGCCCCGCGACCGTACAGCGCCACCGGCGGCCCGTCGGTATGGGTGACGACGATGGGCGCCGCAAGCCGCCCCGGCAGGTTCGCCAGCAACTCGTCGGCCACCTCGTTGAGCACCGTTTCGATGGCCTCCTTGCGGGCGCTGCCCCAGCCACCGCCCTGCACTTGGATATCCACGGCGGGCTTGCGCAGCCCGGCTGTCTTCTTGGCCGCCGGCGTCTCCATGCCGCTGCCGGCATGGGCCAGCGAGCACAGGATGGAAGCCATGATGAAGGGCAGGCGCATGCCACGCCGCAACCAGGCTTCCGGCACGCCCGCACGAAACGGCATCCGCTTCTTCTTGTGCATGAGACATTCCACTCCACGTAGGCAAGGATGGCGCCCCGCTTCTTCAGGATAGATCGACAGCTGGTGTTCCGCGCTATCATCCGCGCCGCCGATGCAAACAACATTCCTCCCGATCCGATGAAGAACCGACTCCTCCGCTGGCTGACATTGCTGGCCCTGTGCTTGCCCTGCCTCCTTTCCCAGGCCGCCGACGCCCCGGCCACCGATGGCCACGCCCGCTTCGAAGCGGCGGCACAGAGCGCCCTCGCCGCCGTCCAGCCGGGTCCACGGGACATCCCGCTGGGCGAGCAAGGCAAGCTGCACCTGCCGGCCGGCTACGGCTTCATCCCGCAGGCCGAGGCGTCCGCACTGCTGGCCGCCCAGGGCAGCCACACCGGCCCCGGCTTCTACGGCCTGATCGTCAGCGACAAGCTGGAAGGCTTCCTGGCCCTCGAATACGAAGCCGCCGGCTACGTGAAGGACGAGGACGCCAAGGACTGGGACGCCGCCAAGCTGCTCGACAATCTGAAGGAAGGCACCGAGGCCGCCAACGAGGAACGCCGTAAGCTGGGCGTACCCGAGTTCAGCGTGGTCGGCTGGGTGGAAGCCCCCAACTACGATGTCGCCACCCACCGCTTGGTGTGGTCGGCGACCACTCGCGTCAAGGACGCCCAGGCCGGCCAGGACGGCGTGAACTACAACACCTACATGCTCGGCCGCGAGGGCTATTTCTCGATGAACCTCATCACCAGCCTGGCCCGCGTCGACCAGGAAAAACCCGCCGCCCGCGAACTGCTGGCAGCCCTCGAATTCAACGACGGCAAGCGCTACGCCGACTTCAACTCCTCAACCGACAAGGTCGCCGAGTACGGCCTGGCCGCGCTGGTCGGCGGCATCGCGGCGAAAAAACTGGGCCTGCTGGCCACCCTTGGGGTTTTCCTGGCCAAGTTCTGGAAGGTCGGCGCACTGGCCTTCGTCGGCCTCGGCGCCGGCGTGCGCAAGCTGTTCGGCAAGAAGGACAGCGCGTGAAGCTGCTCCTGCTCCTCCTCAGCGGCGCCAAGTTCGGCAAGCTGCTGACCACCGGCGGCACCATGCTGCTGTCCCTTGGCGTATATGCGCTGATCTGGGGCTGGCGCTACGCCGCCGGTTTCATCGTGCTGCTGTTCTGCCACGAGATGGGCCACTACATCGCCGCCCGCCAGCGCGGCCTCAACGTGGGCGCACCGACCTTCATCCCCTTCGTCGGCGCGTGGATCAACCTCAAGGAACAGCCGATGAACGCCGAGACCGAAGCCTATGTGGCGATGGCCGGCCCGCTGGCGGGCACCATCGCGGCCCTCGCCTGCTATTTCCTGGCCCGCTCGGAAGACAGTACGCTGCTGCTGGCGATCAGCTATTCCGGTTTCTTCCTGAACCTGTTCAACCTGATCCCGGTGCCGCCGCTGGACGGCGGCCGCATGACCGGCGTGGTGTCGCGCAAGTTCTGGCTGCTCGGCGCGCCGGCGCTGGTCGGCCTGTTCCTGTGGCGGCCGAGCCCGATGCTGATCCTCATCGCGGTCCTCGCCGCGCCCCATGTGCTGAAGGCCTTCCGCGGCGAAGGCGGCGAGGCGCCCGGCTACTACGACACCCCGCCGGGCAAGCGCTTCGAATACGCCGTGCTGTACCTGGGCCTGCTGGCCTACCTGGCGGTGATGACCTACGACGTGCACGAGATGCTGGGCGGCCTGCGCGCCCAGCACTGAACACCAACCTCAGGTCGTCGCTGTCGCGCGGGTGCGCAGGGCCTGCTCGATGTCGTCGGCCCACGCCAGCGCTTCGCCCCCGGCAACCCGCACCGTGCGGATCAGCGCCAGGTTGCGGGCGGTGCTTTCCGGTTCCCAGTTTTCGCGCACCGCGGCCAGCGCCTTACCGGTCGCGGCCTGCGCGGCAGCCTCGTCACGGGCCAGCACGGCCAGCTCGACCAACGTGGCGAAATCCCAGTAATCCGGCGCGCCCCTGGCGATGCGCCGCTTCACCGCGTAGGTGACTACCGGCAGCAGTTCGACACGCCGCGGGTCCGGCGGGCTGGCCAGCTCCATCAGCTTCACCGCATTGATGCCCGGAAAGGCGTCGCGCCAATCGGCTTCGAAGCCCTGCAGATAGGCGTCGATGGCCTTGCCCAGCCAGCCGCAGGCGGCCATTGCGTTGCCGGCCTCCGTCTCGGCCTCCCAGCGGTCCTTGTAAACGCGCCCAAGCAGACTATTGGTTTCGCTGCTCGGACCGCAACGGGCGATCAGTTCCAGGAAGATGGCCTCCGCCTCGTCCCTACGGCCCAGGCGATTGAGGGCAAAACCGTATTGCTCCCGCACCAGCGTGCTATGGGCCAGCGGCCTGGCCATGTCCGCCACCAGCGCCACCATGCCCTGCCAATCTCCGACCGCCCGGTAGGACAGCAGCAGGTCGATCACCACACCAGCCTCGGCGTCGGCCAAATCGCCGAGGGCCAGCGCCGCCGCCTGCACGGCATCCTTGCCGGCACACCGCGCCGCCGCCAGCGTGTTGCGCGCCTCCAGGGCATAGCACACCTGGTCGCGGAAAACGTCGGTCTTCAGGCGTGCGATGTCCGGCGCCACATGGTCCTCCAGCAGCTGGAACACCCGGCTGTCGCAGCGCGGCGCGTCCCGGCCGTGCCGCGCCTCGTCGAGGAGACGGGTCAGCGCTGCGGCAGCGGCAGCCGGATCGGCCGGCACGCCGCCGGCCACCAGCTCATAGCGGAGCGTATGCAGCGGCGCCACGTCGAAGGGCAAGGCGCCCGTGTCGCCGAAGAGCATCACCGTCGTCGCCGGCCGCCTGCCGTGACGCAGCCCCAACTCGTAGAAGACGTTCGGGCTGGCCAAGGTCAGGTCGGCCACCGCGAAGTCGCACAGGATCAGGCGTTCGTGCGCCGCCTTGTGGATCGTCCCACCGACGGCCTCCCCATCCTCCCGCAGGGCTTCCATGCCGGCCGCCTCGATGGCAGGCCGGATCAGCGCACTGTAGACGGCATCGAAATCCACCGTCCGGCCAGAAGGGATGGTCTTCCTGCCAAAGGGTATCAACACGAAGCACAGCGGTCTCATCACGTCTCCTTCATGCCAGGCAATTCAAACGCAAACACATACAACATCATCATAACAAACAGCCGCACAACTCAAGGCTACGGGTCTGGCCGGCACATCGCAGAACTCAACCGTAATCCGGGCCTTCCTGAAGCAATGCCCATTTTGGGCATTAAAAAATGCGGCATCGCACAAAACACATCCTGCCGATTCGAAGCATCGTGTAATGTATGCAAACGACCTAACGCTGCAAACAGGAAGTGTCGCCGCCGCATCGCCCCCCAGTTTCTTTCCGAGGAGTTCCCATGTCGATCGCTTCGTCGCCGAAAGCACCTCCCCTGCCTGGTTTCAAGAACGTGGATCTCAGCCAGAGCTCGGTTTCGGGCCTGTCGTCCGGTGCCTTCATGACGGTCCAGCTCCATCTGGCCCACTCGTCCACCTTCGTCGGCGCCGGCGTCATCGCCGGCGGCCCCTTCCGCTGCGCTGAAACCTACCGCGCAGCAGCCATCGCGGAAGATTCGGCGATCCTCAATGCAGTCTCCATCTGCATGAATCCGCTCATTCCCCAGACCGCCCCCGATCCGGCCCGGCTGGCGCGCAACGCCCGGGCCTGTGCCGACAAGGGCGAGATCGACCCGGTATCCCACCTGGCCAACGACCGGGTCTATATCTTTACCGGCAGCCGGGACACGGTCGTCAATTCCACCGTGGTGGACACCACCCGCCGCTTCTACGAACACCTGGGCGTCGCAGCGGACAACATCCGCTACGAAAGCGGCGTACCCGCCGGCCACTCGATCATCACCACCAATCCCGAGGATAATCCCCTCGCCGCCAACCGGCCGCCCTACATCAACCAGGGCGACTTCGTGCAAAGCTGGCGGATCCTCGAGCACATCTACGGCCCGCTCAATCCCCCCAGTGAGCGCCTGTCGGGCCGCATCATCCGCTTCGACCAGCGCGAGTTCTTCAACGGAGAGTCCCGGGCCAGCATGAGCGACTACGGCTACGCCTATGTGCCCAAAGCCGTGGAGGAAGGGGCTCCGGCCCGCGTGCATATCGCCCTGCACGGCTGCAAGCAGGGCTACGCCTACGTGAACTACGTCAACGGCCGTCCCGACCTGGAAAACGGCCTGCCCTACGGCAACCGCTACTTCACCACCACCGGCTACAACGAGCTGGCCGACGCCAACGATCTGATCATCCTCTACCCCCAGGCCCAGGGCACCGACAACGGTGCGACGCAGAATCCCGAAGGTTGCTGGGACTGGTGGGGCTACACCAGCACCAGCGCCCGCGAGCCCGACTACTACTCCCAGCAGGCCATCCAGATCCGGGCCATCCACGGCATGCTGCAGCGCCTGGGCACCCCTTGAACGAACCTCCGCAAAGGACACCACCATGCTGCAAGCCCTGACCCAGTTCGCCCATGCACCGGTCGACCAGTTACAGACCCTGCATCACCTCCAGGCCGACCTGATCCGCAAGTTCATCGCCCCCACCGCCGGCACCGACAGCCACCCCGTACCGGCATTCGCGCTGGGCAGCCATGCGGAGCACATCCGGCAAGCCCTCGGCGACGTGGCCCTGCGCCAGCTGAGAAACCTGCAGAACGTACTACCGGCCGCCGTCAAGCTCAGTCAGGACGTCGGGGTCTGTTACGACCTGTTCGCCTTCCAGAAAGCCTTCCTTGAACGCCTGTCCGGCCTGCAGACCCAATGGTTCGAAGGGCTCGAGAGCATCGCCCAGGAGGCCGGCGAGATCCGGCAGGTGAATACGGCCTCCAAGTTGATCGCCCAGGAATACAACCTGTACGCCCAGTTTTCCGCACTGCTGATGGGCCAGGTGAGCGCCGTCGCCGAACTGGTCGAGAACGCCCAGATCGATTTCGGCTATCTGATAGCTCAGACAACGGAAGAAAACTGAGGCGGCAGAGGCAAACGGACGCGCATCCCATGCGGTGCGTGTCCCGGAAAGAGCGGCGGCATTGGCTGATGCCCCCACCGGCTATCCCCGCAGCCTCGACACCTCAGGCGCGGCAGCGCAGCCAGGTGGCAAGATCGGCCGCACTCAGCGGCGGCGAGTAGAAATAGCCTTGCGCGATGCCGCAACCCAGCGCCTTCAACAGCGCAGCCTGCTGTGCGTTCTCGACACCTTCGGCGATCAGGGCCAGGCCCAGGCTCTGGCCGAGGGCGACGATAGTGCGGACGATCTCCGCATCCTCTGCGTCGCGGTCCGCGGCCATCACGAAGGAGCGGTCGATCTTCAGCACGTCGAGCGGCAGGCGCCGCAGGTGGGCGAGACTGGAGTAGCCGGTGCCGAAATCATCCACCGCGACGCTCACGCCGAGCTCCCGCAGGCGGCCGAGGAGGACGGCGGCGCTGGCCGGATTGGCCATCACCGTGCTTTCGGTCAGTTCGATTTCGAGGTCGGCCGGCGCGATACCGTGCCGCCGCACCAGGGCCGCGATGCGCTCGGCCAGGTCACCGCTGTCGAGCTGGCGGGCCGACACATTGACGGCGATCGGCAGGCGCCAGCCCTCGTGCTGCCAGCAGGTGGACTGGCGGCAGGCCTCGTCGAGGACCCAGTCGCCGAGGGCGACGATCAGGCCGCTTTCCTCGGCCACCGGAATGAACTCGGCCGGCACCAGCAGGCCATGGTCCGGATGGCGCCAGCGCACCAGGGCCTCGACGCCGACCACCTCCCCAGTGCAGAGCGACACCTTGGGCTGGTAATGCAGCACCAGCTGACCACCGGCGACCGCCCGACGCAAATCCATCTCCATGTTCAGGCGGTGGCTGGTGCGGACGAGCATGTCCTCCTGGAAGAAGCGGTAGGTGTTGCGGCCAGCGGCCTTGGCGGCATACATCGCCATATCTGCGCGCTTCATCAGCTCGTGCGGATCGGCGCCGTCCTCGGGGAAGAAGGCCATGCCCATCGACGCGCCGATTTCCACACTATGGCCGCGCAACTGCATCGGACGGCTGATCTCGGCGATCAGCTGCCCAGCCAGGCTGGCACAGTGGCGCGTCTCGTCGAGATCTTCCATCAGCACCACGAACTCGTCGCCGCCGAGCCGGGCCACGGTGTCCATCGCCCGCAGGCGGCCCTGGATCCGCCGCGCTACCTCCTGCAGCAGCAGATCGCCGACGTCGTGGCCGAGGCCGTCATTGACGCTCTTGAAGCGGTCGAGGTCGATGAAGGTCACCGACAGCCGGCGCCCCTCGCGCTGGCTGCGGTGGATTGCGTGCTGCAGGCGCTCGAGGATCAGCGCACGGTTGGGCAGGCCGGTCAGCGCATCGTGGAAGGCCAGGTGCTGGATCCGCTCATCCTTGCGGCGCATGTCGGTAACGTCGTGGAAGACCGCCACGTAGCGCACCGGCTGGCCGTCGTCATCATCGATGCGGTTGATCGTGGTCCATTGCAGGTAGGCTTCGCCGTCCTTGTTGCGGTTCCAGACTTCGCCCTGCCAGTGCGCCTCGTCGTGCAGCCGGCGCCACATTTCGCGATAGAAGCCGGCGTCATGGTGCTCCGAGCGCAGCAGGCTGGGCTTCCGCCCGAGCACCTCGGCGGCGCTGTAGCCGGTGATCTTGCCGAAGGCCGGATTGACCGACAGGATGACGCCCTCTGCGTCGGTGATCATCACCCCCTCGGCGGAGTTGTGAAAGACGCTCGCCGCGAGGCGCAATTGCTCCTCGGTCCGCTTGCGGTCGGTCATGTCGCGGCCGACGCCGAGTACGCTGACCACGCCCTCGCTCTGCGCCCGCTCCGGCACCATGCGGATCATGTGGTAGCGCGGCCGCCCGTCCGGGCCCGGAAAGATCAGGTCGAAGTCGCGGCTCTCGCCGCTACGGGCCACCTCGCGCACAGCCTCGAGCAGCCCGTCGAAACGCCCGTCCGGCCACAGAATCTGCGGCGACTGGCCCAGCACCTCGTCGACTGCGAAGCCCAGGGTCTTTTCCAGCGAGCGGTTCGCGTAAATGATCCGCCCTTCGCAGTCCCAACGCGCGATGTTGTCCGGCACGTTGTCGGCAAGGGAACGGAAGGCCCATTCCCTTTCAACCAGTTCCTGCGCCGCGCGGCGCGGCTCGGTGACGTCCTGCAACATCAGCAGCAGGTGAGGCTCGCCGCAGCTGAAGAAGGGTGAGCATTGCGCGCGAACCCACACCTCCTTCCCGAAGGTGCTGACGAAACGCGACTCCGTCTCGAGCCTGCCCCCTTCGGCCTGCACCCGGGTGACCAACTCGTACAGACCGCCCCGGTGCCAGGAGGCAATGTGGTGGAAATTCTGTCCCAGCAGCTGCTCCCGCGTACCGCCTGTCAGCTGAGCGACGGCCGGGTTGGCCAGCACGCACTGCCCGTCCTGGCGATAGGCGAGCACGCCGACCGACGACGTCGCCAGGATGTTCTCGTTGAGCGCCAGCGCCTCCCGTAGTTGTTCCTTGGTCTCGTGCAGCTTGCGGGTGCGCTCCTCGACGCTCTGCTCGAGGCGCTGGTTGAAGGCACCGAGAGCCGCCTCGGCGAGCTTGCGCTCGGTGATGTCGGTGGCGATGCCGCAGACGGCGTAGATCTGGCCGGCCCTGTCGCGCAGCGGCACTTTCAGCGACAGCATCGTGTGGATGCCGTCGTCCATCGGCACGAGTTCCTCGAACTCACGCGCCTCACCGCTCTCCAGCACCGCCAGGTCGGCCGCGCGCACCGCCTCGGCGACTTCGGG
This sequence comes from Pseudomonadota bacterium, assembly GCA_018241685.1. Classification (GTDB taxonomy): domain Bacteria; phylum Pseudomonadota; class Gammaproteobacteria; order Burkholderiales; family Rhodocyclaceae; genus Zoogloea. The sequence continues at coordinate 60,929 of JAFEDJ010000021.1, forward strand.
CGCGAACAGGTCGAAATCAGTACGGCCACGCAGGCTGTCGTTGGTGACGTGGTGCAGGTCGCAGTAGCGCCGATTGACCAGCAGGTAGCGGCCGTCGCGGTCCTTCACGAAAATCACCGCGGTGGTGTTGTCGATGATCGAATTCAGCAGCTCCTGGCTATGTGCCAGCGCCTCCTGTGCCCCCTTTAGGTCGCTGATGTCGGTGCAGATGCCGAGGACCTTGTCACACCGCCCGTCGTCCTCGATCAACGGTGTCTTGGTGGTGCTGAACCAATGCACCGAGCCATCGGAGAATGACACCGGCTCGGCGACGATCAGCTTGCTCCGCCGCTGGTCGATCACCTCGCGATCGTCGCGCAGGAAGGCTTCCAGCTCCTCGGCGTTGGAATGGAAGTGGGCATTGCTGCGCCCTTCGACATCCGCCACTCCCAGGCCGTAAGCCGCCGCCAGCGCGGCATTGGCGAGCAGGAAGATGCCGTCGCGGTCCTTCACGAAAATCATGCTTGGACAGCTGTCGATCACCTGGCGCAGGAAATCCCGCTGCTGGCACAGGCCGTCGCCGATGAGTTTTTCGTTCGTCATTCTGCCCTTGCGCTCGAATGCCCATAATGGTTTTCGGCCCTGATCTTCATGCCTATTCCACCCCCCAGGCAAGCAGCGCCGCGCGCCGCCCCTGCAATCGGTCACACTATGACACTCGGCCCGGCCCTTCCCAAAAAGAAAAAGCGGCGCCGATCGGCGCCGCTTTCTCCTGCTGTTCCCCTCTTGCCGAGAGGTCTTCTTGTAAGCCTTACATGCTGCGGCGGTACTGGCCGCCCACTTGGTACAGGGCACCGGTGATCTGGCCGAGGGAGCAGTATTTCACCGCCTCCACCAGCACTGCGAAGACGTTGCCGTTCTCGATGACGGTCTGCTTGAGCTTGGCCAGCCACTTGGGCGCTTCCTCGGCGTTGCGGGCCTGGAAGTCGGCCAGGCGGGTGAGCTGGCTCTGCTTCTCGTCCTCGGAGGAACGGGCCAGCTCGATTTCCTGCTGAGCCATGCCCTTCGGGTTAAGGAAGGTATTCACGCCGATGATCGGGTAGGAGCCGTCGTGCTTCTTGTGCTCGTAGTACAGCGACTCTTCCTGGATCTTGCCGCGCTGGAAGCCGGTTTCCATCGCGCCGAGCACGCCACCGCGGGAGCTGATGGCTTCGAACTCCTTGAGCACCGCCTCTTCGACCAAGTCAGTGAGCTCTTCGATGATGAAGGCGCCCTGGTTCGGGTTCTCGTTCTTGGCGAGGCCCCATTCGCGGTTGATGATCAGCTGGATCGCCATCGCGCGGCGCACCGATTCCTCGGTCGGCGTGGTGATCGCCTCGTCGTAGGCGTTGGTGTGCAGCGAATTGCAGTTGTCGTAGATGGCGATCAGCGCCTGCAGCGTGGTGCGGATGTCGTTGAAGTCCATCTCCTGGGCGTGCAGCGAGCGGCCGGAGGTCTGGACGTGGTACTTCAGCTTCTGGCTGCGCTCGTTGGCGCCGTACTTGTTCTTCATCGCCACAGCCCAGATGCGGCGGGCGACGCGGCCGATCACCGAGTATTCCGGATCCATGCCGTTGCTGAAGAAGAAGGACAGGTTCGGCGCGAAATCGTCGATATGCATGCCGCGGGCCAGGTAGCTTTCCACGTAGGTGAAGCCATTGGACAGCGTGAAGGCGAGCTGGCTGATCGGGTTCGCACCGGCTTCGGCAATGTGGTAGCCGGAGATCGACACCGAGTAGAAGTTCTGCACCTTGTTATGGACGAAGAACTCCTGGATGTCGCCCATCATCTTCAGCGCGAACTCGGTGCTGAAGATGCAGGTGTTCTGGCCCTGGTCCTCCTTCAGGATGTCGGCCTGCACGGTACCGCGCACGCTGGCCAGCACCCATTCGCGGATTTTGTCGGCTTCCTCTTCGGTCGGCTCACGGTCGTTCTGGGCCTTGAATTTGGCCAGTTGCTGGGCCAGCGCGGTGTTGAAGAACATCGCCAGGATGATCGGCGCCGGGCCGTTGATGGTCATCGACACGGAGGTGGTCGGGTTGACCAGGTCGAAGCCGTCGTACAGCACCTTCATGTCGTCCAGCGTGGCGATGGACACGCCGGAGTTGCCGATCTTGCCGTAGATGTCCGGACGCGGATCCGGGTCGCAGCCGTACAGCGTCACCGAGTCGAAGGCGGTGGAGAGGCGGTGCGCCGGCATGCCTTCGGACACCTTCTTGAAGCGGCGGTTGGTGCGGAAGGCGTCGCCTTCGCCGGCAAACATGCGGGTCGGGTCCTCGCCCTCGCGCTTGAAGGCGAACACGCCGGCGGTGTAGGGGAAGGAGCCGGGGACGTTTTCCTTCATCAGGAACTTGAGGGTCTCGCCGTCATCCTCGAAGCGCGGCAGGGACACCTTGCGGATCTTGGTGCCGGACAGGGATTCGCTGGTCAGCTGGGTGCGGATCTCCTTGTCGCGGATCTTCACCACGTACTCGTCGGCAGCGTACAGCTCGACGGTCTTCGGCCACATGTCGAGAAGCTTCCTGGAGGTGCCGGTCAGCTCACCGTCCTTCCACTCGATGAGCTCATCGAAGCTGCCCGCGTCCTTCTTGCAGCCTTCGAAGAGCTGTTTGGAAATGCGCAGGGCCTGGCGCTCGCGGGCCACCTTGGCCTGGTCGGCAGTGTGCTTGTGGTAGCCGCGCACGGAATCGGCGATCTCGGCCAGGTAGCGGGCGCGCTCGGCCGGAACGATGGCACGGCCACGGCTGGAGGCCTTGACGCTGACCAGCGGCAGCTTGGGCGCGGCCAGCTTGAGGCCCTTGGCGGACAGCACCGGGGCGATGGCCTGGTACAGCGCGGTGACGCCGTCGTCGTTGAAGCGGGCGGCCATGGTGCCGAACACCGGCATCTGCTCGGTGGCCGTGGAGAACAGCTCGCGGTTGCGCTGGTACTGCTTGCGCACGTCGCGCAGCGCATCCTCGGCGCCCTTGCGGTCGAACTTGTTGATCGCCACGAAATCGGCGAAGTCGAGCATGTCGATCTTCTCGAGCTGGCTGGCGGCGCCGAACTCGGGGGTCATCACGTACAGGGACACATCGACGAAGGGCACGATGGCCGCATCGCCCTGGCCGATGCCGGAGGTCTCGACGATGATCAGGTCGAAGCCGGCCAGGCGGGTGGCGGCGATGACTTCGGGCAGCGCGGCGGAGACCTCCTTGCCGGTGTCGCGGGTGGCCAGCGAGCGCATGAAGATGTTCGGGTGCTCGATGGCGTTCATGCGGATGCGGTCGCCGAGCAGCGCGCCGCCGGTGCGCTTGCGGGACGGGTCGATGGAGACGATGGCCAGCTTGACCTGGTCGTCCTGGTCGAGGCGGAAGCGGCGCACCAGCTCGTCGGTGAGGCTGGACTTGCCGGCGCCGCCGGTACCGGTGATGCCGAGGGCCGGCACCTTCAGATCCTTGGCGGCCTCGATCAACGCGGCCTTCACCGCGTCCGGATAGGCGCCGTTCTCAAGGCCGGTGATGACCTTCGAGAGCGTGCGGCGATCGCCGGATTGCAGTGCGGCAATGACCGCCTCGGCACCTTGCGGACCGGCGTGGCTCAGGTCCTGATCACAGCGTTCGACGACGTCGTTGATCATGCCCTGCAGGCCGAGGATGGCGCCGTCTTCCGGCGAGTAGATGCGGGTCACGCCGTAGTCGTGGAGTTCCTTGATCTCGGCCGGCACGATCACGCCGCCGCCGCCGCCGAAGACCTTGATGTTCTCGCCGCCGTTCTCGCGCAGCAGGTCGATCATGTACTTGAAGAACTCCACGTGGCCGCCCTGATAGGACGTGATCGCGATGCCCTGCACGTCTTCCTGCAGCGCGGCATTGACGATCTCGCCCACCGAACGGTTGTGCCCGAGGTGGATCACCTCGGAGCCGGTGGACTGAAGAATCCGCCGCATGATGTTGATCGACGCGTCGTGGCCATCGAACAGTGCCGCCGCGGTGACGAAACGCACCTTGTTCTTGGGCTTGTAAGCGACGAGCTTGTTGGCAACGCTCAGGTCGGTCATGGTTGTCTCCCCCACATCATGTTTGTCGATGCGTTCATGGTAGAAGCGGGCAGCGGCATCCGCCATTGCCGTTGTCGACGGGATTCGTGCAAAATCCGCCAAGCTGCATTTTCACCTTTCCGTTCGTACGCCAGGGAGCCGAAACCCTCTTGAGCACCAGTCAGTCCCGTAAACGTGCCACTGTTTCAATGGGTTTCGTGAGTGGCATGCTGTTTGGCATGCTGCATCGCAACATCGACACAGCGCCGCTGCTCGCCGGCCTCGACATCAATCTTGCAGACGCGGCCAGTCGCGTGCCAGTGGACCGCTACGCCACGCTGTACAACCTGGTGATCAGCGAACTGCAGGACGAGGGCTTCGGCCTGTTCTCAATGCCGATGCGGCCGGGCAGCTTCGAGTTCCTGTGCCGCGGCATGCTCGGCGCACCAACGCTGGCCGACGCCCTCGACCGGGCGCGCCGCTTCCTGTCCATCGTGCTGCCCGACCTGGCGGTCGGCGTGCAGCGCCAGGACAACCGCGCGGAGCTGCACATCACCGAGCTCGTGCCGGTGGCCGCCACACCGGACGACCCGGCCCGGGTCTTCGCCTTCGAATGGCTGCTGCGCCTGCTGCACAGCCTGTCGTGCTGGCTCGTCGGGCGCGGGCTGGCCCTCGACGCGGTGGATTTCCCCTTCGCCCGCCCCGCCCATGCCGACGACTACGCGCTGGTATACACGGAACGTTCCGCCTTCGTGACCGGCACACGGCTGGTGGCCCGCTTCAACGCCACCCTCCTCGACCTGCCGATCCGCCGCGACGAAGCCGCGCTGGCGGCCTTTCTGGACGGCGCGCCGGGACGCATCAGCATGCTCTACCGGCGCGACCGCAACACCGTCACGCGGGTCCGCGACCTGATCCGCCACGCGCTGCCGGTCAGCCTGTCCCAGGACGACGTGGCCGGCCGCCTGCACATGTCGCCGCGCACGCTGCATCGCCGCCTGGAAGAAGAAGGCTCCAGCTTCCGCGGCATCAAGGAAGCGCTGCGCCGGGACCTGGCCCTGTCGCGCCTTACCAAGACCCGCCAGTCCATCGCCCAGGTTGCCACCGACCTCGGCTACGCCGACACCTCGGCCTTCTATCGGGCTTTCACCGGATGGACCGGCATGTCGCCGGAACGCTACCGGCGCCAGCTGGCCCACGACGAAGCGGTCAACTGCAACGACAAAGCCTAGAATGGCAGGTCGGCCCAGAACATTCCCTTTTCATGCCTCGCGTTTACGAACCCCTGACCGAAGAGCTGCTACGCGAAGCGGACGAGTTGCTGCCCACCCTCATCCGCAATGCGCTGATCGGCATCTACATCATCCAGGACGATCTGTTCCGCTACGCCAATCCGCGCTTCGCAGAGATGTTCGGCTACACGCAGACAGAAATCTGCGGCCGCCTGGGCCCCACCGCGCTGATCATGCCGGAAGACCGCTGCAAGGTCAGCGAGGCCATCTCCCGGCGCCTCCACCATGGAGCCGACACCGCCCACTACACCTTCCGCGGGCGGCGCAAGGACGGCAGCCAGATCGAGCTGGAGGTGTTCGGCAACCGCACCGAGTTTGACGGCCGCCCGGCCATCATCGGCATGCTGGTGGACATCACCGCCCGCTGTACTGCCGAACGGACCGCCCGCGAACAGCTGCACTTCATCGGCCAGCTCATCGAGGCGATTCCCAGCCCGCTGTTCTTCAAGGACGAACACGCCCGCTACGTGGGCTGCAACAAGGCCTTCGAAGCCTTCCTCGGCAAGCAGCGGCACGAGCTCGTCGGCCGCTCGGTGTTCGAGATCTCTCCGCCGGAGCTGGCGGCCCGCTACCACGAGGCCGACCAGGCCCTGTTCGACCATCCCGGCGTGCAGACCTACGAGGCGCTGGTCTCGTCAGCGGACGGCCGCAACCGGGACGTGATCTTCAACAAGGCCACCTATTTCAAGTCGGATGGCAGCCTCGGCGGCCTGGTCGGCGTAATCACCGACATCACCGACCGCAAGCAGACCGAAGCCCTGATCTGGATGCAGGCCAACTACGACCCGCTCACCGGCCTGCCCAACCGCCGCCTGCTCAACGACCGCCTGGCCGAGCTGATGAAGCAGTCCCACCGTACCCACGACTGCGTGGCAGTGATGTTCATCGACCTGGACCGCTTCAAGGAGGTCAACGACACCCTCGGCCATGAAGCCGGCGACCGACTGCTCGTCGAGGCGGCGCGCCGCATCGTCAGCTGCGTGCGCGAATCCGACACGGTGGCGCGCCAGGGCGGCGACGAATTCACCGTGCTGCTGCCCGGCCTCGCCGACGAGGCACCGATCGAGCGCATCGCCGAAGACATCATCGACACCCTCGCCCAGCCCTTCCAGCTCGGCCACGACATCGCCTACGTGTCGGCCAGCGTCGGCATCACGCTGTTCCCGAAGGACGCCGACACCCCGGCCAACATCCTGAAGAACGCCGACCAGGCCATGTACCACGCCAAGGACGAGGGCCGGAACCGCTTCAGCTACTTCTCGCCGCGCATGCAGGAGGCCGCGCTGCAACGCCTGCAGCTGGGCAAGGACCTGCGCCACGCCCTCGACCGGGGCCAGCTGAGCCTGCACTACCAGCCCATCCTGCGCCTCGCCGACGGCCATTTCCACAAGGCCGAGGCCTTGCTGCGCTGGAACCACCCGCAGCGTGGCGCCGTATCGCCGGCCGAATTCGTGCCGGTGGCCGAGGAGCTGGGCCTCATCGACACCATCGGCACCTGGGTCTTCCGCGAGGCCATCGACATGGTGGCGCGCTGGCGCTCAACGGTGCCGCCCGAACTGGCCGACAGTCTGCAGATCACCGTCAATGCGTCGCCGCGCCAGTTCGCCAAAGGTCGCTCGCTGGCCGTCCTGCTCGACGAACTCACCGAGAGGAACGTGCCCGGCGCCAGCATCGCCATCGAGATCACCGAGGGCCTGCTGCTGGACGAGCACCCGTCAGTCACCGCCCAGCTGGCCTGCCTCAGCGCCGCCGGCATCCAGATATCCATCGACGACTTCGGCACCGGCTACTCGGCGATGGCCTACCTCAAGCGAATGGACATCGATACCCTCAAGATCGACCGGTCCTTCGTGCGCGACCTGACCACCGATCCCAGCGACCTGGCGATCACCGAGGCGATCATCGCGATGGCCCACAAGCTCGACCTCGAAGTGGTCGCCGAAGGCATCGAGAGCGAAGCCCAGCGCGAACGCCTGGCCGCTGCCGGCTGCGACTACGGGCAGGGCTACCTGTTCTCGCGGCCGTTGCCGGAAGACGCCTTCTTCGACTACATCGCCCGCCACTGCCGATGACGTCCCGCCTGCCGCCCGCCAACCCCGGCAAGCCCGCCACACCGGAAGAGCTGCGGCGCTACGACCTGCTGCTGGCCGGCTTCGACCTGCTCGACCAGGCCATCGCGGTGTTCGATGCGGCCCCCAAGCTGGTCACCTGGAACAAGGCACTGCTGCGCCTGCTCGATTTTCCGGAAGACATGGTGCGGGTCGGCACGCCCTTCGAAGACTTCGTGCGCTTCAACGCGCAGCGTGGCGAATATGGGCTTGGCGGACGCGGCGGCAACGAAGCCGACGTGGAGCGCCTGGTCGCCGAACGCATGGCCTCGGTGCGCTCCTTCCAGCCCCACCAGGCCGAACGCATCCGTCCCAACGGCCAGGTGCTGTCGATCCGCGGCGTGCCGATCCCGAACCTGGGCTTCGTGACCCTGTGGACCGACATCACCGAGCAGCGCCGCTACGAGCAGCTCATCGAAAGCCAGAACGCCGCCCTCGAAACCCGCGTCAGCGCACGCACGGCGGAACTGGAAGCGGCCACCACGCGCCTCGACGCGCTGGCTGGCCAGCTGGCCCGCAGCGAAGAACGCCTGCGCCTGATCATGGACGCCATCCCGGCGCTGATCGCCTACGTGGATGCCGACGAGCGCTACATCTTCGCCAACCGCGGCTACACCGAATGGTTCGGCATCGACCCGACGCGGATCATCGGACGCAGCATCGCCGAAGTCTTCGGCCCCGAGGCCTACGCGCAGATCCGGCCCTACATCGGGCAGGCGGCCACCGGCGAGCAGGTCAGCTACGAGTATTCGCGCCTCAACCCGGCCGGCCGCCAGGTCCATGCGCGCAGCGCGCTGGTGCCCGAGGTCTCGCCGAACGGCTGCGTGCAGGGCTACTTCGTGCTGTCCATCGATATCACCGAGCAGAAGGCCAGCCAGGCCGCGCTGATCCAGGCCCAGAAGATGGAAGCGGTCGGCCAGCTCACCGGTGGCCTGGCCCACGACTTCAACAACCTGCTCACCATCATCACCGGCAACCTGGCCACGCTGCGCGACAAGCTGCCGCCCTACCAGGGCTACGACGACTACCTGGAGCCGGCCTTGTCGGCGGCGCGGCGCGGCGCCGAACTGATCCGCCGCCTGCTGACCTTCTCCCGCCAGCAGCCGCTGGAACCCTGCCCGGTGGAAGTCGGCGCGCTGGTGCATGGCATGACCTCGCTGCTGTCGCGCTCCCTCACCGAGCGCATCCACATGCAGCTCGACCTGCCGGCGGACAAGCTCTACGCGTTGGTCGATCCCCACCAGCTGGAAAGCGCCCTCCTCAACCTGGCCATCAACGCCCGCGACGCGATGCCCGACGGCGGCGAGCTGCGCATCGCCGTGACGCAGCGCCAGGTCACACCGAACATCGCCCAGCAGGCCGAGGTCCCCCCCGGCGACTACGTGCAGTTCGACGTCTCCGACACCGGCTCGGGCATTGCGCCAGAGCTGCTGCCGCGCCTCTTCGAACCCTTCTTCACCACCAAGGCCTTCGGCGCCGGCAGCGGCCTCGGCCTGGCCATGGTGTACGGTTTCATCCGTCAGTCCGGCGGCAACATCCGCGTGCTCAGCACGCCGGGCACCGGCACCAACGTGCGCTTCATCGTACCAATGACCGACGCGCCGGCGCCAACACCCGGCCCCGCAGCCCCGGCCGCGACGGCCACCGAGAACGCCCACCGCCTGGTGCTGCTGGTCGAGGACGAGCCCGCAGTGCGCAAGGTCATCCGCCAGCAGCTCACCGAACTGGGCTATCCGGTCCTCGAAGCCGGCAACGGCATCGAGGCGAAGGCAATGCTGGAGGCGGTGGAGGACATCGCGCTGCTGGTCTCCGACACCGTCATGCCCGGCCTCGGCGGGCGGGAACTGGCCGCCGCTGCCCGCGCACTGCGCCCCGCGCTGCCAATCCTGCTGATCACCGGCTACGCCACCGGCGAACCGCCGGCCGGCATGCCCGACATCCCGACCCTGCGCAAACCCTTCGAGCGCAGCGCCCTCGCCGCAGCCCTCACCGCCCTCGACCATCCGGAGACTCCGGCACCATGACCGCCGCCGACAAGGACAGCCCCCTGATCTTCATCGTCGAGGACGAAGCCGACATCGCCCGCCTGATCGCCAGCAGCCTCGCCGAGTACGGTTTCCGCAGCGAGAGCTTCGGCAACGGCCGCGCACTGCTGGCGCGGGCCCGCCGCGTGCAGCCGGAGCTGGCCATCCTCGACCTCGGCCTGCCCGACATGGACGGCCTGCAGGTGCTGCGCGAACTGCAGGAGCAGCACCCCTGCGCAGCCCTGATCCTGACCGGCCGCGACGGCCTCACCGACCGGGTGCTGGGCCTGGAACTGGGCGCCGACGACTACCTGGTCAAGCCCTTCGAGCCCCGCGAGCTGGTGGCCCGCGTGCGCTCCATCCTGCGCCGCTACCAGAAGGCTGCCGCGCAGGAGCCCGGGAGCCACAGCGGCGCACACTTCGCCGGCTGGCACTTCGACCTCGGCCGCCTCCACCTCAGCGCCACCGACGGCCGCGAAGTCACGCTGTCGGCCGCCGAGGCGGCGCTGCTGCAGACCCTGCTGAAGCGCCCCAACAAGATCCTGACCCGCGAACAGCTGATCGGCGAACGCGACCTCGACCCCTTCGACCGCAGCATCGACGTGCGCATCTCGCGCCTGCGCCGCAAGCTCGAGGACGATCCGCAGGACCCGAAGATCATCAAGACGGTATACGGCGCCGGCTACCTGCTGTGCGCCGCTGTGGCCTGGGAGTGATCCCGCCCGGCCGCCGACTCCCGTAGAATGCCGGCTCCTTTAGGAGGGAAAAACCAATCATGACAAGACCATTCAAAGTACTCGGCGTCCAGCAGATCGCCATCGGCGGCCCGTCCAAGGACCGCCTGCGCACCCTGTGGGTGGACATGTTCGGCCTCGAAGTCACCGGCACTTTCAAGTCGGAACGGGAGAACGTGGACGAGGACATCACCGCCATGGGCAAGGGCCCGTTCAAGGTCGAAGTGGACCTGATGCAGCCCCTCGATCCCGACAAGAAGCCGGCCGTGCACACCACCCCGCTGAACCACGTGGGCCTGTGGATCGACGACCTGCCGAAGGCCGTCGAGTGGCTCAGCGCCAACGGCGTACGTTTCGCGCCGGGCGGCATCCGCAAGGGCGCCGCCGGTTTCGACATCACCTTCCTCCACCCCAAGGGCAACGAAGAATTCCCCATCGGTGGTGAAGGTGTGCTGGTCGAGCTGGTCCAAGCCCCGCAGGAAGTGATCGACGCCTTCGCCAAGCTGGCCGGCTGATCACCCGCAGCAAACGACGAAGGGCCGACCCTCTTGCGGGGGCCGGCCCTTCGCACGTCTAGCGCCGATTACAGCGATTTGGCCTGGAAGGTATTGCAGTCCTTCACCTGGCCGCTCTCCATGCCCCGCTTGAACCAGCGCACCCGCTGCTCCGACGAACCGTGGGTGAAGCTGTCCGGCACCGCGTAGCCCTTGGCCTGTTTCTGCAGCGTGTCGTCGCCAATCGCGGTGGCGGCGCGCAGCGCCTCCTCCAGGTCGCCCTGGTCGAGGATGTGGCGGGCCGTATCGGCGTTCTTGGCCCACACCCCGGCCAGACAGTCCGCCTGCAACTCAAGGCGCACCGACAGCGCATTCGCCTCCCGCTCGCCGGCCCGCTCCCGCGCCGCCTGCACCTTGGCCGACACGCCGAGCAGGTTCTGCACGTGGTGCCCGACCTCGTGGGCGATCACATAGGCCTGGGCGAAATCCCCCGGCGCCTTGAAGCGCGTCTTCAGTTCCTGATAGAAACCCAGGTCGATATAGACCTTGTGGTCCGCCGGGCAGTAGAACGGCCCCATCGCCGCCTGTCCGGTACCGCAGGCGGTGCGGGTAACACCGGTGAACAGCACCAGCTTCGGATCCTCGTACTGCTTGCCGGCCTGGCGGAAGATCTGCTGCCAGGTGTCCTCGGTCTCGGCCAGCACCTTGCGCACGAACTTGGTCTCCGCGTCGTTGGCCGGCGGGCGGTGTTGCTGCTGCGCCGCCGACGGTGGCGGGGCCGACACATGGGACGCCTGGTTCAGCACAACCCGCGGATCGATGCCGAAATACATCGCCACCAGCGCCAGCACCACGGTGCCGACGCCGATGCCGCCCACGGGCAAGCCACCGCCCCCGCCACCGCGCCGATCCTCGACGTTGTCGCTTTCCCGGCTGTCGTCCAAACGCATAAAGCCTCCTTCAAGACCTGCAATACCTTGTCGCGCTGCAACATTTTCCTTGTGCAGTGGGCGCATTATGGCTATAGTCCGCGGTCCGGTGCAAAAAAGCGGTTTCGCACCGAGTCACATCGTCCCTGACCTTCTTATATCTCCCGTATTAGACGTGAGGTTGTCCTGATCGGTTAGTGCCGATATGCCAGTCAGGCAGCCATTCAGTCGCACGCGTTTTCGCGTGGCGGCGCGTTGCCGTTTTTTCTTCGCGGGCACCGCATCCGCAATACAAAAGATAAGGAAGCGAACATGGATTTCGCCACTCTCGGGCTCTCCGAACAGATCGTCAAAGCCGTTGCCGACGCCGGCTACACCGAACCCACCCCGGTCCAGCAAGCCGCCATTCCCGCCGCTCTCGCCGGCAAGGATCTCGTGGTTTCCAGCCAGACCGGCTCCGGCAAGACCGCAGCCTTCATGCTGCCGTCCCTGCAGCGCCTGACCACCGAATCCACCATCAAGGCCCGCGGCCCCCGCGTGCTGGTGCTCACCCCCACCCGCGAACTGGCCGTTCAGGTCACCGACGCGTGCAAGGGCTACGGCAAGAACCTGCGCTACGCGAAGGCCGTCAGCGTGGTCGGCGGCATGCCCTACCCGGTGCAGAACAAGCTGCTGTCCAGCCCCTATGAGATCCTGGTGGCCACCCCTGGCCGTCTGATGGACCAGATGAACAGCGGCCGCATCGACTTCGCCCGCCTGGAGATCCTGATCCTCGACGAAGCCGACCGCATGCTCGACATGGGCTTCGTGGACGACATCGAGGCCATCGTCGCCAAGCTGCCGGCCGATCGCCAGACGCTGTTCTTCTCGGCCACCCTCGACGGTCAGGTCGCGCGCATGATGCAGCGCCTGCTGAAGGATCCGGAGCGCATCGAGATCGCCTCCGCGCAGACCCGCCACGAGAACATCGAACAGCGTCTGCTGGTCGCCGACGACATCAGCCACAAGAACCGTCTGCTCGACGGCATCCTGCGTGACGTGGGCGTCGAACAGGCCATCGTGTTCACCGCCACCAAGCGCGACGCCGATGCCCTGACGCTGAACCTGGAATCCCAGGGCCACTCCGTTGCCGCCCTGCACGGCGACATGAACCAGCGCATGCGCACCCGCACGCTGGACCAGTTGCGTCGCGGCCACCTGCGCGTGCTGATCGCCACCGACGTCGCCGCCCGCGGCATCGACGTGCGCACCATCAGCCACGTGATCAACTACGACCTGCCGAAGGTCGCCGCCGACTACGTGCACCGCATCGGCCGTACCGGCCGCGGCGGCGCCAGCGGCATCGCCATCAGCCTGGCCGAGCGCCGCGACGTGCGCCTGCTGCGCGCCATCGAACGCTACACCCGCCAACCGCTGGCCGTGCACACCCTGCCCGGTCTCGAGCCGCGCACCACGCTGCCGGCCGACGAGCGCCGCCCCGGTGGTCCGCGCCGTGACGGCCGCGGCTACGGCAACGGCGGCGGTGGCCGCTTCGGCGACAAGCGCCCGTCCGGCGGCTTCGGCAGTGGCGCGGGTCGTTTCGACCGCGAACGCCGTGACGACAACCGTGGAGAAGGCCGCAGCGCCAGCCCGTGGGCCGGCAACGGCGAAGGCCGCCGCGATTTCCGCGACGCCCCCCGCCGCGCCGATGGCGCCAGCGCCCCGCGCCATCCGGAACACCGTACCGAGTTCCCCCACGTGGCCAAGCGCAGCTCCAGCCACCACAATGCCGGTGGCTTCGGCGGCGGACGCAGCGAAGGCACCGGCGGCAAGCCGCGCGCTGGCCGCACCTTCAACCGCGACCGCTGACACCGCAGCGACGCCGGGCCACGGCCCGGCTCGCGGCACATGACAAGGGGGCGCCCACGGGCGCCCCCTTGTCATGCGTGCATCCCCCATATCCCAACGAGAGCAAGACAGGGCGCCCTTCCCCGAGCGCAAGACGGAGACAGGAATAGCATCAAAAGACCCCTCAATTCCTGAGGTGGATCAACTGCCGGCCATCTATGATGGAATACAGTTTTTGGCACGCATCATTCGAGCCTGCCCGACACTCATTCCAAAGGGGGAAAAAACCATGAAAATCTCCAGTCCCGTCATCGGCGAAATCGAAGTCTCGCCCGAACGCATCATCGAATTCCCGAACGGCCTGCCTGGCTTCGAAGCCACCCACCAATTCACGCTGCTGCACCCTGAAGGCGACGACGCTCCGAACATCTTCGTATTACAAGGCGTGGACAACCCCGAAGTGACCTTCACCGTCACTACACCGGATGTGCTCGGACTGAACTATGAATTCACGCTGACCGACGACGAAGTCGACGCGCTCCAGCTCGGCAATCCGGACGATGTCAGCGTGCTGCTGATCGTCCGCAACAACGACACGGGGGCCGTCGCCCCGCAAGCCAACGTAATGGCGCCGCTGGTCATCAATACCGCTACCCGTCGCGCGGTCCAGAAGATCATCGGCCGCGTCGACACCAGCGTGACCCTGCGCGCCGTCTGAGCGCGCCCAGCATCACACAGGCGGCCTCCCTCCCTGCCCGGCAGGGTCGGAGGCCGTTTCATTCAGTACAGCAAATAATCCCGCCGTTCTTCGTCCCACGCCTTTTCGTCGCCCAGCGCCAGCGCATCCAGATCACCAGGGCGCGTCGTCGCATCATCCACCCACTCGCGCAGGATCTCCGAACCATTGATCAGATCGATGGCCAGGCGGTCGTGTTCGTACTCATAGGGAAAATCCCGCCACAGCGGGTAGTCCCGGCGTACCCGGCGGATCGCCTTGAAGGCGAGCGCCTGCAGGCGCCAGGGGCGGAAGGCCGCGTGGTCGTAATGGGTCGGATCCTCCACGTGGATCTGCAGGCCCTGGCACAGCTTGCCGGCATGCTTGTGGAAGGTCGGCTCGAACCAGCATTCGCGCAGCTTGCAGCCGGCCAGCCAGTTGGGCGCAAAAGCCTCCATCTCGGCCAGCACCGTGCCCGCATCCAGATCCGGGGCGCCGAACAGTTCCAGCGGACGGGTCGTACCGCGCCCCTCGGACAGCGTCGTGCCCTCCAGCATCACGGTTCCGGCATAGGCCCGCGCCATCGACAGGTTAGGCGCGTTGGGACTCGGGTTGATCCAGCTGCGCTCGCCCAGCGGCCAGCCGTAGCCGGGCGCAGCCTCGGGCTGCCAGCCCTCCATCGTGATCACCTGGCAATCCACGTCGAGCTTCAGCGTGGCAATGAACCAGCGGGCCAGTTCGCCCATCGTCAGGCCGTGGCGCATCGGCAAGGGGCCGGCGCCGACGAAGCTCTCCCAGCCCGGCTGCAACAGCGTGCCCTCGACGGGGCGCCCGGCCGGGTTCGGGCGGTCCAGCACCCACACGCTCTTGCCGTGGTGGGCGGCCGCCTCCAGCACATAGCGCAGCGTGGTGATGAAGGTGTAGATGCGGCAGCCCAAGTCCTGCAGGTCCACCAGCAGCACATCGAAGCGGTCCATCATCGGTGCCGTCGGCCGGCGCACTTCGCCGTACAGGCTGAACACCGGTATGCCGTGCCGGGGATCGAAGAAATCCGGCGACTCCATCATGTTGTCCTGCTTGTCGCCGCGCAGCCCGTGCTGGGGGCCGAAGGCCGCCGACAGCTGGATGTCAGGCAGGGCCGCCAGCGCGTCGAGGGAATGGGTCAGGTCACGGGTGACGGAGGCCGGATGGGCCAGCAGGGCAACCCGCTTGCCGGCCAGCGGGCGGCGCAGTTCAGGGTCGGCAAGCAGGCGGTCGAGACCGAAACGGATCATGGTGTCGGAGCCTTGAGAGCGACGGCAAAACCGTCGCGGTGATGAAAGTCGGGCTTGCCCGGCGGATGTGCCAGCGCCCAGTAACTGTGATGGCCGTCACCATGCTCGATGACGGCGGTGATGCCCAGGCGCAGCTCTCCGGCCGGCAGGCACGCCGCCTCGAGGTCAGCAGCCAGGCTCAGCACGCCAGCATCACGGGCGATGAGCAACTGCGGTGCCGGGCCGACCGGCGAGGGCACACGCCCCCGGTAGGTAGCGAAATCGAAGCGCGCCCACTGGCCGTTCGGGGAAAAATTGAATTCCCGATAGGCGTCCAAGGCATCCGCACAGACGAACACCTCGAAACAGGTATAGGCCCACAGGCGCTCTGGCGGCAAGGGCGTGGCGGCCTCCGGAATGCGCAAGCTATCCAGATCACCTTCCAGCCGGTAAGACACGCGCAGGCCGCCGTCGGTGCCGCGCTCAAACTCCACGTGAATTGCCCGCACGCCGGCAGCCGACGTATCCGGATGGCAAACCAATGTGACGGAAGGGGAAGCGGTCATGGCGTGGCGGCAAGCTCGGGGGCGTGCAGTTTAGCGGTTCTGCCGCGACAGGTTAAACTCCCGCGGGCCGGCACGGTCCATTCCATTCGTGCCCTCGTAGCGATTCCCATGTCTGCATCCCACTCCCCCGTCCAGCGCAGCTTTATCGATCGCCTGCGCCAGGTCGTCCTCTTCGAGGTCGGCGGCCTGCTGCTGATCACGCCGCCCTACATCTGGCTGTCCGGCCAGCCGAGCGGCGACTCCTACATGCTGATGGCCATCCTGGCCGTCATCGCGGCCATCTGGAACGGCAGCTTCAACACCGCCTTCGACTGGCTGGAAGGCCGCCTCACCGGCCGCACTGCGGACCGCCGTCCGTGGCGGCTGCGGGCCGTCCACGCCATCGGTTTCGAAGGCGGGCTGTTCATGCTGACGCTGCCGGTGGTGATGCTGTGGACCGGCATGGACTGGCTCACCGCCCTCATCGCCGACATCAGCATCGCGCTGGCCTATGTGGTGTATGCCTTCGGCTTCAACCTGGCCTACGACCGGGCCTTTCCGATCGTCACCGGAGCCGGCCGCTGAGCCCCGCTGCAGGCGGCCGACGAAGCACGGGCGGACCGCTATAATCCGCCCCTTCGCTTCCGCCGGAAACCTGCCGTGTCCGACCGCCTCAAAGTCCTTCCCCAATACTTGATCCCCAAGCAGGCCCTCACCGTGCTGGCCGGCAAACTAGCTGGCGCCCGGGCCGGCGGTCTCACCACCGGGGTGATCCGCTGGTTCGTCGGCCGCTACGGGGTGAACATGGACGAGGCAGCCAACCCGGACATCGCCAGCTATGCCAGTTTCAACGATTTCTTCACTCGCCCGCTGAAGGCCGGCGCCCGCCCCCACGCCGACGCCGATTTCATCTGCCCGGTGGATGGCGCAATCAGCCAGTTCGGCCGCATCGACCGCGACCAGATCTTCCAGGCCAAGGGGCACGCCTACTCCACCCACGCACTGGTCGGTGGAGACCGGGATCTGGCGATCCAGTTCCAGGACGGCGAGTTCGCCACGCTCTATCTCAGCCCGCGGGACTACCACCGCATCCACATGCCCTGCGACGGCCGCCTGACCCGCATGATCTACGTGCCCGGCGCGCTGTTCTCGGTCAATCCGACCACCGCCCGCGGTGTGCCCGGCCTGTTCGCCCGCAACGAGCGGGTGGTGTGCGTCTTCGAGAACGACGAGATCGGCCCCTTCGTGCTGGTGCTGGTCGGCGCGACCATCGTCGGCAGCATGGCCACCGTCTGGCACGGGCAGATCAACCCGCCGCGCCCCGGCAAGATCCGCGAATGGGACTACCCGGCCGGCCAGGTCACGCTCAGGAAGGGCGATGAGATGGGCCGCTTCCTGCTCGGCTCGACGGTCGTCATGCTGTTCCCTAAGAAACGCCTGAGCTTCACCGAGGCCTGGACCCCGGCGAGGCCGATCCGCCTCGGCGAGGCGATGGGCAGTCGGCCGCGCTGAACCGCAGCGGCTTCAGTGGCGCAGGCGCAGGATGCGCCACGCGCCGGCCAGCACCATCGCGCCGATGATGCTACCCACCACCCAGTCCGGCCACGGGCTGCCGAGCCAGGCTACCAGCCCGCCGGCGACGATCACCCCAAGGTTCGCCAGCGCATCGTTGGCGGTGAAGATATAGCTCGCCTTCATGTGCGCGCCGCCGTCCCGGTGGCCGGCGATCAGTACCATGCAGGCCACGTTGGCGACTAGCGCCAGCAGCGACACGCCCATCATCGCACCGGCCAGGGTTTCCGAACCGTACAACACGTGGTCCGCCACCTGCACGAACAGGCCCAGCCCGAGCAGCAACTGCAGCACGCCGGCGAAGCGCGCCGCCTTCAGCTGCAGCGCCGCCCCGCGCCCGACCGCGTACAGCGCCACCGCATACACCGCCGCATCGGCAAACATGTCGAGGCCGTCGGCAAGCAGGCCCGACGACTCCGCCCACCAGCCGGCCAGCCCCTCGACCACGAACATCGCGGCGTTGATGGCGAGCAGCCAGCGCAGCGCCCGTCGTTCGGCGACCGGATCCTCCACCCGCGCCGCTGGCGCCCCGGCGGCCGGACCGCTGGCGAGGCGCTCCGCCCCCATGCCCAGGCGGGCGATGCGGGCCTCGACCTCGTCGGACAACACCGCATGCCAGACGGTGACGGTACGCGCGATCAGGTCGAACTCCAACCCGTGGGCCAGCCCGTCCAGTTCCATCCGCACCAGCGCCTCCTCGGCCGGGCAGTCCATGTCGCCGACGCGGAAGGTCGACCTCAGCGTGGCCTCGCCGCCGGGCCGGCCCGGCTCATCCAGGCCGACCAATTGCGGACGCGCCGCGCCACAACTGCAGCCACCGGAACAGGAAGAGGTCGTTTCAGGCATGGCAAAGCATCTCGAAGTGATTCGGCCCCGATGGTAGCCTGTCGGCCTCTCAGTCCGCAGCCTGCTATCGATGAACGCCCCGCTGATCCGCTACGTCGAACCGGTCTTCCGCCCGCCCAGTGAGGCGGAATCCCTGATCCTGCCGGTCACCGACGGCTGCTCATGGAACCAGTGCACTTTCTGCGAGATGTACACCGCGCCGCAGAAAGCTTTCCGCGCCCGCAGCGAGGACGAAGTGCTGGACAGCATCCGGCGCGTCGGCGAACGCTACGGCAAGCAGGTCCGCCGGGTCTTCCTCGCCGATGGCGACGCGCTGGTGCTGCCGACCCGCCGCCTGCTGGCGATCCTCGAGGCGATCCGCACGCACCTGCCCGGCGTGCATCGGGTCTCCAGCTACTGCCTGGCCCGTAACCTGAAGAAGAAAACGGTCGCCGAACTCGCCAGCCTGCGCGAGGCCGGCCTGCGCATGGCTTACCTCGGCGCGGAATCCGGCGACGACGAGGTGCTGGCGAAGGTGAACAAGGGCGAAACCTTCGATTCGACGCGAGACGCCCTCGACAAGCTCGGCGAGGCCGGCCTCACCCGCTCGGTGATGATCCTCAACGGTCTCGGCGGGCAAGTCCTCAGCGACCGGCACGCCGACAACTCGGCCCGCCTCGCCAACGCCACCCAGCCGGAATTCCTGTCCACGCTGGTAGTGAGCTTCCCGACCGGCGAAGCCCGCTTCCGCGCCGGTTTTCCAGAATGGGAACCCCTCGATCAGGCCGGCCTGTTCCGCGAGATGGAGCGCTTCCTGGGCCAGCTCGAACTGCGCCGCACGGTGTTCCGCTCCGACCACGCCAGCAACTGGCTGGTCCTGAAAGGCACCCTGGGTGCCGACAAGGCTCGCCTGCTCGACGAGGTCCGCAGCGCCATCGCCACACCGGCGGCGGCCGGGCTGCGACCGGCCTGGGCGCGGGGACTGTAAACATGGCCTTCCAGCAGATCCTCGAATTCCGCACCCACGGCCGGAGCAGCCTCGAGATCACCACGCAGGTTGCCGATGTGGTCGCCGCCGCCGGCATCGTCACCGGCCTCGCCCATGTCTTCGTCCAACACACCAGCTGCTCGCTGATGAGCACCGAAAACGCCGATCCGGACGTGCGTCGCGACCTCGAAACGGTCTTCGGCCGCCTCGCTCCCGACGGCGACCCGGCCTACCGCCACGATCTGGAGGGCGACGACGACATGGCGGCCCATGCCCGCAGCGTGCTGTCGGACGTCGGCCTGAGCGTGCCCATCGGCCAGGGCCGCCTGCTGCTGGGCACCTGGCAGGGCCTCTTCCTGTGGGAACACCGCAGCAGCAGCCACAGCCGGCGCGTGGTGGTGACCGTCATCGGCTGAACGGCAACACCCCCCAAGCCCGTCACGGGAAACAGCACACCGGGATGCTATGCTCTTCGGGTCAGCCGTCGGCACCGAGCGCCGGCCGCACCGTTCCCCGGAGCCCATCCATGACCTGCCTCCTCCCGCTGCACCGCACCAGCGCGGCCATCCTGCTAGCCCTCGTTGCGCCGGCCAGCTTTGCCCAGACCCCGGCGGCAGGTGCCGCCAAACCGGCAGCTGCCGTTGCCGCCCCGAAAACCGTGCCGGCCAGCACGACTGCCAAGCCCACGGTGCCTGCCACGCCGGTCGCCGCGGCAAATCCAGCCGGAGCCGCTAAACCTGCTCCTGCCACAGCCCCGGCGCCGCCGGCTGCCGCCGGCAGCGCCCCGGCCGACCCGACGGCAACACCCCCTGCCCCGCCGCCGCCGCCGCTGTCCGACATCATCTTCACCAACGGCGACATCATCACCCTCGACGACAAGCACCCCGCCGTGCAGGCCATTGCCATCAAGGGCAGCAAGATCATCGCCGTCGGCACCAGCAAGGCCATCCTGGCGCGCTGGAAGAGCGAAGGGACGGAAGTGGTCGACCTGGCCGGCAAGACCCTGGTGCCGGGTTTCATCGACGCCTGGGGCGAGCTGTCCCGCCTCGGCCTGTATTCGGTGGCGGCGCAGCTGCAGTCCCCACCAGCGGGACGCATCACCGACAGCACCGTGCTGCTGCGCGAACTGCGTGACTGGGCCAAGGGCGACATGGCCAAGCGGCTGGGCTGGGTCATCGGCTTCGGCTACGACGAGAGCCGCCTGCGCGAACTACGCGCACCGAGCCGTAACGAACTCGACAACATTTCATCCGACCGGCCGGTGATCATCGTGGACCGCACTGGAACCCGCCTGGTCGCCAACAGCCGCGCGCTGACGCTGGCCGGCATCGACCGCAACAGCATCGACCCGCCGGGCGGCCGCATCGGCCGCTGGCCGGGCTCGAAGGAGCCGGACGGCAGCCTGGAAGGCGCCGCCGCCACCGCGCTGCTCGGCGCCCTGCCGCAACTCGGCAAGGACGAACGCCAGGCGCTGATCCAGCAAGGCCAGACCCTCTACCTGCGCAACGGCTACACCACTGCGGTGGAGGCTCGCGCCACTGCCGACGACTTGGCGCTGTACACTCAGGCCGCCGATGCCGGCGCCCTGAAGCTCGACGTGTCGGTCTATGCGGAAGCCGGCAGCGCTGCCGCCGCCCTCAAAGCTCACAAACAGATCGGCGCCAAGTACTACAAGGGCCACCTGCGCCTGGCCGGCGTGTCCTTCACCCTCGACGGCACCGCCGAAGACCGCAGCGCCTGGCTCACCCAGCCCTACCAGCTGCCTCCACCCGGCAAACCGACCCGCTACGCCGGCTACCCGCTGCTCGGCGAGGACACCGTCGACACACTGTTCAACAGCGCCTACGCCAACGGCTGGCAGGTGGCCGTGCAGGCCAACGGGGACGCGGCCATCGACCAGTTCATCAAGGGCCTGAAGAACGCCACCGAGAAGCACCCGGGCAAGGACCGCCGCCCGCTGCTGGTCGGTGCCGCGACGATCCGCGACGACCAGCTCGATGCCCTGAAGACCCTCGGCGTCAGCGTATCCCTGGCCCCCCAGCGGCTGGGCCTCAGCCTCGACACGCTGACCCGCGACGCCCTCGGCGCCGAACGTAGTGCGCGCTTCAGCCCCGCCGCCGCGGCTCTCGGGCGCGGCCTGCCGCTGACGCTGCACAACGACGCCGCCCTCATCGAACCGGCACCGCTGGAGGTGCTGGCGGCTGCCGTGAAGCGGCCGGTGGGCACCGATCAGCAGGTGCCGGCGGTGGAGGCGCTGAAAGCCATCACGCTGAACGCAGCGCGCCAGCTCGGCGAAGAGAAGATCAAGGGCAGCATCGCCGTCGGCAAACTCGCCGATCTCACCGTACTGTCCACCAATCCGCTCAAGACCCCGACGGACAAGCTCGGCGACATCCGCGTGATCGGCACCGTCAAGGAAGGCGCCACGGTCTTCGGCGGTGCAGACGGCGGTGTGCCGATCACGCGCTGACAAGCAGGCCCTAGCCCCGGCGGGGCTGCGGCCGAGTCCGGCTCAGCGCAGCGCGGACAGGTACTGGACCACGGCCTCGATGTTCTGCGCGCCGATGCCGGTCACCGCGGCCGTCATCGGCGGGTAGATCCGCTCGCCGCTCATCGTCAGGTAGCGGGTCAGGCTACGGCGCAGGTATTCGGACTGCTGCCCCGCCAGGCGCGGGAAGGTTTCGCCCCCCTTGGCCTCGGCACCGTGGCAGCGCGCGCAGTTCTTCTCGAACAGGGCCTTGCCCTCGGCTGCCCGCGGCCCGCCCATGGAGACCGCCGGCACCACCGGCTGGGCCGCGTAGAACACCGCGATGGCCGCCTTTTCGTCGTCCTTGAGTACCTTCATCAGCCCCTGCATGAAGGGGTCCTTGCGCTTACCGGTGAGGAAGGCATCGATCTGGTTGAGCACATAGGCTGGGTGCTGGCCGGCCAGATTGGGCACCTCGGTGTATTTGCTAAGACCTGTATCCCCGTGGCAGTTCGCGCAGAAGAACGACGCCTTGCGGCCAGCCTCCTGCGTCGCCTTCTGCTCGGCCGGCGGGCTCTTGATGATCCGCTCCAATTGCCCGCGCCCCCCTGGCGCCGCGCTCGGCACCTCCGTCTGCGCCACCACCGGCACCGTCGCCGCCAACATTGACAGGCCCAGCAGCGCCCGCAGCAAACCGGCCCCGACAGGCCTCTTCCGTTCGATCGACATCGCGCTATTCCCTTTGTTGTTATTCAAAAGTCGTATTCGACGACCGCTTTCGATTGTAATCCTTTGACATAAGCCCGAGCGACATCCGCAACGCGATAAAAACAATCTGGCCCCGCGCCACTACAATCGCGCCTTCCCGTTCCATCGCCAGATCCCGCGCCCATGCCGTCCATCTCCATTCCCGCCTCCGTCGCCATCATCGGGGGTGGCCCCGCCGGCCTGATGGCCGCCGAAACCGCCGCGGCCGCCGGCCTGCAGGTGGATGTCTTCGACGCCATGCCGTCGGTCGGGCGCAAGTTACTGCTGGCCGGTCGCGGCGGCCTCAACATCACCCACTCGGAGCCCTTTGCGGCCTTCGCCGGCCGCTACGGCCAGCGCCGGGCGCAGATCGAGCCGATGATCGCGGCTTTTGGGCCGCAGGCCCTGCGCGAGTGGGTCGAAGGGCTCGGCGTGTCCACCTTCGTCGGCAGTTCCGGGCGCGTCTTCCCGGCCGAGATGAAAGCCGCGCCGCTGCTGCGCGCATGGCTGCAGCGCCTGCGCGAAGCCGGGGTGCGCTTCCATGTACGCCACCGGTGGACCGGCTGGAACGCCGACGGCTGCCTGCTGTTCACGACCCCCAACGGCCTCCGCCAGCACCGGGCAGACGCCTGCGTGCTGGCCCTCGGCGGCGGCAGCTGGGCGCGCCTGGGCTCGGATGGCACATGGGTCCCGGCCCTGACCGGGCTCGGCGTGGGCGTCGCGCCGCTGCGCCCGGCCAACTGCGGGTTCATCACCGCATCGCCCCGCACCGACGGTGCCGAGGGCTGGAGCGCCCACTTCCGCGAGCGCTTCGCCGGACAGCCCCTCAAGTCGGTGAGCATCCGCGTGGAAGGCGCCGACGCCCCCCCGCGCCCCGGTGAAGCGATGATCACCGCCAACGGCATCGAAGGCAGCCTGATCTACGCCCTGTCCGCGTCCATCCGTGAGCGCATCGAGCAGGACGGCAGCGCCACGCTGTCGATCGACCTGGCCCCCGGGCGCTCGGCGGAGCGGGTTGCCGCCGAGGTGGCCCACCCCCGCGGCGCCCGCTCCCTCGCCAGCCACCTTCAGAGCCGCGTCGGCATCGCCGGCATCAAGATGGCGCTGCTGAGGGAATGCGTGAGTGCGGACGTGCTGGACGACCCAGCCAGTCTGGCTGCGGCCATCAAGGCCCTGCCGCTACGCCTCATCGCCCCGCGCCCACTGGACGAGGCGATCAGCAGCGCCGGCGGCGTGCTGTTCGAGGAGATGGATGAGCATCTGATGCTGCTCAAACGCCCAGGCGTGTTCTGCGCGGGTGAGATGCTCGACTGGGAAGCCCCGACCGGCGGCTACCTGCTCACCGCCTGCTTTGCCAGTGGGATCACGGCGGGAACCGGCGTTATCAAATGGCTGGGGAGAAACCTAAAGTTAGGTGTTTTTCCGTCGTAAGAGTCGCTCTCGTCCACAAATCGGGCACATACGAGAGCATCGCTAAGACCCCGCTCTCCGCCCTACCCCGATTCGTACCCCGCCTGCCAGCTGGAGCCGTCATCATGAATCTCACTAAACGCCTTATCGCAGCGCTCAGCGCCGCACTCTTCGCTCTCCTGCTCGTCGGGGGCATGGGCGTCTGGCAACTGCAGCAGGCCAATGCCCGCTTCGACTACATGCAGGCCAATACCTTTCCGAGCTTGAGGGCCCTGCTGGAAGCCAGGAGCTTTCTGACAACCAGCCGAATCGGGACATACCAGCACGCGCTGGCTGTCGATGAAGCACATAGGAAAGAGATAGAACAAACAATCCGTGTGGCGGACGACAAATTCGATGCGACGCTCAAGCACTATGAGAGTGAATTGGTTTCCGATGCCACCGACCGCCAGCTTCTGGAGGCCGACCGGGCGGCCATGGCGGCCTATCGGACCAAGCGCGCGGAGTATTTTCAGATCCTCAACAGCGGTGACATGGGCGCCGTCCGCAACTTTTTGCGTGGCTCACTGAAAGACGCCGCTGCAACGGCCCGCGACGCGCTGGCCAAGCATGAGGACTACAACTACAGCTTCGCCGAGCAACTCAAGAAGGACAATGTCGCAGACTACAATGCCGCGCTATGGACTGTTGGTGGCATCCTCGCGGCAGCCTTCAGCATCGTCGGCATCATGGCCTATCTCTTGATCCAGAATTTGCGCGACAGCCTTGCCAGCATTCGCAACACACTGGTGCACGTCAATGAATCGCAGGACTTCACCATCCGTGCGCCGGTCAAGCGCATGGATGAAATCGGCGAGACCGCCACGGCCTTCAACCAGTTGCTGTCCAAGTTGCAGGACAACTTCCGCAGCCTCACCGAAGGCGCCCGCTCGGTCGCTGACGCCAGCCGCGAGATGACCCACGCGTCGAAGCAGGTATCGGGCGCCGCCGGCACGCAAAGCGAAGCCTCTTCGGCGATTGCCGCGACGGTCGAGGAGATGACGGTCAGCGTCACCCATGTCGGTGACCGCGCCCACGAAGCCCACGAACTGGCCGACCGTTCTGGCGAGATGGCCCGCGCCGGCTCCTCAACCATCGACCGGACGATCGCCGATATCCGCAGCATCTCTTCATCCGTCAGTGCCGCCGCCGAATCCCTGCGCGAGCTGGGCGCCCAGGGCGAGCGGGTCGGCTCGGTGGTTCAGGTCATCAAGGAAGTGGCCGACCAGACCAACCTGCTGGCCCTCAACGCAGCCATCGAGGCCGCCCGCGCAGGCGAGCAGGGCCGCGGTTTCGCGGTGGTAGCCGATGAAGTGCGCAAGCTGGCCGAGCGCACCGCCAGTTCGACGCAGGAGATCTCCTCCACCATCGAGGCCATGCGCCGTCACTCCGAACAGGCCGCCCACGAGATGGAGGACGCCGAGAGTCTGGTCACCCAGAGCGTCAAACGGGCCGACGACACGGACAAGGCCATCAAGGAAATCGGCACCGCCGCCAGCGGCACCGCCCGCATGGTGTCCGAGATCTCCGACGCAATCCGCGAACAGGGCGCGGCCAGCACCAACATCGCCGTACAGATCGAGCGCATCGCGCAGATGGCCGAAGAGGCTGCGGCCGCAGCAGAACAGTCTTCCAGCACCGCCCGCCGCCTCGACGAACAGGCCCAGCGCCAGATCGCCACGCTGCAGTTGTACAAGGTCTAAGCCTCCGGCGGCGTCCATTCGGCGCCCTGCCCGCGGACAGGATGAGTGCTAGACTGCCCTTCTCCTACCGCGATGGAGGCGCCGATGAACAGCAAACCCCTCGAATTCTGGTTCGAATTCGCCAGTTCATATTCCTACCTGAGCGTGATGCGCATCGAGGCGCTGGCGAAAGAGGCTGGCGTCAAGCTGGCGTGGCGGCCCTTCCTGCTTGGGCCGGTGTTCCTGTCCTTGGGCTGGAACGACTCACCGTTCAACATCTATCCCCCCAAAGGCCGCTACATGTGGCGCGACCTGGCCCGGTTGTCGGCCCGTTACGGCCTGCCGTTCCAGGTGCCGTCGCGTTTTCCGCGCAACGGCTTGCTGGCCGCCCGGGTCGCGCTGACCGGAGCCAACCAGCCATGGATCGGCAACTTCACCCGGGCAACGATGCAGGCCAATTTTGCCGAGGACCGGGACATTGCCGATCCGGCGGTGATCCGCGACATTCTCGAAACGCTGGAACTACCCGCCGACACGATCCTCACCGAAGCGGAAAGCCCCGAGAACAAACTGGCCTTGCGCAGCCAGACCGAACAGGCGGCCGAACGGGGCCTGTTTGGTGCCCCGAGCTTCATCACGCCGGACGGGGAGCTGTTCTGGGGCAACGACCGGCTGGAGGACGCGCTGGCCTGGGCGGCATCGCCCCCACCTCGCGCCAACTCAGCGGCCGGGCATTAGAGGTTCGGCGGCTTTCGCGGGAGTCTTGGCCCCATCGGCCTGCTTGAGCTTTTCCGCCTTCTCGGCACGTTTTTCCGCGGCCTTGGCTGCCCGCTCCTTGTAGGCACGACGGTCGCTCTCGGCCTGACTGGCACGCTGCGCCGCCGCCGCGGCCTCGGCGGCCCGGCGCCGCGCATCTGCGGCTTCCTTGGACTGACGGGCCTCGGCCTCGTGCAGCGCGCGGGACTTGCCCTCCTGCTCGCGCTCGATGCGCCCGGCGTCCTTGTCCGCAAGAGCGCGCAGGCGCGCTTCGCTGTCGGCACGATTGCGGGCCTCCTGCTCGGCCTTTTCGACAGCCTTCTGCGGCGCCTGCTCGGCCTGCCCTGCCATACGTTCAGCATAACGACGGTTCTTTTCAGCCAGCTCGATGCGCCCCGCCTCCAGATCGAGGGCACGTGCCTGACGGGTGTCCTCCACGTGGCGCTGACGCACCCGGTCGATGCAGCTGTTCACCAGAAAACGTTCGTAGCAGGCGATCTCGTCCGCCTTGAAGCGGACCTCGGCGGCTTCGCGCAAGGCCTTCGCCTCCTCGCGCATCTTCTCCGCACGAGCCTTTTCCGCGCCTTCATCGACGGGGGATTCCTGGGCTTGCACGGTCCCCTGGCACAACAGCGCCAACAACAACACGGACAGACTGGCGGAAAGGGACGATCGGCGGAACGGACGGCTTCGATGCATTGGACGACAGGGCTGGACACGACGGAACTGCTTACAATACCGGATTTCCTGCCCGCTTACCGCTTCCGCTGCCGTGATCCAGTTCCGCAATCTCCGCCTCGCCCGGGGCGTAAAGACTCTCATCGAAGGCGCCAGCCTGCAGATCCACCCTGGCTGGAAGGTCGGCCTCACCGGTGCCAACGGCTGCGGCAAATCCAGCCTGTTCGGCATGCTGCGCGGTGAGCTCCACCAGGATTCCGGCGACCTGGAGATGCCCGCGTCGTGGACCATTGCCCACGTAGCCCAGGAAACCCCGGCCCTGCCGCGCCCCGCCATCGAATACGTGCTCGACGGTGACGCCGAGCTGCGCCGCATCGAAGTCGCGCTGGAAAAGGCCGAAGCCGCCCACGACGGCGAGGAGATCGGCCACCTCCACGGCCGCCTGCAGGAGATCGGCGGTTACGCGGCCCGCGCCCGCGCCGCCGCGCTGATGGACGGTCTGGGCTTCAAGGTTGCCGAGATGGAACGCCCGGTAGCGGACTTCTCCGGCGGCTGGCGCATGCGCCTCAACCTGGCCCAGGCGCTGATGTGCCGCTCCGACCTGCTGCTACTCGACGAACCGACCAACCACCTCGACCTGGACGCGGTCATCTGGCTGGAACAGTGGCTCACCGACTACCGCGGCACGCTGGTGCTGATCTCCCACGACCGCGACTTCCTCGACGCAGTCGTGAACCAGATCGCCCATATCGAGAACCAGCAACTCACCCTGTACACCGGTGGCTACTCCAACTTCGAACGCCAGCGCGCCGAACGCCTGTCCCAGCAGCAGGCGATGTTCGAGAAGCAGCAGCGCGAGCGTGCCCACCTGCAGAAATACGTGGATCGCTTCCGCGCCCAGGCCACCAAGGCCCGCCAGGCCCAGAGCCGCATCAAGGCGCTGGAGCGGATGGAGGTCATCGCCGCCGCCCACATCGACAACCCGTTCACCTTCAGCTTCCGCGACTGCACCGCCGCCCCCGATCCGCTGCTGCAGATCGAGGACGCCGCCGCCGGCTACGTGGACAAGCCGATCCTGTCGGACATGAAGCTGACCATCCGCCCTGGCGAGCGCATCGGCCTGCTCGGCCGCAACGGCGCCGGCAAATCGACGCTGATAAAGCTGCTGTCCGGCGGTTTGCAGCCCACCGCCGGCGTACGCCGGGAAGGCAAGGGCCTGCAACTCGGCTATTTCGCCCAGCACGCGCTGGAGAGCCTGCGCCCCGACGAATCGCCGCTGCAGCACATGTTGCGCCTCGACCCGCAGACCCGCGAGCAGGAGCTGCGCAACTACCTGGGCGGCTTCGACTTCAACGGCGACATGGCCACCACGCCCTGCGGCCCCTTCTCCGGCGGCGAGAAATCCCGCCTGGCACTGGCCATCCTGATCTGGAACCAGCCTAACCTGCTGCTGCTCGACGAACCGACCAACCACCTCGACCTGGAAATGCGCCACGCCCTCACGCTAGCCCTGCAGGACTACGAGGGCGGCATGGTCATCGTGTCCCACGACCGAGCCCTGCTGCGCGCCACCTGCGACCGCTTCCTGCTCGTCGATGGCGGCCGCCTGACACCCTTCGACGGCGACCTGGACGACTACAAGAACTGGCTGGCCCAGCAGCGCGCCGCCGACGCGGCCGCCGGCCAGTGCCCGGACAAGGCCGCCGACAAGGCCAGCCGCAAGGCCGACCGCGAAGCCGCTGCCGCCGACCGCCAGGCCCGCCTAGCCGCCCGCCGGCCGCTGGTCAAGGAGTTGGAGCAGCTCGACAAGAAGCTCACCCCGTGGAACGCCGAAAAGGCCAAGCTCGACGAGCGCCTCGCCGACCCGGACCTGTACACCGGCCCCGACGCCGGCGAGGTGCCCAAGCTGCTCAAGCGCCAGGCCGAACTCAGCGAGAAGATCGACGAAGCCGAACTGCGCTGGCTCGAACTGCATGAAGCCCTCGATGCCATTCCGGCTGACTAAACCGGCCGACTCGACACTCACCACGCAATCCCGCTGAAGCCGTCGCAGTCTCTTTGCTAGAATCACGGATTCGCCAAATCAACCGCCGTAACCTGGAGCTTTTGCCGTGCAACTCGTCTGTCTCGACCTCGAAGGTGTTCTCGTCCCCGAAATCTGGATCGAATTCGCGGAGCGCACCGGCATTCCCGAACTGCGTCGCACCACCCGCGACGAGCCGGACTACGACAAGCTCATGAAGTACCGCCTGGACCTGCTCAAGCAGCACAAGCTGGGCCTGCCGGACATCCAGAAGGTGATCTCCGAGATGGGCCCCGAGCCCGGCGCCAAGGACTTCCTCGACGCCCTGCGCAAGGATTTCCAGGTCATCATCCTGTCCGACACCTTCTACGAATTCGCGATGCCGCTGATGGAACAGCTCGGCATGCCGACCCTGTTCTGCCACAAGCTCGAAGCCGACGCAGAGGGCTATCTGGTGAACTACCACCTGCGCATGGCCAACCAGAAGAAGGAAGCCGTCCAGCGCTTCAAGGAAATCAACTTCAAGGTCATCGCCGCCGGCGACTCCTACAACGACACCGCGATGCTCAAGGAAGCCCACGCCGGCATCCTGTTCCGTGCGCCGGACAACGTCATCGCCGAGTTCCCGCAGTTCCCGGTGGAGCGCGAGTACAGCGGCCTGGCCGCCCAGATCCGCGCCGCCTCCGCCCGCATCTGATCCCATCCGATACGCCGGTCGCGGCCCCGTGGCCGGCGGCCGGTGCCTGAGCCCATCATGCACCGCGAACGCTTCTACACCCTCTCCGCCTCCTGCCCCGACCGCACTGGCATCGTCGCCAAGGTGTCCGGCTTCATCGCCGAACACAAGGGCTGGATCCTCGAAACCGCGCTCCACGCCGAACCTGCCGTCGACAGCGAGCACCGCGGGCGCTACTTCATGCGCATCGAGATCAAGGCCGATTCGCTGCCCTTCATGCTCACCGAGTTCCGCGAGCGCTTCCGCCCGATCGCCGAAGAGCTCAACATGGACTGGAAGATCACCGACTCGGCGGTCAAGAAGCGCGTGGTGATCCTCGTCTCCAAGCAGGAACACTGCCTCTACGATCTGCTGGCGCGTTGGCAGTCAAAGGAACTGGACATCGAGATCCCCTGCGTGATCTCCAACCACGACACCTTCCGCGGCTTCGTCGAGTGGCACGGCATTCCCTTCCACCACGTTCCCGTCACCCCGGACAACAAGGCCCAGGCCTATGCCGAGGTACAGCGCCTGTTCGAGGAATCCCACGGCGACACGATGGTGCTGGCCCGCTACATGCAGATCCTGTCGCCGGAGCTGTGCGCGGCCCATCCGGGCAAGATCATCAACATCCACCACAGCTTCCTGCCCAGCTTCGTCGGCGCCAAGCCCTACCACCAGGCCTACGCCAAGGGCGTCAAGCTGATCGGCGCGACCTGCCATTACGTGACGGCCGACCTCGACCAGGGCCCGATCGTCGAACAGGACGTGATCCGCATCGACCATTCCGACTCGGTGGACGACATGGTCCGCTACGGCAAGGACATCGAGAAGGCCGTGCTGGCCCGCGGCCTGCGCTACCACCTGGAAGATCGGGTGCTGATGCACGGCAACAAGACCGTCGTGTTCCGCTGAAAGTCAGTCCGCTCCGTAAAAAACGACGAAGGCCGGCGGATCGCCGGCTTTTTCACGTCTGCCGCGTAGCTACAGCAAGCGCATCCCCGCCGCGAAATCCAGCTTCCTCTCCACCACCGCATCCCGGGCGAAACTGGCCAGGAAGGCGCTGCGCCGGGTCCCGACGGCCGTCGGGGTCGAGAATTCAATCAGCGGGACGTTCAACGCATCGTCCTTGTCCGCCTCGACCAGCACGTTCATCGCATTCACGCGCAGTGCCAGGCGCCGGGCGTGGATGATCCGCTCCGCCGCCAGCAGGGTCTCGATCACCGCGGCCAACACCATTTCCAGGCCTGCACCGGAGACACTCCTTTCGACCAGAGCAGCTTCATTGTCGGCTAGCTGACGCCGCAGTCCATCCAGATCGCGGCCGCGCCAGGAATGGCATTCCAGCGCATCCAGGCCCGGCCGACTCCGCTCCAGCAGGCTCAGGCGCGTCTGCAGCAGCTGATGATCGAAGGGCAACTGGTCGCTCTGCCGCTGCCGCACGGCAATCTCCTGCAGCGCGGCCATCACCAAACCTTCTAACACCAGTTCGTGGATGCGCCGGAACAGCGCTGCCTCATCCGCGGCAAATGCAAACAGCCGGAAATGCTGGAAGCTGACCGTGGTCTGTGGCACATCCTGACGCAGTTGGTCACCCTCCAGCACAATGCCCAGCACGTTCTGCTCGACCCGCGTCGCGGCCACCATGCAGCAGACGCGCTCAAGCCCAACTGCCGCAGGCGAAGCCAGGAAGTCCTGGAGATCCACACTGGCCGATAACGTCTCCGCCACATCCGCCGGCCGGGCAAAGACAGTACGCAACACGGGGTTCTGCGACCAGGCCTGGGAATTCATCTCCACGCATGGCGGAATGCACGCCACCACCTGATCCGCATACTTCAGTGCATGGGTCACTGCCGGACATAGCCGCGAGGAGGCGTCATCCAGAAACTGCAAACGCGGATCGATGCTGCCGATAACCCGCGCCACGGCCGCCTGCAGGCGCTCGTCGCCGGCACATGACGCCGAACGCCCGCCCAGCAACCAGTCAAAAAAACCCATTTCTTCAATCCTTGATGACGCCAGCGGGAAGCATACAAACAAAAACGGGCGCCGCAGCGCCCGTTTTCGTGATGAAACGACCTACCGGAATTACTGGTGGTAAGCGGTCTCGCCGTGGGAGGTGATGTCCAGACCTTCGCGCTCTTCGTCTTCCGGCACGCGCAGGCCGATGAACATGTCGACCAGCTTGTAGGAAATGAAGGCCACGACGGCAGACCACACGACGGTGGTGCCGACGGCGGTCAGCTGAACGATGACCTGGTCGCTGATGGAGTAGGTATCGGCAGCCTTGTTGGCCACGTAGTCCCAGATGCCGACGCCGCCCAGGGACGGGGAGGCGAACACACCGGTCAGGATGGCACCGAGGATACCGCCGACGCCATGCACGCCGAACACGTCCAGGGAGTCGTCAGCACCCAGCATACGCTTCAGGCCATTGACGCCCCACAGGCAGACCACGCCAGCCAGCAGGCCGATCACGATCGCACCGACGACACCGACGAAGCCGCAGGCCGGGGTGATCGCCACCAGGCCAGCCACAGCGCCGGACGCAGCGCCCAGACCGGACGGCTTGCCCTTGATGATCCATTCAGCCAGCAGCCAGGCAACAGCAGCAGCAGCGGTGGCAACCCAGGTATTCACAAAGGCCAGCGCGGCAGAGCCGTTGGCTTCCAGCGCAGAGCCGGCGTTGAAACCGAACCAGCCCACCCACAGCAGGGAGGCGCCGACGATGGTCAGGGTCAGGCTGTGCGGAGCGAAGGACTCGCGACCGAAACCGACGCGCTTGCCAACCAGGAAGGCACCCACCAGGCCAGCCACGGCAGCGTTGATGTGCACCACGGTGCCACCGGCGAAGTCGAGGGCGCCCTTCTGGAACAGGAAGCCAGCCGTCGCGTTGGCGGCATCGGCCGCTTCAGCGGTGGTGTAGGCATCCGGACCCGCCCAGTACCAGACCATGTGAGCCATCGGCAGGTAGCTGAAGGTAAACCACAGCACGGAGAACAGCAGCACGGCGGAGAACTTGATGCGCTCGGCGAAGGCGCCGAGGATCAGAGCCACGGTAATGGCGGCAAAGGCACCCTGGAAGGCCACGTAGATGAACTCGGAGATGACGACACCCTTGGAGAAGGTGGCGGCGACCGAATCCGGCGTGATGCCCTTCAGCAGAACCTTGTCGAGACCGCCGAAGAAGGCGCTGCCCTCGGTAAAGGCGATCGAGTAGCCGTACAGCACCCACAGCACGCTGATCAGCGAAAACACCGTGAACACCTGCAGCAGCACGGACAGCATGTTCTTGGTACGAACCAGGCCACCATAGAACAGGGCCAGGCCGGGAACAGACATCATGATGACGAGGGCAGTAGCCACGATCAGCCAGGCGTTGTCACCCTTGTTGGGCACCGGAGCCGGTGCGGCAGCGGCGGCTTCAGCCGGTTTGGCCTCAGCAGCGGCAGCCGGCGCGGCGGCAACTGGTGCTTCGGCCGGCTTGGCGGTGGCAGCCGCCTCTGCGGGGGCGGTCACCGCGGGAGCGGCGGTCGGCGCGGCCGGAGCGTCCTTGTCCTGGGCCAGCGCATGGCCCGCAAATCCGACCGTCAGGGTCGTCAGCAGGGCAGCGAAGATTTTTTTCATGATGGGAAGCTCCCTTACAGCGCTTCGGCACCGGACTCGCCGGTACGGATGCGGATGGCTTGTTCGAGATCGAACACGAAGATCTTGCCGTCACCGATCTTGCCGGTGCTGGCAGATTTTTCGATGGCTTCGATGACCTGGTCAAGGATCTCGGTCTTGACGGCAGCCTCGATCTTCACCTTGGGCAGGAAATCGACCACGTATTCCGCGCCGCGGTACAGCTCGGTATGGCCCTTCTGACGGCCAAAGCCCTTCACCTCGGTCACCGTGATGCCTTGCACGCCAATGGCGGACAGGGCCTCACGCACTTCGTCGAGCTTGAAGGGCTTGATGATGGCAGTTACGAGTTTCATGGTTGGGTCCTCTTGCAAGGCGACCCGAACGAGCCGCCGCGCGGTTACGGGGGGAAGTTAGAACGTACGGGTGATGGTCAGCTGCACGCGGTCCTTGCCCAGATCCTTGCCGAAGGCGTTGGTGTAGAAGGCCTGGCTGGCGTTGGTGTTGATGTAGTTCAGGCCGACAACGACACCCGCCGCGATATCCTTGGTCACGCCCAGCTTGTAGTCGGTGTAGGAGGCGCCGCTGTTGTCACCGTGGATCTTCTGGCGACCGACATGGCCGATCAGGTTGAGGCCCGGGGCCAGCTCGTAAGTGGCGGTGAGGTCGAGGTAACCGGAGTTCTTGGAGTCGGTCCAGCCGAACAGGTCACTAAAGGAGTGGGAGTACTTCAAGGTCAGGAAGGTCCAGGAACCGGCGATGTAGCCTTCGATGGTGTTCGGGTTGTTGCCGTAGCCGGAACCCGGGTAGAAGTACTGCAGCAGACCCACGTCATAGCCGAAGTCGCCGACGGTGTTCTTGAAGCCGCCGTAGAAGTCCATCTCGATGCTGTTGCTGACCGTCGGGCTGCCATCGGTCAGCCAGGACACGTTGGAAGCCCAGGTGCCGACGTACAGGCCGCTGGAATGCGCGTAGTCGAAACCACCCTGAATGGCCGGCTTGCGATTGGTCTGACCGATACCGCGGTAGATGTACTCCGACGCCAGCGTGACGTTGCTGGTGAAGGTGTGCTCCGGAGCGGGAGCGGCATCTTCAGCGCTCGCCAGGGACGGCAGAGCGGCACAGGCTGCGATCAGGGCAGAAGCGATAACGGTCTTGCGCATGATTGGGTTCTCCTAGTATTAAAAGTTGGCTCACACGTTTTAGCAATCACCATGCCAGTTTTAAAAAACTCATTATTTCAATGGGTTGATATACAAAATGGGCTTCTGCTGCAGCGCAGAAAAAAATCATTCCGCACCACTTTGGGAGTACGCACCAATCGGGGGCGCCGTGTTGGTGCATGGGGCACGGCAACGGCCACTGGAGTCCAATGCTAAACTTGAACACAACTTGGATTTTTCCCCTTTTCCCGTGAGGAACGCTGCCATGGCCAATCCCAAAATCCTCGATGAAATCGGTTCGAAGGTTTCCGAACTCCTCGCCAACAGCCCCGCCAAGGATTTCGAAAAGAACGCCCGCGCGCTGCTAGCCAGTGGTTTCTCCAGGCTCGACCTGGTGACCCGCGAGGAATTCGACCTGCAGAAGGAAACCCTCGCCCGCTACCGCGACAAGCTGACCGAACTCGAACACCGGGTCGCCCAGCTGGAATCGGAGCTGGCATCACGTCCGCCGGCAGAGGCGGGTTGAACCTTCCCACCGTTCCGACGGTCATTCAAGGGCGCCCCCGGCGCCCTTTTTCATGCCAGCCCCAAAGCAATTACAACTCGCCATTTCGGTTTACCGGAGACATCCCTTGAAGAAGCTGCTCGCTCTGCTGGCCGTCGCCAGCGCCCCGGCATTCGCCGCCCCGGTCAGTTACACGATCGACTCCAACCACACCTACCCGCTGTTCGAAACGGACCACCTCGGCTTCTCGACCCAGCGCGGGCGCTTCAACAAGACCAGCGGCAAGATCGTCCTCGACACCGCCGCCCATCGGGGCTCGGTGGAGGTCAGCATCGACGCGAGCTCCATCGACATGGGCTTCGCCAAATGGAACGAGAACATGCGTGGCGAGGGCTTCTTCAACACCGACGCCTACCCGACGATCAGCTTCAAGGCCGAGCGCTTCAACTTCGACGGCGACAAGCCGGTGACCGCCGAAGGCAGCCTGACCCTACTCGGCATCACCAAACCGCTGCAGCTCACCCTGTCCCGCTTCCACTGTGCCCCCCACCCGCTCAACAAGCGTGAAACCTGTGGCGCCGACATCACCGCCCGCCTGAAGCGTTCTGACTTCGGCATGACCAAGAACATCCCGTCGGTCAGCGACGAGGTTCGCCTCGTGATCTCGGTCGAAGCCTACCGCGACTCTCAATGACAATGAACTAAACCCGGAGCAACACCTGGGCTAGACTGCCGGTTTATTCCAAAAAGATACGCCGTGAGTATAGCCCTTGTGACAAGCCGCGCCCTCGTCGGCCTGCTCGCCCCGGAGGTCACAGTCGAGGTGCATCTGGCCAACGGACTACCCGCCTTCACGCTGGTCGGTCTGCCCGATGTGGAAGTCCGCGAAGCCCGCGACCGCGTGCGCGCCGCACTGCAGACCGGGCAGTTCGAGTTCCCCCAGCGGCGTATCACAGTCAACCTGGCGCCGGCCGACCTGCCAAAGGAAGGCGGCTGCTTCGACCTCCCTATCGCGCTGGGCATCCTCGCCGCCTCCGGCCAGATCCCCGCCAAGCAGCTGGACCGCTACGAGTTCGCCGGGGAACTGTCCCTCACCGGCGAACTGCGGCCGGTGCGCGGCGCACTGGCGCTGGCCCGGCAGGCCGCCCACAGCGGGCGCACGCTGATTCTGCCGATCGCCAACGCCCCCGAAGCGGCGCTGGTGCACAACGTGCAGATGCTGCCGGCGCGCAGCCTGTCGGCCGTCGCCGCCCACCTGTGCGGACACACGCTCCTCGCACCCCACGACGGCGAAACCCTGGCGCTACCGGCGGCCTATCCCGACCTGGCCGACGTCAAGGGCCAGGCCCACGCCCGCCGGGCCCTGGAGGTTGCCGCCAGCGGCCAGCACTCCCTGCTGCTTTACGGCCCGCCGGGCACCGGAAAATCCATGCTGGCCCAACGCCTGCCCGGCCTTCTGCCACCGATGGACGACCAAGAGGCACTGGAAAGCGCAGTCGTGCAGTCCATCGAAGGCAGCTTCCGCCCCGAGCGCTGGCGCCAGCGTCCCCTGAGAACGCCCCACCACACTTCGTCGACGGCGGCCTTGGTCGGTGGCGGCGGCACGCCCCGTCCAGGCGAGATCAGCCTCGCCCACAACGGAGTGCTCTACCTCGACGAACTGCCCGAGTTCGATCGCCGCGTGCTCGAGGCCCTGCGCGAACCGCTGGAAAGCGGCCACATCACGATTTCCCGCGCCGCCCGCCGGGCGGAGTTTCCGGCCCGCTTCCAGCTCGTCGCCGCAATGAACCCCTGCCCCTGCGGCTACCACGGCCATCCGGACGGCCGCTGCCGGTGTACGCCGGAGCAAGTCCGGCGTTATCGCCAGCGCCTGTCCGGCCCGCTGCTGGACCGCATCGACCTGGTGCTGGAAGTGCCGGCCCTGTCTGTTTCCGAACTGCAAACCACAGCCGGCGGCGAAAGCTCGGCGGTGGTGCGGGAACGGGTCGCCCGGGCGTGGGCCATCCAGCAGGCTCGACAAGGCATGCCCAACGCACGCCTCGACGCGGCCGGTGTCGACCGCTGGTGCCGGCCGGATGCCACCGGCGACGCGCTGCTGCGCACCGCCATCGAACGCCTGGGCCTGTCGGCGCGCGCCTACCATCGCATCCTGAAAGTGGCGCGTACAATCGCCGACATGAACGGCGCCGACAATATCGGCGCCCCCCACGTGGCCGAAGCGGTACAGAGCCGCCGCGGCCCGGGGGAATTCAGCTGAACACGAACAGGAGTCTCCCTTGGCATCGACCCTCTCTTCCGGCCTCCCCCGCGCCAGGAACTGGCGCCTGTGGCTCGCCGGTTTCCTCGTCCTGGTGGTGGCCCTCGCCGCCGGCTACACCTGGCTGACCCTCAACTGGAGCTATTCATCCGGCGAACGGGCAGGCTACGTGCAGAAGTTTTCCCAGAAGGGCTGGCTGTGCAAGACCTGGGAGGGAGAACTGGCGATCGTCGCGATTCCCGGCAGCCTGCCGGAGATCTTCAAGTTCACCGTACGCGACGACAACGTCGCCACCGCCATCAACACGGAGATGGGCAAACGGGTCGCACTCTCCTACGAACAGCATGTGGGCATCCCGTCCACCTGCTTCGGTGAAACCGGTTACTACGTCACCAAGATCCACGCCGTCGAGTAAAGCACCTCATCCCATGCCCTATGCCCAGTTGGCGGCGCTGCTCGCAGCGCTCGCCACTGTCGGTCCGTTCTCGATCGACACCTATCTCCCGGCCCTGCAAGCCATCGGCGCCGACCTGCACGTCAGCCCCGTCGAAGTCCAGCAGACCCTCACCGCCTACATGCTGCCGATGGGCGCGATGGTGCTGTGGCATGGCGCCCTGTCCGACGCCTACGGGCGCAAGCGCGTGATCGTCATCTCGATGCTGCTGTTCACGCTGGCCTCGCTGGTCTGCGTGTTCGCTGGCGGCATCCAGACCCTGTTGCTCGGCCGCGGGCTGCAGGGCATCAGCGCTGGCGCCGGCATGGTGGTCGGCCGCGCAGTGGTGCGCGACCTGATGGAAGGCCCGCGCGCCCAGCGCATGATGAGCCATGTCAGCATGGCCTTCGCCCTCGGCCCGGCCATCGCCCCCATCCTCGGCGGCTGGATTTACAGCACCTTCGGCTGGCGCGCGGTATTCGTCTTCCTGGCCTTGCTGGGCCTCATGCTGGCCAGCCTGTGTGCGTGGAAGCTGCCGGAAACCCATCCGCCGGCGGCCCGCCACCCGCTCCATCCGGGTCCGCTGGCGCGACGCTACGCGCAGGTCTTCCGCACACCGGGCTTCCTGCTGCTGACCTTCGCCGTCGGCCTCAACTTCAACGGCTTCTTCATCTACGTGCTGTCGGCACCAGTGTTCCTGATGCGCCACCTGCACTTGCCGGAAACCGGGTTCGGATGGTTCTTCATCCCCTGTGTGCTGGGCATGATGGGCGGCTCGGCGCTGTCAGCGCGGCTGGCCGGGAGGCTGTCCCAGGCGCGCACCATAGCCCTCGGCTATGGAGTGATGATTACCGCGGCCGTGTTCAACCTGGGGCTGTCCTTCCTGATACCCGCCGGCCTGCCCCACTCGGTGGTGCCGATCGCCCTCTACAACTTCGGCATGGCCATTGCGATGCCGAGCCTGACGCTACTGGCGCTGGACCACTTCCCGGCCCAGCGCGGCGTCGCGTCGAGCTGTCAGAGCTTCCTGCAGATGCTGGTCAGCGCCGGCGCCGCTGGCGTGCTGGCCCCCGCCCTGTGGGACACGGTGCCGGGGCTGGCAAGCGGCGCGGCAGGCTGCCTGCTGCTCGGCATGGGGTGCTTCCTGCTGTGGTGGCATTTCTACCATCGCAACAGCCGTGCAGCCGCGGCACAGCCCTTCGAAGCGGCAAGCTCCGACGAACCCTAGCCGAAACGGGGCGCTCAACCCTTGGCCAGCTCCCGCTCGGCCCAGAACAGCGCCGTGATGGTCTTGGCGTCGGTGATGCGGCCATCGAAAACCGCCTCGCGGGCCTCCTCCAGGCTGAGGGTCAGGATTTCCAGGAATTCCCCGTCATCCCAGGCGTGGCCGACATGCTCCAGGCCGGTGGCGAGGAAAATCTCGATGCGCTCGTTGGAGTAGCCGATGCACGGGTGCATGACGCCCAGGTAGCGCCACTGCTCGGTGACGTAACCGGTTTCCTCCTGCAGTTCGCGGCGGGCGCAGTCGAGGATGTCCTCGTCCGGATCGAGCTTGCCGGCCGGCAGTTCCAGGAAGGCGCGCCCCACCGGGTAACGGAACTGGCGCTCGAAAACCAGGCGACCATCCGCCAGCACCGGGATCACCACCACCGCCCCCGGGTGCTTGATGTACTCACGTACCCCGTCCTTGCCGTCAGGCAGGCGCACTTGGTCCCGGTAAACCTTCAGCAGGCGCCCCTCGAACACCACCTCTGACGACAACTGCGCTTCGTGCAGCGGATCCGACATCCCACTCTCCTTCATGCTTAAGCAAATTCGATAAGAGCCGAAGCATGGCATCCCGGACATGGGGCTGACCAGCCCATCCGGCATAATCGGGGCCGATTCCTTCTCTCTGCCTGCAAGTGCCCACATCCTTTCCCCGCCTACGCGACCACCTGCTCGACCCCAGCGGCGGCCTGGTGTACCACCTGCGCGCAAGGCGGCAGCGCCACCGGAACTGGGCAGCCTTCCATGCCGCAGTGGCCGGCTGGCTCGATGGATGGCGTATCGCCGAGAAGGAATTGGTCATCGTCGGCCCGAATGCGGGTTATGCGCTGCCGGGCGGCTTCCTGAGCCGTTTCGATGGCGTCGTCGCGCTGGAACCCGATCCCCTCGCCCGCCACCTGCTGGCCCGCCGACACGACGCGACGGCGCTGCGCTTCGACCGGCTGGACAGCCTGCGCACGCCGGACGGCCTGGCATGGCTGGCCGCACGCTTCCCGCACGCGGCCTTCCTGTTCTCCAACGTGCTCGGCCAGATCAGCGCGCCAGCGGAGGATTGGTCCGCACTGCTCCAGCGCCACCTGGCCGGACGCACCTGGGCGAGCTACCACGATGTGATCTCGACCCTCACCGCGCCGAGCTACCGGGACACGCTGACGATCACGGAAACGGAAAGCCTGGAGACAACGCTGGCGCGCTTCTGGCCGGGCCAAGCCATCACGGTGACGGACCATGCAACCTTCCGCCTCAGCGGCACCGGCCCCTTCGCCTATGCGCCATGGCCGATAACCGGCACCCGCTGGCACCTCGTCGAATGGGTCGCCCACCGGGCCCAGGATCAGGCCCAGGTATTGACGCTGCTACCCGACGACGCCTGCCCGCCGGCGACGCTCAGGTAGAGGGCGCTCGCCGGGTCGTCGTTGCTGCCGCTGCTCACCGTGCTATGGGTCTTCTGGGCGGATGCATCCGTCAGTTCAATGCGCGCCTCGGTCGCCATCTGCTCGGCCCGCGCGGCGACGCTGCGGTCCTGCGCCGACGGGTCGGCAGGCGCCAGTGCCGATGCGCGGATCTGCTCGGCCTTACGCAAGGTGTCCTGCGGCGTGCGCCCCGGCGAAACATCGATGCTGACCTCACCGCCGTTAGCGTAGCGCTTGCCGTCCGGTCCGGTCTCGTAGGTGTAGCTGGCCCCGCTGGTGACGACGCCGGCCCCGGCGGCGATATGGGCCAGCTCGTGGGCGCGCACGGCTCGATCCTGCTGCTGCAGCTTGGCTACAACACGCTGATCCGACTCGCTGAGCTTGCCATTCGTCGTCGCCCTCGCAGCGGTAGAAGAGGACGCACTAGCCCGCGCCTTGGCTTGGGCGGCCAGGACCTGGCTGAGGATGGCAAAAGAGGACGAACCGATGGACGGAACAGACATGGGTGACACGAATGGAACCCCCGTCTCCAAAGACTAGACGGCAAAGCCCTCCACGTCAGCCCCTATCCATCACTCCCCCAGGTAGGCAGCGCGCACCTTGGGATCAGCCAGCAGCTCGGCACCTGAACCGCTGAGGGTAATACGCCCGGACTCCATCACATAAGCCCGCTGGGAAAACTCCAGCGCCAGATTGGCATTCTGCTCGACCAGCAGGATCGTCACCCCCTCGGCGGCCACCGAGCGGATCACCTCGAAGATCTTCTCCACCACCAGCGGCGCAAGCCCCATCGACGGCTCGTCCAGCAACAGCAGCTTGGGCCGCGACAGCAGCGCACGGCCGATGGCCACCATCTGCTGCTCGCCGCCGGACAGGGTGCCGGCCACCTGGGCCAGGCGCTCCTTGACCCGCGGCAGCATGCCGAAGATGCGCTCCATGTCGGCCTCGACGGCGTCCGTGTCGCGCCGGCAGTAGGCGCCCATGCGCAGGTTCTCCTCGACGGTCAGGCGCGTGAAGATGCCACGCCCTTCCGGCACTAGGGCCAATCCCTTGCGCAGGCGTTTATGGGCCGGCAGCTTGTCGATGGCCTCGCCGGCATAGCGGATCTCCCCGCCGGCGGTGCCGAGGGTGCCGGCGATGGCGTTCAGCGTGGTGGTCTTGCCGGCGCCGTTGGCCCCGATCAGGGACACCAGTTCACCCTTAGCGAGCTCCAGACTGATGCCCTTCACCGCCTCGATGGCGCCGTAGGCGACCTTGGTGTCGCGCAGCTGGAGGATCGGCGTGTTTGCGTCGCTCATGCCGCCGCTCCCGTCTTGTGGGTACCGTGCCCGCCGAGGTAGGCGGAAATCACGGCATCGTTCTTCTGCACCTCAGCGGGCACGTCCTCCGCGATCTTCTTGCCGAAGTCGAGCACCGCGAGGCGATCGCACAGGCCCATCACCAGCTTCACGTCGTGCTCGATGAGCAGCACCGTGACGCCGTCATGGCGGATGGTCTGCACCAGTTCGCGCAGCTTGGCGGTCTCGGTGGCGTTCATGCCCGCCGCGGGCTCGTCGAGGGCCAGCAGTTGCGGCTCGGTGGCCAGCGCGCGGGCGATCTCCAGGCGGCGCTGGTCGCCGTAGGAGAGGTTTTTCGACACCGTGTCGGCGAAACGCTCGATCCCCACGTAGCGCAGCAGCTCGTAAGCGCGCTCGGTGATCAGGCGTTCCTCCTCCTTGGCCTGACGGGTTTGCAGCAGGATCGAGAACGGGTTGGCGCGGGAGCGGATGTGATGGCCGGCCATCACGTTCTCCAGCGCAGTCATGTCACGGAACAGGCGGATGTTCTGGAAGGTGCGGGCGATGCCCGCCTCCACCACCTTATGTGGCTTGCCGGTGGGCAGCTCGGTGCCATTGAAGACCAGCTCGCCGCCGTCCGGCACATAGGCGCCGGTCAGCACATTGAAGAAGGTCGTCTTGCCGGCGCCGTTGGGGCCGATCAGGCCGTACACCTCGCCCTTGCGGATGGTCAGGGATACGTCGGACAGGGCCGTCAGGCCACCGAAGCGCTTGGTAATGCCGCGGGCTTCGAGCAGGGTGATCACTTGCCTGCCTCCTTACCGACTACCAGCTCGGGGCGGGAATAGCGGCTGTAGGCGGGGATCAGCCCGGCCGGACGCAGCAGCATCATGAAGATCATCGCCAGCGACAGCAACAGCATGCGCAGCACTTCGGGATCGAGGATGACCTTGTCGAACAGCGCCTGCTGCACCGGAATCGCCACGTAGCGCAGCACCTCCGGCAGCGCGGTGAGGGCCAGCGCGCCGACGATGACGCCGGCCAGGTTGCCCATGCCGCCGAAGACGATCATCGTCAGCACGGCGATGGACTCCATCAGCGAGAAGCTCTCCGGCGACACGAAGCCCTGGAAGGCCGCGAACAGCCCGCCGGACACGCCGCCGAAGGTTGCCCCCAGCGAGAAGGCCAGCAGCTTCATGTTGCGGG
This sequence comes from Pseudomonadota bacterium, assembly GCA_018241685.1. Taxonomy (GTDB): domain Bacteria; phylum Pseudomonadota; class Gammaproteobacteria; order Burkholderiales; family Rhodocyclaceae; genus Zoogloea. Next base: position 103,937 of record JAFEDJ010000021.1, read on the forward strand.
TGTTGATGCCGATCGCCTTGGCCGCCAGCTCGTCGTCGCGGATCGCCGCCCACGCCCGGCCGACCCGCGACACCTGCAGGCGCTGGACGAGCACCACCGACAAAGCGACGAAGGCCAGGAAGATGTAGTAGTACTGGAACAGGGAATTGACCGTGATCTCCTCACCGATCTTCAAGGGCTTGGAGACGTCCCAGCCGAACAGCACCAGCGGGTCGATCATGTTGATGCCCTGGGGGCCATTGGTGATGTTGATCGGCTGGTTCAGATTGTTCAGGAAGATCCGCACGATCTCCCCGAAGCCCAGCGTGACGATGGCCAGATAGTCACCGCGCAGGCGCAGCGTGGGCAGGCCGAGGATGATGCCGGCCAGCGCCGCGCAGCCGGCCCCCAGCGGCAGCACCAGCCAGAACGGCAGATGCAGCTCGAACTGCGGCGAGGCGAGGAAAGCGAAGGTGTAGGCACCGACCGCATAGAACGCGATGTAACCCAGGTCGAGCAGGCCGGCGAAGCCCACCACCAGGTTGAGGCCGATGGCGAGCATCACGTAGAGCATCGCGAAGTCTAGGATGCGCACCCAGGTCTTGCCGAAAAGCATGGCGATCAGCGGGGCCGCAAAGGCCAGCAGGATCACCACGCCACGGGCCGCCGCCGGGTTGCGTTTGCCGAGCCAGGGGATGGCGAGAGCGAGTTCGTTCATGTACGGAAGACCTCAGGCTCGATCAGCGACCCGCTCACCCAGCAGGCCGGTGGGCCGGAAGATGAGCACGATGCCGAGGATCATGAAGGCGAAGATGTCCTGGTAGCTGGAGTTGAGGAAGCCGAAGCTCATGTCCTCGATGTAGCCGGCGCCGATGGACTCGACGAGACCCAGCACCAGCCCGCCGAGCATCGCCCCGCCCAGGTTGCCGATGCCGCCCAGCACCGCCGCGGTGAAGGCCTTGAGGCCGGGCATGAAGCCCATCGCGTAGTGGGCGATGCCGTAGTTGGACGAGAACATCACGCCGGCCACCGCCGCCAGTGCGGAACCGATGATGAAGGTGGCGGCGATGATCTTGTTGGTGTCCACGCCCATCAGGCTGGCCACCTTGTGGTTCTCGGCGGTGGCGCGCATCGCGCGGCCGAGGCGGGTTTTATTGACGAGCAGCATCAGCGCCACCATCAGCAGGGCCGACACCACCAGAATGGCGATCTGCACCGGCGTGATGAAGACGCCGGCCACCGGCTCCAGCGGCGTGGTGGACACCAGCTGCGGGAAGGTATGGTAGTTGCGGCCCCAGATGATCATCGCGATCGTCTGCAGCAGGAAGGACACGCCGATGGCGGTGATCAGCGGGGCCAGCCGCGGCGCGTTACGCAGGCGGCGGTAGGCGGTCCGCTCGATGGTGTAGCCGAGCACCATGCACACCAGCACGGAGGCGGCCAGGCCGCCGAGCAGCGTCGGCACCAGGCCGAGCTCGGGCGCGTAGGTCTGGATCAGGCGGATCGCCTCGAGGGCGACCAGCGCGCCGACCATCAGCACGTCGCCGTGGGCGAAATTGATCAGCCCGAGAATGCCATAGACCATCGTGTAGCCGAGAGCGACCAGCGCATACACGCTGCCCACGACGAGGCCATTCACGGTTTGTTGAAGGAGGGTTTCCATTAATTGCGATACACCGCAGAGTGAAGAGAGGGAAAGACCCCGGTTGGGGCGAACTCGATCGCCCCCGGAGATACAACAATGGGCGCCGGTCGCCTGAAAGTCGACTCCGCGCCCATTCGAGCCCCTGAGGGCTGGATGCCTGATTACTGCACGGCCTCCCACTTGCCGGCCTTGAACTGGTAGACGGTGACCGCACCGTCCTTGATGTCACCCTTGGCGTCGAAGGCCACGGTGCCGATCACGCCGGGGAAATGCACCTTCGAGATGAAGGGGCCGTACTTGGCCGGATCGGAACTGTTGGCAGCCTTCATCGCCTCGATGATCGCCGCGGTGGCGTCGTAGGAATACGGCGCATAGATCTGCACGTCGGTGTTGAAGCGCTTCTTGAAGCGGGTGTTGAAGTCCTTGCCGCCCGGCATCTTGTCCAGCGGCAGGCCAGGCTGGGTGCAGAAGGCGTTGGCGCCGATCGCATCGCCGGCCAGCTTGGCGATCTCGCCGGTGCAACCGCCGTCGCCGGTGATGAACTTGGCGGTAATGCCGAGCTGCTTGATCTGCTTGAGCATCGGACCACCCTGGGTGTCCATGCCGCTATAGACGATCACGTCCGGGTTCTGGGCCTTGATACGGGTCAGGATGGCCAGGAAGTCGGTAGCCTTGTCGCTGGTGAATTCACGCCCGGTCAGCGTGCCGCCTGCGGCCTTGACGGCCTTGTCCACCTCGTCGGCAAGGCCCTGGCCGTAGGCTGTGCGGTCATCGATCAGGGCGATCCGCTTGCCCAGTTTGGTGGCGGCGTAGCGGCCGATGGCCTGGCCCTGCTGCACGTCGTTGGCGATGGTACGGAAAGCACCCTTGAAGCCCTGCTGGGTCAGCTTGGGGTTGGTGGAGGCCGGCGACACCTGCGGCAGGCCGGCTTCGTTGTAGATCCGCGAGGCGGGGATGGAGGCGCCGGAATTGAGGTGGCCGATGACGCCCTTCACACCGCTGTCGGCCAGGCGCTGGGCCACCGTGGTGGCGGTCTTCGGATCGGCCTGGTCGTCCTCGGCCTGCACCTCGAATTTCACCTTCTTGCCGCCGAGGGTCACGCCCTTGGCGTTGTACTCCTCGATGGCCAGACGCACGCCGTTCTCGATGTCCTTGCCCAGGTGGGCCTGGGTGCCGGTCAACGGCGCGGCGGTGCCGAGCTTGACGACTTCCTGGGCGTAGGCGCCGGATGCACCAAGACCGAGCACGGCGAGGGCGACAAGGGTGTGTTTCATGCGGTTTTCTCCTCGGATTTGTAAGGTGTGAAGCAGGCAAGCAACTTCGGGGCCGTTCAGTTGCGGGGCTCCCACTGGCCGGCCTTGAACTGGTACAGGGACACGCCGCCTTCGCGGCTGTCGCCGTTGGCATCGAAGGCGATGTTTCCGGTGATGCCCTTGAACGCGACTTTCTGCAGGAAAGGTAGATAACGGGCAGGCTCGGCCGAATTAGCGAGCTTCATGGCTTCAATCAACGCGGTAGTGGCATCGTAACTGTAGGGCGCATAAAGCTGCACCGGCACCTTGAAACGCGCCTTGAAGCGCTCGTTGAACTGCTTGCCGCCAGGCATCTTGTCCATCGGGATACCTGCCTTGGTGCAATACACGTCCTCGCTCATCGACGTACCGGCGATCTTGATCATCTCGGTGGTGCACGCCCCGTCGCCGCCCAGGTACTTGGCGCCGATGCCGAGCTGCTTCATCTGCTTGAGGAGCGGTGCGCCCTGGGCATCCATGCCACCGTAGAAGATCGCATCCGGCTGGGCGGCCTTCAGCTTTGTCAGGATGGACGCAAAATCTGTGGCCTTGTCGGACGTGAACTCCCGCCCGACCGGCGCCAGGCCGCGGCGCTTGAGGCTGTCCACCACGGCATCGGCCAGCCCCTGGCCGTAGGCCGTGCGGTCGTCGATGACGGCGATGCGCTTCGCTTTCAGCACGTCGGCGGCGAAGCCGACCATCGCCGCGCCCTGCTGGGTGTCGTTGGCAATGACGCGGTAGGTCGTACGGTAGCGCTGCTGGGTCAGCTTGGGGCTGGTGGACGATGGGGTGATCGCCGGGATTCCGGCCTGCTCGTAGATGCGCGAGGCGGGAATCGATGCACCGGAAGTGACGTGCCCGACCACCCCCTTCACGCCCGCGTCGGCGAGGCGCTGGGCCACCGTGGTGGCGGTGCGCGGGTCGCTCTGGTCGTCCTCGGAAAGCAGCTCGAAACGCACCTTCTGCCCGCCGAGCAGCACGCCCTTCGCGTTGGCGTCGTCGAGGGCCAACTGGGCGCCGTACTGCTCGTCCTTGCCCACATGGGCGATCGGCCCGGTCAGCGGCCCGGCAAAGCCGATCTTCACGACCATGTCGGCCCGTGCCGCGGCACTGCCGAACATCACCAGGCCCACCAGGGCCAGCACTCTCATGCCGTGTTTCACTGTCCGTCCTCCGCCAACTGGGTTCGTGCCAGAATCGACCGTGAAAGCCCCGGTCCTGCCGGGGGTGGATTGTAACCAAGCCCGGCCGCTTTGACCGGAAACGGGTAGTTATGGAGCCCCTGATGCGCCAACTGATCGCCCTCTTGCTCGGCGCCCTGGCCGCCCTCGGCCTGGCCGGCTGCGACACAGCCAATATGAAGGACCTCAAGCCCGGCGTGTCCACCGGCTACGACGTGCGCGCCAGGCTCGGCCAGCCCGGCATCGAATGGCGCAACGAGGACGGCAGCGTGACCTGGGAATACACCCGCCAACCCGAAGGCACCGAGTGCTTCATGGCCACCATCGGCCCCGACAACATCCTGCGCAGCCTGGAAAACGTGCTGACCCCGGAGAACTTCGCCCGCGTCCAGCCCGGCTGGACCCGCGACCAAGTCCGCCGCCTGCTTGGCAAACCGCGCAGCATCCAGCAATTCGCGCTGAAAAAAGAAGAAGTCTGGGACTGGCGCCTGCCCCCCGAATTCAACGCGGCCCTGTTCTTCAATATTCATTTCGACCAACACGGCGTCGTCACGGGTACCAGTCGCAGCACCGAAATACGCGGATAACGACAAATACATACAAAACAATGGCGTTGTGGAAAAAATCCGTCCGCATGTTGCGAATAGCCCTTCAGCATTGAGGGTTTAATCCGTTATAAACGCGCACCGACCCTGCCCCGGAGCCCCCCCGTGCGCAACAACCAGCCTGTCAGCCAGAACGAATACGTCATTCCCGATGGCGCGGCCATCATCAGCCGCACCGACCGGGACGGGAAGATCACCGACTGCAACAGCGAATTCATCGCCGCCAGCGGCTTCACCCACGATGAACTCATCGGTCAGCCCCACAATATCGTCCGCCACCCCGACATGCCGTCGGAAGCCTACCGGGACATGTGGGACACCCTGTCTCGTGGCCGTCCGTGGAGCGGAACCGTCAAGAACCGCCGCAAGAACGGCGACTTCTACTGGGTAAGAGCCACCGCCACCCCTCTCCCCGACGGTTCCGGCTACATGTCCGTACGCATCAAGGCCTCGCGCAGCGAGATAAGCGGCGCCGAAGCCCTCTATGCACAGATGCAGCGTGATCCGAGCATCCTGTTGCAGGAAGGGCGCCTCGCCCCCCGGGGCATCGCGGCGCTGGCGCAACGGATCGTTCCGGCCCTCAGCATCGGCACCCGCATCTACCTGCTCACGGCCTTCACGACAGTCATCGGAGTCGGCTTCGGCATCGTTGGGCTCAAGGATGCCGCACAAGCCCGCGATGCCCTGAAGCAACACCAGGGCTCACAGGTGGAGATCACGCAACAGTTCACGTCCCTGAGCGCCCAATTGCGGGCCAGCGGTAGTCCCGACGCGAGCGGACTGGACCAGCTTGGCGAGACGCTGCGCCGTCAGGGCGATGCGGCCCAGGCCGAATACACCCGCGCCGAAGCCCGCTACCAGGACCTCCTGCAGCTCTTCATCGGGCTCGGTGCTGTCGGCCTGCTGGCGGCCGCACTGGGTGCGGTCGCACTGACCCACCGCCTGCGTCAGTCCGTCGACGCCGGCAAGGGGGTTGCCGAGGCCATCGCCAGCGGCAACCTGCTGCAACCACTGCCCCAGGCCGGAAACGATGAACTGGGTGCGCTGATCATCCACCTGGCGGTCATGCGCAACAACCTGCACGAGCTGATTGCATCGATCCGCAACCAGGTCAATACCCTGCTCACCAACGCCCGCCAGCTCAGCCAGACCGCCGGCGACACCCATCGGCTCGCCGAAGAACAATCCGAATCGGCGTCGGCGATGGCCGCGGCCGTGGAGCAACTGTCGGTCTCCATCGACCACATCGGCGACCACGCCCGTGAATCACGGGAACTCTCGGAAGGCTCGGGCAGCCAGGCCAGCAGCGGTGCCAGCGTCATTACCGCGGCGGCCGGCGAGATGCGCGCCATCGCCGAATCGGTAAACGAATCGGCCAACTCCGTACGCGATCTCGAAAGCCTGTCCGGTGACATCTCGATGATCGTCGCCGTGATCCGAGACATCGCCGACCAGACCAACCTGCTCGCCCTCAACGCCGCCATCGAGGCAGCCCGCGCAGGCGAATCGGGACGTGGCTTTGCCGTCGTCGCCGATGAAGTGCGCAAACTGGCAGAGCGAACCACCAACTCTACCGCCGAGATCACCACGATGATCGAACGCATCCAGAGTGCGACCCGCGGCGCGGCCGACGACATGGAGGCCGGCGTCACGCGGGTGGCCCGCGGCGTCTCGCTGGCCGCCGAGGCCGGCGCCACGGTCGGCAGCATCCAGGACAGTACCCAGCGGGTGCTCGCTTCGGTGGCCGGCATTACGCTGGGTCTCGAGGAACAATCGACCGCCGCCCGGGACATCGCGCAGCGGGTCGAACGCATTGCCGGCACCTCCGAATCCAACGCCGCCAGCGCCGCCACGCTGACCCGCGCGGCCGGAGAACTGGCCGAGCTGTCCCGCCAGCTGGAAGTCGTATCCGGACGCTTCCGGATCGCCTGATGCAACGCCAGGTGCTCCATCGTGCACTTCGCATGGAGCACCTGTATCAAAAATGAACACCCCCTCCACCCACCCATTGCGCTGCACAAAAATTAGACAAGCCCGCCAAGCCACTGATAAACAAGACATTTGAGTCCATAACCAGACCTGATCCCGTACTGGCATGCCCCCTGCTGAATAAGGTTCAGCGCTGTACGAAGCGTTTTCGAACCGACACCAGGAGGAGATACTCATGCTGTACGCATTGCCCGGCACTGCCGACGCCAAAGTCCAATACAAGTCCAAGTACGACAACTTCATCGGCGGCAAGTGGGTCGCTCCTGTCAAGGGCGAGTACTTCGACGTCATCACCCCGATCACCGGCAAGGCCTACACCCAGGCTGCCCGCTCCGGCGCAGAAGACGTCGAACTGGCCCTCGACGCCGCCCACGCCGCCGCCGACAAGTTCGGCCGTACCCCGGCTGCAGAGCGTGCCAACCTGCTGCTGAAGATCGCCGACCGCCTCGAAGCCAACATCGAGAAGCTGGCTTACGCCGAAACCGTTGATAACGGCAAGGCCATCCGCGAAACCTTGAACGCTGACATCCCGCTGGCGGTCGACCACTTCCGCTACTTCGCCGGTTGCCTGCGCGCCCAGGAAGGCGGCATCTCCGAGATCGACGAAAACACCGTCGCCTACCACTTCCATGAGCCCCTGGGCGTCGTCGGCCAGATCATCCCTTGGAACTTCCCGATCCTGATGGCTGCCTGGAAGCTGGCCCCCGCTATCGGCGCCGGCAACTGCGTGGTCCTGAAGCCCGCTGAGTCAACCCCGATCTCCATCCTGATCCTGACCGAACTGATCGCCGACCTGCTGCCGCCGGGCGTGCTGAACATCGTCAATGGCTACGGCCGCGAAGCCGGCATGCCGCTGGCCACCAGCCGCCGCATCGCCAAGATTGCCTTCACCGGCTCTACCGCCACCGGTCGCGTGATCGCCCAGGCCGCCGCTACCAGCCTGATCCCTGCCACCCTGGAACTGGGCGGCAAGTCCCCCAACATCTTCTTCGAAGACATCATGGCGGCCGACGATGCCTTCCTCGACAAAGCGGTCGAAGGCATGGTGCTGTTCGCGTTCAACCAAGGCGAAGTGTGTACCTGCCCGTCCCGCGCGCTGATCCAGGAGTCGATCTACGACCGCTTCATGGAAAAGGTGCTGGCACGCGTCAAGGCTATCAAGCAGCTCAGCCCGCTGGATACCGACAGCATGATGGGTGCTCAGGCCTCCCAGGATCAGCTGAACAAGATCATGTCCTACATGGAAATCGGTCGTCAGGAAGGCGCTGAGTGCCTGGTCGGTGGCGATCGCACCCATATGAACGGCGACCTGGCCGGCGGCTACTACATCCAGCCGACCCTCTTCAAGGGCCACAACAAGATGCGCGTGTTCCAGGAAGAGATCTTCGGACCGGTGCTCGCCGTGACCACCTTCAAGGACGAAGCCGAAGCCCTCGAAATCGCCAACGACACCCCCTACGGCCTCGGTGCCGGCGTGTGGAGCCGTGACGGCAGCCGTGCCTACCGCATGGGCCGCAACATCAAGGCCGGCCGCGTGTGGACCAACTGCTACCACGCCTACCCGGCCCACGCCACCTTCGGCGGCTACAAGGAATCCGGCATCGGCCGCGAAACCCACAAGATGATGCTTGACCACTATCAGCAGACCAAGAACCTGCTGGTCAGCTACAGCCCGAACGCGCTGGGCTTCTTCTGATCCAAGAGCTTTACGAGTAAGGCAAGGTGTTACGGGGCGGGTCTCTCGCCCCGTTTTTTTTCGCCCTCAGGAAAGCACGCACATGACCGAACGCATCGTGGCCACCGAAGCGGCCAATCAGTACATCGACGAACTGCGCGCCGATCACGGCCCGCTGATGTTCCTGCTGTCCGGCGGCTGCTGCGACGGCAGCGTGCCCAACTGCTACAAGGTCGGCGAGGTGCTCCCCGGCCAGACCATGCTCAAGCTGGGCGCGGTCAATGGCGCTGATTTCTACCTGGGGCACCAGGAATTCCAGTACTACGAGAACAGCCAGCTGACCCTCGACGTGAAGCCGGGCAACGGTGGCGACTTCTCCCTCGACTGCGGCCGTGGCAAGGCCTTCTTCACCCACTCCCGCCCGTTCACCGACGACGAGCTGCCCAGCGTGCACCCCGTCGGCGCCGACTGAAACCGGGACCAAAAAAAGCGCCCCCGCAGGCGGGAGCGCGCAGATCCGCAGATCATTCCGGAACGTAGACCAGCGAGCCGTCCGGCATCCGGTAGGCAATGCCGGCCTTGACGCCCTGGCCGGCCGACGCTGCCGCGGCGCCGTCGCCGCGGAAACGCTCGATCTTCTTCCCGTTCTTGACGACGATCTCCATGTCCGGCGTACCGGCATCGCGGATCACCGTCACCTGCCCGGCATCGAAGACGTTCACCGGGCTGCGAGCCACCGCCAGCAGCAGCGCGGCGATCAGCACCAGGAAGACATCCACCAGGTTGACCACCGACAGCAGCGGATCGTCGTCCTCGCCGGCATCGTGCAGACGCCATTTCATCGCGCCACCTCCACGACCGCCGGGCCATTTGCGGGCAGGCCCTTCTCGACGGCCAGCAGATCCGTCGCATACCAGCGCCGCCGCACGCTGTGCGCCCAGAAGGTGAGCGCCGCCGCAATGAGGGCCAGGATCACCGCCGAGAAAGCCACCATCAGGCTGTGCGACACATCGGCCAGCTGCCCGTCACCGAGCGCCTTGAGGGCCGGCCCCATGGGGATCATCGTCGCCACCAGGCCGAGCATCGGCGCCACCCGCGTGGCGATGCGGGAGACTTCCAGACGCTGGCTGGCCACCGCCTCCAACTCGGCGATATCGAGCGCAGGATTGGCGCGGTGCATTTCGACCAGTTCGAAGCCCGCATCCACGCCCAGCCGCCGCTGCCAGGCCTGCCACAGGAAGGCCCCGCAGGCATGGAAGGCATACAGAAACAGTGCCGCAATGGCGAGCAGCACCGGCGCCAGGAAGAGCTGGCTGGCGTCGTACATCAGGATTTCAAGATTGGCATTCATCGTTTCAGGCCCGGGAAAGGGAAAGTGAGCGACGCGCCATCGGCGCACGCAGAGACTGGCGCAAGGCGCCCGACAGCAGCAGCACGCCGCACAGCGCGGCCAGCCCGCCCGACGCGGAACCCACGGGTTGCACCACCGGTTCGGCCAGCTTCGCCAGATGCTGCCCGGCGACCGGAGCGGATACGGAAGCGTCGGCGGGCGGCGGCGGGCTGACGAACGGCGTGCTCGGCGGCGCATCCAGCAGGCGCCGTGCGCTGCTCCCACGCACCTCCTGGGCAGGCCGAGCAGCCATCTTTGGTTGCGCCGCCTCGAACAGTTCCCCCGGCAAAGGCGGCGTCGGGCCCGCCAGTACCGGGGGCGGCGGTGTACCCGTACCCCGCGCCTGCCCGTCCCGGTCGCCCACGTGATAACCGGTGCGCAGGAATTCGATGGCGTCCGGATTACCGTCGCGCGCGGCAGCCTCGAACCACTTGCGCGCCTCCACCTCGTCCTTCGGCACGCCGCGTCCCTCCTGCAGGGCGCTCGCATAATGGAGCTTGCCCAAGGTCGCATACGGGGAATCGCCGGCCAGCGCCGCCCGGTGCATCAACTCGGCGGCGGCCGGCAGGTCCGGCGGCACACCGCCCGCCCCGTCCTGCAGCATCAGGGCCTTCCAGATCATCGCGCCGATGTAGCCGGCGGCGATGCACTTGTCGAAGACCTTGCGGGCGTTGTCGTGGTCGCCGCACTTCTCCAGCAGATAACCCTTGCTGCACACCATCAGGCTGGCAGGCTGATCCACGATGTATTCGAGGGTCTGGTCGCCGACCACGTGGGCCAGGTCGGTGGGCTCCCCGGTCTGCGGCACCGGCCCGCCGCAGAAGCGGTTGTCCGCCGCCGCCACCGCGGTGGTGAAAAACAGGGCCAGCATGGCGGCCCCGGTCGATCTACGCATCGGCATCCCCATCGAGTCATGGCGGGAACCCGTGCCCCGCCTCACTCCGACTCTAGGCCTGCGGACACGCCGGGACATCGGCATCCTGCCCGGATGCCGGTGGGCAAATTGCCCGACCGTCAGACGTCATATGCATCGGGAAGATTGCCCGCCGTTTTCCGGGCAGGCTGACCTCACGGCAGCAGGGTCTGCCAGGGTCTACTGGCAGCGGCCATCCGGCCTAGACAATCAGGAGACAAACCCATGCCCCACCACTTCGACGAACGCCTCATCCGCTGGCAGCCCTTCGGCGACTTTCCCCATTTCGTCTATGCGATCCTGCAGGTGGACATGCAGCAGCGCATCGCCGACGTGCTGTTCAAGTTCGCCGCCGGTCAGCAGATCGTCCTGCACCGCCACAAGGCCCTCAACCACACCTTCGTCGTGCAGGGCGAGCATCGCCTCTACGAACTGGACGGCCGCCTGCGGGAAGTGCGCCCGACCGGCAGCTTCACGGTGTCGCCGCCCAGCGAGACACCGCACCGGGAAGGCGGCGGCGCCGAAGACTGCATCGTGCTGTTCAGCATGCGCCCGCAGCCCGGCGAGCTGCTGTACGAGATCCTAGACGACGCCGGCGAGACGATCGCCGAACTGAGCCTGGAAACCCTGCAGGCTCTCTTCGAGGCCGCTGCCGCCGAAGCAGAGGCGGAAACGGCCTGAAGCTCAGATCAGCCCGAGGCGCAGCGCCAGCCGGGTCAGCTCGATGTCACTGCGCACGCCGAGCTTGCTCTTGATCTGGTAGTGGCAGTTCTGCACCGTTTTCGAGGAGATCGACAGCCGCTCGCCGATCTCCTCGGCGCTGCAGCCGTCGAGCAGCAGGCGCAGGATCTCGAACTCCCGCGGCGCCAGCTCGGCGAGCGGCTCCCGCGGGCGGTCGACGAGGGCCAGGGCCAGCTCCGGCGCGATGTCGGGGCTGATCACCTGGCGCCGCGCCGCCACCGTGTAAACCGCCTCCACCAGCACCGCCGGTGGGCTGCTCTTGGTCACGTAGCCGAGGGCGCCGGCACGCAGCGCCTGGGTCGCGAACAACGGCTCCCGGTGCATCGTGAATACCAGGATGCGCACGCGGTCGTCGCGCTGCACGAGGCGGCGGATCAGCTCCACGCCGCCCATGTCGGGCAGCCCGAGGTCGAGGACCAGCACGTCAGGCTCCAGCAAGCGGAATTGCTCCAGCGCATCGCGGGCCGTGCCGGCCTCGCCGACGATACGCAGGTCAGGCCGCATCTCAAGCAGGCGGCGGTAGCCTTCGCGGACGATGGCGTGATCGTCCACCAGCAGCAGGCGGGTGATGTCAGACATGGGCCGCGCCCTCCTCGTGGCAGGCATCGGGCGGGAAGATCGCGCTCACCCGCATACCCCGCGGCGTAACCGGCTCCAGTGCAAAACGCCCGCCGAGCGCCTCGACCCGCTCGTGCATGCCCAGCACGCCGAGGCCGCTGCCAGCCGTATCTCCGTGGCGCGGCGCACCGTCGTCCTCCACCCACAGGCGGCAGCCGGCCGCGTCCCGCTGCAGGCGCACCGCCACCGTTTCCGGCTCGCCGTGGCGCAACGCATTGGTGAGGCTCTCCTGCACGATGCGATACAAGCTGACCGTCAGGCCGTCGGGCAGGTCGTCCACCATGCCGGCGATGTCCAGCGTGAAGGCGCAATCCGGGCGCCGCCGGCGCCCCCCCGCCAGCAACTGCTCCAACGCTGCCTGCAGGCCGAACTCCTCCAGTCCGATGGGTCGCAGCTGGTGCAGGATGCCCTGCAGGCTCTCCATCATGTGACCGGTGACCGACGCGATAGCCTGGGCGGCCGGCAGCAGATCGGGGCGGGAGTTCTCCGCCGCCGCGCTGACATAGGCGGCCTCGGCGCCGATGGAAGCCAGACACTGGCCGAACTCATCGTGAAGCTCCCGCGCCAGGTGGCGGCGCTCCTCCTCTCGCACCGTCAGCAGGCGCAGGGCCAGCTGGCGCTGGCCGGCCAGCGTTTGCTGCAGGCGCGCCACCAGGTGATCGAAGCCGCTGGCGATGAGGCGCAGCTCCACCAGCCGCGGGCGTGGCATGCGCGCCGCCAGATCGCCGGCCTGCAGGCGCCCGAGCACCGCCAGGATCTCCTGCGCCGGGCCCAGTGCACGGCGCACCGGCAGATAGACCAGCAGGTTCAGCACCAGGATGCCGACCGTCATGCCCAGCACGGTGCGGATCTGGTCCCACACCGCGTTGGCCTCGCTGTCCAGGTTGGGGGTGACAACGAACTCGCCGACCTTCACGCCCGGATACTGGCCGATCACCCCGCGGAACGTGATGTCCGGCCCGGTCAAGGCCGCCAGCAGGCCGCGCAGCAAGGTCGGCGCCTCCGCCCCGTCGCCGAAGCAGCGGTGCACCACCGGCCGTTTGTAGATGTCCTCCACCGCCACGCAAATACCCAGCAGCGGCCCGATGCCGTCGAGAGACGACAGCTCCAGGCCGTCCAGGCTGCGCCGGAACACGTCGCGCGGCTGTGCGGCCTCGCTGGCCAACAGGCGCTCCACGGCGCCACCGGCCCGCTCGATATGGGCCCGCATGCGCGCCTCGGCCCGCTGCAGCACCACCGCGCTGGCCGCGAGCCCGATCGCCACCGCGAACAGACTGACCCGCAGCAACAGCGTGCGCTTGAGGTCCACGCTGTGTTCATGCCCCTCGTCCATCGCCCCGGCCGGACGGCTCATGTGCGTCTCCATCCTTCCCCTCAGGCCTGCGCAGCCATACCATAGTGAAACAGTCGGATTTTATAAAACACGCGGCCCGAGCCGCGGTCCCGCAGATTACCCGAACCCCCGTGGGCAAATTGCCCGAACAGAGACCATGCACACCCTCGAAACCCTGCCCTTCGACAACGCCTTCGCGCGGCTGCCCACCGCCTTCTACACACGCCTGCCGCCGCAGCCGCTGCCCGATCCTTACCTGGTCGCCGCCAGCCCGTCCGCGGCCGCGCTGATCGGCTTGCCTGCGGCCGAACTGGCGCGCCCCGAGTTCGCCGACTTCTTTGCCGGCAACCGCCTGCTGCCCGGCAGTGAGCCCCTCGCCGCGGTGTATTCCGGCCACCAGTTCGGCGTGTGGGCCGGCCAGCTCGGCGACGGCCGTGCCCACCTGCTCGGCGAGGTGGCGATCGGCCTCGACGACCCGGCCACGGGCTGGGAGATCCAGCTCAAGGGCGCCGGCCAGACGCCCTACTCGCGCTTCGCCGACGGGCGCGCGGTGCTGCGTTCGAGCATCCGCGAATTCCTGTGCTCCGAAGCCATGGCCGGCCTCGGTATTCCCACCACCCGCGCGCTGGCGGTGGTCGGCTCGAACGCGCCGGTGCGCCGGGAAAGCATCGAAACCGCCGCCGTGGTGACCCGGCTGGCGCCGAGCTTCATCCGCTTCGGCTCCTTCGAGCACTGGGCCGCCAACCGCAAACTGGACGAGCTGCGCCAGCTCGCCGACTACGTGATCGACCGCTTCCGCCCCGAATGCCGGGACGCCGCCAATCCCTACGAGGCCCTGCTGCGCGACGTCGGCCGGCGCACCGGCGAGTTGATCGCCCGCTGGCAGGCGGTGGGCTTCATGCACGGGGTCATGAACACCGACAACATGTCCATCCTCGGCCTGACTCTCGACTACGGCCCCTTCGGCTTCATGGACGCCTTCGACGCCAATCACATCTGCAACCATTCCGACGACCACGGCCGCTACAGCTACAAGGCCCAGCCGCAGATCGGCCACTGGAACCTGTACGCCCTCGGCCGCGCGCTGGCCCCGCTGATCGGCGAAGCCGCCGCGGTGCAGGCCGCCATCGAGGAGAGCTATGCGCCGGTCTTCGAGCAGCAGTTCTTCGCGCTGTTCGGCGCCAAGCTGGGCTTTGCCGAAGTCCGCCCGGACGACGAAGACTTCATCGGCGACACCTTCCAGCTGCTCCAGCAGCAGCACCCGGACTTCACGCTGTTCTTCCGCAATCTCGGCCACCTGCCGGCGCAGGTGGACGAAGCCGGCCGAGCCGCCGCCGACGCGCCGCTGCGCGACCTGCTGATCGACCGGGAGGCGGGGGATGCGTGGATCGCCCGCTGGCGTGCCCGCATCGCCGCCGATGGACGCCCCGACGCGGAACGCCGGGCTACCATGGACGCGATCAATCCGAAGTATGTGCTGCGCAACTGGATCGCCGAAGCGGCGATCCGCGCCGCCCAGGCCGGCGATTTCAGCGAGGTGCGGGCTGTGCTGGCCTGCCTGTCGCGGCCCTTCGACGCTCAGCCGGAATACGAACGCTTTGCCGCGCCGCCGCCAGACTGGGCTGAGGGGCTGGCAGTGAGCTGCTCGAGCTGAGCCCGGTCAGGTCGGGAAGACCCAGCCGCCGTGGCTGCCCGCCACGGCGCCGAGCACCACGATCAGGCTCACGCTCAGCAGCACCACATGCACGCGCTGGATGCGCGCCATCGTGCCCAGCGGGTCGCGCCGGGCGCTGGCCTGGAAGGCCTTGTGCAGCACGAAGGGTTCGAGGATGAAGAGCATCGCCGCGAACAGGGTCCACACGATCACCATGCCGTGCATCCACCACCAATTGGCCGGGTCGGCAAAGCGGGAACCGACACCCAGCCGCCACACCAGCCATGCCCCCGACGCACCGGCCAGCAGCACGCTCCAGCGGGCGATCCCGGCGAAACGGTTCTCCAGCCGCTCGAACAGTTCGAGCTGGGCCTTCGGCTCGGCCAGCGCCCGGCAGGCCGGCAGCAGCACCAGCGTCACGAAGGCCACGCCGCCGATCCACAGCAGTACCGCCAGCACGTGCAGCGCACGGGCGATGGCGAAATCGTTGAAACCACTCACTGAGTCTTCCTTTCCGGTTTCGGCGCGCTGAAGGCCGCCTCGTTATGCCGTGCCGCCTCGCCGCTGACCCATTGCAGCAAGGGGCCGCGGGGATTGTCGCGCTGGGTCGTCTCGCAGGCGCTGACACACTGGGCACACTGGGTGCAGGTGAACATCGCGCGCTTGATGTTGCGCGGCTTCAGGCGCATCGGGCAGACATGGTCGCAGGCACTGTAGCAGCTCGCACAGTCGGCGGCCCGCTCGCGCTCGAAGCCGACCACCATCGCCGCCCGGTTGCCCATCCAGGCCAGGCTCTGGAACAGGCCCACCGCACAGGCATAACGGCAGAACAGATGGCGCGCGAACAGGAACTCCGCCGACAGCACCAGCGTGCCGGCGGTGATGAAGATGAATTCGTTGCGGGTCGGCGCCAAAGCCAGCAGGTGCCCGTACACCTGGAAGGGCGGCAGCAGGTAGGTGAGCAGCACCACCGCCCACACGAAGGCGAAGCCCACCGCCAGCGGCACGGTGACGAGCCACCACAGGCGGTCGTAGCGCACCGGCGTGCCGTCCGGCTCCCACGGCGGCAGCTCGCGGGCTTCCCATATGCTGGGGCGGCCGATGGCGCGGCGCATGAAGCCGTTGATGGTTTCCACCACTGAAAAGTGCGGGCACAGCCAGCCGCAGTACAACCGCCCCCAGCGCCAGGCCACGCCGATCAGCACGGCGCCGGCCGCGAGGATCGGCAGCAGCACCCGCCCGATGACCCGCAGCACCGCGCCCAGCGCATCGATGTGGCCGGCGGAGAAATCCTCCAGGCCGGCGTGCCACTCGAAACCGAGCAGCCACGCATGGCCCGCCACCAAGTCGTAGCGCAGCAAATTGAACACCGGCGCCAGCACGAACAGCACGAAGAAGCCGCCCTGGGCCCAGCGCCGCAGACGCTGGCGGCCACCGTCGGGCCGCGCCGTGGTGACCGGGCGGATCGGGATCACACGGGGTGTTGCCATCAGCGGGGTCCGATCAAGGGATAACGGAAGGGTTTGCCGGCCAGCGCCTTGGCCAGGCCGATGGCACCGCAGAAGATCAGCGTGGAATGGCAGGTCGTGAAGTAGAGGATCACGATCACCCACGTATATGGCGAACCGTAGCCGCCAGTGAAGATGATCGCCGCGTTGGCGACCACCAGCAGCACGCCCGCCCACAGGCTGGCGGCCACAGTCTGGCGCAGATGCACCCGGGCCAGTTCGGGCGCCCGCCGGTGCTCGCGGAACCACAGCACCAGCAGCGCGATGAAGGCGATGCCCGGCACGATCATCAGATTGGCCAGGTACAGGGCCTCCGCCGCTACGGCGATCTCGCGGCCGGGGATGTTGAAATCGAGCTCGGAACTGGCCATGGCATCCTCAGCTTAGCCATCCCCTGCTGCCGCGTACTTGATGCGGCGCAAGTACGCGACATCGCCTCAGATCACCTCGAGCAGCAGGCGGCGCAGCTGTTCGGCCTCCCGCCGGCCGTCGCGGGAGCTGACGATGGCGTAATACCACTCGTCGAACAGCTCGCGCAGCGCCGCCGGACTAGGCGCCGCATCGATGCGGTTCTGCAACGAACTGGTCCCTACCGCCCCGATGAAGGTGTTGAGGGTATTGACCATGAAATTGCGGGCCTTCCTGAAACGCTGTGGATCATCCCCCGGCGGATGCAGGCGAAAGGCCGTCAGTGGGGGTTGCTGTGGTGGCGGGGCCTGGCGCACACCGTCCGGCCCAGTGGCCTCCACCATACCGATGTAGCCCTCTTCCTCGAGCATGCCGAGGGTGTGCTCCAGATCGTCCGACTGCAGCAGGCCGCGCAGGTCCTCGACCGTACGCTTGCCGTCCACAAAGATCAGCACGCGACGCACCCGTGGACTGAAGCCGGCAGCCCGGCGCTCGATCTCCTCGTACCCCTTCAGGGTCTTGGCAAAAATGACGCTCATCCCTATCTCCTCCACATGGCCCGCGTATCCCGGGCCTACATGTCCGATCCGCGCAGCATTGTAACGACATTGGAATGAGCCGGGCAGCCGGCTCTCGGCGGGGACTTCCGCCGAGAGCCCGAACATGCCGGACATACGCCGGGAATACGCGGCTAAGTTCCCACGATGACCTGGACGGCCAGCCGGCGAGCCTGCTCGAGCAGCTCGGTCCCGTTCTCCAGGCCGTCGATGAAGCGCTGGGGAATCCCCGACAAACCGCTCTGCGCGCCGGCCAGCGCACCGGTGAGGATGGCCCGGGCCTGGTTCTGGCCACCACCGTTCACCGCGTGCAGCACCGCCGATTCGAAATCGTCCGGAAAACGGGCCGCCAGGTAGTAGGCGGCGGGAAACTGGTGATACACCGCACAAGGCAGCCCATAGACCAGCGACACCTTCCACGCCGGCTCGATGCGGACGGATGGGTCGCGCGCCGCGCGGGCAGTGTCGGACGGCCCGAGCAGCGCATCCGGCGACGGGAAGCGCCCGGCTACCGGGGCCTCCTCGGCATCCGGATGGGGCGCCTGCAGCGCACCGCGGGTCACCGAGTGGAAGGGCAGCAGCCCGTTCTTCACACGGGCCATCAAGCGGCCCGACAACTGCTCATCCAGCGCATAGCCTTCGACGAGCATGCCGAGCACCGCCCCGAAAGCCACGGTCATCGCCACCACGGTGCCGTCGGTCTGCGTCAGCACGGTGTTACGCGTCACAGCGGACGCCAATTCGGCGGGCCGCAACGCATAGCGCACGGCGATCGCCAGCGTCCGCTCGGCCGCCTCGGTAGTATCCGCGTTGCCGCCGCAATGCCCCCACGCCAGCCCCTGCCCGACGCGCCGGCGCCAGGTCTCGCGGATCGACTGGCTGGTATAGCCGCCGGGGCCGTGCATCGGTGTCCCGTCGATCAGCGGGAAAAAATCCTCGTCCATGCGCCGGCAGAAATCGGCTTCGTCATACCCGCCCCGCTCTACCAGCGAATCCAGCGTCAGCGCCAGCAACACCCCGGCCTGGGATGGCTGGCCAGCCGCGAGCCCGGCGTGATAGCGGCCGGGGCGCGGCGTCGTATAGGTGTCGATCCAGTCACCGTAGTCGGCACGCAGGGCATCAAGGTCGTAGTACCAGTGGGGGCCGAGAGCCAGTGCATCGCCGATGAAGGCCCCCATCAGGGCTCCAACGGCACGATCCTGCAGGGATTGGGCGGACATGCAAACCTCCGAAAGGATTGACGCAGATCATTCGGGCGCCGGGAAAAACGAACCGCGTGCAATTCGGCGATGGCCGGCGCGCAATGGAGTGATTATGCTAGCGGCAGCGCATGACACAAGGCCCGCCCGATGACTTCGCTGCATCCCCTGCCACCGGATGTTCTCTACACCGCCTGCATTCCGGCCGATCTCCCCTTCGAAACCAGTGCCGAGCTGCCCGACCTGGATGCCGCGCAGATCCACGGCCGGGCCATCGAAGCGATCCATCTCGGACTGGACATCCGTCACGACGGCTACAACCTGTTCCTCCTCGGCGAGACCGGTAGTGGCCGCCACGCCATCATCCGCCAGCTTCTGGAAGCCGAGAGCCACAGTGGCGATACACCGGCCGATTGGTGTTACGTCTTCAACTTCGGTGATGCGGACAGGCCGCGCCTGCTGCGTCTGCCCTGCGGCCGCGGCGCCCGCTTGCGGGACGATATGCAGCACTTTGTCGAGGAACTGATTCCAGCCATCAATGCCGCCTTCCAGAGCGACGACTACCGGGGCCGCCTGGAAGCCATGCAGGAGGAAGAGAAGCTGCGCGAGGAAACCGCGCTACAGACCCTCGGCCGCGATGCGGGGGAACTGGGTGTGGCCCTTTTGCGCACGCCCCATGGCTTTGCCTTCGTGCCAATGAAGAATGGCGAGGCCACGCTGACGCCGGAAGAATTCGCCGAACTGCCGGAAGCCCGCCAGCACGAACTGGAGGAGCACATCAAGGGCTTGCGTGAGCGCCTGCACAAACTGACGAACGACTTCCCGCGCTGGCGCCGGGAACTCCAGAACCGGATCAGGCAGGCCGGCAGCGAAGCTCTGCAACTCACCGTGACCCACCTGGTGGACGATCTCAAACCGGGCTATGCCGACCTGCCGGATGTCGTCGCCCACCTGGACGAGCTTCTGCGCGACATCACGGAGAGCGGCGAATCCCTGCGCGAATCCACGCGCAGCGACGACGACAGCGAAACCACCACCTACTCCGGCATGATCGCCGTGCAGCGCTATCTGGTGAACCTGCTGGTGGAGAACCCCTCCGGCGGCCAGCGGCCGGTGGTGTACGAGGATCATCCAACCCTGCAGAACCTCGTCGGGCGCATCGAACACATGGTCCACATGGGCACGCTGATGAGCAATTTCACGCTGATCCGCGCCGGCGCACTACAACGGGCCAATGGCGGTTTTCTGGTCCTAGACGCACTGCGCGTGCTGAACCAGCCCTATGCCTGGGAAGGCCTCAAGCGCTGCCTGAAGGCCGGTGTGGTACGTATCGAGTCCCTGTCCGACCTGATCGGTCTGGGCAGCACGGTCCAACTGGAACCGGAGCCAATGCCGCTGGACCTGAAAGTGGTACTGGTCGGCGAGCGGCTGGTGTATTACCTGCTGTCCCAGTACGACCCTGAGTTTCCGGCCCTGTTCAAGATCAATGCCGACATGGAAAGCGAGATCGGCCGCACGCCGGAGAACACCGCAACCTATGCCCGCCTGATCGCCACGCTGGCCCGCCAGGCCAAGCTGCGCCCACTGTCCGCCCCAGCTGTGGCGCGCATCATCGAACATGCAGCGCGACTGGCCGGCGATGCCGAACGGCTGAGCACCCACACCCAGCCCATCGACGACCTTCTTCGCCAAGCCGACCATTTCGCAGCCAGAGCGGAGGCCGACACCATCGGCCGCGACCAGGTCGAAGCCGCCCTAGCTGCCCAGAAGTACCGCAACGAGCGCCTGCGCCTGCGCTACCGTGACGAAATGCTGCGCAACCAGCTGCTGATCGCCACCGCCGGTCAGCACACCGGCCAGATCAATGGCCTCGCGGTGATCCAGCTGGGGGAAAGCACGTTCGCGCACCCGGCCCGAATCACTGCAACGGTACGGGTCGGCGACGGAGAGGTCATCGACATCGAACGGGAAGTGAAGCTCGGCGGGCCGATCCACTCAAAAGGCGTACTGATCCTGTCGTCCTTCGTCGGCGCCCGCTTCGGCCTCGGCACGCCACTGTCGCTGAAAGCCAGCCTGGTCTTCGAACAGTCTTACGGCGGCGTGGAGGGCGACAGCGCGTCGCTGGCCGAACTGTGTGCGTTGCTGTCTGCCATCGCCCAACTGCCTCTGCACCAATCGCTGGCCGTCAGTGGGTCGGTGAACCAGTTCGGTATCGTGCAGCCGGTCGGCGGCATCAACGAAAAGATCGAAGGCTTTTTCGAGCTCTGCGCGGCCCGCGGCCTGACCGGCGAACAAGGCGTATTGATCCCGAGCGCCAATGTGTGCCACCTGATGCTCGCCAGCGAGGTGGTCGATGCCGTCCGTAGCGGACGCTTCCACATCTGGGCGATCAATAGCGTAGACGAGGCGCTGGCACTGCTCACCGGACTGCCAGCCGGCCAGGCCGACACAGATGGCAATTGGCTGGATGGTTCGGTCAATTGCCGCATCGCAGCGGGCCTGCAGGAGCTGGCCCGCCTGCGCCAGGCCTTCATCCATCCGAAAAAGGACGACAAGACCCACGACGCGTAAACGACGAAAGGGCCCCGAAGGGCCCTTTCGCAGGACGCTATGAACGCGCGGCGCGAGCCGCGGACGATCAGGCGACCTTCAGAGCGGAAGCGGCAGCCTTGGTGCCCTTGTCGACGCTCTCGACGGCAACCAGAGTGGCCTTCTCGACGCTGGCCTGGGCGGCTGCGGCAACTTGCTTGGCAGCCTTGGTGGCGCCTTCGTAAGCGCTGCTGGCGTTGGCCAGGGCGGTCTTCACGGCCTTGATGGCGGGCTCGGAGCCGGCCGGGGCGTTCTTGAAGAGGCCGTCCAGCGCGACGTCGATGTTCTTGGACAGAACAGCGGCTTCGGCTTCGACCAGCTTGGTCAGCTCTTCCTGGGTGTCGCCGCCGATGTCGGACAGGCTGCGGCCGTAGGCCACGGACTTCTCGACGGCCGGGGTGATGGCGCCCAGTTGCAGGGCAGCCAGGGCTTGCGGATCCTTGGCGGCGAGCACTGCCTTGGAGAAGGCCAGGCTGTCGTCAAAAGCACTGCGGGCGGTGGCCAGGTTGAGGCTGGCAACGCGCTCGACGGCGGTGAAGAGGGTGGTGACGAAGCTGGTGGCGGTCTTCAGACCGGCTTCGACGTTGGCCTTGGAAGTGGCCACGAACTGTTCGGGGCTGACGGACATGGTGTTCTCCTCGAATTGGGTTGCGGTCACCGAAAGGATTTCGGTATGGCGTCATGTTGCGCCGCACAAAGAGAGAATGCAAGAGATTTTGTGCAATGCAACAAAAATTTCTGTTTCACGCCCTGGATACCCTGGAAAACTGCCCATGTCATCCCGTCGTGGAAACCTCGAAGACCTCGCCCGTAGCGAAGAACTGCCCACCGGAAACGTAATGGATGGAGCGTCGCTCGTCCGCCGAAAAATGCCAGCGCCCATCGGAGAACTCGGCCGGATCGGCCCACGCGGCCAACACCTCGCCGAGGAACAGATCGTAGGTATGCTGGATCCCCGGCTCGTCGATGACCCGGCACTCGAGCCAGGCGATACAGCCCACCGGAAGCGGCGCCGCCACGCGGCTGGCCGGAAAGGTCTCGAATTCGAGAGCGGCGAACTTGTCGCCGTCGCGGCCGCTCGACCGCCCTGCCGCCAGGGTCTGCTCGGCGATGGCGCGACATGGTACGGCCAGCACGAACTCACCGGACGCATCGACCAGCTCACGGGTCAGCGTTGCCCGGTCGAGCACCACGGCGACCTTTGGCGGATCGAAATCGAGCGGCATGCTCCAGGACGCGGCCATGATGTTACGGCGCGTCCCATGGGCGGAAGACACCAGGACCGTGGGACCGTGGTTGAGCAGTCGATAGGCCTGGGCCAGGGGAACGGACTGGGGAACGGACAAGGCATTCATGATGCGGGACGGTGACACACTCGGCATGCCCCGAGTTTAGCCGCTGCCGTACAGCGCGCCCGTGACCGAATAGCGACTTGGCACCAGATGACAACGGATGGCCCCCAATCCGCACCGGCGACGGTACCGGTCAACGCACGAGCACATTCAGACCCGCTTTGACATCGCCCTTCATGTCGGCCTCATCCACGTATCCGACGGCACCGGGCGTGGCCCCGACTCGCCGGATCATCTCCGCCGTCGTCGGCACCTGGGATGGCGGCACCCCCTTGCCCACATAACGGCGGACGGTCCAGTAGGCTGAATAACGCTCCTCGTCCCGGTCCAGCCAGCGGGCCAGGAAGCGCCCCCGCAGGGGATGGCCCGCTACAAGATCGAGCGGCGTAACGCGCACGCCCCCAACTTCGACGATCTTTCCGGTGTAGATACGCTCGACCATCACGCTGTCCAGACGGGGCACGGAAGGATGGGCGATCACCACCACGTCGCCTGCAAACGCATGGCCGCTCACCATGTTCCCGCATAGGAACAGGATCAGGCCGGCGCGACGGATTCCCATGACGCGCCTCAAAAGGTGAAGTTGTACGACATGGACAGGACATCCACCGCGCGATGCCCGCTGTTCTCCCCGGCCGGTGCATCCAGGAAGTCCGATGCGCTGCCGGTACGGGTGTGCAACCATTCGACCTTCAGCTTCTGCTGGGGAGTCAACGTGTAGGATGTCCCCACTGCGATGGAGCGCTGGTCAACGACGTTGAGGGAATCGACACCCGCTCGCTGGGTGGGATTGATGATCTCCGCTCCGGTGAGCGACGCGGGCAGCAGATTTCCGTTGACTTCGGCATAGAGCCGACGCGCGGCCGACGACGACAGGATTCTTGCGACATACACATAGGGCGTCCACGACCCAATCCGCCGTTGCAGTGCCGCATAGGCCGCCCATGAGTCGGTACCGAGCGTGGCACGCGTCACCCGCCGACGCACTGCCTCGCTGGTGAAGATGAAATCGTGAGGCAGTGCAAACTCGGCACTGGCGGTGAACGTATAGTTGAGCACCCGGTCGACGGTCGGCACGCCCGGACCCGGCAGGGCATCGGTGACCTGATAGTAGCCGCCGCTCGCCACCGGCACGAAGGGATAGGTCGCCGGAATCGGGCCATCGGAGCGCTTCACATCGCCGCGATGAACGCTCAGGCGCAGCCGGTTATCCCCATCCCGCACCGTCAGCAGCGCGCCGGTCAGCCACATGTCGATATGTTCGAACCATGCCCCGCGTGGGCGGGATCCAGGCACCGCATCACGGCGGAAGAAGCGCCAGTAGGAGTCTGCAGAGCCCACGTAGCCCTCCAGGCTCACCTCCCTGTCCTCATCCAGCCAGTTACGCGCCACCGCCAGGCCGGTCACGTCGGCGGTGGGGGCCAGCGAATAGACCTCGACCGGCAGACGGGCGAAATTGAAGGTCGTCCCCACGTCCAGGGTTTCGGAGAAACGCAGCAGCGGCAAGCGCAGCTTGCCGGCCCGCAGCAACCAGTCGTTGTCCGGCCTCCAGGAGACAAAGGCCCAGGGCAGGGTCAGATCCCATTGCCGGTCGCAGTCCGGCGCGGGCGCCAGCGCTGCCTGCACGGTGGCGCTCCACTCCGGCGTCAGGCTGGCGTCGAGTTGTACGCCGAGGCGCGAATCCCGCTGCAGGGTCCCGCTGCTATCGATGAACCGCTGGTAGCGATAGGAACGGTTGGACTGGGCATACCCCAGCGTACCGAAGCCCGACAGGCTGATCTCCTGAGTCGCAGCCAGCGACGGCGCCAGGAGAGCTGTGCATCCGACGAGAATCGGCAACAGGTGTTTCATTGAACCAGCTCCGGAGGATTTGCGCCGGCGGCTGACGACGCGGGCGGGGTTTCGTTACTCGTTTCCAGCATGGGCAGGATCTGACCCAGCCCCTTGACGATCGGGCGCAACTGATCTTCCAACGCCCGGAGCGCCGCCCGCGCGCGTCCGCTGTCACGGGCCCGCGCGGCGGCTTCCAGACGTCCGGCGATGGCAGAAATTTCGATCATGCCCAGCAGCCCGGCCCGGCCCCGGAGGGTATGGGCGAAAGGCACCACCCGCTCCCAGGCCCGGTTTTCCACATCGATGCGCAGGCGTTGCGGACCATCGGCGAACTGATCGTGGAACTTGGCCAGCAAGCGGGGATACAGGGTCGGGCTGACGCCGGTGTCGTTGATCGCACAGCGGGGGTCGATACCCGGAATGCCGGCCAGCCCCGTCACTGCCTCCAGACCAGACTGGAGCAGCGGCGTCGGCTCGGGCTGCACCGGCCCGTGATAGTGCTTGCGCAGCACCGCATAGAGCTCTCCGGGCTCATAGGGCTTGGCGAGGCAGCCATTCATGCCAACCGCCAGACAACGCGTCAGCGCGCTGCGCCCGCCATGGGCCGACAAGGCATAGATCGGCAGGCTGTCGAAAGCAGACTGCACACGGATGCGACGCACCGCCTCGTAGCCATCCATCATCGGCATCTGCAGATCCATGAATACCAGGTCGTAGCAGTCGGGAGGCTGGGCAGCGAGCTGGGCCAAGGCATCCCGGCCGTCGGCGGCACTGTCCGTCTCCACCCCCCAGCGCCCCATCAGGGCCACGGCCACGTCGCGGCTGGTGGAGTTGTCCTCGACCAGCAAAACACGCATGCCATCCAGCGCCCCCGCCTCAGGGCTCCGCCCCCCGCGCTCCACCTCCCGGCGACCGAAGATCACGTCACCGAGACGCTTCAATGCGGCGGGCAGCAGGGGCTTCTCACAGACGTGCAGGCCACCGGGAAGAATCTCGTGGATACGCGCATCCAGCGCGCGCGGCGTGGACATCAGCGCGATGTGCCGTGGCACCAGCTCCGTCCGGCTGCGCAGACACTCCAGCAGCGCACCGCCGTCCCGGTCCGGGAGCGTCCAGTCGAGGAACAGCAGATCGTAGGGCAGACAGTCCCGCTGGGCCGCCTGCAGGCATTCGAGCACCTCGGCCGCGCTGGTCGCCGCATCCACCGCCTCGACGCCCTGCTGGTTGAGCAGGTCGATCAAGGACAGCCGCGCCTCCGGATAATCGTCGGCCACCAGCACCCGCAGCCCCTCCCACGGAAGCGGCGCAGCGAGCAGCGCGTCATGGTCATCGCCAAGGACCAGCGGCAGACGTACGTGGAACACGGTACCGCGCCGGGACTCGCTGCTGACCCGCACTTCGCCTTCCATCGCCTCCACCAGGCGCCGCACGATGGCCAGTCCCAGGCCCGTGCCGCCGTACTGGCGAGTGGTGGCACCATCGGCCTGCACGAAGTCCTCGAAGATGTGTTCGATCTGCGCTGCACGCATGCCGATACCGGTGTCCTCGACACTGAAGCTGACCGGCAGAACCCCGGCGCCGGCCGGCCCGGCCCCGACACGCAGGGCAACATGCCCGGCGGAGGTGAACTTGACTGCGTTGGAGAGCAGATTGCCGAGCACTTGGCCGATCCGCAGCGGGTCGCCGAGGAGCGGCGCTTCAAGCGCCTTGGAGGAGCCCGGCCCGACCTCGAAGATCAGTTCGATCCCCTTCTCGCGGGCCGCCCCTTCGACCATCTGCAACGCATTGGCCACCACCTGCTCGAGGCGGAACGGAATGTCCTCGAGCTCCAGGCGGCCGGCTTCGATCTTGGAGAAATCCAGAATGTCGTTGAGCATATCGAGCAGCGACCGGCCGGCACTGCGGATTTTCTCCGCATACTCGCGCTGGCGCGGCAGCAGGCGGCTGTGCAGGATCAGCTCCGCCATGCCGATCACCGCATTGAGCGGCGTGCGGATCTCGTGGCTCATGTTGGCCAGGAACATCGACTTCGCCTGCGTGGCCTGTTCCGCCCTGGCGCGAGCCTGCTGCAGTTCCCGACCGATCGCCTCACGCTCGCGGATGTCGGTCTCGATGGCCCGGGCCATCGAATTGAGGGTCGTGCTCAGCGCCTGCACTTCCTCCACCCCGTCCGCGCAACCCAGCCGCACGTCGTACTGGCCCCGGGCCAGCTGACCGGTCACCGCGCACATGTCGGCGAGCGGCTGCAACACCTTCCGGTGGGTGGTGCGGAAGGCCAGCAGGACCAGCAGGGCCGTAATGCCCATGCCGGCCACCGACGCGACGATCCATGCCCCCAGCCGCTCGCGGGCCTCGGTGACCTCGGTACCGGTACGCTGGTCCACCCGCTGCATCAGCTCGGTGACCGCGGTTGCCACGCGGAGCCGCTGGCGGTCATAGTCCGGCCCGAAAACCAGCTTCACGGCCACGTCGGGCCGCGGCACGCCCTCCGAAACGATCGTGCGGGTATGGGGGTCGTACAGCCCCTGGGTGGCCGCGAAAGCCACCTGCTCGATGGCCTTCAGCCCTTCGGTCTCCGCCAGCACCCGTTCCAGCGTCGCCAGCTCCGGCCCCTCGAAACCCAGCGCCACCATGCGGGAGCGCATCGATACGCGCGGCCCGGCTCCGCCGGGCACATAGCGGGCCTGCCCGGCGATCACCCGCTCCCAGAAAGTGGCGTCGTCATTGTCCTGGATGGCGGATGCCTCGCCCTCCCGGATGGCCAGAATCGCGTAGTAATAGGTGAGGTAGCGGGTTTCGCC
Source organism: Pseudomonadota bacterium (assembly GCA_018241685.1). Classification (GTDB taxonomy): domain Bacteria; phylum Pseudomonadota; class Gammaproteobacteria; order Burkholderiales; family Rhodocyclaceae; genus Zoogloea. The sequence continues at coordinate 131,199 of JAFEDJ010000021.1, forward strand.
GGTCGCCGCATACGCCCGAACAAGGCGCGACAGGGTATCCGTCTCGCGGCGCAGCTCCTCGACCACCCGGAGGGCGTCCACGCGATGATCCTGGACGGCCTGGACCTTGTCGAAGGCACGCAGCACAAGCATCGAGATCGAGCCATTGATACCGACGATCAACAGCAGCGCAGCCGAAAACAGGAGGGAAAGCTTGCTGAGCTTCATGCACGGGCGAAAACGGATGACGATCCGGATTATGCCGTACGCAACCGCCGGCGGGAGTATGCGGCGTCACTGAGAAGATCGAGAACGCAATAGAAGGCACCCGCAGCCAGCGGCGGGTTGGCCACCGGCCAGCCCAGGCCTGGAGCAAAGGCCTGCCAGCTCCAGCAGCCCAGCCAGGTTCCCCACAGCTCCATCAGCAAGGACAGGAGGAACATCGTCACGTACAAGTCCGGCGCTGGCCCGCGTCGTACGCACAACAGGAACAGCAGCACCAGCGGCGGCCCCAGCCAGTCGAGGCCGGCCAACGCCAGCGCCGAGACGGCCGCCACGGCCAATCGCGGCCCCCATACCAGCAGCCAGGCCGGCAGCCGTGCCGCCAGGAAAAGGCCCAGCCAGTACAGCAGCACATGGCCGGGCGGCACGAACAGCGGCAGGTTGCCGAGGCGGTAGTCGTACAGCCCCCACCACAGGGACAGCACCAGCTCCCCGGCCGTGGCAATGCCGAGACAGGCGAGCAGGCGCGGCCGCAGTTCCTGCTCGCGCCACAGCAACCAGCCGAACAGCCCCCAAACCCACAGACTGACCAGTGGCTGGCCCCAGGCGCCGGCCCGGCTGTCGGCCAGCAGGCCGCCGACGATGGTGACAACGATCAGCCAGGCCAGGCGCGGTGCGGACAACATTCCGGAAACCCCGCACCTGACCGACGACATAGGCTTACTCGATACCCTGGCTGGCCAGGTATTCCTCGTAGGTGCCGCGGTAATCGATGATTTCACCCGGCCCACGGATCTCGAGGATACGGGTGGCGATGGACGACACGAAGGCCCGGTCGTGGGACACGAAGAACAACGTGCCGCCGAAATCCGCGATGCCCGAGTTGAGGGACTCGATGGACTCCATGTCCATGTGGTTGGTCGGCTCGTCGAGGAGCAGCACGTTCTTGCGCTGCAGCATCAGCTTGCCGAACAACATGCGGCCCTGCTCGCCGCCGGAGATCACCTTGACCGACTTCTTCACGTCGTCACCCTTGAACAGCAGACGACCCAGCGTGCCGCGGATCAGGGTCTCGGCATCGTCGCCCTCGTAGCCGCCCTCGCGCACGTAGCCGCTGATCCAGTCGGTGAGGTTCTCGCCGCTGGCAAAGTCATCGGCGTGGTCCTGGGCGTAGTAACCGAGCTTGGCCTTCTCGGCCCACTTGATGGTGCCGAACTGGGGCGTCAGACCGTGCAGCTCGGGGCCGACCAGCAGCTTCAGCAGCGTCGTCTTGCCGATGCCGTTCTCGCCGATGATGGCGATGCGGTCGTTGGCGTCGGCGGTGAAGGTGAAGTTCTTGATGATCGGCTTGGCCGGATCGTAGCCGAAGGTGAGGTTCTCGATCTCGACGGCCTGGCGATGCAGCTTCTCCTTCTCGTCGTAGTCGAAGCGGATCCACGGATACTGGCGGCTGGACGGCTTGAATTCGTCGATCTTGATCTTCTCGATCTGCTTGGCGCGGCTGGTCGCCTGGCGGGCCTTGGACTTGTTGGCCGAGAAGCGGCGCACGAACTCCTGCAGCTCCTGGACCTTCTCCTTGGCCTTCTGGTTGGCCGCCGACTGGCGCTCGCGGGCCTGCGTGGAGGCCTCGATGTAGTCGTCCCACGTGCCGGGCCAGACCTGGATGCGGCCGTAGTCGAGGTCGGCCATGTGCGTACATACCTGGTTCAGGAAGTGCCGGTCGTGGGAGATGATGATCATCGTGGAGTTGCGCTCGTTGAGCACGTTCTCCAGCCAGCGGATGGTGTTGATGTCGAGGTTGTTGGTCGGTTCGTCGAGCAGCAGGATATCCGGGTTGGCGAACAGGGCCTGGGCCAGCAGCACCCGCAGCTTCCAGCCGGGGGCGACTTCGCGCATCGGGCCATTGTGCTGCTCGGTGGGGATGCCGACGCCGTGCAGCAGCTCGCCGGCACGGGCCTCGGCGGTGTAGCCGTCGTACTCGGCGAAGTGGCCCTCCAGCTCGGCCGCCTTCATGTAGTCCTCTTCGGTGGCTTCCGGGTTGGCGTAGATCGCGTCCTTCTCCTGCATGCAGGCCCACATCTCGGCATGGCCCATCATCACCACGTCGATCACGCGCACATCTTCGTAGGCGAACTGGTCCTGCTTCAGGAAGGCCATGCGTTCACCGCTGTCGATGGCGACGTTGCCGGCGGTCGGCTCGAGCACGCCGGCAAGGATCTTCATGAAGGTGGACTTGCCGGCCCCGTTGGCGCCGATCAGGCCGTAGCGGTTGCCGTCACCGAACTTGACGGAGACGTTCTCGAACAGGGGCTTGGCCCCGAATTGCATCGTGATGTTATTGGCAATGAGCACGGCAGGTATTCCTTGGGTCCGCCGAGGGAGCGGCGCGACAGCAAAACGGAAAAGGAAAACGCCGGCCAGCGGCCGGCGAAGCTGTTGCAAATTTTACCGATGTTTCAAGCACCTGGGCAAATATCTCGCCCCAGCGCTCAGACCAACGAGGGACCGGCTACGATGGCCGCGGCCTCCTGCTCGGAAATACGCACAGAAGCGGAGGCGATCACGTGCACGGTCAGCCAGTCATGCAGCCGCAGGGCGCCATCCTCCTCGAAAGACGTGAAACGGCAGCCCAGTTGCCCACCCTCCGGGCCGGCGAGGAAATTCATCGTCGCAGCCTCTCCGCGGATCTGATCGGGGATGCCATCCAGATGCAGCACGAAGGGAAAGCTGCGTGGCTCCGCCGGCGGCACACTTGCCGGCACACCGAAGCCTTCCAGGGACAGGTCGTTCAGCGGCAGCCGGAGCCCATCGATCGACACCCAGAAACAGGTGCTGCCCCAGCGCCGCGCTACGAAACGCTGGCGCTTACGGCGCTCCGCATGTTGCCCTGCGTCCAATCCATCCTCCGCCATCGCCTCAACCTTTCCGTTCTCGCCATCCAGGCCTCGATTCTATCCCCATCCCATAGCTTCATCCCATTGCCGTTTGAAAGCGGCATAGCCACGGCCAACCACGGCCCGGGCCCGGCTGCGCCGGCCCGTCCGGTGCGGATGGACAGGCGCAGCTGGCTCGCGTAGCATCGCGGCCGTCATTGGGGAGTAGCCTCCTTTCTCTCGAAAGGGCCTGCGTCAACATACTTGGCTTCGCGGCCATGGCGCAGGCGGTCCCGAACTTGGCAAGACCTTTGACCACCCGCCTCCGGATTTGGCCGGAGAGGCGCGTGTGGTCATTCGTCTGTATCCGGCCAAGGGATTTCACATGGAAGCTTTCCTCGTCTCCACGGGCATCGTCGCCCTCGCCGAAATCGGCGACAAGACCCAGTTGCTGGCCTTCATCCTGGCCGCCAAATTCCGCAAGCCGGTGCCGATCATCATCGGCATCCTCATCGCCACGCTGGTCAATCACGGCTTCGCCGGCGCCGTCGGCACCTGGGTCACGACCCTGCTCGGCCCGACCACGCTGCGCTGGGTGCTCGGTGTGTCCTTCATCGCGATGGCGATCTGGACCCTGATCCCCGACAAGTTCGACGAAGACGACGCCAAGCTGGCCCACTTCGGCGTTTTCGGCACCACGCTGGTAGCCTTCTTCCTCGCCGAGATGGGCGACAAGACCCAGGTGGCAACCATCGCGCTGGCCGCCCAATACCAGAACCTGGCCGTCGTCGTCGCCGGCACCACCCTCGGCATGATGATCGCCAACGTACCGGCAGTATTGCTGGGCGACCGCATCGCCCATGCGATCCCGGTGCGCCTGGTGCATGGCATCGCCGCGGCGATCTTCGCCGTGCTCGGCGTCGCCACGCTGCTCGGCGCCGGCGAGAGCCTGGGTTTCTGAACCCGGCTGCCGGCGTAACACGGCGCCCCTACCCTTCTCCCCCGGCGGGCCGCAACCCGCCGGCCCTTTGGAGACGACCGCATGACCCTGCAAGCGATCGAGAACATCAACCTCGTATCCCTCCTCGACACCCTGCTGAGCCTGGTGACGGCCTTCGTGCTCGGCGGCCTGATCGGTTACGAGCGCCAGTACCGACAGCGTACCGCCGGGCTGCGTACCAATGTGCTGGTGGCGGTGGGGGCGGCGATCTTCGTGGACATGGCCAACCACCTGGGCGGCCACGAAGGCGCCGAACACGTGGTGGCCTACGTGGTGTCGGGCATCGGCTTTCTCGGCGCCGGGGTGATCATGCGCGAGGAGGGCAACGTGCGCGGCCTCAACACCGCCGCAACGCTGTGGGGCTCGGCCGCGGTCGGCGCCTGCGCCGGCGCCGACCTGCTGCCCGAGGCCGCCCTCGGGGCGCTGTTCGTACTGGCCACCAACACGCTGCTGCGGCCGGTGGTGGACCGCATAAACCGCGAACCGATCGACACCCTGGCGGTGGAGGTCACCAACACCGTCTACGTGATCGCCCCGCGCGAACGCCAGAAGGAAGCCCTGCGCCTGCTCGAAGCGGCGCTGGAGGCCGCCGAGCACACGGCCCGCGACCTGGTCGTACATGCCTTCGGCGACGATGCGGTGGAGATCGAGGCGGTGCTGATGGCCACCGCCGTAGACGGCGACGAACTGGACCGGCTGACCCGCCGGCTCGCCGAACAACCCGGCATCAGCCAGGCCTTCTGGAGCCCCAGCACCACCGAATAGGCGCCACGACCTGCCCTTCCCTTACTCCCGCTCCTGCCGCCGCCGCATCTCGTCGAGCATCGCCGAGAACTGCTCGGCGGTTTCGTGGCGGACCAGCGCCGGGCCGATCATCGGCGGAAACCAGAAGCCCGGCAGCGCTTCCGCGTGGTAGTTGAGGCGAGTTCCGCCATCCTCCGGCTCGAGCCGCATCAGGCTCTCCATGCGCTGGAGGTTGCCGCCCAGGCCATGGGCGTGGATCTCGCGGTAGGGCATCAGGCGGATTTCCCGCAGGGATTCAAAGTTCGCCGAGAACAAACCGTAGCGCGCCACACCCTGCTGATGCACCTTCAGCACGCCCTCGCTGCGCTCGAGGACGCGGCTGCTCTTCAGGTTGGACACAAAGGACGCCATGTGTTCGAAGTCGGTCAGCACCGCCCATGCCTGGGCCGGCCGCACCGGTGTGTGCATCACCACGTCCACCACGAAACCGCCGTAGGCACGCTCCACATGCACATCCTGGTCGCGCACAGCCGGCTCCGCGGCCTGGCCGCCGCAAGGCAAGGCCAGCAATCCGAGGCTGCACAGGGCAAGAAGACGATCGGCGACACGCGGCATGGCATGAACGGTTTGCAGCAACGGACATCAGTCTGCCACGCCAGGCTGTCGTGCGGCTTGCCGAACGCATACCCACCGTGCGTACCCTTCAGCGCCCCCGCCCGTAGCGCTCCCACGGCGGCTCGGGGCTCAGCCAGGCCTGAAATTCGCCCAGGAAGGCCCGCACCGCCGGCAGGCGCCCGCGGCTGGGCAGATAACAGGCATACAGATTGCGGCCGAAATCCACCTGTGGCTCGTAGGCGTCGAGCAGTGTCTCCAGTTCGCCGCGCGCCAGCGCGTCACCGCACAGGTAGGTGGGCAGGATCGCGATACCCTGCCCGGCGCGCACCGCATCCAGCGTACTGCCGATGTCGTTGAAGCGCAGGCGGCTGTGGATCGGCACGCTGATCTCGCTGCCCCCGCCATCCCGCAAGCGCCACATCCCACCGTCGCTGAGCAGGTGGCTGAAGCACTGGTGTACCGTCAGGTCGGCCGGCAACCAGGGCCGGCCGTGGGCTGCCAGATAGGTCGGTGACGCGCAGATCACGCGCCGCAACACCAGCAGCAGGCGCGACACCACGTCCTCCGGCGGAGACTTGGTCATGCGCAGCGCCAGATCGATGCTCGCGTCGGCGAAGTCCACCCGCTCGTCGCTGAGGATCAGCTCGCACTCCAGCTCCGGATAGCGCGCCAGCAGGCGCGGCACGAAAGGCGCCACGCATTGGCGCCCGAACACCGCCGAAGCGCCGATGCGCAGCACGCCGCGCGGCACCTCGTCCACGTTGCGCACCGCCAGTTCGGCACCATCCACCGCCTCGAGGGCCTGCAGCGCGTGGCGGTGGAAGATCTCGCCGGACGGCGTCAGCACCAGCTTGCGGGTGGAGCGCTCGAACAGGCGCACGCCGAAGGCCTGCTCCAGTTCGCCGACCTGCTTGCTGACCTGGGCCCGCGTGCAGTCCAGGCGCCGGGCCGCGGCGGCCATGCTGCCTTCCTCGACGACGCGAACGAAACTTTCCCAACTGGCCAGCCAGCGCATTTGTCAATAATCCGTTGACGTATTGGTGACGATTATCATCTTTTTCAGAGCGTATGCGAAACCTATAGTCGATCCATCCCCTGCTCACCCGGATCGGCATCATGTTCCATACCTTGCGCAAACCCGACGTCCTGCTCACCACGCTGGCGGCCGCCGGCATCCTGCTGGTCACCATGGGCGCCCGCCAGTCCATCGGGCTGTTCATCAGCCCCTTGAACACCTCCACCGGCCTGGGTATCGCCACCATCAGCCTGGCGCTGGCCATCGGCCAGTTCAGCTGGGGCGCCATCCAGCCGATCGCCGGCGCCATCGCCGACCGCTACGGACCGCGCCCGGTACTGATCGGCGGAGTGCTGCTGCTGGCCGTCGGCAGCGCGCTGACGCCCTTCGTGGACTCCGCCTTCGGCCTGGTACTGACCCTCGGCCTGCTGTCGGCAATGGGCTCCGGTGCCGGCAGTTTCTCGGTACTGATCGGTGCCGCCGCGCGGCGCATGCCGGCGGAGGCCCGCGGCGCGGCGTCCGGCGTCATCAACGCCGGCGGCTCCTTCGGCCAGTTCGTCTTCGCGCCGGTGCTGCAGGGCCTGATCCAGGCCCTCGGCTGGATGGGCGCGATGTGGTCGCTGGCGGTGATGACCCTCGGTGCGCTGCCACTGGTGAACAAGCTCACCGACCGCCCACTCGCGCCAGTCCATCCCACGGACACGGATGCCGGCAGCGGCGGCGGCCTGCGCCAGGCCATCGCTACGGCCCTGCGCAACCGGGACTACCTGCTGCTACATGCCGGCTTCTTCACCTGCGGCTTCCACATCGCCTTCCTGGTCACCCACCTGCCCGGCGAGGTGAACCTGTGCGGCCTGCCCGCGTCGGTGGCGGGCTGGTCGCTGGCGATCATCGGCCTGTCCAACGTGGTCGGCAGCCTGTACGCCGGTGCCTGCATCTCGCGCTATCGCAGCAAGCACATTCTGGCGGTGATGTACGCATCGCGTGCTTTACTTATCGGCTGGTACCTGCTGGCGCCGCACACCGAGCTGACCTTCTACCTGTTCGCTGCCGGGCTCGGCGTCACCTGGCTGGCCACCGTGCCGCCGACCGCCGGCATCGTCGGCAAGCTGTTCGGCATCCGCTACCTGGCCACACTGTTCGGGCTGACCCTGCTGTCCCACCAGGTCGGCGGCTTCCTCGGCGCCTGGCTGGGCGGCCTGGCCCTGGCCCGCTTCGGCGACTACAGCTGGATGTGGTATGCCGACATGGCGCTGGCCGTGTTCGCCGCGCTGGTCAACCTGCCGATCCGCGAAGCGCCGGTGGCCCGCAAGCTGGCCACCGCCTGACGGCCGGTTTCAGGGCAGGCGGAAACGGGCGATGTCCTGCTCCAGATGGGCGGCCAGCGCCTTCAACTGGTGGGCCGTCTGCTCCGTCTCGCTGGAATTGAGGCTGTTCCGCTCGGCCATCTGCGCAATGCCCTCGACGCGACGAGCAATCTCGGTACTGGCGGCGCTCTGCTCACGCAGAGCGTCGCTGATCTCGTTGATGGCCTGCACGGTCCGCCCCGAACCGTCACGGATCTCGGCAATCGCACCGCCGGCCTGGCCGGCCCGCTCGACGCCCTCGCCGACCCGGCCGACGCCTTCCTCCATGGCCTGCACCGCGTCCTGCGTGCTGTCCTGGATCGCCTTGACCATCGCGGCGATCTCCTGCGTGGACTGACCGGTGCGCTCCGCCAGCTTGCGCACTTCATCGGCCACCACCGCGAAACCACGCCCCTGCTCGCCGGCACGGGCCGCCTCGATGGCCGCGTTGAGGGCCAGCAGGTTGGTCTGGTCGGCAATCTCCTTGATCGTGCCGACGATCGCCGAGATCTGCGTCGAGCGTTCGCCGAGACCGCCGACGATACCGGCCGTACGCTGCACCACCTCGGAAATCCGGTTGATGTCGTCGATGGTCCGCCGCACCACGTCACCGCCCTCCACCGCCAACCTGCCGGCGTGGGTCGCTTCGCCCTGGGCATCCTGGGCATTGGAGGAAATGTGGTTGATACCCACCGTCATCTGCTCGACTGCCGCCGCCATCGCCGATGCCGCGTCGCTCTGGCCGGACGAGCTCTGCGCCACTTCGCCGGAAGCCGCCACCAGACGATCGGCCGCCGTAGACAGATCGTCGGCGGTCTGGCTCGCCCCGCGCAGCAAAGTGGCGATCGACCCGCTCATCCGATTGAAGGCCTGGGCTACCCGCTGCAACTCGTCCCGACAGACCAGATCGACCTTCACCGTGAGGTCGCCGTCGGCGACCCGCTCGGCACTGGCCGCCAGGCTCGCCACCGCCCCGCCGATCGCCGATGACACTGCGGCCAGCAGGTAGACGATCAGCAGCGACACGCCGACAGCAACCGTCACGGTGATCGCAAAAGTCTCCAGCAGACGGCTTTCGCGGGTCGCCAGCAGACCTTCCAGTTCCGGCACGAATTGCGTGAAAACATGTCCATACAAGGCGTCGATGGTAGCCGTCGTACGCTGCACCCAATCGGCAGCAGGCGTCTCGTAGCGGCCGGCCAGAATATCGCGCCGGACCACGTCAGTGAGCGCCTTCAACTGCGGGCCGGCCTCGCCCTCCAGGCGTGCCACCGCAGCGGCCAGCCCCGGCCGCTCCACACTGGCCTTCTTCAGTTCCTTGACGACACTTTGATAACGCGCATCGCTAACCGCCAACAACGTGGCCAGGTCCTCCCTATCCTTGTCGGTGGCGCTCTTCTGGGTGAGCAATTGATTACCCATCGCGCGCATCTTGCCGATCCGCTCCATCACGTCGGGCAGACGGACCAGTACGGCATCGACGAGATAGAAACCATCCGCCTCCCGGTCGAGCAGCAGGCCCGACACCGTCACCACATCGTCAAGGTAATCCAGCAGGTGTTCGATCAGCTCGCGGTGCGCCATGCGATTGGCGGTGGCGTCCATGCTGCCGCCAGTGGCGACCAGCCGCGCCCACTCTTCCCGTACGGCCTGCCACTTCGGCTGGGTCGGTTGCAGCACCGGTGCCGCTTTCAGCACTTCGTCCACCTGCCCCATCCAGCGCCCAACCTGGGCGGCGGTCTCGTCGGCGCGCCCTTTTGCGTCAGCCTGGCCGGACAGCACGCTGATCATCGCGGCCCTGTGCTTCTGCGCGTCCTGCAAGGCATGCAGGACCGGAGTCAGCAGCCGCACGCCGGCCTGCTCGGCACGGGTCGCCTGCACCTCGCCCCACAGATTGAAGCCCAGCAGGCTCCCGAGGCCCGCCAGAGCGCACACCACGCAGGCGCTGATCACCGCGAACTTGCCGCGAAAACCCAGACGATTAAGGAAGGCCACGGCCGGGGCGAGAAAGACGTTCATGGTGACACCTGCATTCAATGCGTTGACTTCCTGCCCATCATCACTGGCTGGCCTCCCCCTATCATTGATGGGCAACAAGAAACGCTAACGATTGTCAAGCCCTCCGCATGCTGTCCCACGGCGGCCATGTGCAACGAAATGCAGTGAAAAACATAAAAAACTTGCCAACCTCGAAATCGGTTGATACTATGCGCCCGCTTTTTGCAGTTGCTGAAACATTCGCAACCCACCAGATTTCGCAAAGAGTCCAATCGTCCGGTTGGGCTCTTTGTTTTCAGGTAGTACGCGGCAGTAGCTCAGTTGGTAGAGCGCAACCTTGCCAAGGTTGAGGTCGAGAGTTCGAGACTCTTCTGCCGCTCCAGTCAAAAGCGCAGCGCCAGTCACACGGCGTTTCGTTGTCACCGGGCCTTTCTGGCCTGCGACATGCCGGTTCTGGCTCATGTAGCTCAGTGGCAGAGCACTCCCTTGGTAAGGGAGAGGTCGGCAGTTCAATCCTGCCCATGAGCACCAGCACTTGCCACAAAGGCCGACCTCCGGGTCGGCCTTTGTGCTTTCCAGCCCTCCCCCACGCATCTCCCACCCGCCGCCCCCGTGATCGGGCGCGGGTCTTCGTCCGTTAATCCGGCTGACGCGTCAGAGAACTATCCTGTGACCTGAACAGCGACACACCACAACGGCGATTGGCCTTTGATGCATCGCAACAAGAACGCTATTCTGTCTCTATCCTTTCATCCGGCTCCACTCTTTCAAGCGAGACACAGCGTGAGCGACATCGATCTGAAACGGTTTTTCCTGGAACAGGTACGCCTGTTCGAGCATTTCCCGGCCGACAAGGTCGAGGAGATCGTAGCCAGCGGCCGGTTGGCCACTTACGAAGGCAACGAGGCCATCCTGGAAACTGGCGACGAGGGGCAGTACCTCGGCGTGCTGATCACCGGCCACGCGGAGATCTCGGTCACCGACAACACCGGCACCCGCACGGTGCTGACGCAGCTCGGCCCGGGCGACGTGTTCGGCGTGATGTCCACCCTCACCGGCGACCGCGTGACCGCCGACGTGATCGCCGGCAACCGCTGCTACGTGCTGCTGATTCCGCTGGAAACCTTCAACACCCACATCCTCACCAACCCGAAGGCCATCGGCTACCTGTCGCGGATGCTCCTCGAACGCATGCGCAGCATGTCGCTGGACATCGTGTCGGCCAAGTCCTCCGCTGCGTCGGTGCTGTCACTACACTCCGCCCGCGCCGGCAAGGTAATCGCCCTCAACGTGGGCCTCAGCCAGATCCACTTCGGCATCTACGACACCCGCGACCTCGGTTCCGACGTCCACGGCATCATCGACAACACCGACGAGTACGTGTCGCGCATCAGCGTGATGGTCGGCCCGCAGGTCAGAACCATCACCCGCGACCCCTTCCCGCTGTCCGAGCTGTTCCCAATCATGCAGGACGCCGCCCGCCAACTCGGCGACGCCTTCGCCTTCGAGCTCGATGAAATCTGCGCCGTCGGCCACCGGGTCGTCCATGGCGGCAACCGCTTCGCCGCTGCGGCCGTCATCACGCCGACCGTCATCGCCGACATCGAGGCGCTGTCGGTCTTTGCCCCACTGCACAACCAGGTGAACGTGGCCGGCATCCGCGAAGCCCTCAAGCAGCTGCCCGACGTACCTCACGTGGCGGTCTTCGACACCGCCTTCCACCAGACCCTGCCGCCCTACGCCTACCTGTACGGCCTGCCCTACGACCTCTACAAGCAGGACGGCATCCGCCGCTACGGCTTCCACGGTACCTCCCACCGCTACGTGTCGCTGAAGTCGGCCGAGGTGCTGAAGCGCCCCCTCGGTGAACTCGAGATCGTCTCCTGCCACCTGGGCATCGGCGCCTCCGTGTGCGCCATCGACCACGGCCGCTCGGTAGACACCTCGATGGGCATGACGCCCACCGACGGGCTGATCATGCCCAGCCGCTCCGGCAGCATCGACCCGGCAGTCATGGTGCACCTGATGGAGCGCCAGCAGATGTCGCCGGAAGCCCTGTCCACGCTGATCAACACCGAGAGCGGCCTGAAGGGCATCTCCGGCATCTCCAGCAACATCCACGACATCGAGACTGCCGCCGGCAACGGCCACCACCGCGCACTACTGGCCCACAAGGCCTTCTGTTACCAGGTGCGCAAGAACATCGGCGCCTACGTGGCGGCAATGGGCGGCATCGACGTAGTAGCCTTCACCGGCGACATCGGCGAGACCAGCGCCGCGGTGCGCAGCCTGGCCTGCCAGGGCCTCGCCTACATGGGCATCAAGCTCGACGAGGAGAAGAACCGCAACCTCGGCAAGGTGGACGACTTCGCGATCATCTCCACCGACGACTCGCCGGTGACCATCCTCGTCATCAACAACGACGACGAGCGCCTGGTAGCCTGGGAAACCCTGCGCGCCATCGAAAGGGACGAACTGATCCGCGAGGCCAAGGCCGAGGAAAAGGCGCCGATGCCGATCCCCGTCGAGATCTCGGCCCACCACGTGCACCTCTCCCAGGCCGATGTGGAAAAGCTGTTCGGCCCCGGCCACCAGCTCACGCCGGAGCACGAGCTGTCCCAGCCCGGCCAGTTCGCCTGTGCCGAGAAGGTGCACCTGGTCGGCCCCAAGGGGCGCATCGCCAACGTGCGCGTGCTCGGCCCGACCCGCAAGGAAACGCAAGTCGAGATCGCCATGACCGAGCAGTTCAAGGTCGGTCTGCAGCCGCCGATCCGCGAATCCGGCGACCTCGCCAACACGCCGGGTATCACCCTCGAAGGCCCGGCCGGCAGCACCACCATCGAACGCGGCGTGATCTGCGCCCAGCGCCACATCCACATGACGCCGGAAGACGCGCGCCACCTGCGGGTGCGCGACAAGTACGTGGTGCGCGTGCGGGTCGAGGGCGAGCGCGAGCTGATCTTCGGCGACGTGATCGTGCGGGTCAGCCCGAGCTACCGGCTGGCGATGCACATCGACACCGACGAAGGCAACGCCGCCAACATCCGCACCGGCATGCTCGGCTACATCGAGGAAATCCAGAGCCGCCATTGAGCACCCCAAGGCCGGGCGCCCAGCCCGGCCCCGAGGAAGCAGGAAAACCTGGGACAAGCCGGCGTTTCCTTGCTTCCCCGCACGCGATGACGCGCTAGTCGTTGCGTTCGAGGAAGCGCCGCGTCGCCAGGCGCAGGAAATCCATCTGCTGGCGGAAGGCCCGGCAGCCGCCGCAGAACAGCAGATGCACCTGCAGGCGCATCCGCTCTCCACGGCCCAGCGGGCGGTCCAGCGCCTCGGACATCAAGTGGGTCGCGTCCTTGCATTTCATCATGATGCCCGGCCCTCCGCGCCGAACCAGCCGTTTGTCAGGCACTGCCGCAGCGCCGCACGGGCCCGGTGCAGGATCACGTTGCAATTGGTGGTGGTGAGCACCAGCGTCGCACAGATCTCGTCGGTCTCGAAACCGAGAAACTCGCGCATCATGAAGACCCGCGCCGTGCGCGCCGGCAGCACCTCCAGGCAGGTCTCGAAGACCTGCCAGAACTGGCGCTGAGCCAACGCCTCTTCCGGATCGCCCCAGGCCTGCGGCCGCCCCTGCGGGCTCCAGTGCTCGTTGTCCTTGAAGAGCCGGTCGAAGGCCTCGTCGAGTTCCTCCTCGTCGCGCTCGAAGCTGGATATCTGCACCGTGCGGCCACGCTCGCGCAGCGTATCGATGATCTTGTGGCGCAGGATCGTGAAGATCCAGGTCTTCAAGGCCGAGCGCCCGGCAAAGCGGTCGATGCCCAGCAGCGCCGACTCGATGGCTTCCTGCACGGCGTCGTCCGCAGCGGCCTCGTCCTGCAGTTGCAGGCGGGCAAACTTCAGCATCTGCGGGCGGAAGCCCGAAATGAGGTCGGCACTGCCGGAGTCGATCATGGCTGACGAACAATCTACGGGGCGGCGCTCCCGCTCGGATCGGCAAGCAGCCACCGACGGATCCACGCATCCATGCTCAGCCGCCCCGGCCCGAGCAGGATCAGTGGCATCAGCATAGCAAGGAAGAGCAGGGGCAACTTGAAATTGCCATGGCCAGCGTCGGTGATCGCATACCCCTGCCAGAGCTCGCCGAGCCCCATCCAGTCCGCGGGCCAATGCACGGCGGCGATCGCCACCACCGTCAGCACCGCGAGCGCCACGCCGAAGAACCGCGTCGCCAACCCGAGCAGCAGGGCTGCGCCGCCGATCAACTCGATCCACGTGGCGAGCTGCCAGCTGACCTCCGGCGGCACCAGGTCGAACGGAAATGGAAACTGGTCCTGAATGTCGGCAAACCAGTTGGGGCCGAACAGCTTCTCCCGCCCCGACTCGAAGAACTCCCAGGCCAGCAGTGTCCGCAGGCCGAGCAGCGCAATCCATTGCCCAAGGCTCTCCAGCTGTCCCAGGCCCGTATCGAACCAGGCCGAAGCCTGGATGCGCAGAGTCGTCATGTCCGTTCTCCCAGTAATACGCCGTGCTGGCACAACTCGGCCAGGCTGTGCCGGCCAAAATCGATGAATGCCGCATCGGCCGGCCGCCCCAGCTCCATGGCCAGCGCTTCGAGGGCTTGCCGCCCGCTGCGCTCGCCGTCGAGCAGCGCCAGCAGACGCGCACTTGCCGGGCTCAGCGCCATGAAGCGCACCGCGTCGTCCGCATCCCGATACACCACCAGATGGACCGCCTCGGGCTGGCGCGGCCGGAAGTCCGGCCCGATGCGCTGCACCGGCCATGCGAAAGCCAGCGACAGCCGCGCCGGGTTGGCCAGCGGCACGCCGTCGAACAGATCGCCGTCGGGCCGGTGCGGCGGCAGCGCCACGTCCATCACGTCCACCGCCAGCTCCGCCCATTCGTAGCGCCCCAGCTCGCCGAACCAGCGCGGCAGCGGCTGACGGCAGGCGCCGCTGTCCAGATAGGCCAGGAACTCCTGCGGGATCTCGCGGAACCACGGTGTCGCACAGCGCCAGTCGCGCAGGAAGGCGCGGCACAGACGGGTCCACCGGGCCTCGCCGAGCGTCGCCCGGGCCACCGGAAAGCAGCGGTCGAGGAAGCCGCGCAGACGCTGGAACACCAGCCCCTCGTACACCGCCATGCGCCCGGCCGGCACGCCCACCGGACAGGCAACCCGGCGGCCATGGCGCAGGCGCTCGCCAAAGGCGCTCTGCCAGGCCTGCAGCCCGGCGGCAGCCACGTCATCAGGCGCGCTCACGCCGTCACCTCGATGGCCCGCCGTGCCCGGGCCTGGCGGGCGGCGATCTGCGCAACCTCAGCCCCCAGCGCGGCCAGCGGCGGAAAGTTGAAGTCCCGCTCCAGGCAGGTCGGCAGCGGCCCCGTGCGCGCGTAGGCGGCATCGAGCAGCGCCCACACCGGGTCGATCACGTCGGCGCCGTGGGTATCGAGGCGCAATCCGTCCGCCTCCACGTCATGTCCGGCGACGTGGATATAGCAGCAGCGCTCCAGCGGCAGCGCGTACAGGAATTCGTAAGGGTCGAAACCGAAGTTGGCGGCATTGACCAGGATGTTGTTCACGTCCAGGTGCAGCCGGCAGCCGGCCTCCTCCACCACCGCGCGGATGAAGTCCGCCTCGCCCATCTCGGCGCCGGGCGGCGCCACGTAGTAGGAGGCGTTCTCGATGCCGATGGCCATGCCGAGCACGTCCTGGGCCTGGCGGATGCGGCCGGCGACCCAGCGCACCGCCTCGCCGGTGCACGGCAGCGGCAGCAGGTCGTAAAGCTGGCCGGCGTCGCCGCACCAGGACAGGTGTTCGGTGTACAGGCCGATGCCATGCCCGGCCATGAAGGCGCGGATGCGCGCCAGCAGTTCCGTGTCGAGGGGCTGCGGCCCGCCCAGATTCAGCGACAGGCCGTGGCAGACAAAGGGGTAACGCTCCGTGAAGGCGCGCAGCTGGCGCGCCGAACGGCCGCCCATGCCGGCCCAGTTCTCCGGTGCCAGCTCAAAAAAGTCCACCGTGTCGGGTACGCCGGCTTCCATCTCCGCCAGCAACTCGCGGCGAAAGCCGAGCCCGGCCCCGTGGGGCATGCGTCCTGGCATGTTGAATCCTCCCGCAGGGGCCGGGAACGGCGTGCGCCGTCCCGGCCGTTCCGATCGATTACTTCTTCTTGTCGGCACCGCAGCTGCCGTCGGCCTTCTTGTCGGCGCCACAGGAGCCATCGGCCTTCTTGTCCATGGCCATCTTGTCGTTCATCTTCGTTTCGGCCTTGTGGGCGGACTTCCTGGTGGCCTTCTTGTCGGCACCGCACTTGCCTTCACCGCACTTGCCGTCCTGCATCTTGGTGTCGGCCTGGGCCAGCTGATAGCCCCCGGCCAGCGGCTTGGCGGCAAAGGGGTTGTCGGCAGCATGGGCGGCGCCGAAAGCAACGGAAGCAGCCAGGGCGGCGGTGAGAGCGGTAGCCTTGTTCATTGCGAATCTCCTTGAGGGGTTGAAAGCAGCCCTGCCGGACGCCGGCATGGCGCCCCGGATTATCAGGTGCTGGCGATTGGACGGAAATGCCCCCCACGTTCTTACAGCAACGACAAAAAATTATTCACTGGCCCCGCGAATGCCCAAAAAAACGCCGGCAAGAGCCGGCGATGAAAGGGCCGGACTAGCGGCCGAGAGGGAAAGGAAAAAGCGGCGTCGGGCGCTCAGCTCTTCGGCAGGCGGCCCATCAGGTAGAACTCGTCATTGGGGCGCAGAGAGATCAGGTTGGCGAGCCGATTGCTCATCGCGAAGAAGGCAGTGATCGCGCCGATGTCCCAGATCGCCTCGTCGTCGAAGCCGTGGGCCTTGAGAGCCGCGATGTCGGCATCGCCGACGGTGGCCGCATCGAGGGACAGCTTCAGCGCGAAATCGAGCATTGCCTGCTGGCGCGGGCTGATCTCGGCCTTGCGGTAATTGGTGGCCAGCTGGTCGGCGACGCGCGGGTTCTTGGCGCGGATGCGCAGGATCGCCCCGTGGGCGACCACACAGTACAGGCACTGGTTGGCGCCGGAAGTAGCAACGACGATCATCTCCCGCTCAGCCTTGCTGAGGCCGACGTCCTTCTCCATCAGCGCGTCGTGGTAGGCGAAGAAGGCGCGGAACTCCTCCGGGCGGTGGGCCAGCGCGAGGAACACATTGGGCACGAAGCCGGCCTTCTCCTGTACGGCCAGGATGCGGGCGCGCACGTCCTCCGGCAGGTCGGCGAGTTCGGGAACGGGATAACGGCTGATCGGCAGATCGGACATGGCTTGTCTCCAGGAGTCTTGTTATGTCGTGGCGCGGGGTGCGCACAGCCAGTGTAGCCGGCCCGCCGCAGCCCACCGCGCGGGCCGGCGCAGATCGTCGGAAAGTACAAACGAATTGGCCGAAAGCGCATGACGGCGGCCACCGGGCCGATACCGGCGGTATGCACAGAACTGCCGCCGGCGGCGCTTATCGCCACCGCCCCGCTCCCCTAAGATCAGCACGACAGCATTGACACAAGGAGCACGGCCATGCGCATCCGGATTGCCTGGGACCACGGGGAAGTCTTCGCCCGCCTCGACGACACGCCGGGCGCCCGCGCGATGCTGGCCGCGCTGCCGCTGCAATCCACTGCGACCAGCCGCGGCGACGAGCTCGTCCTCAGCGTTCCGCTACGCGTCCGCGCGGGCGGCAAGACCCGTGACGACCTGGAGCCGGGCACCGTGTTCTACTGGCCGGCCGGTGCGTCCATCGCCCTGCCCTTCGGCTCGTCGGCGGTCCACCACGACAGCGGCTGCCAGGTGCTCGGCCGCCTGGAGGACGACCCGCGCCTGCTGCGCCAGGTGCGCAGCGGCCACCTGCTGACGGTGACGCTGGCCTGAGGAACGCGCGGCCCCGGAGCGGCCCTCAGCGTTCCCAGTAGCCCGGCTCGGCATAGATGCGCTTCAGGTAGTCCATGAAGACGCGCACCTTGGCCGGCAGGTAGCGCTGCTGCGGATAGACCGCCTGGATCGCGTAGGCCGGCGCGGCGAAGTCGTCGAGCACGGTGACCAGCTCGCCGCGCTTCAGCTCGCCCTCGATCTCCCAGGTGGACCGCCAGCCGATGCCGAGGCCCTGCTTGACCCAGCTGTAGAGCAGCTCGCCGTCGTTGCAGTCGAGGTTGCCGCTGACCTTCACCGCCACCATCCTGCCGTCCTGCAGGAAGGACCA
This sequence comes from Pseudomonadota bacterium, assembly GCA_018241685.1. GTDB lineage: Bacteria > Pseudomonadota > Gammaproteobacteria > Burkholderiales > Rhodocyclaceae > Zoogloea. The sequence goes on from JAFEDJ010000021.1 coordinate 149,194, forward strand.
GCCGCGCTGCTGACCGCCCTGCAGGTTGAAGGCCAGGCAGTTGTGGTGGGCCAGGTCGTCCAGCGTCTGCGGCACCCCGTGGCGCTCGAAATAGGCCGGCGTGCCGCACACCACGCGCCGGTTGCCGGCCAGCCGCACCGCCACGTAGTTCGGGTCGGTCACCTCGCCGATGCGGATCGACATGTCGTAGCCCTCGCGCACCAGGTCCACCACGCTGTCGGTCAGGTTGAAGGACAGCTTGAGGTCCGGGTACAGGGCCTGGAAGGCCGGCCCGTGGGGCGCCACGTGGCGCCGCCCGAAGGCCGCCGGCGCCGACACCACCAGATGGCCGCGCACCGTGTTGCGGCCGGCGGTGATCGCCGACTCCACGTCGTCGAAGTCTTTCAACAGCTGGCGTGCCTGTTCGAGAAAGCGCTCGCCCAGCTCGGTAAGGTGCAGGCCGCGCGTCGAGCGGTGCATCAGCTTGACGCCGAGGCGCCCCTCCAGCGCATCGAGGCGCCGCCCCATGACCACCGGCGTGACCTGCTCGACCTGCGCCGCCGCGGCGAAGCTGCCCTTTTCCGCCACCAGCACGAAGCTGCGCAGCTCGGTATAACGATCCATTCTGAATTCTCCTTGTCGCGCTGCCGCTCAGTCGCCCACCACCGGCCAGCCGCGCGGGTCGAAGCCGTAGCGCAGCGCGCCCCAGTGGCGGCCGCCCACGCGCAGCGGGACCGCCACCTCGGTGAGGATGTCGCCGTTGTCGCGGGTGTAGGTGCGCACCACGAAGGGCTTGTCGGTCTGGCGGGCCACGGCCAGCGCGTCGGGGGTGTCGAACAGGCGCTTGTGACGGCTGCGTTCGCCATCTACCACCGGGTCGCCGCAGGCCGGATGGGAATGGCAGCGGTTGTGGGTCGGCGCATAACCGTTGCGATCCACCAGCACGCAGAAGCGCCCCCACTCGAAGCGCGCCAGCACCCGGTCGAGCACGTCCTGCAACGGGGTCTCCAGAGCCAGGTCGTAGCCGGTGTGATACTGGCGCGGGTCGGTGCCGGCAATCGGCCGGTAGATCTGGTCGAACACGTCGATGCCGCGCGCGGCGGCGCCTTCGAGGATCACCGCCAGCTCGGCCGCCGCCGGCTGCAGGGTGTTGATGACCGCGTGGAACTCACCCTCGCCGACGACGAAGCGCAGGATGATCTCCTGGATCTTGCCCGACGCCTGATCGAGCTCGCCGGCCACCGCCTCGCTGTGCTGCAGGCGCTCGCTGACCTGCTGGCTGAGGGCGTCGATCTCGCCGATGTTGCGATGCACCGTGCGGTTGCTGTCGGCGAAGCGCTCCAGCGTCGTGGCGACGCTGCCGAGAGTCCGCGCGGTGCTGTCGAAATCCCCCATCAGCACCGCGAAATTGGCCGCCGCCTTGTCCATCACGTCGCGGGTCAGGCCGATGTCGTCGGTGATCCGGGCCGTCTCGCTGCGGGTGCTGTCCACCAGGCCCAGCATGCCGTCGATGTTGCGCGAGATCTCCTCGGAGGCCTGCCGGGAGCGCTCCGCCAGGCCGCGCACCTCGTCCGCCACCACAGAGAAGCCGCGCCCCGCCTCGCCGGCCCGGGCCGCCTCGATGGAGGCGTTGAGAGCCAGCAGATTGGTCTGCTCGGCGATCCCGCGGATCAGCGCGACGATGGCCTGGATGCTCTCCGAGCGGGCGCTCAGGTCGGCCACCGTGTGGTTGAAGCGCCCGACCCGCAGGCTGACCTCATTGACGCGCCGGGCCGCCTCTTCCAGTTCGTCGTTGGAGCTGCGCGCCAGCTCCAGGTTGGCCAGGGTCACGCTGGCGATGCGCTGGGTCTCGGCACTGACCTCGCTGATTCCCAGCGTGGTCGCGCTGCTCGCCTCGCGCACCTGCTCGGCGAGGCGGTCCTGCCGCTGCGCACTGGCCGCCGACTGGCCCAGGTTGCGGCGGGTCAGCGCGGTGTCCATGCCGATGCGGAAGGTCATCAGGCGCACGTTGTTGAGCAGGTGGCGCATCTTGCGCAGGAAGCGGTTGTAGGCCTCGGCCAGCTCGCGCAGCTCGTCGTGGGTGCTGGCCGGCAGGTCCCGCGACAGGTTGCCGACGCCGGCGCCGATCTGCTCGAAGATATCGATCACCGCGCGCACCGGCCGCACGATGAGGAAGCGGAAGTACCACACCGAGAAGGCCACGTAGGCCACCGAGGCGAGGAGGAGCGCCACGTTCCATCCCAGCAGCCCGTCGAGGGCCGCTCCGGCCTGCCCGTCCCCGCCCGGCAGGCCGCGCAGTTGCTCGCGGGTCCGCCAGGTCAGCGCCAGCAGCACGAGCTGGAAGCCGCACACCAGGAACAGGCTGCAGAACTTGCGGGTGAGGGAATTCCACACCACCCGCTCGCTCAGTTCATAGAGCCGGACTACGGCCTTCATGCCCGGCTCAAGCCCCCGGCACGCGGGCCACGTGCAGCAGGTTGGTGCTGCCCTGCTGGCCGAAGGGCAGGCCGGCGATGACCACCACCGTGTCGCCCGGCTGGGCCACCGCCTCGCGCAGGGCCGCGGCGGTGGCGTGCTCGATCATCTCGGCCACGTCATGCACCTCGTCGAAGGGCACCGGATGCACGCCCCAGGCGATGGCCAGGCGGCGCGCCGTGGCCTGCCGCGGGGTCAGCGCCAGGATCGGCGTCACCGGGCGTTCCCGGCTGGCCCGCAAGGCGCTGAAGCCGGAGGTGGTGAAGGCCACCGTGGCGGCCGGTTCGAGCAGGCCGGCGACGCGGCGCAGCGCGCAGCAGATGGCGTCCGGCGTGGTCGCCGCGGCCGGCGTGTGGCTGGCCTCCAGCTCACCGCGCCAGGCCGGGTCCTGCTCCACCTCGCCGATGATGCGGTCCATGATAGCCACCGCCTCCACCGGGTACTGGCCGGAGGCCGACTCGGCGGACAGCATCACCGCGTCGGCGCCTTCATACACCGCGGTGGCCACGTCGGAGGCTTCGGCGCGGGTCGGCACCGGGGCGGTGATCATCGATTCGAGCATCTGCGTCGCCACCACCACCGGCCGGCCGGCGGCCCGCGCGGCACGCACGATGCGCCGCTGCAGCACCGGCACCTGCTGGGGCGGCAGCTCGACGCCCAGGTCGCCACGGGCCACCATCACGCCGTCGGCCAGCGCGACGATGTCGTCCAGGTGCTCGATGGCCGCCGGCTTCTCCAGCTTGGCCATGATCCACGCCTTGTCGCCGATCAGCTCGCGGGCCTCGCGGATGTCCTCGGGGCGCTGCACGAAGGACAGCGCAACCCAATCGACGCCCATTTCCAGGCCGAAGGCCAGGTCGGCCCGGTCCTTGGCGGTGAGCGGCGAGATCGGCAGCAGCACGCCGGGCACATTGACGCCCTTGCGGTCGGACAGCGGGCCGCCGACCAGCACGGTGGTCTCGGCGTGGTCCGGCCCGAAGCTGTCCACCCGCAGGCGCAGCTTGCCGTCGTCGAGCAGCAGCTCGGTGCCGGCTTCCAGCGCGGCGAAGATCTCCGGGTGCGGCAGGCCGGCGCGGGTCGCGTCGCCGTCGGCCGGGTCCAGGTCGAGGCGGAACGGCTGGCCGGCTTCGAGCAGCACCTTGCCGCCGGCGATGCGGCCGACGCGCAGCTTGGGACCCTGCAGGTCCATCAGCACGCCGATCGGGCGGCCGCGCTCGGCCTCCACCTGGCGGATCAGCTTGAGGCGCTCGGCGTGGTCGGCATGGCTGCCGTGGCTGAAGTTGAGACGGAAGACATCGGCACCGGCATCGAAAAGTTCGCGGATGCGCTCCAGCGTCGAGCTAGACGGGCCGAGGGTGGCGAGGATGCGGGAACGGCGGGCGCGCTTCATCACATCACCTCCGCCAACGCGGCGACCCCGGCGCGGGCCACCTGGGCGTCCTCGCCGGCCTTCACGCCGGACACGCCGACAGCGCCAACGATCGTTCCATCCACGACGATCGGCTCGCCGCCTTCCAGCGGTACCACCGGCATCGCCAGCGCGGCGATGCGGCCGTTGTTCACCATGTCCTCGAAGGCCTTGCTGGGCTTGCCGGTGAGCACGCAGGTACGGGCCTTTTCCGGCGCCACGGCGGCGCTCATCAGCGGCGCGCCGTCCATGCGCTGCAGCCACAGGGCGTGGCCGCCGCCATCGCAGACGGCGATGCTTACCGCCCAGCCCTGGGCCCGCGCCTCGGCCTCGGCGGCCGCGGCAATACGCTTCACGTCGTCGAGCGTGAGTGCCTTGATGTTCTTCATGTGTGTCTCCTCGTTATCTTTTGGTGTGCTGCGGTGGGGGCGAAGTCACTCGCCTGCGGATCACGTCACCAGGATCGCCCGGAAGTCGTTCACGTTGGTGAGGGTCGGTCCGGTGATCAGCGAATCGCCGAGGGCCTCGAAGAAGCCGTGGCCGTCGTTGTTGTCGAGGCTGTCGCGGGGGCGGATGCCCTTCGCCCAGGCCCGCTCCAGCGTGTCGGGGAAGGCCAGCGCGCCGGCGATCTCCTCCAGCCCATCCACCCCATCCGTGTCGCCAGCCACCGCGTGGATACCGGACGCCCCGTCAAGGGCCACCGCCAGGGACAGCAGGAACTCCACGTTGCGCCCGCCGCGCCCGTTGCCGCGCACGGTGACGGTGGTCTCGCCGCCGGACAGCAGCACGCAGGGCGCCGCGATGGGCTGGCCGTGGCGCTTCACCTGCAGCGCGATGGCGGCCATCACCTTGCCCACGTCGCGGGCCTCGCCCTCGATGCTGTCGCCGAGCAGCAGCGGCGTCACACCGGCGGCGCGGGCCACGTCGGCGGCGGCCTCCAGGGCCATCTGCGGGGTGGCGATGAGGTGCGTGCTCACGCCCGCCAGGCGCGGATCGCCCGGCTTCACGGTCTCGCCGGCACCGCTCTCGAGCAGCGCGCGGGCGCCGGCCGGCAGCTCGATGCCGTAGCGGCGGACGATCTCCAGCGCGCCGGCGCAACTCGTCGGGTCGGCCACCGTGGGCCCGGAGGCGATGTCCATCGGGTTGTCGCCGGGCACGTCGGAGATCAGCAGGTTCACCACCCGCGCCGGGTGGCAGGCCGCCGCCAGCCGGCCGCCCTTGATCGCCGAGAGATGGCGGCGCACGCAGTTCATCTCGGAGATGGTGGCGCCGGACTTGAGCAGCGCCCGGTTGATGGCCTGCTTGTCCTCCAGCGTGACGCCATCGCCGGGCAGCGGCAGCAGCGCCGAACCGCCGCCCGAGATCAGGCAGATCACCAGGTCGTCGGCGCTCAGGCCGCTCACCAGTTCGAGCATCCGCGCGGCCGCCTCGCGCCCCGCCGCGTCGGGCACCGGGTGGGCCGCCTCGACGATCTCGATGCGCTCGCAGGGCACCGCGTAGCCGTAGCGGGTGACCACCAGGCCGGACAGCGGGCCCGGCCAGTGGCGTTCCAGCGCCTGGGCCATCGCCGCCGACGCCTTGCCGGCGCCGATGACGAGGGTCCGCCCCTTGGGCGGCTCGGGCAGGAAGCGGGGAATGCAGTGCTCGGGCTGGGCGGCGTTGACCGCAGCGGTGAACATTGCGGTGAGGAGATCGCGGGGGGCGCTGTGCATGTGGGTTGTCCTTGTCGTTCAGCGGCTGCCCAGGTCGAGGAAGCGCACCCACTGGGAGCCCTTCCACAACACCGTGCGGCCCATGTCCATCAACTGCTCGGCGCCTTCCACGACGGTCAGGAAGTGGTTGCCGGCGAGCTGCCCCATTTTGCTGCCAAAGCGGCAGCTGCCATAGGCAAACAGGATCTCGGTCTCCGAGAAGCCGCCCGGGTAGAGCAGCACGTCGCCGCGCGACGGGTGGCTGGTGTGGTTCTCGAAGTCCAGGCCGGTGTCGAAGTCGGCCAGCGGCACCCACACCGCCTCGCCGCTCCAGCGGGAATGGATGACCTGGTTGGAGAAGGGCAGCATCTTCAGGAAGGCCGCGCAGGTCTTCGGCGCGGCCTCCTCTTCGAGCCGGGCGACAAAGCGGTAGGAACCGACTTCGATGGCGAGATGGCGCACCGGCTCGCTCCTTAGTCGGCGGCCTGCTGGCCGATCTCGAAATTGGCCATCTTCTCGAGGGCACGCACCAGGGCCGAGTGGTCCCAGCCGGCGCCGCCGTGGGCCGCACAGGTGTTGAACAGCTCCTGGGCGATGGCGGTGCTGGGCAGCGCGACGCCGAGCTGGCGGCCGGTGGTGAGGGCCAGGTTGAGGTCCTTCTGGTGCAGCGCGATGCGGAAGCCCGGCTCGAAGGTACGCTTGACCATGCGCTCGCCGTGCACTTCCAGGATGCGCGAGTTGGCGAAGCCGCCCATCAGCGCCTGGCGCACCTTGGCGGGGTCGGCGCCGGCCTTGGCGGCCAGCAGCAGGGCCTCGCCCACCGCCTCGATGGTCAGCGCGACGATGATCTGGTTAGCGACCTTGGTGATCTGGCCGTCGCCGTTGCCGCCGACCAGGGTGATGTTCTTGCCCATCAGCTCGAACAGCGGCTTGACCTTGTCGAAGGCCGCCTCGCTACCACCGACCATGATGGTCAGGCTGGCCGCCTTGGCGCCCACTTCGCCACCGGACACCGGCGCGTCCAGGTATTCGCAACCCAGCGCATTGATGCGCTTGGCGAAGTCCTTGGTGGCCACCGGGGAGATGGAGCTCATGTCCACCACCGTCTTGCCGGCGGACAGGCCCGCGGCGACGCCCTCGGGGTTGAACAGCGCGTCCTCCACGTGGGGCGTGTCGGGCACCATGGTGATGACGATGTCGGCGTTGCGGGCGACTTCGGCGCCGCTGGCGCAGGTCCGTGCACCGGCCTCGACGAGTTCCGCCGGCGTGGCGCCGTGGGTGAAGGTGAAGACGGTGTGACCGCCCTTGATGAGGTGGCCGGCCATGGGGGCGCCCATGATGCCGAGACCGATGAAGCCGATGTTTGCCATGATGTCTTGTCTCCTGGTGGTCGTCGTGGGGCCGGCGCTCAAGCGTTCTTCAGCCAGCCGAGGCCTTCCGTGGTGGTGGTGGCGGGCTTGTATTCGCAGCCGATCCAGCCGGCGTAGCCGAGCCCATCGATGTGGCGCAGCAGCCACGGGTAGTTGATCTCGCCGCTGCCCGGCTCGTGGCGGCCGGGGTTGTCGGCCAGCTGGATGTGGGCGATGCGCGGCAGGTTTTTGGCGATGGTCGCCGCCAGTTCGCCTTCCATGCGCTGGGCGTGGTAGATGTCGTACTGCACGAACAGGTTGTCGGAGCCGACCTCGTCGAGGATCTCCAGCGCCTGCGCCGTGCGGTTCAGGTAGAAGCTGGGGATGTCGTAGGTGTTGATCGGCTCGACCAGCAGGCGGATGCCGGCTTCCTTCAGCTGCGCCGCGGCAAAGCGCAGGTTGGCGACGAAGGTTTCGCGCAGCACGGCCTCCGGCACACCGGCCGGGGCGATGCCGGCCAGGCAGTTGATCTGCGTGCAGCCGAGGGCGCGGGCGTAGTCGATGGCGGTGGCGACGCCGTCACGGAACTCGGCGACCCGCTCCGGGTGGCAGGCGATGCCGCGCTCGCCGGCTTCCCAGTTGCCGGCCGGCAGGTTGTGCAGCACCTGAACGAGGCCGTGGCGGGCCAGCTCGGCGGCCAGGTCTTCCTTGGCGAAGGCATAGGGGAAGAGGTACTCGACCCCCTTGAAGCCGGCTGCCGCGGCGGCGCCGAAGCGCTCCAGGAAAGGCAGCTCGGTGAACAGCATGGAAAGGTTGGCGGCGAAACGCGGCATGGTGATGTCCTTTCTGTGGCCCCGGAGGGCGTGAAGCCGTGCGGCGCGTGGCGTCGCCCGCACGGAGTCAGTGTTGCGGTCAGTCCAGCAGGGCCACCGCGGTCGGGGCGTCGGCGCCGCTGGCGGCCAGGTCCTCGAACTCGTTGATGGCGTTGATCTCGGTGCCCATCGAGATGTTGGTGACGCGCTCCAGAATGATCTCGACGACCACCGGCACGCGGAACTCCTCCATCCAGGCGTAGGCCTGCGCGAAAGCCGCCTGCACGTCCTCGGCCTTGCGCACGCGGATCGCCTTGCAGCCGAGGCCTTCGACGACACCGATGTGATCGACGCCGTAGCCCTCGGTCTCGGGGGCGTTGATGTTCTCGAAGGCCAGTTGCACGCAGTAGTCCATGTCGAAACCGCGCTGGGACTGGCGGATCAGGCCCAGGTAGGCGTTGTTCACCACCACGTGCAGGTAAGGCAGCTTGAACTGGGCACCGACGGCCAGCTCTTCGATCATGAACTGGAAGTCGTAGTCGCCCGAGATGGCCACCACCTTGCGGGACGGATCGGCCGCACACACACCAAGCGCCGCCGGGATGGTCCACCCGAGGGGGCCGGCCTGGCCGCAATTGACCCAGTGGCGCGGCTTGTACACGTGCAGGAACTGAGCGGCGGCGATCTGCGACAGGCCGATGGTGCTGACGTAGGTCGTGTCCTTGCCGAAGGCCTTGTTCATCTCTTCATAGACCCGTTGCGGCTTCATCGGGCTGACTTCGAAGTGGGTCTTGCGCTGCAGCGTGCGCTTGCGCTGCTGGCACTCGGCCACCCAGGCGCTGCGGTCGGCGAGCTGGCCGGCGGCCTTCATGTCGCGGGCCACGGCGATCAGCTGGTCGAGGGCCGCACCGGCGTCGGAGACGATCCCGTAGTCGGGCCCGAAGACGCGGCCGATCTGGGTCGGTTCGATGTCGATATGGACGAACTTGCGCCCTTCGGTATAGACCTCGACGGAGCCGGTGTGGCGGTTGGCCCAGCGGTTGCCGATGCCGATCACGAAGTCGGAGGCCAGCATCGTCGCATTGCCGTAGCGATGGGAGGTCTGCAGGCCGACCATGCCGGCCATCAGCGGATGGTCGTCGGGGATCGTACCCCAGCCCATCAGGGTCGGGATCACCGGCACGCCGGTCAGCTCGGCGAACTCCTGCAGGCGGGCCGCCGCATCGGCGTTGATGACGCCACCGCCGGCCACGATCAGCGGACGCTCGGCGGCGTTGAGCATGGCCAGCGCCTTCTCGGCCTGGGCGCGGGTCGCGGCGGGCTTATGGAGCGGCAGCGGCTCGTAGGTGTCGATGTCGAACTCGATCTCGGCCATCTGCACGTCGAAGGGCAGGTCGATCAGCACCGGGCCGGGGCGGCCGGAGCGCATGACGTGGAAGGCCTGCTGGAAGACGCGCGGCACCAGGGCCGGCTCGCGCACGGTGACGGCCCACTTGGTGACCGGCTTGGCGATGGACTCGATGTCCACGGCCTGGAAGTCTTCCTTGTAGAGCCGCGCGCGGGGCGCCTGACCGGTGATGCACAGGATGGGAATGGAGTCGGCGGAGGCCGAGTAGAGGCCGGTGATCATGTCGGTGCCGGCCGGACCGGAGGTGCCAATGCACACGCCGACATTGCCGGCGGTGGCACGGGTGAAGCCTTCGGCCATGTGGGACGCGCCTTCCACGTGGCGGGCCAGCACGTGCTTGAAGCCGCCGTCCTTCTTCATCGCGGAGTAAAGGGGGTTGATCGCTGCGCCGGGCACGCCGAAGACGGTCTCCACACCTTCCTTGCGCATCACCGCCGCGGCGGCATCCACTGCTCTCATTCGGGCCATTTTTTCCTCCTTTGGGGTCTGTCCGATGAATCGATGGGGACAGCTTAGGGATAAAGGCACGCGGCTTGAATTGCCGCCGGGATCGGTTCTTTCGATACTTTTAATATCGACTTATGGTGTGAAAGCGCCGCCCCCGATATGCGCCGCGCACTACCGCGACACCCCGGAGGCGGCCTCCACGATCAGCTCAAATTGCCGTTCAGCAACAGATAGCCGGGCACCCAGCCGGTCAGCACGCCCTGGCCGATGGCCACGCAGGCGGTCAGCCGGGTCAGCGGCTTGTTGAGCGCGAGCAGCAGGAAGAACAACAGCCAGAGTATTGACCAGGCCACCCACGACAGCCCCAGCCACCACTCCCCCGGCGAGCTGGCCAGACGCAGGCAGTCCGCCGCCACCGGCACCGCGGTGAGGGCCACGAACAGACTGAACCAGCCCAGCCCGCGGCCATCGGCCCCGCTGTAGCGGTTGATCGCCACCCACAGGTAGGTGAAGGAGAACAGCAGCGACAGCGCTGCCGCCTTCACCGACGCCAGGTCGGCACCGTCGCCGAAGGCCAGCTTGAGGGCGACCAGCAGGGACAGCCCGCCGGCGAACAGGTTGATCACCGGGATCTCCCGGTCGCCGATGCGGCCGAGCATCCACAGGCCGTTGAGGATCAGCACGGCGCCCACGTAGAGCAGCGCCAGTCCGAGCAACATGGCTGTGTCCTCAGCGCCGGGCCAACGCCGCGCTGCCGGCGAAGCAGGCCGCCGGGCCCAGCTCACGCTCGATGGCGAGCAGCCGGTTGTACTTCTCGACGCGATCCGAACGGCTCGCCGAGCCGGTCTTGATCTGCCCGCAAGCGGTACCCACCGCCAGGTCGGCGATGGTCGTGTCGCCGGTCTCGCCGGAGCGGTGGGAGACGATCGCCGCGTAGCCGTTGTGCCGCGCCAGCGCGATGGCGGCGAGGGTCTCGGTGAGGGTGCCGATCTGGTTGGGCTTGATCAGGATCGCGTTGGCGACGCCCTTGTTGATGCCGTCGGCCAGCAGGCGGGTATCCGTCACGAAGAGGTCGTCACCGACCAGCTGGGTGCGCCGGCCGAGACGGTCGGTGAGCTGGCCCCAGCCGGCCCAGTCGTCCTCGGCCATGCCGTCCTCGATGCTGACGATCGGGTAGTCGGCGACCAGCTTGGCCAGGTAATCGCAGAACTCGGCCCGCGACAGGTCGAGGGACTCCCCGGCCAGCACGTAGCGCTCGCCCTTGGCGAACTCCGACGACGCGCAGTCGAGGGCCAGCGCCACCTGGCTGCCCGACTCGTAGCCAGCCAGGCGGATCGCCTCGAGGATCAGGTCGAGGGCCTGGCGGGTCCCCTCCACGTTGGGCGCGAAGCCGCCCTCGTCGCCCACCGACGTCGGAAAACCGTAGCGGTCGAGCAGGCCGCGCAGCGCATGGAAGACGCCGACACCGGCACGCAGCGCGTCGCCGAAACGCTCGAAGCCATGGGGCACGATCATGCATTCCTGGATGTCGAGGCTGTTGTTGGCGTGGGCGCCGCCGTTGAGCACGTTCATCAACGGCACCGGCAGTACCGCCTCGCGTCCGTCCGACAGCTGGCGGTACAGCGGCTGGCCGGCCGCCTCCGCGGCGGCGCGGGCGCTGGCCAGCGACACGGCGAGGAGCGCATTGGCGCCGAGGCGGGACTTGTCGGCGGTGCCGTCCAGATCGCACAGGATGCCGTCGATATCCGCCTGGCGGGCCGCATCGTGGCCCCTCAGCGCGGTGGCGATGGGGCCTTCGACGTGGGCCAGGGCCTGCTGCACGCCCTTGCCGCCGAAGCGCGCCGGGTCGCCGTCGCGCAGTTCGAGGGCTTCGCGCTTGCCGGTGGATGCCCCGGAGGGCACCGCGGCCGTCCCGCGGTGGCCGGACTGCAGCGTGACGGTGGCCTGCAGCGTCGGGTTGCCGCGGGAGTCGAGGATCTCGAGGCCGTCGATGTGGGTGATTGCGGTCTTCATCAGAAGTGCCATTCCAGTTGCAGCGTCGGGGCGCGGGTGTTGATGCCGGGCTTGGTGACGCCGGCGGCGGTGGCGTGGTTGCCGAACTTGTTGAGCCACAGCTCGTAGCCGACGCCGGCCCAGACGGTGTTCTTGCGGCTGCCGGCGAGCTGGCCCAGGTCGGCCATCAGGGAGGTGCGCATCAGGGTCTCAGGCTCGGTCTTCACGCCGGCGTAGTCCTTGCCCTTGTCGCCGATGTAGTTGATGAAGCCCTGGAACTTGAGGGGCAGCGGACCGGCCTGGAACGGAATGCCCCACGCGGCGCTGAGCATCCACTGGGTATCGAAGGAGATCTCGGCCTGCGGACAGGCCGGCGCGCCGAGGCCGCAGTGGTTCCACTCGCGGGCGGCCAGCAGGCTCACGTCCAGGTAGCCGGGCACGTCGAACTTGAGGGTCGGGCCGACCACCAGCAGGCGCTTGCGCGGTGCGAAGCGGGTGTCCTTGGTGTTGAGGTCGAAGCCGCCGGTCAGCGCCACCTCTTTCACCGGACCGAAGGACAGGTCCTTGTCGAGGGCCTTGCCCAGGTGCAGCTGGTGGCGGTAGGTCAGGTAGAACTCGGTGGCGCCGGAACCGCCGCCACTCAGCGGATCGTTCTTGTCGGACTGCAGCACGTCCAGGTTCAGGAAGTTCTGGCCGACCGAATAGCCGCTGCTGTGAGTGAATTGCAGCACGTTCTTGCGCACGTCCTGGGTGTTGTTCGGCTCACGGAACTGGGTGCCGTAGCGATAGCCGAGGAAAGTGTCGGACCAGGTGGCGGCGGAGGCGAGGGGCGCGGCAAGCGACAGGCAAAGGGAGGCCGCACCGGCCAGCGGCCGGCAAAAAATCTTCTTCATGTTGTGTCTTTCGGTGAGTGTGGTCCGGGCGCGGATCAGTGGGCTTCGTGGGGGATGGCTTCGCAGGCTTCGCCGCTGGCGTTGCGGCGGCCGGTGCCGTTGAGGAACACGTTGAGCACCACTGCCGACAGGGCGGCGAGGAGGATGCCGCTGTGCAGCAGCGGGCCGAGGGCCTTCGGCATGCTGTGGAAGAAGGTCGGAGCGACCAGCGGGATCATGCCCAGGCCGACGCTGACCGCCACCACGTAGAGGTTGTTGCGGTTGCTGCGCAAGTCGGCCCCAACGAGGATCTTGATGCCCGTCGCGGCGACCATGCCGAACATCACGACGCCGGCGCCGCCGAGCACGAACTGGGGCACGGAGGCGATCACCACCGCCATCTTGGGGAACAGGCCGAAGGCCATCAGGATCACCCCGCCAACGATGCACACCCAGCGGCTCTTCACGCCGGTGACGCCCACCAAGCCGACGTTCTGCGAGAAGGAGGTGTGCGGGAAGGTGTTCAGCAGACCGCCGATCAGCGTGCCGAGGCCGTCGGTGCGCAGGCCGCGGGTCAGGTCGTCACGGCTCAGGCGGCGCCCGGTGAGGTCGCCGAGGGCCAGGAACATGCCGAGGGATTCGACCATCACCACCACCATCACCAGGCACATGGTCGCCACCGACACCAGATCGAAGGTCGGCATGCCGAACTGCAGCGGGGTGACGAGGGCGATCACCGGCGCTTCGTCGATGCCGGCGAAGCTGACCTTGCCGAGGGCCATCGAGATCAGGAAGCCGACCACCATGCCCAGCAGCACCGACACGTTGGACAGGAAACCGCGGCCGTACTTGGTGATCAGCAGCACGGAGACCAGCACAATGGCAGCAATGGCGATGTGCTCCGGCGCGCCATAGGCCGGGTTGTCGATCATCTTGCCGGTCGCCGCGTCCTTGATCATGGGATTGCCGCCAGCCGCCCAGTTGACCGCCACGCGCATCAGCGAGATGCCGATCACCGAGATGATGGTGCCGGTGACGACAGGTGGAAACAGCGGCAAACAGCGGGATACCAATGGCGCGAAGAAGATGCCGAAGATACCCGCCGCGATGCCGGCACCGAGGATGGCGTTGATGCCCAGCTCGGGGTTGCCGGCCATCGCCACCATCGGGCCGACGGCGGCGAAGGTGACGCCCATCATCACCGGCAGGCGGATGCCGAACTTGCCGAAGCCGAAGGCCTGGATGATGGTGACGAGGCCACAGCACAGCAGATCGGAATTGATCAGCAGCGCAATCTGGTCCTTCGGAAAACGGAGAGCGCCGCCGACGATCAGCGGCACCGCGATGGCGCCGGCGTACATCACCAGCACGTGCTGCAAGCCCAGGGCCAGGAGGCGGGCGGCGGGCAGGCGCTCGTCGACCGCATCGACCGGTTGGGCACTTCTTTCCTGCGAATACTCCGACATGGAGGTCTCCTTCGTTATCAGCATGAGCGCCTCTGCGGGCGCTGGTGGCGAATGCGCCGGACGAGGAATCGACCGGACTCAGGCCCAGTTTAGGCGGCAGCCCGTAGCGCGGCAGAGCCCAGTCTTGATAAGCGGAATAAGCACTTCGATATTGTCGCAGCGCAGCATCTGCCACTCCCTTCAAATACGGGGCAACCCACCCCTCCATCCTGCGGTGCAGCACGGCCTGACGGGCCGCAAGGCATGGCCGGCAACGTCGGCAGCGGCACCTTGTGGGTATTCTGCGGACCAAGCGATACCCACCTCTATTCGAAATCCGATAAGCCGATGAAGCCGTCCCCTTCCTTCCCCCGCCCCGCTGCAGCCGCGCTGCTGCTGATGTCGCTGATCTGGGGCTACAACTGGGTGGTGATGAAGCAGGTGATCCGCTACGCCGATCCCTTCGACTTCTCGGCGATCCGCACCCTGCTCGGCGCCCTGTCCCTGTTTGCGCTGCTGCTCCTGCGCCGCCGCCCGCTGAAACTGATCGCCGCCCGCCAGACCATCCTGCTCGGCCTCTTGCAGACCGCCGCCTTCACGGCGCTGATCCAGTGGGCGCTGGTGGCCGGCGGCGCCGGCAAGACCGCGGTGCTGGTCTACACCATGCCCTTCTGGCTGGTGCCGCTGGCGGCCTGGCGCCTCGGCGAGCACATCAGCCCGCTGCAGCAGGCCGGCACCGCAGTGGCCGCCGGCGGCCTGCTGCTGATCCTCGAGCCCTGGGCCGGCCACGGCAGCCTGGCCAGCAACCTGCTGGCGCTGGCCGGCAGCCTTGCCTGGGCGCTGGCCACCATCGTCGCCAAGCGCCTGCGCCAGCAGCACGCAGTGGACGTACTGACGCTGACCGCCTGGCAAATGCTGTTCGGCGCGCTGGCCCTGTGCGTCGTCGCCGCGCTGCATCCGTCGCGCCCCATCGAGCCGACGCCCTACTTCTTCGGCGCCCTCGCCTTCAACGCGCTGCTCGCCACCGGCCTCGCCTGGCTGCTGTGGCTCTACGTGCTGGAGCACCTGCCGGCCGCCATCGCCGGCCTGTCGGCCCTCGGCATCCCGGCCATCGGCGTGCTCGCCGGCTGGCTGGAGCTGGGCGAACGCCCCAGCAACGCCGAGCTCGGCGGCATGCTGCTGATCGGCGCCGCGCTGCTGCTCGTCAATCTCGTCCCGGTCCTCCGCCGCACCGGCCCACCCCGCTCCTGAACAGGTTTGCCATGACCACGCCCCGCCCCGCCATCCACTGCATCGACGACACCCCGGCCACCCGCCGCGCCCTCGCCGCCTGCGCCCACAGTCTGAATCTTCCGCTGCACGTCTGGAACAGCCCCGACGAACTGCGCGCAGCCCTCGACGGCGAGGCCTGCGGCGTGATCCTGGTGGATATCCGCCACACCGATGGCGACTGCGCCGACTTCATCGCCGGCCTGGCCGCCGATGGCATCGACCTGCCGGTAATCGTGCTGGCCGCCGATGCGGACACCGCCCAATGCCGGCAGGCCTTCCGCGCTGGCGCCGCCGACTTCCTGGAAAAGCCCCTGCAGCGCGCCGAGCTGCGCCAGGCCCTGCGCCACAGCATCGGCCATCACGTGCTGCAGCACGCCCGCCTCGACGCAGAACGCCAGGCCCGCCGGCGCTACGCGCAGCTGTCGGAACGGGAGCGGGAAGTCCTGGCGATGATCGTCGCCGGCCTCACCAACAAGGAAGTCGCCCGTGCGCTGGAAGTGTCGCCCCGCACCGTCGAAGTCCACCGTTCGCGCCTGGGGCGCAAGCTCGGGACGGATTCGTTTGCGCAGATGGTGAGGTGTTATGCGGGGTTGGTGGAGGGGGATAGTGTGGCGGACACGGCCGGTGTCGCGCGGGCTAGCGGGCGCGTGCCCATCCCTGGTGCGAGTTCACTGGACTTGCGGATGTAATTGCTTGGTGGTCCTTACTGGGCGGCTTTCCATTTTATTGGCTTGCATTGGCCGGGACGCGCCCCGGCGGGCGCCCTACTTTCTTGCGTCGCCAAGAAAGTAGGCAAAGAAGGCGACCCGAGCCTCACCGGTCGTCCGCATTGCGGACGACTCCCCTGCGCTGCTCGCGGCAGGCGGCCGGCGCGGAACTCGCCGGCGATGCCGGCTCAAACAGCCGCGCCGGACTTCCCCGCCTGCCGCTGTGCTGCTCGGCGGTTCGGAACGGGCTTTGGGAAGACACCGAGCCTTTCCTGAAATGAGGTTTGTTGCTGGACATAGCTACGCAGCCCTGATCCGCCCGCCCCACCCTCCGCTCGGCACGTCAGAGGGGGAAAGGAAAAGCGGCCGCTCGACGGCTGGTGCCACCAAAAGCAGCTATGACTGGCTGCTCCCTGCCGAAAAGCGCGGCGAACTGCCGCGCCGGAGAGAACGAGTTCATCTCGGACGGTAACGGGCTCAGTACAAAGGTAAATGAGCCTCCCTCGGACTTGAACCGGTTCAGTTCCCAGCAGAACTTTTTCAGCGCCGAGGGCAGTGGTCTCACCGCCGGAGGAAGCTGGCTCATCTCGGACGGAAGCGGGTCCAGCACAAAGGTAAGTGAGCCTCCTTCGGACTTGAACCCGCTCAGCTCCCAGCCGAACTCTTTCAGCTCCGAGGGCAGTGGCCTCACCACCGGAGGGAGCGGGTTCATCACGGACGGAAGCTGGCTCAGCACAAAGGCAAGCGAACCTCCCTCGGACTTGAACCCGCTCAGCTCCCAGCCGAACTCTTTCAGCTCCGAGGGCAGTGGTCTCACCACCGGAGGGAGCGGGTTCATCACGGACGGAAGCTGGCTCAGCACAAAGGCAAGCGAGCCTCCCTCGGACTTGAACCAGCTCAGACCCAGCCTCAGAAAAGGCTCGGTGCCCACCCAAAGCCCGTCCTGAACCGCCGAGCAGCGCAGCAGCAGGCGGGGATGTCCGGCGCGGCTGTCTGAGGAGGCGCAGCCGACGAGTTCCGCGCCGGCCGCCTGCTGCGAGCAGCGCAGGGAAGTCGTCCGCACAGCGGACGACCGGTGAGGCACGGGTCGCCTTCTTTGCCTTCTTTCTTGGCGACGCAAGAAAGAAGGTCGCCCGCCGGGGCGAATCCCGGCCAATTCAAGCCAATAAAACGGAAAGCCGCCCAGACAAGCGCAACCAAAAGCAAAAACACAAAAAAACGGCCCACCACCGAACAAGGGGAGAATCGGCAGCGGGCCCAGGGCAAAAAAGAAAAAGCCCGGCGCTCAGCCCACCCTCTCCGACCACAACACCCCACCGGTCGCCCAGTTCTCCCGCTTCACATCCACAAACAGGATATCCACCGCCGACGGCTCACACCCGAGCACCCTGCAGGTTTCACGCGTCAAAACGTCAACGAGTTCGCGCTTCTCGGCCTGCGTACGGCCCTCGAAGAGTTCGATATGAAAAGTCGGCATGGAGTGTCCTTTCGGAAGGGATAAGGGTAAAGCGCCAGTGACAGACCGAACGACGATCAAGCCGCAAACGACGGATCGTCCCGCATCAAACGGCGCAACAGCATTGGCCATTCGAGCGCGCCTTCCGGCGCCGGGTCGGCGGTGAGCTGACGGTGGCTGCGGGCCAGCACGTCATCCGGCGGCATCACCCGCCGGGAAGTATCGGGCGCGGCGGCCAGCGCAGCAAGCTGGATCTCGCAGGCCTGCTCCAGGGTGTGCATCAACACGTAGGCCTCGGCCACCGTGCGGCCGCAGGTCAGGGTGCCGTGGTTGCGCAGCAGCAGCGCCGGGTGCGGCCCGAGGGCAGCGATCAGGCGGGCCAGTTCGGGGGCGTCGAAGACGAGGCCCCCGTAATCGTGGATGCCGATGTCGCGCCAGAAGCGCAGCGCCGGCTGGGACAACGGCAGCAGGCCGTCGGCCAGCGTGGATACGGCGATGCCGGCACGGGTATGGAGGTGCAGCACACAATGGGCGTCCGGCCGGGCGCGGTGCACGGCGGAGTGGATCGCGAAGCCCGCCGGGCTGGCGCTGCCCTCCCCGGCCAGCACCTGGCCGGCGAAATCCACCACCAGCAGGTTGGAGGCGGTGACCTCCTCGAAACCCAGCCCGAAGCGGTTGATCAGGAAGGCATCGTCACGCCCGGGCAGGCGCCGGGAAATGTGCGTGTAGACCAGGTCGTCCCAGCCGTTACGGGCCACCAGGCGGTAGCAGGCGGCCACGTCCACCCGCGCCCGCCACTCGTCCTCGCCGCAGGCCTTGGGCCGCCGGGCGTAGGCTTCGCCGACATCGTCGCTGGACATGGCCGTCTCCTTACAGGGCCGGGATCACCGCGCCGGGATCGAGGCTCACCTCGTCGCAGTTGGGGGCGCTGCCGCTGCGATCCACGACCAGGAAGTCGCACACCGTCTCCAGCGCCAGCAGCGGGTGGTGCCACACGCCGGTGGCGTAGTTGACGCCCTGCTCGCCGCGAGCCAGGAAGACCTGCAGGTCTTCCGCCTTCGGCGCCGCGCCGGCCGGCGCCACCACCACCAGGTAGGGCTTGCCGGACATCGGGATGAAGGCCTGGCTGGCCAGCGGGTGGCGCTCCATCATCTCGACGCGAAAGGGCAGCGTGCGCGGCTGGCCGCGGAAGATGGAGACGATGACCTTGCCGTCCGGCCCCGCTTCGATCTGGGCGAGGTCGTGGTAGCGCTCGGTGTTGCCGGCGTTGATGGTGAAATGGCGCACCGCGTCGCTCGCCTCGATGACTTCGCCGAAGGGGGCGAAGGCTTCGCGGGTGAGCGGCTGCGGGCTCAGGCTGAGGCTGTTCATGGCCGCTCCTTATTTGGCCACCTTGCCCCACAGGCGTAGGCGCGACACGCCGCCGTCGGGGAAGATGTTGAAGCGCACGTGGGTGATCGGCCCGAGCTTGGCGAGCTGCTCGGTGAAGGTATGCACGGCGTCCATCGTCAGCTTCTGCTCGGGCAGCAGGGTCTGCCAGAACATGCTCTGGGTGGTGATGGAACGGTCGGTGCCGCCGCTCACGAAGGCTGCCTGGATCGAGCAGCGGTCCGGGAAGTTGCCCTTGAAGAAGGCGGTGTCCACTTCGATCTTGTCGACCGTGCCGGCAGCGCCCAGTTCGAGCACGCACCAGTCGTTGCCAGGTTCGCGGCGGCGGCGGGTTTCCCAGCCGTCGCCCATGTTCTGGCCGCGGCCGGGCAGCAGCAACGCGGCAACGGTGGAGCCGAAGCTGGCGTCGTTCCACGACACCGCGCGGCCGCCGTTCTCCATCGCGACGAGGTCGATGGTCTCGTCGCCGGTCAGGCTTTCCAGCGCGCCGACCGGGCGGCCATAGACGCGCAGGCGGGCGATGCCGCCGTCCGGGTAGATGTTGACGCGCAAGTGGGTCCACGCCGCATCGCTGGCGCATTCGAGAATGTGGTGGCTGTTGGGACCGAGGGGCGTGGCCGGCAGGATCTCGGTCCAGTTGACGGTCTTCAAGCTCTCCACGTCGTCAGTGGCCGATACGGTGGCCTCGATGGACACCGCCGGCGGGTAGTTGCCGGTGAAGTGGCTGGTGTCCACGTCGAAGCCGCGGATCACGCCCTTCACGCCGAGCTTGAGCAGCGCCCAGTCGTGGCTGGCGACGCGTTTGCGGCGGGATTCCCAGCCGTCCATCCACTTGCCGTTGGTGTCGAACTTGCCCGGCACGAACTGGGCCGGTTCGGGGTTGAGCATGCGCGACACTTCGGCGAAGAAGTCGTCGGAGGCGTACAGCGCCTGCGCGCCCAGGCGCGGGTTGGCGAGATCCACCGAACGCAGCGCCCAGTCGGGCAGTTCGGCGGGGGCGGCGAAAACGGGGGCGCCGGGGGTGTGGCTGGCCATGAGTCAGGTCTCCTTTGAATTTTGGTTTGCGATGCTGGGGAGCCATCCACCCGGCAAGGGCGGCATGCTCCCGGTTAAAAAAACCGGGGTTGCGGGCTAGCGGCCCCGGTCGGATGTCATGTCAGCGGGATACCAGCTCCTGCTGCGCGGCCAGCGGGCCGGTGCTGGCAAGGGCCTCGCGCTCCTCGGTGAGGCCGTCCGGGGACGTCGCGTTGATGTCCACCGGGATCACGCCGTCCAGTACGCCCCGCGCCCGCGCCCGGTCGATGTCCTTCTCCCACACGCCGATCACGACGGTGGCGACGCAGTTGCCGATCATGTTGGTGAGCGCCCGCGCCATGCCCATGAACCAATCCACCGACAGCACCAGCACCAGGCCGATGGCCGGAATCGCCGGCACGGCGGACAGCGTGGCGGCAAGGATCACGATGGCCGAGCCCGGCACGCCGTGCGCGCCCTTCGAGGTCACCAGGGAAATGGCCAGGATGGTCAGCAGGTCGGTCAGCGACAGCGGCGTGTTGGTGGCCTGGGCGATGAAGACCGCGGCCAGGGTCAGGTAGATGGAGAAGCCATCCAGGTTGAAGGAATAGCCGGTGGGGATCACCAGGCCGACCGTCGAATTCTTGATGCCCATGAGTTCAAGCTTGCGCATGACCTGGGGCAGCACCGCATCGGACGACGCGGTGCCCAGCACCACCAGCAGTTCCTCCCGCAGGTAGCGCAGCAGCTTGAAGATGTCGAAGCCCACCAGGCGCAGGATGGCGCCGAGCACGACGACCACGAAGACCGCACAGTTCAGGTAGAACAGGGCCACCAGCATGCCCAGTTGCTTGAGCGAACCGATGCCGTACTTGCCCACCGTGAAGGCGATGGCGCCGAGGACGCCCAGCGGCGCCAGCTTGACGATGTAGCCGATCACCTTGAAGAACACATGGGCCAGGCTGTCGATCGCCAGCGTGACCGGCCGCCCCCGCTCGCCGAGGGCCGCCACCGCACAGCCGAACAGGATGGCCAGCAGCAGGACCTGCAGGATGTCGCCCTTGGCGAAGGCATCCGCGAAAGTGTTCGGAATGATCCTGAGCAGGAAATCCACCGTGCTGGTGGCCTGGGCGGCCTTCTCCGCGTAGCCCGCCATCGCCGACGCGTCGAGGTTGTGGGGATCGACGTTCATGCCGGCGCCGGGTTGCAGCACGTAGGCCAGCAGCACGCCGAGGGCCAGCGCGAAGGAGGTGACGACCTCGAAGTACAGCAGCGCCTTGACCCCGACGCGCCCGACCTTCTTGAGATCACCGGTGCTGCAGATGCCATGGACGACCACACAGAACACCAGCGGGGCGATGATCGCCTTGATCAGTTTGATGAAGCCGTCGCCGAGGGGCTTCAGCTTGGTCGCGAAATCGGGCCACAGGGCGCCGACGACGATCCCCAGGACGAGGGCAATGACAACCTGCCCGAACAGTGTCTTGTAAAAGCGCTTGTGCATGGTTTACCTCTTGAGCCGGATGAAAGAAGCCCCCCCCCAGGGGCGGCCGTTCGGGTGCCGCAGTGACGACGGAAGCGATTGCCACCCGTCCATCCTTGGCCATCGATGCCAAAGCCGCTTGGTATTGCAGCCCGCACAGATGCCTACAAACATATTTTGTAAAATGTTAGTTGCAAGCTCAGAGATATACCAATAAAAATTTCTTCTAAAAAATCACTCCAATACCACCCGACATTTGCCCACCACGACGCATGGTGTGAAAATCGGCGCCCACACCACGGGAGCGCTCATGAACCTGCCGGACGCCGAAGGCCTGCTGATGGCCGACAAGGCCTTTCTTGCACTACGGACGCTGCTCACCGGCGGTGAGCTGCGCGCCGGGCAATTCCTCTCCATGCCCGACCTGATGCGTACCCTCGACATGCCCATGGCACCGGTGCGCGAGGCCGTCAAACGGGCCGAATCCCTGGCCCTGGTCCGCGTACTGCCCAAGCGCGGCGTGGCAGTCATGGAGGCCACCCCGGCCCTCATCCGCGACTGTTTCCACCTGCGCACCATCCTCGATCAGGAAGGCGCCCGCGAACTGGTCCGCAGCGGTGCCGGCAACCGTCTCGACGGACTGCGGGACAGCCATCAGCGGGTCCTCGACGCGGCCCGCGAAGGCATCACCCCCGCGCTGCAGCAAGAAGCCATGCAGGTAGACTGGGACCTCCACACGGCTCTGTCCGAGGCCCTCGGCAACGACAGCGCGCGGGAAATCTACGCCCGCAACCGGGACCGGATTTCCGTCATGCAGCATTCCCGTCCGCTCCTGCCCGACCGCATCATCCCCGCCATGGGCGAGCACCTGGCCATCCTCGACGCGGTGGCCGGCGGCGACGAGAACGCCGCCGCCACAGCCGTGCGTGACCATTTCCGCCAGACCCTGCGCTGGTGGGGCATCATCGCCTGACCCCCGGCCGGGGCGCTCAAGGCCCCACCCACCAGAGCTCTCAGCCCTGGAACGGGTGTTTCTCGATCCAGTGGCGGGCAATATCCACCCGCCGGCACACCCACACCCGATCATGTTTTTCAATATGGTCGAGGAAGCGCTGCAGCGCGCGAAAACGTCCGGGGCGACCGAGCAGGCGGCAGTGCATGCCCACGCTCAGCATCGCCGGGCGCTCGTCCCCTTCTTCGTACATCACGTCGAAGGCGTCGCGCAGGTATTCGAAGAACTCATCCCCGTGGGAGAAGCCCTGCGGCAGCGAGAAGCGCATGTCGTTGGTGTCGAGGGTGTAGGGCACGATCAGGTGCGGCGCGGTGCTGCCGTCGCTCTTGTGCACCTCGGACCAGAACGGCAGGTCGTCGCCGTAGTAGTCCGAGTCGTACAGGAAGCCACCGTAGTCGGCGACCAGGCGCCGCGTGTTGGGGGAGTCCCGCCCGGTGTACCAGCCCAACGGCCGCTCGCCGGTGAGCTGTTCGATGATCTGCATGCCGATCCGCATGTGCTCGCGCTCGGTGGCCTCGTCCACGTTCTGGTAGTGGATCCAGCGCCAGCCGTGGCAGGCGATCTCGTGGCCGAGCTCCTTGAAGGCAGCGGTGAGTTCGGGGTGGCGCTGCAGCGCCATAGCCACGCCGAAGATGGTCATCGGCAGGCCACGCCGTTCGAACTCGCGCAGGAAACGCCACACGCCGACGCGGGAGCCGTATTCATAGACGCCCTCCATCGACAGGTGGCGGTCCGGAAAGGCCGGCGGGTTGAACAGTTCGGACAGGAATTGCTCGCTGCCGGGGTCGCCGTGCAGCACGCAGTTCTCGCCGCCTTCCTCGTAGTTGAGGACGAACTGCACAGCCACCCGGGCCTGGCCCGGCCAGTCGGCAAAGGGCGGCTTGCGGCCGTAGCCGATCAGGTCGCGGGGATAGGCAGGATCGATCTTGGTCATGACGGGACTCCTTGCGCTCAGCCGAGCAGCGCGTCGAGGCGGAAACGGGCGATGCGGCCGATCTGCGCCAGGCAGGTGCGGAACTCGGTGGCCGCGTCGTTGGCGAGGCGGGCCTCCACCGCGTCCATGATCTGGTAGCGGGACAGGCCCTTCACCGCGATGACGAAGGGGAAGCCGAAACGTTCCCGGTAGGCGGCATTCAGGTTACGCAGGCGAGTCAGTTCGTCGGCGCTGCACTGGTCGAGGCCGGCGCCGCGCTGCTCGCCGGTGGAGGCCACGGTCAACGTGCCGGCGGCGGCTTCCTTGCCGGCCAGTTCCGGGTGGGCGCGGATCAGGCCGAGCTTCTCGTCTTCGCCAGCGGCGTCGAGCACCACCAGCATCGCGGTGTGCAGCGCCTCGACGTCGGCGAAGGGACGGGCCGCCCAGGCCCGCTCGGGGATCCACGGGGAATGTTCGAAGATATCGGCCAGGCGGGCGACGAACTCGTCCCGCGGCAGCGCCGACAGGGCGGCGACGGAGGTGAGCGCATTCATTTTTTCAAGTCCTCAAGGTCGTGCTGGGGTCGGGGGCTGAATCTCAGTCGGCGAGCCGGGCGCCCTGGGCATACCAGCGGGCGATCAGCTGGCGCTCGGCGTCGGTGATGCCGGTCAGGTTGCCGAGGGGCATGTAGCCGCTGGCCACCGTCTCGGCCATCTTGGCGGCGTGCTGGCCGATGCCTTCGGCGCTCTGCAGCACCACACCCTTGGGCGGCTGGGCGAAGCCGGCCTGGGTCGGATGCTCGGCGTGGCAGGCGATGCAGCGGGTATCGATCACGTGCTTGACGGCAGCGAAGCTCACCTTCTCGCCATCGCTCTTCACCGGTGCGGGGGCCATCAGCACCATCAGCAGGGCCAGCAGCGCGACGCCGGCGGCGGGCAGCCACCACTTCACCTGGCCACGATGGCGCAGCACGAAGAACTGACGGATCAGCACGCCGGCCAGCATCATGACCACCAGCACCAGCCAGCCGTTGGGGTGGGAATAGGTCATCGGGTAGTGGTTGCTGATCATCACGAACAACACCGGCAGCGTGAAATAGGTGTTGTGCACCGAGCGCTGCTTGCCGATCTGGCCGGGACGCGGATCCACCGGCTCGCCGGCGCGGATCTGCTCGACCATGCGCTTCTGGCCGGGGATGATGTGGATGAACACGTTGGCCACCATCATCGTGCCGAGCATCGCACCCACGTGCATGTAGGCGCCGCGGGCCGAGAACAGGTGGTGCAGCAGCCAGTCGGCCAGCACCACGAAGCCGAACAGCAGCACCGCCAGCAGGCCGTCGCGGCCCATCAGCTTGCGGCACAGCAGGTCGTACACCACCCAGCCGGCGGCCAGGAAGGCGATGGAGATGCCGACCGCGGCGGGCGGCGTCAACGCCATCACCTTGGCGTCGATGAGGTAGCTGGAGGCCCCGATCCAGTACACCACCGCCAGCAGGCTCATGCCCGACAGCCACGTGGTGTAGGCCTCCCACTTGGACCAGTGGAGGTCGTGGGTCAGCGGCTCACCCTGCGGGCCGGTGAGGAATTTCTGGCTGCAGTAGAAGCCGCCGCCATGCACCGCCCACAGCTCGCCGAACACGCCGCGCTTGGCATCCTCGGGCTTCTTCGGCGGACGCAGGGAGTTGTCGAGCATCACGAAGTAGAACGACGCGCCGATCCAGGCGATGCCGGTGATCAGGTGGAGCCAGCGCAGCAGCAGGTTGGCCCAGTCGAGGAGATAGGTTTCCATGTTTCTTCAGTCTCTCGTGCGAAACAGTGCGCGGATTCGGGCTCAGCTGCCGCGGTAGGTGGAGTAGCTCCACGGGGACACCAGCAGCGGCACGTGGTAGTGCTGGGCCGGGTCGGCGATGCCGAAACGCAGCACCACTTCGTCCACGAACAGGGGTTCCGGCAGGGCCTGGCCCTGGGCGCGGAAGTAGTCGCCGGCGGCGAAGACGATCTCGTAGCTGCCGCGCTCGAAGGCCTCGCCGTCGAGCAGCGGACTGTCGCAGCGACCGTCATGGTTGGTGACGGCGCGGCGGATCTCGCGGCGGCCGCCGTCCAGGCGGTAGAGGGTCACGGCAATGCCGGTACCCGGCTTGCCGTTGGCGGTGTCCAGCACGTGGGTGGTAAGGCGTCCCATGCTTGTGTCTCCGGTTGTTGGTGTGGGGATGTGCTGTGCAGTTTAGAGCGGGCTTGGATTAAGGAAATGGATATGAGCTTATAAGCTATATATACTTTTCAATATCTTCCTGCCCCCGTCCCCATGAGCACCCGACGAAGCGACGACCAGCTCGACACCTACCTGTTGCGGATCTTCTGCCTGCTGATCACCGAGCGCAGCGTGTCGCGCACGGCGCTGCGCCTGAACCAGTCCCAGCCGGCGGTGAGCCTGGCGCTCAAGCGCCTCCGCACGATCCTCGGCGACCCGCTGCTGGTGCGGGAAAAGAGCGGCATGGTGCCCACCGAGCGGGCGCTGGCGCTGCTGTCCCATGCCAAGGGTGCGCTGGCGGAAATCGACCGGATGACCTTTGCGCCGGAGTCCTTCGAGCCGCAGACCAGCCGCTACGAGTTCCGCGTCGGCGCACCGGACTACCTGGCGCCGATGTTCATTTCAAGCGTGGTGGAACGGATCCGCAAGGAAGCCCCGCACCTGCGCCTGAGCCTGCAGTCGCTGGGGCCGAACTTCGATTTCGAGCGTTCCCTCGCCGAGGGGGATCTGGACGTGGTGATCGGCAACTGGCCGGAGCCGCCGCACCGCATGCATCTGTCGATGCTGCTGGAGGATGAGATCGTGTGCCTGGTGGGGGCGGGCCATCCGCTGGCCCGCAAGGGATTCACCGCCGACGACTACCAGCGGGCGGTGCATGTGGTGCCGATGCCCTATTCGATGAGCCAGCGCGGCGTCATCGACACGGTGCTGGCAACGCACCGCCTGAACCGGGACGAACGGGTGGTGGTGCAATCGTTCACGATGGCGCCCTACCTGCTGCAGCACAGCGACCTGGTGTTCACCACCACGCGGCATTTCGCGCAGTTCTATGCCGACCTGCTGCCGCTGGTGATCCTGCCGTCGCCGATCCCCTTTCCGGCGATGCGCTTCTACCAGCTATGGCACGAGCGCAACCACCTGTCGCCGGCCCACCGCTGGATCCGCCGGCTGCTCGCCGACTGCGGCAAGCAGATCAAGCCGGGCAGTTGAGGCGCCGCCCGGCGGGCGGCGTCAGGCCATTTGGGAGACCGGCATGGCCAGGTGGAAGCCCTGGGCGTAATCCACGCCCATGCCGCGCAGCTCTTCGAGGATCTCCTCCGATTCGACGAACTCGGCGATGGTGAGGATGCCGAGTTCCTGGCACAGGCGCGTGAGGTTGCGGACCAGCGTGCGATCCACCTTCGACTTGACGATGTTCTTCACGAAAGCGCCATCGATCTTCACGTAGTCGAAGGTCAGCTCGCGCAGGTAGTGGAAGGAGTTGTAACCGCTGCCAAAGTCGTCCAGCGCGAACAGGAAGCCCTTCTTGCGCAGGTCGCTGAGGAATTTGCGCATGTGGGTCATGTCGCCGATGGCGTCGCGCTCGAGGATCTCGAAGACGATCACATTGGGCGGAATGTTCATCTGCGCGCACAGCATCTCGGCGTAGCCGAGAATGCCGCGGCCCTGGATCTCCTGCGCCGACAGGTTGATGAACAGGCGGAACGGCGGCGTACCCGGGGTGTCCAGGCGCACCCTCGCAGCGGCGAAGGCCTGCTCGATGATGGCCCGGTCGAGGTCGCGGCCGAGGCCGTATTTCTCGATGGTCTCGATGAAGGCGCCGGCCGACAGCGTGGTGCCGTTGGGCTCGATGATGCGCGCCAGCGTCTCGTAGGCGAAGGGCTGGCCGGTGCGGCAGTCGAAGATGGTCTGGAAGTATGGCACCACCCGCTTCTCGCGCAGGGAGATGCGCAGCTTCTCGGCATAGTCGCGGGTCACACGGCTGGCATGGACCCGGTCCTTCACCGACTCGAAGGTGCCGATGGTGTCCTTGCCGAGTTCCTTGGCGCGGTATAGGCCGATGTCCACGCCGGCCATCAGGTCGGTCATGCTCTTCGCGTCGTTCGGGTAGGACACGATGCCGATCGAGGTGGTGACGTGGAAGATCTTGCCATCGTCGCCCTCGAAGCTCATCTGGCGCAGCTCGGTGCGCAGCTTCTCGGCCACCACCACCGCGCCCTCCAGGCCGGTTTCGACGAGGATGATCGCGAACTCGTCGCCGCCGATACGGGTCGCCAGGTCGCCGCGCCGCATCACCGTACGCATCTTCTCGGCGACCTGTTGCAGCACCGTGTCGCCACGCGGGTGGCCGTAGGTGTCGTTGACGTCCTTGAAATCGTCCAGGTCGAGCATCAGGATCGAGAACTGGTGCGCGTGACGTTCCGAACGGCCGAGCTCGTAGCCGAGCATCTCGTTGAAGTAGCGCCGGTTGTGCAGGCCCGTCAGCGGATCGTGGGTCGAATAGTATTCGAGCTCGGACAGCGTGCGGCTGAGGGCCTTGCTGGACCCGACCACCATCACCATCACGGCGAGGATGGAGTGGATCACGCTGCTTTCCTGCGGCGTCAGCTTGTCGAGGGACGCATACGCAATGCCGAGCAGGCCGGACAGATTGGACGAATCCATGTCCGGCACCGGCACGGTGATCATGCGGATGTTGTTGGCGTCGACGGCCTTGCGGTTGCGGTTGCGGACGACCTGGAATTCCTCGATGTCCAGCGGCACGTCGGCCGGCAGTCGGAGGTGCTCGATCATGTCCCGCGACAGCTTGTGGCGGGCCGAGGTCTTCACCTCCTCCGGGTACTCGCCCATGTAGTAGATGTACAGGGACAGCGCGTTGTCTTCGGAGAAGGCGATGAAGAAGACATCGAAGGGGAAGAAGGCGTGGAAACCGAGCAGTACCTCCTGCACGAAGGCCTTCCACTGGGTGACCTTCTCGTGGGACAGCACGATGGTTTCGAGCACCCGGCTCTGGCGTTCGAGCAGGTCCTTCTCGATCAGCGTGCCGGCCAGATCCTTGGAGACCCGATTGAACTCCAGCATGACCTGCTGCAGGTCGCGGGAGTTGTTGCCGAGCTGCCGACGCCGCTCGCCGACCAGCAGTTCGAGGGTCTTGTCGAGGCGCTCGCAGCGGGCCACCGCCCGGTCCAGGCCACGGGTCAGGTCGTTCCGCTGGGCCTCGCTCATCGGCAGGCCTTCGATCTGCCCAAGAGAGGTCTGCAGCCCCTGCAGGATCTCCGCCCGCACGCTCTGCGTCAGTTCGGTGATGCTGGCGGCAAACAGGCTGCTGCGCGTCTGGCTCTCGAACAGGGCCGCAAAGCTTTCCAGCACCCGCTGGCGCATGCCCTCCTGGCGCTGCGGGACAACCAGCAATGGATTGGGTCTCAGATTCACGTGACTCTCCGGAAACGCCCGGCCTCCACCATCAGGTCCACGCCGCACTCCAGCTCCCGGAACCAGTCGAGGAAAGCGGGCACCGCAGCCCCCCGGTAGATCGGGCCGTGCTGGGGCGCAATGAAGTCGATGTCGAGCTTCGACACCGCATCCACCCACAGGCGCGCCGCCTTGTTGGACGCCATGTAGCGGCGGTGGAAGCCATCGATGTACTGCACATGGTTGGCGAAGTCGTCCACATAGGGCTCATCTTCGCCGTCGGGCATCATCGCTGCGCCGATATCACCTGTGAACAGCACTTTCGAGATCGGGTCGTAGACGTTGATCTGCCCTTCCGAGTGCAGGAAGTGCGCCGGCACCAGCTCCAGCTGGAAACCATCGGCCAGCTCGACCGGCATGCCCTCGTCGGGTACCCCGATGAAGCGGCGCATCGACGAGATCCCGTAGTGCGGCAGGAAGCGCATCCAGATGCTCGATACGTACACCGGCGCTTCGGAGATTTCCAGCCAGGTGGCCAGGCCGCCGACGATGTCCGGATCCTGGTGGGACAGCATGATCGCCTTCAGCCGGTCCGGGCTCACATAACGCAACAGCTCGGACAGCACCCGCGGCATCACGCCGAAACCGCCCGGATCGAGCAGCACGCCGTCGTCACCATGGACGACCAAGTACTGGTTGGAACGGACGCCGTCCTCTTCGCCCGGCTCGCTCTCATTCAGGAGGATGAATTTGTGATCGTCAGTATTGAACAAGGGGATGTTGCGCATGCTGCTTCCTAAGATCCTTCTGTACTTGTCGCAGGCGGAGTATGGCGAGGGATTCGCCGTCTTCACGCCTTGTGAATTCTGAACTCGCCAATCATGGCCTTGAGGTTTCCCGACGTGGCGAGGAGTTCGCCCGCCGCCCGCTTGGCGTCGCGGGACGCCTGCAGGTTGTCGTCGACGAGTTGGGTGATGCGTTCCATGTTGCGGGCCACCTCCTCGCTGGCCTGGGTCTGCTCCACGGTGGCGGCGGAAATGCTGCGGGACATGCCGGTCACCTCGTCGGCGGCCCGGGTCACACCACCCAGGCTGGCGGCCCCGTCGTCGAGGGACGCGATGGTCGCCTCGACCTCCGCACGGGCGACGGCCATCGCCTCCACCGCCTCTGCGGTGACGGACTGGATTGCTGCCACGGTGGCGGCGATGTCGCGGGAGCTGGAGGCGGTCCGCTCGGCCAGCGTACGCACCTCGTCGGCCACCACCGCGAAACCGCGACCCTGCTCGCCGGCCCGCGCTGCCTCGATGGCCGCATTGAGGGCCAGCAGGTTGGTCTGGCCGGCCACGTCGCCGATGACCTGGGTGATACTGCCGATCTTGCGGATCGCCTCCGACAAGGTGTGGATCGTGTCGCCCGAGCGGCTCACCGCCTCGACCACACGGCGCGTCATGTGCACCGTCTCGCCGATCCGCGCGTTGCCGTCGGCGATCAGTTGCTGGGCACGCTGCGCGGCGTCGGAGGTATCCCCGGCGCTGCCAGCCACCTCGCGCACCGACACGCTGAGCTCCTCGGTAGCCGCGGCCACACTCTTGGCGCTGTCGTACTGCTGGACCGACTTGTCGCCGACCTGGCCCATCTGCCGGTCGAGTTGCAGGCAACTCACCTCGATGGCGCCGGCCGCGGTGGCGATGTCGTCGAGCATCGCCAGCAAGTGTGCCTGCATACCTCCCAACTGGCAGAACAGCAGGCCCGTTTCGTCGCGGCGGCGGACATCCACGTCGTTGGTCAGGTTGCCTTCGGCGATCTGGTCGAAGAAGCGGGCCGCCCTCGCCAGCGGACGATCGACGCGTAGCGAGAAATAGATTCCGACGAATATCGAAATGAGGGCGGACAGCGCCGCTGACGTACCGACGAAGACGGTACGCGCCGGCGTCAGCTCGCCGCTTGCACTCGCCACCAGAATCCCTGCCGATAACATGGACATGGAGCCCATTATGGCCCACAAGCGGGTCTTGAAGGAAAAGCGCCCCAACAAGCCGGGATTGACGCTTGGAAAGCGTGCCTTGCTGTCCCGGACCTGGGCATACAGTTGCTCGGCAGCGCGTACCTCGTCACGGGCGGGTTCCGTGCGCACCGACATGTAGCCCACGGTCTGGCCGTTCTTGCGGACCGGCACGACGAAGGCCCGGACCCAGTAGTAATCACCGTTCTTGCAGCGGTTCTTGACCACCCCATGCCACGGCAGCCCCTCCTGCACCGTGCGCCACAGGTCGGCAAAGGCCTCCGGCGGCATGTCCGGATGACGGACCAGATTGTGGGAACGTCCAAGCAGTTCGTCACGTTGAAAGCCGCTGATGTGGACGAATGCATCGTTGGCATGGGTGATGATGCCTTTCAGATCGGTTTTTGAGACCAGGTAGCGCCCCGTCGGAAACGGCACTTCGGTCTGTGAAACAGGCAGATTGACCTTCACGGGTTGTCTTTGGTGTGTGTGCCCTCCGACCGATCTGGCGGCTCGGCAACCGGGGAGGCGCGTGCTGTTGTCTAGGATGCACGGGCTATGTTTTTTGTATGGCGCCCGGCATTCACGTCAGCCATGAATTCGATGGCCTCGCGCCCGACGATAACAATCTTTCATAGGGGTGTATGTCAGATTTTCCTGAAACGCGCCCAGAAACCCCTGATTTGTGAATGGTCTCCCCGATGCCCCCGGAAGGCGGCCCTTCCACCCGCCTCAAGCGACGGTCAGGCCGTGGCGGATCACATAGCGGATCAGGTCGGCGTTGTTGTCCACCTGCAGCTTTTCCATCAGACGCATCTTGTGGGTGCTGACGGTCTTCGGGCTGAGGTGCAACTGGTCGGCAATCTCGCCGAGGGGGAGGCCGCTGGCGATGCCTTCAAGCACTTGGCGCTCCCGCTCGGACAGCGTCTCGTGGGCCAGGGAATGGGCGGGGCCGCGATCGAAGATCATCAGATCCACCAGGGCCGGGTCGATGAAACGGCCGCCACGGGCGACCTTGCGGATCCCTTCCAGCAACACCTCGGGCTCACTGTCCTTCGTGATGTAGCCACTGGCGCCGGCGCGCAACGTGCGGGCCACGATCTGCCCCTCGTTGTGCATCGACAGGACAAGCAGGGGCAGCCGCGGATAGTCGATCTGCAGGCGGCCGATGAGGTCCAGCCCAGCCAGGCCGGGCATCGACATGTCGAGCAGCAGCAGGTCCACCGACAGGCGCTGCAACTGCTCGAAAATGTCCTCGCCGCGGGTCGCCTCGGCCACCACCGCGATGTCGATGGTCGTCGCGATGATCTGCTTGAGGCCACTGCGCACAATGGCGTGGTCGTCGGCGATCATCAGCCTGATCATGAGCCTCCCCCGGCCACCAGCGGCAGCTCGATGGACACCGTCGTGCCCCGCCCCGGGCTGCTGTCGATGACCAGCGTTCCCTCGAGGGCCAGCACCCGCTCGCGCATACCGAGCAGGCCGAAGCTGCGCAGCTTGTCGGCGGCCTGCGGATCGAAGCCGCAGCCGTCATCGGAGATATGCAGGCGCAAGCGTCCGTTCTCCCGCTTCAGCGACACTTGCACGTGGCGGGCACGGGCATGGCGGGCGATATTGGTCAGGGATTCCTGCACGAGGCGGAACACCACCGTCGCGCGGACCTCGTCCATCGCCAGCTCGTCGTCGCCCACATAAAGGCGGCAGCAGATCTCGGAGCGCCGCTGCAGGTCGTCGAGCAGCCATTCGATGGCCGGCACCAGGCCCAGGTCGAGGGCGGCCGGGCGCAGATTGCTGGCGATCTGGCGCACCACCTCGATGGTGCCCTCAGCCAACTCGCGCATGCGCCCGGCCATGCGGAACAGCTCGGGGTTGTGGCCGAAACCGATGCGCAGCAGGGAAACATCCATCTTCAACGCGGTCAGGCGCTGGCCCAGTTCGTCGTGGATCTCGCGGGCGATGTGCTTGCGCTCCTGCTCCAGCAGGGTCTTCTGGTGGTGGGACAACTCACGCAATTGCCGCCGGGATTCGAGCAGCGCCTGCTCGGCCTGCTTCTGGGTGTCGATGTCGAGCATCTGCCCCACCGACGCAATCATCCGGCCGTTCTTGTCGAGGATCTCGGACACCACCATCAGCGCCCACACCACGCGGCCGTCCTTGCGCACGTAGCGCTTTTCCATCTGGAACTTGGGCAGCTTGCCGTCGAGCATCAGAGCCCGCGCGCTGACGTTGTCCGCCAGGTCGTCGGGATGGGTGATGTCGTGGTAGGACATGCCCAGCAGTTCGCCCTCGGAATAACCGACGAACTCGCACATGGCCTGGTTGACCTTCATGTAGCGCCCGTCGAAGTCGGCCACTGCCATGCCGACCGCCGCCGCATCGAAGGTGCTCTGGAAGAACTCCTTGCTGAGGCGCATCTCCTCTTTGGCGCGGCGGACTTTGGCGATGACGGAGCAAGCGCCACCCACCGTCGACAGGCTCAGCACGGTCATCGCCACGGCGATGGAGAGGTTGATGTTCGCGAGTACGTCCATGCGCTTCGTAAAAGGTCCGGCTGTCCGGGCTCGACGGTCATCCACCCGAGCCACCAGACCGGACCGTTCATCCCACGCGGCCAGGCCTCAGCGGCAGGCCGGGCATCCATTGTTTCGACGCAGGTTAACACATGCCCCCGAACGCCTTGCGGTACTCCACCACGGTCCGGCGTACATTGGTGGAGAAGGCCGCCGGCCGTGGCTCTCCGGCCGATTCCCCGTCAGTCGGCAGCGGCGTATTCCGGCCGCGCCGCGAGGCGCTGGCGCAGGCGCTCGACGACGATGCGTACCTTTGGCGAAAGGTTGCGCCGCGGCGGGATCAGCGCCCACACGCCGTGGGCCGGGCTGTGCAGCTGATGATCCGGCAGCAGCGCCACCAGCGCGCCGCTATGCAGATGCGGTAGCACGTAGTAGTCGGGCAGCTGGCACACGCCGATGCCACACAGCGCCGCGTCGAGCACCGCCAGGCCGCTGTTGCAGCGCCAGTTGCCGGCCACCCGCTGGGACAGCTCGCGGCCGTCCACCTGAAACAGCCAGCTGTCGGAAATACCGAGCAGGCAGTTGTGGCGCTCCAGGTCGGCCAGGCTGGTCGGTGTGCCGTGACGGGCCAGATAGTCGGGCGTCGCGCACACGTACATCACCCGCGGCGCCAGGCGTACCGCCACCAGCCGGGTGTCGCTCAGGCGGCCGAGGCGGATCGCGATGTCGTAGCCTTCCTGCACCAGGTCGCGGGGCGTGTTGTCGAGTTCGATCTCGACCTGCAGTTGCGGATGCTCGGCCACCAGCTCGTTGATCAGCGGCACGATGTAGCGCTCGCCGTACACCGCCGAGCTGGTGATGCGCAGCAGGCCCTTGGGGCTCTGCTCCAGGTCGAGCACCGAGCGGAATGCCTCGTCGAAGCCGTCCTGCAACTGGCGGCAGTGCTGGAAGAAGGCCTGCCCGGCCTCGGTGAGGCGCACCAGCCGCGTGCTGCGGTGGAACAGGCGGGTCTGCATGCGCTCCTCGAGGCGCTGCACCTGGCGGCTCACGTGGGACGCCGACAGGCCCAGGCGGCGCGCCGCCGCCGAAAAACCGCCGGTCTCGGCGACGGCCACGAATTCTTCCAGCCCTTCCCAACGGCTCATGACGGTACGCTACGATCTATTATTGCCAGACAGCAACAATGTTTTGACGAAGCACCGGATTATCCGCCAGCAGTCCATAAATTACACTGCCGGCTTTCCTTCAGCCTTCCACCGGAGACACCGATGATCAAATCCCGCGCCGCCGTCGCCTGGGCCGCCAAGCAGCCCCTCGAAATCACCGAAGTGGACGTGGCCCCGCCGAAAGCCGGCGAGGTGCTGGTGCGCATCGTGGCCACCGGCGTCTGCCACACCGACGCCTTCACACTGTCCGGCGCCGATCCGGAAGGCATCTTCCCGACCATCCTCGGCCATGAAGGCGGCGGCATCGTCGAAGCGATCGGCGAAGGCGTCACCTCCGTCGCCGTCGGCGACCACGTGATCCCGCTCTACACGCCCGAATGCGGCAAGTGCAAGTTCTGCCTGTCCGGCAAGACCAACCTGTGCCAGGCCATCCGCGCCACCCAGGGCAAGGGCCTGATGCCCGACGGCACCACCCGCTTCAGCAAGGACGGCAAGCCCATCTACCACTACATGGGCACCTCGACTTTCTCCGAATACACCGTGCTGCCGGAAATCTCGGTAGCCAAGATCAGCAAGGACGCTCCGCTCGAAAAGGTGTGCCTGCTCGGCTGCGGCGTGACCACCGGCATCGGCGCGGTGATGAACACCGCCAAGGTCGAGCCGGGCGCCACCGTGGCGATCTTCGGCCTCGGCGGCATCGGCCTGTCGGCGGTGATAGGCGCGGTGATGGCCAAGGCCTCGCGCATCGTCGCCATCGACGTGAACCCGGCCAAGTTCGAGATCGCCAGGCAGCTCGGCGCCACCGACTGCATCAACCCGCTCGACTACGACAAGCCGATCCAGGAAGTCATCGTCGACCTCACCGACGGCGGCGTCGATTACTCCTTCGAGTGCATCGGCAACACCAAGGTCATGCGCTCGGCGCTGGAGTGCTGCCACAAGGGCTGGGGCGAATCGATCATCATCGGCGTCGCCGGCGCCGGCGAAGAGATCTCCACCCGCCCCTTCCAGTTGGTCACCGGCCGCGTGTGGCGCGGCTCCGCCTTCGGCGGCGTACGCGGCCGCTCCGAGCTGCCGGGCTATGTGGAGAAGGCTCAGCGCGGCGAAATCCCCCTCGACACCTTCATCACCCACACGATGGGCCTCGAGGACATCAACAAGGCCTTCGACCTGATGCACGAAGGCAAGAGCATCCGCACCGTCATCCACTTCGACAAGTAAGCGGCGCGGCCCGGCGGACGGGTTCATCCGGGCCTGTCCACCGGGCCGGCCCGGAGCCCTCCCCATGACTTCTCCCCTCACCCTCGCTTCCGAGAACCGCAGCTTCGGCGGCTGGCACCGCCGTTACCGGCATGCCGCAACCAGCACCGGCTGTACCATGACCTTCGCCGTACTCCTCCCGCTGCAGGCCGAGCACGGCCCTGTGCCGGTGCTGTACTGGCTGTCCGGCCTCACCTGCACCGACGAGAACTTCATGCAGAAGGCCGGCGCCCACCGGGTTGCCGCCGAGCTGGGCATCGCCATTGTCGCCCCCGACACCAGCCCGCGCGGCGCGGACGTGCCCGGCGACCCGGACGGCGCATGGGATTTCGGCCACGGCGCCGGCTTCTACGTGAACGCCACCCAGGCCCCGTGGAAAGACCACTACCGCATGCACGACTACGTGGTGCACGAGCTGCCGGCCCTCGTCGAGGCGCACCTGCCGGTGAGCACGCGCCGAGCGATTTCCGGCCATTCGATGGGCGGCCACGGCGCGCTGGTGTGCGCGCTGCGCAACCCCGGCCGCTACCTGTCGGTGTCGGCCTTCGCGCCGATCAGCAACCCAATGGACTGCCCGTGGGGCCACAAGGCCTTGTCCCGCTACCTCGGCGAAGACCGGGAGGCCTGGCGCGCATGGGACGCCTGCGAGCTGATCGCCGACGCCGGCGAACGCCTGCCGCTGCTGGTGGACCAGGGCGAAGCCGACAGCTTCCTCGCCGAACAGCTCAAGCCGGACGCCCTCGCCCGCGCCTGCGCCGCCGCCGGCCACCCGCTGACCCTGCGCCTTCAGCCGGGCTACGACCACAGCTACTACTTCATCGCCAGCTTCATCGAGGACCACCTGCGCCACCACGCAGCGGCGCTACTGGGCTGAGAGCTCACTCCGCGGGGCGCATGAAGCCCACCCCGCGGAACAACAGCGGGCGGCACGGATGCCCGCGCTCAACCGCGGGCGATCTCCTTCACTGCCGTCACCAGCCGGTCCAGGTCGGCCGGCCGCGTGAAGATGGCCGGCGTGACGCGCACCACCGCACCCGACGCCAAGCCGCCGCGGGCCACCGTGAAGATGCCGTACTGCTCGCGCAGGCGGCGCGCCAGGGCCTGGCTGTCGGCCAGGCTGCTGCGGCCGCCGACGCGCAGCGCGCTGATCGCCCCATGCAGACGCGGCGCGTCCGGCGTCAGGATCTGCACGCCCTTCACGTCCCGCACCCGCTCCACCCAGTAGTCGCGCAGGTAGCGCAGCCGGGCCTCCTTGTTGGGCACGCCGATGGCGGCCTGAAAATCCAGCGCGGTCGGCACCGTCATCACGTTGGCGGTGCTGGTGGTGCCGGAATGGACCCGCGAACGGATGTCGCCGGTGCCCTCCCCCGCTGCGCTGAGGTGCGGCGCGATATCGTCCAGGCGGCTCTTGCGGATGTACAGGAAGCCCACGCCCAGCGGCGCACCGACCCACTTGTGCAGGTTGAAGGCCGCAAAATCGACGCCGCCCAGCTCCGGCAGGCGGAAATCGATGTGGCCCCACGAATGGGCCGCGTCGAGGATCACATCCACCCCGCGGGCCTTGGCCAGCCGGGTAATCTCGGCCACCGGCAGGATCAGCCCGGTCTTGTGGTTGATGTGGGTCAGCAGCAGCAGGCGCGTGCCCGGGTTGGCGGCCAGCCCCTTCGCATAGGCGTCGAGGATGCCGGCCTCGGTGGCCGGTTCCGGCAGCACGATGCGCGCCACCTTCACGCCGCGCCGCTCCGGCAGGTAGTCGAAGACGCTCTGCGCGCTGTCGTAGTCCAGATCGGCGTACATCACCGTGTCACCGGGCTTGAGGCCGCGGTAGTTGGTGATCAGATTCTGCAGCGCCTCGGTAGCGCCGCGGGTCAGCGCGATCTCATCGGCCTGCACACCTAGCAGCGTGGCGATGCGTCCGCGCACGGCGTCGGTCTCGCGGCTGTACTCCTGGCGCAGAAAATAGGAATTGCGCTCGTTGAGGCGTTCGATGTTGCGCTGCAGTTCCACCAGCACCGGGCGCGCCATGATGCGGTAGAAGCCGTGCTCCAGATTGACGAAATCCGGCGACTGCCGATACAGCGCGGCGATCTGCGCCCAGTAGGCCTCGTTGCGGGCCACCGTCAGCGCATCGCCGCCCGGCAGCGCGGGCACTGCGATGGCCGGGGCGGCCGCC
The DNA here is from genome assembly GCA_018241685.1 of Pseudomonadota bacterium. GTDB lineage: Bacteria > Pseudomonadota > Gammaproteobacteria > Burkholderiales > Rhodocyclaceae > Zoogloea. The sequence goes on from JAFEDJ010000021.1 coordinate 186,874, forward strand.
GTTTGTGCCAGGGCCGGGGCGCCGCGCAGGGTGGAGGCGGCGGCCACGGCCAGGCCGAGGGAGCCCTTCAGCAGGGCTCGGCGGGAGAGTTGGGGATTCATGCGGGAGTCTCCGTGGATCGGCACCCGCTCAGAAGCGGTAGTTGGCCTTGAAGTAGTAGTAGCCGCCGTTGATGCCGATCGGCGAGAAGGACGCGTACTGGGCCACGTTCTGCCGGCCAAGGGCATTGAGAGCCTGGCGGTAGTCGCTGTTGAGCTTGTCCGGATAGACGTTGAAGAGATTGTTGGCACCCACCGTCACCGCCCATGCCTTGGTGATCTGCCGCGTCACGTCCAGGTCGGTGATGAACTTGGTGCCGGTGCGGTTCTCGTAATAGGTGACGTTGTTCACCGAGGTGTAATAGGACGACGGCCCGAAGACGTTCTCGCGCAGGTTCACCGTCCAGTCGTTCTTGCGCCACAGGGCGCCCAGGTTGATGCGGAAGGCCGGCGACGAATCCTCGATGTAGCTGATCGCCGTCTTGTCGAGGAACTGCTGGCCATTGAGCTGGCTCGGTGCGCCCTTGACCTTGGTGACCTTCACCTGGTTGATATTGGCCCCCAGGCTCCAGTCCACCCGACCGAAGCCGCCGTACTCGTCGGCGTAGGTGATCACCGCGTCGGCACCGGTATTGCGCGTGTCGCCGGCGTTAGAGAAGACCACCACCCCGGTGGACGACAGGCCAGCCGGGATGCTGTTGCCATTGGCGACGATGGCCGCATTGACCGCATCGGCACGCACCGCGCCGTTGAGGGTGCCGTACAGCGTGCCGCTCTGCAGGATGCGGTCCTTGATATTGATCTGGTACACATCCAGCGTAGCGGTCACCTTCGCGGCCGGCTTGGCGACGATGCCGATGCTGAAGTTGCGCGACTTCTCGGCCTTCAGCTCGTCGATGCCGAGCAGGCGGGCGGCAGCGGCCGAGGTCGGCAGAATCACCGAGGCGGTGGTCGGCGACACCGAGGTGGCGGAATAGCTCTGCTCGGCCAGCGTCGGCGCGCGGAAGCCGTTGCTGACGGTGCCGCGCACGGCGAAGCTCGGCGCCACGTCGTAGCGGCCGGTCAGCTTGCCGACGGTGGCGCTGCCGAAGTCGCTGTAGCGCTCGGTGCGCAGCGCGGCGTCGAGCTTCAGCTTGTCGATCGGCGAACCGGCCACGTCCACGTACAGCGCATTGCTGCGCCGCTTGTGGTTGCCGGCGTCGGACGCGGTGTAGCCGGGAAAGGCCGCCGCGCCGCCGCGGTAGATGGAGGCAGGCTCGCCGGCACCGATGGCGTATTCGTCCACCCGGTGCTCGGCGCCGAAGGCCACGTTGAGCGGCGAGGCCCAGCCGACGTTGAAGTCGCGGCTGAAATCCAGGTTGGTGGTGGTCTGGTTGGCCTTCAGATAGCCCTCGTAGAAGCGGTTCTGGGTGCTGCCAATGTCCTTCCACAACTGCACGTTGAGGGAGTCGATGTTGCCCACCGACGCGTAGTCGCGCCCGTAGGTGGTGGCCAGGTCGTAGCGCCAGCCGGCCAGCGCCTCGCCCTTCACGCCGACGGTAAAGGCGAAATCCTCTTCGTCGTGGACTTCGACCGGGCTGAAGCCGAGAGGATAGACACCCGGCGCGGTGGAGGTGCCGCGGTAGTTCTGGATCGCCTCGGCGTGCTTGGCGCCATAGGTGGCGAAGCCGTACAGCTCGGTGCCGCCGGACAGGTCGATGCCGCCGTTGGCGGACAGGATGGTCTGGCGCACGGCCGCGTCGCCGAAGGTGCGGTTCACGTAGGGATAGCCCGCCGTGTTCTTCACGTTGGCGTTGGCAGCGGTCAGGTAGGGCGGCACGAAGCGCGCGTCGTAGTCGCTGCGGTCGCTGTGGCCGTGGTACTTGGTCTCGACACTGAGGTTCAGGAAGGCGTCCTCATGGGGCTTCAAGCCGACGTTGGCGGACAGGTTGCCGCTGGTGCCGTCACCGTCGTAATACTGGCCGCCGCCGAAGCTGACGGTGCCGCCCTGATCGTTGCGCTTGAGGATGATGTTGATGACGCCGGCAATCGCATCGGAGCCGTACTGGGCGGCGGCGCCGTCCTGCAGCACCTCGATGTGGTCGATGGCGGACAGGGGGATCAGGCTCAGGTCCGCCGACGCGCCGCCGGAGAAGGCGCCGCCGGTGACATTGACGTTGGAGGTACCGTGGCGGCGCTTGCCGTTGATGAGGATCAGCGTGTGGTTGGGGTTGAGGCCGCGCAGGCGGGCGGCGGTGGTCAGCGCCGCCGCATCGCCGCCCTTGGCGTCGGACGTGAAGGCCGGCACGTTCTGGGTGAGGGCCTGGATCAGGTCGGGCTGGCCGCCGCGCTTCAGCGTGGCGGCGTCGAGGATCTGTATCGGCGCCGGACTGTCGGCGGCCTTCAGGCCGGCCTGGCGGGTCCCGGTGATGATGACGGTGTCGAATGACGGGGCCGGATCGGCCGTGCCGGGGTCGGCGGCCGGGGTCTGGGCCAGCGCGTAGCCGGATGACAACAGGGTCAGCAGGGCGGTCGTGGGACGGAGGCTGGGGCTCATTGGTTCCTCTTGGAGTGCTGACGGATATCCGGTCGGGATTGACGAGAACGAGTCGAAATTATCCCTGGCAGGATTCCTGCATGGCATTGGAGGAACGGACAATCAACCTCAACATTGCGCCATTGCCTTGCTCATATCCATATGAAAATAAAAGATAAAAACAAGCTCGTCGTCTCCGTCGCCTATGATCGGCTGGGCGCGTTCGAATTCGGCTGCGTGACCGAGATATTCGATCTGCAACGCCCTGAGCTGGACGTGGACTGGTATCGCTTCGCGGTCTGCTCGGCAGAGGGCGGCACCCTGCGCGCCAGCGGCGGAATCCGCTTCGAAGCGCCCAACGGGCTGGAGATCCTCGATCAGGCCCATACCATCATCATTCCCGGCTGGCGCGACCCGGACGAACCGCCCCCCGGCGCACTGCAGGACCGGCTGCGCGCCGCCTATGCACGGGGCACGCGCATCTGCTCGATCTGCTCGGGGGCTTTCGTGCTGGCCTGGTCGGGCCTGCTGGACGGCAAGCGGGCCACCACCCACTGGCGCTTCACGGACAAGATGAAACAGCGCTTCCCGACCGTCCAGGTCGAGGCTGACTCCCTGTATGTGGATGCCGGACAGATCCTCACCTCGGCGGGCTCGGCGGCCGGACTGGACATGATGCTGTACCTCGTCGCGCGGGATTACGGCAGCCGCGTGGCCAACCGGGTCGCCCAGCGCCTGATCGTGCCGCCGCACCGGGAAGGCGGCCAGGCCCAGTTCGTGTCGCGGCCGATGCCGGCCGACGAATCCGGCCGCCTGTCGCGCCTGATCGAGTGGGTCCGCCAGCACCTGGAGCGCCCGCACACGGTGGCCTCGCTGGCCGACCGGGCGGCCATGAGCCCGCGTACGCTGCAGCGCCAGTTCCGCGAATCCACCGGCCTGTCGCCCTACGAGTGGCTGCTGCAGGAAAGGGTGGCGCTGGCCAAGCAGCTGCTCGAAACGCCCCATGTGCCGATCGCGGCGATCTGCGAGCGGGCCGGTTTCGGCTCCGAAGAATCCTTCCGCCACCATTTCCGACGCGTCGCGCGGGTCAGCCCGTCGAGCTACCGGCGGGCCTTCCTGCAGACCCAGGGCGACGAGGCGGAGGGCGCCGCCGCCTGACGACACCCGCTGTGCGCCCTGCTGCGGCCCGCACAGCACCGCCGCAAGGCTGCTGCGCGGCCCGCACAAGACGTGCGGGCCGCCGGGCTTCAGGACCCCGGCACGCAGTCCTTCATGCAGCGCGTGCCGACCACATCCGGCCGGTCGTCCACCTTGAAGCCGTCCCGGTTGGGCATCACGATGCGCGGCAGACTGGCCGCGTCGAGGCGCCCGTCGGCCGGCAGCAGGCCATTGAGGTGCAGCACGTAGGCGCTCACCGCATAGACCTCGTCCGGCGCCAGGGACTGTGGGCTGTCGAAGGGCATCGCCCGCCGCACGTAGTCGAACAGCGTGGTGGCGTAGGGCCAGAAGCTGCCGACGGTGCGCACCGGGGTCTTGGTGGCGAGACTGCCCTGCCCGCCGGCCAGGCGGTCGGCGATGCCATTCTGGCCGCCAACGCCATGGCAGGCGATGCAGCGGGTCTCGTAGATGCGCTGGCCGGCGGCCACCGTGCCGCTGCCGGGCGGCAGGCCGCGGCCGTCCGCGTCGATGTCGATGTCCCAGGCCGCCAGCTGGGCGGCAGCCACCGGTGTACCGAGGCCGAGGGGCTGACCACTCCGCACGGGCTGGCTGTGGCAGGCGGACAGCACAGCCGACAAGGCCAGCGCGCCGACCAGGGCCGCCAGCGGCTTACGTTCAAACATGGACATTGTGCACCTCCCCGCTCGGCAGCACCTGCCAGCTCTGAATGCCGTTGTAATGGTAGGCGGACTCGGTGCCACGGGCGGCGATGAGCTGGCTGCGGGTCGGCTGCACGTTGCCGTGGCTGTCCACCGCGCGGCTCTGCAGCACCGCCGGACCGCCGTCCCACAACCAGGGCAGGCTGAAGCGGGTCAGCGCGCGGTCGAGCACCGGCGTTTGCAGCACCGCCTCTTCCCAGTTGCGGCCACCATCGATGGACACGTCCACGCGGCGGATGCGCCCGTGGCCGGACCAGGCCAGGCCGGTGATCTGCTGGCGGCCGCGGCTCTTCAGGATCTGCCCGCCGGACGGCCCCGTGATCACCGACTTCACGTCGAGCACGAAGGAGAACTGGCGTGACGTGCCGTCCGGCAGCAGGTCGGTGTACTTGGAAGTTTCCTGGCGGCTCTGCCACGGCGCGGTGCCGAGCTTGAGCCGGCGCAGCCACTTGACGTTGATATTGCCCTCCCAGCCGGGCAGCAGCAGGCGCAGCGGGTAGCCCTGCTCCGGGCGCAGCATCTCACCGTTTTGGGCGTAGACGATCAGCGCGTCGTCGAGGGCCTTGTCCAGCGGCACGCTGCGCGTCATCGCCGCCGCGTCGGCCCCTTCGGCGAGCAGCCATTTGGCCTCCGGCGCCACGCCGACCTCCTGCAGCAACGTGCCGAGGGACACGCCGGTCCATTCGCAGCAGCTCAACAGGCCGTGCAATGACTGTACGGTGAGCTTGCGCGCCGGCCGCCATTCGCTGCCGCTGTTGCCGGCGCATTCGAGGAAATGCACGCGGGACACCGCCGGAAAGCGCAACAGGTCGTTGAGGCTGAAGGACAGAGGCCGCTCCACCAGGCCGTGGATGACCAGCCGGTGCTGCTCCGGGTCGATGTCCGGAATGCCGGCGTGATGGCGCTCGAAGACCAGCCCGTTGGGCGTGATGGTGCCGAAGATGTCGGCCAGCGGCGTCAGGCTCGACGCCGCGGTGGGAAAGGTCGGCTGGGCGCCCTCGCGGACGCGGCGGATCACCCGCCCCTCGAAGCCCGACGGCTGGCCGTAGGGACCGGCCGCCGGCCGCCCCTGGCTGCGCGTCCACGCCGGCACCGGCAGGGCTTCGCCGACGGCGCGGGCCGGGCCGGCCAGCGTGGCGGCGGCTCCGGCCAGCACCGCGCCACCCTGAAGGAAGCGGCGGCGGCCGGGGGGTTTGGCGCTCTTGTCGGCAACCAGATCGGTACCGGCGTCGAGGCCGGGCGGAGGCAGGTAGGGGGGCATGGGTCCTCGCAGGGGAGTCGTCGGAAGAAAGGCTTACACGCAGTCGTCGGTGGCCAGCGGCACCTTGCCGGCCCGCGTCGGGGCCATCGCCACCAGCTCGCCGGCCTGGAAGCACCACAGGCTGCCGGCCGGCATCGCCACCCAGTGCTCGTTGGCGGTGAGCGGCACGGTGGCGACGATGACGGCACGGCTCGCCGGGTCGAGGCGGCGGCCGAGGTCGACGCTGAGCTCGGCATCCACCAGCTGCACGTCGCCGAAGGGGGCCTGGCGCGTCACGTGGCTGAGGCGGGTAGAGCTGTGAGCGAACAGCAGCTCGCCGTCGGACAGCAGGAAGTTGATGACGCCGAAGCGGGTCAGCGCGATGGCCGCCCCGCGCAACCATTCGAAGAGGGCCAGACGCTCCGGCCGGCTGTCGCCGAAGCGGCGCTGCAGGCCCTCCACCAGCCAGCAGAAGGCCAGCTCGCTGTCGGTGGTGCCGGCTGGCCGGAAGCGGCCTTCGATGACCGGCGCGAAGTCGAGCAGCGTGCCGTTGTGGGCGAACACCCACTGCCGCCCCCACAGCTCCCGCGAGAAGGGATGGGTGTTCTCCAGGCGGACCGCCCCGATGGTGGCCTTGCGGATGTGGGCGATGACGGTGGTGGCGTGCAACGGGTGATCCGCCACCAGCGCCGCCAGCCGCGACGAGCAGGCCGGCTGCGGGTCGTGCAGCACGCGCACGCCGCCCTCCTCGAAGAAGGCGATGCCCCAGCCGTCGGCATGCTTGTCCGTCTCTCCGCCGCGGGCCCGGAAGCCGGTGAAGGAGAAGCAGATGTCGGTGGGCAGGTTGCTGTTGAGGCCAAGCAGTTGGCACATGCGATCGGTTCCGGCGCGGCTAAGCCTGGCGTTCAGGGCGCGTCGTGACGCGGGAGCGGGGCCACTCGGGCATGCAGCGCAGGCCTCGTTGGGCAAGAAGGCGGCGTGAAAGGCGGTAGGCGCGAAACATCATGGGCGGGAATCTGGCGTGGTTCTGGCTGACGGAATACAGCCCGTCCTCAGCGCAAAAACCACGCCAGGGCGCCCTGCCCCCGGCCGCGCCCTGGCCTTGCCCGCCCCAGTCCGCGCGATGCGGCGGACTGGGCTCTCAGCGCCGCCGCGGAATGCATCCGGCCGCTCCCGGAGCGCCCGGTCGGATGCTGCAATCGGAGCAGCCCGGCCGGCAGCGCTGCTGGAATCGGGACAGCCGCATCCGCCCTTGCCGGCCCGCCAGCCGGCAACTAGGCTGAGAGTCCGGCCTTCCCCCGCCCCGGCGGGCGGCCTTTTGCGGAGCGCACATCATGGGCGAACCCAGCAGCCACACCGTCATGCTCGACGACGCCACCCGGCGGCGCCTGGCGGAACGGCAGGCCACCTGCCCCTTCGTCGGCAGCCTCGTCGCCGAGGGCGTGCTGCCCGTCTGCAACGGGGCCGACGCCCCGCTGGCACGTCTGGAGGACCTGCGCGTCCTCGGCAACAGCGGCGGCGGCAACCTGGGCGACCTGCTGGTGCTGTTCGCCGCCGGCAACCATGCCAGCATGGACGACGGCACCGGGCACATCAAACGGCCGGTGCCCGCCGGGCTGTTCTTCCTGGGCTTCCCCGGCTCCCAGGGCGCCCATCCGGGCCATAGCGGCATCCTGATGGGCGACCCGGCCACGCCCGGCTCGGGCCGTTTCGACCCCGACGCCTTCGCACGCCTCGCCGCCCTGGCGCGGGACGGCTGGATCCGCCGCACGGACGTGGGGCACTTCATCGCCGCCAACCTGGCCCGCGACCCGGCCGCCAAGGTGCTCGGCAGCCACGTGGCCCGGCTGCTCGCCTCCGACCTGCTGGACCTCGCGGAAAGTGCCGGCAGCCGGCTGTGGCACACGCTGTTCGGCGGCGCGGACGATCAGGAAGCCGCCCATCGGCAGATGGAAGAGAAGCTGACCCGCCTGCTCGGCGAAGACAACCTGATCGGCGCGGCAGGCGAGTTCGGGCTGCTGTTCGCCTTCCTGGCCAACCAGCCCGGCCGCCGTGAAATAGACGGAGACCCGGCCGTGGACCTGGACGATCTCGTCGCCATGTTCCGGGACAAGCGCCTGCCCGACGGCTGGCGGAACTGGAAGAAGACCCGCGGGGACTGGGTGGTCCACACCACCGCGCTGCTGCTCGCCGCCGCCCGCGAGTACCTCAGCCTGCGACGCGCCCGGCGGCCGGCCGTCTGACGGCCGCAGAACGCACGACTAAGCCGGCGCCTGCCGGACCCGGATCGTGAACCAGAAGGTACTGCCGCGGCCTTCCTCGCTCGAACAGCCGGCGCTGCCGCCCATCGCTTCGGCGAGTTTCTTCACTGTGACGAGACCGATGCCGGTGCCGCCGAAGCGGCGGGTCGAGGAATTGTCCACCTGTTCGAAGATGCTGAACAGGCGGGGCACGGCCTCTGACGGAATGCCGATGCCCGTGTCGCGCACTTCGAAGTGCAGCATAAGTCCGGCCGACTCGTCCGCACCATCCCGGGCTCCCATCTCCCGCGTCGCGACGACGCAGACCGAGCCCCTTTCGGTGAAGGTGATGGCGTTGCCGAGATAGCACTGCAGCGCCAGGCGCAAGTTGCCGGCATCGCCAATCACCGTGAGATCGCGCAAGGCATCCGCGTCGGCAACGAGCTGCAGCTGCTTGGCCACGGCCCGCTCCTGGTTGTCCGCGACGACCTCCTCCACCACGGTGCGGACATCCAGCAATTCTTCCCGCAGCACAATGGTCCGCGACTCCAGCTCGGTCAGCTTGAGGATGCCGTCCACCAGATCGATGAGCCGCTTGTGGATCGGCACCATCTTGTCTGCCAGGTTCTTCTGCTTGTCCGACAGCTCGGTACGCTGCAGCAGATGGATCATCGCCGACAGCTGATGCAGCGGCGTGCGCAGCTCGTGAGACATGTTGCCGAGGAAGTGGGTCTTGGCGACGCTGGCCGCTTCGGCCGCCAGTTGGGCCTTGCGGAGCGCCAGCGTGCGCTCGGCGACGAGTTCCTCCAGCTTGTCGTTGTACAGCCGCAAGGCCACTTCCTTGGCACGCAGGGCCAGTTGCACGTCCACCCGCGCCCGCACCACGTCCGGATTGATCGGTTTGTGGATGAAGTCCATCGCGCCGGCGGCGAGGGCAGCGGATTCGCTGGCCGAATCGTTCATCGCCGTCACGAAGATGACCGGGATATCGCGGGTGGCCGGGTCACCCTTCAGCTGGCGCAGGACTTCGTAGCCGTCCATGCCGGGCATCTGCACGTCGAGGAGCACCAGCTCCGGCGGGGTGCGGGCGACGAAATCCAGCGCCTGTTCGCCGGACAGCGCGAAACTGACCTTGCAGCGGTCGGACAGGATGTGGGCCAGCACCTGCACATTGCTCGGCGCGTCATCGACGATCAGGATCAGCGGCTTGGTGCTCATGTCGGCAGGTCTTTCTCCCAGGTCCCGTAAGGCTCAAGCAACTGGCGGGAGCCCTTGAAGTCCAGCTCCGTCATGCGGACGGCCAGTTCGTTAAACAGTGTAACGCCGATTCAGGCATGCAATGCCGGCGCCAACACCTCGAAGCACCGGCCGACCTCGAAATCCTGCGCATCGAAGCCGCACGCAGCCATCACAGGGAGCCTGCCCGGCCTGCGGACATCTGTGGAGTACGCTGGACGCAAGGATGCTCCGTGAGTTGATTGAGACGAATGGAGCAAAGAGACGTGAACCGCCATGCCACCAGAATCAGGAAGCCCTACGCAGCCCGCGACGACACTAGGCCGCCTGTTCATCCTCCCGCGCATCGCCTTCCCTTATCAGCTTTCCCAGGCGCCGCACGGCATCTTCGATCTCCGGGGTGTGGGGGTTGCCGCAGTTGAGGCGCAGGCAGTTGCGGTACATGCCGCTGGCGGAGAACAGCTCTCCAGGGACGAAGGCCACGCCCTCGGCCAGCGCCTGTGCGTGGAGGGCGGTCGCATCCACCTCCTCCGGCAGTTCCACCCACAGGACGAAGCCGCCCTGGGGTTGGGTCAGCCGGGTGCTGGCCGGGAAATGGCGGGTCACCGCTGCCCGCATGGCCTCGACCTGCTGCTCGTAGGCGCGACGCAGGGTCCGCAGGTGGCGGTCGTACCCCCCTGATTCCAGATATTCGCCCAGGACATGCTGGGTGATGGGATTGGTGGCGCCGCTGGAGAGGGTCTTGTGGAGCGCCACCTGGGACCGGTAGCGCCCCGCCGCCACAAAACCGATACGCAGCGCCGGGGTCAGGCTCTTGGAGAACGACGAGCACAGCATGACGTTGCCGGTCTGGTCGAAGGCCTTGATGGGCCAGGGCCGCTGCGCGCCGAAGAAAAGGTCGCCGTAGAGGTCGTCCTCGATCACCGCCACGCCCCGCTCCGCCGCCAGGCGGGCCAGGCGCCGCTTGTGCTCGTCCGGCATGATGCAGCCGAGGGGATTGCTGGCGTTGGGCACCAGCAGGCAGGCGGCAACCTTGCCCTGCCGGGTGGCCAGGTCGAAGGCCTCGATGGACAAGCCGGTGCGCGGGTCGGTGGGGATTTCCAGCGCCTTCAGGCCCAGGCTCTCCAGCAGCTGCAGCATGAGGTAGTAGGCCGGCGACTCGACGGCCACCGTATCCCCGGGCTGGGTCGACACCCGCAGACAGAGCCCCAGGGCCTCGGTGCAGGAATTGGTGATGACGATCTCGGCAGCGTCCAGCGGGCCGCCCCAGGCCAGGGACCGACGCACCAGTTGGCGCACCAGGGCCGGCGCGTCCATGAAGGCATGGCTGCTACCGGCCAGCAGATCCGGATGGCGGCGGGCGACCCCGCTGTAGAGCCGGTGCAGGGCCGCGATGGGCAGCAGCGACGGCGCCGGCAAGGCCGCCGCCAGGGGCGCCACCCCAGGCTGCATGCTGGCCTGGAGCACCCGCCCCAGGCGCTGGGTGACGTCCACGGCCACCGCCGAATCCGGCGTGCTGCGAGCACAGGGCTCGGAACAGGGCAGGCCCCGATGGCGCACGAAGAAGCCCGACTGGGGCCGGGCCTCCACCAGCCCCCGGTCCTCCAGCCGGCGCAGCGCCTGGACCACCGTGGAGACCGACAGCCGCTGTTCTTCGGAGAGACGCCGCACCGACGGCAGCCTGTCCCCCGGACGCAGGGTACCGGTGGCAATGAGCCCCCCCAGTTCCTCGGCCAGTTGTTCGTAACGCAGCGCTTCTTTGCTCATGGAATATCCGACGACACAGTTGATGGGCTCCAACACCAGTACAGTTGCCGATGCGAGCATCTGTATCGGTGTCAATTTAACCACTTTGTGACTGTATCGCCACGCTGCCCGCGCCTAGACTTTCCCCACATAAAGCCGGGGACCGCGAGCCATGCGTCTAAACCTAGAAAACACCAAACTGCTGCTTCAGGAAAACCAGCCGCTACGGCTGATCAACGGCAAGGGCGCCGTGATCCGCTGCCTGTCCGGCACCGCCTGGCTGACGGTGGCCGGTGAAGCCACCGACTGCGTGCTGGAACCCGGCCAGGAGCGCCGCCTGGAAAACGACGGCCTGGCCCTCATCGAACCCATGGGCAAGCAGGCGACCATCTGCCTGCAGTACGTGGAATTCAGCCTGGCGGGCTTGATCGATCGCGTCGTCAAAAACCTGGCTTGGCCCGCCCTTTCTGTGCTGCCGAATACCAGCATGGCCACGGTTTGGCCCGAGGGTTGCGGGTTCCGTGGGCGGAAGAGGAGGCTTACGCTGCGAGAGATTGGCGTAACCGCACCCAGGGGCGGGCGGTCGGGCTGACGGAAAGCGCCCATCAGCCCTGCATGCAACCGGAGTCCGGCGACAGCATCGACCGAGAAAGAGCCCGTCGGATCAGCGGCTGGACCTCAGTTAATGCTGTCGTCGGGGTGCAATGGATGCGGCAGCCAGCTACTGATCCAAAGCAGAACTTGGCGACGCAAATAGGCAGATATTCATGACTTCAGAGTTATCTGGCACATCGTGGACTTTTTTTATTTAATACGAATTAGAAATCCACGCCCCAACATTTAGACTAAATAGCAATTAGACGACCTTAATGGACTTAGCAGTCACTGCGAGGTCTGGAAGAGATTTCGTGGTGAGCTTGACGATGCGGCTATTGATCTTGCTATCGATCTTCGTAAGAAACTTGGATGACCTCAGCGTACTTTTAAACGACCCGTATTGCTCACGGTCGTAACTGTCGACTGCCGCGTCGTAGAACATCTCCACTGCCGTTTTCACATATTTTCGAAGAGCATTCTCGAACTCGACGAAACGCATTCGTTGCAGCGTAATCTGAGGCGAAGATAGATCAGAAAGCTTTGCAAGCATCTTAAACGTACAGTACGTTACCCAATAGGTGCTTGTAACGCCCAGAAGCGGCGCATTCTCGTCATCGCCAAGCCCCTCCAAGTGCTTCTGCCGTTCCTCATCGGCAAATCGACCCACAAGCCAAGAGAGGTACACTGAGGTTGCACTTATGCCTTTCTTGAATAGCTTTTGATAGGGCTCATCAAACAGCTCACTCTTATTGTCGATCGCTTGGATTAGGTAGGCGGGTTCTGCCGAGGCTAGGTACTGCGTCACCTTGTCGAGTTCTATAGTGAGCGCGTCTCGTTTGCGCCGCGAACCAGCCTGCTTAGGCGCGTATGTAACTCCAACCTTCTGAAACTCCTTCCGGAGTTGCTCTTGCATTTCATCCGCCGCTCGGACCGTCCAAATCTTCACCGCGTTCTGAGAGTTGTTGTAGCGAACAATCTCATTCTTCAGCCCGACTTTCGCAGCGATGACTCGTGCGAGCACTTTCGCCGATTCCTTAGCGTCAGCACGAACTAGGCTTGAGGTGGTTTGGCAGCCATTCACGATACTGAATCGTTTGAGTTGCAGACCGGAGCTCCCTGGCTTACCGATGGGGGTGGCGCTGTCTGCAACGATGGTGATTCCATTATTTAGTGCCCAGAAGTTCCCCGGGGATGTTTGTGCGGTTCTGATGATCTGCTCATTGATCCCTCCCTTGCGTGCCCCCAGAAAAAGACGGATGTTGCCGGCAAACAGCTTGTCTTGGTGGGCCATGTATAGCCGCTTTAATTCACTTGCGCTCACTGACCCTACCCAGGCCCGCCCGTACTCCCCTGAATCCTCGAAATGGTTGCCAGAGAACCGCAACTCGTCTTCTGGGATACCCGCCTCGGCGTCAACGAGGCTTTGATACTTGCTCATAACCCCATCTTGGGCGTAGTGAAAGAAATTGATCCCCTTAAACGACGGGTCCTTCGCATGTGCCACTACGGAGCGATCAATCTGATCCGATTTTTTCCCAAGAGTAATCAACCCCACGGTATAGGAATACGTCGGATTCTCCTTTTTCAGTAACAGGAGTTGCTCCGCCAGATCTGGACGACCAGCATCAGCAATAAGCTTGGGATCATTAATGAATGGAATGGCGGCAACGACGGCATCCCACTTGCCTTTTGGGGTTGTCTTTGTGAGGTTGTCTGGGCAATGCGCTTGAAGAATCACAATTTCTTCACTGCTCGCGTCAGCAAAGGCAATGTCAATTCCTTGATCGTTTCCTCCATCTGCCGCCGCCGATTCGAGCGCATCATCTTCTTCTATATCGAAAAAAGTAATCGCGAACCACGCCGCGAACGCTCGACTTCTAGTGAGTGAACCTCGATGCGCCAACTCGTCGATCGAGTCGAGAATACCTTGCAACTCCTTCTGCATTAGCTGCTCCCCATATTGTTATTTACGACGCTAGCGTAGCGTTCAGTGACAGGGATATTTTGCCATCTATACCAGTGATTGTCATTATGCTGAACGCCTTTTTCAAACAGCTGCTTCGAAATTAACTTATAGCGAGGAACAGTCCATCCGCATTTTTTACTAAGATGACTGCAATGAACGATTACCCGCTCGACGCAACAGACCGTTGCCCCCAGCACTCAACCAGCCCCCCACTCACCTCGCCTTGTAATACTCCGCAACCAGCACCCGTGCCTTGAGCCGCATGATGTCCTTCAGCATGCGTATTTTCCGGCCGTGTTCCTGGTGGGCCAGGTCGTAGATCTGCTTCTTGAGCGTTTCATCGCAGGCTTCCGGCAAGCTCAAGGACCATTGGGTGAAATAGGTGTCGTAGCTGTCGATCGTCCTGATCAGTTCGAAGCGGAGCTTTTCCCGGTGCTTCGCCGGGATGGAGGCCAGGATTTCTTCGATATCGGCGTCGTAGTCATGGGTGTGCTGCTTGTTCGGGACGGGAAATTCGATGATCTGGGTCATGGGGGCATTCACCTGTTGATCGTTTCGAGCAGGGCCGCGCGGGCTTTCGTGATGCGTACGAAGTGTTCGTGGCTGCCGCCGGCGTCGGGGTGGGCCTTCTGGGCGAGCTTTCTGAAGGCGGTATTGACCTGGCGGTGGTCGAGCTTTCCGTCGGCCGGCAGGTTCAGTGCCTCGCGGTGTGCCCGCTCGTCCGCGGGCTGGCGCATGGCCGGGTGGCGGCTGTGCCGGCCGGAGATGCGCGCGAATTCCTCGTTGATGCGCTGCTCGGCGGCGCGGCGCAGGTGGATCGATTCATGGCGCAATGCCGCCTGGTCTGCCTGCCAGCGCTGGGGTGACATGACGATGCAGGCCGCAAAGGCGATGCGGCCGTGGGTCTCGAGTTCGTCGAGGTCGAACGGCCCGACCATGTCGAAGGGATCGTCCAGCCATGCCTTGCGGCCGCTGTTGCCCTGCTCGACGCGGCCGAGCGCGGCGGTGGTGACGAGGCCGAGCCCGCCGTTCCAGATCACCCATTCCTCGTCGCCGGTGGCGGAATGTGCGTCATGCATGCCGCACCTCCCGGGCCTTGCCGTCGTGATGCCGACGGGGCGGCGCGCTGCCGCGAGGGTGGCGCCTGTCCGATGCGCGGCCGGAAGTTACCCGGCAGGTGGCTTGAATTGAAGGAAACACGACAAGAATCGCCCGTTTGAACGCTGTTCCCAACGGGGTTGCAAATTGCGCACCAAGCAAGCGCCGCAGGCACAGCCGGCGCCGGCCGGCTTACACGGTGGTCTCGATCTGCTGGCGGACCAGCCGGTGGAATTCGGCCGGCGGCAACGGGCGCCCGAACAGGAAGCCCTGCCCGATATCGACGCCCAGGGCGGTCAGGCTGGCGGCCTGGGCCTCGGTCTCGATGCCTTCGGCGATCGTTTCCAGGCCCAGCCCGCGGGCCAGCGCGACGATAGCCTGGGCAACGCTGACGGCGGTCCGGTTGTCCGGCAGATCGCGCACGAAGGCGATGTCGATCTTCAGCGCGTCGACGGCGAAGTGGCGCAGATAGGCCAGCGCGGTATGGCCGGTGCCGAAGTCGTCCAGCGACACGCCGACGCCCAGCGCACGCAGCGCCTGCAGCCGGGCATTGACGGAAGGCACGTCCTGCACGGCGGCCGACTCGGTCAGTTCGATGACCAGCCGGCCCGGCGCCAGCGCGGTTTGCGCCAGCGTGCCGCACAGGCGGGCGACGAAGTTGGGGTGGTAGAAGTCCAGCGCCGAGAAATTGACGGCGACGCTGATCGCCGGGTCGGGGCACACGGCGATCTCGGCCAGGCTGCGCTGCAGCACCCAGTCGGTGATCTCGCCCACCAGCCCGAGCCTTTCGGCCAGCGGGATGAATTCGGCGGGCGGGACCGGGCCCAGCTGCGGGTCGTCCCAGCGCACCAGCGCCTCGGCGCCGACGATCCGCCGGTCGGCCAGACGGCATTTGGGCTGCAGCACCAACGTCAGGCGGTCGTGGCGCACCGCCTCGCGCAGGCGGGATTCGATGCAGAACTCGCGCACCGTCGATTGCTGCTGGCCGTCGGAAAACGCGTTGATGCCGCCGCGGCCGGTGGCTCCGGCGCGGTCGCAGGCCCACTGGGCGGTGCGCAGCAGATCGGCATAGCCGCCGCCGGGGCATGACAGGCCGAAGGTGACGGTCAGCAGGAACTGCGTCGTGTCCAGCGCATAGGGCTGGCGCAGGATGGCGGCCAGCGTGTCCACCCGCGCCTCGGCATCGTCGCCCAGCCACAGCGCAAAGCTGTCCTCGCGCACGCGCCCGACGGTTTCGTGGGGCGCCAGCGCGGCCCCGAGGCGAGCGGCGATTTCCTGCACGGTGGCGATGCTCCAGCGCTCGCCATAGGCGACCGAGAAGCGCCGGAACTCTTCGAGCCGGAACACCGCGATGCGCCGCCGGCCCTCCGCCGGAGCAGTGCAGTGTTCGGCCAGGCCGCGCTGGTTGAGCAGCCCGCTCTCGGCATCGTGCAGCGCGAAGTAGCGCATGCAGTCCTCGCTGCGCTGCCGCTCGCTCATGTCGCGGACGAAGCCGGTGAAGTAGCGCCGCCCGTCCCGCTCGAAGGCGGAAATGCCGACCTCGACCGGAAAGTGCGAGCCGTCCTTGCGCAGGCCGTCGAGCCGCTGGCCGCTGCCGAGCACGTGCTTGACGCCCCGGTCCGGGCTGAAGGCGCGCAGGAAGCCGTCGTGCTGCTCCTTGAGCGGCGACGGCACGATCAGCGAGATGTTGGCCCCCAGGAACTCCTCGCGCTGCCAGCCGAACATCCGCGTGGCGGCCGGGTTCACATCGACGATCAGGCCATGGGCGTCGATGGTGAACGCCGCATCGAGGCTGCTGCCGAGGATGCCGGCAATGGCTTCGGGGCCGTAGTCGAACATGCCGCTCTCCCGAATCTGCAGCCCGTCAGTAGCCGTAGAAGCCTTCGCTGCGGATATCGTCCTCGTCGGCGCCTTGGCGGCACAGGTCGGCCTGCATGGCTTCGACGAAGGCCGGCGGCCCGGCCAGGTAGTAGATCGGCGCCGTGGCGGCGAGACCGACCAGCAGCGCGCCGTCCACCCGGCCACTGCGCCCCGTCCAGCCCGGCGGCACGGCATCGGCCTGGGTCAGCGTCGGGATCACGCGCAGGCCGGGGGTGTCATGCGCCAGGGCCAGCAGTTCGTCCAGAAAGGCGGCGTCCTCGGCATGCCGGTTCGAGTAGACCAGCACCAGTTGCCGTGCCACGCGCAGCTGTGCCGCCTGGCGCAGGATGCTGACGAAGGGCGTGATCCCTATCCCACCGGCCACCATCACCGCGTCGCGGGCGGCGTCCTTGTGCAGGGTCAGGCTGCCGAACGGACCGTCGATGTCCACCGCGGCCCCCGGCGCCAGCGCGCGCAGGCCCTCCTTGTAGGCGCTGCCCCGCAGGCGGGTGGCGATGCTCAGGCGGGCTTCGTGGGGGGCGCTGACCAGCGAGAAGGCATGGCGGGCGGCCTCCCCGTCCTCCTGCACGGTCGGCAAGGCGAGGTCGATCGCCTGCCCGGCGCGGAACACGAAGTCCGCGGGCTTCTCGAAGTGGAAGGCCATCGTCCGCTCCGCGACCAATTCAGAGCCGATCAGCCGTGTGGTGTAGGTGCTCATCTCCGTGTCCTCCTTCTACGGGAAGGCGCCCGACGCCCGCCGTCCGGTTTTGACAGCGGGCCGAGCGGCGGGGTTCGACCGCAGGGAGGGGAGTCTCAGGAGCAGGACAAAGCCACCACCCTGGCCCGCGCCGTGTGCAGCTTTTTGTAGCTGTCGATCAGGCGCTGGTGGCGGTCGAGCCCTTCCAGTTTCATGCTCGTCGGCGTCAGGCCGAAGAAGCGCACGCTACCATCCACCGAGCCCATCGCCGCGTCCATGCGCGGGTTGCCGAACATGCGGCGGAAATTGGCCTCGTAATCGTCCAGTTCCAGTTCGTCGTCCAGCACCACTTCCAGCACCACGTTCAAGGCCTGGTAGAACAAGCCGCGTTCGACCGTGTTCTCGTTGTATTGCAGGAAGGCTTCCACCAGTTCCTTCGCCGCTTCGAATTGCTGCAGGGCGAGATTGATCAGCAGTTTCAATTCCAGAATGGTCAGCTGGCCCCATTCCGTATTCTCGTCGAACTCGACGCCGATCAAGGTGATGATGTCGGTGTAATCGTCGAGCTGGCTGTCTTCCAGCCGGTCGAGCAGCGCCTGCAGGCGGACATTGTCGAGGCGATGCAGGTTCAGGATGTCTTCGCGGAACAGCAGTGCCTTATTGGTGTTGTCCCAGACCAGGTCTTCCACCGGATAGACTTCCGAATAATCCGGCACCAGGATGCGGCACGCCGTGGCGCCGAGTTGGTCATATACGGCCATATACACTTCCTTGCCCATCTCTTCGAGAATGCCGAACAAGGTCGCGGCCTCCATGGCATTGGAGTTTTCGCCGTGGCCGGAGAAGTCCCACTCGACAAATTCGTAATCGGCCCTGGCACTGAAGAAGCGCCACGACACCACGCCGCTGGAATCGATGAAGTGTTCGACGAAGTTGTTCGGCTCGGTGACGGCGTTGCTTTCGAAAGTCGGCCGCGGCAGATCGTTGAGGCCTTCAAAACTGCGCCCCTGCAGCAATTCGGTCAGGCTGCGCTCCAGCGCCACTTCAAAGCTCGGGTGCGCGCCGAAGGACGCAAATACGCCGCCGGTACGCGGGTTCATCAGCGTAACGCACATCACCGGGAATTCGCCGCCCAGCGACGCATCCTTCACCAGCACCGGAAAACCCTGATCTTCCAGGCCCTTGATGCCGGCCACGATGCCCGGGTATTTCGCCAGCACATCCTGCGGCACATCCGGCAGCGCAATTTCGCTTTCGAGGATTTCCCGCTTGACCGCCCGCTCGAAGATTTCCGACAGGCATTGCACCTGGGCTTCGACCAGCGTATTGCCGGCGCTCATGCCATTGCTGAGGAAAAGGTTGTCGATCAGGTTGGTCGGGAAATAGACGACCTCGCCGTCCGACTGGCGCACATAGGGCAGCGTGCAGATGCCGCGCTGCACATTGCCGGAGTTGGTGTCGTAGAGGTGCGACGCGCGCAACTCGCCATCCGGGTTGTAAATCTCGAGGCAGTAATCGTCGAGCAGGCCTTTGGGCAGCGCGTCCTTCTTGCCCGGCTTGAACCAGCGCTCGTCCGGGTAATGCACGAAGGCCGCATTGGCGATGTCTTCGCCCCAGAACTGGTCGTTGTAGAAATGATTGCAATTGAGGCGCTCGATATATTCGCCCAGCGCCGAGGCCAGCGCACTTTCCTTGGTCGCGCCCTTGCCGTTGGTAAAGCACATCGGCGAATGCGCGTCGCGGATATGCAGCGACCACACATTGGGCACCAGGTTGCGCCACGAAGCGATTTCTATCTTGATGCCCAGGCCCGCCAGAAAGCCCGACATATTGGCGATGGTCTGCTCCAGCGGCAGATCCTTGCCCAAGATATAGGTGCTGGTTTCCGCGTCCGCTTTCAGCGTCAGCAGGGCCTGCGCGTCGGCATCCAGGTTTTCCACTTCCTCGATGACGAACTCCGGCCCGGTCTGGACGACCTTCTTGACGGTACACCGGTCGATGGAACGCAGGATGCCCAGCCGGTCCTTGGCGGAGATATCCGCCGGCAATTCGACCTGGATCTTGAAGATCTGCTGGTAGCGGTTTTCCGGATCGACGATGTTGTTCTGCGACAGGCGGATGTTCTCGGTGGGGATGTTGCGGGTCTCGCAGTACAGCTTCACGAAATAGGCCGCACACAAGGCCGAGGACGCCAGAAAGTAATCGAACGGCCCCGGCGCCGAGCCATCGCCCTTATAACGGATGGGCTGGTCGGCGATTACCGTGAAGTCATCGAACTTGGCCTCGAGACGAAGCTTGTCGAGAAAATTGACCTTGATTTCCATGGGGGAATTCCGAAATGGCGTTCAAAACGAATTGGCCGCCATTATCGCGGTTTTCCCGGTGGGACACCCGTGAGGTCGAGATTGGCCTGAATCTCCAGCCGTAAGGCATCAAATGCATCGGCCAGCTGCCCGGCCAGTTGCAGGCACTCGGGGCTGGCCTCTCCGGCGGCGTGCTCCAGCCGCATCGCCAGTTCCTGGCAGGCGGTGGCGGACAGATTGCCGCTGACGCCGCTCAGGCGGTGGGCAATGAACTGGAGTTCGGCAAAGTTCGCCTCGGCACCCAAGCGGCGTAGCGCAGCCGGCATCTCGCCAAAATCGTCCACCGCCCGGCGCAACAGCTTGTCAATCAGGGCCGGCCGGCCGGCGAAGCGCTGTCGCAGGGCGGCCCAGTCGAGCACGCCGGCGCCGGCAGCGCCCGACAGGCGGGCCTGCGCCACTACCGGCTCCGGCCCACCGGCCAGGCTGCCCTGCGGCGGGGCAGTGCGCGGGTCGATCAGACGGAAATCGACCACCTGCCGGACCGCCGCCACCAGGCGGTCCGGCTCGATCGGCTTGGCCACATGGGCCACCATGCCCGCCGCCAGACAGCGCTCCTGCTCCCGCTGCACCACGTGGGCGGTCAGGCCGATCACCGGCAGGCCGGGGGCCAGCGCACGGATCATGCGGGTCGCCTCGTAGCCATCCATCTCCGGCATCTGGATGTCCATCAGCACCACGTCGTAGGCGGCGGGCTGCTGCTTGACGCAATCGACGGCCTGGCGGCCGTTCTCGGCAAAGCGGCAGTACGCGCCTTCATGCAGCAGCAGATCCTCCAGCACCACGCGGTTGAGCTCGACGTCTTCGGCAGCCAGCACCCGCAGGCCCGCCAGCCGCTTCGCTGCGGGCAGGGCCTGATCCGGGCAGTCGGAGCGGGATGGAGGTGCCGTGGCCTCGACCAGAGGCAGACGCAGGCTGAAGCGGCTGCCCTGCCCGACCGTGCTGTGCACCTCGATTCCGCCACCCATCAGGTGCGCCAGGCGCATCGAAATCGCCAGCCCCAGCCCGGTTCCGCCAAAGTTGCGGGTGGTCTGGTTGTTGGCCTGCTCAAAAGGCAGAAAGATGCGCTCGAGCACCTCTGCGCTCATGCCGATGCCTTCATCGGTGACCTCGAACAACAAGTCGCCCCCCTCGACCCGCAGCGCCAGTGACACACGCCCCCGGGCGGTGAACTTGACCGCATTGGAAAGCAGGTTCACCAGGATCTGCCGTATCCGCAGTGCATCGCCCTGAATCCAGGCGGGCAGGTTCGGTGCGGTATCGAGGGCGAGATGGAGCCCCTTTTCCTGGCAACGGGGGCGCACGAGTTCGCTCGTCTCGGCGATCAAGGCGGACAGGCAGATCGGCGCCGCGTCGATGTCGAGCTTGCCGGCCTCGATGCGCGAAAAATCCAGGATATCGTTGAGTACACCCAGCAGGTGTTCTCCCGCCGTCAGGATGCGCTTGAAATGATCCCGTCCGTGCGCCTCCTGGCTGTCCCGCGCCCCGATGCGGGCCAGCCCGAGCACGGCGTTCATCGGCGTCCGGATCTCATGACTCATGTTGGCCAGGAAGACGCCTTTGGCTTCCGAAGCCGCCTCCGCCAGCTGGCGCGCCCGCTCCGACTCATCCATGGCGTCGGCCAGCCGATCCGACAAGGCATTGATGGCCTCCACCAACTGGCCCAGTTCGGTGCCCGCATGCCCCCGCGGCACCGACAGGTGCTTGCGGTCCCCAGGCGTCTTGCGCTTCAGATCCGAGGAAATCCGGAGCATCGGGCGAATGAAGAAATGCCCGAAAGCCGCCACGATGACCAGCAGCACGAATAACAATTGCAGCGCCAGTTGCTGCAGCGCCAAGCGAATATCGGAGTCACGCAGTGCGGCAACGACCTGCCCGTCCGCCAGCAAGGTGATTTCACCGATCGTCTTGTCCTTGCTGAAGGGCGATCCGATACGCCGGGTAATGGGTTTGACATGACTGGCCGCTGGGCGGCGACTGCCCTCCCGCTCGAGTTGCGCCAGGACCTCGGCATCGCTGCGGATGGCCACGCCGAGCACTTCCGGATTGCTCATCAAGCCCAGGGCAACCTCCTTGGCCAATTCACGGTCCTGCACGTAGCACACCACTTTCAGCGCGCTTTCCACTGTCCCCAGCAGACTTTCGAGGCGGGCCTCGATGGTGCGGGTCGCCCGCTCCCCGGTCACATGCGCGGTATAGGTCATCGAGACAATGGCGGCGACGAGGAAGGCGACGACCGTCACTCCCGCTGCATGCACGGCAATACCGTGGTTCCTGAAGCCCGACATCACGGCTTGCGGCGCATCCTGTTCCACGATGTCGGGGGCGCTCATGGATTCCCCAGGGGCAAGACGATCCGCACCCGCTCATCGACCTGACTGCGTTCGACATAGCCAATCGCACCCTCGACCGTCGCCACGGCCTTGATCAGCTCCTGTACGGAGGCGCTCACTTCGGGTGGCTTCGTCTTGCCGGAGAAATAGAGTCGCGCCCAATAGGCGCTTATTTCCGCCGGATTCTTGTCCACCAGCTTGCGGTAGAACGCCGTGCGCAGCTCATCGCCAGCGGGAAGGTCATAAGGCCTGGCGAGGACGCCCGACGGCAGTTTTCGGTAGCGGCCGAGGAAGATGTTGATGACTTCGTCCTGCTTCAGAGCCTTGATGCCACTGCCGGCCCCCACCACGACGACCACCTCCGCCAACACGGACGTGGATGCCAGCAGGGCCAGCAGCGCGAATAGGAGCGTACGCAGCTTCGCCATGGCGGATCAATAGGCAAAATCCAACGCGGCACTGAATACATTCATGCGCCCATCCCATTGGACATTGGGACCGCGGAACAGGAATGTCGAACTGGAGCTGCCACGGATGGCATCCGCCTGGAACTTCAAGGCCCAGTTTGACCGGAAGTCCCAGCGTATCCCCAGTGTCGCCGTATGCTGATCCAGATGGGTTGCCGCGACGATCTGCTTCCCAAACGCATTCAACGCGGGGCCAAACGGACCGGCCGGGACTGTCGTGACATTGCCCGGGGAACTCCGCACCCAGGAATAGCCCACGTAGGGCGTGAGCACACCGATCCGATATGCCCCGAGCACGAAGCCGGCCCGGCTATCCTCGTAGGATTCGGTTTGATGCTTGATTCGTCCGATCATCCCCTGGAGCTGCAAGGCACCCTTGTCGTATACCACACCGATGGAATCGAAGCGGGAGCGGGTATTGACGGTGCTGAGTTCAGGAAGCTGGCCCGTGATATCGACAGGCGCAATCGATCTGAACGGCGCCAGCGCCGGGATCGAGCCAATCCAGAGATTGGCCAGATAATTCAATGGCAGTTCGGAAGCCGAGAATTTCACCTCCATGTGAGTGACCCTGAATTGCCATGGCCCCTTCAGGTAATCCAGATAGCCACCGAACAGCCGCGAACCCCTGATGTCCCAAGTCACCGGGTCGTAGAATCCCGTTCTTTCCGGGGACCGCCCTCCATATAGCTTTCCACGCAGCACCCCATCCCCAACGGCAGAGCTCACCATGACATCGGCGCCATCGAAATAGGCGAAGACCAGGGAGCCATAGAAATCCGCCGGGGGGCGAATGGCGATGTTCGAGTAACCGACCAGCCGTGAATCGGCCAGCATATAGATTTCCGGCGCCAGCCGGCCGACGCGGACCTGCAGGTCGGGAGAGAATTCGTGACGCAGAAAGGCCCAGGACACTTCCGGCGTGTGGGTCCCCTCGGGGCGGTAGCGGCTGATCACCTGCAAAACGCCTTCGGTCTGCGGCCCGAGGTGCGCATTCATCTGCAGGCCCAGCACGGAATCATTGCGGGTGGTCCAGTGCTTCGTTATCCCCCGTGGCTGGGACAGATCGCGCACGAACTCGGCATCATTGCTGTCCGAGCGCGCCACTCCCAGGGTACCAAAGCCCTTGAACTCCACGGCGGAAGCCACAGACTGGAATGCGGAGTCCTCGGCATGGGCAGGGAGAGACGGCAAAACACCTGCCATCACGGCAAAGAGCCTGGCTAGCGCGCGACGCATGATGAACGACCAAGCACCATAAGAGGACACCAGATGAAGCAGGGGAACAGGCGCTCATAGTGAAAACCGTCGCCCCTGAGCAAGTCCATCTTAGCCAGACAAGGCTTGCCCGGACAATGCAAGCCGATTCATTTCGTGTAATCACCCAAAATTTAACAGTTTGAACGGCGACGCCTGCTCCGCGCCCACATCCGCTCTCGCCCCCGCCAGGAAAAAATGAAAAAATCATTCCGGACAATGTACTAGCGCTGCCGAAAATAAAAATATGGAACCCATCGCGGGCCTGCAAGGCCATTGCCTGACAATTCGGTGATGGCGCAACAGATTGTCTGCTCCTTATGAAAAAAGGGATCCGTCAAATGACAGATCCCTTTTTTCATAAGGACAACTTCTCTTTTCACATCACGGAAACTACGGGAAACATGAAAGAGCTTTGACGGTGCGACAAAACGATCCGGCGGAATGACTGAATCACTTCCCCATATGGAGAATATGATTCAGCCATTCCGCCGATACCCTCCTGCATGTGAAAGACCGCCCATCATATGAAGGCAAACGTCTTTCACGGAGCAAAAGTTTCTTGCCGTGTGAAGAAGGAGGCGCCCCTTATTCCACCGTCACCGACTTGGCCAGATTGCGCGGCTTGTCCACGTCGGTGCCCTTCACCAGCGCGGCGTGGTAGCTGAGCAGTTGCAGCGGCACGACATGGAGGATGGGGGACAACAGACCGTAGTGTTCGGGCAGGTGCAGGATGTGCACGCCTTCCGATTCGGCGATCTCGCAGCCGACGTCGGCAAACACGTAGAGCTCGCCGCCGCGGGCACGGACTTCCTGCAGGTTGGACTTGAGCTTTTCGAGCAGGCTGTCGTTGGGGGCTACGGCGATGACCGGCATCTCCTTGTCCACCAGGGCCAGCGGGCCGTGCTTGAGTTCGCCGGCCGGGTAGGCCTCGGCGTGGATGTAGGAGATTTCCTTGAGCTTGAGGGCACCTTCCAGGGCGATCGGGTAGTGCATGCCGCGGCCGAGGAACAGCGCGTGGTTCTTGCCGGCGAAGCGCTGGGCCCAGCGCTCGATCTCGGGCTCCAGTTCGACGACCTTGGCGACGGCCACCGGCAGGTGGCGCAGCAGGGCCAGGTGGCTGGCTTCGTCGGCGTCGGAGAGGCGATCGTTCACCTTGGCGAGGGCCAGCGTGAGCAGGGCCAGAGCAGCCAACTGGGTGGTGAAGGCCTTGGTGGAGGCAACGCCGATCTCCGGGCCGGCACGGGTGATGAAACGCAGTGCGGCTTCGCGCACGATGGCGGACTCGGGCACGTTGCAGATCGCCAGGGTCTTGGTCATGCCCAGGCCCTTGGCGAACTTGAGGGCGGCCAGGGTGTCAGCGGTCTCGCCGGACTGGGAGATGACGACCACCAGGGTTTCAGGGTCGGGCACCGATTCGCGGTAGCGGTATTCGCTGGCGATCTCGACTGAGCACGGCAACTTGGCGATAGCCTCAAGCCAGTAGCGGGCCACCAGGCCGGCGTGATAGCTGGTGCCGCAGGCGAGGATCAACACCCGGCGGGTGGCCGCGAAGACGTCCACCGCGTCGCTGCCGAACAGCTGCGGCGACACGCTGCCGCCGCCGGCGATGATCTCCAGCGTGTTGGCGAGGGCCTGGGGCTGCTCGAAGATTTCCTTCTGCATGTAGTGGCGGTATTTGCCGAGCTCGACCGCATCGGCGGACAGGCTGGAGAGATGTACCGGGCGGTCCACCGGGGTGCCGTCCTGGCGCGTGACGCGGTAGCCGTCAAGACGCAGCTCGGCGACGTCGCCGTCCTCGAGGTACACCACCTTGCGGGTGACCTGCAGCAGCGCAGCGGTGTCGGAGGCGGCGTAGTGGCCGTCCTCGCCGATGCCCAGCAGCAGCGGCGAGCCCTTGCGGGCGACGATGGCGCGGCCCTGGTCGATCTCGCTGATCACGCCGATGGCGTAGGCGCCAACCAGCTCGGCCAGTGTGGCGCGCACCGCGTCGAACAGGTCGGGAATGGTCTTCAGCTTGTCGTGCAGCAGGTGGGCGATGGCTTCGGTGTCGGTCTCGGACGTGAAGGCGTAGCCCTTGGCGCGCAGGCCGTCGCGCAGCTCTTCGAAGTTCTCGATGATCCCGTTATGCACCACGGCGAGGCCGCCGGAGATGTGCGGGTGGGCATTGCGCTCGCAGGGCACGCCATGGGTGGCCCAGCGGGTGTGGGCGATGCCGATTTCTGCAGTCAGGCCGGTGGCGTCGGCCTGGGCCGCCAGTTCGGCGACACGGCCGACGGCGCGCAGGCGCTGCAGGGTGGGCGTGCCGTTCTGCTTGAGGACGGCCAGGCCGGCGGAGTCGTAGCCGCGGTATTCGAGCTTGCGCAAGCCTTCGAGCAGGACGGGAACGATGTTGCGACGGGCGATGGCGGTGACGATGCCACACATGATCGGAAACCTTTCAGAGTTGCCCGGCCTGCACGGCCGGACCGGAAATGAGGGATGGCATCAGGCCTTCTTGATCTTGACCGGGCGCTTCCAGCCGGGGATCGACAGTTGCCTGGCCCGCGACACGGTGAGCTGCTCGGCCGGCGCATCCTTCGATAGCGTGGTACCGGCGCCGAGGGTGGCACCGCGCCCGACCCGGACCGGCGCAACCAGCTGGGTATCGGAGCCGATGAAGACGTCGTCCTCGATGATGGTGCGGAACTTGTTGGCGCCATCGTAATTGCAGGTGATGGTACCGGCGCCGACGTTGACCCGCTGGCCGATGTCGGCGTCGCCGACGTAGGCCAGGTGGTTGGCCTTGGAGTGGTCGGCGATCACGCTGTTCTTGACCTCGACGAAGTTGCCCAGGTGCACGTCCTTGCCGAGCACGGTGCCGGGGCGGGTGCGCGCGTAGGGGCCGATGATGCAGGCCTCGCCCATTTCGGTATCCTCGATCTGGGAGAAGGCGGCGATCCGGGTGCCGGCGCCGATCTTCGCGTTCCGGACGATACAGTTGGCGCCGATGCGCACGCCATCACCAAGCTCGACACGACCTTCGAAGATACAGTTGATGTCGATCTCCACGTCGCGGCCGCAGATCAACTCCCCCCGCACGTCGAGGCGGGTCGGGTCGATGACGGTGACGCCGTCATCGGTGAGACGGCGGGCGATGCCGCGCTGGTAGATCCGCTCGAGCTCGGCGAGCTGGGTCTTGTTATTGACGCCGAGGGTTTCCTCGAAGGCGTCGGGCTGAGTGGAGACGACCTCCAGACCATCGGCGACAGCCATCGCGATGATGTCGGTGAGGTAGTACTCGCCCTGAGCGTTGTCATTCGTGAGAGCCGCCAGCCAGTGGCGCAGGCGCGCGACGGGAGCAACGAGGATGCCGGTGTTCACTTCGCGGACAGCGCGCTCGTCGGGCGTGGCGTCCTTCTCTTCCACGATGCGGGTGACCTGCCCGGCTGCGTTGCGCAGGATGCGGCCGTAGCCGGTGGGATCGTCCATCGTGACCGTGAGCAGGGCCAGGCGCTCGGCACCGGCGGCCTGCATCAGGCGCTGCAGCGTCGGCACGCCGATCAGCGGCACGTCGCCGTAGAGAATCAGCGCAACGTCGCCGTCCTCGACCAGCGGCATGGCCTGCTGCACCGCGTGGCCAGTGCCCTGGGGCGGATCCTGCCGGGCCCAGGCCAGATCGGGTGCGTCGAGCGCCTCACGCACCACCTCGCCACCGTGGCCGTATACCACGACGATGCGCCGCGCCTCCAGCGCCCGCGCGGTATCCAGCACATGGGCCAGCATCGGTTTGGCGGCCAGCGGCTGCAGTACCTTGGGCAACACCGAACGCATGCGCTTGCCTTGTCCGGCGGCGAGAACGATCACTTCCATGGATATCCCTGAATGCAGTTTGAATGGGGTTTAGGCGGATTCTAGCATGCTCGATTTTGCCGCTTCGAGGCGCAGTTCTCGCGTGCCGGACTGGATCGAGACATCATGCTGACGCAACGCAACATTCCTTTGATCTAATACTAAAGTTCCTTGATCGCCATTCGATAGAATCACAGTGCTGCAACGCAAAACAGGATATCGCCATGATCGACGCTCGTGATTTCATCCAGAACCGGACGTTTGACGAAATTGCCGTGGGCGACTCCGCCCAGTTGGTACGCACGTTGCGCCCGGAAGACATCCATCTCTTCGCCGTGATGTCGGGAGACGTGAATCCGACCCATGTGGACCCGGAGTTCGCCCGCTCCAGCCAGTTCCGCGAGGTGGTCGGGCATTCCATGTGGGGCAGCGTGCTGATCTCATCCATCCTCGGCACCGAATTCCCCGGCCCCGGCACCGTGTACGTCGGCCAGACCCTCAAGTTCTGGCGACCGATCACCATCGGCGACACGCTGACCGTCACCATCACCTGCACCCAGCGCTTCGAACACAACCACCACCTGCTGCTCGACTGCCAGTGCATGAACCAGGACGGGCTGAAGGTCATCGACGGCACCGCCGAGGTAATGGCGCCCACCGAGAAAATCAAGCGCCTGCGTGTCGCGATGCCGGAAATCACCATTTCCGACCGCCAGCAGCGCTACCTGCATGCACTGGCGCTGACCAAGGGCCTGGAGCCGATCCCCATCGCCGTGGCCCACCCCTGCGACACCGAATCCCTGCGCGGCCCGCTGCAGGCGCGGGACGCCGGCCTGGTGATCCCGGTGCTGGTCGGCCCGGAAGGCAAGATCCGCGAAGTGGCCGAGCAGGAGGGCCTCGACCTGCGCGGCGTGCGTATCGTCGATGCGCCGCACAGCCACGCCTCCGCCGAGATCGCCGTGCGCCTCGCGCGCTGCGGCGAGGTCGAGGCACTGATGAAGGGCTCGCTGCACACCGACGAACTGATGAGCGAAGTCGTCGCCAAGGATACTGGCCTACGTACGTCGCGGCGCATTTCCCACGTCTTCATGGCCGACGTGCCGACCTACCCGCGCCCGCTGCTGATCACCGACGCGGCGATCAACATCGAGCCGACCCTCGACGACAAGGTGCACATCATCCAGAACGCCATCGAACTGGCGATCATGATGGGCGTGCCGGAACCCAAGGTGGCGATCCTGTCCGCCGTCGAAACGGTCAACGTCAAGATCCGCTCCACCCTCGACGCTGCCGCCCTGTGCAAGATGGCCGACCGCGGCCAGATCAAGGGTGGCCTGCTCGACGGCCCGCTGGCCTTCGACAACGCGGTGTCGCTGGTAGCCGCCAAAACAAAGGGCATCCGCTCTGCGGTGGCCGGCCAGGCCGACATCCTGGTGGTGCCCGATCTGGAGTCCGGCAACATGGTCGCCAAGCAGCTCGAATACCTCGCCGACGCGCTGATGGCCGGCGTGGTGCTGGGTGCCCGCGTGCCCATCGTCCTGACCAGCCGTGCCGATACCGCCGAAACCCGTACCGCCTCCTGCGCCATCGCCCAGCTGATGGCCCATAAACGCCGCCAGGGAGTCCGCCTGTGAAAGCCATCCTCATCCTCAACGCCGGCTCGTCGAGCCTGAAGTTTGCCCTCTTCCCGATGATCCCCGAGCTGGCCGACCGGCCACGCCTGTCCGGCCAGGTGGAAGGCATCGGCGCCGAGCCGTTGATGCACGCGGTGGACAGCAGCACCGGCGAACGTTTCGCCGAAGGCCTGACTGTGCCGGAGGGCACCGACCAAAACGGCCAGCACCGCCTGGCGCTGGAATTCCTCTTCGAGTGGATCAACCGCCACACCCCCGGCGTGGACATCATTGCCGCGGGTCACCGCATCGTGCATGGCGGCGACCACTACGGCGCGCCGGTCGTGCTGACACCTGAAGTGGTCGGCGAGTTGGAAACCCTGATCCCGCTGGCACCACTGCACCAACCGCACAACCTGCGGGCCATCAAGTCGCTGTTTACGCTGATGCCCGACGTGCGCCAGGTCGGCTGCTTCGACACCGCCTTCCACCGTACCCGCTTGCCGGTGGCGTCGCGCTTCCCGCTGCCCCGGGCGCTCTACAACGAGGGAGTCAAGCGCTACGGTTTCCACGGCCTGTCCTATGAGTTCGTGTCCCGCCAGTTGCCCGATCTGCTCGGCGAGGAAAAGGCCGGCGGCCCGATCATCGTCGCCCACCTGGGCAACGGCGCCAGCATGTGCGCGCTACGCGACGGCGTCAGCCGCGACACCAGCATGGGCTTCACCGCAGTGGACGGCCTGATGATGGGCACCCGCACCGGCGCCCTCGATCCCGGCGTGATCCTGCACCTGATCGAACAGAAGGGCATGGACGCCAAGTCCCTCAGCAACCTGTTCTACAAGCAGTCCGGCCTGCTCGGCGTATCCGGCATCAGCCAGGACATGCGGACCCTGCTCGACTCCGACGAAGCATCGGCGAAGGACGCCATCGAGTTGTTCTGCTACCGCGCCGCCTGCATGATCGGCCACCTGTCGATGGCCGCCGGCGGGCTGGATGCGCTGGTGTTCACCGGCGGCATCGGCGAACACGCGGCGCCAGTGCGCACACGTATCGCCGAATGGCTGGAATGGACCGGCCTGCGCCTCTACCCCGCCGCCAACCAGCGCCACGCCACTCGCATCCACGCCAAGGACAGCAAGGTGGAAGTGCTGGTGGTGCCGACCAACGAGGAATGGATGATCGGCCACCATACGGTGAATCTGCTAGGGCTGCACTGAAGCAGCGATATTGGGACGGGGAGCCCCTCTGCCGGGCTCTCCCTTAGGGGAGAATCCTCTCCTGCACAGCAAGCACTCCCCAGAAACGCAAAAAGCCCGGGTCACCCCGGGCTTTTTGTTTGATGCCTTGCAGATCAGCGCGGCAGGACGCTGCAGCCCATCAGGAAGGTGTCGACCTCGCGGGCGGCCTGACGGCCTTCGCGGATCGCCCACACGACCAAGGACTGGCCACGGCGCACGTCGCCGGCGGCGAAGACCTTCGGCACGTTGGTGGCGTAGCAGCCGTCACCGTCGGTGGTGGCCTTGGCGTTGCCACGACCGTCCTTGTCGACACCGAAGGCTTCGAGCAGGGACGCCACCGGGTTGGTGAAGCCCATCGCGAACAGCACCAGGTCGGCCGGCAGCTCGCGCTCGGAACCCGGCACTTCGCTCGGCTTGCCGTTCTTCCATTCGAGTTCGACGGTCTTGAGGGCCTTGACCTTGCCGTTCTCGCCGATGAACTCCTTGGTGGACACGGCGAACTCGCGGGAGCAGCCTTCCTCGTGGGAGGAAGAGGTGCGCAGCTTGATCGGCCAATACGGCCAGGTCAGCGGACGGTTCTCTTCCTTCGGCGGCTCGGGCATCACTTCGAACTGGGTCACGGACGCAGCGCCGTGACGGTTGGAGGTGCCGACGCAGTCGGAACCGGTGTCACCACCGCCGATCACAATGACGTTCTTGCCGGTCGCGGAGATCGGATTCTTGTCGTCGCCAGCCACTTCCTTGTTCTGCGGAATCAGGAATTCCAGCGCGAAGTGGACGCCAGCCAGCTCGCGGCCCGGGACCGGCAGGTCACGCGGCACTTCGGAACCGGCGGCGAGGATCACCGCATCGAACTCGGACTTGAGCTGCTCGGCGGAGACCACTTCGACGGCGTCATCGTTGATGCCGGTGACGCCCGGCTTCACGCCGACGCAAACCTTGGTGCGGAAGGTGACGCCTTCGGCTTCCAACTGCTCGACACGACGGTCGATGGTGGACTTGTCCAGTTTGAAGTCGGGGATGCCGTAGCGCAGCAGGCCACCGATGCGGGAGCTCTTCTCGAAGACGGTCACGTCGTGGCCGACGCGGGCCAGCTGCTGGGCCGCAGCCAGACCGGCGGGGCCGGAACCGACGACGGCAACCTTCTTGCCGGTCTTGGCAGTGGCGGGCTGGGCAGTGACCCAGCCGTTTTCCCAGGCCTTGTCGATGATCGCGTGCTCGATCGACTTGATGCCCACCGCTTCCGTGTTGATGTTCAGCGTGCAGGCGGCCTCGCAGGGTGCGGGACAGATCCGGCCGGTGAAATCCGGGAAGTTGTTGGTGGAGTGCAGGACTTCGATCGCTTCCTTCCAGTTGCCGCGATAAACCAGGTCATTCCAGTCGGGAATGATGTTGTTCACCGGGCAGCCGTTGTTGCAGAACGGAATACCGCAATCCATGCAGCGTGCGCCCTGCTTGGCCGCATCCTCGTCGCTCAGGTGATCGACGAATTCCTTGTAGTGCTTGAGACGCTGCTCAACCGGGGCATAGGCCTCGGAAAGACGCTGGTACTCGAGAAATCCAGTTGGCTTGCCCATTGTTACGCGGCCTCCAGTTCTTTCTGTTGTTGCGCGGCCATCTCGGCCAACGCGCGACGGTATTCGTGCGGCATCACCTTGACGAACTTGCAGCGGTAGGCTGCCCAGTCGGCCAGGATGGCCTTGGCGCGCTCGCTGCCGGTGTAGGTGGCGTGACGTTCGATCAGCATCTTGAGCAGGGCTTCATCGGCCATGCCGAGGTGACGCACGTCGACGCGGCCGTGGCCTTCGAGGTCGTCACCGGCCTCGGAGCCCTGACGGGCGGCGAATTCTTCCTCGACCGGCTCCAGGGCCACCTGGGCCATGTTGCAACGGCCTTCGAAAGTGCCGTCCTCGTCGAACACGTAGGCGACGCCGCCGGACATGCCCGCAGCGAAGTTGCGGCCGGTCATGCCGAGCACGACGACGGTACCACCGGTCATGTATTCGCAGCCGTGGTCGCCCACGCCTTCGACGACCGTCGTCGCACCGGAGTTACGCACCGCGAAACGCTCACCGCCAACGCCGGCGAAGTAGGCCTCGCCTTCGGTCGCACCGTACAGCACGGTGTTGCCGATGATGATGTTGCTCGGCGTATCACACTTGAAGCCGGGCGCCGGGCGCACAATGATGCGGCCACCGGACAGGCCCTTGCCGACGTAGTCGTTGCCTTCACCCACCAGTTCGAGGGTCAGGCCGCGGGACAGGAAGGCCGCAAAGCTCTGGCCGGCGGTGCCGTTGAGGCGGATATGCACGGTGTCGTCCGGCAGGCCGGCGTGACCGTACTTGGCCGCGAAGCGGCCGGACAGCATGGCGCCGACGGTACGGTTGATGTTGCGCACCGGGACTTCGAAGGAGACCTTCTCGCCGTTCTCGAGGGCCGGCTTGGCCAACTCGATGAGCTTGTTGTCGAGGGCCTTGACCAGGTTGTGGTCCTGGACTTCGGTGTGCAGACGCGGCACTTCGGCGGGCACGTTCGGCAGGTGGAAGATGCGGCTGTAATCCAGACCGCGGGCCTTCCAGTGCTCGATACCGGCGCGCATGTCGAGCAGGTCGGCACGGCCGATCAGGTCGTCGAACTTGCGGATACCCATCTGGGCCATCAGCTCGCGCACTTCCTCGGCAACGAAGAAGAAGTAGTTGACCACGTGCTCCGGCTGGCCGGAGAAGCGCTTGCGCAGCGTCGGATCCTGCGTGGCCACGCCCACCGGACAGGTGTTCAGGTGGCATTTGCGCATCATGATGCAGCCTTCGACGACCAGCGGCGCGGTGGCGAAGCCGAATTCGTCGGCGCCCAGCAGCGCGCCGATGACGACGTCGCGACCGGTCTTGATCTGGCCATCCACCTGCACGCGGATACGGCTGCGCAGACGGTTGAGGACCAGGGTCTGCTGGGTTTCAGCCAGGCCCAGTTCCCACGGGGAGCCGGCGTACTTGATGGAGGACAGCGGCGACGCACCGGTACCACCGTCGTGACCGGCGATCACCACGTGGTCGGCCTTGGCCTTGGCCACGCCGGCCGCCACGGTACCGACGCCCACTTCGGACACCAGTTTGACGGAGATATCGGCCGCCGGGTTGGTGTTCTTCAGGTCGTGGATCAGCTGGGCCAGATCCTCGATCGAGTAGATGTCATGGTGCGGCGGGGGCGAGATCAGACCGACGCCCGGTACCGAGTGACGCAGGAAGCCGATGTACTCGGACACCTTGTGGCCGGGCAGCTGGCCGCCTTCACCGGGCTTGGCGCCCTGGGCCATCTTGATCTG
This sequence comes from Pseudomonadota bacterium, assembly GCA_018241685.1. Taxonomy (GTDB): domain Bacteria; phylum Pseudomonadota; class Gammaproteobacteria; order Burkholderiales; family Rhodocyclaceae; genus Zoogloea. The sequence goes on from JAFEDJ010000021.1 coordinate 220,405, forward strand.
GATCTGGTCGGCATTGACCAGGTACTCGGTGGTCACGCCGAAACGGCCGGAAGCCACCTGCTTGATCGAGGAACGCAGGCTGTCGCCAACCTTCAGCTCGATGTCGCGCTCGATGCGGCTCGCACCGATCAGCTCGGACAGCTTGGTGGGCTTGGAGATCGGGATGAAGCGCTTCGGATCCTCGCCGCCTTCGCCGGTGTTCGACTTGCCGCCGATGCGGTTCATGGCGACGGCCAGCGTCGTGTGGGCTTCGGTGGAGATGGAGCCGAGGGACATGGCGCCGGTGGCGAAACGCTTGACGATGTCCTTGGCGGATTCGACCTCTTCCAGCGGCACCGGGGCGCCGACGGGCTTGAGTTCGAACAGGCCGCGCAGCGTCATGTGGCGCTTACCCTGATCGTTGATGATCTTGGCGTATTCCTTGTAGGTGTCGAACTGGCCGCTGCGGGTGGAGTGCTGCAGCTTGGCGATCGCGTCCGGCGTCCACATGTGCTCGTCGCCACGGATGCGGAAGGCGTATTCGCCGCCGGCATCGAGGGCGTTGGCCAGCACCGGGTCGGCACTGAAGGCAGCCTGGTGCAGGCGGATGGCTTCTTCCATCACCTCGAACACGCCGATGCCTTCGACCTGGGAAGCAGTACCGGTAAAGTACTTCTCGACCAGCGTCTTCTGCAGGCCAATGGCTTCGAAGATCTGGGCGCCGGTATAGGACATGAAGGTCGAGATGCCCATCTTGGACATGACCTTCATGAGGCCCTTGCCGACGGCCTTGATGAAGTGCTTGATGTACTTCTCTGCGGTCTCGACATCACCGTGGGCCATCTCGGTGAGGGTCTCGAGGGCCAGGTAGGGGTGCACAGCCTCGGCGCCATAGCCGGCCAGCACGGCGAAGTGGTGGGTCTCACGGGCGGAGCCGGTTTCGACCACCAGGCCGGTGCGAGTACGCAGGCCCTTGGTAACCAAGTGCTGGTGAATGGCGGACGTGGCCAGCAGGGCCGGGATCGCCACCTGCTCGGCGCTGACCTTGCGGTCGGACACGATCAGGATGTTGGAGCCTTCCAGCACCGCGTTCTCTGCTTCGGCACACAGGGAGGCCAGACGTGCTTCGACGCCTTCCTTACCCCAGGCCAGCGGATAGCAGATGTCCAGTTCGGCGGAGCGGAACTTGTTCTCGGTGTAACGGGCGATCTCGCGCAGCTTCGCCATGTCGGCGAAGGTCAGCACCGGCTGGGTGACTTCCAGGCGGTACGGGGGGTTGATCTCGTTGATGCCGAGCAGGTTCGGGCGCGGGCCGACGAAGCTCACCAGGGACATGACCAGTTGTTCGCGGATCGGGTCGATCGGCGGATTGGTCACCTGGGCGAAGAGCTGACGGAAGTAGCTGAAGATCGGCTTGGCCTTGGCGGACAGCACAGCCAGCGGGCTGTCGTTGCCCATCGAGCCGGTACCCTCTTCACCTGTCTTGGCCATCGGCTCGAGGATGAACTTGACGTCTTCCTGGGTGAAGCCGAAAGCCTGCTGGCGGTCCAGCAGGGACGCGGCGCACTCGGGCGCGGCAACGCTCTCGGGCACGGCACAGGTGTCGAGCTTGATGTTGATGCGGGACAGCCATTCCTGGTAGGGCTTGGCGGCGGCAAGGGATTCCTTGATTTCCTTGTCGTCGATGATGCGGCCCTGTTCCATGTCGATCAGGAACATCTTGCCCGGCTGCAGACGCCACTTCTTGACGATCTTCTCGTCAGGAATCGGCAGCACGCCGGATTCGGAAGCCATCACGACGTAATCGTCGTCGGTGACCAGGTAACGAGCAGGACGCAGACCGTTACGGTCGAGCGTCGCGCCGATCTGGCGACCGTCGGTGAAGGCCACCGCGGCAGGACCGTCCCACGGCTCCATCATGGCCGCATGGTATTCGTAGAAGGCACGGCGCTTCTGGTCCATCAGCGTGTGGGATTCCCAGGCTTCGGGAATCATCATCATCATCGCGTGGGCCAGGGAATAGCCGCTCATCACCAGCAGTTCGAGCGCGTTGTCGAAGGCGGCGGAGTCGGACTGACCCGGGTAGATCAGCGGCCACAGCTTCTGCAGATCTTCGCCGAGCAGCGGGGACTGGGTACCCTTCTCGCGGGCCCGCATCCAGTTGTAATTGCCGCGCACCGTGTTGATTTCGCCGTTGTGGGCGATGTAACGGAACGGGTGGGCCAGGTGCCAGGTCGGGAAGGTATTGGTCGAGAAGCGCTGGTGGACCAGGGCCAGCGCGGAGACGCAGCGCGCATCCTGCAGGTCGGAGTAGTACTGGCCGACCTGGTCGGCGAGCAGCAGACCCTTGTAGTTGATCGTACGCGCCGACATGGACGGCGTGTAGAACTCCTTGGAGTGCTTCAGCTTGAGGGCGGCGATGGCGTTGGCGGCACGGCGACGGATCACGTACAGCTTGCGCTCGAGGGCGTCAGTGACCATCACGTCGGGACCGCGGCCGATGAAGACCTGGCGGATCACCGGTTCCTTGGCCTTGACGGTCGGGGACATCGGCATGTTCGGATCGGTCGGCACGTCGCGCCAGCCGAGCACGACCTGGCCTTCGGCGCGGGTGGCGCGCTCGATTTCGTCCTCACAGGCGAGACGGGAGGCGTGCTCCTTCGGCAGGAAGACCATGCCGACACCGTAGTCGCCTGCCTGCGGCAGGGTGATGCCCTGCTTGGCCATCTCTTCGCGGAACAGCGTATCCGGAATCTGGATCAGGATACCGGCGCCGTCACCCTGCAACGGGTCGGCACCCACGGCACCCCGGTGGTCCAGATTCTTCAGAATTTCGAGACCCTGATTTACGATCTCATGCGTCTTGTTGCCCTTGATATGTGCAATGAAGCCGACACCACAGGCGTCATGTTCGTTGGCGGGGTCGTAAAGACCCTGCTCCAGGGGAAGATCCATCTTGTTTTTCCTCGACACAACACACACCGGCGCCGCGTAGCGCACCGCGCCGGACCTTCAAACTGCGGGAAATCGCCCCGTCCGAACCGTGAAAAAGCCGGCGACACGCGGCCAGCCGGCTACGTTCGATCCCGACGAGGAGACCGTTCAAACACATTGGGCGAGGGTCGAATATACCGCTCCAAGAGCCCTGTTTTCAAGGATTTTTTTGCGCCGCCGCAAGCCGTTGCGGGGCTCAGTGGATCTCACCGACCGCAAAGAGGCGCCGGTGTTCACGCATCGCATACCGATCCGTCATTCCAGCGACATAATCGGCGATCGCCCGTGGCTTGTCGTTACGGGCCATCTGCTGGTATTGCGGCGGCAAGAGGCGGGGGTCGCTCATGAACGCCCCGAAGAGATCCTGAATGATGCGCCGGGCCTTGTCGGTCATGCGCAGCACCTGGAAGTGGTGATACAGATCTTCGCGGAGGAAGGTTTTGAGGACGCGCAACTCGGGCAACAGGGAGTCGCTGTAGGCCACCAGACGCGGCGCGGCATGCACATCGCCGAGAGATACGATGCCGGCCGCGGCGATATTGGCGCGGGTCTGATCGATGAGGTCCACCGCCATCATATTGATCATGCGGCGGATGGTTTCATGGATCAGCCGCCGTCCCGTCAGCCCCGGGTAGGCAGCTTCGACAGCCTCCCGGTTGCGGCGGAAGATCGGCACCGCGTCGAGCTGTTCGAGGGTGATCAACCCGGAGCGCAGGCCGTCGTCCACGTCGTGGTTGTTGTAGGCGATCTCGTCGGCCAGGTTGGCCAGTTGCGCCTCCAGCGAGGGCTGGCGCCCGTCGATGAAGCGTTGCCCGATGTCACCGAGCTGTGCGGCATTTTTCAGCGAACAGTGTTTGAGGATCCCTTCGCGGGTCTCGTGCATCAGGTTCAGGCCATTGAACTCGGCGTAACTTTCCTCAAGCACATCCACCGTCCGCAGGGACTGCAGATTGTGCTCGAAGCCGCCGAAGTCCTTCATGCAGGCATGCAGTGCGTCCTGCCCGGCGTGACCGAAGGGCGTGTGCCCCAAATCGTGAGCCAGGGCTACCGCCTCGGCCAGGTCTTCGTTGAGATGCAGCGCCCGCGCGATGCTGCGGGTGATCTGGGCGACTTCAATGCTATGGGTCAGCCGGGTGCGGAACAGGTCGCCTTCGTGATTGACGAAGACCTGGGTCTTGTACTCCAGGCGCCGGAAGGCCGTGCAGTGCACGATGCGGTCGCGGTCACGCTGGAACTCGCCGCGCGCCACCGGCGGCGGCTCGGCCACCCGGCGACCACGGGAATTGGCCTCGACGACGGCATAGGGCGCCAGTTCGGCCATCGGCGGGGTGCTCAGCAACAGGCCTCGATGGAAGCGCGGATGTCGGCCTGGCTGGCCTCGGCAGTAATCAGCGCCTCCCCTATCGCCTTCAGCAATACCAGCCGCAGGGTTCCGTCCGCCACCTTCTTGTCGTGGGCCATCAGCTCGAGATAGCGATCCGCTCCCAGCGGCGCCCCCCTGACTGGCAGGCCGGCGCGTTCGTGAATGGACCTGACTCGCTCGACGTCCACATCGGACAGCCAGCCCAGACGCCGGGACAGGTCGGCGGCCATGATCGCCCCTGCTGCCACGGCTTCCCCATGCAGCCAGACGCCGTACCCCAACCCGGTTTCGATGGCATGACCGAAGGTATGCCCCAGATTGAGCGTAGCGCGCACCCCCTGCTCGGTTTCATCGGCGGCGACGACTTCCGCCTTGTTGCGGCACGAACGCTCGACCGCCTCGGCCAGCGCCTCGGCATCGCGGGCGAGCAGACGCTCGACGTTTTCCTCGATCCACTCCAGGAAGGACAGGTCCCGGATCAGCCCGTACTTGATGACCTCCGCGAGCCCCGCCTTCAGTTCGCGCTCGGGCAGTGTGTTGAGGACCGAGGTATCGGCGAGCACCAGACGCGGCTGGTAGAAGGCGCCGATCATGTTTTTGCCGAGGGGGTGATTGATTGCCGTCTTTCCGCCAACAGACGAGTCTACCTGGGACAGTAGCGTAGTCGGCACCTGGATGAAGGGTACGCCGCGCTGGTAGGTCGCCGCGGCAAAGCCGACCATATCGCCAACCACGCCGCCACCGAGAGCGATCAGCGTCGTTCCGCGATCGCAGCGGCTCGACAGCAAGCCATCGAAAATCGTGTTGAGTGTCTCCCAGTCCTTGTGCGCCTCACCATCCGGCAGCACGATCTCGGTGACGGTCAGCCCACGGGCTTTCAGCCCATCCGCAAAAGCACGCAAGTACAGAGGCCCGACCACATCGTTGGTGATCACCGCCACCCGGCGTGACTTCACATAGGGCAATACCAGCTCGGGGTCTGCCAACAACCCGCCCCCGATCCGGATCGGATAGCTGCGTTCGGCCAGTTCGACGTTCAGTGTGCGCATAAGTCCTGCAATTCCTTTTCGATCAGACGCACCATCGCATGCGGCGTTCCACGCCCTCCCTCGACAGTGATGTGAGCAACCTCGCGGTACAGTGGGTCGCGAACCACATATAGCTGCTGAAGGCGCCCTTTGGGATCCGGCACTTGCAGCAAGGGACGCGTCTTGTCGTGACGGGTGCGCTCCCACAGAACGTGGGGCGGAACATTGAGATAAACGACCACGCCCCGCTCGGAAAGCAGGGCGCGATTGATGGGATTAATCACGGCACCGCCACCGGTAGCGAGCACCATGTCCGACTCCGTGGTCAGTTCATCCAGGGTCTGGGTCTCCCGACGGCGAAAGCCATCCTCTCCCTCGATCTCGAAGATGGTCGGGATCTTGACTCCCGTCCGGGCCTCGATTTCGTGATCACTATCGACAAAACGGAGGCCGAGACGCTTGGCAAGTTCCCGGCCGACCGTGGTCTTACCGGAGCCGGGCATGCCAATCAGAACAACACAGCGTGGAAAATCCATTCCCTTCCTTTGCAGTCGGGGAAAGGCCTTTACTCCCCAAGGTGTCTGTCAATTGATGGTGATAGTCTGACCACTCGCATCACCACTAGGCGATGTGACAGTAAGACCGATGGAGCCAGTCGGACGCGTTACACATTTCGTCCCTTCCACCGTGAAGGTGTGATAGGTGCCCCCCGCCGCACTGGTGTTCGACACGGTCGCCGATCCCGGCGCCAAAGTCACACTCGCCTTCACCGTATCACCCGAATCGTTAACGTACGTCACGTTAGAATTCATGGACAAGGTCGCGTTGAACGGCATCGGGTTATTGTTTTCATCAGCCAGACGGAACCTGAACGAACCTGTACAACCCGGCAAAGCAGGCATTGTAAAGGCGGAAGGCGCAACCGTACCGATCACATAGCTGGACAGGACGACAATCCCCGTACGCCGTACATGCGCAGACTGCATCCCCAACGAATCGGCGTGACACGTCCCAACCTTAGAGGGCGCATTATAGTACCGACCATCCGAGGGCGCGGCAGGACAAGCTCCTGAGTATCCAAACGCGATGAATGCCTCACCACTATCCCAAACCCCATTTTCATTGCTATCGACGAAGGCATCACCGAGCTTCCGGTAAGGTTCGTCCAAATCCCAGACGTTATTACCATTTAGATCGTCGAAGCTTTCCTCGCCCATAGCATAAGCAAGAACAGTCACCCGCCCCTTCGTCACCCCATACTGGGACGGTTCTGAATCACTACGCGGACGCAGTTCCCCGCTAGTAAACGTGACCGAACATGCCCCGGAGCTCGTCGTACATGAGGGCTGAATCCCCGCCCCCTCACTCACGAAATTAACGACAGTGCCATCCGGCACCAGGTTACCCATCCGATCATATGCATAAACGGTGGCCGTACTAGTACTACCATCACGCCGCCAGCCTTCAACGTTAAAGGTGCCGATAGACAACGAGAAACGATCCTGAGTCGGCCGTCCAGTAGAGATCGTCAGATTGGGCGACTGGGTTTTGATTGCCGAATTGTCTGCGAGAACCGCAGTCACCCAGACCGGGGTAGGAACGGTACCAGCTGTTACGGTGACGCTCACAGTACCATCCGCCTTGGTCGTCCCTTGGACGGTGCCACTCGACTGACTATTCAGCTTGATGCCACCGACGCGGGTGGACAGATCAAAGGTAACAGCCTTACCGGCAATAGGACTGTTCGTGCTATCCACCACCTTGAACGTAACAATGGAATCGGAAGACAGCCCTGCCCCTCCCGTGCCTGCCAACGCGATGGTGGCCGGAGAGGACGACACGAAACCGACATTCGATGCCTGGGGAGCAGCCACCTGCAGCGAAATCGAACTAGACGCCCCCTGCACTGACGCTGTGATCACGTCAGAGCCCGCACACCCCTTATCCGTATAAGTCGCCGTTGCAACACCGTTAACAGACGAGACAGAATGAGTAATAGACGCTTTGCCTGCCGTGTCACAAGCAGATGAGAAAGTGACAGTTTGTGCGGACGACGCCAGAGCGCCATTCAACAGTACCTGCACTGCCACAGAGGTACTTCCGTAGGCGCTCAGAGAAGTGGAATTAGCGGCCAGATTGGCAAGCACCACCGTACCAGGGCTCACGGCATACCCGACCGTCTGCGTCAGCGACTTTCCTGCAACGCTCGCAGTTGCCGTCAATGTAGCCGCTCCACTGGAGGCCAGACTCGCCGCCTGAAGGTTTACCGAGGCGATACCACTGCTATTGGTCAACGCGGTGCCTGAAGCGGGATCAAACCCCCCCAGCGTGGCATCCGTTGCAAAAGTAACGACCGCATTGGGGACAACTGCGCCATTGGCATCCTTTACCAAAGCCTTGACCGTCAGAGGCTTACCTGCCGACAGGGTATTACTGCTTGCCCCCGACGCAGCATCGGTGAGGGACAGGGTAATAGCACCGTCGGTCGCAGTGGAGCCGCTACCACTCGAAGAACAGGTGAGAAAACCTCCCGGGCAACTGGAACTGCCGCTCGAACCACCCCCACCCCCACCCCCACCACCGCAGCCTGCGATGGCCATCGCAATGACGCTCAGGGCAAAGAAACGACCTTGTGATGACAAACGGCCCAAGGCACTGACGTTATGCATAGAAATTCCCGTACTAATGAAGGTCAGCGCAGACCGAGCTGATCGTTAATGATTCGAGGCGTAATGAAGACGAGCAGCTCGGTCTTGTTGTCCTTGCGCTCAGTGTTCCGGAACAGATAACCGAGAACCGGCACATCCCCCAGCAATGGAATCTTCGTCGTGGTATTGCCGACTTCCTGGATATAGATCCCGCCAATCACGACCGTACCACCGTTCTCGACCACCACTTCCGTCTTGACGTGCTTGGTGTCGATCGGCACGTTGCCGCCGGCAACCGGCTGGTCGTAACGCGGTTGGTCCTTATTGACCTCAAGCGCCATCATCACCTTGCCATCCGGCGTGATCTGCGGCTTCACCTTCAAAGTCAGGTTGGCCTTCTTGAAGCTGACGGTCGGAAAGGCGGTTCCCCCGGACTGGGTTTGATACGGCACTTCCGAACCCTGCTCGATGATCGCCTCCGCCTTGTCGGCCGTCATCACCCGCGGGCGAGACACGACCTTGCCACGCCCATCCGCTTCCAGCGCCGAGACCTCAAGATCGATATAACGGGTTGCAGCGCTGTTCCACAACGCAAACGAAAATGCCCCCGCTGACTTATTATTGATGGTCGACGCAGGCAAATTAACGCCTAGGCCATTGGTGTAATCTGGAACAGTCGATATTTGTCCAGCCTGATAACCAATCGACGAAAGATTGCCGGTTCCGAAGGTATTCCGGAAAACCGGGACTCCGCCTACCGTACCAAGTTGTCCGCCTGTTTTAGCCCCAAAACCGAGACGCACCCCCAGGTTGCTCGCAAACGTATCGGTGGCCTCGACGATCTGCGCCTCAATCAGGACCTGACGCACCTCGACATCCACCTCGGCGATCAGACGACGAATATCCTCAAGCCGGGACGCCACATCATTGACGAAAATCTTGTTGCTGCGCTCGTCCGGCAGAACACTCCCCCGCTTGGAAAGCACGGACTGATCCTTGCTCTTCAGGAACTCGGCAACACTCTTCGCCTTATGGTAGTTGATCTGAAAACTCTCGGTCCGCAGTGGCTCCAGATCACCAACCTGAGCCTTGGCTTCCAGGTCGAGCTTCTCGCGGGCAGCCAGTTCGTCCCGCGGTGCGATCCAGATCACATTGCCGTTCTTGCGCATGTCCAGACCCCGCGCCTGCAGGATGATGTCGAGGGCCTGATCCCACGGCACGTCCTTGAGGCGCAGTGTCAGGTTGCCCTGCACGGAGTCACTAGTGATGATGTTGAAATTCGTGAAGTCCGCGATGACCTGCAGCACGGAACGCACATCGATGTTCTGAAAGTTAAGGGACAGCTTCTCGCCGGAGAAACGCCCCTTACCCACCCCCTGCGTCAGCTTGTTGGGATCCTCCTTTACGGGCTTCACCTCTAGCACAAACTGATTGTCACTCTGGTAGGCGTTATGCTCCCAGAGTCCGCGCGGCGTCACCGTCATGCGGACATTGCCACCCTGTGTCTTGGTCAGCACGGTAGACACCGGGGTACCGAAATCCACCACATCCAGCTTGCGGCGCAATTGTTCCGGCACATCCGTCTTGAGAAAGTCGACGATCAGGTTCTCGCCCTGCTGACGAATGTCGATACCGGCATTCGGGTCGGACAGATCGACCACCAGCCGCCCCTCGCCATCCTTGCCGCGCCGGAAGTTGATATCGCGAATGGCGTGGCGCTCCGACTGCCCCACGGCGGCCGGAGCAAACTGGGTACTCTGCTGAGCGAGTTGGCTCGCCGCCTCACGGACCTGTCCAGCCGCCAGCGTGATCAGGAGATCGTTCCCATCCTGGCGCGTCTCATAAGGGTAGACCCGGGACAGGTTCAGGACCAATCGGGTCCGGTCCCCGACCTGCACAACGTTCACACTCCGCAAATCACCAGCATTGAGCGTCTGGCTATTGCGCCCCAAGCCATTCGCCGTATCCGGGAAATCGAACGCAATGCGCGCCGGGCTCGCGACACTGAAACTTGCCGGTAAGGCGGCCAGCGGCCTAGCAAGGGTAAGCTTGAGGACAATGTTGCCCCCTTGCTCCATGGCCATGATCTTCTCAATCCGATTGCCTGCCGGCACGGCGTCCGCCGCCTGCGGGACCTGGGCCAGCACGGACACCGGAAGCACCAGCCCGCCAAGACACGCAGCCACCGCCCATGCGCCCAACCTGACCCCACAAGGTCTCATTTTCATTTCTTCGCCTCCTGAGGCGCCTGCTCCTGCAACTGGAGCGTGCTGATGCGCTCGGTCCATTCACCGCCCACATCCTCGACAAGTTCTTTCAAGGTCACGGCGGATTCGCTGATGTCCGTGATCTTTCCGTAATTCTGCCCAAGATAATTGCCGACCTTGACCTGATGGAGTGTCTTGTCGACAGCGATAATGGCATGGGCCTGACCTTTTCTCATCATGACGCCAACCATCTTGAGCGATTCGAGCGGATACGCTTCAAGGGGCTCCCGGCGCCGGTTTGCATCCGGCATGAAGCCCGACTTCTTGTCCGGTTCAAGTTTGGCCTGCTTGAACGGATCGAGCAGGCCACTGCCTTGGTAATTCACGACGGACGCCTGGCGGATTGGTGGCAAGGGCTTTAGATTGGGCTTGAGGTCTTTCGACGCCTCGGCCATCCAGTCGCGCAAATCCTGCTGTTTATCACCACACCCGGCCAGCAGTAACGAAAGAAGCAGAGGCACTATCAGAGTCAGTCGCATGATCGTCACTTGCGCGCCTTTTCCTTGGCCTTTTCCTTACGCAGGGCCGAGACTTCCTCGTCATCCAGGTAACGATATGTCACCGCCGTCGCATCGAACTTGAGGTTGCCTTCCTTGAGCGTTTCGATGGCGACGTCATTTAATGTCACAATCCGCGGCATCTGCGCTACGTCACTGACAAATTCGCCGAGGTCGTGGTAACTGCCGGTCACTCGCACGGAAATCGGCAACTCAGCATAAAAGTCCTTCAAGCCCTCGGCCCCTGGCTTGAACAGTTCGAACTGCAGCCCACGCCCCAAACCGGCCTGGTTGATGTCCGCCAACAAGGACTCGATCTCGGAGCGATTCGGCAACTGCTTCAATAAGGCACCAAACTGACGGTCGATCTCCGCCAGTTGCCGACGGTATTCAGGAAGATTTACAGCCTGGCGCTTCTTCAACAACCACTCATCCTTGAGTGTGGCTTCTTCCTTTTCCTTGCTATCCAGCGTGGTCAGCTGATCGCTCCAGTCGAACCACCAGCCACCGACGACGATAGCCAGAAAAATCGCCAGCAACGTCGCCAACCGGGGCAGCAGCGGCCACTGCCCGGGATCATTGGGATCCAACCCCTGGAAATCCCGCATCAGGGTCTGGACATCCATCGTCCGGAGCTTCTCCATCGACTCCCTTAGACTCATGGCTTGCCTCCCGAAGGATTGCTGGCCCCGCCAGCCTTCGGCTTGCCAGAGTCCTCCGCCTTGGTGCGCTCGATGCTCACATTGAGATTGAATTCACTGACGCGACGGGTATTCAGAACCGCCGCCTTGACCTCGACCAGATCAGCACGCTCAAGATAAGGCGAAGCCTCAAGATTACGCATCAGGGTGGATACCCGCGCGTTCGACTGGGCATAGCCGATCAAATTGATCTTGGAGCCGGACTGCTTAAGCGACTTGAGATAAACGCCTTCAGGCATCTGACGGACCAATTCGTTGAACAACTGGACAGTTTCCGTACGATTGGTCTGCAACGACTCGATGACCTGCTTTCGGGACAGCAACGCCTCAGCCTGTTCCCGCAAGCCCTTGATTTCCACGATCTCCTTATCAAGCGCGGCGATTTCCTGCTTGAGGAAGACGTTCTTTGCATCCTGACCATCCACATACCCCGCCAGGATCGTATGACCGATGAACCACACCACAAGCCCTACCACCGCCACAAAGGCGGAAAACAGCGCGAATTGCTGACGGCGCGCCTTGCGCTTCTCTTCCCGATGGGGAAGCAGGTTGATACGGATCACGAATCGAACCTCCGCAAGGCCAGACCACAGGCAACCAGCAAGGCAGGGGCATCCGCCGCGAGATTTTTCGGCCGAACCTTTGAACCAAGGCTCATGTTCGCGAACGGGTTGGCCACCAGGGTATCCACCTGGGTACGGCCCGCGACCGTTTCCGCGAGCCCGGGGATGACGGCACAACCGCCAGCAAGGACGATATGGTCTACCTGATTGAACTGGGTGGAGGTGAAAAAGAACTGTAGCGCCCGCGACACTTCCAGTGCCATGGCGTCCATGAACGGGCGCAGAAGATCGGACTCATAGCTCTCGGGCAACGAACCGGTACGCTTGCCACTTTCGGCTTCTTCAAGGGACATCCCAAAGTGGCGCATGATGTCCTGGGTGAGCAAGAAACCACCGAAGGCCTGCTCACGGGCGTACACCTGATTGCCATTGCGCAGCACTGACACATTCATCACGTTGGCGCCGGCATCCACCAGCGCGATGATTTTGTCTTCCCCGCGGTCGGGCAGCTGCTCCTGAACCAGTTCGAAGGCAGCCAGCGACGCGTAGGACTCGACGTCCATCACCAGCGCCTTGAGGCCAGCAGCCTCGGCTGCAGCGACCCTGTCTTCGACCTTTTCCTTGCGGGACGCTGCGATCAACACCTCATCCTCGTCCGCACTGGAAGCCGCCGGACCGATGACCTGAAAATCGAGATTCACCTCATCGAGCGCAAAGGGAATGTACTGATTCGCTTCTGACTCGACCTGCACCTCCAACTCCTGGTCGCGCAGGCCCGCTGGGAGGATGATCTTCTTGGTGATGACCGCCGACGCCGGGAGCGCAAGCGCCACGAAACGGGTCGCGGTTCCGAGCCGACGCCAGCCACGCCGGATGGCATCGGACACAGCCTCCAGATTGACGATGTTTCCATCGGATACGGCCTCCCGCGGAAGCGCTTCGACGGCGTACCGCTCGACCCGATAGCCACCGCCCGAGACGGCGGACAACTCCACCATCTTGACCGACGACGACGAGATGTCGACACCGATCAAAGGGCGCGCCCGGGGGCTCAAAAAGGAGAGGTCGATCACAAAAAGTCCTGAAATTTCTTTATGTTAGGTGCAATACCAACAAACTACTTGAGATCCTAACAACAACCATGACAAGTGTAAAGGTAAGGCCCGGGAGAATACCGGATTGCATATCAGGCGACAAATCGGGCCTCCTCGTATAATGCAGCACTTTACTCTGCTCCCCGCTCCCGTCATGCGCTGGGTACTCTACCCCTTCATCGCACTTCTCGGCCTGCTGGCCATTGGCCTCGCCATCCTCGCCCTGGCCGTCGCCTTCGCCTGGCCGACCCTCCCGTCGCTGGAAGCACTGACCGACTACCACCCCAAGATTCCGCTGCGCGTCTACACGGCTGACGGGATTCTGATCGGTGAGTACGGCGAAGAGCGCCGTGCCTTCATCCACATCCAGGACGTACCGCCCGTTCTCAAGCACGCCATTCTGGCCGCCGAGGACGACCGCTTCTACCAGCACTCCGGGGTCGATTTCACGGGCGTGCTGCGTGCGGCGGGCGCCAACCTCGTCACAGGCAGCAAGCGCCAGGGCTCCTCGACGATCACCATGCAGGTGGCCCGGAACTTCTTCCTGACCCGCGAGAAGACCTACTCGCGCAAGCTTTACGAAATCCTGCTGGCGTTCAAGATCGAACAGAACCTCACCAAGGATCAGATCCTCGAGGTCTATATCAACCAGATCTACCTTGGCCGTCGCGCCTACGGTTTCGCCGTTGCCGCTCAGACCTATTTCGGCAAATCCATCCACGATCTTAATGTTCCGGAAGCCGCCATGCTCGCGGGCCTGCCGAAAGCCCCCTCCGCCTACAATCCGGTCGTCAATCCGAAGCGCGCCGCCCTGCGCCAGCAATACGTACTGCGTCGCATGACCGAACTGGGCTTCATCTCCGAAACGGAGCACCAGCAAGCCGTCAACGCTCCACTCAAGGTCGTCACCGGACCTGGCGACGTCGGTAGCAGCGCCGACTATGTGGCGGAAATGGCCCGCCAGATCGCCTACGAACAGTTCAAGGAAGAGGCCTATACCCGCGGCATCAAGGTCATCACGACGATCAACAAGGCCGAACAGGATGCCGCCTACCGGGCACTGCGCCGCGGCATCATGGATTACGACCGCCGCCACGGCTATCGGGGTGTCGAGGGCTATGTGGATCCTGCCCGAATGAGCGGGGAGCAAACCGAGGGCCTGGACGAAGTCCTGGCCGAGACACCTGACTACGACGATCTCCAGGCAGCCATCGTGACCCAGGCGGGCAACGGCGCAGTCACCGCCTACCGCTACGGCGAGACCTTCCGCATCAGCGGCGACGGACTGCGCTTCGCCGCGGCAATGCTCAGCGAGAAAGCCCCGCCCAACAAACGCATCCGCCCGGGCGCCATCATCCGCGTGGTGCATGTGGATAATCACTGGGAAATCAGTCAGCTACCAGAGGTCGAAGGCGCCCTGACCGCAGCCGACCCACACACCGGCGCGATCCGCGCGCTGGTCGGTGGCTTCGACTTCAACCGCAACAAATTCAACCATGTCACGCAGGCGTGGCGCCAACCCGGCTCCAGCTTCAAGCCCTTCATCTACTCGGCCGCCTTCGAGAAAGGCTACGGCCCCAACAGCATTGTCGACGACTCGCCGATCTCCTTCCCTGCAGGAGACACCGGCTCACAGGCCTGGGAGCCGAAGAACTACGACGGCAAGTACGACGGACCGATGTCCCTGCGCTCCGCACTGGCGCGCTCCAAGAACATGGTGTCGATCCGCCTGCTGAAATCCATCGGCCCCCGCTACGCGCAGGACTACGTCACCAAGTTCGGTTTCGACGCCGAACGCCATCCGGCCTACCTGACCATGGCCCTTGGCGCCGGCTCCGTCACGCCGTGGCAGATGCTGCGCGGCTACTCGGTCTTCGCCAACGGCGGCTACCGCGTCGAGCCCTATCTGGTAAAGGAGATTCAGGACGAGGCCGGCAACGTGCTCGCCCGTGTCGACCCGCCAGTGGCCGGTGAAACCGCCGAGCGTGCCATTGACGAACGCAATGCCTACCTGATGGACTCGATGCTGAAGGACGTCGTCCGTCGCGGCACCGCCGCCAAGGCCCTGGTCCTCAAGCGCGGCGATCTGGCCGGCAAGACCGGCACAACCAACGAGTACGTGGACGCCTGGTTCTGCGGCTACCAGCCGACCGTCGTCGCCGTGGCGTGGATCGGTTTCGATCAGCCTCGCAAGCTGGGCAGCGGAGAAACAGGCGGAGCAGCCGCACTGCCGCTGTGGATCAACTACATGCGAAAGGCCCTCGACGGCGTGCCCGAGAGCTATCCGACTCCGCCGGATGGCCTGATCCGCATCCAGCCGGAAGGCAGTGCCACCGAGGAGCTGATCTACAAGGAGAACCTGCCGGCAGCACCGGTGGAAGCCCCGCAGGAGCCCACCAGCCCGCCGGCGGAAGAAGCCCCGCGCAATACCAACTAGCGCGGCCCGGGAGCCGGTCAGCCCTTCAGGTCGACCGGCTCGCCAGCCTGCTCGGACATGCAGCGGGACAGCACGGCGTAGAAATCCGCCCCATCCCGCGTGCCCAGCCAGCGCCCGCCGTCGGGGCGGAAGTGGAAACCGCCCGACTTCGCGGCCAGCCAGATCTCCCGCGCCGCACTGTGCCGGTTAACGATGATCTTGCTGCCGTTGTCGAACTCCAGCTCGAAGACCCCACCCGGCTTCACCTCGTAATCGAAATCCAGCTCGCAGGCCTCCAGCAGACCCTCCAGGCGCTCCAGCTCGGCATCCGCCAAGGCGTTGAAATCCGCTTCGTCCATCGACCCCTCCGTTGTTCTGTTAACATTGCCGTTTTTGCGCGGAACCCATGCGAACCATCGCCATTGCCGCCGCGACCTGCGGCCTACTCGTCCTAGCCGGCTGCGGCATCAAGGGGCCGCTGTACATCCCGCAAGTTCCCAAGCCTGCCAGCAAGCCGGCTCCGCAGCCCGCCGACGCCACCCAGGCGCCGGGCGGCGATCATAACAAACCCGCTCCCCAGGATTCAGCCCAATGACCACCGCACTGCCCGTGCCGACGCTCGCCGCCGGCCCCGCCGGCCTAACCCTCGAAGGGGTCGCCCTCGCCGACATCGCCGAGCGCTTCGGCACCCCGACCTACGTGTATTCCCGTGCCGCGCTGACCGCAGCCTTCGCGGCCTATCAGCAGGCCCTCGGCATGCGCAAGGCGCTCGTCTGCTACGCGGTCAAGGCCAACTCCAGCCTAGGCATCCTGTCGGTGTTTGCCAAGCTGGGCGCCGGTTTCGACATCGTGTCCGGGGGTGAGCTGGCCCGCGTCCTCGCCGCCAGCGGCGACCCCGGCAAAGTGATCTTCTCGGGCGTCGGCAAGAGCGTCGACGAAATGCGTTACGCGCTGGAGTCGGGGATCGGCTGTTTCAACGTCGAATCCGCCGCCGAACTGGACCGCCTGAATGATGTAGCCATCAGCCTCGGCAAGCGTGCGCCAATCGCCTTCCGCGTCAATCCGGACGTCAATCCGAACACCCACCCGTACATCTCCACCGGCCTGCGCAGCAACAAGTTCGGCGTGGCCTTCACCGAAGCCCTCGACCTCTACCGCAAGGCGGCCAAGCTGCCGAACATCGAGATCAGTGGCATCGACTGCCACATCGGCTCCCAGCTCCTCGACCCGGCGCCGATGGCCGAAGCGGCAGACAAGATCCTGGGCCTGGTGGACCAGCTCGCCCGCGAAGGCATCAAGCTCGACCACATTGACCTGGGCGGCGGCCTCGGCATCCGCTACCGTGACGAGGAACCGCCGACGCCGACCGAATACCTCAAGCCCCTGCTGGAGCGCTTCGCCGGCCGCGACGAGGCCCTGTGCTTCGAACCGGGCCGCTCGCTGGTCGGCAACGCCGGCCTGCTGCTGACCCGCATCGAATACCTGAAGCCCGGCGTCGAGAAGAACTTCGCGATCATCGATGCGGCAATGAACGACCTGGCCCGCCCCGCGCTGTACGACGCCTACCACGAGATCGTCGCGGTGGCACCGCGCGCCGTGCCCGCCACCCGCTACGAAGTGGTCGGCCCGATCTGCGAGAGCGGCGACTTCCTCGGCCACGACCGCGACCTGTCGGTGGAAACCGGCGACCTGCTGGCCATCCTGTCGGCGGGCGCCTACGGCATGACGATGAGCTCCAACTACAACACCCGCCCACGTGCCGCCGAGATCCTGGTGGACGGCACGGACGTGCACGTCATCCGCGACCGGGAAACCCTCGCCCACCTGCTCGCCGGCGAACGCCCGCTACCCTGAGCGCTGCCATTCTCCACGGGGCGCATCCATTGGCCCCAAGGAGGAATCGGGTTTACTCACAGAACTGACGTGAAGCAGGAAATGTCCAGAGCCGACTGCAGGTCGGCTCTGGACAAACCGCGTTGACGCGCCTCAGCCCAGCGGCGTGACCGCCGCGCGCGCCAACGGCGTATCCAGCCAGCGGACGAGGATGCGGTAGATATCCGGATCGAAGCGGCGTTGCGGCAGGGCCGCCAGCAGACCGGCCAAGGCTGCTTCGTCATCGACGCTGCCGAGCAGGCACCACTGATCCACCACATGTGCGGCGCCGCGCCCGGTATCGGCATGGTGTTCGCGCACCACCACCGGGCCGGACCATGGCCAACGCCGCAGGCGCAGGCCTTCGAGCACCTTCAGCAGACGCTCGTCATGCTGGGCGGGGCTTTCCTTGCCGGCACACACGCCGGCGCAGCGGCGCGCCTGGTGCGCGAGACAAGGCCCTTCGCTCCATGCCTCGGTGCCGATGCGGCGCGGGCACAGCTTGTAGAGACTGGCCAGTTCCCGCAGCGCGTTGTCGGCTTCCTTCTTGGTCCGGAAAGTCCCATAGAGATTCTCCCAGCCTGCCGGGTCACCGCCGTTCAGTGGCTCGCGCTGCAACACCGAACCACGCCTGCGGGCCGCGTCGAAACGCAGGCCGAAGACCGCAGCGGCATCCGCAGGCTGACGGTTCTCGGCCGGCCTCTCGGTGCGGACGAGGTGCGACTCGAGCAGCTGCGCACCCAGCTCGCCGGCGGTCACCCGCCAGTCCACACGGCGGACCTGCTGGATGATCTTGGCCTCCCGGCCCTTCAGCTTGTCACCTGCAAAGTGACTCATCACCCGCGAGCGCAGGCTGACGCTGCGTCCGACATACAGCAGCACATCGTTCTCGCCGTAGAAGAGATAGACCCCGGGCCCCTCGGGCAGACCTTCGAGCACCCCTTCGGGCAGACCGGCAGGGCGGTTCGGTGCCTTCATCGCCTTGACGATTGCCGCATCGAGCACACCGCGCTCGAAGCTTCCCACCACCTGGCCGACAAACTGGACCAAAGCCTCCGTATCGCCAAGGGCGCGATGGCGGGCTGGGCAGACGAGTCCGTGGCGCTCGATCAAGGCGTCGAGACCGTGGCGGTGATGCTGGGGATAGAGTGCGCGCGACAGCTTGACGGTACACAGCACCGGCGCCTCGAAGGACTGGCCCAGACGCTGGAACTCGTTCTTGATGAAGCCGTAATCGAAGCGCGCGTTATGGGCGACGAAGATGCAGTCCGCGAAAAGCCCGTGGACCCGTTCGGCCACGTCGGCGAACGACGGGGCATCCACCACCATCTCGTCGGTAATGCCGACCAGACTCTGGATGTTTGGCGGAATGGCCCGCCCTGGATTGACCAGGGTGGACCACCGCTCGACCAGCTCGCCGTTCTCGACCCGCAGGATCGCGATTTCGGTGATCCGGTCTTCCACCGGGTTGGCCCCGGTGGTTTCTACGTCGATGAAAGCAAGTTTGGGAGCGAGCAAAGCCCGCTCAGCTTTCGGTCGAGTAAGGATAGGGCTTCTGGGCAACGCGGCCAGCAGCGTACTCACGCTGGGTCTCCAGATCCTGCGGCTTGTCCCACCACAGGGAGCGCCCCTTCTTCTGCTCTTCGACCTGTTCAGGATGCTTGGCCATCCATTCACGCATGAACTTGGTGTGCTCGGACTCGTAACCTGCCATGTGGATCTCCCTTTTTAAGCGGCGTGGATTCTAGCAGCCTCAGCTGCCCTTCTGGTCGCCCTTGAGGCGGTTGATGCGGACCACCTCCGGGATGTTTCGTATCCCGCGGATGACCTTGGCGAGATGCAGGCGATGAGTCACCTGCACCGTGATGTAGATGGTGGAATAGGCACCCTGATCGCCATCGGTACTGACGTTCTGGATGTTGCAGTCTTGCTCGGCGATCGCATTGGCGACCTTGGCCAGCACACCACGCACGTTCTGCGTGAGCAGGCGCAGCGTCACGTCGAACAGGCGGTCGGTGGCGGCTTCCCACTCCACGTCGATCCAGCGGTCCCGCTCACTGCGTAGCTTGCGGGCCTGCGGACAGTCGTGCATGTGCACTTCCAGCCCCTGCCCCTTGCGGATGATGCCGACGATGGGATCGCCCGGAATCGGTCGGCAGCAACGCGCCAATTGGACCGCAACGCCTTCTGTGCCGCGGATCAGGATCGCCCCGGCAGGCTTGGGCTTGACGACATCGGCACGGCCGGACTCCATATCCTGGATCTCCGCCAAGCGCCGCGCGACGATGGCCGGCAGACGTCGGCCGAGGCCGATGTCGGTCATCAGTTCCTTGCGGTTGTTGAGCGTGAACTCCTTCAGGAAACGCTCCCATGCAAAGGTGCTGACCTGGCCGAGGGTCAGGCCGTGCAAGCGCAGGGCCTGGTTGAGCAGGCGCTCGCCGAGGGTCGAGGCTTCTTCCTGCTGGGCGTTCTTAAGGAAATGGCGGATCTGCGCCCGCGCCTTGCCGGTTCGCACATAGGACAGCCAGGCCGGGTTGGGGCTGGCGTGGGCGGCGGTGATGATCTCGATCTGGTCGCCGTTGTGCAGTTCGGTGCGCAGCGGCATCAGCTCGCCATTGATGCGTCCCGCCACACAGCGGTTGCCGACGTCGGTATGCACCGCGTAGGCGAAGTCCACCACCGTGGCGCCGCGCGGCAGCGCGAAGATCTTGCCCTTCGGCGTGAAGGCGTACACCTCGCCCGGGAACAGGTCGACCTTCACATGCTCCAGGAACTCGCTGGAGTCACCGGACGTGGACTGTAGTTCGAGCAGCGACTGCAGCCAGCTGTGGGTCTTGTGCTGCAGCTCGGTAAGGGTCTTTTCGTCTTCCTTGTACAGCCAGTGGGAAGCCACACCACTCTCGGCGATGTGGTTCATCTCCTGGGTGCGAATCTGCACTTCGACCGGCGTGCCGAAGGGGCCGATCAAGGTGGTGTGCAGCGACTGGTAGCCGTTCGCCTTGGGAATGGCGATGTAGTCCTTGAACTTGCCGGGCACCGGCTTGTAAAGCGCATGCAGCGCGCCGAGGGCGCGGTAACAGGTCTGCACGTCGGGCACGATGACGCGGAAACCGTAGATGTCGAGCACCTGGGAGAAGGTCAGGCGCTTCTCCGACATCTTCCGGTAGATGCTGTAAAGGTGCTTCTCGCGGCCGCGCACGTCGGCCTGGATATCCCACTGGGGCAGGCGCTCCTCGATCGCGACGAGGATCTTGCCGACCACTTCACGCCGGTTGCCACGAGCAGCCAGGATGGCCTTCGACAGCACCCGGTAGCGCATTGGGTAGCGATGCTTGAAGGCCAGTTCCTGCAACTCGCGGTACAGGCTGTTGAGGCCCAGCCGGTTGGCGATGGGCGCGTGGATTTCCTGGGTTTCGCGGGCGATGCGACGCCGCTTGTCGGGGCGCACGCAGTCGAGCGTGCGCATGTTGTGCAGGCGGTCGGCCAGCTTGATGAGGATCACCCGCAGGTCGCTGGCCATCGCCAGCAGCATCTTGCGGAAGTTTTCCGCCTGGGCTTCCTCGTGGGACTGGAACTCGATCTTGTCGAGCTTGGACACCCCATCCACCAGTTCGGCCGTGGTCCGCCCGAAACGTTCGGCGATCTCGGCCTTGGTGATGTGGGTGTCCTCCATCACGTCGTGGAGGAGGGCCGCGCACAGGGCCTGGGCGTCCAGATTCCAGCCGGCGAGGATCTCCGCAACAGCGACCGGATGGGAGATGTAAGGCTCCCCGCTGATCCGCATCTGCCCCTCATGGGCGTCGGCGGAAAAGTGATAGGCGGCCTCGATACGCCCCACGTCCTCAGGACGCAGGTAGGCACTGACGATGTTCTTCAGCCTGCCGAAGTCGAGGGGCAGGACGCAGGAAGCGGGGGGCTGGAAAACGCCGCTACCACTGACCGGAGTTGGTGCGGCGGATTCCATGGCATTGCTCTCTGGCGGAAAGGCGCTCAGGCCTGGCCGCGGTTCAGGACTTCGGTGCCGACCTTGCCGGCGGCGATTTCACGCAGCGCGATCACGGTGGGCTTGTCCTTGTCGTGGCGGTCCAGATCCACTTGCGGGGTGGCGCCGGCCGTCAGCTGACGGGCACGGTAGGTCGCAGCCAGGGTCAGCTGGAAGCGGTTGGGGATTCTTTTCAGACAGTCGTCGACGGTAACGCGGGCCATATCAATCCTGTTCCAGGTAATGGAAAAACTCCGGCTTGCGTGCCTCCTGGTTGGCGTAACGCAGCCGCGAGGCTCGCACCACGGCCACCAGATCATCCAGGGCCGCAGGCAAGTCTTCGTTGATTATAACGTAGTCGAACTCCGCCACATGGCGCATCTCGCCACGGGCTGCCAGCACACGACGGGCGATCACCTCTTCGCTATCCGTGCCACGGCCGCGCAGGCGACGCTCCAGTTCGTCCACCGACGGCGGCAGGATGAACACGCCGACCGCCTTCGGAAACACCTTGCGGACCTGCTGGGCACCCTGCCAGTCGATCTCCAGCAGGATGTCCTTGCCGGAGCTGATCTGGGACTCGAGCCAAGTCCTGGAGGTCGCGTAATAGTTGCTGTGCACCTCGGCCCACTCGAGGAACTCGCCCTTGTCGCGCAGCGCGCGGAAGGTCGGCACATCGACGAAGTTGTAATGCTGGCCATTCACCTCTCCGGTACGCGGTGCGCGGGTGGCGTAGGACACCGACAGGCTGACCAGCGGGTCACGCTCCAGCAAGCCGCTGACGAGGGTGGTCTTGCCGGCGCCGGATGGCGCGGTGACGATGAACAGGGTACCCGGCATGCTCACTCCTTACTCGATGTTCTGCACCTGCTCGCGCATCTGCTCGATGGCCAGCTTGAGTTCGACGGCAATCGCGGTCATGTCGGCAGCCATTGCCTTGGAGCCGAGGGTGTTGGCCTCGCGGTTAAGCTCCTGCATCAGGAAGTCCAGGCGCTTGCCGGCCGCGCCACCGGCCTTGAGGATGCGCTCGACTTCATCCAGATGGGTGGATAGGCGGGACAACTCTTCCGCCACATCGACACGCTGGGCGAACAGGCCGACTTCCAGGCGGATGCGGTCGTCGTCAAGGGTCGCCGCTGCGTCGCGCAGGCGGGTGGCGAGCTTTTCCTGATACTCGGCGACCAACGCCGGCACCCGCGGCTGCACCGTGGCAACCAGACCGCGCATGTGGGCGATCCGCCCACGGATCATCTCGGCGAGCTTTTCGCCCTCGCGCCGGCGGGTGGCGATGAGCTCGTCCAGCGCCGCCGCAATGGTTGCCGCGATCTCCGGCTGCAGGGATTCGAAAGTCACGCTGTCGTCGGCCAGCATGCCGGGCCAGCGAAGGACCTCGGCCACGGACAGCGGCGCGGCCTGCGGCAGATCGGCCTGCACCGCCGCCTGGGCGGCTTTCAGCTGGGCCAGCAGCACACTGTTGATCGCAAGGTCGCGAGGTGCGCTATCCTTCGCCTGCAAATTGAAACGGCATTCGACCTTGCCCCGCCGCAGCTTGGCGGTGATGGCTTCGCGCAGCATGGGCTCAGCCTGCCGCAGATCATCGTTGATCCGGAAGGCAAGATCGAGATAGCGGGAATTGACGCTGCGCAATTCCAGGTGCAGGGCGACTCGGCCCAGGTCGCGGGCCTGGACGGCATAACCCGTCATGCTGTGGATCATCGTGTTTTTCCCGAGATAGCGCGGCGAAGCGAGGCTAAACTAGCGCCTTCGACCGCCACAAAAGACGAAGTGTAGCGCCCTGCCTGATGGCCACTCAACAAAACTGCGCCCTGCCGTCCGGATTTCAGCTCGACCACTACCGGGTCGAGCGACAGCTGTCCCTGGGCGGCTTCTCCATCGTGTACCTGGCCTACGATCAGGACGGGACCCCGGTCGCCATCAAGGAATACCTGCCCAACTCCC
Organism: Pseudomonadota bacterium; assembly: GCA_018241685.1. Taxonomy (GTDB): domain Bacteria; phylum Pseudomonadota; class Gammaproteobacteria; order Burkholderiales; family Rhodocyclaceae; genus Zoogloea. The sequence goes on from JAFEDJ010000021.1 coordinate 243,768, forward strand.
TCGCACTGCGGGCCGAGGGCGAAGTCACGCCGCACGTCACCGAGGCCCACCAGGGCGCCTTCCGCTACGGCATGAAGTGTTTCTTCGAGGAAGGCCGGGCGCTGGCCAAGCTGGTGCACCCCAACGTGGTGCGGGTGCTCAACTTCTTCCGCGCCAATGGCACCGTTTATATGGTGATGCAGTTCGAACGCGGGCGGACGCTCCACGACTACGTGCAAAAGAACAAAGGCAACGTCCGCGAACGCTTCATCCGGGGCGTGTTCACGCGCATGCTCAACGGCCTGCGCGAGGTCCATGCGCACAAACTGCTGCATCTGGACATCAAACCGTCCAACATCTACCTTCGCGCCGACGGTACGCCGGTGCTGCTCGACTTCGGCGCAGCACGCCAGACCCTGATGTCCGACACGCCGATCCTGAAGCCGATGTACACGCCCGGTTTCGCGTCGCCGGAGCAATTCACCAACCGGGACGCACTCGGCCCGTGGAGCGACATCTACAGCGTGGGCGCCAGCATGTACGCCTGCCTGGCCGGCTCCTCGCCGCAACGCTCCGACGAGCGCCTCAAGCACGACACCGTGGTGCCTGCCACCAAGGCCTGGTACGGACAATACTCGCCGCATTTCCTGGCCACCATCGACTGGTGTCTGCAGCTCGACCCGCTGAAACGACCGCAGAGCTGTTTCGCCCTGCAGAAGGTGCTCGCCCAGCGCCATCGGGAAGCCCCCCCGCAACAGAAATCCTGGCTTGAAGGGCTGGGTACAAAACTAAGAACAATGATAGGCCGCTCATGAGATTCACAATTTTCCAGGAGAGCCGGGTCGGCAAGCGCCGCACCAACCAGGACCGCGTCGCCTACTCCTACACGCGGGATGCGCTGCTGATGCTGCTCGCCGACGGCATGGGCGGGCACCTCTACGGCGAGTTGGCGGCACAGATCTCCGTCCAGTTCATTGCGCAGTCCTTCCAGCAGGAAGCCAAGCCCAAGGTCACCGACCCGGTGCTGTTCCTGTCGCGGGTGCTCAGCAACGCCCACCACGCGATCCTCGATTACGCCTTCGACAAGCACCTGTCGGACATCCCGCGCACGACCATCGTCGCCTGCCTGATCCAGGACGGCGTCGCCCACTGGGCGCACGCCGGCGATTCCCGCCTGTACCTGATCCGCAAGGGACGCCTGATCGCCCAGACCCGCGACCACTCCCGCGTTCAACTGATGCTCGACCAGGGCCTGCTGGATGCCGAAAGCGCCGCCGTGCATCCGGGCCGCAACCGCATCTTCTCCTGCCTGGGCGGCAGCCATCCGCCGCAGATCGAGTTCTCCCGCGGCACCCCTCTCGGCAACGGCGACGTGATCGCCATGTGCTCGGACGGCGTGTGGGGCCCTCTCGACACCAACACACTGGTGAAGGCCCTTTCCGACGGGAAAGTCATGGAAAGCGTACCGCGCATCATGAATGAGGCCGAAGAACTCGGCGGCCCCCAATGCGACAACATGTCCCTGATCGCCATGACCTGGCACGACGACAACCCGGGCGACATCCCCGATACGGTATCCACCCGCACCATGCCCTTCGACGCCGTCACCACGCAGATGGAGGGCTTCGGGCGCGGCAAGCGTGATCAGGAAGACCTCAGCGAAGACGAGATCGAACGCGCCATCCGCGAAATCAACGCAGCCATCCACAAATTCAAATGACCACCGCCTCCGACACCTTTTCCCGCCCCAGCGGCCGGGCTCCCGCCGACCTTCGTCCGATCCGGATTACCCGCGGTTTCACTCGTCACGCAGAAGGCTCGGTGCTGATCGAATTCGGCGATACCCGCGTACTGTGCACCGCCAGCGTCGAGGAAAGCGTGCCGCCCTTCCTGCGCGGCAAGGGCCAGGGCTGGCTAACCGCAGAATACGGCATGCTGCCCCGCTCCACCCACACACGCAGCCCGCGGGAAGCGGCCAAAGGCAAGCAGAGCGGCCGCACCCAGGAGATCCAGCGTCTGATCGGCCGCAGCCTGCGCGCCGTGGTGGACATGGAAGCCCTCGGCGAGCGCCAGATCACCATCGACTGCGACGTGCTGCAGGCTGATGGCGGCACCCGGACGGCGTCGATCACTGGTGCCTGCATCGCAGTCCATGACGCGCTGGAAGGCCTCGTCAAGGCCGGCAAGCTGCCCGCCAACCCAATGCGCGACTTCGTCGCCGCTATTTCCGTCGGCATCTACAAGGGCGTGCCGGTGCTCGACCTGGATTACCCGGAAGACTCCGGCTGCGACACTGACATGAACGTGGTGATGACCGGCAGCGGCGGCTTCGTGGAGGTGCAGGGCACCGCCGAAGGCACACCCTTCTCGCGCACCGAACTCGACAGCCTGCTGGAACTCGCCGCCGCTGGCGTGGCCCAACTGATCGTCGAACAGAAGAAGGCGCTCGGTCTCGGCGCCTGAAGCCCACGGAGGATCTGGCGCCATGAAACAACTCGTCCTGGCCAGCGGCAACGCCGGCAAACTCAAGGAACTCTCCGCCCTGCTCGCCCCGCTTGGCATCGAAGTGCTGCCCCAGTCGGCCTTCAACGTCAGCGAGGCCGAGGAACCGCATCCCAGCTTCGTCGAGAACGCCCTCGCCAAGGCCCGCCACGCGTCCCGCGCCACCGGTCTGCCGGCCCTCGCCGACGACTCGGGGCTGTGCGTGGATGTGCTGGGCGGAGCACCGGGCGTGCTATCGGCGCGCTTTGCCGGCGAACCCAAGTCCGACGAGCGCAACAACGCGCTGCTGCTCGAACGCCTGGCCGGCCAGGCCGACCGCCGCGCGCGCTTCTACTGCGCGCTGGCCCTCGTCCGCCACGCCGACGACCCGCAACCCCTGATCGCCTGCGGCGAATGGCACGGCGAGATCCTGCCCGCGCCGCGCGGCAAGGGCGGCTTCGGCTACGACCCGCTGTTCCTCGTCAGCGAACTGGAGCAGACCGCTGCCGAAATCCCGCACGAACTCAAGAACGTCCTGTCCCACCGGGGCTCCGCCTTCCGCCAGTTGCTCGACAAGCTGCGCGCCGAACAGAGCTGAGCCCCCGCTTCACGCATCACGCTCCATGCCCGAAAACCGGATCATCCCGATCACTCCCAGGGCCGCCGCGCCGAAATCCGCCGACGGCCGCTGGGAATCCCGCCTCACCGCGTCGCCGCCCCTGTCCCTGTACGTGCATTTCCCATGGTGCGTGCGCAAGTGTCCGTACTGCGACTTCAATTCCCACGCAGTGAAGGACGAGGGCATTCCCGAGCAGGCCTACATCGCGGCCCTGGTGGCCGACCTGGAGAGCGCGCTGCCGCAGATCTGGGGCCGCCGCGTGCACACCATCTTCATCGGTGGCGGCACACCCAGCCTGATCACCCCCGACGGCCTCGACGACCTGCTCACCGCGATCCGCATGCGCGTGCAACTCGACCCGCAGGCCGAGATCACGCTGGAAGCCAACCCGGGCACCGTCGACGCAGGCCGTTTCCGGGCCTTCCGTCAGGCTGGCGTCAATCGCCTGTCGGTCGGCATCCAGAGCTTCGACGACCGCCACCTGCAGGCCCTCGGGCGCATCCACGGCCGCGCCGACGCCATCGCCGCGGCCGAAGCCGCGCTGAGCCATTTCGAGGCGGTCAACCTCGACCTGATGTACGCGCTGCCCGGCCAGACCCTCGCCGAAGCGGAGGCCGACCTCGCCACGGCGCTGGCCCTCGGCCCCCAGCACCTGTCCTGCTACCACCTGACGCTGGAACCCAACACCGCCTTCGCCGCCAACCCGCCGGAAGTGCCCGATCCCGACCAGTCCGCCGACATGCAGGATCACATCGAAGCGCGCCTGGCCGCAGCCGGCTACGGCCACTACGAGACCTCGGCCTTCGCCAAGCCCCACCGGGAGTGCCGCCACAACCTCAACTACTGGACCTTCGGCGACTACCTGGGCATCGGCGCCGGCGCCCACGGCAAGCTGTCGTCCCACGAAGGCATCGTGCGCGAAACCCGCCCCAAGCATCCAGCGGCCTACCTGGCGGCCCGCGACAGCGGAGCCTTCGTCCAGGAGCGGCGCAGCATCGGCACCGACGAGTTGCCCTTCGAGTTCATGATGAACGCGCTGCGCCTCAACAAGGGCGTGCCCCGCCGGTTGTTCTCCGAGCGTACCGGCCTGCCCTTCGAGGCCGCCGAGGAAGGCCTGCTGAAGGCCCGCCAGCAGGGCCTGATCGAGATCGACGACGAGACCCTTCGCCCGTCCGCCAAGGGCCGCCACTTCCTCAACGAACTGCTGATGCTGTTCCTCGCTGCCTGAACCGCCCGTGCCCGCCAAGCCCGGCCCCAAGCCCCTGACTCCGACCGCCGCCGACCTGCCGACCCCCGAGGCCCTCGGCCAGGTGTTCACGCCCGAAAAAGTCGTGCGCGCCATGCTGCGCCTGCGCCAGAACGCCGGCCGCGTGCTCGAGCCCTCCTGCGGCGACGGCGCCTTCCTGCGCCACCTGCACAATGCTGTCGGTATCGAGTTCGACCCCCGCCAGTGCCCGCCCAATGCGCGCAACGAGGACTTCTTCGCCTATCCGGAGAACGAGAAGTTCGACACCGTGATCGGCAACCCGCCCTACGTGCGCTACCAGGATATCGGTCGGGACACGCGTGCGCTGCTGCGCCAGGACGGCCTCGACGGACGCAGCAACCTCTACCTGTTCTTCATCGAGAAGTGCCTGCGCCACCTGCAGCCGGGCGGCGAGCTGATCTTCATCACCCCGCGCGACTTCCTCAAGGCCACCAGCGCCCGCCCGCTCAACCGCTGGCTGTTCGAGCACGGCACCATCACCCACGCCATCGACCTGGGCGACGCCCGGGTGTTTTCCGGCGCGGTGCCCAACTGCCTGATCTGGCGCTACGAACTCGGCAACCTGTCGCGTCGCACCGCCTGGGCGCAGATCGGCCAGGGCGACGATCTCACCCGCAGCCTCGAACAGCCGCCCTGGCAGGCCCGCCACTTCTTCGAATGCGCCGGCCACCTACTGTTCTCCCGCGGCGAATACCCCCTCAGCCTGGCCGACGTGGCCAGCGTGAAGGTCGGCGCGGTCTCCGGGGCCGACGACATCTACGTCAGCGACACGGCCGGCACCCGGGACTTCGTCAGCTCCCGCACCGCCCGCAGCGGCGAGACCCGCCGCATGATCTGGTGCGACCCCGGCACCGGCGCGCCCGACGTGCTGCTGCCGCACCGGGAACGCCTGCTCGCCCGGCGCATCCGCCCGTTCGACGACAGCAACTGGTGGCAGTGGGGGCGCGGCTATCCGCAGACCGACGCGCCGCGGGTCTACGTCAACACCAAGACGCGTCAACCGAACCCGTTCTTCCTGCACCCCTGCAACAACTTCGACGGCGCGATCCTTGGCATCTTCCCGCTGCATAAGGACGCTGATCTGGCCACTTTCCGCGATGCCCTCAACGGCGTGGACTGGGCCGACCTGGGCTTCGTCTGCGACGGGCGCTACCTGTTCTCCCAGCGCAGCCTGGAAAACGCACCGCTGCCCGACAGCTTCCGGGCCTTCCTGCCCCCCGTGGCCGACGCCCCGCCGCCGGGGCCGCCGGAGTCGATGGTGTAACATCGGGCGAACAAATACGGGCCACGCAGGTCGACGACGCACACGTGCTCGTCGGACACCCGACGCATCGCCCCCTGAGAACAGTCCGCGAGGCCCCATGGTTCCCCATCTCACCACCGCCCTCACCGGCCCACTGCTGGAGCTGGAGCGCCACTTCCTCGACAACGCCTGCGCCATCGAGCGCTGGATGCGTACCCGCTGGCAGGAACACCTGCCTCCCTTCTACGCCTCGACGGACCTGCGCAACGCCGGCTTCAAGCTGGCACCGGTAGACCTCAACCTGTTTCCCGGCGGCTTCAACAACCTCCACGACGCCTTCCTGCCCCTCTGCGTGCAGGCCGCCCAGGCCGCCATCGAGCGCATCTGCGTCGACGCCCGGTCGATCCTGCTGATCCCGGAGAACCACACCCGCAACCAGTTCTACCTGCAGAACGTCGCCAAGCTGGTGTCCATCCTGCGTCTCACCGGCCTGGAAGTACGTCTCGGCAGCCTGCTGCCGGAGATCACCGAGCCGACCGTGGTCGAACTGCCCAATGGCGCCAGCCTCACGCTGGAGCCGCTGGAGCGCCACGGCCGTCGCCTCGGCCTGAAGGACTTCGACCCCTGCGCGGTGCTGCTCAACAACGACCTGTCCGCCGGCGTTCCCGCCCAGCTGGAAAACCTGCACGACCAGTGGGTGATCCCTCCGCTGCATGCCGGCTGGCACGCCCGCCGCAAATCCAGGCACGCCGCCGCCTACGACCGTGTGACGCAGGAGTTCGGCGCCGCCATCAGCATCGACCCGTGGCGCATCAACCCGGCCTGGGACAGCTGCAGCGGACTGGACTTCCAGGCCCGCAGCGGCGAGCAGGAACTCGCCGACAAGGTCGCCACGATGCTCCACGGCATCCGCGCCAGGTACAAGGAATACGAAATCGGCGAGGAGCCCTTCGTGATCGTCAAGGCCGACGCCGGCACCTACGGCATGGGCATCATGACGGTCAGGGACGCCTCTGAGCTGATCGGCCTCAACCGCAAGCAGCGCAACAAGATGAGCGTCGTCAAGGAGGGCCTGGCGGTCCACGACGTAATCATCCAGGAGGGCGTTCCGACCGTCGAAACCGTCCACCACGCCACCGCCGAACCGGTGGTTTACATGATAGATCACTACGTCGTGGGCGGCTTCTACCGGGTGCATGGCCAGCGCGGCCGCGACGAGAACCTCAACGCCCCCGGCATGCAGTTCGAACACCTGGCCTTCGAGGCGCCCTGCAGCCTGCCCGACTGTAGCCTGGGGCCGGATGCCCCGCCAAACCGCTTCTACGCGTACGGCGTGGTGGCCCGTCTGGCCCTGCTCGCCGCCGCCCTCGAGATCGAAGCCACTGAACCCGCCGTCTTCGCTGCAGAAGCGGCCTGAGCCTTCCGACAAGAACACACCGCCAATACCGACACGACCATGAAATTCGCCTTCATCCTCGACCCCCTCGACAAACTCAAGGCCTACAAGGACTCCAGCATCGCGATGATGCGGGCCGCCGCCCGCCGCGGCCACCAGATCCACGCCATCCAGCGCGAACACCTGGTGTGGGAAGCCGGCACCGTCAGCGCCCGCGCACTGGCCCTGACGCTCACCGACGACGACGAAACCTGGTACGTGGCAGGCACCGAGGAAAGCCTGCCCCTCACCGCCTACGACGCAGTACTGATGCGCCAGGACCCGCCCTTCGATTTCGAATATGTAACCGCCACCTGGCTGCTGGAAAGCGCCGCCAAGGCCGGTGCGCGGATCTTCAACAACCCGGAGTCGATCCGCGACCACTCCGAGAAGCTGGCGATCCTCGAATTCCCCCAGTTCATCCCGCCGACCCGCGTGGCCCGCGCCGCGACCGACGTCAATGCCTTCATCGACGCCCACGGCGACACCATCCTCAAGCCCCTCGACGGCATGGGCGGCAGCCAGATCTTCCGCGTGCGCGCCGACGACCCCAACCGCAACGTGATCATCGAGACGCTCACGCAGGAAGAGCGCCGCACGATCATGGCCCAGGCTTACCTGCCGGCCATCTCCGGTGGCGACAAGCGGGTGCTGATCATCGGCGGCAAGGTCATCCCGTATTCCCTCGCCCGCATCCCCAAGGCCGGCGAGACCCGCGGCAACCTGGCCGCCGGTGGCCGCGGCGTAGCGATGCCGCTGACCGACGGCGAGCGCGCCATCGCCGAATACCTGGCCCCCATCCTGTGGGCGCGCGGGCTGCTCATCGTCGGCCTCGACGTGATCGGCGACCGCCTCACCGAGATCAACGTCACCAGCCCCACCTGCATGGTCGAGATCACCGCCCAGATGGGCTTCGACGTGCCCGGCGCAGTCATCGACGCCCTGGAGGCCGCATGCGCGTGAAGCAGCGTATCGCCGGCTGGCTGGCGGTCCTCGCCTGCACCGCCGGCCTCCTGGCCGGCTGCAGCCGGGAGCGCATCCACCAGCAGGAGTCCTACGTCTTCGGCACCCGCGTCGAGGTCCTGACCTGGGATGCGTCCGAAGAACATTCTCGCGCCGCGGTCAGCGAGGTTCTGCGCGAGTTCGACCGCCTGCACCGGGCCTACCACGCGTGGGAGCCGTCCGAGCTCACCGCCCTCAACAGCGCCATTGCCGCCGGCCAGCAGGACATCCCGGTGTCGCCCGAGCTGGCCGCCATGCTCAGCGATGCCAAGGCCATTGCCGCCAAGGGCGACGAGCTGTTCGACCCGGCCCTCGGCGAGCTGATCGCCCTGTGGGGCTTTCACACGGATACCTTTGTGCCGACCCATCCCGATCCGGCCAGGCTGGCAGCCATCACCAAAGCCCATCCGCAGATGGCCGACCTGACCATCGTCGACAACAAGGTGAGCAGCCGCAACCGGGCCGTCCAGCTCGACCTGGGTGGCTACGGCAAAGGCTATGCACTCGATCGGGCCGCCGCGATCCTGAAAGCCCACGGCGTCAATAACGCCCTCATCAACATCGGCGGCAACGTGCTGGCGCTCGGCAGCAAGGGCGACCAGCCCTGGCGGGTCGGCATCCAGCACCCCCGCGAACCGCGTCCGCTGGCCTCCCTGCCACTGCGCGACGGCGAGGCGATCGGCACCTCCGGCGACTACCAGCGCTTCTTCGAGCTGGACGGCGTGCGCTACTGCCACCTGCTCGATCCGCGCACCGGCATGCCGGCCCGCGGCACCCAGGCGGTCACCATCCTGATCACGCCCCGCGCCAACGCCGGCACGCTGTCCGACGCAGCCAGCAAGCCGGTCTACCTCGGCGGCGACAAATGGCGCGAATACGCCAGACGCTTCGGCATCGACCATGCACTGCGGGTGAACGCCGACGGCAAGGTGGAAGTCACCCGCGCCCTCAACGACCGTCTGCAGTACGGCGACAAGATCAAGCCGGCGCTGATCGTCGACTGAGCCTCGCTTCTTTGATCTGACGCAGCCTTTCACATATTCCCACTTGCCAGCCGCCCCCCTTCTGACGCAGCCTTCAGGGATTCCGTCTTGCCCGGCGGAACCCATCGGATAGAATGGCCTGAATGATCGGAATCCTCATCATCACCCATGGCAGCCTGGGTGAAGCACTCATCCAGTGCTCCTGCCATGTACTGAACCGCCGGCCGCCCCAGTTGCTCCAACTCGGCGTTTCCGGGCAGGACGATCCGCTCGACGCCCTGCCACTGGCCCGACGCCTGCTGAACATGGTCGACAGCGGGGATGGGGTATTGATTCTGACCGACATTCTCGGCGCCACCCCCGCCAATACCGCGGCCAAGCTCCTGGAGCCCGGCCGCATCGAGGGGGTGGCCGGCGTCAACCTGCCCATGTTGCTGCGGACCATCACCTACCGGGAACGCAACATGGAAGTACTGGTCAAGAAGGCCGTGGCCGGCGCCTGCGAAGGTGTCGTGCATATGAAATAAAGATAGCAACCGAAGGCCCCGACACAAGAGCCCAAAACCACATCGAGGAAGAACAAAGACATGCCACGTCAGGACGCCGAAATCATCAACAAGCTGGGCCTCCATGCCCGCGCCTCTGCCAAGCTGACCCAGACCGCCAGCGCCTATGAAAGCGACGTCTGGCTCGAGCGCAACGGCAAGCGTGTCAACGCCAAGAGCATCATGGGCGTGATGATGCTGGCCGCAGCCAAGGGCTGCACGATCACCATCGACACCAACGGGCGCGACGCCGACCAGGCCATGTCCGCCCTCCTCGGCCTCATCGCCGACAAGTTCGGGGAAGGAGAATGACGCGCCGCCCCGCTCCCTTCAGCACCCGTCCGGTCAGCCCTCAGTCTGCCGCACGGGTGCGGCGATGAGCTTCACCGTCCACGGACTCGCGGTCTCCCAGGGCATCGCCATCGGCCATGCCCATCTGGTTTCCCATGCGCTACTGGAAGTCGCCCATTTCACGATCGCTCCCAAGCACGTAGAGGCCGAGGTTTCACGCCTGCTCGCCGCGGTCGCCACCGTCAAGACCGAACTGGTCGGCCTGAAAGCATCGGCCAGCACCGGCGCCGCGCCGTCCGAGGTCGATGCCTTCATCGGCATGCACATCATGATCCTGCAGGATCCGATGCTCGTCGATGCAGCCGCCAACCTGATCCGCACCCGCCGCGCCAACGCGGAATGGGCGATGGTCCAGCAGATGGAGCAGCTGGTCGAACAGTTCGAGGCCATCGAGGACGCCTACCTGCGCGAGCGCAAGGCCGACGTGGTGCAGGTGGTGGAGCGGGTCGTAAAGGTCCTGCTCGGCCATCCGGGCCACCTGCCGCCCAAGCGCAAGGATGGGCTGGGCACCATCGTCGTCGCCCACGATCTGTCGCCCACCGACACCATCGGCTTCAAGGACCACGCGGTCGCCGGCTTCATCACCGACGCGGGCGGTCCCACCGGCCACACCGCCATCGTCGCCCGCAGCCTGTCGATCCCGGCGGTGGTGGCGCTGCGTCACATCCGCCACGTGGTAAAGGACGATGAGCTGATCATCATCGACGGCACCCGCGGCGTGGTCATCGTCGACCCGGACGAACGGGTCCTCGAGGAATACCGCCTGCGCAAGGCCGAGGTGGAGCTGGAGCGCTCCAAGCTCAAGCGCCTCAAGTCGATGCGCGCGGCCACCCTCGACGGCGAGGAAGTGCAGATCCTCGCCAACATCGAGCTGCCGCCCGATGCGACCCAGGCCAAGAACGTCGAGGCCGACGGCGTCGGCCTGTTCCGCACCGAGTTCCTGTTCATGAGCCGCGACACCTGGCCGGACGAGGACGAACAGTTCGAGGCCTACAAGACGGTGGTCAAGACGATGGCCGGCAAGCAGGTCACCGTGCGCACCCTCGACGTGGGCGCTGACAAGGAGCTCGAGGGCGCCACCCGGCCGGAGGACAACCCAGCCCTCGGTTTGCGGGCGATCCGTTACTGCCTGGCCGAACCGAAGATGTTCCTCACCCAGCTGCGCGCACTGCTGCGGGCCAGCCACTTCGGCAAGCTGAAGATCCTGATCCCGATGCTGGCCAGCAGCAACGAGATCGACCAGACCCTGATCCTGCTCGAGAAGGCCAAGACCCAGCTGCGCGAACGCAAGATCAAGTTCGACGAGGCCGTGCCGGTGGGCGGCATGATCGAGGTGCCGGCTGCGGCCCTGTGCCTGGGCGCCTTCACCAAACGCCTGCAGTTCCTGTCCATCGGCACCAACGACCTGATCCAGTACACGCTGGCCATCGACCGTGGCAACGAAGCCGTCGCCCACCTCTACAACCCGCTGCACCCGGCGGTGCTGCGCCTGATCCACCAGACCATCCAGGCCGGAGTTAAAGCCGGCATCCCGGTGTCAGTGTGTGGGGAGATGGCCGGCGACCCGGACTGCGCCCGCCTCTTGATCGGCATGGGCCTGCGCCAGTTCTCGATGCATCCGGCACAGATCCTCGAAGTCAAACAGGCCATCCTGCGCGCCGATGCCGCCGACCTGACGGTCAAGGTGCAGCGCCTGCTCAAGCTGGACGATCCGGACCGGGTCCGTGAGGCAGTCGAGAAACTCTGACGTGCCGGCGACCGGCGGCGGGTTTGACTTGCCGCCGGCCATCGCGCTACTCTTTGCCCCACAGCGCCGATTTGAGTCCTTCAGCTTGCGGGCGCTTTACAAGTACGGCTAAAGCGACGGCAGCCCAGTCCGCGACCGTTCGCCGGCTGGGTTTTTCGTTTCCGGGACGAAACTGAGATGACACAAGAACAATCCATCGGAATCGTGGTGCCGCAGACGGCCCACTTCAGCACCCCACTTCCTCTCAAGAGCGGCGGAGCCCTCGCCGAGTACGACCTGGTCTATGAGACCTATGGCACCCTCAACGCCGCGCGCAGCAACGCGGTGCTGGTCTGCCACGCGCTGTCCGGCTCCCACCACGTGGCCGGCATCGACGCCGCCAGCGGCGCCGTCGGCTGGTGGGACAACCTGGTCGGCCCCGGCAAGCCCCTCGACACCGGGCGCTTCTTCGTGATCGGGGTGAACAACCTCGGCGGCTGTTACGGCAGCTCCGGCCCCAACTCGATCAACCCGGCCACCGGCAAGCCCTGGGGCGCCGACTTCCCCTTCGTCACCGTCGAAGACTGGGTCGACGCCCAAGCGCGCCTGGCCGACCAGCTCGGCATCGAGCGCTTCGCCGCGGTGGTCGGCGGCAGCCTCGGCGGCATGCAGGCGCTGTCATGGACGCTGCAGTATCCCGAGCGCGTCGCCCATGCGCTGGTGATCGCCTCCGCCCCCAAGCTCACCGCCCAGAACATCGCCTTCAACGAAGTGGCCCGCCAGGCCATTCTGAAGGACCCCGAGTTCCACGGCGGCCACTACTACGAGCACGGCGTGGTGCCCACCCGTGGCCTGGCGCTAGCGCGCATGGTCGGCCACATCACCTACCTGTCGGACGACGCGATGGGCCAGAAATTCGGCCGCACGCTGCGCCACGACAAGCCGGTGTTCAGCTACGACGTGGAATTCGAGATCGAGTCCTACCTGCGCTACCAGGGCGACAAGTTCGCCGGCTTCTTCGACGCCAACACCTACCTGCTGACCACCAAGGCCCTCGACTACTACGACCCGGCCTTCGACTACGACGGCGACCTGGTGGCCGCCCTCGGCCGCGCCAAGGCCGACTACCTGGTGGTGTCCTTCAGCACCGACTGGCGCTTCGCCCCGTCGCGCAGCCGGGAGATCGTCTACGCACTGATGCACAGCGACCGGCGGGTCAGCTACGCCGAGATCGACTGTCCGGCCGGGCACGACTCCTTCCTCCTCGACGATGCCCAGTACCACGCGGTGCTGCGTGCCTACATCGACAACATCAAGCTGTGAGGTGACGGCCCCCGCCGACCTGCCGCTCCGCGCCAGGCCCCCCCGAGGGGGGTCAAGAAAACTCGGGGCGGCCCTTCGTTTTCTTGAGAGAGCACGAAAATGAGTTTCCAGCGTTACGACTACGATGTGATCTCCAACTGGATCGAGCCCGGCGAGCGGATCCTCGACCTCGGCTGCGGCGACGGCAGCCTGCTGCGCTACCTGAAGGAGCGCCGCCAGGTCCGCGGCTACGGCGTCGAGAACGACCCCGAGCGGGTCCTCGCCTGCGCGCGCAACGGCATCAACGTGATCCAGATCGACCTGGAACAAGGCCTTGCCGGCTTCGACGACGGCTTCTTCGACCACGTCATCATGAGCCTGTCGTTGCAGGCCATGCGCAACACCCAGGGCATCCTCAAGGAAATGCTGCGGGTCGGCCACGAAGCGGTGGTGAGTTTCCCCAACTTCGCCTACTGGCGCCATCGCCAGGCCATCCTCAACGGCCACATGCCGGTTTCCAAGAACCTGCCCTACCAGTGGTACGACACGCCCAACGTGCGCTTCTTCACCATTGCCGACTTCGAGACCCTGTGCGAGCAGGAAGGCATCGCGATTCATGAGCGGCTGGCCTTCGACGAGGACAAGGTGATCGTCGAGGAGCCCAACTTCCTGGCCAGCGTGGCCCTCTACCGCCTCGGCCGCAATGGCTCCGTAAGCGGCTGACGGCCCGGCGGGGATTGCTCTATCATCGCCAGCGAAGCGAACAATACCCGGAGAGAATCATGAGCACCCCGCAAGCCGGCATCCTGCAGCCGCTGCCGCCCCTCGCCCGCTACCTGTCCTTTTCCCTCACGCCCGACAGCGACGTGTCCGCCGGCCTCGCAGCCCTGCAGGCCGTCGTGGACGGCGAGCGCACCGTGGCCGGCATCGGCTTGGCTCCAGTCACTGCACTCGGCAAAAAGGTCGCCGGCCTCAAGCCCTTCCCGCCGCTCAACGGCCCCGGCGTGGAACTGCCCTCGACGCCCTTCGCGCTGTGGCTGTGGCTGCGCGGCGAGGACCGCGGCGAACTGCTGCACCGGGCCCGCCATATCGAGGAAGCCCTCGCCCCGGTATTCCAATTGGAAGAATCCTGGGACGCCTTCAAACATGACGGCGGCCGCGACCTCAGTGGCTACGAAGATGGCACCGAGAATCCCACCGAAGAAGCCGCTGTCGAAGCCGCCATCGCCGCCGACGGCTCCAGCTTCGTCGCCGTGCAACGCTGGATCCACGATTTCCGCCGCCTCGAAGCGATGGCGCCGGAAGAGCGCGACGACTGCATCGGCCGTCGCCGTTCCGACAACGAAGAACTCGACGACGCCCCCGCATCGGCCCACGTGAAGCGTACCGCCCAGGAGAGCTTCAGCCCGGAAGCCTTCGTGCTGCGCCGCTCCCTGCCGTGGGCGGAAGGCCGCGACGCCGGCCTGATGTTCGTTGCCTTCGGCCACACGCTGGACGCCTTCCAGGCCCAGATGCGCCGCATGGTCGGCCTGGAGGACGGCATCGTGGACGCGCTGTTCCGCTTCACGCGGCCGCTGTCCGGCAGCTATTTCTGGTGCCCGCCGATGACTGACGGCCAGCTGGACCTGTCCCGCCTGCGGGCCTGAAAACGACCAAACGGCCCAGTCCGCTCAGTCCCCGCCCAGCGCCTCGAGCCGGGCTGCCTCCTGGCGGGCTCGCCGTTCGGCATCTTCATCTTTAGCTGCGTCGATGACCTGCATGACCTCATCCAGGTCCACGTCCCGCGCGGCCTCCTCGAAGCGGCCCGTCAAAGCGCTGTCCGGATGGAGCGCCCCGGTTTCGTAGAGGGACCAGATTTCAGGGCCGTAGCGGGTATCCAGCAACACCGGGGCGAACTGGCCGAAGTAGCTGGCCAGGTTGTCCACGTCCCGCTCAAGCATCCGCTTGGCGTTGTTGTTGGCCGCGGCATCCACGGCCTGGGGCAGGTCGATGATGACCGGGCCGTTCGCATCCACCAGCACGTTGTACTCGGACAGGTCGCCGTGCACGATACCCGCGCACAGCATACGCACTACCTCGCGGATCAGGGCCGCATGGTAGGCGAGCGCTTCCTCCTCGCTCAGCGCCAGATCATTGAGGCGCGGGGCCGGCTCGCCATCCTCGTCGGCCACCAACTCCATCAGCAGCACGCCCTCATGGAACTGGTAGGGCTCGGGCACCCTCACGCCAGCCGCGGCGAGGCGGCGCAGCGCATCCACCTCGGCGTGCTGCCAGGCGGCCTCCTGCTCCTCGCGGCCATAGCGGGAACGCTTGGCCATCGCTCGGGCCTGGCGGCTGTTCTTCACCTTGCGGCCCTCGGTGTAATCCACCGCGGTGTGGAAACCGCGCTTGTTGGCCTCCTTGTACACCTTGGCGCAGCGGATCTCGTCGCCGCACTGGACGACATAGACCATGGCTTCCTTGCCACTCATCAACTGACGCAGCACACTATCCACCAGCCCGTCGGCGACCAGCGGTTCGATTCGGCTCGGTGTCTTCATGCGCGGACCACCGGGTTCAACCTGGCATGGGCCGCCAGCAACGGGGTGGCGATGGAGAATTCGAGAGCGGCATCCTTGCCGAAGATGAAACAGTGGGATTGCATGGGTGATCCTGCGGGATGCTGCGTGAAAAAGGCTGCCGACAGTGCCACCGGATAAACGACCGGCACATGCGGGAAGAGACAGGGGGGAAAACGGCGGGGCGCAGCGAAAGCATGCAGCGCCCGAATAAAGCGTGAGGCGGCGATTATCCCGCATCCAGCCCTATTCGACACGCCCCCGGCCAGCCTTGACGGCACTACGGCGCGCCTTGCCCTCCAGCCGGCGGGTCACCGAGCCACGGGTCGGCTTGGTCGCGCGCCGCGCCTTCGGCACCACGGCGACACTATCGACCAGAGCCTGCAGGCGACCCAGGGCCTCGGCGCGGTTCTTGTCGAGGCTGCGGTATTCCTGAGCCTTGATGATGATCACCCCGCTCTTGCTGATACGCTGGTCGCCCAGCCTGAGCAGGCGCTCCTTGATGGCATCAGGGAGCGACGAGGCGACAATGTCGAAACGCAGATGCACCGCTGTCGACACCTTGTTGACGTTCTGCCCGCCGGCCCCCTGGGCGCGGATGGCGGTGAATTCGACCTCGTCGTCGGACACACGGAAAGAGGGGCACATCGCCGGCACTTTAACCGATACGCGCCCCCCGGCGGCCCGTCACGACGCCACGGTAACCATCCACAGCACCCCGAAGCGGTCCGTCACCATACCGAAACAAGGCGACCAGAAGGTCTTGCCGAGTGGCATCTGCACCTGCCCACCCTCAGCCAGGGCCGTAAAGAATTTCTCGGCCACCGCCGGATCGGCTGGCGCGACGGACAAGGCGAAGCCCTGGAACGGCGTACTGCCCTGGCAGCGCCCATCGGAGGCCATCACCAGAGCGTCGCCGATGCGGAAACTGCAGTGTAGAACCTTGTCTTCCGAACCGGGCGGCAGCATGCCCGGCGGCGGCGGTTCCGGGTTGTCCCGGTTGCGCATCAGCATGTCCACCTGGGCACCGAGAGCGTGCTGGTAGAACTGGACGGCCTCTTCACAGCGGCCATCGAAGAACAGGTAGGGGTTCACTTGCATCGCATGCCTCCTTGGCAAAGCTTGGGCCGGAGGCCCAATGGTCAAGGTGTAGGCGATGGCGGCGCCGACGTCCACCGAGAGAGCGCCCATCATGGTCGATGCGGATGCCGCGGCATCGACCCAGTTGCTATCATTCGCCCCCTAATGCGTATCGAACAACTCCGCCAGCGCCTCGCCGACCTGGGCGCCAAACCCGTGCACATCCAGCGCGTACTGCGCGCGTGGACCCACGCCCAGCCCCTTGACGCCGGCCCTACCCGGCGCGGCCCAATGCTGCCTCAGGCTGTCGTGGACGCCCTGCCAGCCCTCACCGCAGAGCTCGCCAGCCTGGCCCAGGTACGTTCAGAACATCCCGGCGAGGACGGCTCGGCGCGCCTGCTGGTGCAACTTACCGACAAGCAGACGGTGGAGAGCGTGCTGCTGCCGCGGGACGGCCTGTGCGTGTCCAGCCAGGTCGGCTGTGCGGTGGGCTGCCGCTTCTGCATGACCGGCCGCGACGGCCTGCTGCGCCAGGTCGGCAGCGCCGAGATCGTAGCGCAGGTAGTGCTGGCCCGCGCCCGCCGCCACGTGAAGAAGGTCGTCTTCATGGGCATGGGTGAGCCGGCCCACAATCTGGACAACGTGCTCGAAGCAATCCAGCTCCTCGGCACCGAAGGCGGCATCGGCCACAAGAACCTGGTGTTCTCGACGGTCGGCGATCCGCGGGTCTTCGAGCGCCTGCCAGAAGGCCAGGTGAAGCCGGCACTGGCCCTGTCCCTGCACACCACCCGCGCCGACCTGCGGGCCGACCTGCTGCCGAAGGCGCCGCCGCTGACGCCGGACGAGATCGTCGAACTCGGCGAAGCCTACGCCCGCGCCACCGGCTACCCGATCCAGTACCAATGGACGCTGATCGACGGCCTTAACGACACGCCGGAAGAACTCGACGGCATCGTGCGACTGCTGGCCGGCAAGTACGCGATCATGAACATGATCCCCTACAACGCGGTGCCCGACCTGCCCTACCGCCGTCCGGACTGGGACAAGGCCGCCGATATTGCGCGCCAGCTCCACCGTCGCGGCATCCTCACCAAGCTGCGCAACTCCGCCGGCCAGGACGTGGACGGTGGCTGCGGCCAACTGCGCGCCCGTGTCATCGCAGGCGAGACGCCGGTACGCATGGTCCGCAAACCGGCGGCCTGACGCCACCTCCGCAACACCTCTCCTCCACCTGCCCCAACCACCGTTTTCCGCGCCCCCACGCGGAAAACGGTGGCCTCCTTGCGCCGTCTCCACAGACCAGCGCATGCCCTGCGCTGTACGAATCGGATTTGCCAGACTTGCAAATGAGAATAAACATCATTTACAATTTTCACAGATTTACCGATATTTACCCTGCTTAACACCCGGGCTTTCAGCCAGCCAGTGCCGTCAGACGACGCGACCAGCCAGCCACGCCGGATCTCATCCCAGGTCTCGAAGGAACCGACATGGCACTGCAACGACGCCCGCTGGCGCTGGCAATCTCCCTCCTGTGCAGCTCCGGCGCATGGGCCCAGCAATCTACCGAAACCGATAGCGGGCCGACCTTGTCCGCGGTCAAGGTCAGCGGCGGTCGCGAACTGCCGCCGACCTACAACCCGCCCACCGCCACCAGCGCCACCAAGATCGACGCACCGCTGCGCGACATCCCGCAGACCGTAAACGTGGTGCCCCAGAGCCTGCTGCGCGACCAGGCCGTGCATTCGCTGCAGGACGTGCTGAAGTCGGTGCCCGGCGTCGGCCTGTCCACCGGCGACGGCCAGCGCGACCAGGTGACGATCCGCGGCTTCTCGGCGATCGCCGACCAGTTCATCGACGGCCTGCGCGACGACGCGATGTACTTCCGCGACCTGTCCAACGTCGAGCAGGTGGAAGTCGTCAAAGGGCCGGCGTCGGTGCTGTACGGCCGTGGCTCGTCGGGCGGCCTGATCAACCGCATCACCAAGAAACCCGGCATCGACCGCAGCGAGGTCAGCCTGCAGGTCGGCAGCTGGAACCAGCGCCGCGGCGAGGTGGACCTGGCCCGCAAGTTCGACGACAGCGGCGTGGCCTTCCGCGTCACCGGCGCCATCGAGCGCAGCGACAGCTACCGCGACATGCAGTTTCTGGAACGCGAGGCCTTCGCGCCGTCGTTGTCCTTCCAGCTCGGCAGCCAGACCAAGCTGCTGATCCAGGCCGAATACCTGTCCGACCGCCGCCTGACCGACTTCGGCATTCCGGCCTACCAGGGCCGGCCGGTGAATGTGCCGGCCAGCACCTACTACGGCGCCGCCAACGCCCGCGACGCGGACTACACCCAGACCCGCGTGTCGGCCATCGGCTTCACGCTGGACCACCGCTTCGACGAGGACTGGTCGGTGCGCAACGCCTTCCGTTATTACGACTACACGCTGGACCGCAACAACACCCTGGTCGGCGCCGTCAATGAGAAGGCCCTGACCGCCTCCCTCAACCGCAGCAACGTGCGGCGCCAGGAAGACGGCTACTTCAACCAGACCGAGCTGGTCCACAAGACCACGCTGGCCGGCATGCCCCACCAGCTGCTGTACGGCGTCGAGGTCAGCCAGCAGACCAAGGACCAGCTGTTCCGCACCCAGAACAACATCGCCACGGTGTCGCTGTTCAACCCGGTGCTGCCGGTACTGCCCTTCAACGTCACCGCCGCGCCGTCCACCAACAACGTCGGCATCATGTCGGTGAGCAGCGCCTACATCCAGGATCTGGCCACGCTTTCAACGCACTGGAAGGCCCTCGCCGGCCTGCGCTATGACCGCTTCCAGCAGACGACCCGCGAGCGCCGCGCCGGCCAATCCAACCTGGAGCGCACCGACAGCGCATTGAGCCCGCGCGCCGGCCTGGTCTATCAGCCGACCGAGGACCGCTCCTACTACGCGTCCTGGAGCAAGTCCTTCCAGCCGTCCGGCGAGAGCCTCCCGCTGGCCGCCAACAACGCCAGCATCGCGCCGGAGGAAACCACCAACCAGGAGATCGGTGCCAAGTTCGACTTCTTCAATGGTCTGGCGTCGGCCAGCGCGTCGGCCTTCCGGCTTGAGCGCACCAACATCAAGACCACCGATCCGGCCACCAACATCCTCATGCCCCTCGGCGTGCAGCGCACCAACGGAATCGAGCTGAGCTTCTCCGGTGATCTGCCCCACGGCTGGCAGCTGTGGTCCGGCTACGCCTGGCTGGATGCACGCATGGTGTCGTCGATCGCCATGGACGCCGGCCAGGCGGTGCAGGGCAAGCGCCCGACGCTGACGCCGGAACACAGCGCCAACCTGTGGCTGACCAAGGCCCTCGGCGGCGGCTTTGGCGCCGGCGCCGGCCTGAACTACGTCGGCGACCGCTTCGCCAATCCGGGCAACACCGTCACGCTGCCGTCCTACACCACCGTGGACGCGATGGCCTATTACCGCGTCAAGGGCCTCGACCTGCAGCTCAACCTGACCAACCTGTTCGACCGCAAGTACATCGTCGCCGGCCACGGCAGCAATGCCAACCTGAACCTGCCGGGCGCCCCTCGCGCGCTGCAGTTGAGCGCCCGCTACGCCTTCTAAGGACCGCCCGATGTCTTCCAGCGACACCGCCGCCCTCGACGGCAAGCCTTCTGCCGCTCCGCTGCACGCTGCCGACGCTCGCCCGCGGCGGCGCAGCCGACGTGCGGTGCTCCTCGGCTGGCTGCGCAAGATCCATCTCTACGTCGGGCTGTGGGGGGCAGCGCTGGGGTTGCTGTTCGGCGCCACCGGCATCCTGCTCAACCACCGGGCGGTGCTCAAGATCCCGGTGGAGAAGACCATGCAGACGACGGTCCAGCTGCCGCTGCCGCGGGCTTTCGGCAGCCCCGACGAGCTCGCCGGCTGGCTGCGGGAAGAGCTGGGTTTCAGCGCGGGACAAGTCACCCAGGTGAAGACCCAGCCGGCCCGCACGGTGGTCTGGGCCGACCGGGACGTGGCCCAGCCGGAGCGCTGGACCGTCGGCCTGCAGACGCCGACCCGTGGGGTCAGCGCCGAGTACTTCGTCGGCAACCGCTTCGTGAAACTGGACCAGTCGGACGCCACGCCGATCGGCACCCTCACGCGGCTGCACATGGCGGTCGGCGCCAGCGCCTTCTGGGTGCTGCTGTCCGACACCATCGCCGGCAGCCTGATCCTGCTGTCGATCACCGGCCTGCTGCTATGGACACAGTTCCACCCGCTGCGCACCACCGCCGTCGTCACCAGCCTCGGCGCTCTTGGCGCCGCCTGCTGGTTCATGTGGTCGGTGTAGGGCTCACTCCTCCAGCAGCAGCTTCTTGAGGCTCTCCGGCACGTTGGTCAGCACCAGCGTGTTGCTGGCCTTGTCGTACTGCACGGCACCGGAGCGGAGGCCGCTGCGTTCGAACTCCAGCTTCCAGTCCTCAGCGCTGGCGCGGAAGCGGATCAGGGGCTTCAGGGCACGCTTGTCCGGCACGAAGCCGCTGGCCAGGTCGAGGGCTTCGTCCTGCAGGGTTTCGCTGAGCTTCTGCGGCGCGTCGGGGAAGATCTGGCTCGCCACCGACTGCAGGTCGAGGGCCGCGCCGCTCTCGCCCATTTCCTCCAGCACCAGGTGGGCGCGTTCGAGCAGCTCGTCGCGCTCGCGGGTTTCCAGCTGCTGGGTGTCGGCGAAATGGCTCAGGGTCTCGACCAGCTTCTTGGTCTCCTTGAGGGCGATCACCACATCGGTACAACCAAGGAAGCGCTTGAACCAGCCGGCCAGGTCGCCGCGCCCCTTCAGGAAGGCGATGTAGCGCTCAGCGCCGTTCTGCCAGGCCGTGATGTCGATGCGCCCGGCCACCTGCAGCGCGCCGAAATCCAGGTGCGGGCTATCGTGGATGCTCAGGCCGTCGCCGATCACCGTGCCGAGGGTCTCCTGCAGCAGGGCCACGTACAGGCAGTCAGCCCCGAAGATGGTGGCGCGGGCGATCAGCACGTAGCCGCCGTCGTCCACCTTGTCCTCGTCGAGGCGCTGCTGCAGGTGGGTCACCATCTCGCGGGACAGGGTCGCGAAATCCATGCTGCCGTCCACCGCGTGCTCGCGCACCAGGCGCGGCATCGGAAAAGCCCGCTCGTCTTTCTCGAACCAGCCATAGCCCTTGCCCGGCCGCTCGGCGAAATGCCGGCACAGGCGCTCCATCAGGCGCGCGGCTGGTTCGTCGACGGGATTGGAAGCCGGCCGCAGCTCGACCGTGGACGCGCCTTCGGCGGCACGGATCAGGCGGTGGATGACGAGGTCGGCGATCGCCTGGGTCGATTCGGACATGGACAACTCCGGAAATGGACGGGGGCGCGATTCTCTCACGCCGGGCAAGGGATGACGGACCCCGTGGACGCGAATTCACCCGCCCTGCAGCGGACCATGGGGAAATGAATGCATCCCCGCGCGGGACATCCCTCATCCCGCAGAGGACATCTCCTGCCGGGCGTCCGTCAGAAACGCATCTTGCGGCGGTTGCCGGGCAGCTGACGCAACTGCTCCCGGCGCTGCTGGCCGGCGGACTGCGGCTTGGCTGGTGCCGTGTTCTGCTGTGCCACCAGCTCCGGCGGGATGTTGGCCCCCACGCCGCGCGGACAGAAGCCGGTGGCGGCGCAGGTGCAATTGACGCAGGGCTTCTTGCCGGACGCGGTACTCATGACGATTTTTCCTGCTTAGCCGAACAGCACCAGCCCCCACACGGCGACGACATTCACCAGCGCGACGAAGACCGCCGCGCTGCCGATGTCCTTGGCGCGCTTGGCCAGGTGGTGATGTTCGAGGGAGATGCGATCCACGGTGGCCTCGAGGCCGGAATTGATCAGCTCGACGATGATCACCAGCAGCACGCTGGCGATCATCAGTGCCTTGCCGATGCCGCTGGCGGGCAGGAACAGGGCCAGCGGCATCAGCACGACCGCCAGCCAGACCTCCTGGCGGAAGGCATCCTCGTTGCGGTAGGCGGCACCGAGCCCGGCCATCGAGTAGTGGAAGGCGTTCCACACGCGGGTCAGGCCGGTCTTGCCTTTGAAAGGGCTTTCTTCCATGGCGGGCAAAATGTCCAAGCCTAGCGGGTACCGGTGACAGGCAGGTTATCGAGGCCGGCGATAAAACCGCGGACCTCGGCGGCGAAGGCTTCCGGCTCCTCGAAAGGCGCCATGTGGCCGGCGTCCAGCTCCCGGTACGTGGCCAGCGGCAGGCGTTCGGCCATGCGGCGCACCACCTGTGGCGTGGATACGGTGTCGTGCGTGCCGGCCAGCACCAGCGCCGGCATTTCCAGCGTGGACAAGGCCGCCCGCTGGTCGAAACGCACCAGCGCATGCATCGCGGCCCGGTAACTGTCGGGCGGGATGCGCGCCATCAGGTCGACGGCGTCATGCACGACCTCGGCTTCGCTGCCCGGTCCGATCATCGTCGGGATCAGCTCGATGGCCAGTTCGCGCATGCTGGCCCCATCGTCCAACGGCCCCAGGCGACGGTCGAGGAAGGCTTTCTGCAGCGCACCCGACGCAGCGCCGAAGGCCGGCGTGCAGCAAGCCAGCACCAGGCCGGCGACCCGCTCCGGAAAACGCACCGCCGTCTGCAGCGCGATCATGCCGCCCATGCTGTGGCCAACCAGCACTGCGCTGTCGAGGCCGGCCTCGTCGAGCAGATCCACCACGGCACCAGCAAAGCTGTCGAAGCTGACGGGCTCCACCGCCGGGCTGGCGCCATAGCCGGGCATGTCCCAGGCCAGACCGCGCCAGCCTGCGGGCGTCATCTGCGGCAGGATGTCGAACGCGCTGGCGGCGCCACCGCTGACCCCATGCAGGAAAACCAGCCCACGGGAGCCGCTACCGGTCTCGATCCAGTGCGGTGCGTCCATGTTTCAGGCCAGGCGGCGGTACGCGCCGCCCTGGAAAACCAGCGGCGTCTTGTCGAGCTGGCGGTCGAAACGCGCCACCTCGCCGATGAACACCACATGGTCGCCGCCTTCGTGGCGGGAGAACTGGCGGCATTCGAACCAGGCCACGCAGCCCGGCAGCAGCGGCACGCCGTCCAGGCCCTCGGTGAAGGGCAAGCCGGCGAACTTGTCGTCGCTGCGGCTGGCGAAACGCTGGGAGATGTCCTGCTGATCCTCGGCCAGGATGTTGATCGCGTACACTGCGGCGTTTTCGAAGATCGGTACGCTCGGCAGGTGCTTAGACAGGCTCCACACGACCAGCGGCGGCGTCAGGGACACCGAATTGAAGGAGCTGACGGTGAGACCGATCGGCTCGCCACTCGGCGCGCGGGCGGTGATCACCGTCACGCCGGTGGGAAACATGCCCAGCGTGTCGCGAAAGGCGCGTACCGCCGGATCATTCTTGGGAGAGGTCATATGAAATCGGGTAGTCCGCGCGCCATCACGGCGGGCAGCAATCCAGTTGGGGGGAGTGAAATTATCGCTGCCCGGCGGGCCAGCGTCGAGAGCTTGCGAAATTGAGTACGTTTGCGGAAACCCTGATCGCCTGGCAGCGCCAGCATGGCCGCCACGACCTGCCCTGGCAGACCGATGACGCCTACCGGGTGTGGCTGTCGGAAATCATGCTGCAGCAGACCCAGGTGGAAACCGTCATTCCCTACTACGCGCGCTTCCTCGAGCGCTTTCCGGATCTGCCCAGCCTCGCCGCGGCGCCGGTGGAGGACGTGCTGACCCTGTGGAGCGGCCTCGGCTACTACGCCCGCGCGCGCAACCTGCACAAGTGCGCCCTGGCCCTGATGGCCCGCCACGGCGGCGTGTTTCCGGCCGACCCCGCCCAGCTCGCCGAGCTGCCGGGCATCGGCCGCTCGACGGCGGCGGCGATCAGCGCCTTTGCCTACGGCACGCGGGCGGCGATCCTCGACGGCAACGTGAAGCGGGTGCTGACCCGCGTCTTCGGTATCGACGGTTTCCCCGGCACCAAAGCCGTGGAAAACCGTCTGTGGGAACTGGCCGAGAGCCTGTTGCCGGCACGGGACGTAGGCGTTTACACCCAGGCCCAGATGGACCTCGGCGCCACGATCTGCACCCGTGGCCGGCCCGCCTGCGCCCGCTGTCCGCTGGCCGAGCGCTGCGTGGCGCTGCGCGACGGCCGCGTCGCCGAACTGCCGACCCCGCGCCCGCGCAAGGAAAGCCCCCAGCGCAGCGGCCGCTTCGCCGCCATCCTCGCCAATGGTGCCGTGCTGCTGGAACGCCGGCCGCCGAGCGGTATCTGGGGCGGCCTGCTGAGCCTGCCGGAACTGCCGGAAGACGCCGACAGCGCCGATTGGGTGGCCCGCCACTACGGCCTGGACGTCCGCCAGCGCACGCCGCTGACGCCCTTCCGCCACGTGTTCACGCATTTCACGCTGACGCTGCAGCCCGAAGCACTCGAAGTCGCGCCGCCCGCCCCCGCCGTTGCCGAAGACGGCCGCCTGTGGCAGCCCCTCGACCGCCTCGCCGACGCCGCCCTGCCGGCGCCGATCCGCAAGCTGCTCGAACAGCTTGTGCAGGACGATCTGTTCGGCAGGCCATGACCACGGTGGGGCCGCAGCGGCCGCCCGCGCGGCTCAATCACGGCTGTCAATCAGCTGGTGCTGCTGCAGGTAGGCATGGATGATCTCCAGCCGGGACAGCGGGTCTTGCAGCTCGAGCAGGCGCTGGCGGGCCTTCACCGGGATCGGCAGGATCTCCGCGAGACGGTAGCCAACCCAGCTGGCGTCGTCGAAGCGGTGCGGCGGCGGAAACATCTCGTCACCGGCGTCGACCACGATGGCACGCAGCAAAGGTAGCAAGCCATGCAGCTCGTCCGGCACCGGCTCCACCGGCGGTTCGAGGATCACCTCTACACGGGCCGTCTGCAGACGGTCGGAATGAATGTCCCGGGACACGATGCGGAAGCGCTCACCCCCCCGGCAGGTGATGAACAACAGACCGGGCTGGGACATGTCCCAATCCCCGATCCGCGCAACGGTACCGGTTTCGAAGGGCACCGCCGGATTGCCGACCTCGCCGCCCTCCTGGATCAGGCATACGCCGAAAGGTGCATTGGCCCGCATGCAGCGCGCCGCCATGTCGAGGTAGCGGGCCTCGAACAGCTTGAGGGACAGCACGCCATCGGGAAACAGCACCGTATGCAGCGGGAAGAGCGGGATCTCGACGGTGTCATGCATGGTGTCACTCCTGTAATCCGGCACAGCCTTCCCGTCGGCACGCGCCCACTCGCCACGGAGCGCTACCCGACCGCCCGCGGGCGAGTGGATGCGCCTTACTCGTCGCCCTCGCCCCAGCGCGGCATCAGCGCATGCGGCACGGCCAACTGGTCGAGCACCCGGGCGACGACGAAATCCACCAATTCTCCGACCGTCTGCGGCCGGTGATAGAAGCCCGGATTGGCCGGCAGGATCACCACGCCCATGCGGGCCAGGCGCAGCATGTTCTCCAGGTGCAGCTGCGAAAACGGCGTCTCCCGCGGCACCAGGATCAGCTTGCGCCCTTCCTTGATGGCCACGTCGGCAGCCCGCTCGATGAGGTTGCCGGCCAGGCCGGCGGCGATCGACGCCAGCGAGCCCATCGAACACGGACAGACGACCATCGCGTCCGGCGGATTGGAACCCGAAGCCGGCGGCGCGAACCATTCCTCCCGACCAAACACCTGCAACTGCCCAGCTACCGCACCGAAGCGCTCGCTCAGAAGGGCTTCGACCTCAGTCGGCCGAGACGGCAGGGCAAGATCCATCTCCTGCTTCGCGACGATCTGCGCCACCTGGGAATACAGCAGCCACACCCGGCAGCCCGCGGCCAGCAGGCATTCCACCAGGCGCAGCCCATAGGGCATACCGGACGCTCCGGTGAGGGCGACGGCGATGGTCTTGGGCGATGGCGCGGACGGGTTCAAGGCAGGATCCTGGCAGGCAACGGTTAAGACGACAGACGGCAAGACGCGGCCAAGGTTCCGGCCGACGCGGCGGGACGCATGAGTCCGCCGCTACTGGCCATGTTTATGCACAGCGCCGATCCCCTCGTGGGCAATGCCGTGGGGCTCGGCCGCATAGTGGCCGCGGAGCAGGCGCTCATGCACGTGGATGTCATGGTGGACCAGCTGTTTCACCAGCGAACCGACCACCATCCCCACCGCGCTGGCCGCCAGGCCGGCCAGTTGGGCCGGCACGAAGGGATCCTCGCCACCGGCCAGATGCACCGCCAGCCACACGCCGATGCCGCAGAAGATGGACGCCAGCGCGCCCTGATTGGTCGCCCGCCGCCAGTACAGGCCGCACAGCAAGGGCACGAAGGCCGACACCAGGGTGATCTGGTAGGCGTTCTCGACCATCTTGAAGATGCTGGCCTTGGAGTACATCGCGTAGACGGTCACCAGCACGGTGAAGCCGAAGGTCACCACGCGCATCCAGAACAGCAGCTTGCGGTCGGTCAGATGCGGCAGCGCCGGCTTGAGGATGTTCTCGGTGAAGGTCACCGACGGCGCCAGCAGGGTGGCCGACGCACAGCTCTTGATCGCCGACAGCAGCGCGCCGAAGAACATGACCTGGGCCACCAGCGGCGCCTTGCTCAGCACCAGCTCGGGCAGGATCATCTGGGAATCGGACGAGATCAGGCGCGCCACCATGTCGGGCGAGATCAGCGTCGCCGAGTAGGCGAGGAACATCGGCACGAAGGCAAACACGAAATACAGGCTGCCGCCGAGCACCGAGCCCCACACCGCGATCTTCTCGGACTTGGCCGACTGCACGCGCTGGAACACATCCTGCTGCGGAATGGAGCCGAACATCATGGTCACCGCCGCAGCGAAGAAGGCGATCATTTCCTTCGGGTCGGCCGGGGGCAGGAAGGCGAACTTGCCTTCACCCAAGGCGTGATTGACGACCGCACCGACGCCACCGGCCATGCTGCTGACCTCGCCACCGATCCACAGCATGCCGATGACGATGATGATCATCTGCAGGAAATCGGTGATCGCCACCGCCCACATGCCGCCGAACAGCGTGTAGATGAGGATCGTGCCGGAGCCGATCCACATGCCGGCCAGGCGGCTCACCTCGCCGCCCGACACCACGTTGAAGACCAGCCCGAGGGCGGTGATCTGGGCACCGACCCAACCGAGGTAGGAGATCACGATGGCCAGCGTGGTCAGCACCTCCGCAGTCCGCCCGTAGCGCCGCCTGTAGAAGTCGCCGATGGTCAGCAGGTTCATGCGGTACAGCGGTGCCGCGAAGAACAGCCCGACCAGGATCAGGCACAGGGACGAGCCGAAGGGATCGGCGACCACGCCGTGGAGCCCTTCGTTGAGAAAGGTCGCCGGAATGCCGAGCACCGTTTCCGAGCCGAACCAGGTGGCGAACACCGTAGCGGTGACCATGTAGAAGGGCAGATGACGGCCCGCAACGGCGAAGTCCTTGGTGTTGTGGACCCGCGTGGCGGCGATGAGGCCGATGGCCACCGAGATCAGCCAGTAGGCGATGACGAACCAGAACAGCATCGGAAAAAATGGAAAAAGCGTTGGCGAATCCGCGGATTATAGGGACGAGCGGGGTCCGCGGGGGAGCCGAGAAGGCGTAGCGTTTCCGCCTTATGCCAAACGCTCTGCGAAGCGTTCTGCAGGTTCCGCCTTGCCGAAGTGCCAGCCCTGCAGCGAATCGCAACCCAGATCGAGCAGCGCGTCGGCCATCGCCGCGCTCTCAACGCCTTCCGCCACCAGCCCTAGGCCGAGGTTGTGGCCGAGCCCGACGATGGCCGCGACGATCGCCCTATCCTCCGGCCCGGCGTTGATCGCCCGCACGAAGGACTGGTCGATCTTCAGCTTGTCGAGGGGGAAGCGCCGCAGGTAGGCGAGGCTCGAGTAGCCGGTGCCGAAATCGTCGATCGCGATCGACAGGCCCAGCGCCTTCAGTTCGGCGAGCTGGTGGGCGGCCTGCTCCACATCGACCATAACCATGCTTTCGGTGACCTCGAGGGTCAGCAGTTCGGGCGGCACGCCATGGCGCGCCAGCGCCGCCGCCACGGTGGCGACGAAATCGGCCCGGCGGAACTGCAACGGCGAGATGTTGGCCGCCACCGGCACCATGCGGCGCCCCTCCGCCCGCCAGGCCGCCAGCTGGCGGCACAAGGTGTCGAGCACCCACGCGCCGATGGGCAGGATCAGCCCGCTCTCCTCCGCCAACGGAATGAAGCGGGCCGGCGGTACGTTGCCGAGTTCCGGGTGGGTCCACCGCAGCAGCGCCTCGGCGGCAATCAGCCGACCGTCGACTGCCACCACCGGCTGGTAGTTCAGCGCCAGCTCGCCGCGCTCCAGCGCCCGGCGCAGCGCGTGCTCGATGGACAACCGTTCGCTGGTCGCGGTGGCCATGCTCTCGGTGAAGAACTGCACGCCGTTACGCCCCTCTTCCTTGGCCTTGTACATCGCCATGTCGGCCCGGTCGAGCAGGATCTCCGCGTCCTCACCGTGATCCGGATAGATGGCCACGCCGACGCTGGTGGACAGGCTGAATTCACAGCCAGCCAGGCGGAAAGGTTCATCCAGGGCCGCCAGCAGGCGCTCCCCCGAGGCCTGGAGATCCGCCGGGCCGCCTTGCTCGGGCACCACCACGACGAACTCGTCGCCACCGTGGCGCAGCACGCACTCCCCTTCACGCAGTACAGAGGTCAGGCGCTGGGCGACCTCCACCAGCAGCTGGTCGCCGACGTGATGGCCGAGGGTATCGTTGATGTTCTTGAAGCGGTCGAGGTCCAGGAAGCACAGTCCGATCCGCCGCCCATCCCGCCTCGCGTCCTCCACGGCGTGCGCCATGGTCGGCTGCAGCGCAGCCCGCGATGGCAGGCCGGTGAGGAAATCGTGGTTGGCCAGGAAACGGATGCGCGCCTCATCGGCCTTGCGCCGACTGATGTCGGAGAACACCCCGACGTAGTGGAAGGCCGGACCATCGGGGGCCCGCACGACGCTGATCGACATGTCGGCGGGGAAGCTCTCGCCGCTGGCCCGGCGTATCCACACCTCGCCCTGCCACAGGCCATCCTGCAGCGCTACGGCGCGGATGCGGCTGGCGAAGCCGCGCGGATGCTTCTGCGGATCGAACAGCACCAGAGGCCGTCCGCGCACATCCTGCCCGGCAATGCCGGTGAGCGCGGTGAAGGCCCGGTTGGTCATCACCACCCGCCGCTCGGGATCGATGATGACGATGCCTTCCGAGTTGTTCTCGAAGACCTTCGCCGCCAGCCGCAGCGTCTCGTCGCGACGGTAATTGCGGAGGGCGAAGCCGATGTCGGTGCTCATCTCGTCGAGCAGAGCCACCGTCTGCGCATCGAAAAAGTGCTTCTCGGCCTTGCACAGCACCAGTGCCCCGTCCGGCCCACCGCTGTCACGGATCGGGAACAGGGCAAAGGAACCGGCCGCCTTGTCGCGCCCAAGGCCGTCCGGGCACGCCTCCACCATGTCGGGCAGAGCCGGATCATTGACGATCAGCGCCTCGGCCGGAACACGGTGCGTGGGCAGACAGCCCAGATCCGTGCCACCGTCGCGGCACTTGCCGTACATGGCCACCGGCTTGAGGACGCTGCCCTCGATCTCGGGGAAGCCGATCCAGGCCAGGTCCAGCTCGCCGAATTCAACCGCGATACGGCATACCTGGGGCAGCAGCGCATCCGCATCACGGGCATGCACGATCGCCTTGTTGGTCACCGACAAGGCGTGGTGCAGGCGCTGCAAGCGCTCGATATCACGGTTGCGGGCACGCAGCGCAGACAGGGTTTCGTCGAGGGTTTCGGCCAGTTCCCCGAGTTCGTCCCGGCGCACCACCGGCATGCGGATCTCGGCATCCTCGCCACCGGGCGCCCGGCGGCGCCCCAGGGCCGCACGGATGGCCTCGGCCGGACGCAGCACGTAGCGGGACAGCAACAGATAGATCAGGCCGGCCACCAGGCTCAGCACCGCCCCCAGCCCGACGGACAGGTGCAGCGCCGTCTCCTCGGCGGCCTGCCACAGGCTGCCCGCATCGAGGCGCAGGAACAGTATGCCGTCGTCCAGGCGGCCGCTATCGCCCCCGGCGCCGAGCAGCAGCACCGGTTCCAACACATCCAGGCTGCGACGGCTCGAATCCAGCACCCGCGCGCCGTGACGGGACGCCTGCACACTGCCGAAACTGGCCGCCAGTGCCCGGTCGGGCAGCGCCGTCAACGGCAGATCGATCCAGTCGTGGTCACTGGCGGCGATGACGCGGCCCGGCTCACCCGCCACCAGCACCAGGCGCTGCACGTCCCGCGCAGCCCCCAGCGCAGACACGAGCCGGCGCAGATCGGTGGAATCCTGGGTGGTTTCCGCTGCGGCATGGACGGCCGACACGGTCGCCTCGGCGCGCTGCTCGACGAGGATCTGGAAGCGCTCCACGATCCCCGAGTACAGAACGCTGACCAGCAACCCCATCCCCATCGCCCACAGGGCCAGCAAGGGGCCAAGCAGACGCCAGCGCAGGGACAGGAAACGGGCGCCGCTCATCGGCGCATGCCCTTCGACATGCACATCATGCAGGGCGGTAACCCCCGATGATGGGCTCGCTGGCAATCAACGACAGGAAGCGACAGCGCGACACGGGCACGGACGAAGTCATAAGCCAAACCAATAACCTTCCTCGCGGGCAAGTATGCGCCAGCGTGCAAGAAATGCCCATGTCCCGAAACCGCCCGACACATTTGCCAAATGGCCTTCCCCGCTCCGGTCTCGACCCGGCGCCCCGTTGACCGCGGTCAAGGTTCGCCCGACGAGGGGCGCCTATAGTCGGCCGGCGTCATTTTTCGCCGCCCGGAACCCATGACTCCCCCGCATCCGATCGAACTGGTCTGCCCCGCCGGCAGCCTGCCCGCCCTCAAGACCGCCATCGACAACGGCGCCGATTGCGTCTATCTAGGCTTCAAGGACGCCACCAATGCCCGCAACTTCACCGGCCTCAATTTCGACGACAAGTCGATGGCTGAAGGCGTGCGCTACGCCCACGACCGCGGCCGCAAGGTGCTGCTGGCCCTCAACACCTACCCGCAGACCGACAACTGGCCCAGCTGGACCCGCGCCATCGACCGCGCAGCCGACTGCGGCATCGACGCGCTGATCCTCGCCGACCCCGGCCTGATGGCCTACGCGCGCAAGACTCACCCGCGACTGCGCCTGCACCTCTCGGTCCAGGGCTCTGCCACCAGCTACGACGCCATCAATTTCTACTACGAACGTTTCGGTATTTCGCGCGCCGTGCTGCCGCGGGTGCTGTCCCTGGCCCAGGTGGAGCACGTGATTGCCAACACCCCGGTGGAGATCGAGGTGTTCGGCTTCGGCGGACTGTGCGTGATGGTAGAGGGGCGCTGCGCGCTGTCAGCCTACGCCACCGGCGAATCCCCCAACTGCAACGGCGCCTGCTCGCCGGGCAAGCACGTGCGCTGGGAGCAGACCCCAAAAGGCATGGAAACCCGCCTCAATGGCATCCTCATCGACCGCTTCGCCGACGGCGAGCGGGCCGGCTACCCGACACTCTGCAAGGGCCGCTTCGACGTAAACGGCGAGACCTACTACGCCATCGAGGAGCCCACCAGCCTCAATACGCTGGAACTACTGCCCGAGCTGGCCCGCGTCGGCGTTCGCGCGATCAAGATCGAAGGCCGCCAGCGCAGCCCCGCCTACGTGACCCAGGTCACCAAGGTATGGCGCGCTGCCATCGACCGCCTTCAGGCCGACACCGCGCCCTTCCGCGTCGAGGCGGCGTGGATGGCCGAACTCAACAAGGTGTCCGAGGGCCAGAGCCACACTCTCGGCGCCTACTACCGTCCCTGGAAGTAAGGCCCCCACAACCTGCCGCTCCGTGCGTCGGGCCCCGGGCAGGGGCCAATGAAGCCCGGGGTGGCCCATCGTTTTAATGAAATCCGATGAAACTCGCCCTCGGTCCCCTGCTCTACTACTGGCCCCGCCAGGCCACGCTGGCCTTCTACGCCGACATGGCCGACGCGCCGGTGGATATCGTCTATCTCGGCGAGACGGTGTGCTCCCGCCGCCACGAACTGCGCCTCAGCGACTGGCTCGAAGTAGCCGACATCCTCGCCGCCGCCGGCAAGGAAGTCGTGCTGTCCAGCCAGGTGCTGGTGGAATCCGAATCCGACCTCAAGACCCTGCGCCGCATCGTCACCAACGGGCACTTCCGCGTCGAGGCCAACGACATGGGCGCAGTGCGCCTGCTCACCGGCGGCGACGCGCCGGTGGCGGACTGGATCGCCGGCCCCACGCTGAACATCTTCAACCCGGCCACCCTGGGCATGTTCGCCGAGCTCGGCGCCAGCCGCTGGGTCGCCCCGCCGGAGATGTCGCGCCAGCAGATCGCCGAGCTGCGCGGTGGCCTCGGCCAGCCGATGGAAGTGGAGGTCTTCGCCCACGGCCGCCTGCCGCTGGCCTTCTCGGCGCGCTGTTTCACCGCCCGCCACTACAATTTGCAGAAGGACACCTGCGAGTTCCGCTGCCTGCAGTTCGCCGACGGCATTCCGCTGAAGACCCGCGAAGGCGAACCCTTCCTGACCCTCAACGGCATCCAGACCCAGTCCGCCCATGTGCACACCCTGCTCGGCGACCTGCCTGCCGTGCAGGCCGACGGCCTCGACATCCTGCGCATCAGCCCCCAGGGCGAACACACCGCCGAGGTCATCGACCTGTTCCGCCAGGCCCTGGCCGGCCAGCTTCAGCCCGCCGAGGCCCTGCGCAACGCCCGCCCGCTGCTGCCGGAAGCGCCGTGCAACGGCTTCTGGCACGGCCGGCCCGGCGTCGAACAACTCGTCACCGCCTGATCCTCCGGAGCGCCCGACCATGAAACTGCCCGCCTTCACCCTGCCCAAGCCAATTGCCAGCATCGGCGCCCGCCTGCCCCAGCTGCCGCCGACGCTGGCGCTGGTCGGCGCCCTCAATCTGGCTCTCGACCGCATCCTGCCGCGCGACACGCTCGAGCCACTGACCGGCAAGCGCCTGCTCCTCAAGGTCACCGACGCCGGCCTGGCGCTGCGCTTCACCTTCACGGCGCGGGGCTTCCGCCCGCTGTTCGACCCGCGCCAGCCGGACCTGACCATCTCCGCCACCACCCGCGACTACCTGGCCCTCGCCCTGCGCGAGGAGGACCCGGATACCCTGTTCTTCAGCCGCCGCCTGCTGATGGAAGGCGAGACCGACCTCGGCCTGCTGGTCAAGAACACCCTCGACGCGGTGGACTGGGATGCGCTGCTGGCGCGCCTCGTCGCCTTCCGCCCCGGCTTCGGCAAGCGCGCGCCGACCCAGCCGGCCTGAGGCAGTAGCAGCGGGCGGCCCCTCATCCCGAATCCACCTCCCGGCCACGGCGTGGCGCGGGTCCCGCCCCAAACCCGTGTCCGCGGCTAGAATGAAGCCTGACGCGCTTCTCCAGCCAGCCTGATGCCTTCGCCACGCCACAGTTCTCCGCTCGCCGCCTACTTCGCCGCCGCCATCGGGATACTGATCGTTTACGCCTGCCTGCATCCCTTCACCGGCTGGCGAGACCCCGGCCTACCGCTCTTCGACTTCCTGTCCGCCCCGTGGCCGCGCTACTACAGCTGGGTAGACCTGGTGGTGAACGTCATCGGCATCGTGCCCTTCAGCTTCGCGCTGGTGCCGGCGCTGGGCCGCCTGCCCCGCGCGCTGGCGGTGCTGCTGGCGATCCTGCTCACCGCCAGCCTGAGCCTGTCGGTGGAAACCCTGCAGAACTTCCTGCCCACCCGTGTCTCGTCCAACGTGGACGTGGGCTGCAATACCATCGGCGGCATCCTCGGCGCGCTGGCCGGCGCGCGCTGGGGCGAGCGCCTGTTCGCCCCCGACAGCGGCCTCACCCGCTGGCGCCAGCGGCGCATCGTCCCCGGCCACGCCGGCGAGATCGGGCTGGTGCTGATGGGCCTGTGGCTGCTCACCCTGCTGACTCCCGAAAGCCTGCTGTTCGCCACCGGCGACCTGCGCCGCCTGTTCGATCTACCGACCCCGCTGCAATTCAACCCTACCCGCTTCGTCAAGGTGGAAGCCGCCATCGCCACCAGCCAGTTGCTCGCCGTCGGCCTCACCACCAGTTGCATGATGCGCCGCTTCAGCCCGTGGCCGCTGGCCACGCTGGTGCTCCTCGGCCTCGGCGCCAAAACCCTCGCTGCCGCGGCCTTCTTTTCCCCTGGCGAGCCATTCCACTGGATGACCCCCGGCGGGCAGATCGGTCTTGCCGCCGGCGCGGCGCTGCTCGGCGTCTGCCTGCTGCTGCCCAAGCGCAGCCACGGCATGCTGGCCGGCATGGCGCTGCTGGTCGGCACGGCGCTGGTCAACCTGGCCCCCGAAAACCCCTTCCTGCCCAGCGACGTGGAACTGATCCGCCACGGCAACTTCCTCAATTTCCACGGTCTTACCCAGCTCACGGCCAGCCTGTGGCCCTTCGCCGCCTTTGCCTACCTGGGCCTGACGGGCCCCAACGCACCGGACGACAAGGGCCGCCGGCCCTGATCCCGGGCGTCACCCGACTCCCGCAGGAGCGGCGATTGGCCGATAATCGCGACCACATTCCAACAATCAGAACCGCTCCCCCGGAGACCGCCCATGAGCTACTTCAAGCACCACGTCTTCTTCTGCTGCAACCAGCGCGGCCCCGGCGAAACCTGTTGCGCAGCCCAGGGCGCCGTCGAGCTGCAGACCTATGCCAAGGACCGCATCGCCGCCCTCGGCCTGAAGGGCAAGGGCAAGGTACGCATCAACAAGGCCGGCTGCCTCGATCGCTGCGACGAAGGCCCGGTGCTGGTGGTGTACCCCGACAACGTCTGGTATACCTTCGTGGACAAGTCCGACGTGGACGAAATCATCAGCGAGCACCTACAGCACGGCCGCATCGTCGAACGCCTGAAGATCTGATCATGCCCGCCACTGAAACCGCCCTCATCAACGGCCCCGACGGCCCGATCGAACTGATCATCGACACCCCGGACCAGGTCCGCGGTATCGCGCTGGTGTGCCACCCGCACCCGCTGTTCCACGGCGCCAACACCAACAAGGTCGCCCACACCCTGGCGCGGGTCTTCCGCGACATGGGCTACGCGGCGCTGCGCCCCAACTTCCGCGGCGTCGGCAAGAGCGTCGGCACCCATGACAACGGCGGCGCCGAAACCGAAGACATGCTGTCCGTGATCGCCTGGGCGCAGAGCCGCTGGGGCGGCCTGCCGCTGGCCCTCGGCGGCTTCTCCTTCGGCGCCTACGTGCAGACCCGCGTCGCCGCCCGCCTGGCCGACAGCATCACACCACCGGGACGCATCGTGCTGGTCGGCACCGCCGCCGGTGAAGTCACCGGTGCGCGCAGCTACACCACGCTGCCGGTGCCCAAGGACAGCCTGATCATCCACGGCGAGCGCGACGAAACCGTCGCCCTCGCCAACGTGATGGAATGGGCCGAACCGCAGGAGCTACCGGTCGTCGTCGTCCCCGGTGCCGACCACTTCTTCCACGGCAAGCTGCACATCATCCGCAGCATCATCGAACGGGCGTGGCGCCCTCTCTGACAACAGAAAAGCAATGAAACTCGTCGTCTCCCTCACTAGCCCCTACGCACGCAAGATCCGCATCGTGCTGGCCGAAAAGGCCCTGCCCTTCGAGCAGATCGTCGACATCCCGTGGGTTTCCGAGACCCGCGTGCCCGACTACAACCCCCTCGGCAAGGTGCCGGCGCTGGTCGCCGACGACGGCCAGGTATGGTTCGACTCGCCGGTCATCGCCGAATACCTCGAGACCCTCGGCGGCCCAGAGCTGATTCCCGCCGAGCGCCTGGCCGCGCTGCCGGTGCGCCAGAGCGAGGCCCTCGCCGACGGCATCACCGACGCCGCCGTGGCGGCCTTCCTGGAAAGCCGCCGCCCGCTGCCGAAGCAGGATCACGCCAACATCCAGCGCCAGCTCGACAAGATCCGCCGCGGCCTCGCCGCGCTGGAAGAACGCCTCGAACAACGGCTGGGGCTCGGTGACGAAGCCCTCAGCATTGCCGACATCGCCGCCGGCTGCGCCCTCGGCTACCTGGACCTGCGCCTCGCCGAGTTCAACTGGCGCTCCCGCCATACCGCGCTGGCCGCCTGGGCCGAGCAGATCCTCGCCCGGCCCTCCTTCGTATCCACCACGCCGCCGCCGAACTGATGCCCCTCGAGATCAGCGGACTCGTCAAGCGCTTCGGCGAAGGCAGCGAAGCCCGTGAGGTGGTGCGCGGGCTGGACCTCAGCCTGCGCCCCGGCGAATGCTTCGCGCTGCTCGGCCCCAACGGCGCCGGTAAGACCACCACACTGCGCTGCGCTCTGGGCCTCACCGCCCCCACCGCCGGCGACATCCGTCTGTGCGGCCTGCCGGTTCCCGAGCAGGCCCGGGAAGCCCGCATGCGGGTCGGCGTGGTGCCGCAGCTCGACAGCCTCGACCCGGACTTCACCTGCGCCGAGAACCTGATCGTCTTCGCCGGCTACTTCGGCATCCGCGAAAGCGAGATCCGCCCGCGCATCCCCGAGCTGCTGGCCTTCGCCGGCCTGGAGGGCAAGGACAACGCGCGCATCCAGTCCCTGTCCGGCGGCATGAAGCGGCGCCTCACGCTGGCCCGCGCCTTGGTCAACAAGCCCGAGCTGCTGATCCTCGACGAGCCCACCACCGGCCTCGACCCCCAGGCCCGC
Source organism: Pseudomonadota bacterium (assembly GCA_018241685.1). Taxonomy (GTDB): domain Bacteria; phylum Pseudomonadota; class Gammaproteobacteria; order Burkholderiales; family Rhodocyclaceae; genus Zoogloea. The sequence continues at coordinate 281,052 of JAFEDJ010000021.1, forward strand.
CACCTGATCTGGGAACGCCTGCGCCGCCTCACCGCGGAAGGCACGACGATCCTGCTGACCACCCACTTCATGGACGAGGCCGAACGCCTCGCCCACCGGCTGGCCATCCTCGACGCCGGGCGCCTCCTCGCCCAGGGCAGCCCGCGGGAGGTCATCGCCGCCCACATCGAACCGCAGGTAGTGGAAGTCTTCGGTGAATGGACCGGCAACGGCCAGTCCGCCGGCCCCGAATCCGGTGCCGCCGCATGGGCCACCCGCCATGCAGCCAGCTTCAGCAAGCGCTGCGAGATCAGCGGCGAAACCGCCTTCTGCTATACCGACGACGCAGCCCCGCTGCTGGCCCACCTGGCCCATCAGCCCGGCCTGCGCACCCTCCACCGCCCGGCCAACCTGGAGGACGTGTTCCTCAAGCTCACCGGCCGCGAACTGCGCGACTGAACACCCATGGATAAACCGTCCGCCCGCCGCGGCCACTTTGCTCCGCCACGCCTGTCCCTGCGCTTCGCCGCGGTGTGGCGGCGCAACTTCCTGGTCTGGAAGAAGCTCGCCCTGCCGTCCGTCGTCGGCAACCTGGCCGACCCGGTGATCTACATGCTGGGCCTCGGCTACGGCCTCGGCATGCTGGTGCCGCAGGTCGAGGGCGTGTCCTACATTGCCTTCCTGGCCGGCGGCACCCTGTGCTATTCCACGATGAACGCCGCCACCTTCGAGGTGCTGTACTCCGGCTTCTCGCGCATGCACGTGCAGAAGACCTGGGAGGCCATCATGAACGCCCCGATCGCCCTCGACGACATCGTCGCCGCCGAGCTGGTGTGGGCCGCCAGCAAGGCCACGCTGGCCGGCACGGCGATCCTCGCGGTGATCGCCGCCTTCGGCTTCACCGCCTCGCCGCTGGCGCTGGCAGCGATCCCGGTGATCTTCCTCACCGGCCTGTGCTTCGCCGCCCTCGGACTGATCATGACCGCCGTGGCGCCGAGCTACGACTTCTTCATGTACTACTTCACCCTCTTCATCACGCCGATGACGCTGCTGTCCGGCGTGTTCTTCCCGCAGAGCCAGCTGCCCGACGCGGTACGCCACATCGCCGACGCACTGCCCCTGAGCCATGCGGTCAGCCTCGCCCGCCCGCTGCTGCTCGGCCAGATGCCGCAGAACATCGCGCTGCACGCCGGCGTGCTGGCCGCCGTCACCGTCGCGGCCTTCTGGCTGGCCCTGGCGCTGACGCGCCGCCGGCTGTTGAAATGAGAACCCCATGAGCACCACCGACGACACCCTGCTGGTCCTCACCAACCTGCCCGATGCCGCCGCGGCCAATACCCTCGCCGCGCTGCTGATCGAACGCCGCCTGGCCGCCTGCGTGAACATCCTGGCCCCGTGCACCTCGGTCTATCGCTGGCAGGGCGCCGTCGAGACGGCCAGCGAAGTGCCGCTGCTGATCAAGACCACCCGCGCCCGCTACGCCGAACTGCAGGCCGCGGTGCAGGAAGCCCATCCCTACGAACTTCCCGAGCTGATCGCAGTCCCTGTCACTGACGGTCTGCCCGGCTACCTGGCCTGGGTCGCCGCCGAAACGCAGGCGGCCACCTGAACGCCTCTGGCGCCTTCTACAGCCCGAGCGCCATTTCTTGATCCATTCGCGGGGCGGCCCGGCCGTGCTGCCCCTACACTGCCGGCCATGATCCGAATCCGTACCCTCCTGCTGCCCCTGCTGCTCTTCATTCTGTCCCTGCTCGGCAGCCTCGCCCACGCCGCCGAAGAGCCTCTGCCGGTCGAACAGGCCTTCCGCGTCTCCGCCCGCGCGGTGGACGACCACACCGTCGAAGTACGCTTCCAGATCGCCGACGGTTACTACCTGTATCGCCACCGCTTCAAGTTTCAGGCCGAGGGCGTGACCTTCGGCGAACCCGCCATCCCGCCCGGCAAGCCGAAGAAAGACGACGCCTTCGGGCAGGTGGAGATCTACCGCCACGAACTGGTCGTCCCGGTGCCCATCGTCGCCGGCAAGCCGCCCTTCGAGCTGGAAGTCAGCAGCCAGGGCTGCGCCGACATGGGCATCTGCTACCCGCCGCAGAAGCAGAGCTTCACCATCGCCGCAGCCGGCGCCGACGGCGGATCCGGCGGCTTCCTGGCCCGCGCGCTGGGCAAGGCCGAAACGCCCGCTGCCAGCGCAGCGCCGGCCTCGGCCGCTCCTGTGGCCGACAGCAGCCACGACGAATCCGGCCGCATCGCCCGCCTGCTGTCCGGCGGCAGCACCGCCACCATCCTGCTCAGCTTCTTCGGCTTCGGCCTGCTGCTGGCGCTGACGCCCTGCGTGTTCCCGATGATCCCGATCCTGTCCGGCATCATCGTCGGCCATGGCCATGCGATCACCAAGGGCCGCGCCTTCGGCCTGTCCAGCCTGTACGTGCTCGGCATGGCCCTCACCTACGCGGCCGCCGGCGTCGCCGCCGGGCTGTCCGGCACGCTGCTGTCCGCCGCACTGCAAAACCCCTGGGTACTCGGCGCCTTCTCGCTGATCTTCATCGTGCTGGCCGGCTCCATGTTCGGCTTCTACGAACTGCAGCTCCCCATCGCGCTGCAGAGCCGCCTGTCCGACACCGTCAACCATCAGGGCGGCTCGCCCGGCGGCATCCTGCTGATGGGCGCCCTGTCCGCGCTGATCGTCGGCCCCTGCGTCGCCGCACCGCTGGCCGGCGCCCTGCTCTACATCGCCAAGACCGGCAACGCCGCGCTCGGCGGCGCCGCACTGTTCATCATGGCCCTCGGCATGGGTGCCCCGCTGCTGCTCGTCGGCGTACTGGCGCGCAGCGCGCTGCCCAAGCCCGGCCCGTGGATGGAAGGGGTCAAGCGCGCCTTCGGCGTGATGCTGCTGGGCGTCGCCATCTGGCTGGTCACGCCGGTGCTGCCGAGCGTCGTGCCGATGCTGGCCTGGGCCGGCCTGCTGGTGTTCTCGGCGATCTACCTGCACGCCCTCGATCCGCTGCCGCCCCATGCCAGCGGCTGGCAGCGTTTCTGGAAGGGTTTCGGCGTGCTCGCGCTGATCGCCGGTGCGGCGCTGTTCATCGGCGCGATGGCCGGCTCCCGCGACCCTCTGCAGCCCCTCGCCATCCTGCGTGCCCAGGCCGCCGGAGCGCCCGCCGCAGCCGAAACCAGGTTCCAGCGCGTCGCCTCGGTGGAAGAGCTCGACCAAGTCATCAAGACCTCCACCCGCCCGGTGATGCTCGACTTCTATGCGGACTGGTGCATCTCCTGCAAGGAGATGGAGCGCTTCACCTTCGCCGACCCGGCCATCGCCAAACGCCTGGCCGGCTTCCAGCTCGTGCAGGCCGACGTCACCGCCAACAACGATGCCGACAAAGCCCTGCTCAAGCGCTTCAATCTGTTCGGCCCGCCCGGCATCATCTTCTTCAAGGCGGGCGGAGAAGAACGCCAGGATCTGCGCGTGGTCGGCTTCCAGGAAGCGGAGGTCTTTGGCAAGGTCCTCGACGCAGCGCTGTAGGAGCGCGGCAAAATTCTCAAGAAAATCAGCGTCGATCCGCTATAATCGCCCCCCTGAATCGAGGAGCGCTGCAAGACCGCCGGGTGCAAGGCCCGCTGTCCCAGGCTCGATGTCGGTGCCGCGAGGCTTTTCTCCGCGTCACCCGCAACCGCGCTCACCCGTCCATGCTTGTTTGCAAACCCGTGCCGGGCACGGGGAGACGCGGTGAGCCATCATCCCGAGCCACGCGTAGTCCCTTCCCGGCCACATGTTCGAGGAGTTCTCATGAACGCTGTGGCTGAAAAGTTCACCGATTTCGTTATTGCCGACCTGTCCCTGGCCGACTGGGGTCGCAAGGAAATCCGCATCGCCGAAACCGAAATGCCCGGCCTGATGGCCATCCGCGAGGAATTCGCCGCCAAGCAGCCGCTGAAGGGCGCGCGCATCACCGGCTCCCTGCACATGACCATCCAGACCGCAGTGCTGATCGAGACGCTGACCGCTCTCGGCGCCGAAGTGCGCTGGGCCTCGTGCAACATCTTCTCGACCCAGGACCACGCCGCCGCCGCGATCGCCGAAAAGGGCATCCCGGTGTTCGCCGTGAAGGGCGAATCCCTCACCGACTACTGGGACTACACCCACCGCATCTTCGAGTGGGCCGACGGCGGCTACAGCAACATGATCCTCGACGACGGCGGCGACGCGACGTTGCTGCTGCACCTGGGCGCCCGCGCCGAGCAGGATCTGTCGGTGCTGGACAACCCGGACAGCGAGGAAGCCGTGGTGCTGTTCGCCTCCATCAAGGCCAAGTTGCAACAGGATCCGACCTGGTACTCCACCCGCCTGGCGCAGGTGAAGGGCGTCACCGAGGAAACCACCACCGGCGTGCACCGCCTGTACCAGATGCACGCCAAGGGCGAGCTGAAGTTCCCGGCCATCAACGTCAATGACTCGGTCACCAAGTCCAAGTTCGACAACCTCTACGGCTGCCGCGAATCCCTGGTGGACGGCATCAAGCGCGCCACCGACGTGATGATCGCCGGCAAGATCGGCGTGGTGCTCGGCTACGGCGATGTGGGCAAGGGCTGTGCGCAATCCCTGCGCGGCCTCGGCGCCACCGTGTGGGTCACCGAAATCGACCCGATCTGCGCGCTGCAGGCAGCGATGGAAGGCTTCCGCGTGGTCACGATGGAAGACGCCGCCTCCATGGGCGACATCTTCGTCACCACCACCGGCAACGTGGGCGTGATCACCCACGACCACATGAAGGCGATGAAGAACAACGCCATCGTCTGCAACATCGGCCACTTCGACTCCGAGATCGAAGTCGCCAGCCTGCGCCAGTACGAGTGGGAGAACATCAAGCCCCAGGTCGATCACATCATCTTCCCGGACGGCAAGCGCATCATCCTGCTGGCCGAAGGCCGCCTGGTTAACCTCGGCTGCGCCACCGGCCACCCGAGCTTCGTGATGAGCAACTCCTTCGCCAACCAGACCCTGGCCCAGATCGAGCTGTTCACCAAGCTCGAGCAGTACCCGGTCGGCGTCTACGTGCTGCCCAAGCATCTCGACGAGATGGTGGCCCGCCTGCACCTGAAGAAGATCGGTGCCAATCTCACCGTGCTCTCCCAGGCCCAGGCCGACTACATCGGCGTGCCCGTCGCCGGCCCCTACAAGGCCGAGCACTACCGCTACTAAGAGCTGGCCCCTGCCCGCCGACGCCCATGCGCCGGCGGGCCCACGAGGAAAATCCCGTGCCGAACAAGACTCCCTTCTCCATCGAATTCTTCCCGCCCCAGACCCTGGAAGGCGTCGAGAAGCTGCGCGCCACCCGTGCCCAGCTGGCCGTGCTGCAGCCCGAGTTCTTCTCGGTCACCTTCGGTGCCGGCGGCTCCACCCAGGCGCGCACCTTCGAAACGGTGTTCGAGATCCAGCGTGAAGGCCACCAGGCCGCGCCGCACCTGTCGTGCATCGGCTCCACCCGCGAGCACATCCGCGAGATCCTGCTGCGCTACAAGGGCGAAGGCATCCGCCGCATCGTCGCCCTGCGTGGCGACCTGCCCTCCGGCGTCGGCGATCCGGGCGAACTGCGCTACGCCAACGAGCTGGTCGAGTTCATCCGCGCCGAGACCGGTGACCATTTCCGCATCGAAGTCGCCGCCTACCCGGAATACCACCCCCAGGCACGCACGCCGCAGGACGACCTGCTGGCCTTCAAGCGCAAGGTGGATGCCGGCGCCGACTCGGCGATCACCCAGTACTTCTACAACCTCGACGCCTACCTGCACTTCCGCACCGAATGCGAGCGCCTCGGGGTCAACGTGCCCATCGTGCCGGGCATCATGCCGATCGTCTCGTTCTCCAAGCTGGCGCGCTTCTCCGATGCCTGCGGCGCCGAGATCCCGCGCTGGATGCGCCGCAAGTTCGAAGCCTTCGGCGACGACTCGGAATCCATCAAGGCCTTCGGCCTCGACGTGGTCAGCGAGCTGTGCGCCAAGCTGATCGAAGCCGGCGCCCCCGGGCTGCACTTCTACAGCATGAACCAGGCCGGCCCCACCATCGCCCTGTGCGAACGGCTGGGCATCGGCCAGGTCAACAACAAGCAGGGCTGAGCGCCATGCGTGATCCCTACGAAGTCCTCGGCGTCGCGCCGAGCGCCTCGGCGGAAGTCATCAAGACCGCCTACCGCAAGGCGGCGCGCCTCTACCATCCGGACCGCAACCCCGATCCAGGCGCCGCAGCGCGCTTCCGCGACATCCAGACGGCCTATGATCTGCTCTCCGACGAGGCCAAGCGGCGCGACTACGACGCCCTGCGCCAGCGCAACCTCATCGACGACCCGCTGCAGGAGGCCACGTCCCTGTGGGCCTCGTACATTGAAAAGGTAATTTCTTGACCTCGTTTTACTTCGAAGACATTTTCGAGCGCTACGCCAGTGAAATCGACGACCTGCGCTCCGACTCGGAAGGCAAGGACGTGCTCAAGAAGCGCGTCCGCGAGAAACACAGCGAATTCCCCTTCCTGCTCTCGATGATCGACACCGCCCCCGAGATGGTGGCCTCCGCACTGCACGGCGCCTTCCGCTTCAGCGCGCCCAAGGCCCTGCACGCCGCCTCGCACACCGAGCCGGGCGACGGCAGCTTCCCCAACTGGGACGAACTCGCCGAATCCCTCGAACTCGCCCCGTGGGCCCAGCCGCTCGTCGAGCAGAGCCTCAAGCAGGCCGGCGGCAGCGATTTTCTCGTCACCGCCGCAGTGCTCGAATGGATGCTCGGCAGCGGCGCCATCGCCCGCGCTGCCGCCCCCAGCGCCAGTGATGAAGACGAAGACAGCGACGACCTCGGCGAAGCCGGGGAAGAGTGGCTGTCCGAACAGGGCTTCGACGCCGTCGACCGTTAATCGAAAGGTTTTCCCTCCATGTCTGAGCTTGTCATCAAGCAAACCCATGCCTTGATCCAGGCCGGCGAAATCGCCGAAGCCGAAGCCAATCTCGCCGTCATCGCCGAACAGGAAGGCGACCACGCCCTGGTGGCGGTGCTCGACGAGATGGCCCCCAAGGACGTGCTGGCCGTCATGCGCGAGTTCGACGCCAGCAAGGAATCGGTCATCAACCTGCTGGTCAGCCCCGAGCAGTTCGTCCAGGCCATCCTGCTCGAACGCCAGTACGGCGAGCCCCTCGAGAAGTACGTGCCGCGCCTGCGCAACACCATGAACGCCGTCATGCACCGCACCGGCCCGTCCTGCGCCGAGGTGCTGGACTGCCTCGCCGAGCACGACGAAGGCGTGCGCCTGCTGGCCGACTACTTCATCGACCACTACGACTCCCTGCTCGCCCTCGCCTTCCACGGCGTCTTCGAACAGGAGATCGATGCCGAAAAAGCCTTCGCGCCCAAGTCTGCCATCACCTGGGACGCCGAGCGTGTGGACGAACTCGACCAGGGCCTGGAGATCGGCGACGCCGTCGAGATGGTGCGCGTGCGCATGTCCCGCTCCGAAGTGGCCGACGGCGACTGGATGGAGACCGCCTGGGTGCTGCGCCACGAATTCCAGGACACCTTCGAACTGCTCGTCATCGAGATCCAGGACCGCCTCCAGCGCGCCGCCGAAGCCGCCCGCCTGCCGGCCGAATCCGAACCGGGCGTGCCGCGCCTGGAAGAAGACGACGAAGAATCCGCGATCTGATCCGACGCCCATGTCCATCGATACCGCACTCGCCACCGTCGACGCCAGCCCCTATTTCGAACGGGTGCTGCGCCACGCGCTGAAGAACCACCACGTGGATGCCGGCCGCCTGGACGGCATCCGCAAGGAAGGCGCCAAGGGCATCGTGCAGCTGGCCGCCTATTTCGGCACCGCCAACCTGCGCCCCGAGCTGGAAGCCGCCCGCAACCGGCTGGTGACCCTCGTCGGCCTGGCCCTCGAAGCGGAATCCGGTGGACGCATGGACGTCGCCACCCAACTGCTGCGCAACAAGACGCTGCTGGCCCTCTCCAAGGCCGGCGCCGACCGCCTGCGCAAGCTCCACGCCTTGCCCAGCGAACGCCTGCTGGCCGGCCCCGAGGTGTTGCGCGAGAACGAGAAGGACTTTCTCGACAAATACACCTCGGTCACGCCGATCACCTACTCCCGCTACCTCGCCGAACGGCGCACCCGCGAGCAGCACCAGCACCACATCGAGCTGGCCTACTGGCTGGCCGGCAAATTCGGCGTAAGCCGCGACGACGCCACCGAATGGCACGTATTCAGCGAATCGGTGATCAACAGCGCGCTGCTGATCCTCCTCAGCGAACGCAAGCCCGCCGGCTTCTTCAGCGTCGACCGCTTCATGAAGCTGCACGAAGCCGCACTCAAGAAGCGCAGCCCCGCCTTCCCGACCCTCGACACCTGGCTGGAAGACGCCCCCGCCCACCTGCGCAGCCTGATGGAGAAGGAGAAGGAGCGCTTCATCGCCAAGGTGCTGCCGGTAATCCGCGAAGTCCCCGCCACCGAGCTCTACCGCAATCAAGACCGCTTCTCCGGCCTGTTCTTCTTCGACACCAACTCGGTGCACGAGATCACCCACCACGACAAGGCCCGCGCCGAGGAATGGCAGCACATCACCGGCCGCCAGGGCGACCACACCGACGTCCAGTGCGGCGTGCTGCTGATGGTCGCCACCGGCGTCGAACCTGCCCGCAGCCTTCGCAAAAAAGATGCCCTGCAGATCTGGGACAACTTCCGCGACAAGGGCTTCGACGAACAGGCCGTCGCCCACTTCATCGAACACGTCGTCCCCTTCGAATATCAGGCCGACGTGCGCCGCATGTGGCTCGAAGACCTTGGCCCCGAAGCCCGCATGCAGCTCGACCACCACGACGAAGGCGACGTCCTCGACTACCTGCAGGACACCTGCCGCGCCAGCTGGAAAAAACGCGGCTGACCCCCGGCATTACGCCAAATCCATGACGCCCCCATATCCGCAAGACATCGCTTGCGGATAAACTCCCGCCTCCAACAACCGAGAGCCGGCAGCAGACCGGCTCCGCCACCTTGTCCATGGAGACTGTCATGGGATTTTCCGCCCAGGGCCTTGGCGCCCTGACCACCCTGCTCGGCAGCCTGCTGCTTGCCAGCGCCCCGCTGCACGCCGCCCCCGAAGCCCCCGCCACAACCGACACCATCCGCATCGGCCAGACTGCCGCCCTCAGCGGCCCCCTGGCCGAGCTCGGCACCGAACTGCGCGACGGCGCCGACGCCTACCTCAAGTGGATCAACAGCAAGGGCGGCATCCACGGCAAGAAGATCGAACTCGTCAGCGAAGACGACGCCTACGTGCCTGAACGCGCGGTGCAGAACGTCAAGAAGCAGCTCGACAACGACAAGGTGCTGGCCTTCCTCGGCATCATGGGCACCGCCAACTACTGGGCCGTGATGCCGCTGCTCGACGAACGCAAGGTCCCCTCCGTCGCCCCTTTCACCGGCTCCGACGACCTGCGCAACCAGTCCTCCCCCTACACCTTCTGGGTGCGCGCCAGCTACGGCGACGAAGCCGAGAAGATCGTCCGCCAGCTCACCACCACCGGCGTCACCCGCATCGCCGTCTTCTACCAGAACGACACCCTCGGCATCTCCGGCGTGGACGGCGTCACCAAGGCCCTGCGCAAGCGCAACCTGACCATCGCCGCCAAGGGCTCCTTCGACAAGAACACCCAGGACGTCGGCCCCGCCGTGCGCAGCATCAGCGCCGCCGACCCGCAGGCGGTGATCATGTTCAGCACCTACAAGGCCACCGCCGCCTTCGTCCGGAAGCTCAAGCAGGGCGGCAGCGCTGCCCAGCTGTTCGCCGTCTCCGTCGTCGGCGTCAAAGCCCTCGCCAACGAACTCGGCCCCGACGCCACCGGCATCGCCATCTCCCAGGTCATGCCCTACCCCGGCAACGCCGCACTGCCGCTGGTGCGCGAATTCGAAGCCCTCCCCAAGCCCCTGCAACCCAAGGCCGGCCTCACCTACACCACGCTGGAAGGCTTCATCTCCGCCAAGGTCCTCGTCGAAGGCCTGCGCCGCGCCGGCCCCCAACCCACGCGAGAAAAACTCACCACCGCCCTCGAAAGCCTGCGCAACTACGACACCGGCGGCTACACCATCGACTTCGGCCCCGGCAAACGCCAGGGCTCCCACTTCGCCGAAGTCACCATCCTCGGCAGCGGCGGCAAGCTGATGCACTGAGCGTCAGCAAACGCCAGCGGTGCTCGAGGGCCAGGGCCAATCGTGCTGAACCCTTCGCGCATCGCTGGAAAGCAATAGACGGACGCGCCGTCACAATCACGACACAAATCTATTGCACAATCTGGCCCACGCATGGTAGGGTGCGCCACCAATTCACAAAGAAGCCCACCACCAATCGGGGCTTCTCGTGAATTTCAATAGCGCCCATCGCGCAAGCAGCGGTAACCCTCCCATCCAGACGCAGCGTCCCGAATTTGCCAGTCATGGCGCCAACGGAACGCCCGGATGCGAAGCCTTCCTCTTCTTGAAAACAAACCGGCGGACGAGCCATAACGCGCCATCGCGTCTGGCACCGGCAAGCACGGCCTACCCACGACATCACCAGCATTCCGATTTGCTTTGTCGTGACGCCGCACTTCCGGGGTACGCCTCCGAACACGACAGGTCTTGTCCTGTCGGATCTCTCCTGCATGGCACCCGCCATCTCAAAAAATATAACTATGCACAACACCACACCCATCACCGTAGGCCGCTTTCGCGTTTCCCCCATGACCAAAGCGGACTCCGACGGCGGCTTTGCCGCATCGGTATCCATTCACTCGGGCAGAGGCACATCCACCACGACCCGGATCATGCGTTTCAAACCCAGCTTCACGAGTCAGACCGCCGCGCTGCATTACGCATCGACAGAAGGTGTCGCCTGGGCCCTTCAGCACTGACAGCAGGGCCTTGGCAGCGCTCTTCGTCATGCCTCAGCCGGTATGATGTCGATCATGCGCACCGCCGTCCTCACCCTGCTCTTCACCCTGTCGCTGACGGCTTGTTCGACGATGCCTCCTGAAGGCGTGCATCCCGTAACGTCTTTCGACATCAATCGCTACCTCGGCCAGTGGTATGAAATCGCCCGGCTCGATCATTCCTTCGAGCGCGGCATGAGCGATGTGAATGCCACCTACGCGTTACAGGACGACGGCAGCGTCAAGGTCATCAACCGTGGCTATGACACCCGGCGCCAGGCCTGGAAAGAGGCCATCGGCCGTGCACTGTTCACTGGCGACAAGAACACGGGATCACTGAAGGTCTCGTTCTTCGGGCCCTTTTACGGCGGCTATCACGTGGTCGCGCTGGATCAACAGCACTATCGCTGGTCCCTCGTCGCCGGCCCCGATCGCGATTACTTGTGGATTCTGGCCCGCGACATGACGCTCTCCGCCGATGTTCGCCAGCAACTGCTGGCCCAGGCGCAGGCCCTGGGCTTTGCCACGGACAAATTGATCTGGGTCGATCACCAGCGAACCGCCACGCCTTGAGCCCATCCACCGCCCGCAAGCACAGCAAAACATCTCGCATCCCAGAAGTTGTTTCTGCCCGACCCGAAATAATTTCTTCCATCTCATGAAGGTGTTCTGAGCGTCCCGGATAAATTTCGGCACATGCAGAACACTTATCGCACACCTCCAAATCCTATTCGCAGCATCACGAATCGTCTTCGCCTCCTCGCGAAGTCCGATCACCGCCAGCCGAACTCAATTCGCGCCACCCGAGTTCGTCATGCCACAGCCCGAAATACATAAGCCAGCGTAGCGCATCGAGCATGGACAGCATCTCCAGTCTCTTGCTCACCGCACACGCGCATGGCCAATCGGAACAAAACCCTCATCGCCCAGCACGAATTCCACGAACCGATCCCCGGCGTATAAAACCAGGTCAAGGCCATTTACGGGCCGGATTCGAATGAATTGGCCACCCAGGGGTTGAAGAAGCGGTCGGAGAAGAAGGGGCGGAGCCAGTTCTAATTGATAAATTGCAGCGACAGAAAAAGGTGACGATCAGCGAGGGGAAGGTTACTTGCAAGGTTAGGTAGATGAGTGGGAGATACCGGCACATATCGGCCAGGAGCCACCTCTCGGCAATCAAGAAGAACCACCGACAAATACCCGAAAGACATAAAAAATCGCCTACCTTGTTAACTAAACAAGCCTGATCTCTCTAGACGTGAAGTTGACTTAAATCAAATGGCTTGATGATAGCTTGGTCGGTTTTAGTAAAGATGGTTGCCCTTGGGGATTGAGCTAGTAGGATAAAAGATAACTATCGTTCAACGGCAATTAACTTAACGGACGGCGGCCCACTTAAACCATACCTGAGGGCTGCAGGACATTTTCTTAGCATGAAATCCGCGTCAATCACCGCTATGGCAGCCTATGGCCCGAAAGGATCTTCGAGAACCTTTTCCATGGATAGCGTCCCGACAGTATTCCATTTTTCGTCGTGGAAAATTTGTTCAAGAAATCGAGACCGGTCCTGTCGTGGAACAACGACGCGCCCTGCTTGATAAGTCATCATGTTTATAAAAACGAAACGTTATGTACTCTGCACTGTTCTGCTGTGGTTCGTATTTCTAGGCTTTCCCTGCATAAGCTCTGCCACCCCTGACGCAGAAATAAAAGTTCCAGACGGAAAAAATGAAGACATCCATTTTGGCGTCCTAGCGTTCCGCCCGAAGCCGGAGACGATTAAGCGATGGCAACCACTCGTGGATTATTTGAACGCCCGCGGGCTCAAGCAAAGAATCGTTCTTGAGGCATACACGTACCAAGAGCTAAGTGAAGCGGTTCGTACCAAGCATACCGATATCGTCCTGACACAGCCGGCGCATTATATCGAGTTGAGTTATGAACAAGGGCTCTATTCACCATTGGCGACCCTTGTTGGGAGGGATGGAGATATAGTTCTGCCAAATTTTGGTGGAGTCATCCTGACCCTGTCCGGCCGAGACGATATTCGCGAGCTGATCGACTTACGAGGAAAGCGCATTGCATTGACGGACACCATATCGGTTGGCGGTTATCAGGCACAAGCGAATGAGCTTTTCAAATTAGGTATCGAACTGCCACGCGACGCAACGTTGATTGAAACTGGCATGCCCCACGACAATGCCGTCGAGGCGATGTTGGCAGGCAAAGCCGATGCTGCATTCGTTCGGACTGGCATTGTCGAAGCGATGGTCAAGGAACATAAGCTTGATCCGACAAAAATAGCCATCCTCAAAGCATCTGACATTCCTCCATACCCCCTGAAACTCTCGACCCATTTGTATCCAGAATGGGCTCTTGCTGCAATGCCTTGGGTTGATGAAGAACTGGCACGACAGATCGCCGGCGCAGTCTTGTCTCTGCCGCATGGCGGTGAGGTGGCCAAGGCCGCCGAGATCGAGGGTTTCACCATTCCTGGCAACTACAAGATCATTGATGAAATGATGCGAACGTTGCACATAGCGCCGTTTGATGTGCCTCGCAAAATAACGCTGGAAGATTTGTGGCATCAATACGCGGACGCCATAGCAGCGACATCCCTTACTCTTGGAACGATCCCCCTGCTACTCCTGATAGCCCTACTCCGTTCGCAGGCTCGTACAAAGGAGGAGCACGTCAAGTACAGCGAGAATCTCGAACGCATCGTTGCAGAACGAACCAGCGAACTTGTTCTTGCCAAGCAAGCTGCAGAAACGGCCAATATTGCAAAGAGCGCATTTCTTGCAAACATGAGCCACGAAATCCGCACGCCATTGAATACCATCACGGGGATGGTATATCTATTGCAACGAGCGGGGGTGACACCGGAGCAAGGGAGCCGACTGGAAAAGATCAATATTGCTGGCCGGCACTTGCTGGAAATAATCAACGCAATTCTGGATTTATCCAAGATCGAGGCCGGCAAGTTCACACTTGAAGAGGTGGAGGTCAATGTCAGAGCGATCGTTGCGAATACCATTTCCATGTTGACGGAACGAGCCCGTGCCAAGAACCTTGAACTACGTGTCGAAACCCAACCCCTTCCGCTCCATTTATTGGGTGATCCGACACGCCTGCAGCAGGCCGTCCTTAATTACGCCAACAACGCCATCAAATTTACCAAGGCCGGCCACGTCACGATCCGAACCTCTTTGGCTGACGATGGCCCTGCCAGCGCTCTGGTTCGCTTCGAGGTGCAAGACACGGGCATCGGGATCGCACCGGAAAACGTGGTAAAACTATTCTCGGTTTTCGAGCAGGCTGACAATTCCATCACCAGGGAGAATGGGGGCACCGGTTTGGGGTTGGCGATCACAAAGAAACTGGCCTTACTGATGGGCGGCGATGCGGGCGTAGTGACCACACCGAATGTAGGTAGTACCTTCTGGTTTACCGTCCGGCTCAAGAAAGGCACATTGAATGAGCAGGTTATTGAGCCAGCGGCAATAGAGTCGGACGAGGACGCACTGCGCAGGGGATATGCACACTCTCGTATTCTTCTGGTTGAAGACGAACCGGTCAATCGCGAAGTAGCGTTGGATTTGCTGAATGATATCTGGCCACGGCTCGATGTAGCCGAGAATGGACTTGAGGCGGTCGAGAAATCCAAGGAACATGCTTACGATCTGATACTGATGGATATGCAGATGCCGAAGATGGATGGATTGGAGGCCACCCGGCAAATTCGCCGTCTTCCCAACTTTGCCAGGACGCCGATTCTCGCCATGACGGCAAATGCCTTTATAGAGGACAAAGCACAGTGCTTTGCGGCTGGCATGAACGATTTCATCCCCAAGCCGGTCGAGCCTGATCTGCTCTTTGCAAAGCTCTTGAAGTGGTTGTCACCGCAGCAAGACTGAACATTTAATCCGGTTATTGCTGCGGCTACCCTATCCCGGACAACGGGCATCAGATTGGACGCAGGGTCTGGGCTTTGTGCATCGGTCGCGGAACTCGCTTCGGGCCATCCGAGTGCGTCATGTCACAGCCCAAAATGCATAAGCCGTCGTAGTGTATCGGGCATAGACAGCGTCTCCAGCCTCTTGCCCGCCGCACACACGCCATGACCAATCCCACCAAAGTCCGCATGTCGCCGCAACATCTCAGGGCTGACGAAGATACCTATCGCGCCCTCAAAGGCATCCCCCACTACCAGCCCTACAAGGACGACTACAGCTTCCCCGCCGTCAGCGCGGCATACGACAAGCTGAACGCCGCCCACGAAGCCGAACTCCACGCCCGCAACACCCACGCCGCCACCCGCGACGCCCTCATCGCCGCACAGCACGAATTCCACGAACTGATCCTCGGCGTGAAAAGCCAGGTCAAAGCCATCTACGGCCCGGATTCGGACGAACTGGCGGCGCTGGGGTTGAAGAAGAAGTCGGAGAGGAAGGGGCGGGGGAAGGCGTCACGCCAGGCCGCGGACAAATCGGCGGACGGAACATCAGCGTAAGTAGCCATCTGGACAACATCATCCCTCCAATGCGCATGACAAAGAGCTCACCAAGTATCGAGACACCCCGCATCGTTCATATTTCGACCAAGCTGCTATGGCTCGCGATGGCGTTGGCGATGATTCTTCAACTGATCTACGCGAAGTGGCACTTCGATGTAGTTCTCAATAGCTTTCTGAACGGCCTCATTCTGGTTTTTGCCTTACACGCATATCTCATTATTGGAATATCACGCGGCAGAAATTCAGCCCGATGGATTTCCCTTATGTTTTTTGTCGGCGGCCTCTTCCTTGCACCACCAAGCATTGCCGCATTTCCAAATGCGCCTCTACAGGTCTCCGTGGAGGTATCTCAAATACTTTCTCAGTGCATCGCTTTCATCGGGCTATTCACACCGCCTTCGAATGCCTGGTTCAGATCCTCATTCAGCAGCAGGCGCACCGTCAGTGTGGATTAAACCTGCCCCCAGGAAGCATCGAGAAATGCGCCAGCGAATGAGGCTGCGGACGATCTTGATAAAGGCGTCATGAATGGGTGCCAATCACCGATCCACCGCCAGGCAGAATGCACAAACCCAGCGCTCGGCGGGGCTTGTCGCTGAAGCCCATCTGGAACGGCTCAGCCCTTCCGGCGACGGAGCATGCTGGCGCCAGCAAGGCCGAGTGCTACCAGTGCCACGCTGCCGGGTTCCGGCACTGCGCCGCCCGGATTGCGGGGGTTGCCGATGGGCGCGTCGGTGGTGCCGAGGATAGGCACGAGATCGACGGTGTAGCTCAACAGCGCGTTGACCGGCCGGATATCGGTGAGGAACAGGTGCACTTCCAACTGATCGGTCGCGCCGTTGTAATCGCCCCAAGCGTGGAAGATCTTCTCGCTGAAATCCCCGACATTCGCGTCGTTTACCGCTGATCAAAGACCGGACAACTGCACGCCAGAAGAATGAACAGACGCGGCCAAATCGGCCGTGAATGGCCGGCTCCCTGTGCCCCGATTCACAGACCGGACCATTACAGGAACATACAATGATGCTGGAAACATTCCCTATCGACTCCGAGAAGAGAAACATGAAACGCGTCCTTGTTCCCGCAATTGTTCTGGCCAGCGCCATCGGCGTGCTGAGTGGCTGTGCAACCGAAGACTCCCGCAGTCTTACCGTTGCGAAATCCGCTTCAGCGACGCGTCCTTATAGCGGCGTGCGCAATCCCATTTCCGTGGGCAAGTTCGACAATCGCTCCACGTTCATGCGCGGCATTTTCACCGACGGAGTAGACCGCCTCGGCAGCCAGGCCAAGACGATCCTGATCGGGCATCTCCAGCAGAGCAATCGCTTCAATGTGCTGGACCGCGACAACATGAGCGAGATCAAGCAGGAGGCGGCGCTCAGCAAAACGACGCAGACCTTGAAGGGCGCGCGTTTCGTCATTACCGGCGACGTCACCGAATTTGGCCGGAAGGAAGTCGGCGATCACCAGTTGTTCGGCATCCTGGGACGCGGCAAGCAGCAGATCGCCTATGCCAAGGTGACGCTGAACGTGGTGGATGTGCAGACCGCCGAAGTCGTTTATTCGGCCCAGGGCGCCGGCGAATACAGCCTGTCCAACCGGGAGGTGATCGGTTTCGGCGGCACGGCCAGTTATGACTCGACCCTCAACGGCAAGGTGCTCGATCTGGCGATACGCGAGGCGGTCGACAGCCTCGTGGGCGGCATCGAAAGCGGCGCCTGGCGCCCCGCCAATTGATCCGCGCCGACGCCCTCGCCATGTATCGCCTTTACAGAAGTGGTTTGCTGGCCGCGGCGGTGCTGACCGCCGCGCTGACGACGGGCTGCGCCAACCGCCCGCAGTCCGTGTATTACTGGGGCGACTATCAGCCTCAGGTCTACACCTATTTCAAGGGAGAAAAGGGGCCGGAGGATCAGATCCAGGCCCTGGAGGCGACGCGTGAAAAAGCCGCGGCGCAGGGCAAGCCCCTGCCGCCCGGCTTTCAGGCTCATCTGGCGATGCTGTACGGCCAGAGCGGGCGCACCGATCGCATGAAACAGAACCTCGAAGCAGAGAAGCAGCAGTTTCCGGAAAGCACTGCGTTCATGGACTTCCTGCTGAAGAAGATCTCCCCCTGACGGTCCGTCGAGGCACACCATGAAAGAGAAATACGCCATGAAATGGACCATCCTGCTGGCGGCAGCCGCCTTGCTGCTGGGTGGCTGCGCAACGCAAGGCAAGAAGTACGACTACTCGGCTTTCCAGCAAAGTCGCCCGGCCTCCATCCTTGTCCTTCCGCCCCTCAACGGTTCGCCGGATATCGGCGCGACCTACAGCATGTGGTCGCAGACGACGCTCCCGTTGGCCGAGTCGGGCTATTACGTGCTCCCGGTAACGCTGGTCGACGAGGCCTTCCGGCAGAACGGCATGACGGCGCCCGCCGACATCCACGAGATTTCCATCGGCAAACTGCGCCAGATCTTCGGCGCGGATGCGGCGCTGTATATCAACGTCAAGCAATACGGCACGTCCTATATGGTGGTATCGAGCGAGACACGGGTGACGGCAAGCGGCAAGCTGGTGGATCTGCGTTCCGGTGCAACCTTGTGGGAAGGCAGCGCAACGGCATCCAGCAGCGAGACCGACAATAATTCCGGCGGTGGCATTGTCGGTTTGCTGGTCAAGGCCATCATTTCCCAGATCGGCGACACCCTTTCCAACCGGGGACACGCTATTGCCGGCATCACCAGCAGCCGTCTGCTCTCGGCCGGGCAACCGAACGGGATTCTTTATGGGCCCCGCTCACCGAAGTATCTGAAGGACGGCTCGCCGACACCTTGATAACCGGAGGGGGCCACGCCCCCTTCCGACAAGCAGATAAGGCTCCCCTGGCCTCATCACTGACACGGTACATCCCCGTCGCCACGCCATCGGTCATCGCCGCCCACTCTACCGATGCATTCCCAACTGATCGTTCCTCCCCACCCCGCACTGGCGCCGTGGATCTATCCGACGCTGGTGGTCGGTTTCCCCACGGGCTGTCTGTCGCGCATTCCGGCGGCGATGAGTCCGGCGCTGATCCTGTTCGCGCGGGGTGGTGGCTGGCGGACGGATGCGGCGGGCAGGCGCTTGCATCGTTATCCGCGTGCGGTGATCGCCGGTCCGTGCCTAACGCCGCGCTTTACCGAGATCGACGCGGGCGGGGTGTTCGTGTCGATGCTGTTCCGCCCGGGCCTGCTGGCGGAGGCGCTGGGGCCGAGCGTGGCGGAGTTGCGTGACCGGACGTTTGCGCTGGACGAGGTGTTTCCGCCTGGCGATGTCCGCCGTATGCTCGAGCACATCGATGAGGAGCAACAACCGGCCCGCTGGGTGGTTCTCCTGCAGGATCTGGTGCGCCGCGCGCTGCGCGTCGGCAGCGATGC
The DNA here is from genome assembly GCA_018241685.1 of Pseudomonadota bacterium. Lineage (GTDB taxonomy): Bacteria > Pseudomonadota > Gammaproteobacteria > Burkholderiales > Rhodocyclaceae > Zoogloea. Next base: position 299,889 of record JAFEDJ010000021.1, read on the forward strand.
GCAGCAGGCCCAGCATGCAACGGGCTCGATGGTGCGATTGTTCGAGCCGGCCGAAGCGCAGGCGGCGGCGCTGTCCGTCGGTTTGCGCCAGTTCGAGCGGCGCCTCAACCGGGCCTACGGCGCCAATCTGCGGGATCTGCGGCGGGTGGCACGCTTCGGCTTCGCCTTGCCGAAGTTGTTTGCGGACGCCGGGCGGCGCGGCCACGTGGCGCGGGTCGCCCAGGAGTTCGGCTATTACGATCAAGCCCACATGGACCGGGACTTCGCAGCGCTCACCGGCTATTCGCCGCGCACGCTGGTGCAGTCGTCGGTCGGCGACGATCCGGGTTTCTGGCTGTACCGCATCGGCCAGCCGGATTTCCGCTCGCTGTTTCTGCCGGAGGATGTCGATTCCGTACAAGAAAGAGTCTGCGTGCGTCCCTAGAGTGGCATGCATTTGTTCTGCCCCGAAAGGAGATCCGCAATGCATACCCCCACGCTCCACGGTGACGGTTACCTGCTGACCCGCGCCGATGCCCTGTTCGACATGGTCCGCAGCGACAGCCTGTGGTTCCTGACCTTCGGCCTGGCCTGCTGTGCAGTGGAGATGATCCACGCCGCATCGGCGCGCTACGACATGGACCGCTTCGGCGTGCTGCCGCGGGCCAGCCCGCGGCAGTCCGACCTGATGATCGTGGCCGGGACACTGACCAACAAGATGGCGCCGGCCCTGCGCAAGGTGTACGACCAGATGGCCGAGCCGCGCTACGTGATCTCGATGGGCTCGTGCGCCAACGGCGGTGGCTATTACCACTATTCCTATTCGGTGGTACGCGGCTGCGACCGCATCGTGCCGGTGGACATCTACGTGCCCGGCTGCCCGCCCACCGCCGAGGCGCTGCTGTACGGGCTGATGCAGTTGCAGAACAAGATGCGCCGCCCGCCTGTGCCGATCCTGCGTGAGTAGGATCAGCGGGACAGGGGCGACCACATGAAGGCTCCACGGATGCTCTTGGAGCTCCCCATCATTTCGCTATTGTTCAGCCACACCGCCAGCGTGCCCGTGGAGATCGACGCCAGAGCAGGGTAGTAGAGACGCGTGTAAGCCTCCGGGGCGCCGCTGAGGGCAAAGCCCGGCGCCGCTGCTGGTGAAACACTGCCGTCGGTGCCGATACGCCGTGCATATACACCGGTCGGGCCACCCGGGTTATTGACGTAAGCCCCCTGCGACCAGGCCAGGATGTACCCGCTCGCGGTATATACCAGGGACGAATCACCGGAATTGGTGGTGATTCCAAGAGCAAGGGGCAGCCCACCACTGGCCGGCGGACCGTTCAGCACCACACCTTCGCGGGTGATGAATGTGCCGTACATGTCGCCTGGCGTGGCGTAATTGAGACCAACGTAGTTGCGACGATCTATCCAGGTGATCAGGCAATTGACCGGATCGCAGGCGATACGGGGCGCGAATTGCATGTCGGGAGCCGTAGAGATGGCGATGGGCACGGGATCCAGCAGAGCACCCGCAGTACTCACCCGGGCTGCCACAATGTCGTGGTCAGGCAGGCCGGATGAGCCGGTTTCCCAGGCTACGATGAAGTCCCGCCCATCGAACGCGACCGATGGCATATCCGAATAGCCGGAAATGACCGTTCCGATCAGGAAGTCAGCCCCGACGACACCGCTGGACGAGACGAGCACGCCGCGAATGGTGCTCTGTACCGGGTCGTAGTTGTAATAGGCGACCAGATATTGTCCGTTGCCGTAGGCCACCGCGGGAAAGCGTCCGTTCGCCGCCAGGACGGCCCCAGGGTAAGGATCCAACACTACGCCGTCGCTACTTACCCGTTGTGCGTGCAAGCCGGCCTCGTCACGCATGACCGTCATGTATGTATTGCCATTGGAGGCAACAGCAGGCGCACCCTCCAGACTGGACAAAGCCGCGCCGGAGAGGGCGATATTCTGCTGCAGCGCCCCGTCGGCAGCGATGAACTGGCCGATCCATTGTCGACCACTGGCGCCCTGGCGGTTACTGACGAGCAAATAGCGTATGCCATCGCTGGACAGGGCCGGTCCACCGGGCCGGGTTGCATCGGAGTCTCCGTTAGCCAACCCGCCCAAAAGATCGCGCGGCGGAAATACCCCGCCCTTGATGCCATTGACGGACACCGCGCGCAAATCGGACGTCTCCGTGCTGGTTTGTGTACCGACAGTGGCTTTGACAAGCTGGCGGATGGCCCCTATGCCATCGGCACGCCATTCGTGGACGGTTTCCGTGATGGGCACAGCCCCCCCAGCAGACAAGGTCAGGGTGCCTGCTATGTCGTAACGGATCCGTGCAGCATTGGAGAAACTCCCGGCACCGAGCACCAGTGTCTCGTAACCTTCGACGACGCCGGTCACCTTGACGTCTACATGCTCGTCCTTGCCATCCCCGTCCAGATCAGTACCGATGTCCACGTTCTTGCGGTCGAGCAACGGCGTCTGGCTGAACGTGCCGTCGAAACGCATGAAGTCCACCTGATTGATGATCGCATTGACCCAGCTTGCCGGGGAATTGTCTCCCAAATAGACGAAGGCCCGGGCGTCCTTGGCGTAGTAGCTGTCGACGGCAATCCCGTCCCCGGATGGATTGCTTTCTCGGAACACCCAGGCATTAATACCTGCGACAGGCTGCGTCCCGGTGATCTGCATTTCGTTGATATAGGTGGAAACCGAGGAATCCGGAGCGATGGAATTGACGTCGTAAACCCAATCCGCCCCGGTGAGAACCGGATAATAGGACTCTGAAATTCCGGTCGCTTGCGGTGGCGTCGAACCGCCACCGCCACCCCCACCACAACCTGCCAGGAAGACGCCCAGCAGGACCATGATCCGCTGCCGCATGACACACCTCCCGTCTGTTCTTCGAGACTCTTTATTGTTCAGGGTAGGCAGTGATCACTATGCTTTCAAGAAAATGGAACGCATTTGCCATGCATCCATTTGAAATATAAAAAATTGAAACTGAACTTCCCGAGACTTACCCTTGTTTTGCTTTCGCCATAAATTGGCGAAATAGGGGGCATCTAAAAAACTGTTATTAGCGCGAAGCCGAATAGCCCCCGATCAGGCGGCGCCACCACCTGTTTTACCGAGCATCGCCCGCAGGTTGGCGATGCGCGCCCGCGCGTCTTCCTTGCTGACCGGTTCGGGGTTCTTGCGGTCGCTGCGCTTGATGCCTTCGGCGCCCATCTCGTCGATGAAGCGCGACGGGTCGCAGGTGCGCACGTCACGGCCGGCTTTGCGGCGTTCGCAGTAGCTGATGGTGAGGCTGCGCTGGGCGCGGGTGATGCCCACGTACATCAGGCGGCGCTCTTCCTCGATCTTGTCCTCGTCGATGGACGACTGGTGCGGCAGCAGGCCTTCCTCGACGCCGACCAGGAAGACGTGCTTGAACTCCAGGCCCTTGGAGGCGTGCAGCGTGGCGAGCTGGACCTGGTCGAGTTCTTCGTCGTCCTTGTCGAGCATGGTGATCAGGCTGATGGTCTGGATCATGTCCGACAGGGTCTTGCCGTCTTCTTCGCCCTTGCGGCCGAGCCAGCCGGTGAAATCGCCGACGTTGCTCCACTTGGTCTCTGCTTCGCGGGGCTCGCAGCTCTCGTACAGCCAGGCTTCGTAGTTGATGGCCTTGAGCATGTCGCCGATGACTTGCCCGGCGGGTTCGCGCGGGGCGCGGTGAGCCATGCGGTTGATGAAGTGGCAGAACTCCCGCACGGTTTCGAGCTGGCGCGTATTCACATGCTCGGAGACGCCTTCCTCGAAGGCCGCGGTGAACAGGCTGATGTTGCGGTTCGAAGCGTAGCGGCTGAGGGCTTCGATGGAGGCGGCGCCGACGCCGCGGCGCGGCACGGTGATCGAGCGGATGAAGGACAGATCGTCGTCCTCGTTAGCGATCAGGCGCAGGTAGGCGCACAGGTCCTTGATCTCGGCGTTCTCGAAGAAGCTGCGCCCGCCGGAGATGGCGTAGGGGATCTTGTGGTTGCGCAGTTGCTGCTCGAACAGGCGGGCCTGGTGGTTGCCGCGGTAGAGGATCGCGTAGTCCTTGAAGTGGGTGCGGTTCTCGAACTTGTGGGCGGAGAGTTTCATCACCACCGCCTCGGCCTCATGCTCCGGCGTCTGGTAGGCCACCACATTCACCGGGTCGCCGGCGCCGTGCTCGGACCACAGCTTCTTCTCAAAGAGCTTCTCGTTGTTGGCGATGACGGTGTTGGCAGCATGCAGGATGCGCGTGGTGGAGCGGTAGTTCTGCTCCAGCTTGATGACCTTCAACTTGGGGAAATCGACCGGCAGCTGGCGCAGGTTCTCCACGTCGGCACCGCGCCAGGCGTAGATGGCCTGGTCGTCGTCGCCCACCGCGGTGAAGGCCGCGCGCACGCCGGTGAGCAGCTTGATCAGCCGGTACTGGGCACGGTTGGTGTCCTGGTATTCATCGACCAGCAGGTAGCGCAGCTTGTTCTGCCAGCGCTCGCGCACCTCCGGGTGCTCTTCGAAGAGCTTGACCGGCAGGCGGATGAGATCGTCGAAATCCACGCCCTGATAGGCGCGCAGGGTTTTGTCGTACTCCATGTAGAGCAGCGCGGCGGCGGACGAGATTTCGTCGTTGGCCAGGTGGGCTGCCTCGTGGGGCTCGATGAGGGCGTTCTTCCAGTTGGAGATCTGCCACTGCAGGGCCTTGGCGCGGTTCTTGTCGGTGCTGGCGGTCATCTCGGCGATGATCTGCGTGGTGTCCGACGCGTCGAGGATGGAGAACTGCGGCTTGAGGCCGAGCAGCGCGGCTTCCTGGCGCACGATGCGCACGCCGAGGGCGTGGAAGGTACACACCGTGAGGCCCTTGACGGCGCGCCCGCCCATCAGCTTCTCGATGCGCTCCAGCATCTCCTTGGCGGCCTTGTTGGTGAAGGTGATGGCGGCGATGTTGTGCGGGTTGAAGCCGCAGTCGCTGATCAGGTAGGCGATCTTCTGGGTGATCACCCGCGTCTTGCCGGAACCGGCGCCGGCCAGCACCAGGCAGGGGCCGTCCAGGTAATGGATGGCTTCACGTTGCGGGGCATTGAGGAGGAGCGACATGAGCGTGCTGCGGACATCGGGTGGAGCGGGAGCGCATTCTACCGCGCCGCAGGGGCTGGCCTGATGTAAGCTCTTCGCACCATGTCCGTCTTTACTTCCGTCACCGACGCCGACCTCGCGGTCTGGCTGCGCAACTATGCCATCGGCCGCCTGGATGTCTTGCAGGGGATCTCCGCCGGCGTGCAGAACAGCAACTTCTTCGTCACTACCAGCCTGGGCCGCTACGTGCTGACGCTGTTCGAGACGATGCCGCGCGCCGAGCTGCCCTTCTACCTGCACCTGATGGCCCACCTGGCCCGCCACGGCCTGCCGGTGCCGGCGCCGATCGCCAACCGGGACAACGAATACCTTGGCACCCTTTCGGGCAAACCGGCGGTGTTGGTCACACGTCTGGCCGGCAAGTCGGAGATGGCGCCGAGCGTCGCCCACTGCGCGCGCATCGGCGCGATGTTGGCCGGCCTGCACCTGGCCGGGCAGTCCTTCGGGCGCAAGCAGGCCAATCCGCGCGGCGCCGAGTGGCGGCGCGACTGCGCGGCCCGCGTGCGCGCCCATCTGCCCGCCGACGAACAGGCCGAACTCGATGCCGAGCTGGCCTTCCAGGCCGGTTTCGACCTGCGCGCCCTGCCGCAAGGGGTTATCCACGCCGACCTGTTCCGCGACAACGTGCTGTGGGACGGCGACTTCGTCGGCGGCGTCATCGACTTCTACTTCGCCGGCGTGGATGCGCTGCTGTTCGACGTGGCGGTCACCGTCAACGACTGGTGCGCCGACGCCGACGGTCAGCTCGATGCGGCCCGCGCCGCCGCGCTGCTCGCCAGCTACGCCGAGGCCCGCCCCTTCACCGCCGCCGAACGCAAGGCCTGGCCAGCCGTACTGCGCGCCGCTGCGCTGCGCTTCTGGTTGTCGCGACTGGAGGATTTCCACCTGCCGCGCCCCGGCGAGATGGTGCTGGTAAAGGATCCGGGCGAGTACCGGCGCATCCTGCAGCTGCGTGCCCATGCCGATGGCCTGCCCGCCCTGCCGGCCTGAAAACGTGCCGCTAGGGTTTTGCCGGTTTGAACTGGGTGGGGGATTTGGGCTAGCATCTCGTCGCAGCGCAACATCCTGATTTTCCACTCCGTTTCCCACGCCCGACAATGACCGAACCGGCTGCCCCGGCACACCATCCCCACAACGCCGCGCGCCATCCGCGCCCACGGCATGTTTCGCCCTTCGAAAGCCTGGTCTGGCTGAAGGCCGGATGGTTCTATTTCGCCCGCAATCCGGGGGTGTGGGTCGCCATCAGCGTGATCTTCATCATCATGCTGTTCGTGCTGGGCCTGGTGCCGCTGCTCGGCTGGGCGGTGGTGCTGATCGGCTTCCCTGTGATGGTCGCCGGCATGGTGCTGGGCTGCCATGCGCTGGCCCAGGGCAAGGCACTGCGCATCGAACACCTGTTCGCCGGCCTGAAGGTCCATGCCGGCAACCTGTCGCTGGTCGGCGTGTTCTACCTGCTCGGCGGCCTGATCGCCGGCTTTATATCGGTGCTGATCGGCGGCGGCGCACTGCTCACCGGCTACATCCTCGGCGCGCTGGCCGGCATGGGCATGGGCCTGGTCAGCGGCGTGCTGCTCGGCAGCATCGTGTTCTCGGTGCTGTGGGTGCTGCTGATCACCGCGCTGTGGTTCGCCGCCCCGCTGGTGGTGCTGCGCGACACCCCGCCGCTGGATGCGATGAAGCTGTCCCTGTCGGCCTGCTTCGGCAACTTCGGCGCCTTCGTGGTGCTGGGCGTGCTGATCTACGTGCTGATCTGGGTCGCCATGATCCCGGCAGCTCTCGGCGTACTGATCCTCGTCCCGGTGCTGGCCGGCACGCTGTACGCGTCCTACCAGGACGTCTTCGGCGACATGGCGCTGGTCTCACCGCACGCCGCCGCGGCACCGGCAGAAGAAACGGACTGAGCAGATGCAGGCACGCACCTTGCCGGCCCAGCGCGGCTGGGCCTGGATCGTCGATGGCTTCGCGCTATGGCGGCGCAACCCGGCGCTGGTCACCTTCCTGGTCTTCGGCAGCTCGCTGACGCTGCTGCTGGTCGCCGCGATTCCCCTCATCGGCCAGGTCATCATGTTCCTCGTGATGCCGGCCCTGTCGCTGGGCATCTTCAACGGTTGCAAGGCGATTGCCGAGCGGCGCAAGGCCGGCCCCGACATCCTCGTCTCCGGCTTCCGCCAGAACCTGCAGGAGCAGGTCAAGATCGGCGGCATCTACTTCATCGGCTCCCTGATCGTGCTCGGCCTCAGCACCCTGTTCGATGCCGAGGTGAACAGCAAGCTGTTCAAGGCCGTGATGGGCAAGACCAGCTGGGGCGAGACCCTTGACGATCCGTCCTTCCTCATTGCGCTGCTGGTCAGCACCGTCGGCTCCACACCGCTGATGATGGCCTACTGGTTTGCGCCGCTGCTGGCCGGCTGGGGACGCATCCCCGCCACCAAGGCGCTGTTCTTCAGTTTCATCGCCTGCCTGCGCAACTGGCGCGCCTTTCTGAGCTTCGGGCTAGGCCTGATGGGCGTGGCGCTGGGCGCTGGCGTGCTGGTCAGCGTACTCGAACTGGTCTCGCCGCTGCTGAGCCTGTTGCCGGCGCTGGCCTTCCCGATCGTCTTCATTCCTGTGGTCTTCGCCAGCTTCTACGCCAACGCGCTGGACGTCTTCGACCATATCGGTCCCGATGATGCCAGCTGAACACGCCCTCGGGATTTTCGGTGGCACCTTCGACCCCATCCACTACGGCCACCTGCGCCTCGCCGAAACAGCCCGCGAAGCCCTCGACCTGGAGAAAGTACGCTTCATCCCCGCCGGCCAGCCGCCGCACCGGGACGTCCCCGGCGCCAGTGCCGCAGACCGGCTGGCAATGGCCCGGCTGGCCACCGCGGACAACCCGGCCTTCGAAGTGGATCCGGCGGAAGTGGAAGCCACTCAGGCCAGCTTCACGATCCTGACCCTCGAACGCCTGCGTGCCGAGCTGGGCCCGAAGCGGCCGCTGGTGCTGCTGCTCGGCGTCGATGCGCTGCTCGGCCTGCCCACCTGGAAGCGCTGGCACGAACTCTTCGACTTCGCCCACGTGGCCGTCGCCAACCGCCCCGGCTACAGCCTCGACAGCGCACGCATGGCGCCGGAACTGGCCGAGCTCACGCACCGCCGGCACGGCACGCTGGACGCTCTCGAAGGCCGCCCGGCCGGCTCGCTGGTTCAGTTCGCGATGACGCCGCTGGCGATCTCCGCCACCGACATCCGCGCCCGCCGCAGCACCGGTCAGAGCCTGCGCTATTTGCTCCCGCCAGCGGTTGTTGACTATATTTCTCTGCACCAACTCTATATCTGAATCAATGGAAATCACCCAGTTCGAACAACTCGTCGTCTCCGCCCTCGAGGACATCAAGGGCAAGGACATCCAGGTCATCGACACCACGCGCCTCACCTCGCTCTTCGACCGCGTGATCATCGCCAGTGGCGACTCCAACCGGCAGACCCGCTCCCTCGCCCGCAACGTGGCCGACAAGGCCCGTGAAGCCGGCCTCAAGGTGGTCAGCGTGGAAGGCGAGGACTCCGGCGAATGGGTGCTAGTGGATCTGGGCGACATCGTGGTGCACGTCATGCAGCCGGCCGTCCGCGCCTACTACAACCTGGAAGAACTGTGGTCCGCCACGCCGGCGCGCCCGTCCCGCCCTGGCAGCGCCGCTGCGCGCGCCGCCTGAGCCTTTCCGCACCACCCGCGGCGCAACCGGCGCCGCCCCCTGCCCCATGAAACTCCTGATCGTCGCGGTCGGCACGCGCATGCCGGCCTGGGTCGACACTGCCTTCGACGACTTCGCCAAGCGCATGCCGCGCGAACTGCCGCTGCAGCTCGTCGAAGTGAAGGCCGAACCCCGCACCACTGGCAAGACCGTGGAAGCCATGATGGCCCTCGAAGCGGCCCGCATCGAGGCGGCCCTGCCAACCCGCTGCCGGCGCCTGATCCTCGACGAACGCGGCGAGGACCTGACCACCAAGGCCCTCGCCAAACGCCTGGAGCGCTGGCAGGACAGCGGCGACGACGTGGCGCTGATCATCGGCGGACCGGACGGCCTCGACCCGGCCCTGAAGGCCACCGCCCACGAAACGATGCGCCTGTCCAGCCTGACCCTGCCCCACGCGATGGTCCGGGTGATGCTGTCCGAAGCCTTGTACCGGGCCTGGAGCCTGTCGAAAAACCATCCGTACCACCGGGAATGATGTCGTGATCTACCTCGCCTCGAACAGCCCCCGTCGCCGCGAACTGCTCAAGCAGATCCACGTCCGTTTCGAACCCCTGCTGTTCCGCAGCGGGGCGCGGGCCGACGCGGACGTGAACGAGGACGCGCTGCCCGGCGAGGATGCCTTCACTTACGTACGGCGGGTCGCCATGGCCAAGGCCGTCGGCGGCATCAAGCGGATCAGCTGGCGCAGCCTGCCGCCGCGTCTGCTGCTGGCCGCCGACACCACGCTGGAACTGGACGGAGCCATCATCGGCAAGCCGGACAACGCGGAGCACGCGGTGGACATCCTGCGTTCCCTGTCCGGCCGCAGCCACCAGGTCCTCACAGCGGTGGTGGTCGGCGACGGCCAGCGCTACGCCCACCGCCTGTCGGTCAGCGAAGTACGCTTCCGCACCGTGGACGAGCAGGACATCCGCCGCTACGTGGCCAGCGGCGAAGCCGCCGACAAGGCCGGCGCCTACGGCATCCAGGGCCGCGCAGCGGTCTTCATCGAGGAGATCCGCGGCAGCTACACCGGCATCATGGGCCTGCCGCTGTTCGAGACTGCCGCCCTGTTGCAGGAATTCGGCTATCCTCTCTGACTGACGCCGGCCACCAAGAGTCGGCCGCCTATCGGAGGAGAGGACAAGCACACACCAGCTGGCGCGGCACGCCCCGCGCAGCCGATGCCGGACGAGCGGCGATCGGCGATGGCACATCCGCGCGATGTGTCATCGCCCATCACCGTTTGCTTCCCGCATCATGTCTGACGAATACCTGATCAATTTCACCCCTCAAGAAACCCGCGTCGCCCTCATGCAGCAGGGCGTCGTGCAGGAAGTCCACGTCGAACGTACGGCGAGCCGCGGCATCGTCGGCAACATCTACCTGGGCCGCGTCGTGCGCGTGCTGCCCGGCATGCAGTCGGCGTTCATGGACGTTGGCCTCGAACGCACCGCCTTCCTGCACGTAGCCGACATCTGGGCCGACCGCCACCACGGCGACGCGCCGCGACCCATCGAACGCATCCTGTCGGAAGGGCAGAACCTGATCGTGCAGGTGCTGAAGGACCCCCTCGGCACCAAGGGCGCCCGCCTGTCCACGCAGATCTCCATCGCCGGCCGCATGCTGGTCTACCTGCCCCAGGACAAGCACATCGGCATTTCCCAGCGGATCGGCGACGAGGCCGGCCGCGAAGCCCTGCGCGAGCGCGTCACGCGCCTGCTGCCGGCCGACGAGACCGGCGGCTACATCGTCCGCACGATGGCCGAGAACGCCAGCGATGAGGAGCTCGCCGCCGACATCGCCTACCTGCGCAAGCTGTGGGCCGAGATCAAGAACCGCAGCGTCGGCGCCCGTCCGCCCACGGTGCTGTACCAGGACCTCAACCTGGCCCAGCGGGTGCTGCGCGACCTGGTCACCGACGCCACCACGCGGATCGTCGCCGACTCCCGCGAGAACTTCCAGAAGCTGACCGGCTTCGCCACCGAGTACATGCCGCAGGTGCTGCCGCTGCTCGACCACTACACGGGCGAGCGCCCGTTGTTCGACCTGCACGGCGTCGAGGCGGAGATCGAGAAGGCCCTGGCGCGGCGGGTGGAACTCAAGTCCGGTGGCTACCTGATCATCGACCAGACCGAGGCGATGACCACCATCGACGTGAACACCGGCGGCTTCGTCGGCGCGCGCAACTTCGACGACACCATCTTCAAGACCAACCTCGAAGCGGCCCAGGCCATCGCCCGCCAGCTGCGCCTGCGTAACCTGGGCGGCATCATCATCGTCGACTTCATCGACATGGAAAGCCCGGAACACCGTACCGCGGTGCTCGAAGAGTTCCGCAAGGCGCTGGCCCGCGACCACACCAAGATGACGGTGAACGGTTTCACCACCCTCGGCCTGGTGGAGATGACCCGCAAGCGGACCCGCGAGTCCCTCGCCCACCTGCTGTGCGAGCCCTGTCCGACCTGTAACGGGCGCGGCGAGGTGAAGACCGCCCGCACCGTTGCCTACGAGATCCTCCGCGAACTGCTGCGCGAGGCACGCCAGTTCAACGCCCGGGAGTTCCGCGTGCTCGCCGCACCGAACGTCATAGATCTGTTCCTGGAGGAAGAATCCCAGGCGCTGGGCATGCTGTCGGACTTCATCGGCAAGGCTATTTCCCTGCATCCCGAAGCCAGCTACGGCCAGGAACAGTTCGATATCGTGCTGCTCTGACAACGACGTCCGCATCACCGCACCGATGTAGCGCATCCTACATCTGGCGCGGCCTGCGGCGGTTTTCTGCCCCTCGTCGGTGCATCGAAATATTCAATCGGCCAGCGATTGACGATGCAATCAAAGCGCCTTCAAAATCCGGCGCCTCGATACAGGCAGGACCACTTGCAATGCATACCCAGAACATTCTCCAGGCCACCACCGGCCAGCATGCCGGCGCCGTGCGCATCGGTTTCAATCACGGCTACGCCTTCGACGGCGACAGCGTCCGCCTCGACGCAGAGCTGCTGGTCGACAATCCCGATGCGACCGCCGATCAGGAATGGGCACTGCAACTGTGGGCCTGCGAGACGCCCTTCGCCGGTGAACCGGTTCCCGGCACCAAGGTCGCCGAGTTGCCGGTCGGCCAGCTCGACAGCCTCAACCAGAGCTGGGTCAGCGCCTTCACCGCGGCCCTGCCGCCTGCCGGCCATGCCGAGCACAGCATGGTACTGGTCCTCGCCAGCGGTCGCGACGGCCGGTTCGATGCGGTTCAGGATTTCGCCAACTTCCCGCGCGCGGAGAGCTTCATGCAGCCGCGTCTGGCTGGCGCCTCCGGCTTCAGCCTCGGCGAACAGAGCGTCGGCATGCATGTGGAAAGCCTCGAAAACCCCCGCGCCAGCGACAATCTGAGCGGCACCCTGTCCCTCGAACTGTGGGCCCTGGCCGCCCCCTACGCAGCCGGCATGCCCGATGGCACCCAGCTGGCCGCTGCCCAGCTTGGCTCCCTGGCCGGCCAGCATAGCTGGCAAGACCTCGACCTGACCCTGCCGCTGGCCGCCCGCCCTGTCGGTACCTGGCATGTCGCGCTGCTGCTGCGCGAATGGACCGCCAGCGGCTACGCAACCCGCGACTTCGCCAACTTCTCGCTGCCGGTCAGCTGGACCGCCGACGAAGAACCCGGTGCCACGTCCGAGCCCGTCAAGGCCGAACCGGCTGCCGAACCCGTCGCCCAGCCGAAGAAAGCCGGCAAGACCGCACCGAAAGCCGCCACCAAGGCTTCCGCAAAGTCTGCCAAGGCTGAACCGGCTGATACCACCAGCCGTGTCTCCATCAACACCGCCGGCAAGACCGAACTGGCCGCACTGAAGGGCCTGTCGAAGACAGCCGCCGCAGCCATCATCGCCGCCCGCCCGTTCAAGACCATCGACGAACTGCTGACCGTCAAGGGCATCGGCGCCAAGCTGCTCGACAAGCTGAAGGGCAACCTGAGCCTGTAAGCACGGCTCCGGCACGCATCGCGAGGCCCGGCCCGGATCAACTCCGGCGCCTGGCCTTCTTCATTTCAGGGACCCGCGCCCGGCGTCCACACCCCGTCGCCGGTGGCCTCCAGCCAGCACAACCAGGCCCGCACATCGAACTCGAACTGGTGGTAATCCGGCTCCATGCGGCAGCACAGCTGGTAGAAGGCCTTGTCATGCTGGCGCTCCTTCAGGTGGGCCAGCTCGTGCACCACGATCATGCGCAGAAATTCCGGCGGCGCCTCGCGGAACAGGTTGGCGACGCGGATCTCCCGCTTGGTCTTGAGCTTGCCGCCCTGGACGCGCGCCACCGTGGTGTGCGTGCCCAGCGCATTGTGGATGGTCTGCAGCTTGCCGTCGAAAGCCACCTTGCTGAGGGGCTCCGCATTGCGCAGATGGCGCGCCTTCAGCTCCGTCACATACTCGTAGAGGGCCGTGTCGTTGCGCACGCCGTGGGTCTGCGGGTACTTCTTCAGCAGCAGCGGGCCGAGGCGATGCTCTTCCAGCAACTCGCGCACCTGGCCGACCAGATGCTCGGGGTAACCGAAAAGGTACTTGAGGGACAGAGGAGCGGACATCGGTGACGCAGACAAAACGGAAGGACGTGATTCTAACGGTTGACGCCGGGTCACTTTGATCTTCCGCAATGCGGTGTTCATCCTGTTGGCGTAATTTACTGACCAATAAGTCATTAATTCCCCGGCGGAGGATTCGATGAAGGCTCCCCGTACCCACCTCGGACCTGTCATAAGCCCGTGCCGCTTGGTACGGCCCGCGTTGCTGGCGGCGCTCCTCGCCACCACACTGCCGGCCTGGTCAGCCGAAACCCTGGCCGACGCGTGGCGCCAGGCCCTGTCCGCGGATGCCCGCCTGCGTGCCGCCGACGCCGACGCCGATGCGGCCCGCGCCACCCGCGCTGCCGCCCGCGGACTGGCGCTACCGAAAGCCACCGCCAGCTCCAGCTACACGATGCTGAGCCGGGAGCCGGCCGCGCTGATCGGCCTGCCGTCCATCCCCGGCATCAACCTGCCCGACCAGATGCCGCTGTCGGAACGCAACTACGCAACCCATGCGCTGCAGGCCACATTGCCGGTCTACACCGGTGGCCGCATCAGTGCCGCAGTGAATGCCGCCGAAGCCGGCGTGCAGGCGAGCGGCTTCGAACGCACTCGCAGCGAGCAGGCCGTCAAGCTCGACGTCGCCGAAACCTACCTGAACGTTCTGCGGGCACGTAGCGCATTGGCGGCCGCCGAGCGCCACCTGGCCGCCCTCGACGCCCACGCCGCCGACGTGGCCGAACTCGGCAAGCAGGGCCTGGTCGCCCGCAACGACATCCTGTCGGTCGCCGTCGCCCAAGCGGATGCGCGCCAGCGCCGGACTCAGGCCCGCAATGCCGCCGAGCTCGCCGCCGCGGCCTACAATCGCCTGCTCGGCCGCCCGCTCGACAACCCGGTGGACGTCGCCGAGCCCGCCAGCGACATGCCCAGCCGCCCGGACATCGCCGCCCTCGAAGCCCGTGCCCGCGGCCAGCGCCCGGAAATCGCGCTGCTCGGTGCCCACGCCGAAGCCACCGACCACGAAGCCGAGATGGAACGCGCCGGTACCCGCCCACAGGTCGGCATCAAGGCCGCCGTGATGCACGAGGACAACCGCTACCGGGTCAACCAGGACGTTGCCCAGCTGATGGTCGGCGTGCAGTGGGACATCTTCGACGGCAACGTGCAGCACCGTCGCGCCGATGCCGCCACGGCCCGCGCCCGCGCCGCCCGCGAGCGGCAAGACGACGCGGCCAGCCTGATCGCGCTGGAAGTCCGCAAGGAATGGCTGGCCGTCGGCGAGGCCGACGAACGCCTGGCCACCACCCGCACCGCCCTGGCCCAGGCCGACGAGAACCTGCGGGTGGCCCGCGACCGCTACCGCAACGGCGTCGGCACCCACACCGAGGTGCTCGACGCGGAAGCCCTGCGCAGCCTCACCGACAGCAACCACCTCAACGCCCACTACGATCTCCACCTCGCCCGGCTCCGGCTCAAGAAGGCCGTCGGCGAGCTGTAACGGGAGCCTCGCCATGCGATTCGACAAGAAGAACCTCCTGATCGGCCTCGTGGCCGTGGCCGTCGTCGGCGGCGGCATCTGGGCGTGGCAGCGCTTTGCCGGCAGCGGCGCCCTGCCGGAAGGCCTGATCCAGGCCAACGGCCGTATCGAGGGCGACCACACGACGGTGGCCAGCAAGCTGCCCGGGCGCATCGCCGTACTGAAGGTGCGCGAGGGCGACGCCGTGCAGGCCGGGCAGGTACTCGCCCAGCTCGAAGACACCCAGCTCGCCGCCAAACAGCAGCAGGCCGATGCCGCCGTCGCGACGATTGCCGCCCAACTCCAGTCCGCACGCGCCCAACTGGCCATCGCCCGCCGTGAAGTGCCGCTGGCCGAGGCCAGCGCCGACGCCGTGCTCGCCAAGGCCCGCGCCGCCGAAGCCCAGGCGGCCAAGGATGCCCGGCGCTTCGACGAGTTGGCCGAGCGCGGTACCGTCGAACCCCGCCGCGCCGAGCAGATGCGCCTCGCCCACACGGCGTCCGCCGCCGACCTGCGCCAGGCCGAGCAGAGCGTCAGCTCCGCCCTCCTGGGCCACGACAAGGTGAAAGCCCGCGAGAACGACGTCGCCGCGCTGGAAGCCGGCCTGCGCCAGGCCGAGGCAGCGGCGAAGGAAGTCGCCAGCCTGGTGGACGACCTCACCTTGCGCACGCCGACCGGCGGCGTGATCCTCACCCGCCTGCGCGAAGCGGGCGAGATGGTTGCCGCCGGCACGCCCATCTTCGACCTGGTGGACCTCGACAAGCTCTACCTCAAGGTCTATGTGCCCGAAAAGCAGATCGGCCAGTTGCGCCTCGGCCTGCCGGCCCAGGTGTATACCGACGCCTTCCCCGACAAGACCTTTCCCGCCACCACCCGCTACATCGCGTCCCAGGCCGAGTTCACGCCGAAGGAAGTGCAGACTCCCGACGAGCGGGTCAAGCTGACTTATGCGGTGAAGCTCTACTTCGACGCCAACCCCGAACACCGCCTGACCCCGGGCGTACCCGCCGACGCGGTGATCCGCTGGCGGGACGGCGTGCCCTGGCAGGCCCCACGCTGGTAACGCAGACCATGTCCGCACCGGCGATCCGCGTCGAAGACTTCATCAAGCGCTACGGCAAGCGCGTGGCAGCCGACGGTCTGGCGCTGACGGTGCAGCGTGGCGAAATCTACGGCCTGGTCGGAGCCGACGGGGCCGGCAAGTCCAGCCTGATGAAGTCGGTGGCCGGCGTGCTGGCCCACGACGGCGGCACGGTGGAAGTCTTCGGCACCGTCATCGATTCCGAGCGGGCCGCCGAGAAGGTCAAGCAACGCATCGGCTTTCTGCCCCAAGGGCTGGGCCTCAATCTCTACCCGGACCTGTCCATCGAGGAGAACGTGGATTTCTTCGGCCGCCTGCGTGGTGTGCCGGGCGCGAAGCTGGCCGAGCGCAAGAACATGCTCCTCGGCATGACCCGCCTTGACGCCTTCCGCAGCCGCCCGATGCGCCAGCTGTCCGGCGGCATGAAGCAGAAGCTCGGGCTGGTGTGCACGCTGATCCACGAACCCGAGCTGGTGATCCTCGACGAGCCGACCACCGGCGTCGATCCGGTGTCGCGCCGCGATTTCTGGGCCATCCTCGGCAAGCTGCTGGAGGAAAAGGGCATCACCGCGCTGGTGTCCACCGCCTACCTGGACGAAGCCGACCGCTTCCACCGCGTGTCCCTGTTCCACGAGGGCAAGGTGATGGGCGAAGGCACGCCGGCCGAACTGATCGCCCGCGTGCCCGGCACCCTCGCCCTGTTCCGCGCCGAACCCCAGGCCGACGCGCTGCCACGCCTGAAGGCGCAGTTTCCGCAGACCGAAGCGATGGGAGCCTGGCTGCGGGTGTTTGCCGAAGGGCTGGATGCGGCCCAAGCGCGTGCGGCGGTCGACACCTGCCTCGCCGCGTCCGCCCCCGCCGATACCACCATCCATCTCAGTGACTGGTTTGCCCGCGAGCCCGAACTGGAGGATGTCTTCGTCGCCATGCTGCGCCAGCGCGGCGCCCGCCTCAACACCAGCCTGCCCGCCGATGCGCCCGCCGCCGCACCGACCTCGACGCTGGCCATCGAAGCCACCGGCCTGACCCGTGTCTTCGGCGACTTCCGCGCCGCCGACGCAGTCAGCTTCGCGGTACCCCAGGGCGAGATCTTCGGCCTGCTCGGCGCCAACGGGGCCGGCAAGACCACCGTGATCAAGATGCTCACCGGCATCCTCAAGCCCTCGTCGGGCGCTGGCCGGGTCGCCGGTGCCGACATGCGCAGTGCCGGGCTGGCGATCAAGGAACGCATCGGCTACATGAGCCAGGCCTTCTCCCTGTACCACGACCTGTCGGTGGTCGAGAACATCCGCCTGTACGCCGGCATCTACGGCCTCGACGATCGCCGCGCGCGCCAGCGCAGCGACTGGGTGATCGGCATGGCCGGGCTGGCTGGCTTCGAGAACGACGCGGCCGGCCGCCTGCCAATGGGCCTGCGCCAACGCCTGGCCCTCGGCTGCGCGCTGGTCCATGAACCGCGCGTGCTGTTCCTCGACGAGCCCACTTCCGGCGTCGACCCGATCGGCCGGCGCATGTTCTGGGACATTCTGTTCCACCTGTCGCGGCGCGAAGGCGTGGCGATCCTGGTGACCACCCACTACATGAGCGAGGCCGAGCACTGCGACCACCTGGCCCTGATGTTTGCCGGCCGCGTCGTCGCCGACGCCTCGCCTGAGGCCATGAAGCAGGCGCTGATCGCCAGCGCCGGCCAGTTGCTGGAGCTGCGCGTCGACCGCCCGGTGCCGGCCCAGAACGCGCTGCGCGACGCCGGCTTCGCCAACGTAGCCTTGCACGGGCGCGCCGTGCACCTGCTGTCACGCGAAGCCGACACCGACCGTGAACGCCTGCCGGCCCTGCTCGACAAGGCCGGCATCGCGGTGCAGTCGGTAGGCCTGCGCCCGCTGTCGATGGAGGACGTCTTCGTGCAGCGCATCACCGCGCTGGAAGACGCCGGACGGAGATCGCCATGAACGGCCAACGCATCGTCGCCCTGGCCTGGAAGGAATGGCGCGAGATCATCCGCGACCGCCTGTTCTTCGCGCTGGCCTTCGTCGTGCCGGCCATGCTGATGCTGCTGTTCGGCTACGGCCTGACGCTGGACGTGGAAAACCTGCCCTTCGCGGTGGTCGATTACGACAAGACCGCCGCCAGCCGCGACTACGCCTACCGCTTCATCTCTTCACGCTACTTCGCCTTCCAGGGCTACGCCGCCGACGAGCACGACGTGGACGCGCTGCTCGCCGACAACAAGGTGCGCATGGTGCTGGTAATCCCGCCGCGCTTCGACGAACGCCTTGGCCGCGGCGAACCGGCGCCGGTGCAGGTGCTGATCGACGGCACCTTCCCGGAACGCACCCAGACCAGCATGGGCTACGTGGCAGCCATCAACAGCGCGGTGAGCCTCGACAACATGGCCCACGCCCTGTCCCGCGTACGCGGCATTCCGCTCGCCGAGGCGCGCCAGCGGGTCCAGCCGATCAAGCTGGAAGTGCGCTACCTCTACAACCAGAGCGTCAAGAGCATCTGGTCGCTGGCGCCCAAACTGATCATGCTGATCATGATGTTGTCGCCGCCCTTCCTCACAGCAGTCGGCGTGGTGCGCGAGAAGGAGTCCGGCTCCATCTTCAACATCTACTCGTCCACCGTGTCGCCGGGCGAATTCCTGCTCGGCAAGCTGGCGCCCTACGTAGCGATCTCCATCGCCAACGCGATGTTCCTGTGGCTGCTCGCTACCTGGCTGTTCGGCGCGCCTTTCAAGGGCGACCCGCTGTTCTTCGCCTTCGCCACGGTGCTCTACGTCATCTGCACCACCGGCATCGGGCTGGTGATCTCGATGCTGGTGCAGACCCAGGTGGCGGCCATGATCGTCGCCAGCATCGTCAGCATCATCCCTGCGGTGCTCTACTCCGGCGTGCTGCTGCCGCTGCCTTCCCTGTCGCCGGCGGCATCGATGCTGGCCCACGCGCTGCCGCCGATGTACTACACCAACATCGTCGTCGGCTGCTTCCTGAAGGCGGTGAGCTGGCATGCCCTGTGGCTCGAGGTGCTGGTGCTGGCCGCCTACGCGGTAGGCCTGTTCGGGCTGGGCTACCTGTTGTTCACCAAGAGGCCGAGATCATGAGCGACATGACGAACGGCGGACTCTTCTCGGTGCCCGGGCTACGCCGCCTGCGGGTGATGACGCAGAAGGAGCTGCTGCAGCTGTTCCGCGACGTGGCCCTGATGGTGTTCTTCCTGTACAGCTTCACCGGCGACATCTACCTGGCCGCCTCCGGGGTCAGCATGCAGCTCAAGAACGCCGCCATCGCCACCCTCGACGCCGACTACAGCTTCGCCTCGCGGGAGCTGGCGAGCCGCTTCCAGCCGCCCTATTTCCAGCCCGCCGGCAGCGTGGCCGACGCCCGCCAGGCGATCCGCCGCCTCGACGACGGCGACGTGATGGCCGTGCTCGACGTACCGCCACGCTTCCAGGAACGCCTGCAGCGCGGCGAACAGGTATCGGTCCAGCTGCAGGTGGACACCTCCAACTCGGTACTCGGCTTCCTCGCCTCCAGCTACGGCGCGCAGATCGTCGGCAAGTACGCCCTCGAAGCGGCCGCCCAGCGGGAAGGGCTGGCGGCGGCCGGCGGCATCGCCGGCCCAGTGGTCGAGGCCGATACCCGCGTGTGGTACAACCCCAACCAGAACGACGCGTGGTTCATGGGCATCTCCGAGCTGCTCACCGTCGTGACCCTGTTCTCGATCCTGCTGCCGGCGGCGGCGATGGTCCGCGAGAAGGAGCGCGGCACCATCGAGCAGCTGATGGTCACGCCATTGACGTCCTTCCAGATCCTCTTCCCGAAGGTCGTCGCGATGACGCTGGTGATCCTCGCCGGCAGCGCCATCGCGCTGTTCGGCGTGCTCGGCCCGCTGTTCCAGCTGCCGATGCGCGGCAGCCTCGTCACCTTCTTCCTGATCACCGCCCTCTACGTGTTCACCACCGCCGGCCTCGGCCTGCTGGCCGCCACCGTGGCCCGCAACCTGGCCCAGGTCGGCATGCTGACAGTGGTGATCCTGATGCCAATGCTGCTGCTCTCCGGCGCGTGGACACCCATTGAGGCGATGCCCCCGTGGATGCGTGGGCTGGCGTGGATTTCGCCGCTGCACTACTTCCTCGACGCGGCCTACGGCATTCTGCTGAAGGGCGTCGGCATGGACCTGCTGTGGGATTCGGTGCTGGCGATGGGCGGGCTGGGCATTGTCGTCTTCGCCGCCGGCATGCGCCGCTTTGGCCGCCAATTCGGCTGAGCGCAGCGGCTTAGGCCGCACCTTCCGCTACGGAATGGCGTAGAGTCCTGTTCCATAACAAGAACAGCTTACGTCATGCCCGCCTCGTCGAATCCGTCCGCCAGCCGCACCCTGCTCGCCCGCAGCCTGTGCCTGCTGGTCTGCCTCGCCCTGTGCCTGCTGCAGGGCCTGGCCCAGGCCGATAACGGGCCCCTGCCCCCCCATGTGCTCTACCTCAACTCCTACCATCCGGGCTACCAGTGGAGCGATGCCATTGAAAAGGGCATCCGGAGGGAGCTGGCCGACGACACACGTCAGGTGGAACTGTCAGTGGAATATCTGGACGCCCGCCGCTTCCCTGACCCCGCCCGCATGGACCTCCTCGCCGACGCGATGGCGATCAAGTACCGTGGCTACCGGCACGACCTGCTGATCGTCTCCGACAACGACGCCTTCGACTTCGCGATCCGCCACCGGGCGCGTCTGTTTCCCGGCCTGCCCATCGTGTTCTGCGGCTTCAACCATTTCCGCCCGGATGCACTGAAGGGCATCGACAACATCACCGGAGTCAACGAGGAGATCGACATCGGCGCCAGCGTGGAACTGGCGCTGAAGGTCCATCCCGCCACGCGCCAGCTGGTCTTCATCCTGTCCACCGGCGATCCGAGCAGCGCACGCAGCGCCAGCGAAGCCGAGAGCAGCATCCTGCCCCGCTACAAGGCACGCTTCCAGGTCAGCGTGCTGAAGGATGCGTCGATGCAGACCATCCGCGAGCGCCTTCAGTCCCTGCCGAGCAATGCGCTGGTCTTCCTCGCCGGGCAGACCAGCGATCTCGGCGAAGGGCGCGCACTGACACCGGTGGAAAACGGCCGCCTGGTGGCCGCCGCCAGCCCGGTGCCGGTATATACCTTCTGGGACTTCCACCTCGGGACCGGCGTACTCGGCGGCCACGTGCTCAACGGCCTCGACCAGGGCCGCGAGGCCGCCCGCCTGGCCCGCCAGGCCCTCGACGGGCATCACGCATCCGACATCCCGGTGACAATGGAATCCCCGGCCCGCGACGTGTTCGACTACCCTACTCTGCAACGCTTCGACATCCCGACCAGCGCCCTGCCCGACGGCGCCGAGATCATCGACGCCCCGACCAGCCTGTGGGCGCTCTATCGCGGCCAGATCATCGCTGCCGTCATCGTCGTAGTGCTGCAAGGTCTACTGATCGTCGCACTGGTGCGCGTCGCCGGCCAACGCCGCCTGGCCCTCGCCGAACTGGCCGAGGAACGCAGCCTGCTCGAAGCCCGCGTGCGCGAGCGCACCACAGAACTGGCCGACGCCAACACCCAGCTCACCGACGAGGTCGCCGAACGCCGCCGCGCCGAAAACGGCCTGCGTGAGGCCGTCGCCGTCACAGAGACGGTGCTGTTGGCCTCGCCTGTGCCGATCGGCGTGTATCGGGACACCGGCCCCTGCGTGATGGCCAACGAAAGCTATGCCCGCCTGGTTGGCGCCAGCCGCGAACAGCTGCTGGCCCAGAGCTTCCACAGCATCCACGCCTGGCACGCCAGCGGCATCCACGATGACTGCCTGCGCGCGCTGCAGACCGACACGCGCCAACAGCGCCAGATCCACGTGACGACCTCCTTCGGTCGCGAAATCTGGGCCGACTGCCTGATCCTGCCGGTACACCTCAATAACGAAAAACACCTGCTGATCCAGTTCGTGGACCAGACCGAGAGGGTCCAGATGCTGACCGAGCTGGAGCAGCACCGCCAGCACCTGGAAGCCCAGGTCCGCCTGCGCACCGCCGAGCTGCAGGCCGCGAAGGAACTGGCCGAAAGCGCCAATCGAGCGAAAAGTACCTTCCTGGCCAACCTGAGCCACGAGATCCACACGCCGCTCAACGCCATCCTCGGCTTCACCCGAATCCTGCGGGACAAGAACGACGATGCCACTCAACGGGACCGCCTGGAACGAGTCCTGAAGGCCGCTGGCGGCCTCCATCAGATTCTCGACGACTTGCTCGACCTCGCCGCGCTCGACGCGGAACGCATGCCGATCGACGAGAAGCCGTTCGCTACCGACGACATCGCCCGCCGGGTCGCGGACGCCACCGGCGCCGATCTGCGTGCCCGCGGCCTGGACTACACGGCCGATCTCACCGGCCTGCCCGCCCAGTTGAAGGGCGACCCACAGCGCATCAGCCAGATGCTGATCAACTACGTCAGCAATGCCGCCAAGTTCACCGAGCGGGGTTTCGTCGCGGTGCATGGGCGCGTGCTACGGGAAGATGCCAGAGGCCTGCTGCTACGCTTCGAGGTGCAGGATTCCGGTATCGGCGTGAAGCCGGAGGACCAACAGCGTATCTTCCTCAGCTTCGAACAGGCTGACGGTTCCTTCACGCGCCGCCACGGCGGCACCGGCCTCGGCCTCGCCATCAACCGCAAACTGGCCCGCCTGATGGACGGCGAAACCGGCGTGAACAGCACGCTGGGCGAAGGCAGCACCTTCTGGTTCACCGTCCGCCTGAAAAAACCATAAGGCCTAGACTACGCTACGGCAAACACGACAAGGCGGGGCCTCCAAGCAGCCAGCCAAGACTCCCTTCGCTATTTTGTTGCTCCAGCCTTTGGACCACCGTGGGAACTGGATGATGCCGCATGCCGACATGAGCGCCTGGCGGGGCTACCGGCGCGCTGCTGACGCGGCTTCATCACCGCCCTGGAAGCCTCCGGTTTGCTTGCCGCCCCGGCCTCGGTACCAAGCTGCTCGGCAGCCACACTCGCCGGGGGCGGAACAGGAATGAGCCGATGCGGCGGGGTCGCCACCTCAGTTGGAGGGGCGTCCGCAGCGTAGAGTGCTGCGGCTGCAGCGAAGAGGCCTGTTGCAAGGACAACTTTGAGGGGGCCCATGGCTTGCCTCCGAAGTCTCCGCCTACTTGGCGGTTACGGTGAGCGGAATGCTGACTTGGGTACTGAGTCCAGCGGAGTCAATGGCACGCAAACTCAGCGAATAGCTACCGGTAACCGGGAAGAGCCAAACATACTGTAGCGTCTGACCACTGATAGAAAACTGCATGCCGAGAGGTGCATTGGAGACGGTGATAGTGACATAGCTGGCACCAGGATCGGAGAAGGCAATGGAGCCCGTCAGTTTCTGGCCGGCCAAGCCTTTGATCGGCGTAGCGGTAATGACCGGTCCGCCCGAACTGATCTGAATGCTGTAGCTCGCCTGGCCTGTAAGGCCGGTCTTCGAATCCTTGACCGTCGCAATGACGGTGTAGCTACCCACGACGGGTTGCTGCCAGCTGACGACTCCGCTGCTGCTGATCGCCATGCCCGAGGGCGCGCCGCTCAGACTATAGCTCACCGGATTGAGGCTGGTAACCACGACCGGGAACGACAGGGCCACATTCGGCTTGCCGGTGATCGTGCCACCGGTGACGAGCGGCGCTTTGGCGGCGATGGTGATCGTGTAGATCCCTTGTCCGCTCAAGCCGCTGGTCTTGTCGGTGGCCGTCACGGTAACCGTATAGGAACCCGCCACAGGACTGGCCCAGCTGACGACGCCACTGGTGCTGATGCTCATGCCGCTGGGAGCGCCACTCAACGCATAGCTGACCGCATTAGCGGCATTGACAGCCACCGTAAACGTCAAAGGTGTTCCCGCTGAACCTGAAATACTGGCCGGAGTGACAGTCGGAGCACTGGGCAGATTGGTCGTGCTCGTGAGCTGGGTAATCAGATTGCCGACGTTGGGCGTTCCCAGCCCCGACAAGGTGTCGTAGCCCGTATGGGCCGAACAGGTCACACAACTACCGTTGGTGCCTTGGGTGATATCGGCAAACGAGGCGGCATAGGAGCCAGGAACAGTAGCGATCTGAGTGTACAGAATCGAATGCGGGAGGCCGAGGACGGATTTGCTCGCGCTGATGCGCGACGCGTTCGCCACCGCGATCAGCCCTGCCCACTGGGGCGTGGCCAAACTCGTACCGCCGGCGCTGAACCAGCTGGCGGTACTACTGCCGGGAGACAGGATGGCAACGTATTGACCGGTGGTCGGGTCTGCATTGAAGGCTACGTCGGCAACGGTTCGCCGGCTGACGGAGCCCAGGCCCGGCACGCTGGTGGTCTGATAGCCGGGAACCGCCGTATAGGCACTCGTGCCTCCCCCCGTCCCCGACCAGCTCACTTCACTACGCGCACCGCTGCCGCTGTAGCGCAGGCTCGTGCCACCAACCGCCAGCACCTTGGTGGAGACAGCGGGCCAAGATACGCCCACGCCGGAGTCACCGGTAGCCGCGAGGTAGGTCATGTTGCTGCCGCTGAAAGCGCTATCGACGGAAGCGGTCCAGCTGCCTTCATTGGAGCCGAAGCTCATCGAAACGATACCTGGCCCCATTGCATTGGCGAGCTTGATCGCCGCCAGCAGGCTGTTCGTCGTGGCATCCGGAGCTTCGATCAGAACGATGCGCGCCAGAGGGGCGGTGGCATGGACCCATTGCACATCGAGGGCGATTTCGGTCGCCCAGTTGGAGTTATAGCCCGGGGGCGTGCCACTCATACCACCACTGGTATTGGCATAGACCACCGAGAACTCGCAAGCACTGGAGCTGGCCGTGCCGAGCGGAAGACCCGCAGTGGTTGCAATCGCCTTGCTGGTGCAAGCCGGAAGGGCAAACTTGGCATTGAAAGCGGCGAGCTCGGCCGCGACGTTCGGATCGTGATACGCCGCAACGATGTAGATCGTCTGTCCGGCCCCCATTTGTGCAGCTTGCGTCGCCGTGGGAGTGCTGCCGGCAGTCGGCAAGGCCGGCATACCGTAGGCGGCACGGATCTGGGCCGGCGTATAGGTGACGACACTGCTGCTGGTGGCCATCGGGGCGACGTCCGTCGCACCCTGCACGTACTGGATTCCACTGGACTGAACGCGACGAAATGCGGCAATCGCCTGAGGGGTTAGATTTCGCGAGGACAGGGCCCGAAGTTCGCTCGGGACGGACTGGTAATGGGGATACACCTGCGCCGAAGCGCCATCTCCAGCCTGATCGGCCCCACCCGGCTCGTCGATCGGTGTGGGCGCAAGGTGGAACGCAGGTTCGACGGTCTTTGTCGCTATATCAGCCGGCAGCGCGGCCAAATCCATCTGGAGACTCGTGCTGGCGGACGCCAGGGGAGCCGCCGTTTGCGGCGCCGACGCCTCGGAGCCGCTTCCGCCACCACACCCGCTGACGAGCGCCGAAGCGACAACCGCCGCGGCGATGGGAAGCCGACATACCTGGATTTGACTGTGCGGGAGAACGATCTTCATGGCCCTGACTCCTGGGTTATTTCAGGGCCTCGCTGACGACAGCATCGAACAGATCGTTGGAACACGGCGGCTCGATGTGCCGGCAACCCCGCTGCCATGGCGCACCGACGCGCTTTAGGCCGGAAGTTTTGCGTCCTCATCTTTTAATGAGTTTGCCCTTCATCCCGTCATTTTGACTGAACGGTCTGTATCTTAGTCCTCCAGGGCCGAATCCGAAAGCCACGGAATCATGATTCGGCATTGCAACATTCAGGATCTCCGCCCTCCCCAAACCACCGTCGGTCGCACCGCATAGCGGCTATGCGCTCAGCGCCATGAGCGGAGTCTGCTGCTCGCCCATACTGCAATCCCCAACCCGCAGTCCCCATCATGACAACAATTTCCAATTCCTCTGACTCCCGGCTCGGCCTACCACCCTGGCTGATCCTGCTCGGTGTGCTGACCGCCATCGGCCCGCTGTCCATCGACATGTACCTGCCCAGTTTCCCGCAGATCGAGCGCAACCTCGGCGGGCAGCCCGGCAGCGTTGAACTGACCCTGGCCGCCTTCTTCATCGGGCTGACCTTCGGCCAGCTGTTCTACGGCCCCCTCAGCGATCGCTTCGGCCGCAAGAAGCCGCTCTACGTCGGGCTCATCATCTACACCGTGGCGGCAATCGGCGCCGCCTGCGCGACAAGCATCCCGGCGTTGATCGGCTGGCGCTTAGTGCAGGGCCTCGGCGGCTGTGCCGGCATCATCATCCCCAGCGCCATCGTCCGCGACCGCTGCTCGGCGAGGGACTCCGCACGCGCCTTCTCGCTGCTGATGCTGGTAATGGGCCTCGCCCCCATCCTCGCCCCGCTGATCGGCGGCGCGCTGCTCGGCGTCTCCGGCTGGCACAGCATCTTCATCGTGCTGGCGGTGTTCGGCGCAGCCTGTCTGCTTGCCATCCGCCTGGGCCTGGCGGAAAGCCACGACACCCGCCACGAACCGCCGCTGCAGCTCGGCACGGTGCTCCGCAACTACGGCCGCCTGCTCGCCAACAGGGCCTTCCTCGGCTACGCGCTGGGCGGCGGCCTGGCCATGTCGGGCATGTTCGCCTACGTTGCCGGCTCACCCTTCGTGCTCATCGACCTGTACGGCGTCGCACCGCAGGACTACGGCTGGTTCTTTGGCAGCAACGCCTTCGGCCTGATCGCCGCCAGCCAGCTCAACGCCCATCTGCTGAAGCGCCACTCGGCGACGCTGCTGCTGCGCCGCGCCCTGTGGGTGCCGCTGCTGACCGGCATGCTGCTCGCTGGGCTGGCCTTCACCGGGCAGATCTCGCTACCGTGGTTCGTCGGTGTCTTCTTCTGCTTCGTCAGCAGCCTTGGCTTCATCATCCCCAACGCCACCGCCTCGGCGCTCGCCACCCACGGGCAACAGGCCGGCACCGCGGCGGCCCTGGCCAGCGCGCTGCAGTTCTTCTTCGCGACCCTCGCCGGTGCACTGGTCGGCCTGCTCCACGACGGCAGCGGACGACCACTGGCGGTAGTGATGGCCATGTGCGGCATCGGCGCCTGGGCCTTGCACCGCCTGCTGGTCGCCCATCACGACAAGCATGCTCCGCTCTCTGCCGCCGAAGGCAGCACCGAGCGTCGCCCGGAACCCTCTCACGCGACGCGCTGAGATCACGGCCCCTCGGCAGGGATCGTGGCCAACCGCGCATCCGGCCACTCGCCGGACGCGACGAGGCGGACCACCTCGTCCTTGATCAGCCGGACGATGGTCCACAGGCCATCCGGCACGACCCGGTTGCGTGCCAGCACCAGACCGACCTGCCGGCTCACCTCCGGGTCGCTCAGCCGACAACTCCGCAGCACGCCGGCGGCGATCTCGTCGCGCACCGCAGCTTCGGGCAGCAGGGTTCCGCCGCAGCCTTCCGCCACCATCCGCTTGATGAGGGCGATGGAGCCATCCAGCTCGACCGCGATCCGCGGCGCAAAGCCATGGCGAGCCGCCAAGGACTCCACCAACATGCGCAGGCCGTGGTGAGTACTCGGCAGGATCAACGGGATGTCGCGTAGCGCGGACACCGGCACGGCCTCGCCGGCCAGCCGGTGCGCGGCGGGCAAGACCAGGCGCAGCCCTTCGCTGAGCAGTACATCGGCCTGCACGGCACCCTGCTCAGGCAGGTAGATCAGCGCCAGGTCCACGTCACCGCTGGCCAGCTTGTCGAGCAGCTGATCGGCCAGTGCTTCCACGAAGCGCAGCCGGCTGTCGGGGTAGTGTTCCTTCAGCAGCCGCGCCAACGGCGCAAAGAGCAGGCTGGCGATGGTCGGCTGGGCGGCGATGTGCAGCTGGCTCGGGCCGCGTCCGTCCCCGTGCTGCATCACCGAGCCGGCCTCGTCGAGCAGGCGGCCGATGGACTCGGCGTATTCGAGCAGCTTCTCGCCCCTTTCGGTGGGCAGCACGCCGCGCCCGCTACGGTGCAGCAGGCGCGTGCCGAGCTCACCTTCCAGCGCCGCCAGGCGCCGGCTCAGCGTGGACTGGTCGACGCCTGTCTCGAGCGCCGCCCGCGAGATGCTGCCCGCCTTGACGATGCGCGCGAACAGCCGCAGGTCATCAGAGTTCATCGCCTCAGGCAGCCTCGCCGCGGCGCGCCGCCAGGAACTCGCCGAGGATGCGCCCGGTGTGTGAACGCGCCACCTGCACCACCGCCTCCGGCGGCCCTTCAGCGACGATCTCGCCACCACCGTCGCCACCTTCCGGCCCCAGATCCACGATCCAGTCGGCCTCGGCCATCAGATCCAGGTCGTGCTCGATGACCAGCACCGTGTGGCCGGCATCGGCCAGGCGGTGCAGCACGTGGATCAGCTTCTCCACGTCAGCCATGTGCAGGCCGACGGTGGGCTCGTCGAGCACGTACAGGGTGTGCTTCTCCGGCGGCAGCGGGCGGCCGGGGCCGGCCGCCGATTCGCCGGCGCGGCCGCGCACCTTGGCCAGCTCGGAGACCAGCTTGATGCGCTGAGCTTCGCCGCCGGACAGGGTCGGACTGGGCTGACCGAGGGTCAGGTAGCCGAGGCCCACGTCCTGCAGCAGGCACAGCGGATGGGCGATGGACGGATGGGCGGCGAAGAAATCCACCGCGTCCTCCACCGCCATGTGCAGCAGGTCGGCCACCGTCTTGCCCTTCCACTGCACGGTCAGGGTTTCCGGGTTGAAGCGGGCGCCGCCGCAGGCCTCGCAGGGCATCTTCACATCGGGCAGGAAGTTCATCTCGATGGTGATCTGGCCCTGCCCCTCGCACACCGGGCAACGGCCGGCGCCGGTGTTGAAGGAGAAGCGCGAGGCGTTCCAGCCGCGCATCTTGGCCTCGGTGGTCTCGGCGAACAGCTTGCGGATGGCGTCCCAGAAGCCGATGTAGGTGGCCGGGCAGGAGCGCGGCGTCTTGCCGATCGGCGTCTGGTCCACTTCCAGCACGCGGCCGACAAGTTCGCGGCCGGCCAGTTCGGCGCAGCCCACCGGCGCGCCCGCCGCCAGGCTGGCGTGCAGCACGTCGCGGGCGAAGGTGGATTTGCCGGAGCCGGACACGCCGGTCACCACCGTCAGGCGGCCGAGAGGCACGCGGGCCGACACGTTCTTCAGGTTGTGCAGGCTGGCGTCGCGCACCACCAACGCCGGCTGCTCGTCCGCCACCGCGCGGCGCGGCGCCAGCGGATGCACCAGCGGCTGGCGGAAACAGCGGCCGGTGGCCGATTCCGGTGCCGCCATCAGGTCAGCCAGCTTGCCTTCGGCGATGATGCGCCCGCCGCGCACGCCGGCGCCGGGACCGATGTCGATGACGTGGTCGGCGCGGCGGATGGTGTCCTCGTCGTGCTCCACCACCAGCAGGGTATTGCCGCGGCCGCGCAGGGCTTCCAGCGTGTCGAGCAGCAGCTGGTTGTCGCGCGGGTGCAGGCCGATGGTCGGCTCGTCGAGGATGTAGCACACCCCGGTGAGGTTGGAGCCGAGCTGGGCCGCCAGGCGGATGCGCTGGGCCTCGCCGCCGGACAGGGTCGGTGCGGCGCGGTCGAGGGCCAGGTAGCCGAGGCCGACCTTCTTCAGGAAGTCCAGCCGGCCGCGAATCTCGCCGACCAGGTCGCGGCCGATGTCGGCCTCCCGACGGGCCAGCTGCAGGCCGTCGAAGAAGTCCGCCACCTTGCCCACCGCCAGCGAGGCCAGCTCGTGCAGGCCCAGGTCGCGGAAGCGCACTGCGCGGGCCACCGGGTTGAGGCGGGCGCCGTGGCAACTCGGGCAGGCCTCGTCGCTGTCGGCCTCCAGTTCGCCCAGGTCGAGGTCGTCCGGGTTCTCCACCTTGCCGGCGATCTTGATGCCGGTGCCGTAGCAGTCCGGGCACCAGCCGTGCTTGGCGTTGTAGGAGAACAGGCGCGGGTCGGGCTCGGGGAAGCTGGTGCCGCAATCCGGGCAGGCGCGCAGCGTGGACAGGGTGGTCAGCGTCGCGGACGCCTCGCCGAGCGGCAGCAGCTTGAGGACGCCCTTGCCATGCTCCAGCGCCGCCGCCACGTATTCGCGCAGCGGGGTTTCAGTGTCCGGCCCGACCTGCACCATGCCCACCGGCAGCTCGATGTTGTGCTCCTTGTAGCGGTCGAGGCGCGGCCATTTCTTGGTCGGCAGGTAATCGCCATCGACGCGCAACTGCTCGAAGCCCTTGCCCCGTGCCCACTTGGCGAGGTCGGTGTACAAGCCCTTGCGGTTGATGATCAGCGGCGCCAGCAACTCGACGGAGCGGCCCTGGAAGTCGCGCTGGATCTGCGCAACGATGGCCTCGAAGCTCTGCGGCGTGACCGGCACGTCGCAGTCCGGGCAGTACTGGGTGCCCAGCTTCACGTAGAGCAGGCGCAGGAAGGGCTGGATCTCGGTGAGGGTGCCCACGGTGCTCTTGCGCCCGCCGCGGCTGACCCGCTGCTCGATGGCCACCGTCGGCGGAATGCCGAAGATGGCGTCCACCTCGGGCCGCGCCGACGGCTGCGCGAACTGGCGGGCGTAGGCGTTGAGCGACTCCAGGTAGCGCCGCTGCCCCTCGCCGAAGACGATGTCGAAGGCCAGCGTGGACTTGCCGGAGCCGGACAGGCCGGTGATCACAGTGAACTGGTCGCGGGGGATGTCCAGGCTGACGTTCTTCAGGTTGTGGTGGCGGGCGTGGCGGATGGTGATCGCCTTCGGCACCACCGCCCGGTAGCGCGGCGCCGGCTCGGCCACCACCGGCGCGGCCTGCATCGCCGACAGCTGGGCGGCGTAGTCGGCCAGCGCCTTGCCGGTATGCGAGGCCGGCGTGGCGATCAGCGCGGCCGGCGTACCTTCGGCGACGATCAAACCGCCGCCGCTGCCGCCTTCCGGGCCGAGGTCGATCAGCCAGTCAGCGGCGGCGATCACGTCCAGGTTGTGCTCGATGACGACCAGCGAATGGCCGGCGTCGAGCAGTTTCTCGAAAGCCGACAGCAAGCGCGCCACGTCCTCGAAGTGCAGGCCGGTGGTGGGCTCGTCGAACAGGAACAGCAGACCAGGCTCGTCGGCGGCGTCGCCTTTCCTCGATTTCTTGGCGGCCAGTTGCGCCGCCTCGGCCAGGTAGCCAGCCAGCTTGAGGCGCTGGGCCTCGCCGCCGGACAGGGTCGGTACCGGCTGGCCGAGGCGCACGTACTCCAGCCCCACGTCGGCCAGCGGCGCCAGCGCGGCGAGCACCGCCTTCTGGTCGGCAAAGAAGGTCAGCGCTTCGGAGACGGTCATTTCCAGCACGTCGGCGACGCTCCTACCGCGCCAGTTGAGAGCCAGGATCTCCGGCCGGTAGCGCTTGCCGTCGCAGTCCGGGCAGCGCAGATAGACGTCGGACAGGAACTGCATCTCCACGTGCTCGAAGCCCGAGCCGGTGCAGGTCGGGCAGCGCCCGGTGCCGGAGTTGAAGCTGAAGGTTCCCGGCGTGTAGCCGCGCTCCTTGGCCTCCTCCAGGTTGGCGAAGAGCTTGCGGATGGCGTCCCAGGCACCCACGTAGCTGACCGGGTTGGAGCGCGCGCTCTTGCCGATCGGCGACTGGTCCACCATCACCACGCCCTTGATCGCCTCCACGCCGGCGAAGCCTTCAAACGCGCCGGGACTCTCGGCGGGCTGGCCGAAGTGCTTGGCCAGCGCCGGGAACAGCACGTCCTGGATCAGCGTGGACTTGCCGGAGCCGGACACGCCGGTAATGCCAACCAGGCGTTGCAGCGGGATCGCCAGATCGACGCCGCGCAGGTTGTGCTGGCAGGCGCCGAGCAGCGTCAGGCGCGGCGCGTCGGCCTCTACCTTCCGCGGCACACGGCGCGCATCGACGCGCTTGCGGCCGGCCAGGTAGGCGCCGGTCAGCGAAGCCGGATCGTTGGCGATGCTCACCGGCGGGCCGTAGGCGACGATCTCGCCACCGCGCTCGCCAGGGCCGGGGCCGATGTCGAGCAGGCGGTCGGCGGCCAGCATCAGCTGCGGGTCGTGCTCCACCACCACCAGTGAGTTGCCGGCGTCGCGCAGGCGCTCCATCACCCCGAGGATGCGGTTGATGTCGCGCGGGTGCAGGCCGATGGACGGCTCGTCCAGCACGAACAGGGTATTCACCAGCGAGGTGCCCAGCGCGGTGGTCAGGTTGATGCGCTGCACCTCGCCGCCGGACAGGGTGCGCGACTGACGGTCCAGCGTCAGGTAGCCGAGGCCGACGTCCTGCAGGTACTTGAGGCGGCCCTTGATCTCGCCGAGCAGCAGCTCGGTGGCCTCGTCCAGCGGCGCCGGCAGCACGAGGCCACCAACGAAGGGGACGATCTCATCCACCGGGCGGGCCAGCAGTTCGTGGATCGCCCACTCACCACCGGCGGCCGGCAGCCGCCACAGCAGCGCGTCCGGTTTGAGGCGGGCGCCGTGGCAGGCCGGGCATTCGGTGTAGCTGCGGTAGCGCGACAGCAGCACCCGGATATGCATCTTGTAGGCCTTGCTCTCCAGCCAGTCGAAGAAGTGGCGCACCCCGTACCACAGGCGCGGCCAGGACGAATCCCAGCTCTTCCACTTGTCGTCGCCTTCGAGCAGCCAGCGGCGGTGTTCCGGCGACAGATCGCGCACCGGCACGTCCATCGGCACGCCGTACTTCCTGGCCATCTTGGCCAGGTCGTCCTGGCATTCCTTGAAACTGGGGCTCTGCCAGGGTTTCACCGCACCTTCGGCGAGAGTCTTGGATTCGTCCGGGATGACCAGCGCGAAATCGACGCCGATGACCCGCCCGAAGCCGCGGCAGGTGTCGCAGGCGCCGATCGGCGAGTTGAACGAGAACAGGCTCGGCGTCGGGTCGGAATAGGCGATGTCGCAGTCGGCGCAGTGCAGGCCGGAGCTGAATTTCCAGCGTGTCTCGCCGTCGTCCCCCAGCGCATGCACGCTGAGACGGCCGTGGCCGGCGCGCAGGCCGATCTCCAGCGCCTCCATCACGCGGGCGTGTTCGGCGTTGCCGAGGCGGAAGCGGTCCTGCACCACGTCCAGCTGCTCGCCGTCGCGGGCATGGATGCGGGTGTAGCCCTGCTGGGCGAGAAGGCCGGCGATCTCCTCGTCACTGAAGCTGGTCGGCACGGTGACCGGGAAGCTCACCACCAGGCGCGGATCGCCGGCCGCCGCGGCGCGGGCCGCCAGGTCGGCGAAGATCGTCGCCGGCGTGTCGCGGCTCACCGGCTTGCCGCAGCAGCGGCAGTGCAGCTTGGCGGCACGGGCGTAGAGCAGCTTGAAGTGGTCGGCCAGCTCGGTCATCGTGCCAACCGTCGAGCGGGAGGTGCGCACCGGGTTGGTCTGGTCGATGGCGATGGCCGGCGGCACGCCTTCGATGCGGTCCACCTGCGGCTTGTCCATGCGATCGAGGAACTGCCGCGCGTACGGGGAGAAGGTCTCCACGTAGCGGCGCTGGCCTTCGGCGTAGAGGGTGTCGAAGACCAGCGAACTCTTGCCGGAACCGGACACCCCGGTGACCACCACCAGCTCGTTGTGAGGGATGTCGAGGGACAGGTTCTTCAGGTTGTTCTGGCGGGCGCCGCGAATACGGATGGCGTCGGCCTCAGCAGGGCCGTGATCGGCCGGGCAGGCGGGATCTGAACACATGGGCAGTGGGGGTCGGAAATGAGGCGTGCAAGCCTTATTGTAGGGCCTGTTGGCAGACCTGCCGCAGCACCGTCGGTTCCCCGCACATCGACGCGCAAGCCGTCAGGGATTGACCAGCCTGTCGGTCGCGGCTTCATCCACGATCGATCGATCACGGAACAACTGGGTCTGCGGCGAAGTGGCCTGCTGGGCCAGCGCGCGGGCAGTCACGGCCAGCACCTCGCTGCTGTCGCCATCGGCGATCAGGATCAACTGGCGGGCCGGGCCGATCAAGCCGACGAAGCCCCGCATCTGGCCACCGTTCGGTAGTCCAACGGCGACGCAGTCGCCTACTTCCAGTTCGGCCCACTCGGCGGACAAGGACAATTCACCATCGAAATACTGCTTGTGGCGCAGGATCCGGAAATCCGGCCGTTCTCCCACCGGACCGAGGACCGGCATCGACGGCCGGCGGTAACGGGGCTCCGGGCCGGGCCGTCCGGAGATCAGCGCGGCATGCAACTCGATGCAAGGCGCCAGCCCCTCGCGAACATGCTCCGGAGACAAACCGATCCACGCCAGCCCCTCCTCCAGCGAGCGCATCAGCGCCGGCAACTGGACCATCAATTGTTGGCGGGCCACCTCGTCCGGCTCGGGCATCGCGCTGACCAGCAGCCGATGAGCCGTCTGCACCCGCGACGTCCACTGGGTGCTGCCGGTGCCGTAACGATAGGCGGCCTTGGCCAGCACATGCACCCAGTACCCCTCGATGAATGTCCGCACCACGGGCTCCGCGCGATGCCCGATCAGCAGGTAGATCGCCCGACTGGCCTGATGCAGGGCCACTTCGCGCCGTTCCAGGCGCTCGGCCTCATCCTTGAGGGCAGCAGCACGGGCCACGGCACCCTTCTGGCGGGATCTCAACAGGCCCTCCGCTCCAGACAAGGCAACCTGGAAATCCCGGTCCTCGATGCGGGGCACTCGCAGCAGCGGCCGCACGACCAACAGCAGCCCACGACATACGGGCAAGTCGGCAGGACAGTCCTGGGGCAGCGTACGACCGACATTGGCGATCAGATCCACCAGACGCAGTGCCGGATGACGCTCCGCGGCGAGCAAGGACTCACTGCGCAGGGCCAGGCGCAGCATTGTCACGCGCAACTGGGCCAGGATCATGCGGATCGTTGCCGGCAACGCCGGCGACGCGGCCACATAATTGAATACGGTCTCCACGACCTCGACCGACGCGGCTTTCGCCGGTGCCAGCAAGGCGCCAAGTTCGCTCGTCCCGAGGGACTGGGGTACACCGTTGCCATAGTTCTGGCGTTCGCTGAGCCAGGCTTCGATACGCTCCAGCAGGGCCGAGGCCAGCGTCGGATCCAGATGAGCCACGCCGGGCGCCATATCACGCCGGGCCAGCACGGACAGACGCAGCGCATCCACCGGATCGATCGGCAGAGGCGGCGCCTCCACCTCGTCCGCACGTTCGTTGCCAGGCCCCAGGGAGGAGCGGGACGGCGTTACGATCCGGTAACTGGAGTTGACACCCGCCGCCGCCAGATCCCGCTCGAGATCCCGGTAGAACGCGCACAGATGACGTTGCAGCGGCTCCTCAAGGCGCTCAAGGATCATCATCGCCTCCGCCGCGCTGAGGCGCTCGGCTTCCTTCAACGCCCGCAACGCCCGACACACGCTCTCGGTGCCAACCGGCGACTCCTTGTGCAGCACAGCATCAGTCCCGGACATCAGAATGCGCATGCGCAGGTGCAGGGCCGCCAGTTCCCGCTCGCAGCTATCCCGCAAGCGTTGGTCGAGATTCATCAACTCGACCGAGTAATCCATGTCGTCGTCGTGGACCAGACTGATGCTCGAGGCAGTCAGGCTCCGCATCTGCTCGAAGCCCTGTCGTTCCTTGCTGCCGGACAACTCGTCGAAACACTCGCCCGCAGCCTTGGCCAACTCGTCGAGCCAGACCTGATGACGAATCACCTCACTTGCAGCCTGGCGGAGCGTTCTCAGGAAACGCGCCCGACAATCGGCCAGCAATGCTGCTGCCATCGAAGTCGATTTGTCGTCGGTGAGGGAAGGATGCGCCATGGCCATCAGGGTCGTATTATGTTGGCGGATCTTAGCGATAAGTGGGCTTATCGGGAAAATTGCCGAAATCTTCAGCGTGAAGGACGCCCTGCCGGCCCGTATTTATCGAACAGACGCCTTCCCGCCCAGACGGCAAACACCAGAACGAGCGCCCACTTCACGGATGAGCATAAGCCCGACAAAGGAATGAGCACACTCGGTGCACCGAAGGAACCAGCCAGCAGTCGAAGTTGCAGCAGGTTTTCAGCAAGATCGAACAACGCCGCCAATGGCAGCAGGCATGCCAGCCTGCCAGACGCGCGGGTGTCGTGGTCCGGAAAAAAACCGCCGCGCGTTGCCAGCACATGACCGAACAGCGCATAGATGCACAGATGGACAAAATCCGCAGCAAAATGCCGACGGTACGCCTGCAGTCCATCAGTCCCCCATTCGCCCAGGATCCCCCAGTAGCGCTCTGCGCTGAAACTGAGTTGCAAGCAGATGATGTTGGGATGACGATCACCCAGAATGTAGGCCAGATGCACTTGGGACACCACCACCGCGACACCCGCCAAACCCGTCAGAAAAAGGGATCTGCGTGCCATTTTTCCTGCTCCGGCCGATCACCTTCACTGCATGAGTGTGTAATAGTCACGCATGTGGCAAAGCAGCAATTGCCTATCGACATTTTCATCTTAAAATAATAAAAATATTATTTTTAATAAATTTATCAAACAAGCCCGCAGTCAGTATCCGATCATGACAAGCGCCACTCA
This sequence comes from Pseudomonadota bacterium, assembly GCA_018241685.1. Classification (GTDB taxonomy): domain Bacteria; phylum Pseudomonadota; class Gammaproteobacteria; order Burkholderiales; family Rhodocyclaceae; genus Zoogloea. The sequence goes on from JAFEDJ010000021.1 coordinate 336,370, forward strand.
AGCTTCACTCCCCAGCAGCGAAAAACTGGCGGCCGACCTGGCCGCAATCCGCATTCCCGCCTGCCCAGCCGTGGTCACCGAGGTACTGCGGGAGGCCCGCAAGGATGAACCGAATTTCAAGATCCTGGCCCGCATCATCTCGTCCGACGTCGGCATGTCGGCAATGGCGGTCAAGCTCGCCAACTCGCCAATGTTCGGCTCTGCCGCGCAGGTCAAGAGCGTACAACAAGCCATCAACCGCCTCGGCACCAGCAACATCCTGAACATCATAGTCGCAGCCGCGCTGCGCAGTTCAGTCGATGGCCTGCCAGCCGATTTCCTGCAGCATTTCTGGGACATGGCAGCCTCCCGAGCCCTGTGCGCCGGCCTACTGGCCCGCAAGCATGTGGGCATCCAACCGGAGGATGCCTACACCTACGGACTGTTCCAGAATGCCGCCGTGCCGGTACTGATGCAGCACTTTTCCACTTATGCCGAACTCTATGTACGCGCCGGCGAGCATGGGGATCATCTGGTCGCACTGGAGCGGGCGCACTTTCACAGCGACCACGCGGTGGTCGGCTGGCTGCTGGCCCGCAACTGGGGCCTGCCACCGAAGATCGCGTCGGCGATCCAGCACCACCACAATCCGGAACGCTACATCCTGCCGGAGGAGGAACTGCCATCGAATGCGCTGGCGCTGATCGCCGTCACCCAACTCGCCGAGTACATCATCACCGAACTCGGCGGCGCCGCACTGGACGTGAGCCAGCGTGCCTTTGAGGACGCCCGCAGCTTCCTCGGCACGACCGACCACGATCTGGACGAGTTCCGCGAGATCGTCGCCGCCGCGCTGGCCTGACGAAGAATCCTCCGGGGGCCAATGACTACACAGCCCCCGTCGGTACACGCAGACGCCTCGCTCCCGCGGCACAAAAAAATGCCCGCCATGTCTTGGCGGGCATTTTTCTGGAGCAGGCTCGAACTTACTCGGTTTCGGCCTTCTTGCGGGTGGCCGGTTTCTTGGCGGCAGCCGTCTTGGGTTCCTTCTTCTCGAACTCGAAGCCGACCTTGCCGTCGTCGCCGCGCACCAGGAAGGCCGAGAACTTGCGCTTGGTGCGGCTCGACACGAAGCCGCGCAGCAGGTCGGTGCGCCCGGTATCGAGCAGCTTCTGCATCTGGTCGCGCTCGATCGGCTGCTGCAGGATGATCTTGCCGGAGCGGAAATCACACGACTTCTCCGGCCCCACCGACTTGCTGCACACGTAGGACAGGCCGTGCTCATACACCTGGGCACTGCACTTCGGGCACTGGCCAAGGGAATCCTGGCCGGAGAAGTCCACCGCCTCGGCGGCTTCGTCTTCTTTCGGCTGGCCGAAATCGAATTCCGGCTGCTTGTCGTCGTTGAGACGGATCTCCGCGTTGAACAGGCGCCCCATCTTGTTGCGGAAGCCCAGCAACGGACCGACCCGGCCGGTGGACAGCAGGGCCTCGATCTCCGGGATCTCGAACTGGCGGCCGGCGACGATCTTCCAGGCACTCCAGTCGCAGCTCTGGCAGGAGAACTTCTTGTAATTCTCCTTCACTTGGCCGCCGCACTTGGGGCATGGCGTCTGTAGCGTGGCGAAGTCGCCGGGCACGGTGTCGGACTCGTAGCGCTTGGCGCGCTCGACGATATCGCGGGTCATGGCCTGGATGTGCTCCATGAACTCGGCCCGCGACAGCGCCCCGCGCTCCATCTGCGCCAGCTTGTGCTCCCACTCTCCGGTGAGTTCCGGCGAGGTCAGCTCGTTGGTGCCGAGGCCGCGCAGCAGCGTGATCAGCGAGAAGGCCTTGGCAGTCGGGATCAGCTCCTTGCCATCCCGCAGCATGTAGGTTTCACCGATCAGGTTTTCGATGATCTGTGCGCGGGTCGCCGGCGTGCCGAGACCGCGGCCAGCCATCGCGGCGCGCAGTTCCTCGTCGTCCACCATCTTGCCGGCACCTTCCATTGCCGACAGCAGCGTGGCTTCGTTGAAGCGTGCGGGCGGCTTGGTGACCAGGGCCTTGACCAGGATCTCGTCGGTGCTGACCTTCTCGCCGGGCTCGACGGCCACCAGCTGCGGCGTGCCGCCCTCTTCGTCGCTCGCCACCGCGGCAGACTTGCCGTAGATGGCCAGCCAGCCCGGATTGACGAGGATCTTGCCCTCGGTCTTGAAGGCCTCGCCCTCGACGCGGGTGATGCGGGTGGTCACGCGGTACTCGGCGGCGGGGTAGAACACCGCCAGGAAGCGCCGGGTCACCAGGTCGTAGATCTTCGCCTCGGCCTCGGACAGGCTCTTGGGCGCTGTCCCGGTGGGGATGATTGCGAAGTGGTCCGAGATCTTGGCGTTGTTGAAGATGCGCTTGTTGGGCTTGGCCCAACCATGCTTGACGATCTCGTTGGCAAATGGGGTGTAGGCGTCCGGCAGGCCTCCGAGGATACCCTTGACCTGGCCGACGTAGTCTTCCGGCAGCGCGCGGGCGTCGGTCCGCGGATAGGTCAGGACCTTGTGCTTTTCATACAGCGCCTGGGCCAGTTGCAGCGTGGTGCGCGCCGAGAAGCCGAAACGGCCGTTGGCCTCGCGCTGCAGGGAGGTCAGGTCGAACAGCAGCGGCGACAGCTGGGTGGTCGGCTTGGACTCTTCCTCGACCGTGCCGGCCTTGCCCTCGCACTTGGCCTTGATGGCTTCGGCCTTCGCCTTGTCCCACAGACGGAAGGCGGTGGCATGCTCGGCGAGTGGCGTGCCTTCCTCGGGCTTCTTGAAACCCTCGTCGAACCAGCGGCCGGCATAGGCACCGGCTTGGCAGCCGAAGCTGGCCTCCAGCTCCCAGTAGTCGGTGGGCTTGAAGGCGCGGATCTTCTCCTCGCGCTCGACGACGATGGCCAGCGTCGGGGTCTGCACGCGCCCGACCGTGGTCAGGTGGAAGCCACCGGTCTTGGAGTTGAAGGCGGTCATCGCGCGGGTGCCGTTGATGCCGATCAGCCAGTCGCTCTCGGCACGGCACACGGCCGCTTCACGCAGACCTTCCACGTCGGCGGCGGCACGCAGCTGGGCGAAACCGTCGCGGATCGCACCGGCGGTCATCGACTGCAGCCACAGGCGCTGCACCGGCTTGGCCGAGCCCGAGTGCTGCACGATGAAGCTGAAGATCAGCTCCCCTTCGCGCCCCGCGTCACAGGCGTTGATCAGGCCTGTGACGTCCTTGCGCTTGATCAGACGGGTCAGCAGCTTGAGGCGGTCCTCGGTCTTCTCGATCGGGTTGAGGGCGAAATGGGGCGGGATGACCGGCAGGTGGGCGAAGGACCACTTGCCGCGCTTGACTTCGAATTCGGCGGGTACCGTGAGTTCGAGCAGATGGCCGACCGCCGAGGAGAGCACATAGTGCTCCGACTCGAAATAGTCCTTTTCCTTGGTGAAACCACCTAGGGCGCGGGCGATATCCGCCGCGACCGAGGGCTTTTCCGCGATGATCAGCTGCTTGCTCATTGGAGTACCTTCGTGCTGCGCACTCCGGTCCTCGCCCTGGGGGCGGCCGGCCGGCTCATGCCTGTAGTGCGCAACATGGCGCCTGATTCAGGTTGTTGGAGGAGCGGCGCATCATACGGAAGCCTGCGCCGGGCGTGCAAGCCGGGCCGCTCAATGCACCGGGAATGCAGCCGGCTCTTCGTCCTCGAGCCCTTCGTTGAGCAGCTCGTCGAGGATCAGGCCATTGATCGGGCGATCCTGCTGCCACAACACCATCAGCACGATGACCTTGAGGTTCTCCAGCTCGATTTCCGGATCGTCGAGGGCCAGGGCTCGCTCGATGATCACTTCCCTGCACTCGGCGTCGAGAATGCCTGCATTCTCGAGGAAGAGCAGGAAGCCGCGACACTCCACGCCCAGACGAACCAGCTCGTCGTCAGCGTAGATGCGCAAGGAGCCGGCGCGGGCGCACTGGGCCGGACGCTCGCCATCAGACAGCTGACGCAGGCCGGACAACCATTCCAGGGCGTCGGTGATTTCTTCTTCCTCGAAACCGGCGGCCGTCAATTTCCGGGCCAGCTGCGCAGGTTCGGGGCATGCGTCGGCGTGGACGTAGTTCTCGAAGAGGTACACGAGGATATCGAACATGGCGCGTAGGGCCTGAGGCCGGTGGTTTTTCAGAGGCGCTGGAGGCGCCCTCCGGGCAGGCGGGAGACCCGTCCGTCGAGTTCCAGCGTAAGCAGAATGGCGTAGAGCGCCTCCGGCGTCAAGCTGGTGCGGTGCACAAGAGTCTCGATATCCACCGGGTCATGCCCCAGCGCCGTGAGCACGCAGCCTTCGTCTCCGCCACCCTCAACCGGGCTGGAGGCTTGCTGCGGCGCCACTTCCCGCGCAGGCAAGCGCAGCTCCTCAAGTATGTCATTGGCAGATTCGACGAGCTTGGCGCCGTCGCGGATCAGGCGATGGCAACCTCGGGACAGGGGCGAGTGGATGGAGCCAGGAATCGCAAAAACCTCCCGGCCGCAGTCACCGGCCAGGCGTGCAGTGATCAGCGAACCGCTCTTCACCGCCGCCTCGACCACCAGAACGCCACGGGACAGACCGGCAATCAACCTGTTGCGGCGCGGAAAGTGATGGGCCAACGGGCCGCTGCCGAGAGGAAGCTCGCTGACGATGGCGCCGGCTTCGGCAATCCGCCGGGCCAGCGCCGCGTTGCGGGCCGGGTAGATGCGGTCGGCACCGGTGCCGATCACGGCCACCGTCCGCCCGTCGCCGGCAAGGCCGCCCCGGTGGGCCGCCGCGTCGATACCGAGGGCCAGGCCGCTGACGATGCCCAGGCCGGTGGAGGACAGCGCCGCGGAAAAGGCCTCGGCGTTGGCCTCCCCTTGCGGCGTCGCATTGCGCGCGCCCACCACGGCGATGGATGGGCGGCTGAGCAGGCCGGCGTCGCCTTTGACGTAGAGCAGCACCGGTGGATCGGAGATTTCCAGCAGCGCCGCCGGATAAGCCGCATCACCGAGCGTCAGGACGGCATTGCCGGGTTCGGCCAGCCAGGCCAGCGCGGTATCCACCGCCTCGTTAGCATCATGTTCGAGGAGCAGACGGCTCGTGGCATCACCGACAACCGCCGCCAACGCGCCCGGCGTAGCGGAATAGATGACCTCAGGCAGCCCGAAGGCGGCCAGCAGCTGGCGCTGGCTCGCCGGGCCCAGGCCCGGCGTGAGGGTCAGACGCAGCCAGCCGGAGAGGGGATGGACGGCCGGCAAGATGCTTCGGCGTTCAAGGCTTGCGGGCGCTGTCGGCCACCGCTACCGAGCCCTTGCTGTCCATCACCAGCGCATAGGAGAGCCGGTCGAAGACGCGGAACACGAAGACCAGCCCGTAGCGCTGCTCCGGCAGACGGAAACGCTGGGCCGGCCCCACGTCACCCTCCCGGTAGACGGCCTCCCCGCGGTTGCGGTGCAGCGCCAGCACATGGCCGACTTCCATGCCGTCCCGCTTGCCGAGGCTGATCGACACCACGTGGTAACGGCCGGTTTCAGTCACGCCGTTATAAATGGACACCACATGCCCACGCACATCCCCGTCCGGAGCATGGGGCACATAGCTAGGCAGCTCAGGGCGCCCCGCCGGCAGCAGACGGTCACCCTTGCCGATCTCCTGCTTGGCGCTCAATACCAAAAGGCTGGTCGGCACCGTGGCCTCCGGCTTGCCATCGACGGGCTCCTGCGGGTCCTCTTCCGGATCGGCGGTCACCCGCGCCACCCCGAGATGAACGGCTTCATAGCCGAGGATCTCTCCGCTTAGCGGATCCTTCAACGGCTTAGCCTTGCGGTACACATTCCAGGTCTTGACGTCCGGCGTGATGCGCGTGGCAAAGATCGTATCGCCGGCCCCGGTGAAAACGCGTCCTTCCTGGGTGGCGACCAACACGCCAGCGGTCGCGTCGTCCTTGTCGGACACCACCACCGGCTCGGTCAGGAAGGGGGCGATGGCACGCAGTGGAATACTCTGGATCGCAGCCTGGTCCGGTTGTGAATAGACTTGCGGGAAACGCTTTTCGTACAGCGGGCGATCGACGGGGCCACCGACACGCGTGCCGAACTTGAGGGTCGGATTCGGACCGCTGCGGTCGAGGACGATGATCTGGCCTGGGTAGATGAGATGCGGGTTGCGGATCTGCTCCCGGTTCAGGCGCCACACCTCGGGCCAGCGCCAGGGTTCCTTGAGAAACTTGCCGGAGATGCCCCACAGGGTATCGCCGGGCACCACGACGTGGCTGTCCGGCGCGTCGTCGGCCAGGCGGATGGGACTTGCTGCACCGGCAGCCGCAGGCACCAGGGCTGCGACGCCGATCAGGAGGGCGGATATAATGCGAATCATCGGAAGAGCACTCGCTTTCGGCGAACAGGCACCGCCCGGCAAAGGGCTGCCTGTGTTGCGGAGCCGATACCCGCCTTGCAAGATGCGAGCATCGTAGATTTGGCTCAAAATTCTGCACGTAAAGTCTTCATCCGGCAATATTTATGGCCCTGCTACCCATTCTCCGTTATCCCGATCCTCGTTTGCACACCCGTGCTACTCCGGTACGCGAAGTGAACGACGAAATCCGCCGACTGATCGCCAACATGGCGGAAACCATGTACGAGGCCCCCGGCATCGGCTTGGCCGCCACACAGGTGGACGTCCACAAACGGGTCGTCGTCATCGATGTCTCGGAAGACAAGTCCGAGCTGCTGGCGCTGATCAACCCGGAAATCCTCGAACGCTCCGGCGAGCACCTCGGCGAGGAAGGCTGCCTGTCCGTGCCCGGTATCTACGACAAGGTCGTCCGTGCCGAACGGGTCAAGGTGCGCGCCCTCAACCAGAAAGGCGAGACCTTCGAGATGGAGGCCGACGGCCTGCTCGCGGTGTGCATCCAGCACGAGCTGGATCACCTGGAAGGCAAGGTCTTCGTCGAATACCTGTCCCAGCTCAAGCAGACCCGCATCAAGGGCAAGCTGGCCAAGAAAGCCCGGATCACCGCCTGATGAGAGTCGCCTTCGCCGGAACCCCCGAATTCGCCGCCGCCGCGCTGCAGGCCATCCTCGCCGCCGGCTTTGAAGTCCCGCTGGTCCTGACCCAGCCGGACCGCCCCGCCGGGCGTGGCATGCAGCTGCAGCCGAGCCCGGTCAAGCAGGTCGCAGCCGCCGCCGGCATCCCTGTCCATCAGCCGGAAAAGCTGCGCACGCCAGAACAGCAGGCGCCGCTGGCCGAAGCCGGCGTCGACGTGCTGGTGGTAGCCGCCTACGGCATCATCCTGCCCCAGGCGGTGCTCGACCTGCCGCGCTACGGCTGCCTCAACATCCATGCCTCGCTGCTGCCACGCTGGCGCGGCGCCGCGCCGATCCACCGGGCCATCGAGGCCGGCGACGCGGAAACCGGCATCACCATCATGCAGATGGACGCCGGCCTCGACACTGGCCCGATGCTGATGAAGCGCAGCACGGCCATCGAATCCGACGACACCACCGGCAGCCTGCACGACCGCCTGGCCAGCCTCGGCGCTGATCTGATCGTCGACGCCCTGCGGGCGCTGCCCGGCGGCGGCCTGAAGGCCACGCCGCAGCCGGCCGACGGCGTCACCTACGCGGCCAAGATCGGCAAGGCCGAAGCCACCGTGGACTGGACCCGCCCAGCCGCCGAGATCGAGCGTGCCATCCGCGCCTTCAACCCCTTCCCCGGCGCGCTGGGCACCTACCAGGGCACGCCGATCAAGCTATGGCGCGCCCGTGCCATCGACGCCAGCGGCGCTCCCGGCGAAGTACTGCTGGCCGAAGGGGCCGGCGTGATCGTCGCCTGCGGCGAGGGTGCACTGTGCATCACCGAGCTGCAGAAGCCCGGCGGCAAGCGTTTGGCGGCGGCCGATTTCGTCCGCGGCACGGCCATCGCCGTAGGTAGCCGCTTCGACTGATCCAGCCTCCCGACTGCAGCCCCAAGCCCGCGCCGCCCGCGGGCTTTTTTTCGCACTTCATGCCAGCCGTCTGCCGCTTTCATGCAAGCGCCTAAAAATTCTTGAATTTTTGGTGGTCTTCCCCATCTAACCAGCGCTTCCCACTTAATTCCGAAAGGACGGTTACACCCAATGCTCGGCAACTGGCTCAAGACATCCATCCTGATGGCGGCGATCATCGCGCTGTTCGGCGTGATCGGCGGCCTCATCGGCGGCAAGTCGGGGATGGTGCTCGCGCTGGTCTTCGGCGGCGCAATGAACCTGTTCTCCTACTGGTTCTCCGACAAAATGGTCCTGCGCATGTACAACGCGCAGGAAGTGGACGAAACCAGCTCCCCCTACCTGTACAACATGGTCCGCGAACTGGCCGGCCGCGCCCAGCTGCCGATGCCGCGCGTCTATATCATCCACGAGGACCAGCCGAACGCCTTCGCCACCGGCCGCAACCCCGAGAACGCCGCCGTGGCGGCCACCACCGGCATCCTGCAGATGCTCAGCCAGCGCGAACTGCGCGGCGTGATGGCCCACGAACTGGCCCATGTGAAGCATCGGGACATCCTGATCTCGACGATCTCGGCGACGATGGCCGGAGCAATCTCGGCACTGGCCAACTTCGCGATGTTCTTCAGCGGCCGCGACTCGGAAGGCCGCCCGGCCAACCCGATCGCCTCCATTGCGGTGGCCCTGCTCGCCCCTCTGGCCGCCAGCGTGATCCAGATGGCGATCTCCCGCGCCCGCGAGTTCGAGGCCGACCGGGGCGGTGCCGAAATCGCCAGCGACCCGCACGCGCTGGCCGACGCGCTGATGAAGATCGATGCATTCGCCCGCGGCATCCCGATGCCGACCGCCGAAGCCCACCCGGAAACCGGCCAGATGATGATCATGAACCCCCTGTCGGGCCGCGGCCTGGCCGGCCTGTTCAGCACCCACCCGGCCACCGAGGAACGGGTTTCCCGCCTGCGCGCGATGGCCAACCGCCGCTGAGGCTTTCTCTCAGCGCCCAGCGGCTGAAATCAAGATCGGCCTCGCCACGATCAACGCGGTATGACCGGGATCCGCGTGGCCGTGGCGATGGCTGCGCGTTGATCAGGGCCACGATTGCGATGCCAGCCATCTAACGTGACGAAGCCGGCTTCGAAACAATCCATCCACTGGCAGAGCGCGCTTTTCAGCGGCATGCTCATGACCGACCCGATGCGCCCCCCTCAAGGGCGCAGCGGATTGCTCCGACCAGCGGCGGCAACACCTGTCCCAGCGCCACCAACTGGTCTGCCAGCGCATCCACATTGCCGCTGCGCACGGTCCGACAGATTCCATCTGCCAGCGCAAAGACATCCACTGCGCCCACGTTACCCGCAGCCCCCTTCAAGGTATGGGATAGGTGTGCGATGGCCGCCAGATCACCGGCAGCCAGGCAAGCATTGAGGCGATCGGCCGCATCGCCATGGTTGCTGGCGAAGATATCAAGCAGTCGTCCATAGGTCGGCCACTTGCCACGCACCAGCCTCACCCCCCTCTCGGCGTCGAGTCCGGCAATACCTTGCAAGCGAGTAGCCCACGCATCGGACGTAGCGTCGGGTACAGGGGGCTGCACAGGCTCAGGCAAGGCATCCGCTCCTCCCTGTACCAGCCATTTGAGCAACACTCGACGCAGATCTTCCGGCTCCACCGGCTTGGCCAGGAAATCGTTCATACCCGCCATCCGGCACGCATCCTGGTCTTCCTCAAAGGCGTTGGCGGTCATTGCGACAATAGGCAAAGCGTCCTGGTCAGGCAGGGCACGAATGGTACGGGTAGCCTCCAAACCATCCATAACCGGCATCTGCATGTCCATCAGCACCAGATCGTAATCGCCGCTTCGCACGCACGCCACGGCTTGCTGACCGTTTTCGGCACACTCCACGACCAGCCCCAGATCGTCCAGCATGTCCACCGCCACTTCCTGATTGAGCTGATTGTCCTCAACCAGCAAGACTCTCCGCCCCTGCAACGCAGGCACATCTTCGGCCAGCAGATCAGTCCGCGCATCACCGCCCGCGACGGGCAGACTGATCCCCGGTCGGGTCTGCAGACGTGCAGTAAACCAGAAAGAGCTTCCCTGTCCCAAGCGACTTTCCACCCCGGCTTCGCCTCCCATCAAGGCCGCCAGATGGCGGGTCAGAGCCAAGCCAAGACCGGTGCCGCCGTATTTGCGGGTAGTCGATGCATCGGCCTGCTCGAAAGACTGGAAGAGGCGCGACAACTGGTCGGGCGCAATGCCGATGCCGCTGTCACTCACCTCGAAGCGGACCAGCATCTCCTGTTCCCCCTCCTCCAGAATTCTGGCCTTGAGACTGACCCCACCCCGTTCGGTAAACTTCACCGCATTGCCGAGATAGTTGAGCAATGCCTGGCGCAAACGAGTCACATCACCGCGCAGCACCGGCGGCAGGCCGTCCGTATCCGAATGAAAACTCAGATGCTTGGCGGCGAGGCGTTCGTGGATCAGGGAATGAGCCTGATTGAACAGGGCTTCCGGAGAGAAATCGATAGACTCAAGCAACAGCTTGCCGGCCTCGATCTTCGAGATGTCGAGAATGTCGTTGATGATCGACAGCAGATGTGCCCCCGCATGACGGATCTTGTTCAGGCGGTCGCGCTGGGACGCATCGAGGGGGCTGCGCTCCAGCAGGCGGGCCAAGCCGAGGATGGCATTCATCGGCGTACGGATCTCGTGGCTCATGTTGGCCAGGAATGCGCTCTTCGCCTGACTGGCGGACTCGGCGCGCCGACGGGCTTCGGCCAGCTGCTCGGTGCGCTCGGCCACCAGATCCTCAAGGTGGTGGTGATATACAGCCAGCTGGGCATCCCGCTCGCGCAACTCGGTGATATCGAAAAAGGTCGTCATAAAGAAATCGCCCACGTCCGACCCTGACACCAACAGGGTCCGCTGCTCGCCTGATTTGCAGGTGACGCGGAATTCCCGTGGCTCGACAGGACGTCCTGCCGCCCGAGCTTGACTGACGGCATCCTGCCAAGAACTCCGCCCCCAAGCCCGATAAGCGGGGTCGGGATAGGCCAGCTGCCACCAGCACTCCGCATCGGGAATTTCCCGGCGGTTGTAACCGAAGCTCTCCACGAAGCGGCGATTGATATCGATGATCCGCCCCTCGCGATTGACAAGGCTGAGCGGCAAAGGCGCCACTTCAAACAACTGGCGGAAACGCGCCTCGCTCTCCCGCAAGGCGGACTCTTCCCGGTGGCGGGCAACAGCAATCGCCGCCAGGTCGGTCGCCAGGGCCACCTGCTGAAGATGACGTTCGGCCGGCCCCGACGTGCTGCCCGGGTACAGCGCAAAAGTCCCAAGCACCACGCCCTCACGACTGAAAATCGGCGTCGACCAGCACGCCACCAGACCATATTCGGCGGCCAGCTCGCGATAATCCTTCCACAGGGGGTCAGTGGCGATGTCCCTGACGATCACCGGACTGCGCCGCCACGCCGCAGTCCCGCAGGAGCCCACGGCCTCGCCGATGGGCACACCATCCACGGCGCGGTTGTAACCATCGGGTAGATTGGGCGCAGCGCCATGGCGCAAGTGGACGCCATCCGCATCGAGCAACAGGATCGATACCCTCACGTCAGGCAGTTGTGCCTCCACACCGCGAGCCAGGGTTTCCAGCGTATTGCGCAGCGTAGCGCCAGACGCCACCATTTCCAGAATATGGCGCTGGGTCTCCAAGTAGATCTCGCCCTGCTTGCGGACGGTCACATCCGTCCACGAACCGACGATTTCCTCTCCATCCTCTGCATCACTGCCGGCCATTCGCAACTCGTCGCGCACCCAGAAATAGCGCCCGTCCCGATGGGCAAAGCGGTACTCGAGGCCCAGTTGCCCACCAACCCGAAGACTACGCCAGGCAGCCTTCGCCGCCTCGCGGTCATCGGGATGCAGCCCGGCCTGCCACCAGCCGGGCTCCAGCACTTCGTCCGGCATGTAGCCGAAGATACGCTGAATGTTGTCGCCGACCATCGCCGGCACCCAGCGCCCGGCCTTCTGCCGCATCGCATAAAGGATGGTTGGACTGGCCTCCACCAAATGGCGCAGCTGGCGCTCTGCGGCCACCTGACGGCGCTGGGCCTCCTCTCCTGCCGCCCGGTCGCGCAGGGCGCGGATGCCGAAGGCCAGATCGCCCCCGAGGTCGGACAGCAGACGCATTTCCTCTTCAACGAAGGCATCGGCCTCGCTTGAATAGACGCTGAGGACACCGAAGCAATGCCCATCGGCATCCAGCAAGGGAAGCGCGCAGGAAGATGCGTAGCCGTTGCGTGTCGCCGCATCCCGCCAGCGTTCGAAGCGCGGATCGCTCAGGATGTCGCGACACACCTGCGGGAGTCTGTCGCGAACTGCCGTACCGGTGGGCCCTGCACCGTCCTCGCCATCGCACCATGAAACGAAGAGCGAGTCGAAATAACCTTCGATACAGCCGAACTGGGCCACCGGCCGTACCTGCCGGCGTGCATCGTGTTCCGGATAGCCGACCCAGACCATTCGGTAACCACCGAACTCCACCATCAAACGGCAGACATCCTGCAACAGGGCATTCTCATCGGTGGCCCGTGCGACGGCCTGATTGCATTCGCTGACCATCAGCAAAGCTCGGTTGGCCCGCCGCAAGCCGGCTTCTACTCGCTTGCCCGCAGTGATGTCGCGGGCAACCCCAAGCACACCGATCAGTCGCCCATCTTCGTCGTACATGGGCGTCTGGATGGTTTCCAGTGTTTCCTGGTGACCATCTGACGCAAAGGTGACGGTCTCTTCGTTACGTACAGGCCCCGTCGCCGCCATGGCCGCCTGATCGTTCCGGCGAAAGACCTCGGCCAACTCGTTTGGCACGAAATCATGATCCCTGCGCCCAATGATGTCCGCCTCTCTAGCGCCGAAAAACAGCTCGAAGCGCGAATTGCAAGCCAGATACACGCCCTCTGGATCCTTCAGCCAGACGAGATCCGGCAGGGTACGCACAAGGGCCTCGAGCAAGGGCCCAGGACGCCCCCTGTCCGCTGGCGTCGGAGAGGCTGCGGGAACAGTTTGGGAACTCGATGTCTCCGGCTGCAGGCACATGATGAAACAGAACCCTTTGCGGTCGCGGGTTAAAGTCAGCCCGGCGCGGCCGTCAAACAGCGGGGACGGCACCGGACAAACGAAATCAGGACGCTGACATTAGCATGAAGCATTGTCGCGGCTTTGTGCATCTGGCCTGATTCAACCCGCTTTCCCATGGCTCCAGGCCAACAGCCCGCCCGGGATGTCATGCAGAGGCAGCACGCTCCCTGCGGCACCACGCAGGATGGCTTCCTTCGGCATACCGAAAACGACACAGGTTTCTTCGGCCTCGGCGATCGTCGCCGCCCCGGCATCCCGCATCTCCTTCAGACCGAGGGCACCGTCGTCGCCCATTCCGGTCATGATGATCCCCAGCGCGTTACCGCCGGCTACCCGAGCCACCGAACGGAAAAGCACATCCACCGACGGCTTGTGCCGATTGATCAGCGGGCCATCCATGACGCCGACGAAATAGCCGTTGCCATCCCGCGCCACCTGCAGGTGGCGCCCACCCGGTGCGATCAGCGCCAGCCCGGATTCGATGCGGTCGCCATGGCGTGCCTCGCGCACCTGGATGCGGCACAAGCCGTTGAGGCGGCGGGCGAACATCTCAGTGAAACCGGCCGGCATATGCTGCACCACCACGATACCCGGCACCTCCTCGGGCAGCGCGGTCAGCACGGCCTCCAGCGCCAACGTTCCGCCGGTGGACGTGCCGATGGCCACGATGCGCGTCCGATCGCCGCCGGACGCCAGACGCGGCCCACGCGGCAGGTCGTCGAGGGTCAGCTTCGGGCGTGGCGCCACCTCCGCCGCCGGCGTGATCCTGGCCTTGGCTTTAGCCGGATGCAGGCGGGCACTTGCCGCCGCACGGACGGCCGCCACCAGGCTGTCGCTCTCGTCCTGCAGAAACTGCTTGAGGCCGACCTTGGGCTTGGTAACCAAGCCAACCGCGCCGGCAGAGAGCGCCTCGAAACTGGCCCTGGCACCGCTCTCCACCAGCGTCGAGCAGATCACTACTGGCGTCGGCCGCTCGGCCATCAGCTTGCGCAGGAAGGTCAGGCCGTCCATGCGCGGCATCTCGATGTCGAGAACGACCACGTCGGGCCATTCCTTGCGCATCTTGTCGATGGCGAACAGGGGATCGACCGCGGTGGCCAGCACGGTCATGTCGGGTTGGGCATTGATCGCCTCGCTGGCGACCTGGCGCACGATCGCCGAGTCGTCGACGATCATCACACGAATCGGGCGGGATCTCATGGGCTCACCTCGTCGATGGGACGATGGGCCAGCCACACGTGACCGGTCCACAGGTCGAAAATCAGCTTGCGGTGCCCCGTCCCCCCGCAATGGGTGACGCTCGGGCGATAACCATGCCGCACCAGCAGCGCATCTGCCGCGTCCACGTTGCGACGGGCGATGTCCATGACTGCCGGGCGAGCGGCATCACGGTTCAGCATGTTGCCGCCGCCGAAAACCTTCACCTGGTAATCCGCCGGCCGTCCGCCCGCCTTTTCGATCTCCTGATCGAAGAGGGCCAGCGCCTCGTCCGCGTAGCGCCCATCCAGCGCCTTGCCGCCTGTCCGCCCACGGCTCGGCAGCATGTAATGGCACATGCCACCGATCAGGCGCAGCGGATGCCACAGGGTGATGGACACGCAGGAACCGAGCAGCGTCGAGATACGCGTGCGGCCACCACCGAAGAAGAATCCACCGGGCTGCAGGAAAACCTCCCGGATATCGTCACCGCACTCGATCATGGCTTGCGATAGATCGTCGCCTTCACCAGTTCCAGTCCCTGCTGGATGCCGTTGAGCGTCTCGGAATGGCCGATGAACAGATAGCCCCCCGACTTGAGGCGCGGCAACAGGTTGGCAACGACTTTACGCTTGGTATCCATGTCGAAATAAATCATCACGTTACGCAGGAAGATCACATCGAACTCACCGACGTCGGCCGGCACCGGCAGGGTCAGGTTGACCTGCCGGAAGCACGTGCGACGCTTGAGCTCGGGCGTGATCAGGAAGGTCCCGCTCTGGCTGCGTACCCCCTTCAGGCAATAGCGGGTCAGGAATTCGGGCGGGATGCCCTCGTTCCGGTCGAGCGGATAATGCGCCGCCGCAGCCTTGGCCAGCACCTGGGTGCTGATGTCCGAGCCGACCACCTCCCACGGGGCCTGCGGCAGCGAATCGGCCAGCAGCATCGCCAGCGTATACACCTCCTCGCCGGTGGAGCAGGCGGCACTCCACACACGGAAGGTCCCGGCGGGACGACGGGCGCGGATCACCTCGTTCTTCAAGAAGGCGAAGTGACCCGGCTCGCGGAAGAAATAGGTTTCATTGGTGGTCAACAGATCCACCATGACCTGCAGTTCCTCCGGATGCTGGCCGGAGCTGAGCAGCCGGTAATACTGGGAAAAGGTGTCGAAGTTGTGGTGCTTCAGGCGCTTGGACAAGCGGCCGACCAGCAGCACCTTCTTCGCATCGGAAAGGCTGATACCGGCGATCTTGTAGATCAGCCGCTGAAACAGCGCAAATTCCTCGTTGGTGATGGCGGAACCCATGGGGCTCCCGACAGGAGGACGAACCCGCTCCATGGCGATCCTTAAAACAGTTCGACGTTGTTATCCGGCTCTGCGGGCTTGTTCAGCGTGGCCGCATAGGCCTGTTCTTCGCGGGCAATCACCTCGGCGGTGGCATGGGACGTGACGATGCGCTTGCACCAGGCATCCCCGTTACCGGGCAGAAACAGCAGCTTGCGCGACCAGGGGCCGAGGAAATCCGACGCCAGCAACGGAATGCCCTCCCGCTTCAGCCAATCCCGCGCAAAGCGCGCATTGCGCTGGCCTATAGCGAGGGATTGGCCGGTGGTTTCGATGATGGTACCACCGCCGAAAGCCTTGGCCTGCAGACGCGCCTTGCGGGCCCCCTGGGCCAGCAGCGCGTTGAGCAGGGCCTCCATCGCATAGTCGCCCGCCAGCAGCGCATCCACCTCGCCATGGGTGCTGCGCTGCATATTGGGCAGCATGAAGTGGTTGATGCCGCCGATACGGGCCTGGGGGTCGAACAGGCAGACCGCCACACAGGACCCCAGCAAGGTCGCCAGCGGCCGCTCCCGCTCCACCGCCCAAGCACCGGGCGCCACGTTGCGGGCCAGACGCTCGATCTCCCGCGCCGGCAGGCTGGCGTAATCCATCGTCCTCACCCGCCGCACTCAAGCCGACGGCGTGCCTCCCGACAGGTCGGCCGTGCCGCCATCCGAAGCGACGCGGGCCAGCGTGGCAATCTCATCGACCGAGAGGACTTTTTCGACCTCCAGGATGATGACGAACTTGCCATTCACCTTGCCCATCCCCTTGATGAAGTCGGCACGGATCTTGGCCCCGAAGGACGGTGGCGGCTCGATCTCCGAAGCTGGAATCTCCAGCACTTCGGACACCGCATCCACCACCACTCCAACATCCTGGCGCTCATCGTTCTCGGTGAGTTCGATGATGACGATGCAGGTCCGTCGCGAGATTTCGGAACGCTTGCCGCCAAAGCGGCTGGCCAGGTCAATCACCGGCACCACCGCACCGCGCAGGTTGATGACCCCGCGAATGAAGGGCGGCACCATCGGAATCTCGGTGACCGTACCGTATTCGATGATCTCCTTGATGTTGAGGATTCCGACGGCGAACATCTCGCCGCCGAGCAGGAAGGTCAGGTACTGGGCCGGACTGGTCTCGACCACTACCGGGGCCTTGGCCCCGGCAACGGCCGTCGCCCCTGCCGGCGTGGGCAGCGTAGTCATACTCTGGCTCCTTTCGCCGCTCAGAACTTCTCGAAGTCGCCTTCGTTGAACGCGAAGCCCGCCACCTTGGCCGGCGTACGGGCCTTGCTGACGTGGGAATGGCCCAGCGCCGCCGACGGTGCCGCGGCCAGAATCCGGCCCATATTGCGCTCGTCGATGGTGAAGAACTGCATCAGCTGCTGCAGTTGCTCAGCCTGGCCGCCCAGTTCTTCCGCGGTTGCGGCCAGTTCTTCAGACGCCGATGCGTTCTGCTGCGTCGCCTGGTTGAGCTGGTTCATCGCGTTGTTGATCTGGGCGACACCGGACGATTGCTCCTGGGACGCGGAGGCGATCTCCTGCACCAGGTCGGACGTCTTGCGGATAGACGGCACGATCTCATCAAGCAGTTGACCGGCACGCTCGGCCAGGCCGACGGAATCACCAGCCAGGCCACCGATTTCCTGCGCTGCGACCTGCGAACGCTCGGCCAGCTTGCGCACCTCCGCGGCCACGACGGCAAAGCCCTTGCCGTGCTCGCCGGCGCGGGCCGCTTCGATGGCGGCGTTGAGGGCCAGCAGGTTGGTCTGGTAGGCGATGTCGTCGATGATGCCGATCTTCTGGGCGATCTTCTTCATCGCATCGACGGTGTTCTTCACCGCGTCGCCGCCCTCGGTGGCCTCCACCGCGGTCTTCGAGGCCAGGTTGTCGGTGACCTTGGCGTTATCGGCGTTCTGCTTGATCGAGGCCGACATCTGCTCGACGGACGCGGACGACTCTTCCACGCTGGCGGCCTGTTCCGACGACGACTGGGACAGGGACTGAGCGGTTGCCGAGACCTGGCCGGATGCATTGGTCAGCGCATCGGCGGCGGTGCGCACCTGGGTGATGGTGTCGGAGAGCTTGCCGACGGTGTTGTTCACCGCTTCCTTGAGCGCCTTGAAATCACCTTGGTAGTCGTTGGTGATGTTCTGGGTGAGGTCGCCCTGCTCGATCGCGCTCATGATGCGGCGCACTTCGTTGATCGGCCCGACGATGGCATCCAGCGTGCCATTCACGCCATCCACGATCTTGCGGAAATCACCCTGGTGCTGACTGGCTTCTGCACGGGTTTCCAGGCGTCCGGCAATCGCAGCAGCAGACAGCATGTTGGCATCGGCCACCAGCTTGTTCACCGCCTCGATGCAGGTGTTGAGGTTGTTCTTGATGGTGTTGAAGTCGCCGTTGTAGCTGTCGCTGATCTTCGCCGGGATGTCGCCCTTGGAGATGCGATCCACGTAGTTGGCAGCCACGTTCAGCGGCCCGATCACTGCATCGAGCGTGTTGTTGACGCCCTCCACGATCCTGCGGAAATCACCTTGATGCTGGCTCGCATCGGCACGGGTCGCCAGACGGCCTTCCACCGCGGCCTTCGACAGCACGCCCGCATCGGCCACCAGCTTGTTCACCGCCTCAATGCAGGTGTTGAGGTTATTCTTGATGGTGTTGAAGTCGCCGTTGTAGCTGTCGCTGATCTTCGCCGGGATGTCGCCCTTGGAGATCCGATCCACGTAGTTGGCGGCCACGTTCAGCGGCCCGATCACCGCATCGAGCGTGTTGTTGACGCCTTCCACGATCCTGCGGAAATCACCCTGGTGCTGGCTCGCATCGGCACGGGTCGCCAGACGGCCTTCCACCGCGGCCTTCGACAGCACGCCCGCATCGGCCACCAGCTTGTTCACCGCCTCGATGCAGGTGTTGAGGTTGTTCTTGATGGTGTTGAAGTCGCCGTTGTAGCTGTCGGAGATCTTCGCCGGAATGTCGCCCTTGGAGATGCGGTCGACATAGCTGGCTGCCACGTTGAGGGGACCGATCACTGCATCCAGGGTGCCGTTCACCCCTTCCACGATCTTGCGGAAGTCGCCCTGGTGCTGGCTGGCATCGGCACGCGTGGCCAGGCGGCCGTCGACCGCCGCCTTGGACAGCAGGTTCGCATCCGCAGCCATGGCTTGCACTGAACGTTGCACGGCTCCCACGGCATTGACGACCTGACCGATCTCATCCTTCGCGTCGCTGGCCAGACTGAAACTGAAGTCACCCACCGCCATCTTCTTGGCTGCATCCACAACCTGGGCCACGGGGCGAGTGATACTGCGAGTCAGCAGGAAAGCAATCACGGCGGCCAGCACAATGGCCAGCGCTGACAGGGAAATCAGCAAAGTCTTGGCGGCGGCGGCTAGTTCGACCGCAGCCTCACCCGTGCTCTTTGCACTCGCCACCTGGAACTTGGAAAACTCCTCCAGGGCTCCGTTGTAGCTGGCTGCCACATCAGTATATTCGCCGAACAACAGCTGGACGGCCTTGTCCTGGTTGTACTGAGGCGACGTTGTATCGGCGAGCGGTAACAGGCGCTCCACCACGGCATTGAAGCGGGTGCGGGCCTCCTGGGCCTTGGTGATGAGCGCCTTGCCCTTCTCGGTATGCACCAGCGGCACCATCTCCTCGAGGATCTGTGCGTTACGGCTGCGGTACTTGGCGATGTCCTCAAGCTGTTTTCTCTCGAGTGCCTTGTCCGTCGTCATGATCATGTTGCGCACCCCGCGCCCCATGATCTGGACGTTGAGGCGGACTTCCTCGATCTGCACGATCTTCGGCAGGCGCTCCTCAGCGAGCTGCACCACCTGCCCGTTGAGGATGTTGATACGCGAGATCGACACGATGGAGATCGCTGCCAGCAGGACGAGGACAAAGGCGAATCCCAGGCCCAGGCGAACTCCGATCTTGAGGTTCTTGAACATGATGGTCTCCGGATGATGCAGAAGGTTCAGGCGCTACGTTGTTCGGGTCGGGCCAGGAGACGCTGCTCCGCTTGCCCGGAAATCTTGATGAGTGCAGGGATATCGAGAATCAGGGCCACCTCGCCGCTGCCGAGAATGGTCGACCCACCGATGCCCTGCAGGTGGCGGAAGATCGCCCCGAGGGGCTTGATGACCGCCTGAAGTTCGCCGGCCAGGCGGTCCACCACGATACCGGCGCGCTGGCCGGCATACTGCACGACCACCACACTTTCCCGCGCTGGCCGCTTGCCGGCCAGGCTGAAGCTCTCCCGCAGGCAGACCGACGGCAGGACCTGGCCACGCAGGTTGAAATAGTTGCGCTCATGCTCTGCCTCGGGCCGCTCGACGCACTCCACCACCGCATCGAGGGGAATCACATAGGAGCGGTTGGCCGATACCACCAGGAAACCATCGATGATCGCCAGCGTCAGCGGCAGCCGCAGCGTCAGGCGCGTGCCTTGGCCGGCCTGGCTGCTGACGTTGATGGTGCCACGCAGGGCCTGCAGATTACGGCGCACCACGTCCATGCCGACACCACGACCGGACAGATTGGTGACCTGATCGGCAGTGGACAGGCCGGGCGCGAAGATAAGATCGTAGATCTCGCGGTCGGACAGGTGGGTATCCGGGTCCACCAGGCCACGCTCGATGGCCTTGGCGAGGATCTTGTCGCGGTTGAGGCCGGCGCCGTCGTCGGCCACCTCGATGACGATGTTGCCAGCATCGTGATAGGCGTTGAGCAGGAGGGTACCGCGCTGATTCTTGCCGGCAGCCTCGCGCACGGCCGGCGCCTCGATGCCGTGATCGAGGGAATTGCGCACCAGGTGCATCAGTGGATCACCGATTTTCTCGACGATCGACTTGTCGAGCTCGGTCTCGCCGCCGGAAATCACCAGCTCCACGTCCTTCCCCAGATCCTTGCAGGCATCGCGGACGAGGCGGTGGAAGCGGTTGAAGGTTTCGCCGATCTGCACCGTGCGCAGCTGCAGCGAAGCATCGCGGATCTCCTCCACCAGCCTCGTAAGCAACGACGAGGACTCGATCAGCTCGCCGTCGCTGCGCTTGTGGGCCAGCAAGCTGGTCGCCGCACCGGCGATCACCAGTTCGCCGACCAGGTTGATCAGGTGGTCGAGCTTGTCGGCCGGCACGCGGATCAGCTTGGCATCCTGGGCCTTCTTCTCGCTGACCTGGGTCTGCTTGGCCACCGCTGCGGCAACCACTTCAGGCTGCACGACCTGCTGGGCGACCAGAATCTCGCCGATCGGCTTGTCATGGCGTTCGGCCGCTGGTGCCTCACCATCGTCCATGGCTTGGGTACGCAAGCCCTCGCTCAGTTCGTCGGCGGTCAGCGCCCCGATGCGCACCAGGATCTCACCCAGGCGCAGGGTGTCTTCCGGCAGGCTCTCGATCAGCTCGACGTAATCGTTCACCTTGCTGTTCGGCGGCAGGATGGACAGCTGGCACTCGTCACGCACGAAGGCAAAGACATCCTCGATGGTCTGCTTGTCGGCGGCGGACTCCAGCGCGATCTCGAAGCCCAGGTAGCACAGCTCCGGATCCATCTCGGCGACGGCCGGCATCCTGTCGGCGAGAGTTTCCACGTGACGGATGTTGCCGACCGTCTCGAGGAAGCGCAGGAAGTTCTCCGGGTCCATGCCCTGGCGCAGCACTTCGGGACCGAAACGCACCGAGATGTGCCAGCAGTTGTGGCCAGTCTGTAGGGACGGGATCCGCTGCACGCCGGGCTCCTCAGTCTTGGGAGCCTGTGGCACCTGCCCCCCTGGGCCGAAGGCCCGCAAACGGGCCAGCAGGCTGGCCGTCTGGGCATCGATCTCGGCCGCCCCCATCTGCGCCGTACCAGCCTCGCTGGCGACCAGCACGCGCAGGTGGTCGGTACAGGCCAGCATCAAGGCGGCCAGTTCGGTGGTAACGGCAATCTCGTGATTACGCAGGCGGTCGAGGACGTTCTCAACCACGTGGGCAAAGGACTCCACCGCAACGGCTTCGACCATCCCGGCTGCGCCCTTGATGGTATGGGCCGCCCGGAAGATACCGTTGAGGGTGGTTTCGTCGTCGGGGTGCGCTTCCAGTTCGAGCAGCAACGACTCGAGCGCGTCGAGTTGCTCTCCGCTTTCCTGCAGAAAGACTTGCTTGAGTTCGTCCATGGTAGGGGCCGAAGTTATTCTGCCGGTACGACCAGCGGGTCGCCGAACCAGGCCGCGAGGTTGTAGAACTCGATGAGGGACTGCACTGCCGGGCTGTGGGCAACGATCGCCAGCGTTTTGCAGGCCGCACTGGCTTCCCGCTTGACCAGCATCAACAACTGACAGCCGGCCGAATCCATGCGCTCGACGCCGGACAGGTCCAACTCGATGCGCTCAGCCTCACCGAGCAGTTCGATCAACGCTGGTTTCAGTTCCGCAACCCGATAGATGGTGAAATCCTCGGCAAAGGCCCGCCGAATGACGCTCATGCTATCCCTCAATGGTTAAAACAGTTCGACTGCCGGACCATCACCGCCCGCTGAAGCAGACGAGGAGCGGGGAAGTGCGATGCCACTGCGTCGGGCATGTTCTTCACGCTCCCGCTCCATCACATAGCTTTCGAAAAGGCGATCAATCTGCTCTGTCATCGCCGGAATGTCGCTGATGGCGGCAGAGCCGTTCAGACAGGCGGACAGCTTCAACACGTGTTCGTCGAGGCGCTCCAGCGCCTCGATCACATGCCCCACCTGCTGACGGGTGACATCCTGAAACTGCACGCTGGCCATGGTTTCCATGAACATTTCGGCCAACCGGCGGCTCGATTCGCGGAACACGCCAAGGATCCGGTTCTCGTGCTCGAGCAGGTTGGTATAGCTGTCACTGACCTCATGGAACTGATCGGCCACCGTACGCAACGCATCCTCCTCGGCGTTCGAGATCGTCTGATCCAACTGTGCGCTGAACTTGGACTCGATGGTATGCACGACCCGGTCAATGCCTTCGCTGATCTTCAGCACGGCCTGGTCGGTCTGCCCTGCCAGCTTGCGTACCTCGTCCGCGACCACCGCGAAGCCACGCCCGGCCTCACCGGCCCGGGCTGCTTCGATGGCTGCATTGAGAGCCAGGAGGTTGGTCTGGCCGGAAATGTCCCGTACCAGACTGACGAACTGGGCCAGCGACTTGGCTTCTGCGAGGGCCGCCATCACATGCGCCTGCTCTTCGCCGACGTTTTCAAGGCGGCGGTGAATGTAGTCCTGTAACGCTGTCAGGGTCTGCTGATTGCCAGCCGCCCGGGTGTTGGCCTCCTCGACGATCTGGCTGGACTCCTGAGAAAAGGCCTGCACGACCTGATCGAGATCCTGCACGACGGCATCCACCGCCTGCAGGCGCTCAACCATGCTCAACGCAGCCGCCTCGGTCTGGTCAGTAACCGCATTGAGCTGCCCGACGAGGATGCCGTTGAGATGAGGCACCTGGTCCAGCGAGCGGCTCACCTCGGCCGCTACTTCGCTCTTGTACTCAAGCTCATCCTTGGTCTTGTTGAGCGCATGCTCCGCACCATACAGCGCATCCCGGTAGCGCATGATCGACAGCATGCTGAGCGCTTCGAAGCTGAGCAGCACGGCGGCAATTGCGCCAATCGCATCCACCAGGGACTGACTGAGCCCAAGATCATCCAGCAGTATCCGGTGATAGGCGTCATTACCGAAATACACGACGACAAACACGCCCACCGCCGTCAGCAAGGACAACAGCAGACGCCGGCGCCGGGATTTATCGCCGATGGCCGACATGGTCTTCAACGCAGGACGAGCTTGATCGTGTTGAGCAGCGTGTCAGCCGTCGCCGGTTTGACGATCCAGCCCGAAGCGCCGGCTGCCTTGGCCTCGGCACGCTTGCTCTGCTGGGACTCGGTGGTCAGGAACAGGATCGGCATGAAGCGCAGCTCCGCCCTCTGGCGCACCACCTTGATGAACTCGATACCGTTCATGCCAGGCATATTAAGGTCGGTGATCAGCAGGTCTGGTTTGGTGCCGGCAGCCAACTTTTTCTGGCCGTCTTCGGCGCTGTTGGCGGTAACGACTTGGAAACCTGCCTTGGAGAGGATTCCGGAAATGGATAGCAGGACGGTGGCCGAATCATCGACCAGCATGATTGTTTTCATTTTTTCTCCTCCCGGCAGGGCAAATCCGGGGTATCGGGACAGCAAAACTCATGGGGTGACAGGGTGAAAACCCAAAGCGGGCAACGCTTCCTGACATCTGTATATTGCATGGTTCTACGGACGATGGGGCGCAAACTTTAGACTCCCAGGACAAATATCAACCAACGGTGAAACAGGGCACTATCCACATGGCAATACTTGGCCGGAGATACGCGAAAGGACGTTTCAAGGGCTTCAAGAACTCTTGTAAACCGTTGTAAATCCTTCGTTTTTCAGGCTTCCACAAGGTACGGAGGCTGTATTTTTGCGGCGCAAGGTCGTATCATTCGGCTCCCCCGTTTCACCATTCCCGGTTTCCCCATGCTTCATCCCACCCGTTTCGACGTCATCGTGGTCGGCGGCGGCCATGCCGGCACCGAGGCCGCCCTGGCAGCCGCGCGGGCCGGGTGCGCCACGCTGCTGCTCACCCACAACATCGAGACCCTCGGCCAGATGAGCTGCAACCCGTCCATCGGCGGGATCGGCAAGGGCCATCTGGTCAAGGAAGTGGATGCCCTCGGCGGCGCCATGGCGGCGGCCACCGATGAAGGCGGCATCCAGTTCCGCATCCTTAACGCCAGCAAGGGTCCGGCCGTGCGCGCCACCCGCGCCCAGGCGGACCGGGTGCTGTACAAGGCCGCCATCCGCAAGCGCCTGGAAAACCAGCCCAACCTGTGGCTGTTCCAGCAGGCCGTGGACGACATCACCGTCGCCGGCGACCGGGTCACCGGCGTGGTCACGCAGATCGGCCTGCGCTTCGAGGCGCCCACCGTCGTACTGACCGCCGGCACTTTCCTCAACGGCCTGATCCACGTCGGCCTGCAGAACTACTCCGCCGGTCGCGCCGGTGACCCGCCGGCGATCAGCCTCGGCCAGCGCCTGAAGGAACTCGCCCTGCCCCAGGGCCGCCTCAAGACCGGCACGCCGCCGCGCCTCGACGCACGCAGCATCGACTTCTCGGTGATGGAGGTGCAGCCCGGCGACTATCCGGTGCCGGTGTTCAGCTTCCTCGGCAAGGCCAGCCAGCATCCGCGCCAGCTGCCGTGCTGGATCACCAACACCAACAGCCGCACCCACGACATCATCCGCGCCAACCTCGACCGCTCGCCGATGTACTCCGGCGTGATCGAAGGGGTCGGCCCGCGCTACTGCCCGAGCATCGAGGACAAGATCCACCGCTTCGCGGACAAGGACAGCCACCACGTCTTCCTCGAACCCGAAGGCCTGGATACCCACGAGATCTACCCCAACGGGATCTCCACCAGCCTGCCCTTCGACGTGCAGCTGGACATCGTGCGCTCCATCAAGGGCCTCGAGAACTGCCACATCCTGCGCCCCGGCTACGCCATCGAGTACGACTACTTCGACCCGCGCAACCTCAAGTCCAGCCTGGAAACCAAGTCCATCGGCGGGCTGTTCTTCGCCGGCCAGATCAACGGCACCACCGGCTATGAAGAAGCCGCCGCCCAGGGCCTGCTGGCCGGCATCAACGCCGCGCTGCAGGTGAAGGGCCAGGAGGCCTGGTGCCCACGTCGCGACGAAGCCTACCTGGGCGTGCTGGTGGACGACCTGATCACTCGCGGCGTCTCCGAGCCCTACCGGATGTTCACGTCCCGCGCCGAATACCGCTTGTCCCTGCGCGAGGACAACGCCGACCTGCGCCTCACCGAAACCGGCCGCAAGCTGGGCCTGGTGGACGACGAACGCTGGGCCGCCTTCTGCGCCAAGCGCGAAGCCATCGAGCGCGAGACCGCACGCCTGCGTGCCACCTGGGCGACGCCCGCCAAGGTGTCGGCGGAAGCCGCCGAAGCCGTGCTCGGCAAGTCCATCGAGCGCGAATACTCCTTCTTCGACCTGCTGCGCCGCCCCGGCGTCAGCTACGCGGCGCTGATGACGCTACCCGGCGCCCCGGAAGCAGCGGAAACCGACCCACAGGTCGTCGAACAGCTGGAAATCGCCGCCAAGTACCAGGGCTACATCGACCGCCAGCTCGACGAAGTGGCGCGCCAGGCCGATGCCGAGGCCACCCGCCTGCCGCCGGATCTCGACTATTCCACCGTGCGCGGCCTGTCGAAGGAAGTCCAGGGCCGCCTCAATCAGCACAAGCCGGAAACCATCGGCCAGGCCAGCCGCATCCAGGGTGTCACCCCGGCGGCCATCAGCCTGCTGCTGGTGTGGCTGAAACGCGGCGAACTGGCCCGCGGACGGGAGCAGAAATCAGCATGAGCAGCCGCACCCTCGAACAGGGCATCGCCGCCCTCGGACTCACTCTGCCCACCGACGCTCCCCAGAAGTTGCTCGCCTTCGGCCAGTTGCTGATCAAGTGGAACAAGGTCTACAACCTCACCGCGATCCGCGACGAAGCCCAGGTCACCACCCACCACCTGCTCGACTCCCTGTCGGTACTACCGCAGCTGGATGGCATTTCCCGACTGGTGGACGTCGGCTCCGGCGGTGGCCTGCCCGGCGTCGTGCTGGCCATCTGCCGGCCTGACCTGCAGGTGGACTCGGTCGAGACCGTACAAAAGAAGAGCACCTTCCAGAACCAGGCACGGATCGAGCTCAAGCTCAACAACTTCCGCGCCCACCACGCCCGCATCGAAAACTGGCAACCGGCCTATGCGCCGGACGCCCCCGACGGCATCATTTCGCGCGCCTTTGCCGACCTGGCCGACTTCGTGAACCTCACCGCCCACCTGGCCGGACCGCAGACGCGCATCCTCGCCATGAAGGGCGTGTACCCTGAAGACGAAATCGCCCGCATTCCGAAAGGCTTCACCATGGAACGCAGCGCGGAACTCCAGGTGCCCGGCCTCGACGCCGAACGCCATCTCATCATTGTGAAACGGACTTGAGCATGGCCCGCATTTTCTGCATCGCCAACCAAAAGGGGGGCGTCGGCAAGACGACCACCTGTGTCAACCTCGCCGCCGGCCTGGCGGCCGCCAAGCAGCGGGTACTGCTGATCGACCTGGACCCCCAGGGCAACGCAACGATGGGTAGCGGCATCGACAAGCGCACCCTCGGCAAATCGGTCTATCACCTGCTGGTCGGCCTGTGCACCGTCGCCGAGGCGCGCGTGCGCTCGGAAGCCGGCAAGTACGACGTGATCCCCGCCAACCGCGATCTGGCCGGCGCCGAAGTCGAACTGGTCGGCCTGGAGCGGCGTGAGAACCGCATGCGCGACGCCCTCGCGCTGCACGCCCAGGAATACGACTTCATCCTCGTGGACTGCCCGCCGTCCCTGTCGCTGCTGACCCTCAACGGCCTGTGCGCCGCCCACGGCGTCATCATCCCGATGCAGTGCGAGTATTACGCGCTGGAAGGCCTTTCCGACCTGGTCAACTCGATCAAGAAGGTGCATGCCAACCTGAACCGCGAGCTGGGCATCATCGGCCTGCTGCGCGTCATGTTCGACCCCCGCGTCACGCTGCAGCAGCAGGTTTCCGCCCAGCTCGAATCGCACTTCGGCGACAAGGTCTTCAAGGCCGTCGTGCCGCGCAACGTGCGCCTTGCCGAAGCCCCCAGCCATGGCGTGCCCGGCGTGGTGTTCGACCGCAGCGCCAAGGGCGCACAAGCCTACCTGGCCTTCGCCAAAGAACTGATCCAGCGGGTCAAAACTCTCTAACCGACACCATGGCATCTCCGAAACTCAAAGGCCTCGGCCGCGGTCTCGACGCGCTCCTCGGCGGCAATGCCGAGCCGGAAAAGGCCGAGGGCGAACTGCAGATCCTGCCCGCCTCCGAACTTCAACCCGGTAAGTACCAGCCGCGCACGCGCATGGATCCGGGCTCCCTGGAGGAGCTGGCGGCATCGATCAAATCCCAGGGGGTCATGCAACCCATCCTGGTGCGCCAGATCGGCGGCGCCTTCGACGCCAAGCGCTACGAGATCATCGCCGGCGAGCGGCGCTGGCGCGCCGCTCAGATCGCCGGCCTGTCCGCCGTGCCCTGCCTGGTGCGGGATATTCCGGACGAAGCCGCGCTGGCGATGTCCCTCATCGAGAACATCCAGCGGGAAGACCTCAACCCCCTCGAAGAGGCCGCCGGCATCCAGCGCCTCATCGACGAGTTCGGCATGACCCACCAGCAGGCCGCCGACGCCGTCGGGCGCTCCCGCCCGGCCGCCTCCAACCTGCTGCGCCTGCTGCAACTGGCCCCGCCGGTGCAGGAACTGCTGATGGCCGGCGACATCGACATGGGCCATGCCCGGGCGCTGCTGCCCCTCGATGGCGCTACGCAGATCGGCCTGGCCAACCTGATTGCCGCCAAGGGCCTGTCGGTACGCGACGTCGAGCGCCTGGTGAATCAGGTACTCAATCCCCACAACAAGCTACCGCCCCCGCCACCTGACCGGGACATCCTGCGCCTGCAGGAAGACATCGCCGACCGCATCGGCGCAACGGTGAAGATCAAGGCCAACAAGAAAGGGGTCGGCGCAGTGACGATCGAGTTCGGCAGCCTGGACCAGCTCGATGGGCTGCTCGAGAAGCTGAACCTGAAGTAAGCGAAAAGGCTTGTGCGGGCGAGTTCACTCGCCCCTACGACTTGTCCTGCCCCAGCAACTGCTTGAGCAGAGAGCGCCTGGCCTCCTGCCGCTTGGCCCCACGCGACTGTTCATGGGGACCCGCCTTGCGCAGCAAGGCCGGAACGACAAGGGGATTCCTGGGCCCGCTCTTCCGGACACCGTCCGGATTACGGAACACCAGCTTCTGACGAGTACCGAGAGTCCGATTGGCCATTGCGCAGTCAGGGCTTGCGGCGATGGGCTGCGTCGGCAGCAGCGAGCTCCTGCAACGTGGCGGCTTCCGTCACACCGGAAATCTCGGCAAAACAAGTATCAAGCGGGCACTCACGGCCCGGAGGACAGCCGTGCTCCAAGGCACACTGGCGCTGCGTCTGATCGGTCAAAACCATCTCGCGGACGGCTTCGCAACGACTGATGGGCGAATCGATGAAGCTCATGATATTCCTCCCGTCGATGCTTTCAGTGTAGTCCGGGCGTGCTAAATTTCCTTACCATCAGAAGGGCTTTCACCCCCCAGACCACTTCCGCCATTCTTTACCAGCTCTGGGGCAGTTTCTTGCACAGGATGATGCGTTGCTGCTCGATCTCGATGTAACCACCGGCAACCAGATCGCGGAGAATGCGATTCACCATCTCCCGCGAGGCTCCCACCATATTGGCAAGGTCCTGCTGGGTCAGGCGGCGGTCGATCAGCATCATGCCATCCCGCTCGACGGCCATCGTTTCGAAGAGCCGGGCGATCCGCCCGAACACATCGACGAGCGCAAGCGCCCGGACGTTGTCAGTGAGCAGGCGGATCCGTGCTACCAGGTTGCGTACTACCATCTGCATGCAGGTCGGATCAGACTCGATCAGACTCAGGAAGGCCGTGCGCGGAATCTGCAATACTTCACTGCGCGTCACCGCGATGACGGATGCGGAACGCGGCGAATCGTCCAGCAGGGCGAGTTCGCCGAAGTAATCCCCCGGATCGAGGAGGGAAAGGGTGACCTCCCGCCCATTGTTATCCGTGAGAAAAGCCTTGAGGGACCCACTTTGCACAACGAACAGACTGCTGCCTTCATCCCCCTCGTTGACCACGATGGTATTGGCCGCAAAGCTGCGTATGCGCGAACGCTCCTTCAGCGTCTTGACCTGTATGTCATTCAGGCCCGCAAACAGATCCACCCGCTCGAGATACATCACCGACTTTCCCCCATGACCGAACAGTTCTGACCTGTCCCGTGCCGTTCCCCGACAAACCCCTCGCCGGACTTCTTCTGAGCACCGTGCTGGTGCTGGCAGTAGTTTTTTTCTCGCCAGCCCAGGAACTCGAGAACGGCGCAGGCCTCGATTTGCTTTACGCGCTCCGCGGTCCTCGCCCGGCGCCTGAATCCGTTACGATTATAACCCTCGATTCCCGCTCAGCCCGGGACCTCGGTCAGTCTCCACGTCCCGAACGCTGGCCCCGCATCTTACATGCGCGCCTCGTCAACGGCCTGGCCGAACGGGGTGCCAAAGCGATCGGCTTCGATGTGCTTTTCGAGAGGGAACGCGAACCCGCCGATGATCAAGCCTTGGCTGCGGCCTTGCGCAAAGCGGGCAACGTAACACTCATTGAAGGCATCAGCCGCGAGTCCGTCACCGGCCCCCACGGTGAAATCCTGGCCAGCATCGACCGCCTTACCCAAGCCCAACCCTTGCTGCGCGATGCTGCGTGGGCCAACGGCCCCTTCATCATGCCGAAAACGCCGGACGGCGTCATCGAATTCTGGAGTGCCGTCCCAAGCGTTGGCGACCGACCTTCCCTCCCATTCCTGATGGCTCGGCGCATGGGTCATCACGACGCCCGGTCGGCGGATGCGCAACGCCGCATTCTCAACCTCTATGGCCCGATCGGCAGCATTCGCACGATCCCCTATTCCACCGCCCTGGAACTGCTCACCGACCCATCGGCCGGGGACGCAGCATTCCGTGGCAAGGCGGTACTGATCGGCTTTTCCGAATTCAACCAGTCGCGCCAGGCCGACATGTTCCGGACACCTTACAGCACGCCGGACGGCCTCGACATCAGCGGCGTCGAACTATGCGCCACCGCGCTGGGCAATCTGCTCGAAGACTCCAGCCTGGAGCGCCCCCCCACAGGGGCTGCGGCCGCTGGAGTACTCATCTGGGGACTGCTGCTCGCACTACCGTGGCGCTTTGCCGGCGCTCGACGAGCCCTGGCGATCACGCTGGGCCTTGCCCTTGGCTGGCTCGTCATCGCCTGGGCCTGCTTCACCTGGGCGTATCTATGGCTACCCGTAATCCTGCCCGTCATCATTGCCCCCCTGATTGCCTCGGTCGGGGGCATCACCCTGCAGATGCGCGCCGCCCGGCAACGGGAACGCCAACTCGTCAGGGCCCTCGACCGGGGGCTCAGTCGCCAGGGCAATGCCAAACTCGCAGCGCTTCTGCAGGATCAGGATGGCGGCCGTACCGTCCACGGGGTTTGCCTGTGCAGCGATATCGAATCCTACACCAGCCTGTCCGAGGGTCTCAGCCCCGAAGCCACCCGCGACACGCTGAACCGGTATTTCGAGATTTTCATCCCGCTCGTCGAAGCCCACGGCGGCCATGTCATGGACATCGTCGGTGACTCCGCCATGTGCTTGTGGCTGGCCGATGACTCGGCCACGGACGCCTGCAGCCGGGCTCGGGCCGCGGCACTGGCACTGCATCTGCGCATGAACGAGAACCGGGCACCAGGCACACTGAAAACACGCTTCGGTCTCCACTATGGCCCGGTTTTTCTCGGTGAAGTCGGAAGCGATCAGCATCGGGAATTACGAGTGGTCGGCGACATCGTCAATACTTCAAGCCGCATCCAGGGCGGCAACAAGCCCCTCGGGACGCGCATCCTGGCGTCTGCGGCCGTCGTATCCCACGGCCGCGACAGCACCGAACAGGGTTATGCCCGCGCCCTCGGGGCTTTCGCCCTGATCGGCAAGCGGGCGCCGCTGGAACTCCATGAAATCCTTCCCGTACCACTCTCTCCGGACTTGGGAAATGCCTTCGAAACGGCGCGCAACGCTTACATCAGCGACGCGCCGGAGTCCGCAATTCCCCACCTGCAGCGTCTACTGGAACAGCAGCCGGACGATGGTCCGGCGCGCTTCTACCTGCAGCGCTGTCATGACCGCCTGGCTGGCTCACCGCTTCCCGACGGCGATGGGCATATCGTCATGACCAGCAAATAGACCTACATCGAAAGTCATGTAACAGATCGATACAATCAGCATTTTTTCTCAACAAGACAATGACTTAAAGAACGGTCAAATGCGCATTTCGCGGCGATTTGCAGTTAATATGGCGTCTCAAACATCTAGTCAAATGCTTCATAAATTCGATTCGGTACAGTTGTAATGGAGCCTACCCTTCCAACCCAGGGCATTTTTTCGCTACGCCCACACCAGCTTGGCCTAGCTGTTGCGTGTGCCGTCGTGGCGCTCGAAGCGGGGGCAGCCTGCGAACCGAAAGCCGGTACCCTGACCGCAGTAGAAGGACGAGTCGAAGTCCGCAGCAACACCGGCGGTAACTGGCAGGCTGCGACGCTCCGTCAACCCTTGTGTCCAGGCGACCAGGTTGCCGTACGTGGCCCTGGTCGCGCAGCTGTGGTGCTGAGCCAGAATGTTCTGGTCCGTCTGGACCAGAACACCACACTGACACTACCGCCAACCGCCGACAGCGGGGAATTGGGCCTCAGCCGCGGGATCGTTCACGTCATCAGCCGCTTCAGCAAACGCTTCGGCGTGATCACGCCGTTCGTCAATGCAATGGTGGACGGAACCGAGTTCACCGTCGCCAGCCATGAGCAAGACGCCCAGGTCGTAGTCGCCGAAGGCCGCGTCCGAACCGGCAATGCCGCAGGCGAGAAAATCCTGGGGCCTGGCGACGCCATCGAGGCCCGCGCCGACAGCGCACCCGGCAGCATCACGGTACGCCCCCTGGATGCGGTCGCCTGGGCCATTCACTATCCCCAGGTCGCGCGCATTGGCAGCAGGGAGCTTTCCCACCACCCCGAGGCACTGCGGCAGAAACTCGAAACAGCCCAGCGTGAAGCCGATCGGGGCCATTTCCTGGCAGCCCTCGACGCCCTCGGACAGACACCGACCACCGATCCCACAGTCGCCGCCCTCAAAGCCGGCATCCTCCTCGGCCTAGGCAGAGTAGACGAAGCCACCGCACTGCTGTCGTCCCACTCCCAGCAAAGCCACCCGTCGCTGGCGGCAACCTCGGCCATCGTGCATGTAGCCCGCAATGAGAATGCCCAGGCGGAAGCAGCAGCCCGGCAAGCAGTCGCCCTCGACGAAACGTCCGTTGCCGCCCAACTGGCCTTGAGCTACGTCCTGCAAGCCACCCGCCACCTGCCGGAAGCACGTGCCGTGGCAGAGCATGCCACCCTGCTGGCCCCCAACGATCCGGTAGCATGGGCACGGCGTGCAGAGCTCGAACTGAATCTAGGCAATGCTACCGCAGGCGGAGAAGCCGCCCGCCGCGTCCTGTCCCTGGATCCTGACACCCAGCGTGCCCGTGCGCTAGCCGCCTTCGCTCGCCTGCTGCGCAGCGAGACTGAAGCCGCCCGTGGCGAATTCCTGGCAGCACTCGAGACTGACGACAGCGATCCTTTGACCCATTTCGGGCTCGGCTTGGCACTCATGCGCCTCGGCGACACCGAAGGCGGGCGCCGTGAAGTCGAAATCGCCGCCCTCCTCGACCCCAGCAATGCCGAGCTTCGCAGCTACCTCGGGCGCGCGTATCTGGAGGAAGCACGCAACAAGGTAGCCGGCGCCCAGTTCGATCTGGCCCGTCGCCTCGATCCGGCTTCGCCGACGCCCTGGTACTTCGACGCCTTTCTGAAGCTGCTGGAACGCGAACCCTTGGCCGCCATCCGCAACGGAGAAGAGGCCCTGGCCCGCAACGACAACCGCAGCATCATGCGTTCCAGCGAACTGCTCGACCAGGACCGTGCCGCACGCACAGCCAGTCTCGGCGCAGCCTACCAGCAGGTCGGCTTTGCCGCCGCGGCCCAGGCGACGGCGATCAACGCGCTCGACGACGACGTGCAGAGCACATCGGCTCATCGCCTGTTGGCCGACGCCTACGCGGAAACACCACGCTTCGAGACGGCCCGTCTGGGCGAACTGCTACAGGCCCAGTTGCGTCAGCCTATCGGCCAGTGGCCCCTGCCGCCTCAGTTCGTGATGCCGCCGCTGCCCACTCTCGACGGACCGCGTGCCGCGTCCCCGGAAGAAGCCACCTCCTTCTTCGACCGCAAGCCCGACCGCTTCGCAGCCACACTGGCGACAGGAACCCGGGAAACCCAGTCCGGCAGCCTGGTAGCCTCCCATTCCTGGGAGCGCGGGCAGATCTCCGTCGGCGCCTTCGACTACCGCGGCCGCGGCCTCGACGAACGCATGGCCGACACCCATCTCAGTGGTGGCCGCGTCAATGCTCAGTTTGCGCTGACGTCCGATACCATGGTCCTGGGAGAGATCCGTCACAGCGAGCGCAACGGCGGCGATCTCGACAGGTCCTTGTTCGATGGCCCGATCAATACAGACCATCGCATCATCAACGACCTGTACCGCGTTGCCCTCCGCCATACCTTTGGCAACGGCGAAGAATTCATCGCCGAAGCCAATACCCAGCGCATCCGGGAGCGCGTCGAGGATCTCTTCCAGAGTAGCGGGCTCGACAACAACGCCGATGCAACGCTGGGACAGCGCAGCAAAGCCATGTCAGCCCTGTATTCGTTGCAACGGGATTGGGGTAACGTCACCACCGGCGCCACGGCCTTCCGCCTAGCCGGAGCACGCGACGTTAATCTATCCTTCGCCCCCAGCGCAGCCCCCGACATGATCCTGGGCGCCTATACGCTCCCGACTGTGCAGCTCCGGAGCGACCGAGACACCGTGTTCAGCTATGGCCAGTGGAGGCTGACCCCGGTCGTCACCCTACATGGCGGCGCCGAGTATGTCCGTCTGGACGAACTCAACAACACCAAGAGCGAACGCATCAACGGCAAGCTGGGGATCGTTGCTCGCTTGAACAACGGCACCACCTTGCGCGGAGCGTTCTTCCAGGGTGTTTCCGGCTCGAAATACGATCGGGAAAGCCTCGCCCCCACGCAGTTTGCCGGCTTCAACCAAGTCTTCGACGACACCAACGGCACCCGTTGGCGGCGCGCTGCTGCGGGTGTCGAACAACGCTTCGGCAATGGAGTCAACACCGGTCTGGAAGTCTCCGCCCGCCACATGGATGTACCGATACCGGACTTCTTCAGCAGTTCCAACGACCTCGAGGCCTGGAAAGAGCAACTTCATCGTGCGCATCTCACCCTGCCTCTCGGCCAAAAGGTTGCGTTCAGCCTCGAATGGCGCCATGAAGAAATCAAGGCCCCGGACAACACTGCCCTGCGAGACAGCTTCAATCCCTACAAGGTCCGTACCAATCTGATTCCGGCCCGGCTGTGGTTCAAGACCGGCCCCACCGACACCCTGCTCGAGCACTGGACCGTCGACCAGCATGCTGCACTGCTGTCCAGTGCGGGGAGCGAAACCCGCGCCCAATCGAAGTTCTCGGTTACCAACCTTCGTTTCTCGGTGCCCATGGCGAGCAATCGCCTGACCCTGTCTCTTGGCATATACAATGTATTCGACCGTCAATTCCGCTTTCAGAATACCGACCTGAACGGCGACCCTCGGGTCCCCCTGTTCTACCCCCAGCGCACCGCGCTGCTGCAGGGCAACCTGCGTTTCTGAACACGGAGCTTGCTGGTCGTCCATCGTATAAACCATCTGGAGAACCAAAAGAATGAGGCTGTTTCCGACGCAACGCACCTTCCGGCAACTCACGCTGATCGCCGCTGGCCTGATGGGCTATGCGCTGATCCAAGCGCCTGCCTTTGCCGCCGGCAACCTGGGGCAATTCACCAAGGGCACGCTGGCCCCTGCCGACATCACCGGTGCCGTGGTTTTCGGTAAGAACGGGGAGGTCATCCCGCTCGACGCCAAGGGCAAGCCTGCCAAGGCCTGTGTAATGTCCAAGCTGGCAACTGATGCGGCCAAGGCCAAGAAGACCGCGCTGCCGGAATGTGAAAGCGGCAACGCCCAAGGCAGCTCCGACGGCCCCAAGGCCAAGGACGGCACACCCTGCCAAGGCTCGTACATCGTCTGGATCGGCGGAGTTCCCATCAGGATCTGGTACCCCGCCGGCTGCACCCCTCCGTACTGATCTTCCCGCAATGAAATGGGCCGCATTGGCGGCCCATTTCATTTGGAGGCGCGCGCAATTCAATGCCCCGGCAAGCGGCTCGGATGAAACTGAAGGCGATAGCTGCGGATATGCCCCCAAAGCACCGCGAGCAAATCGATTTCGTCCGGAATATCCTCCAGATCGAACTCCAGGCAGATCTCGCTACTACCCGGCAAATCGCTGGAACTCAGGTTGGCAGCGGCACAGGGCAATGCAGAGCGGTAATGAAGTAGGTGGGCCATAGTTCCATGCGTCCGGAAAGCACGGGCCATCGAATTAAAAGAGCCATAGGGAACAACTTGACTCGACCCGTAGCCCTGAAGCTTAGGCTCAACGCCCGGAACACGAAGCCGGCAAAGTCACCCTTCCCATGTGAAGGGTATCACTCAGCAAAGGGGGCACTGGCTGACGCTCAATCAGCCCGCCCCTTGACGACCGGTTTCAACTTCAAGGTCGTGGCAATGCGGTCGGCCATCTCCCGGGCTTCCAGTGCGGACGCGAATGGTCCCAGTTGAAGCCGGTACTTACCCTCGGAAGCCAGCACCGACACGGACTCCTTGAGCGATTTGAGCTCGTGCTCGACGAAGCCCTTGAAGTTCTCGGCATTGACGGACGAGGCAAACGCCCCCAACTGCAGGAACACCCCCTCACGCTCCGGGCGCGGCACGCTGGAGTAACTCTGGCTCTGTGCAAGCTGCGGCACCGCCGCCGCCGTCGTCGCCACGGGCTCTGGCGCAACCCGCGGCACAGCGGGAGCCGGCACAGCCGCCACCACACCGGCTGGAGCAGCCGGCTGCGGACGGGACGCATGCACGACAGCCGGCACAGCCGCCTTCCGGCGTGCCAGCGGCGGCACCGGCCGACGGAGCTGGACCATCGCCACCCCTTCGGGCAGGACCAGGGAAAGCTCTACACTGGCGTGCCCTTGGTCGGCAAAGCCGAGCTTGTAGGCGGCGGCATAGGAGAGATCGATGATCCGCCCAGGATGAACCGGGCCGCGATCATTGATACGGACGATAGCCGAACGCCCGTTGGCCAG
Source organism: Pseudomonadota bacterium (assembly GCA_018241685.1). Classification (GTDB taxonomy): domain Bacteria; phylum Pseudomonadota; class Gammaproteobacteria; order Burkholderiales; family Rhodocyclaceae; genus Zoogloea. Next base: position 373,028 of record JAFEDJ010000021.1, read on the forward strand.
ATTGGTCACCCGCACATAGCTGGGGATCGGCAGGGTCGGATGAGCACCGGTCAGCGCGTACATGTCGTAGGGATCACCGCTGGACGTACGGCGCCCCTGCAGGGCCTTGCCGTACCAACTAGCCGTCCCCCTCTCGCGGAAGGCGCTGGCATTGTTCCCCAGCACGGCACCACGGGCGAGCGCGTAGTCGCCCCCTTCATACACCGGGGCGATCAGCTCTCCGCCTTCGTCGGACTGAGCCGACGCATCCTCGCCTGCTCCATAACGCAAGCGACCACTCGTAAAGGACGACACTTGAGCCGGCCTGAGGCCCGTTTGCAGAGTCTGGGCATGCAAAACCCCGGCAGCCGGAGCATCGGCCACCGAACCTTGTTGCGGGAGGCCCGCACAGCCGGTCAGGAGCAGGGCGCTACCAAAGGGCACCAGCGCAAGGCCGGCGCGACGAAAAATCGCTACAGGGGGCATGACGCTCTTCCTGTTCGGGCACGCGCATCAGCGCGCGCGGGTTCAGGTGCCTACCCGACGCCGATGACGCTGTATGCTCATGAGCATCCCAACGCCGAGACAAAGGGTAACGAGTGCAGTGCCGCCGTAACTGACGAAAGGCAGCGGAACTCCAACAACGGGGAGGATTCCACTCACCATGCCCATGTTCACAAACGCATAAGTGAAGAAGATCAGCGTCAGGGCGCCAGCAAGCAGGCGCGAGAACAGGGTCGGGGCACCAGCGGCAATAAAAAGGCCGCGAAAAATCAACAGGATATAAAGTACCGCAAGAAGCAGGGCGCCGGCAAGTCCAAATTCTTCGGTGAGCACTGCGAAGATGAAGTCCGTATGACGTTCAGGCAGAAAGTCCAGGTGCGTCTGGGTGCCCTTGCCCCAGCCCTTCCCCAGCACGCCCCCCGAACCGATGGCGATCGTGGACTGGATGATGTGGAAGCCCTTGCCTAGCGGATCGGACGTTGGATCGAGCAGCGTGCACACCCGATGTTTCTGATAATCCCGCAGGCCCGGCCACACCACATCCGGCTGACAGATGGTATCGCCCATCGCGACAATGGCCCCGACACCAACGATGCCGACCAGCGCCACCGGCAGGATCAGACGCCAGGTCAGGCCGGCGAAGAACAGCACGTAGAAACCCGCCGCAGCCACCAGGATCGCCGTGCCCAGGTCGGGCTGCTTGGCGATCAACCCCACCGGCACCAGCAGCAGCGCCGCTGCCACGAAGAAATCCCGCACCCGCAACATGCCTTCCCGGCTTTGAAAGTACCAGGCCAGCATCAGCGGCATTGCGATTTTCATCAGCTCGGACGGCTGGATACGCGCCACGCCGATGTTCAGCCAGCGCCGAGCCCCCTTCGAGACATCACCGAACAAGGCCACACCGATCAGCAGCAGCACGCCCAGCACGTACAGCGGCAAGGCCACACTCATCATGCGCTGGGGCGGAATACGGGCGGCAGTCCACATCACCACGAAAGCCACCCCGATATTCATCGCGAGGGTATCCAGGCGATCTGGCGAGGCACTGACCATAACCACCGTGGAAAAGCTCAGGATCGCCAACACGATCAGGGCCAATGGCCCATCGAGCGGCGAGAGGACTCCTGCCAGCCACTTACGGAGACTGAAGCGGAAGTCAGTCACCGCCGGCATCCCCCGTCGAACCTTCCGCCGCCGGATCTTCAGCGGCCATCCCGGCCGGCAGCTTACCGAGCAGGTAGTAATCCATCACCGCACGGGCGATCGGAGCCGCCGACTGGGCTCCAAAGCCGCCGTTCTCCACGAGCACCGCCAGTGCGATGGTCGGCTTGTCAGCCGGCGCGAAGGCAATGAACAGCGCATGGTCGCGCAGACGCTCATTGATCTTCGCCGAGTACTTGCCGCCCTTCAGCGAAAACACCTGGGCCGTGCCGGTCTTGCCAGCCGCCAGATAGGGGGCACCAGCGAAGGCCCGTGCGCCGGTCCCCTCCTTGTTCACGCCCACCATCGCCCGCCGGATCGTCTCCAGGTGCTCCGGCTTGATCGGGATGGTCTTGATCGGCTCCGACTCGATGGCGCGGCGGGAACCATCCTTCGCGCTTTCGATATACTTGACCAGGTGCGGCTTGTACATCACACCGCCCGCCGCCAACGTGGCGGTGGCATGGGCCAGTTGCAGCGGCGTGTAGGCGTTGTAGCCCTGGCCGATGCCGATGGAGATCGTCTCGCCACCGAACCACTTCTGCTGCTCCGGCCGCTTGAAACGCTTGCGCTTCCATTCCGGCGACGGCAGCACGCCGGTGCTCTCACCTTCGATGTCGATGCCGGTGCGGCTACCAAAACCGAACTGGCCCATAATCGACGCAATCAGGTCGATGCCCATGTCGTTGGCCAGGCGGTAATAGTAGGTGTCACAGGACTGCACGATGGAACGGTACATATCCACCATGCCGTGGCCACCCGGCTTGTCGTCGCGAAAATGGTGACCACCGAAATCATAGAAGCCCGGATCGGCGATTGCCTGGCCAGGCGTTCTCTTGCCGCTCATCAGCGCCGCCAGGGCAAGGAAGGGCTTGAACGTCGACCCTGGCGGATAGGCGCCATTGAGGGCCCGGTTGACCAGCGGATGATCGGGCGAGTTGTTCAGTTCATCCCAGTCCTGCGCTCCGATGCCATCCACGAACAGGTTGGGATCAAAGGTCGGCACCGACACCAGCGCCAGGATGCCGCCGGTACCCGGCTCAATGGCCACCAGGGCCCCGCGACGATTGCCAAAGGCCTTCTCGACCACCTCCTGCAGCTTCAGGTCGACGGTCAGGATCAGGTTGTTGCCCGGTGTCGCATTGGTCCGCCGCAAGCCCCGCACCGCCCGGCCGCCGGAGTCCACTTCAACCTCTTCGAAACCGGTCGTGCCATGCAACTCCCGTTCGTAGCTCTTCTCGAGACCGGCCTTGCCCATGTGGTCGGTGCCACGGTAGTTGGCCGAATCGTCATTCTCCTCGATACGCTCCAGATCGCGATCGTTGATGCGACCGATGTAGCCGACCAGGTGGGCACCCAGATTGCCCATCGGATAATCGCGGAACAGACGGGCCTTCAGCTCGACGCCCGGAAACCGGTAGCGCTGAGCGATGAAGCGGGCCACTTCCTCGTCCGACAGGCGGTTGCGGATCGGCAGCGACTCGAAGCTCTTGCTCTCGTCCATCAGCTTCTTGAGACGCCGGCGGTCCTTCGGCTGGATGTCCACCAGCTTGGAGAGCGCCTCTATGGTCGCATCCAGGTCCGCCACCTTGGACGGCGTGATCTCGAGCGTGTAGGCCGAATAGTTACGGGCCAGCACCGTACCGTTGCGATCAAGGATGAGCCCGCGGTTAGGCACCACCGGCACAAGGGAAATCCGGTTGTCTTCGGCTCGCGTGGAGTAGTAGTCGTAGCGGAGCACCTGCAGGTAGAAGAAACGCGCCGCCAGCAGTACGAAGCACACCACCGCCACGACGCCGGCCACCGCCAGGCGGTTGCGGAAACGGGCCAATTCCTGCTCAGGAGTACGAATACCGCTCATGACATGTCGCCGGCGCTAGATCGGCCGGTTCTCGTCCCGCTCGACCGGCTGGTACTGGGGCAGCAACAGCACGTAGTGCAACGGGATCCACAACGCCGCACCGACGAAGCTGCCGAAGAACATCCACCAACCGGGGAACTCGGCGCCCGCCAGCAGGCGCACGACGACCATCACGACCTGCGTCAGGAAAAGCAGCGGCAGCACGTGCAAAGCCTGCTCCACCGGTGTGAACCACAGCACCCGGCGGGCCAGCTCATTAGAGGCATAGGCCAGCAGCACATAGGCGAAAGCATGCTGCCCCAGCGCCGCACCGACACCGATGTCAGTCAGCAGACCAAAAACAAAACCCGCACCAATGCCAATCTTGAGCGGCTCGCGGACACACCAGAAGGCCAGAACCAGCGCCACGAAATCCGGCACCGCCGGCAGATGGCCAGTCGGGATGTAATTGAGGAACAGTGCGATGAAGAGCGTCGTATAGACGAACCACATCTTCACCGGCAGCAGGATTCGGCTCGAACGGTTAGTCGGTTGCATCGCCTAGTCCTTCACCGCCCGGGACTTGCGCCCCTTGCCCTTGTTGATGACTTCCGGCTCCGGCGGCCGCGGCAGCACATTGGCCCGCTGACCGAGTACCAGCACGTGGCTGAACTGCTCGACGCCGGCCGCCGGCAGACATGGAATGCGTGCGAAGGCCTGTGCCTGGTCGCGCTCCACGCGCGCCACCGTCGCCACCGGCAGCCCCGACTGGAAGACGCCGTCAAGGCCCGAGGTCACCACCTTGTCGCCGGGCTGCACGTCGGCATTGGCCGCCAGGTAGCGCAGTTCCATCAGACCGTTGCCCGAACCGAACAGCACCGCCCGCAGACCGCTGCGGACGATCATCACCGGAATCGCCTGATCCTTGTCGGTCAACAGCGTCAGTTCGGACTGCATCGGGAACACGCGGGTGATCTGGCCAACAACGCCGACGTTGTCCACCACCGCCTGCCCGGCCTCGATACCGGCCTGGGTACCCTTGTCGAGAATCACCTTGCGGGAGAACGGGTCTTTGGCGGTGTACATGATCTCGGCAACGACCGTATTGACCTTCTGGCGCTCGCGCACCTCCAGCAGCTCACGCAGGTGGCGGTTCTCCTGCTCAATCTGGTCGAGGCGCAACAAGCGCTCGGCGCCCTGCAGCTGCTGACGCTTGAGTTCCTTGTTCTCGATCTGCAGGCGCACCAGCGACGCGAAGTAGTCCGAAGCGTTGCGCACAAAATCCGCCGGCGTGGCCGCCGCCATCTGCATCGGATAGGCCAGCACCGACAGCCCCTGGCGGAAGGCCTCCAGGTAGCGCAGGTTGAGATCGCTGACCAGCAGCCCCAGCGAGACAAGCACGAAAAACACGAGCTTGGCCAGCGGCGCGGGCCCGCGTTTGAAGAAAGGAGGAGGCGAATGACCGACCATGGGGCAGTTCGCTTGCGATCACGCAACGACCGTGCCCGGGACCAGCCCGGGTCGCCGGCGCATGCGGATGAACGAAGCGTTCACCGCAGGCGCCCCGGTCGTCGCCGACGCTTACTCGCTGGTAAAGATGGAACCGAGCTGGTCCATCTTTTCGAGGGCCATGCCCGAGCCGCGCACCACACAGGTGAGGGGATCGTCGGCAACGATCACCGGCAGGCCGGTTTCTTCCATCAGCAGACGATCCAGGTCACGCAGCAACGCGCCACCGCCGGTCAACACCATGCCGCGCTCGGCGATGTCGGCGCCCAGTTCGGGGGGCGTCTGCTCGAGGGCGATCTTGACCGCAGAAACGATCTGATTAAGGGGCTCGGTAAGCGCCTCGAGGATCTCGTTGGAGGAAATCGTGAAGGCGCGCGGGATGCCCTCGGCCAGATTGCGGCCCTTGACTTCCATCTCCTGCACCTCGGAACCCGGGAAGGCCGAGCCAATGCCCTTCTTGATCGCCTCGGCGGTGGTTTCGCCGATCAGCATGCCGTAGTTGCGGCGGATGTAATTGACGATGGATTCGTCGAACTTGTCGCCACCGACGCGGATCGAGCCAGCATAGACCATGCCGCCGAGGGAGATCACGCCCACCTCGGTGGTGCCGCCGCCGATATCCACGACCATCGAGCCGGTCGCATCGGCCACCGGCATGCCGGCACCGATCGCCGCCGCCATCGGCTCCTCGATCAGGTACACATTGCTGGCACCGGCGCCGAGGGCGGATTCGCGGATCGCCCGGCGCTCCACCTGGGTCGACCCGCAGGGCACGCAGATGATGATGCGCGGGCTGGGGGAGAACAGGCGGGTGTCATGGACCTTCTTGATGAACTGCTTGAGCATCTGCTCGGTGACGGTGAAGTCGGCGATCACGCCGTCCTTCATCGGCCGGATGGCCGTGATGTTGCCCGGCGTCTTGCCCAGCATCTGCTTGGCGGACATCCCCACGGCAAGAATGGTTTTCTTGGCGTTCGGCCCGCCTTCGGTGCGGATGGCGACCACGGACGGCTCATCGAGAACGATGCCTTTCCCCCGGACGTAGATCAGCGTGTTCGCGGTGCCAAGGTCAATGGCGAGGTCATTCGAAAAGTAGGAGCGCAGAGAACCAAACATCGGTGGAGAATCCCGGAAACCGTAGGGGTTGGAGGTGGGAATTGGGCAATCGAAGAATCGCTTATGATAACCTACAAACCTTTGTCGTTTAAGCAACTTTGTAAATAGCCATGTCTCTTTCCCTCGACGAAGTCCGCCATATCGCCAAGCTCGCCCGACTCGAACTCGCCGCCGGCGACGCCGAGGCCACGCAGGCCAAACTGAACGGAATTTTCGGCCTCATCGAGGAGATGCAGGCGGTCGATACCGACGGGGTCGAGCCGATGAGCCACCCCCAGGAACTGGCCCAGCGCCTGCGCGACGACGCGGTCAGCGAAACCGACCGCCGCGCCGCCTTCCAGGCCGTCGCACCGCAGACCGAAGCCGGCCTGTACCTGGTGCCGAAGGTCATCGAATAAGGCCCGCCACCGGACTCTGATCGCCGCCGGCCTGGCCGGCGCCCCAGCACCGCTCTAACCGCAGCCCCACGCACCATGATCGAATCCAGTCTCAAGGACATCGCCGCGGCCCTCCGCGACAAGAAGGTTTCCGCCGTCGAACTCGCCACCGAGAGCCTTTCCCGCATCGAAGCCGGCAACGCCCGCATCAACGCCTTCGTCACCGTCGACCGGGACGGTGCGCTGGCCACCGCCAAGGCCGCCGACGAACGCCTCGCCGCCGGCACCGCCGGTCCGCTGACCGGCATCCCGCTAGCCCACAAGGACGTCTTCTGTACCGAAGGCGTGCTCACCACCTGTGGCTCGAAGATGCTGTCCAACTTCGTCAGCCCCTACGACGCCCACGTGGTCAGCCTGTTGAAGGCCGCTGGCGCGGTGATGGTCGGCAAGACCAACATGGACGAGTTCGCGATGGGCTCCTCCAACGAGAACTCCCACTTCGGCCCGACCCGCAACCCCTGGAACACCGACAAGGTGCCTGGCGGCTCGTCCGGCGGCTCCGCCGCGGCGGTCGCGGCGCGCATGGTACCGATCGCCACCGGCACCGACACCGGCGGCTCGATCCGCCAGCCGGCCTCCCTGTGCGGCATTACCGGCATCAAGCCGACCTATGGTCGCGTGTCCCGTTACGGCATGATCGCCTACGCCTCGTCGCTCGATCAGGGCGGCGCCTTCGGCTACAGCGCCGAAGACTGTGCGCTGCTGCTGTCCGCCATGGCCGGCCACGACCCGCGCGATTCCACCAGCCTCGAACAGGGCGCCGAAGATTTCGGCCGCGACCTCGCCAAGCCCCTCGCCGGCCTGCGCGTCGGCCTGCCGAAGGAGTTCTTCGCCGAAGGCATGTCGGACGACGTGCGGGCCACCGTCGACGCCGCCATCGCCGAATACCGCAAGCTCGGCGCCACCACCGTCGAGGTGAGCCTGCCCAACGCCCGCCTGGCGATCCCGGCCTACTACGTGATTGCCCCGGCCGAGGCCAGCTCCAACCTGTCCCGCTTCGACGGCGTGCGCTACGGCCACCGCGCCGCTGACTACGGCGACCTCAACGACATGTACTGCAAGAGCCGCGCCGAAGGCTTCGGCAGCGAGGTCAAGCGGCGCATCCTGGTCGGCACCTACGTGCTGTCCCACGGCTACTACGACGCCTACTACATCAAGGCCCAGAAACTGCGCCGCCTGATCGCCAACGACTTCGCCGCCGCCTTCCAGCAGTGCGACCTGATCGCCGGCCCGGTGAGCCCGACGGTAGCCTTCGGCATCGGCGAGAAGAGCGACGACCCGGTCCAGATGTACCTGTCCGACATCTACACCATCGCCGTGAACCTCGCCGGCCTGCCCGGCCTGTCGCACCCGGCCGGCTTTGGCGCCGGCGGCCTGCCGGTGGGCCTGCAACTGATCGGCAACTACTTCGGCGAGGCCCGCCTGCTGAACGCGGCCCACCAGTACCAGCAGCACACCGACTGGCACACCCGGGTACCCGCCGGCCTGTGAAGGCACGCACCATGACCGCCCTGCCACGCGCCTCCATCGCCCGCATCGCCGCCGGCCTGGCCGTGGCTGTGCTGGCCGGCTGTAGCGTGGTCGCACCGCGCCCCTCGACGGCGCCGCCGGCCCCGGCAGCCGAACAGCAGCCGGCCGAGGTACTGGCTGCCCCGTCCGGTCGCCTCAAGCCGATGCCGCTGCGCACCTTCACGGTCGCCACCGACTGCCGTTTCCGCGACGAGACCGGCAGCTCCGGCAAGGCCACCGTGGACGTGAGCGAATCCAAGGTGCGGGCCCTCAACGTCGAACTGACCATGCCCAAGCACGGCATCTGCCGCTATGAGCTGGCCAGCTTCCATCAAACCCAGGCCCTGCCGTCCGTCGAACTGGAAGGCCCCCGCGACTGCCGCGTGCGGATGTGGGAACAGGGCGAACAGATCACCGTCGCCTTCGCCGGCTGCTACAGCATGTGCTCCCCGTCCAGCGCCCACGACTACGTGTGGCCGCTGCTGATCGACAAGAACACCGGCAAGTGCGACTGAACGACCAAAAAATCTAGAGAGCAAACATGAGCAGAACCGACTGGGAAGTCGTCATCGGGCTGGAAATCCACACCCAGCTCAACACGCAGTCCAAGATCTTCTCCGGCGCCAGCACCGCCTTCGGAGCCGAACCCAACGCCCAGGCCTGCGCGGTGGACATCGCGCTGCCCGGCGTGCTGCCGGTGCTCAACAAGGGCGCCGTCGAGCGGGCCATCCGCTTCGGCCTGGCCATCGGCGCCACCGTCGCGCCAAAGAGCATCTTCGCCCGCAAGAACTACTTCTACCCCGATCTCCCCAAGGGCTACCAGATCAGCCAGTACGAGCTGCCGGTGGTCCAGGGCGGCCAGATCACCCTGCAGGTACCGGATGGCAAGGGCGGCGCCTACGAGAAGGTCGTCAACCTGACCCGCGCCCACCTGGAAGAAGACGCCGGCAAGAGCCTGCATGAAGACTTCCACGGCATGACCGGCATCGACCTCAACCGCGCCGGCACGCCGCTGCTCGAGATCGTCTCCGAGCCCGACATGCGTTCGTCGGCCGAAGCCGTGGCCTACGCCAAGGCCCTGCACGCGCTGGTGCGCTGGATCGACATCTGCGACGGCAACATGCAGGAAGGCTCCTTCCGCTGCGACGCCAACGTCTCCGTGCGCCCCCGCGGCCAGGCCGAGTTCGGCACCCGCCGCGAGATCAAGAACCTCAACAGCTTCCGCTTCCTGCAGCAGGCCATCGACTACGAGATCCAGTGGCAGATCGATCTCATCGAGGACGGCGGCAAGGTCCAGCAAGCCACCGTGCTGTTCGACGCGGACACCGGCGAAACCCGCGCCATGCGCAGCAAGGAAGACGCCCACGACTACCGCTACTTCCCCGACCCCGACCTGCTGCCGCTGGTGATCTCCAGCGAGTGGATCGAGCGCGTGAAGGGCGAGCTGCCGGAGCTGCCGGAGGCCCTGTCGGCCCGTTTCCAGGGCGAATACGGCCTGTCCGCCTACGACGCCACGACCCTCACCGCCAGCCGCGAAGTGGCCCAGTTCTACCTCGACACTGTCGCTGCCGCCGGTGCCGCCAACGCCAAGACCTGCGCCAACTGGGTGATGGGCGAACTCGCCGGGCGCCTCAACAAGGCCGAGCTGGACATCACCGCCAGCCCCGTCAGCGCAGCGCAACTGGCCGGTCTGGTGCAGCGCATCGCCGACAACACCATCTCCAACGCCATCGCCAAGAAGGTCTTCGAGGCGCTGTGGAACAAGGAAGGCGAGTCCGCCGACGCGATCATCGAAGCCCAGGGCCTCAAGCAGGTCACCGACACGGGCGCCATCGAGGCGATCATCGACGAAGTGCTGGCCGCCAACCAGAAGTCCGTCGAGGAATTCCGCGCCGGCAAGGAAAAGGCCTTCAACGCGCTGGTCGGCCAGTGCATGAAAGCCTCCAAAGGCAAGGCCAACCCGGCCCAGGTGAACGAGCTGCTCAAGAAGAAGCTCGGCTGAGTCCCGCCAGCCTGCCGGAAATAAAACGGGCCGCCCCTCGGGACGGCCCGTTTTGCATGAACGGCGCCCTACTTCCAGTACGGCAACAAAGCCTTCGCCGCGTCGATGCGATGCGCCGCGCTGGCCGTCGGGTCGTTCATCACCGCCAGCAGGAAGCTCTGCGGATCGCCGAAATGGCCTTCGACGCCGAGCCTTTCGGTGCCGCCCATCGTCGGCAGTACCGGCAAGCCGGACTGCACCTCGGCCACGACCGATGGCGCAGCCACCACCGGCGGCGGCGCCAATTGCACCAGCGCCCGCTCGAAGGCCATCCGGTCGATGCGCAGGAAATTGCCCAGCAAGTCGGCCTGGCGTTCCGGATTCGGCGCGATGTCCAGCCACGGCTCATGGGCCAGCACGCGGCCCATCGACGGATCGATGAAGGCCGACCACTTGCCGCTGGCGACGTTGATGCCCGGCACCACGTGCACCGTCGTTCCCGGACACGGCGCCAACCGCGCCGTCGGCACCTCGGCCAGATAACGCCGGCTCAGCCCGGCCAGGAAACTGCCCGCCTTCGCCAGCGGCACGGGATCCGCCAGCGAAAACCACAGCTGGAAACCATCGGCCCCCGTTACCGCCATCACCGGCGCCGGCAACTGCAGATCATCCTGCACCGCCTGCCACAGGGCCGCGACGCAATCCCAGGCGTCCGCACCGCTCACCCCCAGCACCATCGCCCGCAGCTGCCCGTCCGGCCCCAGCGGATCGAAGACCTGCGCCACACCGCTCAGCAAGGCCTCTTCGTCCGGCGACAAGCCGGGATAGAAAAAGAGCCGCTGCAGTTCCGCAACCAGTTTGTTCATGGATCACCACCCGACGACGACCGGGCGACTGTACCCGGCCTCCCTACCCATCCGCAACGCAGAGCACCCGGCACTGGCGGCAAAGATACGAAAAAGGTCCGGCCGCTCACACGATTTGACCCGCACGCCCTCCCAATTCGGGCAATAATCCACTGCACGCCGCCGTCGCAGCCCCGCCATGAATACCATCGACATTTTTCCGTGGGACGATAACTTCAACACGGGCCTGCCCACCATCGATGAGCAACACCGCAAGCTGGTGCATCTGCTCAACCGGCTGGCCGGCCAGCTCACGCAGGAAGCGGACGAGCTGGACCTGGCGCCGCTGTTCGACGAACTGGTTGCCTATACCGTCTATCACTTCGAGACCGAAGAACGGATCTGGAACACGTTCATGGGGGGCGACGCCCACGAAATCGCTCACCGGAACAACCACGCCTCCTTCGTCCGCTACGTCCAGCAGACCCGCAACAGCCTGCACACCCGCCCGCAAACGGAAGTCGCCGAAGAAGCCCTGGGGTTCCTGACCCGCTGGCTGGCCTCCCATATCCTCGAAACCGACCGGGCCATGGCCTACACCGTGCGCGCCATTCAGGACGGCATGCCGCTGGAAGTCGCCAAACAGCATGCCGCACGGCAGATGAGCGGGGCCACCCGCACGCTGGTCGACATCATCCTGTCGATCTACGCCACCCTGTCCAGCAACACCCTGCGCCTCCTGCGCGAACTGGCCGAACACCGCCAGGCCCGGATCGCCCTCAGCGACGCCAAGGACGCCCTGGAGAAATCCGGTCGATTGTTGCAGACCATCATCGATACGGTGCCGATGCGCGTCTTCTGGAAAGACCGGGACCTGCGCTACCTCGGCTGCAACCCTGTCTTCGCGCGGGACGCCGGCAAATCAGCCCCTGCAGAACTGATCGGCAAGGACGACTACGCCCTCACCTGGGCACCGGAAGCCGACATCTACCGGGCCGACGACCGCGCCGTCATCGAATCGGGCGTGGCCAAGCTCGGCTACGAAGAGCCGCAGACCACGCCGGACGGCCACCAGATCTACCTGCGCTCCTCCAAGGTGCCGCTCACCGGATCCGATGGCAGCATCATCGGGGTACTGGGCATTTACGAGGACATCACCGACAGGACCGAAGCCCAGAAGGCCCTGCACGAGAGTGAGGAGCGCCTGCGCCTGGCCCTCGGCGTCGCCAACCAGGGCTGGTTCGACCTGGATCTGCCCAGCGGTCGGGTAGACCTCAGCCCCAATTACGCCAGCATCATCGGCCACGCCGACGGCGACTTCGAAACCAACCTCTCCAACTGGTTCGCCAACATCCACCCGGACGATGTGGAAGCCCTGCAGCGCAAGTTCGCCGCCTGCCTGCGCAGCGGCGGCCCGGAAAGCATGGAATACCGCCGCCGCACCCGCTCCGGCGACTGGATCTGGCTCGAGTCCGTCGGCAAGATCGTGCAATGGGATGCCTCCGGCAAGCCGCTGCGCATGATCGGCATCCATACCGACATCTCCGCCCGCAAGAAAGCCAGCGAAGAACAACGCCGCCTGAACCGCGCCCTGCGCCTACTCAGCGAATGCAATCTGGCCCTGGTGCGTGGCGATGACGAAAGCCAGTTGCTCAACCACATCTGCCGCCTGGTGGTCGAATCCGGCGGCTACGTGATGGCCTGGGTCGGCTACGCGGACAACGACTCCCAGAAGTCGGTCCAGCCCGTCGCCCGCTCGGGCTACGAAGAGGGCTATCTGGACAATGTGCGGATCAGCTGGGACCACAACCTGGACATCGGCCGCGGCCCGACCGGCAGTGCCATCTGGTCCGGCGAGACGCAGATCAACCAGGACGTGGCGAGCAATCCCGGCCTCGGCCCCTGGCGCGCGGCCGCCACCCAGCGGGGCTACCGCTCGTCGATCGCCCTGCCGCTGCGCCACGACGGCACGGTGTTCGGCGCGCTGACCATCTATGCGGCAGAGCCCCATGCCTTCCACAAGGATGAAATCACGCTGCTCGAAGAACTGGCCGCCAACCTCAGCTTCGGCATCCGGGCCCTGCGCACCCGTGCCCAACGGGAGGCCGCCATCGCCGCCAATCGGGCCAAGAGCTCCTTCATCGCCAACATGTCCCACGAGATCCGCACGCCGCTCAATGCCATCAACGGCATGGTGCACCTGCTGCGCCGGGACGGCGTGGACGAGCAACAGGAAGGCCGCCTGGCCAAGATCGAGGACGCCAGCCAGCACCTGCTGGAGATCATCAACACCGTGCTCGACCTGTCGAAGATCGAAGCCGACAAGCTGGAACTCGCCGACGACCCCGTCGACCTGCACGCCCTGCTGCAGCGTGCCGCCGCGATGGTCCAGGAGCGGGTGCACGGCAAGCACCTTCAACTGAGCATCACCCTCTCGCCTGATCCGGCACCACTGCTTCGCGGCGACGCCACCCGCCTGCAACAGGCCCTGCTCAACTACCTCGCCAATGCCGTGAAGTTCACCGAAGCCGGACACATCCGGCTGAACTGCGAGATCACTGCAGACGACGGCGACTGCGCGTGGGTGCGCTTCACTGTCCAGGACACGGGGATCGGCATCGCCCCCGACGCGCTGGCCCGCCTGTTCTCGGCTTTCGAACAGGCTGACAACTCCACCACCCGCCAATATGGCGGCACCGGCCTCGGCCTCGCCATCACCCGCAAGCTGGCCGAACTGATGCAAGGCGAAACCGGCGCCGAGAGCACCCCCGGCGAAGGCAGCACCTTCTGGTTCACCGCCCGCCTCAAGCACGCGGCACACACGGCCAGAGCAGCAAACCCGACGACAGACCTCACCAACGCCGAAAGCACCCTGCGCCAGCGCTTCGCCGGCAGCCGTGTGCTCCTCGTCGAGGACGAACCCACCAACCGGGAAGTCGCCAAGCTCTTCCTCGAGGACGTGGCACTGGCCGTGGATATCGCCGTGGACGGCCTCGAGGCCGTATCCCGGGCCCGCTCCCAGCCCTACGACGTGATCCTCATGGACATGCAGATGCCGCACCTCGACGGCCTCGATGCCAGCCGCCAGATCCGCTGCTTGCCCGGCCACGCCCATACACCGATCATCGCCATGACCGCCAACGCCTTTGCCGACGACCGCCAGCGCTGCCTGGCCGCCGGTATGGACGACTTCATCGCCAAGCCCTTCGCCCCCGAGCAACTGTTTGCGATGCTGCTCCAGTCCCTCGCCAACCGCGGAACATGATCCCTCCCATGCGGGGGGCATCCTCCGCACAAGCACATTTACATTAACCCATTGTGGGCTAGACTGGCCTTAGCCCGCCGGCGACAGACAAGCGGGCCACACACAACCCGGCCCGGACGGACAGCGCCGCGCCGCGGCCCCACCGCCGGGCTCACTCCTGGAATGGGGATGATCATGGCCAAGACTTCTTCAGATACGGGCAGCAAGAAACCCTCCAAGAGCAGCACCAAGCCGCCGAAGACCACGAAGCCACCAAAGACGCCGCCCCCACCGGCCAGCCTCCTGATCAACGCCTGGGAACAGGACCCGGGTGCCAGCGCTGCCGCCGACGGTGGCACGCTGATCCAGCGTAGCGTCACCCAGCTGTCCGCCACGCCCCTGCCCACCAAGATCACCCACCCGTCCGCCGCCCCCGCCGCCGGGGTGTACATGCCCGCCACCGCCGAGTTCCGCTACTGGGCCTGTGCCGACGCGCTGCGCCGCGGCTCCGACTTCTGGGGTGGCCTCATCGCCGGCGTCCAGTGGCAGGTCGGCGCCACCCTGCCGGTGGATCTCGACCACGGGCAGGATCTCAACGCCTATTACGACCGGGTCGGCCTGCGCTTCTTCCACGGCAGCGTGCGGGGCCGCACGTTCTATTCCGGCGAAAGCCCAGACGTCGTCTGCCACGAACTCGGCCACGCCCTCCTCGACGCGATCAAACCGCAGCTGTGGGACGCCGCCAGCCTGGAAGTGGCCGCCTTCCACGAATCCTTCGGCGACATGAGCGCCCTCCTCACCGCCCTGCAACTGCCCTCCGTGCGCCACAGCGCGCTCGCCGAGACCCAGGGCGTGCTCTACCGCTCCAGCGCCCTGTCGCGCCTGGCCGAGCAGCTCGGCTGGGCGATCCGACAGAGCTACCCGGACGCCGTCGAGAGCGACTGCCTGCGCAACGCGGTCAATTCCTTCTCCTACACCGCGCCCCAGCACCTGCCCAGCTCGGGGCCCGCGTCGGTGCTCAGCGCCGAAGCGCATTCCTTCTCCCGCGTGTTCACCGCCGCCTTCTTCGAAGGGCTGGCCGGCATGTTCAAGGCCCAGCCCAGCCAGGACGAGAACGGCCTGCTCCGCGCCAGCCACGACGCCGCCACGCTGCTCGTCGCCGGCATCGGCAGTGCGGCGGTGGTACCGGCCTTCTACAGCCAGGTGGCGGCGCAGATGATCCTCGCCGCCAAACAGCAGTTCGCCGCCCTGTCCTACGCCCAGGCCCTGAAGAGCGCCTTCGTCCGCCACGGCATCCTGTCCCCCGCCGCCGCCGCCACCACCGAGACCGCCAGCCCCCGCGGCATGGCCGAACCGGCGGCCGAGCTGGCACGCGTAAGCCTCTCGGTGGCCGAATACGGCCTCAGCGACGAGGAGGTGCACGTCTATGCACCATCCCAGGCCGCCCAACTGGCCGTCGCCGGCGGAGCACGGGGCATGGGTTCGTCCCCCGACACCGCACCGACCGACGCCGCCCGGGCCTTTCTGGAACACCTGCTGCGCCGGGGCCGCCTCAAGCCCCAGGAAGAGAAAGGCGGACAGACTCGCGGACTGGTCGCCCGCAGCACAGCCCCCGACACCCACGAAACCCACACCCACGAGCTGCGCCGGGAAGGCAAGGACCTCGTCCTGCGCCGCCTGCGCATAGACTGTGGCCCATACTGCACGCACCACTGACACAGCCACTCCGGCGGGACGCCCGCCCCGCCGGCCTCCACCAACACCTCGGATAGCCCCGTGACCGACCCGCAAGCCCCCGCCGCCAACCCGGACGAAGCCCTGCTGCATGCCGGACTGGCCCGGCGCGGGCTGGAACTGGCCGGCATCGACGCGCACCGGCCCGACGGCAGCTACGACCTGCTGGTCACCCGCCTGCAGGCCCTCGACGGCGGGCACGGCCACACCCTCTACGCCCCGGTACGCTTCCCGTGCCGGGTCCGCCTGACGGCGGCCGGCGAGCTCGACTGGCTGGACGGCGACGCCGCCGCGGACGCCGCCCGGGCCGACGCCCAGGCCTGGCTGTCGATGCTGATCGCCAACCAGCAACTCGCCCCGGCCGGCGCGCCACTACCGCCGGGTGCCACCCACCGTATCGAAACCGACGCCGCCGGCCGCCCGGTGGTACACCGCGCCCGCTTCGGCCTGGGCTTCCACTGAAGGCCCCGCAGCCGGCCGCTGCCGACCGGAGAGACATCCATGCCCCTGCCCACCGCCCCCCGTGCCGTACTGATCGACCTGGCCGGCGTGCTGCACATCGACGACCAGGCCATCCCCGGCGCGGTCCGGGCCCTCGAGGCCCTGCGCGCCAGCGGCCTGCCGCTGCGCTTCCTGACCAACACCACGCGCAGCCCGCGCGGGCGCATCGTCGCCAGCCTGCAGGCGATGGGCTTCGACATCACCGCCGACGAGATCCAGACCGCCGTGCTGGCCACCCGCCGGCTGGTGGCGCAGCGCGGCCTGCACCCCCACTACTTGGTCCATCCCGACATCGCCGGCGAGATCGGCGCCAGCCATGCCACACCGGATGCGGTGGTGCTCGGCGACGCCGGCCCCCACTTCGCATACGACGCGCTGAACACCGTCTTCCGCCTGCTGATGCAGGGCCTGCCCTTCATCGTGATGGCCCGCAACCGCTACTTCATGGCCCGCGACGGCCTCACCCTCGACATGGGCGCCTTCGTCGCCGGCCTGGAATACAGCAGCGGCCGCCAGGCCGAGGTGGTCGGCAAGCCAGCCGAGCCCTTCTTCCGCACCGTGCTCGACGAACTCGGCGTAGCCCCCGCCGACGCCGTGCTGATCGGCGACGACCTGGCCGACGACATCGGCGGCGCCCACGCCGCCGGCATTCCCGGCATCCTGGTGCGCACCGGCAAGTTCCGCCCGGCGGACGAGCACCACCCCACCCATCGCCCTGCCGCCGTGGTGGACGACTTCGCCGCCGCCGTCGCGCTGCTGGCCGCCGCCTGAAGCCCGGCCGGCATGGACACCCAGCGCAAACTGGCCGACGACGCCCTCGGCGCCTTCGAATCGGCGGTGATGGGCATCGCCGGCACCGCACCGGCCTTCAGCGTCGCCGTCACCACCGCCACCATCGTCGCCGCGGTGGGCGTGCTGTCGGTGGGCAGCATCCTGTACTGCGGCCTGATCATGTTCGGCATCATGCTGGCCTTCTTCCACCTGTGCAAAATCACCCCCGACGCCGGCGCCGCCTATGCCTGGGTCGGCCACGTCTTCGGGCGCAGGTGGGGCTTCTTCGCCGGCTGGGGGCTGCTGGTCGCATCGATCTTCTTCATGGTCTCGGCCACCGTCCCGGCGGCCACGTCGACGCTGGTGCTGCTCGCCCCCGACAAGGTCGAGAGCACCGCCTGGGTAACCTTCACCGCGGCACTCTGGCTGACCCTGGTCACCGCCGTGGTGACCCGCGGAATCAAGCACTCCAGCTACGCGCAACTGCTCCTCACCGGCACCGAGACCGCCGTGGTGCTGGCGCTGATCGTCGGCGCCTTCGTCGAATACGGCGGGCGGCCGGCCCACGTGCCTTCCGTCATCTGGTTGTCGCCCTTCTCCTTCACGCCGCAGCTGTTCGCCACCGGCGCGCTGACGGCGATCTTCTTCTACTGGGGCTGGGACGTGACCCTCAACCTCAGCGAGGAAACCCGCCACGACGGCACGGACGGCGCCCACCCGGCCGGCAAGGGCGCCTTCTGGGCGATGGTGAACCTGATCCTGTTCTTCATCATCATGATGGTCGTGGTCCTCATCGTGCTCAGCGACGAGGAGATCGCCAGCGCCAACACCAACGTGCTGTACGCCATCGCCAACAAGCTCTTTCCGCCGCCGTGGAACTACCTGGCGGTGCTGTCCACCATTCTCAGCACCATCGGCACCATCGAGACCCAGATCCTGCAGTTCAGCCGCAGCATGTTCGCGATGGCCCGCGACCAGATGCTCCACCCCCGTTACGCCGACATCCATCCCCAGTGGCAGACCCCGTGGCTGGCCACGCTGGTGATCTGGCTGCTCGGCGTGCTGCTGCTGTTCAGCGCGTCCTACATGCCGTCGGTGAGCCGCATCCTGCAAAGCTCCATCCTCGCCATCGGCTTCCAGATCTGCTTCTACATGAGCCTGGCCGGCTTCGCCTGCGCCTGGCACTACCGCGCCAGGCTGGCGAGCGGCGCCGTGGACGCCGTGTCCTACGTGCTGTGGCCGCTGCTGGCGGCGCTGTTCATGGTCTTCATCGCCATCTACAGCATCCCCAGCTTCGACGCCGTCACCGACATCATGGGCATCGGCGGCATCCTCATCGGCTTCGTGCCGCTGATCCTGGGCCGGCTGCGGCGGGTGAACCGCGCGCCCTAGCCCCATGTCCCTAAAAAGCACCCGCCGCTCCGACTACGAAACCGCCGCCATGCCGCTGGGGGTGATGCCCAAGGACTACCCGGACGGTTTCGCAGTGGACACCCATCGCCACACCCGGGGCCAGCTCATCTACGCCACGGCCGGCCTGATGAAGGTGTCCACCGCCACCGCCCTGTGGCTGGTCCCACCGCAGCACGCGCTGTGGATGCCGCCGGAGCTCGACCACCGCATGCAGGCCATCGGCCGCGTCAGCCTGCGCAGCCTCTACGTGCGGCCCGACGTGCTGCCGCCGGACCTGCCCGCCCACCCCAGGGTCATCCGCGTGTCGGCCTTCCTGCGCGAACTGCTGCTACGGGCCGCCGCCGTGCCCATCGGCTATGCGGAAGACAGCCACGACGCGCAGATCCTGGCCGTGCTGCTCGGCGAGATCGCGCTGGCCTGCCAGGCCATCGACTTCCGCCTCGCCACCGCCAGGGACAAGCGGTTGGCCCGGGTCTGCGACGCGCTCATCGCCGACCCGGCCCGGGGCGACAGCCTGGAGGACTGGGCCAGCTTCGCCGGCACCTCCGGCCGCACGCTGGCGCGCCTCTTCAACAGGGAGTTCGGCGTCACCTTCAGCGCCTGGCGCCAGCAGGTCCGCATCATGCTCGCCTTGCCACGGCTGGCCGCCGGCGAGCCCGTCACAGTGGTCGCCGCCGACCTGGGCTACGCGACGCCGGGCGCCTTCACCCAGGTGTTCCGGCGCCTGATGGGCGCCGCGCCGAGCAGCTATTTCGAGGACTGAACGTCCCCGGCCGGGCACCATGGGGTGCCCGGCCGCTTGTCCGATTCGCCACCGAAGATGGCAAGGCCGGCGCAGCGGGCCGCGCTTCATCCGCCTACTCTCCTCCCATGCCCACCCGGCGCATCCCGCGCACGCCCAGAGGAGAAACCACCGCATGAACCCGCAAGCCACTCCGGCCCCAGCCGCCCATCCGGGCCCCGTCCAGCGCCAGGACGTCGGATTCGACGCCGACGGCATCACCCTGCGCGGCTGGCTGTACCGGCCGCAGCAGGAGGCCACCGGGCAACACCTGCCGGCCATCGTGATGTGCGGCGGCTACGGCACGACCAAGGAGATGTTCACCGACCTCTACGCCGAGAAGTTCGCCGCCGCCGGCTTTGCGGTGCTGCTCTACGACCACCGCGGCTTCGGCGCCAGCGACGGCCTGCCACGCCACGAGGCCAACCCGTGGCAGCAGGTGGAGGATTTTCGCCACGCCATCACCCATGCCAGCCGCCTGGACGGCATCGATGCCCAGCGCATCGGCATCTGGGGCAGCAGCTACAGCGGCGGGCACGCACTCGTCGTCGCCGCCACCGACCGCCGCGTCAAATGCGTGGCAGTCCAGGTGCCGACCACCCACGGCACCCAGGCCGCCCTGCGCCGCGTCTCCGGAGACGCCGAAACCGCCCTCTTGGAACGCTTCGCCACCGACCGCCAGCAACGTGCCGCCGGGGCTGCACCGGCCATGCTGCCGCTGATGGGCGACGCCGACTCCGGCGCCGTCTACCGCAGCCCGGACGCCATCGCCTGGTACACCACCGCCTACCGGCGCGCCCCCGCCGAAAAACCGGAGATCAGCCTGCGCTCCGTCGAGTTCGCGCGGGCCTACAACCCCGGCGACTACATCGAACGCATCAGCCCGACTCCCCTGCTGATGCAGATCGCCGAACAGGACTCGATCACCCCCACCGACCTCGCTCTGGCCGCCTACCGCAACGCCCTCGAACCCAAGTCCCTGCGCATCATCCCCGGCGCCGGCCATTTCGACGCCTACGGGCGGGACTTCGAAGCCAGTTCCAGCGCCGCGCTGGCGTGGTTCGTGCGCCACCTGCGGCCGACTGGGTTGTAGGCTACCGCACGGGCCAGAAACATCTTAGCCTGGATCGCCGACTCCAATGCGAGGGCCTGGACCTTCTACCGCAGGCAAGGCTTTGTCGCCACCGACGAAACCCAGGCCCACCCGCAAGCCGCGCAGCGTCGTCAAGACGCAAACCTGATCCCCCGCACTCAATCCCAGATGACTACAATCTTTCAACTGACGGCGTGGCCTGACTGCTCAACACCCCTGTCGTAGTGCTTTTCTTGGCGCCTGCCTACTATTTGAATTTCAAGCTTGCGTTCTATCCCCATGACCAATAATCCAGTCAATCGGACTGCCGAACCGGAGCTGCCCGGTACGACACACAGCAGGCTGAGCGCCCTGCGGCAGGTGCGCGCGTTCTCGCTTATAGCGCTCGTTGCGCTGTGCGCGTGCGAGAAAACAGCTACCGGAGAGGATCAGTCTGAATTGCGGACTGACGTCATTAACTTCGAAAAAGCCACGGAAAACCTCCCGCCTCCAATTATTGAAGAGAAGTTCACCGAGCTCATCCGAAATTACATACCCGAAGGCACTACGTTCAGTGACGCGGAGGCATTTCTTGTCAAAGCGGGTTTCAAGCTCGACACGGACCCATACAGAATTCCGAAGAGGGCCGGTCATCACGATCAGACACACGCATATCTTGTTATACAGCGCAACTTCTACTCGACCGCAATGGCGCATGTGTATCTGAAACCGGCAGTGCCGGGGAGCTTCGATCGGATTGGTCAAGTGACCGCCAAGATCACAATTGATTTGCCCTGAAGGAGAAAATAATTCTGGGAACTGAATCTCACAGAAACCCCAGGAACCCATCCGCAAACAAGGCCCCCCCACCAACCCGATGGGGATCGCCGTCCACCAGACACGCTTGGCCTTGACCAGGCCGGCCACCGAGTTGAGCAGGATCGCCACCTGCAGGAAGATCACCGCCAGACCAAAGGGGCGGCCATGCAGTTTGGCTTCGTCGCGCAGGGCCTCGAAGCCGCGGGCCTTGGCTTCGATGTCCTTCTTCTCCTGCTTGTAGCGCTCGATCTCCTTCTGGTACTCGGCGATCTTCTGCTATTTGAATTTCAAGCTTGCGTTCTATCCCCATGACCAATAATCCAGTCAATCGGACCGCCGAACCGGAGCCGCCCGGTGCGACACGCCGCAGGCTGAGCGCCCTGCGGCAGGCGCGCGCGTTCTCGCTTATAGCGCTTGCTGCGCTGTGCGCGTGCGAGAAAACAGCTACCGGAGAGGCTCAGTCTGAATTGCGGACTGACGTCATTAACTTCGAAAAAGCCACGGGAAACCTCCCGCCTCCAATTATTAGCGAGAAGTTCACCGAACTCATCCGAAATTACATACCCGAAGGCACTACGTTCAGTGACGCTGAGGCATTTCTTGTCAAAGCGGGTTTCAAGCTCGACACGGATCCATACAGAATTCCAAAGAGGGCCGGTCATCACGATGAGACACACGCTTATCTTGTTATACAGCGCAACTTCTACTCGACCGCAATGGCGCATGTGTATCTGAAACCGGCAGTGCCAGGGAACTTCGATCGGATTGGTCAAGTGACCGCCAGCATCACAATTGATTTGCCCTGAAGGAGAAAATAATCCTGGGAACTGAATCTCACAGGAACCCCAGGAACCCATCCGCAAACAAGGCCCCCCCCACCAACCCGATGGGGATCGCCGTCCACCAGACACGCTTGGCCTTGACCAGGCCGGCCACCGAGTTGAGTAGGATCGCCACCTGCAGGAAGATCACCGCCAGACCAAAGGGGCGGCCATGCAGTTTGGCTTCGTCGCGCAGAGCCTCGAAGGCGCGGGCCTTGGCTTCGATGTCCTTCTTCT
The DNA here is from genome assembly GCA_018241685.1 of Pseudomonadota bacterium. GTDB lineage: Bacteria > Pseudomonadota > Gammaproteobacteria > Burkholderiales > Rhodocyclaceae > Zoogloea. The sequence goes on from JAFEDJ010000021.1 coordinate 395,344, forward strand.
CCTGCTTGTAGCGCTCGATCTCCTTCTGGTACTCGGCGATCTTCTACTATTTGAATTTCAAGCTTGCGTTCTATCCCCATGACCAATAATCCAGTCAATCGGACCGCCGAACCGAAGCTGCCCGGTACGACACGCCGCAGGGCGCTCAGCCTGCGGCAGGTGCGCGCGTTCTCGCTCATGGCGCTCGTTGCGCTGTGTGCGTGCGAGAAAACGACTACCGGAGAGGCTCAGTCTGAATTGCGGACTGACGTCATTAACTTCGAAAAAGCCACGGGAAGTCTCCCGCCTTCGGTTGTCGACGAGAAGTTCACCGAGCTCATGAGGAATTACATACCCGCAGGCACTACGTTCAGTGACGCGGAGGCGCTTCTTGCCAAAGCGGGTTTCACGATCAACACGGACCCATTCAGAGTTCCGCCGCGGGCCGGTCATCACGATCAGACACGCGCGGCTCTTGTTATAGAGCGCGGCCCTATCGCGACAGTAAGGGCGCATGTGTATCTGAACCCGGCAGAACCGGGGAACTTCGATCGGGTTGGTCGAGTGACCGCCCACATCACAGCTGATTTGCCCTGAGGGAGAGCAGAATCCTGGGAACTGAATCTCACAGGAACCCCAGGAACCCATCCGCAAACAGCGCCACCCCCACCAACCCGATGGGAATCGCCGTCCACCACACCCGCTTGGCCTTGACCAGGCCGGCCACCGAGTTGAGCAGGATCGCCACCTGCAGGAAGATCACCGCCAGACCAAAGGGGCGGCCGTGCAGTTTGGCTTCGTCGCGCAGGGCCTCGAAGCCGCGGGCCTTGGCCTCGATGTCCTTCTTCTCCTGCTTGTAGCGCTCGATCTCCTTCTGGTAGTCGGCGATCTTCTGCTGGTAGGCGGGCACCGCCGGGTTGTCCGGCGGCAGGGCCATGGCCTGCAGGCGGAACTGTTCCACCTGCACCTCGAACAGGTGCTGCTTGGTGCTCTTGGACTGGTAGAAAGCCCACTGGTCCGAGGCCAGCGCCTGATTGACCACCCCCTGGGTCGAGAACGACCCGCCCTTGAAGGTGGACAGGGTCGCGCACACGGCCAGCACCACGGTGGCCAGGGACATGCCGTTGAGCCACGGCTCCTTCTTTTCTTCGCTCATGCTTCCAACTTTCCTTGCTGCAGATACAGGTGGCGGATCACGCCGGTTTCACTCGACAACGGCCGGCGCCAGGGTAGCTGCGGGTGCAGTCGCAGGTGCCAGCACCGCGCAAGCCTCGGGCAGCCCGTCCAGGCCCTGCTTTTCGACACTGAAACGGGCCACCGGCGCCTCATGGCCGGCCTGCTGCACGTGGATCACGTAGAGGCTGTCGTAATCGTCATCGGCCCACTTGGGCACCGCCTTGGGATCGGCGCCGAGGTTCTTGAGGAACAGCCGGGCCAGGGATTCGCCCCAGTGGTGCTCCCAGGCGATCACGTGGGTGCCGGCCGGCTGGGCGAGCACTTGGTGCGCCAGCGGCTTGATATCTTCCATGCCGCCGCCGAGGGTCACCGGCCTGCCGGCGCGGATCGCCAGCGGCTCGATGGTGGCCAGCGGGCGCACATAGTTGAAGGGCACGCCCTTGTCCTTCTTCACCACCCCCGGATTGGGCGCATACACCGCGTCCGGCACCCCGAAGCGCGACAGCAGCAGCGGCGCCAGCGCCAGCGAGCGGTTGAGCCCCTGGCAGGTCAATTGCCCCAGCCCGTCGGCGGGCTTCTCGCCGTGACGCAGGATCACGATGGTCATGTCCGCAAAGGCCGGCGCAGCCGCCAGCCCGCACACCAGCGCCAGGCCCCGCAGCGCGCTGCGCGCGGCAAGGGTTCGAAGGATCTTCATGTGAGTCGGCCCCCATGGCAGCCCCGCCGCCGGAATGGGGCGGAGCGATTCAAGAGGCGCGATCTTCCGGGATTTTTGCCGCGAAGGACAGGGGGCCATGCGCCATCCGGCAACCCACCCGCCGGGGTGGATATTCACTTTCCATTTTTCTGACCTGGAGCCCGAAGTTTCGGACTCGGCCATCGAAGTTTCGGATTCCGGATTCGAAACTTCGGACCTTGAATCCGGAACCCCGGTCCCGGCGTTCGAAACTTCGGCGGGCGGGACCGAATATTCGGCCCGAGCCCCCCGACATTCAATGACGGCCGCCGAAACTTCGGAGTCGACCACCGAAAAACGGATGGCATTCTCCCGTCTCCGGGAGAATGCCATCCAGGCATCGACGAGCGAATCCGAAAGGCGCTCCGGCGCCGTTCGGCAACCCGCGCTCAGGCCGTGGCTTCGGCCGGCTTGGCGCGACGGCCGGGATTGCGCACCAGCATCGCCTTGCGCAGGGTCTCCAGCCCCTCCCCCTTTCCGAACATCTTCATCAACGCATACCCTTCCAGCATCGCCACGAGGATGTCGCTGCCCAGCGCCGTCGTGGTGTCCTCCGCCTTCGCCACCACCTCGCGCAAGCGCAGCAGGCGCGGCCGCAGCGCATCGAAGGCAGCGAAATCGCGCTGCACCTCGGCCACCGAAAAGCTCGGCGGCAGGATGTCCCGGTTGTGCTCCAGCACCAGCGCCGTCTGGCGACAGAACTGCTCCGACTTGTCACCCATCTTGCTGAGCGAACGCATCTCGTCGGCCGACAGGCTGATGAAGGGCGCAAAGATCTGCTCGATGGTGGTGAGCGCCTGATCCAGCGTGGCAAGGGCTTCGGCGGACAGATCGAGGGAAACGAGGTTCTGCGTCATGGCGTGGCTCCGGGTGAGATAGGGAAGATCGCGCCGGACGAGTCCGCAAGGCGGACAGGCATCGTCGGCGCGCCGGAATATTACGATGATATTACGTCAAATGCATATACAATCCATCGCATTTCCCCGGCCCGGCTGGACAGCGCCGACTTCTTCGACAAGCCTGTCACCAGGCTGAACACTGGACTGCAAGACGATGAATCTCCTCACGCGCATATTGGGACGCCACAAGCGCCAGGAATCACACCCTGTCTTTGGTTGCCTTCTGCTTTCCACCGGCAAGCACGGCTCGTATTGGGAAGCTGAGCCGCTACTGCGGGGCGACTCCATCAGTGTCTTCATCGAAATTACGGGGGAGGGACTCCCGTCCGAGGCACAGACGTTGTTCCATGAACGTCTGACGGCAGATCCGGATGTCGTATCGCCAAAGCGGCCCCACTCCTCGTCCCCGAGTATGAGAAGTGGTCTCGCCGGCCGTTTCCGGACAATTGGCGCACAGCGTTCAAGTTTGTTGGCATGTCGATTCCCGTCGCGGGGTCGGAACTCAATCCCTGGGAACTATCCTTTGATTGCCTGACCGACCGTGCAGGGCACATGTTCACCTGCTACTTCATTGATGGGGGGCCAAGCCATGTCACGATTGACGGATAAAGTGCCTGCGGAGCATCGCACGTACTAGTCAGGAAGTGCCAAACATGTTCGGACTCTTCAGGACGGAAGACTTCCACCACCCTTCCCTCGGCACGCTCCAACGGAGTCGCGGATATTGGCGGGGACAGATTTCATTTCCGGGTGTGGGCACGGTCCCACTCATTATTGATGGCACTCGCAAGGGCCCAGATTCCCACGCACTTCAGCACGCCATAAACCTGCCCTTGGATTTTGCCCACATTGCCCCCCAATTGAAGCAGGCGCTTTACGAACACTATGAGCCATACGCCGAAGCCACGACGAAGGGGCATCTGGCAGCACCACGGGAGCCCCTCCCACAGGTTTCCTGCCCCGAGGACACGCTACGCCTGGTGGTGCCGGAAGCCGTGGCAATCATCGAACTTGACGGGGAACTCGCTACGGAGATGTGCTTCTACGTCCCGTGGGACGAAGAACACATGCTTGGTGCAAGGTTTCGGGGAGGGCAGTGGATCGAACTCTGCGGTAGCACCCTCGTGCCATAAAGGTAACACCCGGGCGATTTGAACACTAATCTCAACACCCTGCACACCGAACATCATATGCATAAGCTCTCGTGCCAATCAGGCAATGCGTGGATCGCACATTCCCATCCAGCCACGTTCAGAACCGAAATCATAAGCGGTGGAAGTGAACGTCTCGTTGCGGGGGTACCAGCTGGGGACGTCACCATATTCAAGCGTCTGGTTGAATCCATCGAGGCGCCGTATTTCTTGCTCTACGTACTCCATACCCCACGCGGCGAAGGCCAAGCGGGACGGTACCAGAGTCCGTCTATCGGCCTCGACGAGCTGGAGTCCTTTCTGGAACGTTACGCCGCGTTCCTGTCTGGAGACGCCCGCTTCGATATCTGGGCGTACTCCCCAAGTGAAAATGCAACCGTTATCTGGGATCGCCACGATCTTATCTACGCCTACGGCGCAACTAAGCGCTTTGCCATGGCATTACGGGAGCTTGGTTTCGAACAAGGAGCTCCTGGCATCCGGTTCCCTCATCAACACCACTATCGCGCAGAGTTCGATGCTGATGCATCGGATGTCTTGCACGCATTTGAATGGTGCTATTCGCCCCTTCACCCGGAGGATGAGCAGTGAGCACTCGCCAAGGACAAAGCCCGCGGGCATGTTTGTCGTGCTGTTGAACTACGTTGAGCCGTTATCCGAAGTTGATCGTTTCGTTGGAGAGCATCACCAGTTCTTGAAACGCTATTACGCAGCGGGAAATCTCCTTCTTTCGAGGCGTAAAGAACCGCGCACGGGTGACGTAATCTTTGCGACCGCAGGAACCCGTGCCGAAGTCGAGAGCATTATTCAGTAGCCGCCCCCACCCTTGACCTCCCCCCGCCCCCCGGTCAATACTCCCCGCGTCGTCGAAACAGAGACGATCGGGGTTGGAAGCCCGAGAACCAAGGCGGACCGATTAGCCGCGCCGCGGCTATTTTTTCGTCCGTCACGCCCGTGGTGCGCCTTGATCAATGGTGGGCCGGGCGGGGAGGCTTCGGCCTGCCGGTCCCTTGGTTCCGGTCTTCCAACCTCGCTTTGGCCCGCCCCCCGTTTGGAAGCGAGGGGTGGAACTGTCCAGCAAACCGAGGAGCATCACACCATGGCATTTCCCGCCCTGGCGTGCGCACGTCCGCACGCATCCGCTTCGCCCCCTGCCCTGCACCCTTTCCCTGATTTCCCGACCACGCTGGGTCGGCCTGTCGTATTGTTGAGCGGGAGGGCGCCGGCATGAGTCACGCACTGAGTTTTCCGGCGCCCGGCGACGGCCTGTACAGGCTGGCCGACGACGTGGGGCGCATGACCTTGTTCGACCAGTTGTCGGCGCGCCAGCAGCAATTGCATGCGCTGCTGGCGATGACCTGCGGAGATGCGTGGGAGGTTTTCCGACAGCAGGCACCGAGCCAGCAGGAGAACTATCTGTGGGCCTGCTCCATGATCGCGGCGGAGGCGCGGGATCTGATCGAGGCACTGCAGGCGCGGCCGGACTGAGCGCGGAAGACCACGTGCCCACTCGAATATGAATAGGCGGCCCCTTGGGGCCGCCTATTCACCCTTCAGGCGCTCACATCTCGCCCCCTATACTCTCTCACCGCCACAAACAATCGGAGTCACCGTCCATGTTCGTCGTGCTGCTGAACTACGTGAAGCCCTTATCCGAAGTCGATCGTTTCGTTGGAGAACATCGCCAGTTCCTGGAACGCCATTACGCGGCGGGGAATTTCCTGCTCTCCGGGCGTAAAGAACCGCGTACGGGGGGCGTAATCCTCGCGACCGCAGGATCCCGTGCGGAAGTCGAGCGCATTATCCAGAGCGATCCATTTCACCGGGAAAAGATCGCCAGCTACGAGATCGTCGAGTTCCTGCCGTCGATGTCGGCGGAGCACCTTGCCAATCTGGTCGTGCCGTAACCCAAACGCTCCCGAACGTCGGCTTATCCGGTCTGCAATTAGCGATTTTCCGGCCACGCGGGGTCGGCATGTCACCTTGTTCGGGCAGTAGGAGGAACATGACGTGGCTCATATAATTGCCCCATGGAGCGCATCCAATCCATCAACCTGGCCCGTATCGACTGGTGTCTTGCCGACAGCGGCATGACGCGGGATGAACTCGCCCGCGAGGTTGATATTGGGCCGGCGATACTGGCGAAGGTGTTCGAGGGAGAAGCGGGGCTCACCTTCAAGCAGTTGCGCAGGCTTGCCACGTACTTTGGGCGCGGCACCCTGTTCTTTCTTTCACCGGAGCCGGTCAACGAAGCGGCTGCCCATACGCCCCAATTCCGCACACTCGCTAACCAGAAGCCAGAGTTGTCGGCGCGCATGAAGTTGTTGATAGAGCGCGTGGAGCGCCAGCGGGAAATCTATCTCGCCCTGCGGGACGAGCTCGACCCGGAGGAGGTCATCCACTTTTCGCCGCCCGATCTGGCAGGACTCAGTGTTTCTGATGCCGCGCGTAAGGTCCGCGATTGGCTGGGGCTTGCTGATCGCAACGATTTCAACAGCTACCGGTCGGCCATCGAGGCGCGGGGCTTGCTGGTGTTCCAGAGCAACGGTTATCACGGTCAGTGGCAGATTGCCAAGGAAAGTCCGGTCCTTGGTTTCTCACTGTATGACCCGGCGTGCCCGGTGATCCTCGTCAAGAAGCAGGACTCGGATGCGCGCCAGAGTTTCACGCTGATGCATGAGCTGGGTCATCTGCTGCTGCACAAGACCAGTTCTATCGATGACGAAGGCGACCTGCATGCGCGTGCGGGCGTCGAGCAGGAGGCCAATGCCTTTGCGGGCCAGCTGCTGGTTCCAGATGCCTTCCTTCTGAGCGTCCGGGATCTCGAGCGCCCCGACGACGTGGCCGCATACGACGAATGGCTGGCTCCGCAGCGCCGCCACTGGGGCGTGAGCGGCGAGGTCATCCTGCGTCGTTTGGTGGATGTTGGCCGGCTTTCGAAGGCTCAGTACGGTGCATACCGGCAATGGTGGGCGACACGTCAATTACCCCAAAAGACGGGCGGCAGCCGCGAGTATCGCAATCGCGAGCCCAAGCATATTTTTGGTGATGGATATGTACGCACGGTCCTCGATGCACTCAACGCCCAGCGCATCTCCTTGGCCAAGGCAAGCACCTACCTCGACAACCTGAAGATCAGCGACCTGCACAAGCTTGAACAGCACTATGCAAGTATTTGATGCGTCGTCCATGATCCACGCATGGGATAACTATCCCATCGAGCAGTTTCCGGGGGTATGGAACTGGATGGCGGATCGGATGGCGCAAGGCTTGATCCAGATGTCTGAAGTGGCGGTAGAGGAAGTGGAGCACAAGGTGCCTGAGTGTGTGGAGTGGCTTAAAAATGCCGACCTGCAAAAACTGCCCGTCACCGAAGCTATATTGCTGGAGGCCATGCGTGTCAAAGCCCTACTCGGGATCGAGGAAGACCGTTACGGAAAGGGCGTCGACGAAAACGATCTCATCATCATCGCGACCGCGAAGATGAAAGGATGCGAGTTGGTGACCAACGAGGCGGTTCAGCTTTCGGGTAACAAGCAAAAGCGAAACTGGAAAATCCCGACGGTCTGCGACATGGACACTGTGCATGTTGTGTGGATCAGTTATCTCAACTATCTCAAGCGAACCGGCGCGACCTTTGGTTGATTCATCAAGGTGGCGCGTTTTATCAAGGAAACCTGATCTGCCGCAGCAACCATCCGTTCGACGCGATCTGCTGATCCTCTGGCTTTCCATCGCTGCGGTTGCGCTTGTGCTGGGGTGGTTGCTGCTGTTGCTCAGCCGCCAGAGCGCCGGCCCCCAGATTGCGCGGGCGCGCCAGCTGACCTCGACCAGTTGCGAGGCGCTGCAAGCGGGTGCGGTACGCATGCGTCAGCAGTTTCCGCCGGCAAACGGTCCGTCCCGTCCCATGGCTCCGGCCGCGGCACAGGCGGTGCTCGATCTGGCGCTACGCGACCAGCCGGGCATGGAGGGCGGCTTCTGGCGCGCGGATGCGGGGGTGGTGGCCTACGCCTTTCCAACCTATGACGGCACGGGAATCAAGCGCGATCCACCGAGCGCCGAACTGGAGCGCATTGCCGCCACGGCCCAGCGTGCGCAGGATTCCGCAGGCCTCGTGGCGGACGTGCGGCCGGGTTTGCGCGAGGCGGTGGCTTTCGCGGCCTGTCCCGTGGACACCGATGACCGGCGCTTGGTCGCATGGACGCTGATGCGCGTGCCGCTGTTGGCGACAGAAACGGTCAACACCTTGATCCTCGCGGTCAGCCTGCTGCTGGCGCTGGTCGTGGTCTCCGGTGCGTGGCTGGGCTGGATGATTTCGCGCTGGCAGCGTCAGTCAAGCGATCTGCGCAGGCAGCTGGCCCAGTCCGAACGCCTGGCCACGCTGGGACGCGTCTCCGCCGGGCTGGCGCACGAGATCCGCAACCCCTTGGGCACGATGCGCATGAAGGTGGAAAACGCCTTGGCGGCACCGGCGGACTTGCGGGAGGCACGCGTGGAGGGTGCGCTGGATGCCGTGCTGTCCCAGACGGCGCGCCTGGAGACGCTGGTGTCGAGCCTGCTGGCCTTGACGCAACCGTTCCGCGCCGAGCGTCAGGCCGTCGACCTGCAGGGCTGGCTGGAGGCGCGGCGCAGCGCGCACGCCGAAGCGGCGCAAAGGCATGGCGTACGAATCACGCTGGCGCTTGAACCGGAGCTGGCCGACGCCGCAAAAGGACTCGCGCTGTTCGATCCGGTACAAATGGCCCGCGTCTTCGACAACCTGCTGCTCAACGCGCTGGCGCACACGGGAGAAGGCGGCGAGATCGAGCTCGGTGCCAGTCGCACGCGCCGCGGCGCCCTGCTGCTGTGGGTGGCAGACAATGGTTGCGGGATACCGGCCGAGCTGCGCGAGACGTTGTTCGAGCCTTTTGCCACGTCCCGTGCGGGCGGCACCGGCCTGGGGCTGGCGCTCGTGCGCGAGATCGTACAGGGCCATGGCGGGCAGGTCGCGCTCGCCGGGTCAGCCAGGGGAACACGCATTGAAATGGAGCTGCCGTGGCCCGGATCCTGATCGTCGACGATGACGCGGCGTTTCGCGACAGCCTTGCGGAAATGCTGCAGGACCTGGGCCACCAAGTGCTGCAGGCCGAAACCACCGACGCGGGCCTGCACACGCTGCGCACCGAGGCGGTGGATGCCGCCATCGTCGACCTGCGGCTGCCGGGAGAGGATGGCCTGACCTTCCTGCGCCGGGCGGCTCCTATCTCGCAGGTGCCCTGCATCATGCTGACCGCCTACGCGAGCGGCGGCAATACCATCGAGGCGATGCGCCTGGGAGCGTTCGACCATCTGACCAAGCCGGTGGCCAGGGCGACCTTGGTGGAAACGCTCGGCCGCGCCCTGCGGCAGGAAGCCAATGCCCCGGACCGGCAGCAGGAGGCCGGCGCCGCGCCCGTTGCAAGAGCGCCCGCGGACAGCAGCGAACTGGTCAGCAGCAGCGAAGCGATGCGCCAGGTCTTCAAGCGCATCGGGCTGGCGGCGGACAGCGAGGCCACGGTGTTGATCCTCGGCGAGACGGGGACGGGCAAGGAGCTGGTGGCACGCGCCCTGCACCGCAACAGCGGCAGAGCTGCCGGGCCTTTCGTCGCGGTGAACTGCGCCGCGATTCCCGCCGAGCTGATGGAGAGCGAGCTGTTCGGCCACGTCAAGGGCGCGTTTACGGGCGCCGTCAGTGAGCGCTTCGGGCGCTTTCGCGAGGCCGATGGCGGCACCCTGTTCCTCGACGAGATCGGCGACATGCCGCTGTCCACCCAGGCGAAGATTCTGCGGGTGCTGCAGGAACGCGAGATCACCCCCGTCGGCGCCAACCGCGCCCAGCCGGTGGATGTGCGCATCGTCGCGGCCACACACCGGGACCTGCCCGCGGCGGTCAGGGAGGGGCGCTTCCGGGAAGACCTGTGGTATCGCCTGCAGGTGGTGCCGCTGTGGCTGCCACCCCTGCGTGAGCGCCTGGGCGATGTGCTGCCGCTGGCCGAACACTTTCTGCGCCTGCTGGGCGGCGACGCGCCCAAGCGGCTGAGCGCGGCGGCAGCCCGGCTGCTGCTGGCCCACCCCTGGCCCGGCAACGTGCGCGAACTGCGCAATGCCATGGAACGTGCGGCCATCCTCAGCCACGGCGCCGTCATCGATGTCGAACATATCGGCCTGCAGACGCCCACGCTGTCCGCCCCGGGCCTGGACATCGACTGGGACGGCCCGATGGAAGCGGCCGTCGCCCGCGTGGAACGCGAGATGATCGTGCGCGCCCTGGCGGCAACGGCCGGCAACCGCGCGGAGGCCGCGCGGCGCCTCGGTCTGTCGCGCCAGCAGCTCTACCGCAAGCTGGCCGAGTTCAAGCTCGATTGAATCTGCCGCCCGGAGGGCGGTGTCCGATCCGGTGACACCCGGACGTCACCAGAGCGGACGGCGGATACCGTCACACGATTTCAAGCCGTTGATTTAATTAGAACTCTCTTTGGCATGGTGTTTGCGCTACAGCTTGGGTGCCTTTCCCGACCCAAGGAGCTTCGCCATGTCCGCGCATTTCCCCGCCACGTCCGTCGCGCTGGCAGTCGGCCTGTGCAACCTGAGCGCCCACGCCGTGCCGCCCGGTCCGGCCTCCCATCTGCCCCTGCCCCCACATCAACGGTTCGAGGCCCCTGCGCCAATGGGCCAGTACGCCGTGGAAGGCCAGGTCCAGCGGATGCTCATCAATCCCTACGGTGAGGTTGACGGACTGCGCCTGAGCGACGGAACGATTGCCCGATTTCCGCCGCACATGGCCGATGCACTCACAGCGGCGGTCAAGGTCGGGGATGCCGTCCGGATCATCGGACGGGCGGAGGCGGGAGGCATGCTCAAGGCCGATGCCATCGTCCACACCGGCAGCGGGCGGGCGCTGTACGACCAGCCGCCGCCGGTTGGCGCGGGCCGGGCCCTGCCGCCCCACCTGCGCGCCCAGCGACTGCAGCCCCAGCAGGTGGAGGGCCGCGTGGAAACGGTGCTCACCGGTCCACGGGGAGAGGCCAACGGCGTCATTCTGAGCGACGGCAGCATCGTCCGCTTCCCGCCTGAAAGCCTGCATCTGCCGGTGCAGACGGGCGCGCCGTTCGCGGCGTCCGGACTCGGCACCCGCAATGCGTTTGGCACATCCCTGGAAGCCGTCAGCATGGGCACCGCCCTGTCCTCTCTGCAACCGCTCTACGAGCGCGCACCGTAAATACTGGAATCCCCCCCGATGCCCCCCAAGGTCTTACCCATCGCCCTTCTTCTCGTCTCCAACGCGTTCATGACGTTTGCCTGGTACGGCCACCTCAAGTTCGGAGAGCGCCCCCTTTACCTGGTGATCCTGGTGAGCTGGCTGATCGCCCTGGCCGAATACTGCTTCGCGGTTCCCGCCAACAGGATCGGCCACACCATCTACAGCGCCGCGGAGCTCAAGACGATGCAGGAGGTCATCACGCTGGTCGTCTTTGCGGTCTTTTCCGTCGTCTATCTCGGCGAGCGGCTCACGCTCAATCATCTGGTGGGCTTTGGTTTCATCTGCCTGGGCGCGTTCTTCGTCTTCAAAGGCCCATTGAACTAGGAACCGGTGATGGCCATGCTCTCAACGCACGCCAGCTCGCGAAACTGGCTTTCCGGGCTGAACTTCTTCCTGGCCGACGTCCGTGACGGTCTGGGGCCTTTTCTCGGCGTGCTTCTGGCCAGCCAGGGCTGGCGGGTCGATGACATTGGCTATGTGATGGCCATAGGCGGCGTCGCAGGCATGGTGGCGACCACGCCGATGGGGGCCTGGGTCGATGCATCGCGCCACAAGCGGCTTCTGCTGGCGAGTGGCGCCATCGTGCTCACGCTCGCCACCGCGGCGCTATGGACGGCGCCGTCGTTCAGGGTCGCGGCCGTTTCCCAGGCGGTGACCGGTGCCGTGGGCGCCTTGATGGGGGCCGCCATCACGGGCATCACCTTGGGCCTCGTTGATCGAAGAGATTTGCCCCGGCAGCTGGGTATCAACGAGGCCTGGAACCATGCCGGCAACCTGGTCGCGGCAGGATTGGCCGGGCTGGCAAGCTACCGCTGGGGGCTGTCGGCCGCGTTCGCACTGATGGCGCTGATGGCCTGCGCAGCGCTCGCCTGCTTGCGGATGATCCGTCCGCAGGACATCGACCATGAGCGGGCTCGTGGCGGTGATCCGGCTCCCCGCCCGCCGACTCGAGATCGCAGCGCCCCGCCGTCCGCCCGGCAGGTACTGACGGATTCGCGCGAACTGGGCCTTATCGCGATCACCATGCTGCTGTTCCACCTGGGTAATGCCGCGATGCTGCCCTTGTTTGCGCAATCGATCGTCACGCGTGGGCTGGCAGACCCCGGCATTTTCACGGCATCGGCCGTGATCGTGGCACAGCTGGTCATGATTCCTGCAGCCCTTTGGGCCGGATGGCATGCCAGTCGGCACGGATATCGGACACTGATCATTACCGCCCTGCTGGCTTTGACCTTTCGGGGACTGATCGCCGGTTGCTGGGAATCCCCGTGGGCACTGATTCCGGTTCAGGCCCTCGACGGAATCGGCGCAGGTCTGCTGGGGGTCGCCTTGCCCGGGCTTGTTGCGTCCATCCTGCAGGGCACCGGAAGCGTCAATGCCGGGCTCGGTGCCGTGATGGCAATCCAGGGTGCGGGCGCGGCCATGAGTCCGGCGCTCGCTGGCTGGATCGCACATCGTTTCGGCTATAGCGCGGCCTTCGTCGTCCTGGGCATCGTTGCCGCAGCCGGGCTGCTCATCTATCTCTATGGCATTCTCTCCAAAATACATCCGGAGAACCTGGAAAGCCTCTTCGCCGGGCCGGGGGACGCTTTGCTCGAAGAGGTTGAAAAACGGTAAGCAGCGCACCACCAATGCAGAGCAGCAGCGACGGCGTGAACCGCGGGAGTGGCACGATGCCGTGGCCGGGGTGGCCGATGATCGTCACCGCGACGGATTGATGCAGGTGCAGGGCGCGAACATCGCCCCTGAGATCAGGGAAATCGAGAAATATGGACGCCATGTCTGCCCAATAAAATGGCCCGATGAAATCCGGTGCCTGGGCCTTGGCGGCCTTGATCTTTCCATCCTGCGTCTTCGCCGCCCGTCCGTTCGTTACGGATGATGCGCGCCTGACGACCGGTGGCAGTTGCCAGTTCGAGAGCTGGACGCGCGTCTATCAGCACAGCCGGGAAGTCTGGGCGCTGCCGGCATGCAATCCGACCGGGAATCTGGAATTCACCTTTGGCGGCGGGCGGGCCAGATACGACGGTGAATCGTCGACGCGGGATTTCGTCTTCCAGGCCAAGACCTTGTTCCGCCCGCTGGAAACCAACGACTGGGGCTGGGGCCTGGCGGCAGGCACCATCCGTCATCCGGAAATCGCCCCCGGCCCCAACCTGCTCGGCAATACCTACGCCTATATCCCGATGTCCATTTCCCTGGATGACGACCGACTCGTCATCCATACTAATCTGGGCTGGCTGAAGGATCGGGCTTCCGGGCGCAACAGCGCGTCGTGGGGGGTGGGTGGCGAGTTCAGCTTGCGCACCAGGCTGCTCGGCATCGCCGAGACCTACGGCGACAACCACGGTATGTCCTATGGACAGCTGGGGGTCCGCTATTCCGTCATCCCCGATCTGTTCCAGGTCGATGCCACCGCCGGGCAGCAGCTGGCCGGGCCCGGCAAGAGCCATTGGCTGTCCTTCGGCATCCGCTACACACCCGACAGACTGTTCTGAACACAAACCAGGGAGACTGGATGATCGGGTAATGGGCGAGCCCCTGCCCGGCCTCCAGGCCGGACAGGGGCTTTCCACTTTCTACATCACATGGCGGCCAGGGCCTGGCCGCCGTCACCTCAGAAGATCTGCACGAACAGCCAGTACAGGCTGCCCGACAGAATGATCGCCGCCGGCAGGGTGAGGACCCAGGCCATCAGCAGGTTGCGGACGGTGGACATCTGCAGGCCGGAGCGGTTGGCAGCCATGGAGCCGGCCACGCCGGAGGACAGCACGTGGGTGGTGGATACCGGCAGGCCGAACATGTCGGCGGCGCCGATGGTGCCCATCGCCACCAGTTCGGCGGATGCGCCCTGGGCGTAGGTGAGGTGGGTCTTGCCGATCTTCTCACCGACGGTCACGACGATGCGCTTCCAGCCGATCATGGTGCCCAGGCCGAGGGCGATGGCTACCGCCACCTTGACCCACAGAGGGATGAACTTGGTCGCCGCGTCGAGTTCCTTCTTGAACGCCTTCAGGTTGGTGCGCGCGTCGTCGTCGAGCTTGACCGCTTCATTCTTCTCTATGAAACGGATCGCTTCGGAGACCAGGTACATGTCGTTGCGCACGTTGGCCACGGAGTCGGCCGGCACCTTGGCGAGGGAGTCGGACTGCTTGACCTGCTCCTCGATGGCGCCACTCAGCGCAGCCAGGGCCGGCAGCACCTCGGGCGTGAGGTCCTTGCTGCGGATGTAGGTCGACAGCACGTCGCGGGGGGCGGCCGGCGGCGCCATCGGTGCGGCCTTGAGCAGGGCTTCCTGGGTGACGTGGGCGACGGCGGCGAACTGTGTGACCTCGCTGGCCGGCATGGCGCGGTTCAGCGCGTAGGACAGCGGCACGGTGCCAACCAGGATCAGCATGATCAGGCCCATGCCCTTCTGGCCGTCGTTGGAGCCGTGGGCGAAGGAGACGCCGGTGCAGGTGAGGATCAGGATGCCGCGGACCCACCAGGGCGGCGGGGTGTCGCCCTTCGGCTCGTCGTACAGCTCACGGTTCTTCACGAGGGTGCGCAGCACCAGCAGCAGGATCGCGGCGCAGCAGAAGCCGACCAGCGGGGACAGCAGCAGGGAGTAGCCGACCTTGGTGGCCTGGGCCCAGTCGACGCCGCTGGTGCCGTCGCGGCCGTGCATCAGCGCGTTGGCCACGCCGACGCCGATGATCGAGCCGATCAGGGTGTGGGAGGACGAGGCCGGCAGGCCGAACCACCAGGTGCCGAGGTTCCAGATGATGGCGGCGATGAGCAGCGCGAAAACCATCGCGAAACCGGCGCTGGAGCCGACTTGCAGGATCAGTTCGACCGGCAGCAGGGAGATGATGCCGAAGGCCACCGTGCCGCTGGACACCAACACGCCGAGGAAATTGAAGACGCCGGACCACACCACCGCGAAATGGGGCGGCAGCGAGTGGGTGTAGATGACGGTGGCCACCGCGTTGGCGGTGTCGTGGAAGCCATTGACGAACTCGAAGCCGAGGGCGATCAACAGCGCGATGCCGAGCAGCAGGTAGGGCAGCAGGGAACCCATCTGCGTGCTCGATTCGGCGATGTCGGCAAAGACGCTGTAGCCGGTGAACAGCAGGCCGCCGAAGATGAAGACCAGGAACAGGGCGCGGCTGCGCGGCCCGGTGCCGCGGTCCAGGTTGGGTTTGGATGCGGCACGCAACGCGTCGGGCGGGGCGGCCATTTCAGTGCTGGAGTTCATGCGGTTATTACCTGTTGATGGGGTCGCCGCATTGTCATTGCCGCGCATGACGGTTCAATGATGAGCGCATGGCATGTCATGGTGCCGATTGCAACAAATGGCAAACCGGCCCGGCGGCCCCATCCCCGCAACGGGGCCGCCGGTGGGCAAGCGGCACTCAGCCGAAGTAGTTGGACACCATCATGTCGTCGGACACTGCGTGGCGGACGTAGTCCGGGTGACGCACCCGCTCCGGCAGGTCGACCGGCGGACGGATCACTTCCTCGTAGGGCATCTGGTCGAGCAGATGCTGGATGCAGTTGATGCGCGCGGCCTTCTTGTCGTCGGCGTGGACGATCCACCAGGGGGCTTCCGGAATGTGGGTACGCTCCAGCATCACCTCCTTGGCCTCGGTGTATTTCTCCCAGCGGGCACGGGACTCCAGGTCCATCGGGCTGAGCTTCCACTGCTTGAGGGGGTCGTGGATGCGTGAGAGGAAGCGGAAGTGCTGTTCCTCGTCGGTGATGGAGAACCAGTACTTGATGAGCTGGATGCCCGAGCGCACCAGCATGCGCTCGAACTCGGGCACCGAGCGGAAGAACTCTTCGTACTCGTCGTCGGAGCAGAAGCCCATCACCCGTTCGACGCCGGCCCGGTTGTACCAGCTGCGGTCGAACAGGACCATCTCGCCGGCAGCCGGCAGGTGATGCACGTAACGCTGGAAGTACCACTGGGTGCGCTCCCGGTCGTTCGGCGCGGGCAGGGCCACCACGCGGCACACGCGGGGGTTGAGGCGCTGGGTGATGCGCTTGATGACGCCGCCCTTGCCGGCCGCGTCGCGGCCTTCGAAGAGGATCACCACGCGCCGCTTGTTGGTTGCCACCCAGTCCTGCAGCTTGACGAGTTCGCCCTGCAGGCGGAGCAGTTCCTTGAAGTAGCGCTGGCGCCGCAGCTTGTCCTCGTCGGACGCCGGCCGGCTCTCCCCCGCCCCGATGGCGTCGAAGCGGGCGTCGTCCATTTCGAGTTCCAGTTCCTCGTCGTAGCTGTCCAACAATTCCCGCTCGAGGCGGCGGTGGAGATCGCGGATGTCGTCGTTGTCCATGGGAGCCCTCTCTATCTGGTTGTCGATCCAAGTTCGACCGGCAGCGTGCAGCACGCGTGTTACAGCGAGGAGGCAGGTATTTCAGGCACCGGGGAAATGGAGCGAGAAACACGCACCGCCCGCCGGCAGGTTGCGGGCCGTAATGCCGCCGCCGTGCAGGTGCATGATCTCGCGGGAGATGGACAGCCCGAGACCGACGCCCCCCGCCCCGGTCTGCGTCCGGCTCGACAGGTTGAAACGCTCGAAGATGCTCTCCATCTCGTCGTCGGGAATCCCCGGCCCCTGGTCTATGACGTCGAGGCGGTAGCCGACGGCGGGCTCCGCGGTGCCGCTGTACTCGACGGCCAGACGGAGGACGATTTCCGAGTTGAGCGGCGAGAACTTCAGCGCATTGCCCAGCACGTTGGTGAGCACCTGGCCGATGCGCTGCGCATCGGCGCGCAGCGGGGTCGGAGCCTCGGGCCGGTCCAGGCGGACGACGATGTTGCGGTGCCCCGCGGTGTCGGCAAAGGTGTCCCGGACAGTGGCCAGCAATTCGCCGAGATCGGTGTAGCCGATATCCAGCACGATGCGCCCGGTATCGAGCCGGGACAGGTTCAGCAGGTCGTCCACGAGCAGCGACAGCTTGACCGTGCTTTCGTGGATGCGGGCGAAAAAGCCGCCGAGCTTGGGCCGATCGGCATCGGAATGCCGCTGGGTACCCAACTGGGAGAAGGCCATGATGGCGTGCAGCGGCGTGCGCAGCTCATGGGACATCCGCGTCAGGAAATCGCTCTTGGCCCGGTTCGCACGCTCGGCCTCCTGCTTGGCCAGCCGCAGGTCACGGGTCCGTTCCTCGACCATCGCAAACAGGCGGTCGCGGTGTTGCCGCAGCTCATCGGCGGCGCGGCGCTCGTGTTGACGCAATGCGGCAAGCACGTCGCTGGTGAAGCCGACCCCCTGCAGTTTGCCCTCGCAGACGATGACGAAGCTCTCCGGCAGGCTGCCCGGCACGTCGCCGACCAGGCGGTCGGCGATCTCGTGGATCGGCATCCCGGCGTCGATGCGCACCGGCGCACCGTCCATGATCTTGGTACAGCGTTTCTTGCCGTAGACCTCCCAGTGGAAACGGCCGGCGATCTGCACCATGAAGCTCTGCCGGTTGATCAATCCGACAAGGAGGCCATCGGCCAGCACCGGCAGGCACTGGATCTGCGGCGCGGCCTCGAAGATCTCGAAGACTTCCGTGTTGCGGGCGCCGGCATCGATGAAACGCACCGCGTGGCACAGGTCAGCCGCGGTACACGCCAGTGTGTCCCCATCCTGCGCGGGGGACGCTTTGCCGGAATAAGTGCTTTTATTGGCCACGATGAACGACGCGATAAGGCAAGGGGGAGATGGCGCGGGGCGCTGCGGACTGCCGGCGGACGCTGACAGGGCTTGGTCGGGCCTCAACGGGTTGGGTATCCATGGACATTCAAGGCTAACCCGCTTTGGTGACAGGGAATTTGCAGGCTAATATCGGCGCCAGCGTGAGCATTGCAACGCGGTGACGCAAAACCGTCACATTAAGGAAACCCTACTCCGTTATAAGATATTCGTATCACCCCGGATCCATCAGCGAAGCCCCGACAGTCATGGCAAAAGACCGCGTGAAGCCCTCGCCCGCCAAAACCGGCGCATGGGCCATCATCCAATGCATCGAAACAGGCAAGTTCCTGCTCGGCAAGCGTTCTGAAGTCGTCAACAACTCAGGGCTGTGGAATTTCTTCGGGGGCCGCGTCGATCGCGGCGAGGCGCCGCGCAAGGCGCTGATGCGCGAGCTGGTGGAGGAAACCGGCCTGCGCGTGAAGGAAAAACAGCTGATCAAGCTCGGCCGCGTGTCGTCCATCAGCGGCAACGTGGCCGACCGGGACATGCACTACTACCTGCTGCGCGTCAGCCAGGAGATCGCTCCGCGCCTGAACCGCGAGCATTCCAACTTCCGCTGGTTCAAGCCCGGCAGCCTGCCCGAAAAATTCAACCGGCCGACCACCACGGCGATCAAGCGCGGTCTGCTCAAGAAGCTCGAGCACTGACCTCACGGCGCAGCCGGCGCCGCACCGCGGAAGGCTTCCTCCAGATACCCCAGCAGCGCCTTGATGCGTGCCGGCTGATAGCGCCGGCTCGGATAGGCGACATACAGCGGCGAAGGCTCGCCGCGGGCGTCGGGGAAGAGTTCCACCAAACGGCCTGCAGCGAGGTCGTCTTCCACATCCAGACGCGACTTGTAGGCGATGCCGTGCCCCTGCACGGCCCACTGGCGCACCAGCGCGCCGTCGTCGGCGGCGCGGTCGCCGCGTACCACGATCTCCCTCTGCTGGCCCTGGTGGAACAGGCTCCAGCGGTCGAACAGTTCCCCATTGCGGTAGAAGCAGATGCAGTTGCGGCCGGCTAGCTCCTCAAAGGTAACCGGCGTGCCGTGACGGGCCAGGTAGGCCGGCGCGGCGACCAGCACGCGGCAGTTGTCGGCGAGTTTGCGGCCAATGAGGCTGGAGTCGGCCGACAGGCCGTAGCGCAGCACCAGATCCACCGGGTGGCGGTAGAGGTCGGTGAGGCTGTCGGACAGGTGCATGACCAGCCGGACCTGCGGGTGGCGCAGGCGGAAGGTTTCGAGCAACGCGTCGAGGCGGCCGCGGCCCAGGTCGGACGGGGCGCCCAGGTGGATATCACCGCTGAGCTGCTCGCGCCCTTCGCGCAGCGCGGCAAGGCCTTCTTCGAGCAGTTGCTGGGACTGGCTGCAGTAGGCGAGGAAGTTCTCGCCGGCCTGGGTGAGCCGTAGCGAGCGGGTCGAGCGTTCGAAGAGCTGGCTGTCCACCCGCTGCTCCAGGCGCTTGATGGCGGCGCTGGCGGCGGCGGCACTGAGGCCGAGGGCCCGCCCGGCGGCGCTGATGTTGCCCAGTTCGCTGACGCGGATGAAGAGCTGGACGTCGGCCAGGTGAATCATTTTCAAACCTCGTTTGATAATGCATCAAATCCTAGCCCAATTATCAAACGGCAGGCCCTTGCCTAGACTGGCCCCGTCTCCACTTCCTTCAGGCCGTCATCATGAACTCTCCTCTCTTCCAGCCCTTCTCCCTCGGTGCCCTGACGCTGCCCAACCGCGTCGTGATGCCGCCGCTGACCCGCGCCCGCGCCGGCCAGCCCGGCAACGTGCCGACCACGATGAACGCCGAGTACTACGCCCAGCGCGCCTCGGCCGGGCTGATCATCGCCGAGGCCACCGATATTTCGGCGGACGCCAAGGGCTATTCGCTGACGCCGGGCGTGCACAGCGCCGAGCAGATTGCCGGCTGGCGCCTCGTCACCGACGCGGTGCATGCAGCCGGCGGGCGCATCTTCCTGCAGATCTGGCACTGCGGCCGCATGTCCCACCCGGACCTGCGCGCCGGCGCGACGCCGGTGGCCCCATCGGCAGTCGCCTTCCCGGGCCAGATCTGGCTGGCCGGGCCCGACGGCAAGGGCGGCATGGTGGATTGCCCGGTGCCCCGCGCCCTCGACCGGGCCGAGATCGCGCCCATCGTCGCCTCCTTCCGCCAGGCCGCGCTGAACGCCATCGAGGCGGGCTTCGACGGCGTCGAGATCCATGCCGCCAACAGCTACCTGATCGACCAGTTCCTGCGCACCACCTCCAACCGGCGCGACGACGATTACGGCGGCAGCCGAGACAACCGCCTGCGCTTCCTGCGCGAGGTGGTGGACGCGGTAATCGGCGCGATCGGCGCCGAGCGCACCGGCGTGCGCCTGTCGCCGCGCAACCAGGCGCGCGGCATGGACTGCCCGGACAGCCTGCCGACCGCCCTCGCCGCGGCGGCCTTCCTGGCCGAACGCGGGGTGGCCTACCTGCACACCAACGAGCCGGAAGAGCCCGAGCCCAACCCGGCGGCAGAAGCCTTCCATGCGGACCTGCGCGCGGCCTTCCCGCGGCCGATCATCGTTGCCGGCGGCTATACGCTGGCCCGCGCCAACGCGGTGCTGGCCAAGGGCCACGCCGACCTGGTGGCCTTCGGCCGGCCCTTCATCGCCAACCCGGATCTGCCGGCCCGCCTGCAGCACGGCTGGCCCCTCAACACCCCGGACGCCACCACCTTCTTCGGCGGGGACGCCCACGGCTACACCAGCTATCCCTTCCACGCCGCAATCACCGAGGAGAGCCCCGCATGAAAGCCATCGGATACCGGCAACCCGGCCCCATCGAGCGGGACGACGCACTGATCGACATCGAACTGCCGCGCCCGCAGCCCACCGGCCACGACCTGCTGGTGGAGGTGCAGGCGATCTCGGTGAATCCGGTCGACACTAAAGTGCGCCACAGCGCCACGCCGGCGGACGGGGAATACAAGGTGCTCGGCTACGACGCAGTCGGCGTGGTGCGCGAGGTGGGGCCGGAGGCCAGCCTGTTCCGCCCCGGCGACGCCGTGTGGTACGCCGGGGCCATCGACCGCGCCGGCAGCAACGCGGAGTTCCAGCTGGTGGACGAGCGCCTCGTCGGGCACAAGCCGAAGAGCCTGTCGGCGGCCGACGCGGCGGCTCTGCCGCTGACCGGCATCACCGCCTGGGAACTGCTGTTCGACCGCCTGCAGGTGCCGCTGGCCGGCAGCGGCCGGCCGAGCACGCTGCTGATCGTCGGCGCCGCGGGCGGGGTCGGCTCGATCCTGATCCAGCTGGCCCGCCAGCGCACCGACCTGACGGTGGTGGCGACGGCGTCGCGGCCGGAAACCCGCGCCTGGGTGACGGACCTCGGCGCCCACCACGTGATCGACCATCGCCAGCCCTTCGCGGCGCAACTGGCGGCGCTGAACCTGCCGCCGGTGGACCAGGCGATCAGCCTGACCCACACCGACAGCCACTTCCCGCAGTTGGTGGAGGTGCTGGCACCTCAGGGCAAGCTGGCGCTGATCGATGACCCGGACCCCATCGATGTGCGCCTGCTCAAGCGCAAGAGCCTGAGCCTGCACTGGGAACTGATGTTTACCCGCAGCCTGTTCCACACTCCGGACATGGTGGCCCAGCACCGCCTGCTCGACGCACTGGGCGAGTTGGTGGACCAGGGCGCAGTACGCAGCACTGCGCAGCTACACCTGGGCATCATCAACGCCGCCAACCTGCGCAAGGCCCACGCACTGCTGGAAAGCGGCACGGCCCTCGGCAAGGTGGTGCTGGAGGGCTTCGCCTGACCTGCCCCGGCGGCGGCTAGCGCCGCCGCAACCAGCGCAGGATGGTCGAGAACAGCCGGTCTGGATCGACCGGTTTGGACAGGAAGTCATCCATGCCGGCGGCCAGGCACTGGGCGCGGTCTTCGGCAAAGGCGTTGGCGGTCATCGCGATGATCGGCACCTGGCTGTATGCCGGCAGCGCGCGGATCCGGCGGGTCGCCTCGAGGCCGTCCATCTCGGGCATCTGCATGTCCATCAGGATCAGGTCGAAAGGCGAGCCGGCCGCCATGTCCACCGCCACCGCGCCGTTGCCTGCCACCGCCACATCCAGCCCGGCGTCGAACAGGAACAGCTTGGCGACCTCCTGGTTCACCGGCTCGTCCTCCACTAGCAGAACCTGCGCACCGGCGTACTCCCTCTGCAGCACGCTCTCCGCACAACCGCCGTCATCCTGATCCGGCGGCGCCTGCTGGACAGAACGCCCGACCCCCAGCCAAGCGGTGAACCAGAAGGTACTGCCCTTCCCGACATCGCTCGTGACGCCGGCTTCGCCGCCCATCAGCTCGGCCAGCCGCCGGGTGATCGCCAGCCCGAGGCCGGTGCCGCCGTACTTGCGGGTGGTGGAGGCGTCCCCCTGCTCGAAGGGGCGGAACAGCTTGGGCAGGACCTCCCGCGGGATGCCGATGCCGCTATCGCTCACTTCGGCGCGCACACGCAGCGCATCGCCCTGGCGCTCGTCGATGCGCAGGCTGAGGGTGATAGCGCCGGACTCGGTGAACTTGACCGCATTGCTGGCGAGGTTCAGCAGCGCCTGCGTGAAGCGCGTCGAATCACCGCGCACCAACCAGGGCACGCTCTCCGTGTCCACAACGAGGCACAGGCCCTTGGCGGTGCTGCGGTCGTGGATCATGGAGGCGACGTTGGCTGCCACCCCGTCCAGCGCGAACTCCCCTTCCTCGAGGATGAACTTCTCGGCCTCGATCTTGGACAGGTCGAGGATGTCGTTGATGACGCCGAGCAGGTGCTGGGCGGCACCGTCGATCTTGCCGAGCTGCTCAGCCTGGGTCGGGCTGACGCCGTCCCGCTGCATGATGCGCGCCATGCCGAGCACTGCGTTGAGGGGCGTGCGGATCTCATGGCTCATGTTGGCGAGGAAGGCGCTCTTGGCCCGATTGGCGGACTCGGCGGCCTCCTTGGCCTGCAGCAGTTCGCGGGTGCGCGCGTCCACCAGGCTTTCAAGGTTCTGGCGGTGGCGCAGCAACTCGTGCTCGGCACGCTTGCGTTCGGTAATGTCGGTGGAGATGCCGATGTAGCTGCACACCCGGCCTTCATCGTCGCGCACCGGTTGTCCGATGGACAGCAACCAGCGGGGCGGCGCGTCGCCCGGCAGATTGACGCGCCATTCCACTTCGAAACGCTCGCCCCGCGCGCTCGCACCGGTCACGACAGACTCCACTCGACCCCGGTCCACGGGGTGCACGAGCTGCCGCCAGGCATCGTAGGAAGGGGTGATGGCCTGGGGCTCCAGACCGTACAGCGCCCATAGTTCGTCGGACCAGAAGTTATTGTTGCTGCCCACAAACCATTCCCACGATCCGGCCCGGGCCGCATCGAGGGCCAGGCGCAGGCGGCGCTCGCTGGCCTTGAGAAGCTCCTCGGCCAGACTGCGCTCGGTGACATCCGAAACGGTGGCGAGCACGTGATCGACGCCATCGATGTTGAGGCTGCCGAGGCTCAGCTCGATGGCGAACTCGCTGCCGTCCTTGCGGCAACCATGGAGGTTGCGTCGGGACATCAGGGCCTGGGCCTGCGCGGGGCTGTGGTGATAACGCTCACGCTGGAGGCCGTGGCCTTTCCGCTGGGCTTCCGGCACCAGCATGTCGACCGGCTGGCCGACCAATTCGTCTTCTCCATAACCGAACATCTGCGCGATGGAGGGATTGACGAGCACCATCTCCCCGTCGGGCTTGACCACCAGCAGGCCTTCGACGCTGGAATCCCAGACCTGGCGGAAACGGGCCTCGCTATGAGCCCGGGCATCCTCGGCGCGGCGCAGGTCGGAAATGTCGGTAAAGGTCAGCACGGCACCTGCAGTGCAGCCAGCATCGTCGAGGTAGGGATCGACCTGGATCAGGTAATGCAGGTCGCGCTGTTGCACATGCTCGACCCGCGAGCCCTCGCCCGCCACCACGCCAGTCACCCACTGCCGCAACAGCGGCAGGTCGAGATGGCAGGGCACGCCGTACAGGAACTGGCCGATGTCGTCGGGCAGCAGGCCGAAGATGCGTCCGGCCAGTGCATTGAAGCGGGTCACCCGCCCATCCCGATCCACCACGACCAGGCTGGAGCGAATGGAGTCCTGGATGTTGGCAAGGGTGGTGTTGAGCTGCACGTATTCGAGGGACTTCAGGCGCAGTGCCTCGTTGAGCGTAGTGAGCTCCTCATTGGAGGCCTGCAGCTCTTCGTTGGAAGACTGCAGCTCCTCACTGGCGGCCTGGATCTCCTCGTTAAGGGCTTGCAATTCCTCGTTGGAGCTTTCCAGTTCCTCGATGACCGCCTGCAGGTGTTCCCGGGTGTCGGCCAGTTCCTGGCGCAGGCGGGCGATCTCGTCCGCCGCTTCGGCAGCCACCAGCCCTTCTCCCGCGGCATCCACCGGCGGCATCGGCTTGACCGTGGTTTCCTCGAAGCTGATCAGCACAGCCCCCGATGGCGCCCCATCCGGCCCGGCCACCCGCCGCAACACCGGACGCACCTTCAGGGTTGCGTCACCGATGCGCACCTGGGCACCCATGCCACGCAACACATCGGCGGCATCCTGGCGCATGCGCACGCCCAGGGCCTTGAGCTCACCGCGCAATTCCGGCAGCACCAGCGCAAACACCGAGAAGTCGGCACTGGCCACCGGCAGCGCGAAGTAGCGCCGCGACGCGCCAAAGAAATGCAGGGGTTCGAAATGGGCATCCACCAGCACCCCCGGCGGACCATAGGCTTCCGCCACCAGGTCCCGCGCCTGTTCGGCCAGCACGTCCCGTTGCGGCCGGGCGTGCTGGCGCGGCGCCACGCGGGTGAGGCGATCTGGCAAGCCGTAGCGGAAGCCGGGCACGTGCTCCGCGCCAGTGGAGGTGCGGCGTCGATACAGTTTGCCGGCGGCATCGACGGGCTCGAACAGGGCTTGTGCGGCGCCGATGGATTCGGCCTTGCCGAGAAACAACAGCCCGTCCGGGTTGAGGGCGAAGTGGAAGCTGCTGATCAGCTCGGCCTGCTGCTCGGGCTTGAAATAGATCAGCACGTTGCGGCAACTGACCAGATCCATGCGAATGAAGGGCGGATGGCCGGTGAGGTCGTGCAGCGAGAAGACGCACAGTTCCCGCAGGGCCTTGCCGACCCGCCAACCTTCCCCGTCAGCAACGAACCAGCGAGCCAGGCGTTCGGCCCCCAGGCCTTCCAGTTCGGCGGCATCATAACGGCCGGCGCGGGCGAACTCGAGCGCCTCCTGGTCGATGTCGGTGGCGAAGATGCGGACCTGACGCGGCACCGCGTGCTCATGGACGGTCTCGGCCAGCAGCATCGCAATGGAATACGCTTCCTCGCCCGTTGCACAGGCCGGCACCCAGGCCCGCAGCGGCACGCCGGCCGGCTGTCGGCCGACCAGTTCACGCAGGCTGTGCGCCAGTTCGCCGAACACTTCGGCATCGCGGAAGAAGGACGACACGGACACCATACAACCCTGCAGCAGACGGGTCAGTTCCTCCGTGTACGTTTGCGCGTAGGCCAGGTAGTCCACAAAGGTGTTCAAGCCCAGTATCCGGCAACGCCGCACGGCATGGCGGTGCAAGCCACCTTCCTTATAACGTTCGAGGTCCACGCCGGTTTGCCGGGAGGCCAGTTCGAGCAGGGCACGGTAGGCTTCCGCCTCCCCCTGAGAAGATGGTTCGGGACTGCTCGTCATTGTTCTTGCATTGCCCGTCGTATGCGCATCGGAGTCCGGACAGCTACACGCCATCCACCACCGGATGATGGTATGCCTAAGTTCGGGCCCATACCACGCTACCCAACACAGGTATGGCGGTACTTTTTCGCAGCTTGCGAAAGCGCCCCGAACGTTCCATGATTAATCATCGAATCCCTCCACGAGGAGCAGCCCTCATGACCCGCTCCGTTGCCCTCCTCCTCGCGCTGGCTCTGGGATGCATCTCCACAGCGCAAGCCTGCAGCACCTCCAGCGGCAAGCACAGCAAACCCGACATCAGCAAACCGGCCCAGCCTCCGGCAGGGGCCTGACCCGCATTCCGGATTTCCGGCGGGGCGCCCTCGCGCCCCGCCTTCGCGCTTACCCTGTCCGCATCTTCAACACACACCTATAAAGGAGACAACGATGCCGAATAGAACCCTGCGTGACGTCATCGACGGCCAATCCATCACCTGCGCCATCGCTGCAACCAGCGTCCGTGCCGCGGCAGTCGCCATGGCCAATGCCAAGGTCGGCGCAATTCTGGTGATCGACGACGACGGCCTGCTGACCGGCCTGTTCACCGAACGCGACGTACTCAACCGGGTAGTGGCCAAGGGCCTCGACCCGGACAAGACCCCCCTCGCCGACGTGATGTCGGTGAACCTGCAGACCGCCAGCCCGGACAAGCTGCTCGACCACGCGCTGCACATGATGTTCGAGGGCGGTTTCCGCCACGTACCGGTAGTCGACAACGGCCGGCCGGTTGGCATGGTGTCGGCGCGCAATGCGCTGGGCCGCGAAATCTGCCAGTTCGAGGAGGAACTGAAGGAACGCGACCATATTGCCGAGATTCTTTAAGACCTTGACGATCGGGCCCCGCCGGGGATTGGCCCCGCCGGGGATTGGCCCCTCTGGCAGGGCCTGTTCTTGTGGAGCGCCAGGCTCTGCAGACGCGCCGCCGAGCGGAGTTTCGGGGCGAGTGAATTTACACCTGGGGACGGAAGCCAGGCGCATTGCCGTCCGCACAAAGCGCCAGCCCCGCACGGAAATCGCCTAGAATCGCGTTTTCCCCTTTCCAAGCCCCCAATCCCATGTTCTCCGGAATCGTTGCCGCTACCGGCCGCATCCTGAGCGTGTCGCCCCTTGAAGACGGCGTTCGCCTCGCCGTGGACGTCGGCACCCTCGACCTGGACGACGTCCAGCTCGGCGACAGCATCGCCAACAACGGCGTGTGCCTCACGGTGATTGCCCAAGAAGGCAAGACCGTCCACTTCGACGTATCCCGCGAAACCCTCAACTGCACGGTCGGTCTCGCCGAACCCGGCGAAGTGAACCTCGAGAAGGCCCTGCGCCTGGCCGACCGCCTCGGCGGCCACCTGGTCACCGGCCACGTGGACGGCATCGGCGAAGTGGTCAAGTTCGCGCCGATCGGCGAGAGCCACGAACTGGTCATCCGCGCCCCGGCCGCCCTCGCCGGCTACATCGCCAAGAAGGGCTCGGTGACGATCGACGGCGTGAGCCTGACGGTGAATCGCGTCGACGGCCGCGAGTTCTCGATCAACCTGATTCCCCACACCGTGCAGGTCACCACCCTCAAGCGCCTCGCCGCGGGCAGCACCGTGAACCTGGAGATCGACCTCATCGCCCGCTACGTGGAGCGCATGCAGGCCTGGCGCAACAGTGAAGAAGGAGCCTCCGCATGAGCGCACTGGCCCCGATCCAGGACATCATCGCCGACATCAAGGCCGGCAAGATGGTCATCCTCGTGGACGAGGAAGACCGCGAGAACGAAGGCGACATCGTCATCGCCGCCGACTACATCACGCCGGAAGCCATCAACTTCATGGCCAAGCATGCCCGCGGCCTGATCTGCCTGACGCTGACCGAGGCGCGCTGCCGCCAGCTGGGCATCAACCACATGGCGCGGGACAACCGCAGCCAGTTCAGCACCGCCTTCACGGTGTCGATCGAGGCCGCCGAGGGCGTCACCACCGGCATCTCCGCCGCCGACCGGGCGCGCACAGTGCAGGCCGCCGTGGCCCGCCATGCCAAGTCCACCGACATCGTGCAGCCGGGCCACATCTTCCCGATCATGGCCAAGCCGGGCGGCGTGCTGATCCGCGCCGGCCACACCGAAGCCGGCTGCGACCTGGCCGCTATCGCCGGACTGGAACCGGCGTCGGTGATCTGCGAGATCATGAACGACGACGGCACCATGGCCCGCCTGCCCGAACTGATCGAGTTCGCCAAGGAGCACGGTCTGAAGATCGGCGCGATCCGCGACCTCATCGAATACCGCGCACGCACCGAGAAGCTGATCGAGAAGGTCAGCGAGAAGACCGTCGCCACCGCCCACGGGCCGTTCCGCCTGTGCGCCTTCGAGGACAAGACCTCCGGCGACGTTCATCTGGCAATGGTGTACGGCGACATCTGCGCGGACGTCGAAACCCTCGTCCGCGTCCATGAACCGGTGTCGGTGCTGGACTTCCTCGACACCACCAGTGGCCGCCACAGCTTCCCGGTGGACGCCGCCCTCAAGCGCATCACCGAACACGGCAATGGCGTGATCGTGCTGCTGTACCGCCCGCAGAGCGGCCAGGACCTGCTCGCCCAGCTGTCCGGCGACCCGGCCGCCGCCAAGCCAGCCCAGAAGTGGGACCCGCGCCTGTTCGGCATCGGCGCCCAGATCCTGCGCGAACTCAAGGTCGGCAAGATGAAGCTGCTGGCCAGCCCGCGCAAGATCCCGAGCATGGCCGGTTTCGGCCTGACCGTCGTCGGCCACGTCGCGCCCGAAGCCTGAGCCCACCGGCCCACGAATCCTCCTTTCAGGTAACCCCATGCCCCGTTACGACAACATTCCCGAAATCGCCCCGAACCTCGACGGTCAGGGCCTCCGCGTCGGCATCGTCATGTGCCGCTTCAACATCGACGTCTGCGAAGGCCTGCTGTCTTCCTGTACCGCCGAGTTGCTGCGCCTTGGCGTCGCCCCCAATGCGATCACCATCGCCACCGTGCCCGGTGCCCTCGAAGCCCCGCTGACCCTGCAGGTCATGGCCAAAAGCGGCCGCTACGACGCGCTGGTGGCCCTCGGCGCGGTGATCCGCGGCGAGACCTACCACTTCGAGCTGGTCTCCAACGAGCAGGGCGCCGGCCTCACCCGCGTCACGCTGGACACCGGCGTGCCCATCGCCAACGGCATCCTCACCACCGAGGACGACGACCAGGCGCTGGCCCGCATGCAGGTGAAGGGTGCCGACTGCGCTCAGGCCGCCGTCGAGATGGCCCGTCTGCTGAAGGCGCTGGCATGAGCACGCCGAACAAGTCCCCCCGCCGCCGCGCCCGCGAATTCGCGCTGCAGGGTATCTACCAGTGGCTGCTGAGCC
The DNA here is from genome assembly GCA_018241685.1 of Pseudomonadota bacterium. Classification (GTDB taxonomy): domain Bacteria; phylum Pseudomonadota; class Gammaproteobacteria; order Burkholderiales; family Rhodocyclaceae; genus Zoogloea. The sequence continues at coordinate 424,391 of JAFEDJ010000021.1, forward strand.
AGTCCTCGCTGACCTCCATCGAAAGCCAGATGGGCGAAGTGGGCGGTTTCGACAAGTGCGACCGCGACCTCTTCCTCGGCCTCTTGCGCGGCACCATCGGCAATGCGCCGGACCTGCAGGTGGCCTTCGCCCCCTACATCGAGCGCCCCCTCAACGAGCTGTCCCCGATCGAGCGCGGCATCCTGCTGATGGCCACCTTCGAGCTGGTGCATCGCCCGGAAACGCCCTACCGCGTGATCATCAACGAGGCCATCGAGCTGGCCAAGGGCTACGGCGGCACCGACGGCCACAAGTTCGTCAATGGCGTGCTCGACAAGCTCGCTGCCCGCGTGCGGGCCGACGAGGTGGAAGCCAACGCCCAGCAGCGTCGCGCCCCCCGCAACAACGACAAGTCGAACTGATCCGGCCCCGCCGCCGGACCGTCCCTGCGCGATGCCCTCCGAATTCGCCCTGATCCGCCGGCACTTCACGCGTCCCGCCCGCCACACCGACCTGGCGGTGGGCGACGACGCGGCGCTGATCCGGCCCCGGGCCGGCATGCAGCTGGCCATCTCCACCGACATGCTGGTGGCCGGCACGCATTTCTTCGCCGACACCGATCCGGAAGACCTCGGCTGGAAGACCCTCGCGGTGAATGTCTCCGACATCGCCGCGATGGGCGCCGAGCCGCGCTGGGTGGTCCTGGCGGCCAGCCTGCCGAACGCCGACGAGGCGTGGATCGCCGCCTTCGCACGCGGCTTCTTCGCCTGCTGCGAGGCCTTCGGCGTCGACGCGATCGGTGGCGACACCACGCGCGGGCCACTCAACCTGTGCCCGACGATCTTCGGTGAAGTCCCGACCGGCACCGCCATCACCCGCTCCGGCGCCCGCCCCGGCGACGACCTGTGGGTGTCCGGCGCACCGGGCCGTGCAGCCCTCGGCCTCGCCGACCTGCGCGGCGAGATCCGCCTGGCCAAGGCCTACCGCGACGACTGCCTGGCCGCGCTGCAACGGCCGCAGCCGCGGGTCGCCCTCGGCCTGGCCCTGCGCGGGCTCGCCAGCGCGATGCTGGACGTCTCCGACGGCCTGTTCGGCGACCTGAGCCACATCCTCGAACTATCCGGCGTCGGCGCCGAGATCGACGAGGTCAGGCTGCCCCTCAGCACACTGACCGACGCCTGCGGCGACGCAGCGCGGGCCTTCACCGCCTGTAGCGCCGGCGGTGACGACTACGAACTGCTGTTCACCGCGCCGGCCGACCGCCGCGGCGACATCGAGGCCATTTCGCAAAGTCTGGGGTTGCCGCTGCACCGCATCGGCCACATCACGGCGCAGACCGAACAACTCTCGCTACGCACCCGCGACGGCCAGTTGCGACCGGTGCGGGCCAACGGCTACGACCACTTCGGCCGCAGCACATGAAGCCTACGCCGCGCTTCCTGGTTTCCGATCCGGCCCATTTCGTGGCCCTCGGCTTCGGCTCCGGGCTGGCACCGAAGGCTCCCGGCACCTTCGGCACGCTGGCCGGGTGGGCCCTGTTCCCCTTCGTGTCGGCGCCGCTGTCCGACGCGATGTTCGCCGCGCTGCTGGTGGCCTGCTTCCTGTTCGGCGTGCTGGCCTGCGAACGCACTGGCCGGGCTCTCGGCGTGGCCGACCACGGCAGCATCGTGTGGGACGAAATCGTCGCGATCTGGCTGGTGCTGTGGCTGACCCCCGCCACGCTGGCCTGGCAGGCCGCCGCCTTCGTGACCTTCCGCTTTTTCGACATCGTCAAGCCGCCGCCGATCCGCTGGGTGGACGAACGCACCCGCGGCGGCTTCGGCGTGATGCTCGACGACCTGCTGGCCGCCGGCTATTCGCTGCTGGTGCTGGCCATCCTGATGAGGATCATCGGCTGATGGACGCGCAACTGGAAACCCTGTCCCGCCTCGTCGGCGAGCATCTGCAGGCCAAGGGCTGGCGGCTCGCCAGCGCCGAATCGTGCACCGGCGGCTGGGTCGCCGAAGTGATCACCGCCACGGCCGGCAGTTCAGCCTGGTTCGACTGCGGCTTCATCACCTACTCCAACGACGCCAAGTGCGCGCTGCTCGGCGTCTCGCCGATGACCCTGGCGCGTTACGGCGCGGTCAGCGAACAGACCACGGTGGCGATGGCCAGCGGCACGCTGGAACGCGCCGAGGCCGACCTGGCCCTGTCGATCTCGGGCATCGCCGGCCCCACCGGCGGCTCCCCGGAAAAACCCGTCGGCACCGTCTGCTTCGGCTGGATCCGCAGCGGCGAGGCAGCCCAGACCGCCACCTGCCACTTCAACGGCGACCGGGAAGCGGTGCGCCGCCAGGCCGTCGTCTTCGCCCTCGAAGAACTGCTCCGCCGCTACCGCTGAAGATCTCCGACGCCGGCACGCGCGGCATCAAAAAAGTCATCTGGCATGCAGATTGCAATATTGCTCAGCAATTTCGCTGGACGCCCGCCAACGACTGTATAAAATACCAGCATCGCCACATGCCTCGTGGCGAAAATTTGCTGCGGCACCTGCGTCCACTCCTACGCAAACTCTGTGCCATAATCTCCAAAACCCTTATCACAAGGATCAAGACAAATGGATGACAACAAGGCCAAGGCCCTCGCCGCTGCCCTTTCGCAGATCGAAAAGCAGTTCGGCAAAGGCTCGATCATGCGCCTCGGTGACGGCGAGGTCGAAAGCGACATCCAGACCGTGTCCACCGGCTCCCTGGGCCTCGACATCGCCCTCGGCATCGGCGGCCTGCCCCGTGGCCGGGTTGTCGAGATCTATGGTCCCGAATCCTCCGGCAAGACCACGCTGACCCTCCAGGTCGTTGCCGAGATGCAGAAGCTCGGCGGTACCGCCGCCTTCATCGACGCCGAACACGCGCTCGACGTTACCTACGCCCAGAAGCTCGGCGTCAATATCGGCGACCTGCTGATCTCCCAGCCGGACACCGGCGAACAGGCCCTCGAGATCGCCGACATGCTGGTGCGTTCCGGCGGTGTGGACGTGGTCATCATCGACTCCGTCGCAGCTCTCACGCCCAAGGCCGAAATCGAAGGCGAAATGGGCGACCAGCTGCCCGGCCTGCAGGCCCGCCTGATGTCCCAGGCCCTGCGCAAGCTCACCGCTAACATCAAGCGCACCAACACGCTGGTCATCTTCATCAACCAGATCCGCATGAAGATCGGTGTGATGTTCGGCAGCCCGGAAACCACCACCGGCGGCAACGCGCTCAAGTTCTACGCGTCCGTGCGCATGGACATCCGCCGCATCGGCACCATCAAGAAGAACGACGAGGTGATCGGCTCCGAGACCAAGGTCAAGGTCGTCAAGAACAAGGTCGCCCCGCCGTTCCGCGAAACCCTGTTCGACATCCTGTACGGCGAGGGCACCTCCCGCGAAGGCGAGATCATCGATCTGGGCGTCCAGCACAAGTTCGTCGACAAGTCCGGCGCCTGGTACGCCTACAACGGCGAGAAGATCGGCCAGGGCAAGGACAACGCCCGCGAGTTCCTGAAGACCAACCCGCACATCGCCCGCGAGATCGAAAACAAGATCCGCGTGGCGGTCGGCCTGCCCGAGATGGCAGCGGTGGCTCCGGCAGCCGCAGCGACGGCCTGACGCAGCGGCCCCGGACGGCACGCCGATGGCTGCAAGCCTGCATGAGCGCGCACTGCGCTGCCTGGCCCAGCGGGAACACTCCCGCGCGGAGCTGGCGCGCAAGCTCGGCGCGCTCGGCAGCCCCGAGGAGGTCGATGCCGAGCTCGACCGCCTCGTGGACCTCGGCCTGCTGTCCGATGCCCGTTTCGCCGACGCCTACGTACGCTCCAAGGCCAGCCGCTTCGGCGCCGCCCGCCTGAAACTGGAACTGAGCCGCCGCGGGGTATCCTCCGAACTGATCGGCGACGCCATCGAGGAAAACACCGCCGAGAGCGAACTCGAACGAGCGCGCGACATCCACCGCCGAAAATTCGCCACTCTGCCCGCAGACGCGCGAGAATGGGCACGGCAGGCGAGATTCCTTCAAGGTCGCGGCTTTTCCACCGAAATTATTCGTAGAGTCCTGAAAGAACACCCCGGCGATGAGCCTGCTTAAAGTCAGCAACCTGCGCAAGAAGTACAAGGCCCGCACGGTCGTTCACGACGTCTCCTTCAACGTCGGCAGCGGCGAGGTGGTCGGTCTGCTCGGTCCCAACGGCGCCGGCAAGACCACCTGCTTCTACATGATCGTCGGTCTGGTGGCCGCCGACGGCGGTGAGATCACCCTCGATGACGAGGTGCTGACCCATCGCCCGATCCACCAGCGAGCTCGCCTCGGGCTGTCCTACCTGCCGCAGGAGATGAGCGTCTTCCGCAAGCTGACGGTGGCCGAGAACATCCAGGCAGTGCTTGAACTGCAGAGCCTCTCCAAGGCGCAGATCGCCAGCCGCCTCGACGAGCTGCTGAACGAGCTGGGCATCGAACACCTGCGCGACAGCACTGCGATCTCCCTATCCGGCGGCGAACGCCGGCGCTGCGAGATCGCCCGCGCGCTAGCCACCGATCCGCGCCTGATCCTGCTGGATGAACCCTTTGCCGGCGTCGATCCGATCGCCGTCATCGACATCCAGAAGATCATCCGTTTCCTGAAGGACAGGGGGATCGGTGTGTTGATCACCGACCACAACGTCCGTGAAACCCTCGGCATCTGCGACCGTGCCTTCATCATCAACGCCGGCGAAGTACTGGCCAGTGGCCGCCCGGACGAGATCGTTCACAACGAACAGGTTCGCCAGGTGTACCTCGGCGAGCACTTCAGGCTCTGAGGCCCGATACGACTCATGAAGCCCAGCCTCCAGCTCAAACTCTCCCAGCATCTCGCGCTGACGCCCCAGCTGCAGCAGTCCATCAAGCTGCTGCAGTTGTCGACCCTCGAACTCAACCAGGAGATCGAGAAGATCCTCCTGGAGAACCCCATGCTCGAACGGGAGGAGCCCGAGGGCGATCTCGGCTCGAGCCGCGTCGAGGCACCCGGCCCTGTGGCGCCAGCGGGCAGCGAAGCCGCCCACGAGCGCGAGCAGGAGCAATCCCGGGAGGCGGAACGCGAGCGCGAACCGGACCACGATTTCGACAGCAGTGGCGAAGCCGGTGAATGGGCTGCGGCGGGTAGCGGCGGGCAGCGCGACGACGATGACGAAACCGACTTCCAGGAGTTCCAGGCCGCCGTGCCGTCCCTGCGCGACCACCTGGACGCCCAGGTTGCGCTGACCCCGCTGTCCGACCGGGATCGGGCGCTGGTGCGCTTCCTCATCGAGGCCCTCGACGACGACGGCTACCTCAGCCAGGACCTGGCCGATCTGCTGCCGCTGTTGCCGCCAGAGCTGGAAATCGAGCTCGACGACCTCAAGATCGCGCTGCGCCAGATCCAGAGCCTGGACCCGGCCGGTATCGGCGCCCAGGACGTGGGCCAGTGCCTGGCCCTGCAGCTGCATACCCAGCCCCCCGGCGAAGCCCGTGATCTGGCCATCGCCATCGTCAGCGAACATCTCGAACTGCTGGCCGCCCGCGACTTCCTGAAGATCAAGCGCGCACTGCGCTGCAGCGACGACACGCTGCGCGAGGCCCACGCACTGATCCTCGGCCTCAACCCGCGCCCCGGCGCCCAGTTCTCCCAGGCCGACACCCGCTACGTGGTCCCCGATGTGGTGGTCCGCAAGATGCGCAACAACTGGGTCGTCAGCCTCAATCCGGACGCGATGCCACGCCTGCGCATCAATCAGCTGTATGCCCAGATCCTGCGCGACAACCGCGGCGCCAGCGGCTCCCTGTCCAGCCACCTGCAGGAAGCACGCTGGCTGATCAAGAACGTGCAACAACGGTTCGACACCATCCAGCGGGTTTCGCAAGCGATCGTTGACCGCCAGCGCCAGTTCTTCGATTATGGCGATGTGGCAATGCGACCGCTGACCCTGCGGGAAATTGCCGAACAGCTGGATCTACACGAATCCACCGTTTCGCGGGTGACCACCCAAAAGTACATGGCCACACCGCGGGGCATTTTCGAGTTCAAGTATTTTTTCGGCAGTCACGTTGCCACCGACAGCGGTGGGGCTGCTTCCTCGACGGCGATTCGGGCGCTGATTCGCCAGCTCGTGGGAGCGGAAGACAAGAAGAAACCCTTGTCCGACGCCAAGATTGCCGAGTTGTTGGGCCAGCAGGGTATCGTCGTGGCGCGTCGGACAATTGCAAAATACCGCGAGTCCCTCGATATTCCGCCGGTCAGTCTGCGCAAAACCATCTGACAGAAAGGTAGCAACCATGAACCTCAACATCACGGGGCATCACGTCGAAGTTACGCCGGCCATCCGCGAGTACGTTACGAGCAAGCTGGACCGCGTGATCCGTCACTTCGACAACGTCACCAGCGTCGGCGTGATCCTCTCGGTGGAAAAGCTGCGTCAGAAGGCCGAAGTCACCGTGCACGTGCGCGGCAAGGACATCTACGTCGAGAACGAAGATGCCGACATGTACGCAGCCATCGACGGGCTGATCGACAAGCTCGACCGTCAGGTCCTGAAGTACAAGGACAAGACCAGCGACCACGGTCACGACTCCCTGAAGCAGCACCTCGCCGAGTCCTGATTCCCGGCGCTAAGTAATACGCTTTTCCCCGGGACCGTTGTGGCTATAATGCGCCCCAATTGACACAACGGCCCCGGCGGCCTCCGCCTCCGGATCTTCCTGAATCGCCTTTCACCGGCAACCTGTGTCGGACCGTTCCGCACACGGGAGAGTCCTCGCATGAACCTCATCGCCAAACTTCTGCCGCCGACCAACGTGGTCGTCGGGCTCGAGGCGAGCAGCAAGAAGCGCGCTTTCGAGCAAGCCGGCCTGCTGTTCGAGAACAACCACGGCATCGGCCGCAGCACCGTCTTCGACAGCCTGTTTGCCCGCGAGAAGCTCGGCTCGACCGGCCTCGGCCAGGGCATCGCCATTCCCCACGGCCGCATCAAGGGCCTCAAGGAGGCGCTGGGTGCCTTCATCCGCCTCGCCGACCCCGTTCCCTTCGACGCTCCCGACGGACGTCCCGTATCGATGCTGTTCGTGCTGCTGGTGCCCGAGCAGGCCAACGAACACCATCTTCAACTGCTGTCCGAACTGGCTCAGATGTTCAGCGACCGCAGCTTCCGAGAACAATTGATGAGCGCGCCCGATGCCCAGGCGGCCCACACCCTTTTCGCCCAATGGGGCAGCCATGCGTCAGACGACGGTCAGCCGGCTGTTTGACGACAATCTGGAGCGCCTGCGGCTGCGCCACATCTGCGGCAGCCTGGCGACCCGTATTTCGGTCTCCGAAGACCGCATCTGGCCTGCCGACATGGTCGGCCACCTCAACCTGATCCACCCGGACCGCCTGCAGATCCTCGGCTCCTCCGAGATGGCCTGGGCCCGCCGCCAGACCCGCGAGAAGGTCATCCACCACGTCAGGGAGATCCTTTCCTACGCCCCGCCGGCACTCATCGTCGCCGACGACGAGGAGATCCCGAGCATCATCCGCACGCTGTGCGCAAACGAGGACATCGCCCTCTTCGCCAGCCCGCTGCCGTCCGCCAATGTCATCGACCTGCTGCGCAGCTACCTGTCGCGCCAACTGGCTGAAAGGGTGGCGCTGCACGGGGTGCTGATGGACGTACTGGGCCTCGGTGTGTTCATCACCGGCGACTCAGGTGCCGGCAAGTCGGAACTGGCGCTGGAACTGATCTCCCGCGGCCACGGCCTGGTGGCTGACGACATCGTCGAGTTCTCGCGCATCGCCCCGACCGTACTGGAAGGACGCTGCCCCGAACTGCTGCAGGACGTCATTGAGGTGCGCGGCCTCGGCATCCTCAACATCCGCACGATCTTCGGCGAGACGGCCTGCCGACGGAAGATGAAGCTCAAGCTGGTGGTCCACCTGCAACGCCGCCAGCCGGGCCAGGAAGACCCGCTGCGCCTGACCCTCGACGGCGAACAGCAGCCCATTCTCGGCGTACCGGTACGCCGCGTCGTGCTGCCGGTTGCGGCTGGCCGCAACCTCGCCGTGCTGCTCGAAGCGGCCGTGCGTTCGACGATCCTGCTGCTGCGCGGCATCGACTCGACGCAGGAATTCGTCGACCGCCAGCGGCGCGCAATGGAAGAAAGCGGCTTCTAGCCGCCGCAACTCCACGACTTGGCGCAAACGACGCATCGACGCGCCTCTCCGCCGTCCACTGCGGGTCTCACAGTACGTTTATGGTGCACGCGCAGCACCGCCAAACCGTCCATGCGAGGAGTGACAAGATGAAGGAATGCAAGGCCTCCGCCAAGGACAAGAAGGGCGACGAGCGCAAGAAGTTCATGAGGGACCGCCTGAAGGACTGAATCGCCGCACAGGCTTCATGCATGGACCAAGGGCCGCAATCGCGGCCCTTGGTCATGTGATCCGGCACGCCTCCAGCAGCATCACCCAAGGGCGAACGCCACCACATCCGACATATTGTCGCCGACGGAAAACCCGCAGCCGATGTGCCCCTTTTCGCCGAGGATGAACTCCTCGCGCTTGACGCAGTGTTCAGGGCTACCCTCCTCGAGCAAGAAGGTGCCGTTGGTGCTCGAATCGGCCAGATAGAACAACCCATTACGAAGCTCGAGACGAGCATGCTGACGCGATACCCGCGGATCGGTGATCACAATATCGTTACCGGTATCACGCCCGAACAGCAAGGCCGGGCGGGCCACATCGATCACCCAACTGCGCCCACGATAACTGATTCGCATGTGTTTATGAGCTTGTAGTGCCTCATGGCGCAGTTCGGCAGGCGTGGGCGGTGGAGCCTCCCCCAGTTCGAGAACGGGAATGGGCATTTCGCCTGCACCATCGCTGGCCTGTCCCAACATACGGCGCAGGGACGGCGTCAATACCCGCCCCAGGTTTTCCGATACCGCGATACTGTCGGGAACATGACTTTCGACCAGCAGCACAGCCAGCTTTTCAGCCTCCAGCCCCAGCCCATCGGCTTCTGTTTCCAGCACCACCCCGGCTTTGAGCATCAGCTTGATACCCCTCATCGGCGGCAGGGCTCGCACCCGCTCACGCATCTCCCGCGCGGCCAACAGGGCTGCATCCGCATCCAGAAAGTGCGCAACCAGCGATGCCTTCTTGACCGCGAAGCCGATGGCCTGATAGGCCTCGGCGCAGCGTGACATACGATTCAGACTGCGTTCGACCGCATAGGCCGCCTCGGCCTCACCCAGCTTTTCGGCAAGGAGAATACCGCCGGCAATTTCGGCAAGGAGGAGGCAGGGCGCCTTGGCGCGATCAGGCATGCTGAACGACTCCGTAATCCGCACCTGGCGGAAAAAAGTTGGCCCGGACCACACGGTCTCCGGCCAGGGCAATGCAATGGTTCATGACATCAGCTCTTCCAGATTCCGATCGGGATGGCTGCCGCCCCCTCCGGATGGACCGGCAACTCCGGCTTGTCGAAAACGATGTCGCCCTGCTCGACCTGGGTGTCTCTCGACACGTTACGGAAGTCGAACAATTCGGCATCCGCCATGTGGGATGGCACGACGTTCTTCATGGCGGTGGCAATCGACACGATGCGCCCAGGAAAACGCTCGTCCCAGTCACGCAGCATGGCCTTGATCTGCTTGCGTTGCGCATTCTCCTGGCTACCGCACAGATTGCACGGGATGATCGGGTACTCCATGCCACGAGCGAAACGCTCGATGTCCTTCTCAGAACAGTAAGCCAGCGGCCGGATCACCACATTCTGCCCATCGTCGCTGACCAGCTTCGGTGGCATTCCCTTCATCTTGCCTCCGAAGAACATGTTCAGGAACATGGTTTCGATCATGTCATCGCGATGATGGCCGAGGGCGATCTTGGTTGCGCCAAGTTCCTTCGCCGTTCGGTAGATGATGCCCCGCCGCAGGCGTGAACACAGTGAGCAGGTCGTCTTACCTTCAGGAATCTTGTCCTTGACAATTGTATAAGTGTCTTCGGTCACGATCCGGTATTCCACGCCCACCGATTCGAAATACGCCGGCAGTACGTGATCCGGAAAGCCGGGCTGCTTCTGGTCGAGGTTCATCGCGACAATACGGAAGTCGATCGGCGCGCGCTCCCGCATTTCCATCAGCAGGCTCAGCAGCGTGAACGAGTCCTTCCCGCCCGAGAGGCAGACCATGACCACGTCGCCATCCTCGATCATCCGGTAATCGCCGATTGCCTCACCGACCTTGCGCATCAGGAATTTCTTCAGGCGCAGGAGCGTATTGGAGTGGCGGCCTTCCGTTTCGGGTTGTTCGGCGGCCGGGCTAGCGAGGGCTGGCACTACTTGTTCCATGTCAATTAAATTTCCGAAGATTATAGTCCGATCGCACAATTACCGATCGGCATAAATGTTAAATAGCTTATAAATGGGCGCTTCGCCCACCATCCACCGATAAAATCTGCCCCGTGACGTATGGCGCGTCGAACAGCAGGAAGCGCACCGTGCGCGCGATGTCGGACGGCGAGCCGACCCGCCCCAGCAAGGTATGGGCGACGATGCGCTCCCGCTCCGGCGGCGGAAACTGTCCATCGTCAGGCCATTCGATCGCCCCCGGCGCCACGCCATTCACCCGTACCCGGGGCGCCAGTTCCTGTGCCAACGCACGGGTTAGACCCAGCAGGCCGGCCTTTGCGGCGCAGTACAAAGGGTAGCCCTTCAACGGCCGTTCGGCATGGATGTCGACGATGTTCACGATCGAGCCCCCACTCGCCGTCAGATTCGGCGCCGCGGCCTGGGCGAGAAACAGCGGCGCTTTCAGATTGGAACCGATCAGATCAACCCATGCCGTTTCGTCGATCTCACCGAGCGCTGTCGGGAAAAAACTCGACGCGTTGTTGACCAGCCCATCGAGCCGCCCGAAATGTGCCACAACGGACTCGACCAAGCTGGGCAGACACGAGCAGTCCAGCAGGTCCGCCTGCAGCGCTAGCGCCGAGCCCGGACGTAAGCGTTCCAGCGCGGCGACCAAGGCCTCGGCCTCGCTGCGGGAATGGCGATAATGCACGGCCACCCGCGCACCGGCTTCATGGAGGCACCGCACCAGTTCGGCGCCGACGCGCCGCGCACCGCCCGTCACCAACACGACCGGGGCGATCGGATTTTCAATCATGACTACCAAGGGGAGCGAATTCAAGCGAAGGGCGTAATCATACGGTGCCCGCCCCCTCGACGGTGCACTGCAACCAACGGGTAAAATGCGGATTTTCCCCTACTCGCCACCGCCATGAACCTGCCCCAGCCCTCGCCCGACGCCCTCGAACAGAGCGCACGCCTCGTTTCCCGACTGCGCAGCCTGATCGAGGCCCAGGACGGCTGGATCTCCTTCGCCACCTACATGGCCGAAGCCCTATATACGCCTGGCCTCGGCTACTACAGCGGCGGAGCCCACAAGTTCGGGCCGGGCGGCGACTTCATCACCGCACCGGAACTCACCCCTTTGTTCGGACAAGCCCTGGCTGCCCAAGTGCAGCAGGTCATGGGATTGTCGGCACCGCACATCATCGAGGCCGGCGCCGGCACCGGCCTGCTGGCCGCCGACCTGCTGCTGGAACTGGAGCACCGCGGCACGCTGCCGGAGAGCTACGGTATCCTCGAAGTATCCGGTGAGCTGCGCGAACGCCAATTCGACACCCTCGCCGCCAAAGTGCCCCACCTGGCATCCCGCGTCCGCTGGCTGGACAGCCTGCCGGAGCGCTTCTCCGGTGTGCTGGTCGCCAACGAAGTGCTCGACGTGATGCCCGTACACCTCGTGGCGTGGCGCCCGGACGGCATCTTCGAGCGGGGCGTGGCCCTCGGTGCCGACGGCAACTTCGCATGGGCCGACAAACCGGCAAGCGGCAAGGTGGCCGAGGCCGCCGCCGCCCTCGACATACAGCTGCCCGAGGAAGGCGAATACGTCAGCGAAATCAACCTCGCCGGGCGGGCGTGGATCGCCGAATGGGCGGCACGCCTGGAGCGCGGAGCCATGCTGCTGGTGGACTACGGCTACCCACGGGCCGAGTACTACCTCGACAGCCGCGCCACCGGCACCCTGCTGTGCTACTTCCGCCACCACGCCCATGGCGATCCCTTCCTGTGGCCGGGGCTCAACGACATCACCGCCTTCGTGGACTTCACCGCCGTGGCCGAAGCCGGTTTCGAAGCCGGTCTCGATGTGCTCGGCTACACCAACCAGGCCACGCTGCTGTTCAACTGCGGCGTCCTGGAATGCCTGTCCCGCCGGGCGCCGGAAGACAGCGTGGATTACATCCGCGCCTCCAAGGCCGTACAACGCCTCACCGGCCCCCATGAAATGGGTGAGCTGTTCAAAGTCATCGCGCTCGGCAAGGACATCACCCAGCCGTTGCTCGGTTTCCTCCGGGGTGACCGCCTCCACGCGCTCTAAAAGGCAAAAAGGCCTGCGGGCTCGATGAGCCGGCAGGCCTGACGGGAACCACGAGTCCTACTCCTGGTAGCGATAGACTGCAGCCAGGAAAGCCTCCACGTCAGTGGGCGCTGCATGCTGCCCGCGCCCGACGCTCGCCACCTCCTGCAGCCCCAGCGCCAGCGCCAGTTCGGGAGGCAAGGGGTTGGCATTCAGCACCTCATCGCCGTACGCCATGCCGACCTCTTCAACCGGCTCGCCGTAGATCCGAGCACCACTTTCCATATCCATGCTGATCACCATATCGGCCTCCGTTGCGGGTAAGGGAAAAAATCAGGCCCGCTGATGTATCTAACGGCTGCGGCCTCCAAAGGTTGAAGGAAAATCGGTACGGAACCCCTGCAGCCGTCTCCGCACCCTCTCGTTCACGGTTTCAGCATGGTCGATGGCGCAGCGCGCCGCCATGACAGACTTCACGGCACGGGCCAGACACGGGCCCTGCAGGGCATTTACAGGCCCTTTTCCTTCATCCAGTGCACGATCGGCTCGGCCGCCAGACGCCAGTCCGACTCCATCATCAGACCATGCCCGAGGCCGGGCAGGATCTGCGCCTTGACCCCGTAGCGGGCCGCCGTCATGCGCACCTGGTCCGGCGGAATCAGCACGTCGTACTCACCACCGAGCACCAGCATCGGCGGAATCTGCATACGCGACAGGAAGGGCAGGTCGAACAGCGACATATCCCAGATCGCCCGGTGGGACTCCGGCTGGCACAGGTGGTAATAGCGCTGCAGGCGCTCCAGTTCGATCGCCTCGTGGAACAGCGCGTCCCGCAGGGTTTCCATCTGCGGCTGGCCGCCGCCCATCAGGCGGTTGAGATCGCCGAGCAGGTGCGGCCGCGCGAAGGCCAGGCCGAAAGCCGAGCCGAGCAACCCCTGTGGCGGCACAGAGGACATCAGCACCACGCCAGGCGCCGAGTGGTTCTCGAGGAATTTCTGCACCACCATGCCGCCCATCGAGTGCCCCACCAGCACCGGCGGCGCCGGTAGCGCGGCAGCCACCTCGGCCACGTCGGCCACGTAGTCGGCTATGGAGAAGCTGTCCAGATAGGCCCGCCCGCGGCTCTTGCCATGGCCAGACAGGGACATCGCATATGCCGTGTAGCCCTGCTCGGCAAACCACGACAGGAAGAACTCATCCCAACACCAGGCAGCGGTGTAGGCGCCGTGGACGAACAGCAGGGGCGTTTCGTGGGCCGCGCCGGCCGGCGCGCGACAGAGAACTTCCAGATCGCCGAAACGGGAGCGGTTCATGCACACGCCCTCTGAAGAAAGACGGCTGGAAATGGCAGGTGGAGGATCGGCGTCATGGGGTGGACATGAATATGTATTGTTGTGGGTCCAGAACTTACAGCACACACGGGCGGGGCGAAAGCAGAAAACATGTTGCTGCGCAGAAAACTGCGGTTAAATCGGGACTTTGAATGACGGAAGGCGGCGGACAATGCTCAAATGGCTGCTGGCCATCGTGGTGGTGGCCGTGGTTTCCGGACTCGGCTCCAGCCTGCCGCTGCGGCGCTGGCGCATCGGGCACCTGCCCGGCGACCTGCACTTCGACCTCTTCGGGCGGCATATCCACATCCCACTCACCAGCACCCTGCTGATGTCACTGGCTGTCTGGCTGCTGATCCGGGCGCTGTAGCGGCTCAAGAGGTGCCCGCACGGCAAAGATCACGCTATCGAGAACCTGGCCGTCAGCAGACATCAGCTCCAGCACGTGCCGACCGGCCACCGGCCGCCAGGCGATCCGCTCGCCGCTCCCGAGGTCCTCACCATTGAGACGCCACCTAGCCCCGGCCGGCATGTGAGTAGCCTCGAAATACACCTTGAAGCCCTCGTCACGCAGCAGCGCCATGGCATCCACCAGCACGCCATTAAGAGGTTGGGCGATGCGCGGCAGCAGTCGCGGCACGGCGACCCGCTCCACCTCGGTGCCGCGGATGAACCACTCCCGCCGCGGGCTCTCGACCGGCGGCTCGAACACCACCAGGCTCGACACCACGCCCGGCGGCGGCAACGGTCGAGACGGCGTCTGGCCCCGCAACAGGCCGCGCAGGATATCGTGCCAGGCCTGGCTGCCGATCTGCGGGGCGTTGCGTAAACCAGCGACCCACAGGACGATCGTGAAGCGCTCGGAGAAGCCCACCGTCAGCGTCTCGCGGCTGTCCGCGACGTACTGCCGAAAGGCGAAAGGCTGCGGATTGCCGTCGGCATCCGGCACGGCCAGCATGTCGGCCACGATGAAGCTGGCCTCCGGGCGCAACACACGGCGTGACGGACGCTCCGAGGCGGCCAGGAAGCGCGGCGCCTGCCATTGTCCCCCTACCGCCAGGCTGCGATAGAGGGCCGCCAGCGGCAGCAAGGCGAGCTCAGCGCCACCACCGCGCACATCCACGTCGGCCTGGCGCAGACGATCCGGCAGGCCGTCCGCCACCAACCTGCCCACCGCCTGGGCCGGATCGCTCATTCCCTCCACCAGCGCCCGCCGCACACTGACCCACATGCGCTCGTCGGGCAGCGTCGGAGCGTGATTGGCCAGCGACTCCTCCATCAGGCTGGCCGCCGTGATCAACCGACGCTCCAGCGCCAGGCCGTAGGCAAAGGGAGACAACAGGCTGCCCGGATTACGTGGCGTGAGCGCGTGGTCGGGCGCCGCGTAATCGGGCGCTCCGACGTAGGCCAGCACCTCGCCGGTAGGATTGTCGAGCACCACCGCTGCCGCCTCCAGCGTGCCGAGGCGATGCAGCACCGACGTCACGCCACGCTGGGTATCTGCATCCAACGTGGTCGTGAGGCGTTCACCGGGATGCTGGAGGAGTAGCCGTCCGGCCTGGGAAGCCAGCTCCCAGCGCGGCCCGGTATGCTGGCGATCCAGATTGTTGGCAGCAAGGCGCTGGGCTGCGGTGCAGGCCGACGGCGCATTGAGGCGCTCCGCCAGCACACAGGCCCGATGGGCCACCACGTCCGGCTTGGCATTGGGCCCACGCAGGAGAACAGACAGGATCAGCGCCTCGGGGCGCCCCAACTCGCTCGGCGACTTGCCGAACAGCGCCCGTGCCGCCGCATGGACGCCCTGCAGATCACCACGGAAGGGCGCCAGGTTGAGATAGGCCTCGAGGATCTGCTCCTTCGTCCATCGGGCTTCCAGCGCCTGCGCGGCCAGGGCCTGGTCCCACTTCTGGCCGAGGCTGCGCCGCGGCATGCCATCGCGGCCGAGCGCCAGTTCCGGGTCGAGCAGGCCCGCCACCTGCATCGACAAGGTCGAGGCGCCGCGCTTGCGGTCATACCACAGGTTGTGCCACAGGGAGCCGGCAAAGGCCTTCCAGTCGACGCCGGAATGCTCGAAGAAGCGCTTGTCCTCTGCCGCCAGCAAGGCCTCCTTCAGCGACGGGGACAAGCTGTGCAGCCCCACCCATTCCAGGCGGCGCACATGGGGATTGAGGCGCCGCTCGGCCAATGGTGTGCCATCCCGGGCGAGCAGGACACCCACCGAAGGCACGGCACCGGCCCTGACCTCGGAAAAGGCAGGGATCGGCTGCACGGCAGCGGCGGAAACGGCCAGCCCCAGGCCGCAAGCCAGCAGGGCTATTCGCCGGACCAGGGAGGACGCGACAGGCAAATCGACAGGCGAGCGCATGAAAGTGCGCGCATTGTAGGTTGCAATGACGAAGGCGTGCGTGGAATGGCTAACGAGTTTCCTCCGGACAGACGCCGCGCCCCTCGCCCGCGTCTCCGGCGGCATCTCCCTCACTCACTCCGCGGCCTTCCAGCTGACGCACCGCCGCCACCCGTGCCGCATGGACCTCGACCGGGATGCGCGCCTTGTCCGCCACGCCGCGGGCGACGGCTCCCGCATCGACGCCGCGCACCGCGGCCAGCGCGGCGAGCAGGCGCTCGCGCTGGGGATAGGGCCGCGCCTCGTAAGTACTGCGCCCCCGGTAGTCGCAGGCACAGGCGTCGAGCAGCGCAACAAAGCGTTCGGGCCGGCGCAGGCCGTCGCAGCGCTCGATGAGCTTGACCATGGTCTCGGCGCGCAGGACCTGGCCCTGGTGCACGATGCCGTGCTCACGGGCCATCATCAGCGCCAGGTCGCGGCAGTCGACCGGGCATTTGAGCCGCTGGCAGACGTCCCGCGCCAGCCGCTCGCTGGCCGCCTCATGCCCGTAGTGATGGGGCAGCACATCCGCCGGCGTGACGCCCTTGCCCAGGTCGTGCAGCAGACAGGCCAGCCGCCCGGGCAAGGCCAGGCCGTCGGCAGCGGCGCGGTCGAGGACCATCAGCATATGGGCGCCGGTGTCGCCTTCCGGGTGGTACTGCAGCGGC
This sequence comes from Pseudomonadota bacterium, assembly GCA_018241685.1. GTDB lineage: Bacteria > Pseudomonadota > Gammaproteobacteria > Burkholderiales > Rhodocyclaceae > Zoogloea. Next base: position 441,182 of record JAFEDJ010000021.1, read on the forward strand.
TGCGGCACACCGAACAGGCGATCCACCTCCGGCAGCAGCCGCGCCAGCGCACCGCAATCGCGCAGTACCTGAATCATCCGCGCCGGCCGCGCCTCCATCAGGCCGCGGGCGAGCTCCTGCCAGACCCGCTCCGGCACCAGCGCATCCACCTCGCCAGCGGCGACCATCGCACGCATGAGTTCGAGGGTTTCCGGCGCCACCGTGAAATCGGCGAAGCGGGCCGCGAAACGCGCCAGCCGCAGGATGCGCACCGGGTCCTCGGCAAAGGCCGGGCTGACATGGCGGAACACCCGGCTTTCCAGGTCACGGCGCCCGCCGTAGGGATCCACCAACACACCGTCGTCGTCACGCGCAATCGCGTTGATGGTCAGGTCGCGGCGGGCCAGATCTTCTTCCAGCGTAACGTCCGCTGCGGTGTGGAAGACGAAGCCGGCGTAGCCGGGCGCGGTCTTGCGCTCGGTGCGCGCCAGCGCGTACTCCTCGTGGCTGCGGGGATGGAGGAAGACCGGGAAGTCCTTGCCGACCGGCGTATAGCCCTGGGCCAGCAGGGTTTCGGGGGTGGCGCCGACGACCACCCAGTCCCGGTCCTTGACCGGCAGGCCGAGCAGTTCGTCGCGGATGGCGCCGCCGACACAGTAGATTTTCATGGGCGATGCAGTTGGAAGGCGGTATAGCGTCCGCGCTTGTTGAGGGATCCCAGATAACACGGCGCCACCGCCTCGAGGGCCGTCGGGTGGCGCCCCCACGGCTGCGGCGCACCGCTGGCGACGTTGGGCACGCGCATCGAGCGCACGTTGTCGCGGCTCATCAGCGGCCCGGGCAGGCATTCGAGCAGCGCCGCCTGAAGCACGGCCAGGCCTTCCGGCAGCGGAATCACCGGACGCGGGTGGCCGGTGATGCGGCCGACGTATTCGACGAGCGCCTGCAGGCTGTACGGCCGCGGCCCCGTCAGTTCGAAGGTCTGGCCGACTGCATCGGGCCGTTCGAGGGCCTCGGCCACCACCTCCGCCACATCACCCACATAAACCGGCTGAAAGCGCGCCTTCGCGCCGCCGAGGGGCAGCACCGGGAAACGCCGGAGCAGGCCGGCAAAGAGGTTCAGGAAACTGTCGCCGGGCCCGAAGATCACCGACGGGCGCAGGATGGTCCAGCCGATGCCGGGCGCCGCGGCGCGGATCGCCGCCTCACCGTCGGCCTTCGAACGCAGGTATTCGGACGGCCCGTCCGCCGCCGCGCCAAGGGCGCTGATATGCACGATGCGCCGTACGCCGGCCTCGCGGGCGGCGGTGACGATGCCCTTGGGAAGGGCCACGTGGGCATGGGCGAAATCCGGCCCGTAGGGATGGCCGGAGCGGGAGTGCAACACGCCGACGAGATTCACCACCGCGTCGACGCCGGTCATCAGCACCGCCAACTCGGCCGGATCGCCCACATCCGCCTCGACCACGTCCGCGGTCGGCAGGGCCAGCAGGTGGCGCACCCGTTCGCGGTGGCGCGTGGGAATCAGCAGTGTCTTGCCGGCCGCGGCCAGGCGGGCGGCGACGGCAGTACCGACAAAACCGCTACCACCGATGAGAAGAACTGTACGGATGGACATGGCGACGCTTCCCGAGCGATGCAACTGCTCTACAGATCACTACGCTGCCAAAGAATTCCCGCCGCAGTGCTCATTCCAACCCGGCACCCGGCGCGGGACTACCCAGATCGCTGCCGCCAGTGCCGTCGCTGGCCGAGATGGTACCGAGGCGCCCCTTCAGGGACGGCGCCCGCCCGTCGAGCAGCGCAGAGTAGATGATGCTGTTGGCCATCACCTTCTTCACATAGTCGCGGGTTTCGTTGAAGGGGATGGTCTCGGCATACACCGCGCCTTCGAGGGGCTTGCTGTCCTTCCACTTCTTCGCCCGTCCCGGACCGGCATTGTAGGCGGCGGACGCCAGCACCGGATGGTTGTCGAGGCCGGCCAGCACCATGCGCATGTAGGTGGTGCCGAGCATCACGTTGGTGTCCGGATCCTGCAGCCAGCCGACGTTGAAGCCCTTCATGCCGAGCTTGCCGGCGACCCACTGGCCGGTGGCCGGCATGATCTGCATCAGCCCCTGGGCACCGACACCGGAGCGGGCGGCGGTGACGAAGCGGCTTTCCTGGCGCATCAGGCCATAGACCCAGCCGGTGTCCAGGTCGCGGCTCTTCGCGTTGGGCTCGATGCGGTCGCGGAAAGGCGCCAGGTAGCGCAGGCTGTAGTCGTGCTCGTTGCGGGTGCGGTCGGCGGCGTTGATGGCCCGGTCGTAGATGCCGAGCTGCTGGGCCAATTGGGCCGCGGCGAGCAGGAAGCGGTCATCCTTGTTGCGCAGCGTCCAATTCCACTCACGGGTGCCTTCAGTGCGCAGATCCAGGCGGAACAGCGCGATGGCCCGCTGCAGGCCCGGCGTCTGGCGCGCCAGCTCGGCCTCGTCGGCGCTGGTGGCGCGCGCCTTGGCCGGCAGCGTGAAGGTCTGGCCGAGCTCTTCGCCGGCCAGGATGCTGTAGAAGGTCGGATGGCCGGCGATGCGCGCGAACTCCTTGCGGGCGGCCTCCCGGTTGCCGAGAGCCTGCTGGGCGCGGCCGAGCCAGTAGCTCCAGTCCGGCTGCTCGCGCAGCCCCGGCGGCATGGCCTCGACGGCGCTGCGCACCGCGCGCCAGTCCGCCGCGCGCAGCGCCGCACGCACGCGCCAGGCAGCTTGCTCGTCGGACATCGGGGTATCGCCGGCGGCCTTGAACCAGGCGTTCGCATCCGGCAACAGGCGCGCCGCCGCCTGCCAGCCGATCTGCCCGAGCGCATAGGCGCGGTCGGTGCTCGACAGACGCTCGTCAATGCGCGCATAGCGCACATAGGCGGCCGGCGGATCGTCACGGGCAATGCGGGCCAGAGCAATCAGCGCCAGCTCGCGCCCCTGGCGGGACGCCGAGAAATTGATCGGCAGGCGGTCGAAGTAGGTCGCCGGATTGGTGCTGGCCTTGTCGAGGTCGGACGGGGCGGGCTGCTGGTCCGCCGGCAACCAGCTCGCCACCGCGCGCGCACCGGCGAGGCGCTTGGCCTCCATCAGGCGGCGGATGCGGAACCACATGTCGTCCGGGCTGACCAGGGCTTCGCGGACCAAGGCCTGCAGCACCGGCACGCAGCTGTCGGGCGTATCCACCAGCACGAACCACAGCGGGCGGGCGTCTTCCAGCGCGGTCCGGTCACCGTTCTGCAGGCGAGCCTGTAACTGGTAGCACTTCAAGTCCTGCTCCGGCTGCTCCATGTTCGGGAACTCGCCGGCCAGCTGGACCCAGTCGCCGCGCCTGCCGAGGTTGCGCAGCCATTCGCCGCGCAGCTTCTCGGCCAGCCAGCTGCCGGAATAGCGCTGAAGGAAATCCTGGATGCGCGCCGCATCCACGTCGGCGGGCCGGGCGACCTGGTTGGACAGCGCCCAGTATTCGGGATAGGGATCGAGGACGTGCCCCGTGGGAGGCGCAAGCTGGACGAGACGGTTACGGTCGCCGCTGCGCGCAGCATCCTTGGCGAGCAGTATCCTCTCGTCACCGGGATCGCCGCCGGCCGGCAAGGCCATCCACAACACTGCCGCCAGCACGGCCCACACGCTATTCTTCATTGCTTTTACGTCCTGCATCGATGCCATCGGAGAATAGCACAGTGACCCCTCCCCTCCTCCGCCCAAGCGTGGATCCCGACGCCGCCGTTGCCGCGCTGCGACAAAATTTAAGAAAAACCCGCATTGCCGCACGGGAACGACTCCCTGCGGCCGAACGCGCGGCCTTCACACGCCGGATCGAGGATCATCTGGACCGCCTGCTGGACGAACTTGCGCCGAAGACGGTGGCTTTCTGCTGGCCGTGGCGCGGCGAGGTGGATCTGGTGCCCTGGGCGCAGCGCTGGCTGGCCGTCGACCCGGCACGGCAAATGGCGCTGCCGGTGGTCCGGACACCGGGCGCACCGATGGTCTTCCTGCACTGGCATCCGGACGTGCCGATGGAAACGGATCACCACGGCATCCCGATTCCCGCCGGCACGGAAATCCTGCAGCCGGAGCTGATCCTGGTACCCCTCAACGTCTTCGACGCCGCCGGTTACCGGCTCGGCTACGGCGGCGGCTATTTCGACCGCACACTGGCGGCCCTGCAACCGGCGCCGCCGTGCGTCGGCGTGGCCTTCGAGCTGGCACGGGTAGACGACACCTTCCCCCAGCCCCACGACCAGCCGATGGACTGGATCGTCACCGAGGCCGGTGCCGCCCGGGCAATCAGCGGCTGACCGCCCGCACGCCCGCCAACGGGCTGGACAGGATCGCCGAGCGGATCACGTCGATGGCGCCGCTGCGCGGGTAGGTCACCCGCCAGGCCAGCGCGACGCGGCGGAAGGGCTCCGGCGCCACGAAGGGGCGCACGCTGAGCAGCGCGTTGCCGTTCGGCAACGGATCGGCCGCACTGCTCGGCAGCACGGTGATGCCGGCACCGGTGGCCACCATGTGGCGGATGGTTTCCAGCGAACTACCCTCCAGCGTACGCTGCAGGCCTTCACCGCTGCGGCACATCGGGCACACCTCCAGCACCTGGTCGCGGAAGCAGTTGCCGGCCCCGAGCAGCAGCAGTGGCGCCTCGGCCAGACTGGAGGCGGCGATCGCATCTTCCTTCTCCCACGCATGGCCAGCCGGCATCAGCACGCGGAAAGGTTCGTCATAGACGGCCTGAGTGACGATGCCGGGCTCTTCGAACGGCAAGGCTACGACGATCACGTCCAGGTCGCCGCGTTTGAGGGATTCGGCCAGCCGGGCGGTGTAGTTTTCCTGGATCAGCAGCGGCATCGACGGTGCCGCCTCATGCACACGCGGGATCAGGTGCGGCAACAGGTAAGGCCCGATGGTGTAGATCACACCGACCTTCAACGGACCGGACAGGGGGTCGCGGCCGGCGGTGGCGAGTTCCTTGATCTGGCCCGCCTCGAGCAGCACCTTTTCGGCCTGGGCGACGATGCGGGCGCCGATGTCGGTGATCTTCACATCGGCGGCGCTGCGCTCGAAGAGCGTCACGGCCAGCTCTTCCTCGAGCTTCTTGATCGCTACCGACAGGGTCGGCTGGCTGACATTGCAGCGTTCGGCAGCATGCCCGAAATGACGCTCGCGGGCCAGCGCAACGAGATAGCGGAGATCGGTCAATGTCATGGGGCACACCCGCAATGGTGATAGAGATTAACTATACAACGCCCGTGCCAAAAAGCAGCCCCGACGTATGCCGGCCAGCAGCAGCACGGCCCCTCTTGCAGACTGTCCGACCGACCCCACTTTTGTAAGCGATTGTTGTAGCAGGGAACGCGGCGCCGCGGCGCGGCGTCCATAAATCCGGATAAAAACTACAGGAGTTGCGCATGAAAACTGCCGTGCTTCGTTCCAGCCTCGCCTTTTCCGCCATTGTCCTGGCCCTGTCGGGCTGCCTGCAGGAGGGCGGCGCCATTTCCCCGTCCCACGCCGTCAGCACGCCGCCGGCGGTTGCTCCGGCTGCGCCTTCCGCCGCCGCGGCCAACCGCTACGGCCTGCCGGACTTTTCCGGGCTGGTCGAACAGGTGGGGCCGGCCGTCGTCAATATCAGCGTGACCCAGAAAGTGGCCCGCGGCGGGGAGACATCCGGCGACGATCCCTTCGCGGATGACCCCTTCTACGACCTCCTGCGCCGCTTCGGCATCCCCGTGCCCGGCGCGCCGGGCAACGGCGGCGGACGCGGAGGCCGGTCGGCACCCGAGCAGATCCAGCAGGGCGTCGGCTCGGGCTTCATCGTCAGCGCAGACGGCTACGTGCTGACCAACGCCCACGTGGTGGACGGCGCCACCGAAGTCACCGTCAGGCTGACCGACAAGCGCGAGTTCAAGGCCAAGGTGGTCGGCTCCGACAAGCGCACCGACGTAGCGCTGCTGAAGATCAATGCCAACGGCCTGCCCTACGTCAAGACCGGCGACGCCGAACGCAGCAAGGTCGGCGAGTGGGTCGTCGCGATGGGCTCCCCCTTCGGCTTCGAGAACACCGTGACCGCCGGCATCATCAGTGCCAAGGCCCGTCGCCTGCCGGACGAGACCTACGTGCCTTTCATCCAGACCGACGTGGCGATCAACCCGGGCAATTCCGGCGGACCGCTGTTCAACCTGGCCGGCGAAGTGATCGGCATCAACTCGCAGATCTACTCCCGCTCCGGCGGCTTCATGGGCATCTCCTTCGCAATCCCCATCGACGTCGCGCTGAAGGTCAAGGATCAGTTGCAGAAGTACGGCAAGGTGTCCCGCGGCCGCCTCGGCGTGGCCATCCAGGGCCTCGATGCCGACCTGGCCCAAAACTTCGGTCTCGACAAGCCGACCGGCGCACTGGTCGCCAACGTCGAAGCGGGCTCGCCGGCGGATAAGGCCGGACTGCAGGCGGGGGACGTGGTCCTCGGCGTCAACGGCCAGAAGGTGGACAACTCCGCCGACCTGCCGCGCATCATCGGCGAGCTGAAACCCGGCTCGGTAGTGCGCCTGTCGATCTGGCGCGACCGCAAGGCCCGCGAGCTCAACGTCACCCTGGGCGAGCAGGTCGCCGAACGCAACCTCGCCGCCACCCCGGAGCGGAAGTCCGAAGCGGCCAGCAGCAAGCTGGGCCTGACCGGCCGCGCGCTGACCACCCAGGAAGCGTCCCGCCTCGGCGTACCCGGCGGCCTGCTGATCGAAGACGCCGCTGGCCCGGCTGCCAAGGCCGGCCTACAGGCCGGCGACGTGATCCTCGGGATCAACAATCAGCCGATCACCACTGCGGAGCAGTTCCGCAAGCTCCTCGACGCGGCCGGCAACCGCTTCGCGCTGCTGGTCCAGCGCGGCGGCAGCCGGATCTTCGTGGCCGTGCGTCTGTCCTGAGCCCGACAAGCGGCCCCACACCAGCCGGTGTCGGGCCGCCCGCATGAGCCACCAAACGGGTGTGATTACTCATTTACATCGGATGACATGATTCACAACCCAACAAGGGCGGGGTCGATATAATTGGAAGATTATGGGGGCGACGTGGAACGTCAGGGAGACCCCCACTTCCACCACAATAAAAAATCGTTCAATGCCCTTGCTGACTATTCGGCAGGCTCTACCTGCTGCGCTGGCTGGTTTACTGTGTCTGCCCACGCTCCATGCCCATGCACAGAGCCGGGCTGACAGTGCGGAATCCCCTTTTTTCGAAGAGTTGCCGACCGTCCTGTCGGCATCCCGCCTGCCCCAGGTCCTCAACGAGGCACCGGGTGCGGTGACCATCCTCGACCGCGAGTTCATCCGTGCCACCGGCTACCGGGATGTCGCCCGCCTGCTGCGTCTCGTTCCCGGCATGCAGGTCGGTCAGGAGCGCGGCCATTCCCAATGGGTAACCTACCACGGCCTCGGCAGTGACTACCCGACCGAGATCCAGGTCCTCATCGACGGCCGCTCGGTGTATGCGCCGAGTTCTTTCGGCGGTGTCGACTGGTCCGCGCTGCCGCTCACCATCCAGGAAATCGAGCGCATCGAGGTCGTCCGCGGCACCAACTCCAATGCCTATGGCGCCAACGCCTTCCTGGGCGTCATCAACATCATCACCCGCCACAGCCACCAGGACCACGGCGCATCCGGCCAGGTCAATGTCGGTCAGCATGGCATCGCCGATCTGTACGCGAGCTGGACGGGCGGTAGCGACGGGCTGGGCGTCCGCATGTCCGCGGCACAGACACGGGACAATGGCTTCAGCGCCCTCAACGACTCCCGCCACACCCAGACCCTCAGCCTGCGCAGCGACTATCGACTGAATGCCCGCGACGAGCTGACGCTGCGGGCCGGCTACAGCCGCGCCCAGCGGGGACTCGGCTATCCCGATTCGCTGTTCGACAACAATGGAGAACGGAATAGCGATTCCGAGGCGTCGACAGTCCATATGACCTGGCGCCGGACGCTCGACGAGAACGAGGAATGGCTCGTCAGCCTGTACCGCAACCACGAAGCCGGCACGGAAAAATGGCTGGCCTCGGCGCCCCCCGCCTTTCCGGCTGTGCCGCTGAATCGCAGCCGCGACAGCGATCGCACCAACGCGGAGATCCAGCATCGCTTCGCGCTGACCTCCCAGGCCCGCATGGTGTGGGGTCTCGAAGCGCGCCGCGATTCGACGGACGCATCCTTCCTGTTCGCAGGCCGGAAACCCCCAGTCCTCGACCTGTACCGCGGGTTCGCCAATCTCGACTGGCACCTGACCCCCGAGTGGCAACTGAACCTCGGCGGCCTGCTGGAGAAGAACAGCGGGATGGCCAGCCAGTTCATCCCGCGCGCCTTCCTCAACTGGCAGGCCAGCCCCCGCGACACCTTCCGGGCCGGTTACGCAAGGGCCTGGCAGCAGCGCAACCTGTTCGACCTGTATGGCGATGTACGGGCCTACGATCCCAAATCGGGCATCCTGGTGTCCTGGCCCTACGTGTCCAATCCCAATCTGCGCACACCGTACGTAGATACCGTCGAAGTGGGCTACCTCGGCCGCTTCCCGGCCCTGGACGCCACACTGGACGTGCGCATCTTCAACGAACGCATCACCGATTTCGTCGTCCGCCAGACGGTGCCCTCCCCGGTCGGCCCACTGCCGCTACCGCTGCCCAGCTCCCAGTTCGTCAATGTGGACATGCCGGTCGAACTGCGCGGCATCGAATACCAGCTCCGCACCAAGCCCTGGACCGGCGGTGAAGTGCTGTTCAGCCACACGCTGATCGATCGCCGGGTCAATGATCGCTCCATCGCCGAGCGCACCTCGCCCTATTCAGCCAGCCTGACCTGGCTGCAGGACTACGGCAGCGGCTGGAAGAGCACGGCCAGCCTGCTGCGCATGGGCCCGCTGGCCGGCGGCTACGGCTACGTACCGGGCTACGATTACGTGTCGCGGCCTTACACCACCCTTGACCTGCGCGTCGCGCGCAACTTCCGCATGGATGGCCGCCTGGTGGAAGTAGCCCTGAACGGCATCAACCTGGGCTCGTCGCACCAGGAGATCACCGACCGCTCGGAGCAGTTCCTGCATCCCGACCGGCCGGTGAATCCAGCCTCCAGCATGATCTGGCTGTCCGTCGCCATCGATCTCTGAACGCCCGGCGCTTCAGGCCTGCGGGGCGCCGTCGACGGTCTTGCGGATGAACACCGCACGCTGCACATCCACCACCCACACCAACCCGTCGCCGGTCTGACCGGTGCTGGCAACCTGCACGATCTGCTCGACCAACGCCTCCACCAGCTCATCGGGCGCGATGATCTCGACCCGCATCTTGTCGCTGAAATCCGTCAACTCGTCCTTGATGTTGGCAGGCGTGTGACGCACGGTGGCGCCGCAGCCCACCGCCTTGCTGATGGTCATCCCCGGGAAACCCGGCACGGCCCGCAGCACCTCGCGCAGGCGGGGCAGTTTCTGGGGCCGGATGACGGCACGTATCTCTTTCATGATGTCTCCTTCGTACTGCGGCGGGCCACCCTTCAGGGCGGCCCTTTCAAGTCTTGATCAGGCCTCGTAGGGGGTGTCGTCGAACCACTTGTAGAGGGTCGGCAGCACCACCAGGGTCAGCAGCGTCGAGGTGATCAGCCCGCCGATCACCACGATGGCCAGCGGACGCTGCACTTCCGAGCCCGGCCCGGTGGCGAACAGGAAGGGCACCAGCGCCAGCAGGGCCACCGTCGCGGTCATCATCACCGGCCGGAAGCGCAAGGTCGCCCCCTTCACGACCGCCTCGGCCAGCGGCACACCCTCGGTGCGCAGGCTGCGGATGTAGCTCACCAGCACCACCCCGTTGAGCACCGCGATGCCCCACAGCGCAATGAAACCCACTGAAGCCGGCACCGACAGGTATTCGCCGGTCACCAGGAGTCCGATCACCCCACCGACGCTGGCAAAGGGCAGCACCAGGATGATCAGGCTGGCCAGCTTGAGGGAGCCGAACAGCAGGAACAGCAGGAAGAAAATCGCCCCGACGGTCACCGGAATGATGATCGTCAGGTGGCCCATGGCGCGCTCCAGGTTCTGGAACTGGCCGCCCCACTCCAGGTAATAGCCTTCCTTCAGCTTGACCTTGGCATCCACCGCCTTCTGCAGCTCCGCGACGAAGCCGCCCAGATCCCGGTCCTTCACGTTCACGCCGACCACGATGCGGCGCTTGGCGAGCTCGCGGGAGATCTGCGCCGGACCGTCGGCAACGCGGATCGTCGCCAGGTTCTCCAGCGCCACCTGGGCGCCGCCCGGCGTGCTGATCAGGATGTCGCCGATCTTCTCCACGTTGTCGCGGAAGCTCTCGGGCAGGCGCACCACCGACGCGAAGCGCCGCTCGCCCTCGTACACCTCGGTCGCCTGCTTGCCGCCGACAGCCGCCTCGATGGTGTCGTTCACGTCCGACACGTTGAGACCGTGGCGGGCGATGGCCTGGCGGTCGATCTCGATGGACAGATACTGCTGACCGGTGACCCGCTCGACGCGGATGTCCTCGGAGCCGGCGATGCCGCCCGCCACGCGGGCGATCTCCTCGGCCTTCTTCTTCAGCTCGTCCAGGTCGTCGCCGAAGACCTTGATCGCCACGTCGGAGCGCACGCCGGTGACCATCTCGTCCACTCGGTCGGAGATCGGCTGGGCCATCACCACCTGCACGCCCGGCAGGGCCTTCAGCTTCTCGCGCATCGCCGCGGCGATGTCGTCCTGGGTCCATCCGGCCGGCCACTCATCGCGGGGCTGGAGGCTGACGATGGGGGTCGATTCGTTCTGGCCCTGCGGGTCCGCCGGAGATTCGCCACGGCCGACGCCTGAGATGGCCGACTTGACGCCCGGCACCTGCATCACCAGGCGCATCGCCTCCATTTCCATCTTGATGGACTCATCCAGCGAGATGTTCGGCACCCGATTGATGCCCGGCACCACCGACCCTTCCTTCATCTCGGGGATGAAGGCGGTGCCGAGGAAGGGGAACATGCCCAGCGTAACGACCAGCAGGATCACCCCGCCGGTGACCGTCTTGCGGCTGTTGGCCACCGCCCAGTGCAGCAGCTTCAGATAAGGCGCCTTGATCTTGGCGATCAGCCAGGTGTCGTGCTCGGCGCCGCCCTTCAGCAGGTAGGACGACAGCACCGGCGTGAGGGTCAGGGACAGGAACAGGGACACCGCCAGCGCGATGGCGATGGTGTAGGCCAGCGGTGCGAACATCTTGCCTTCCATGCCCTGCAGGGTCATCAGCGGCAGGAATACCAGGATGATGATGCTGACCCCGAAGATCACCGGCGTGGATACCTCGCGTACCGCATCGAAGATGATGCGCACCTTGCTCTCGCCGCGCTCGGGGGCATGGCCGAGGCGTGCGAAGGCGTTCTCCACCACCACCACCGAACCGTCCACCATCAGGCCAATGGCGATCGCCAAGCCGCCGAGGGACATCAGGTTGGCCGAGATGCCGTAGTGGTTCATCGCCAGGAAGGTGAGCAGCGGCGTCAGCACCAGCGTCGCCACCACAATCAGGCTCGAACGCACGTCGCCAAGGAACAGGAACAGCACCACCACCACCAGCGCGATGCCCTCCAGCAGCACCTTGATGACGGTTTGCAGCGCCGCATCCACCAGCTCCGAGCGGTCGTAGTAGGGCACGATCTGCAGCCCGTCGGGCAGCATGCCCTTCTCGTTGATCTCCGCCACGCGGGCCTTGATGCGGCTGACCACCTCCTTGGCGTTGCCGCCGCGCAGCATCATCACGATGCCGCCCACCGACTCGGTGACGCCGTTCTTCACCACCGCGCCCTGGCGCACCTCATGGCCAAAGGTCACCTCCGCCACGTCGCGCACATACACCGGCGTGCCGCCGACCTCCTTCAGCACGATGGCGCCGATATCGGACAGGCTCTTCACCAGGCCGACGCCGCGGATCAGGTACTGCTCCGCGTACTGGGGCAGGATGCCGCCGCCGGAGTTGGCGTTGTTGCGGGCTACCGCCTCGTACACGTCGCGCACGGTGATCTTGTAATGGCGCAGGCGGTCGGGGTTCACCAGCACCTGGTACTGGCGTGCGAAACCGCCCTGGGAATTGATCTCCGCCACGCCCGGGATCGAGCGCAGCAGCGGGCGCACTACCCAGTCCTGGGCGATGCGCCTCTCGGTCAGCTCCTTCTCGGTCAGCTCCCGGTTGCCGTCATCCGGACGGTCGAGTGTGTACTGGTACACCTCGCCGAGGCCGGTGGACACCGGGCCGAGCACCGGCACCACGCCTTCCGGCATCCGGCTGCCCACTTCGAGCAGGCGTTCCATCACCAGTTGGCGGGCAAAGTACACATCGGTCGCGTCGGTGAATACCAAGGTGATCAGCGACAGGCCGGGCTTGTTGAGGGAACGCATTTCCTCCAGACCGGGCAGGCCGGTCATGGAGATTTCCAGCGGCACGGTGACGAAGCGCTCCACCTCCTCGGGGGAACGCCCCTTGGCTTCGGTGGCGATCTGCACCTGCACATTGGTCACGTCGGGGAAGGCATCCACCGACAGCTTGCGCGCCGCGTTGAGGCCGAAGGCGAGCAGCACCACGGCCACCACCACGACCACCAAGCGCTGGCGGAGCGCGGCACGGACTAGGGATTCGATCATGGTCCGTCCTTATTCCAGCTCTTTGCGCTTGCGCTCGTTGTTCAGGTGGAAAGCCCCCGACACGAGGATCCGCTGGTCGGCCTTGAGGCCCGACAGCACCGCGCGGCGGCCGTCCATGTCGGGGCCGAGGCGCACCGCGGTCAGGCGGAACTGCTGCGGCCCCGTCTCAACGAAGACGTTGTCCGCATCGCCATCGCGCACCACCGCCTGGGACGGCACCACCACCCGCTCCACCGGCGCGGCCTGGATCAGCATCGTCGCCAGCATCGCCGGCTTGAGCTGGCGCGCGGCGTTATCCACCACGCTGCGCACGGAGATCGTGCGGGTCTCCGGATTGACCGTGTCGGCCACGTAGATCAGCTTGCCGGTCAGGCGCGAGCCGAGGGCCGGCACCTCGATATCCACCGACTGGCCGGCCTTGACCAGTGCCGCCTGCTGCTCGGGCACCTCGGCGGTGACCCACACGCGGGACAGGTCGGCCACCACGAACAACGCATCGGCCGGCTGCACCACCTGGCCCTGAGCCACCGGCCGCTCGACCACGACACCAGCCATCGTCGACGCCACCGAGATCACCGAATTGATGCTGCCGGAACTGCCCAGCCGGTTGATGGCCCCCGACGACATGCCGAGCACGCGCAACTGGTCGGCCGCACCGCGCTGTTCGGCGGAGGCGATGGCCAGCTCGCTCTCGCGGCGCTGCAGCTCAGCCTTGCCGATCACGTCGGCGGCGAACAGCTGACGCGCCCGTTCCACGCTGCGGGCCTGCAGGTCGGCCTGGGCGCGGGCTTTCAGATAGGTGAGCTGGGCCGCGCTCAGCTCGGTACTGTTGATCGTCGCCAGCGTATCGCCGACCTTCACCGCCTGGCCCAGCTGGGCCTGGATGTCGATGACGCGGCCGGTCACCGTCGCGCCGATGCGCGTCACTCGCTGAGAATCGAAATCCACCTTGCCGGCCACCCGCAGGGTGTCGGCAACGGCGCTCTGCCCGGCCGGCGTCACCTTCAGTTCGGCGCCGAACCCGGGCGGCACGGTGACCAGTGCCGGATCGGCCGGCGCCGCCTTGGCATTGACCACACCGCCTTCGGCGATGGCGGCCGTGCCGTTGGCGTCGGCCGCGGGTTTGTCGGTGGTCTGTGCAGCATCCTTGCTGCACGCGGAAATCATGAGGGCGGCCAGCAGGGTGGCCAAGGTAGTTTTGCGAAGCTTCATGGGAGCGATCCGGATCATTGAGCGGCGCGCAGGCGCTCGATTTCGATGACGGCCAGCTGCAGTTCGTAGCGGGCGGCGATGAGTTCATTGCGGGCGGCACGGAAGACCCGCTGGGCATCCAGGTAGTCGAGGATGCCGCGCTCGCCGAAGCGGTAGGCGGCTTCGGCCACCTTCAGCGCGGCCTCCGCCTCGCGGATGATCCCGTTCTCGAGGGCATTCACCTGGGTGCGGGCGATCTCGTACTGGCGATAGGCACCTTCCAGCGCCTGGGTCAGCGCCAGTTCCTGGCCGGCCTGCTCGCTGCGGCTCTTGCTCAGCAACGCACCGGCCTCGGCCACCGGCCCTTGGCGGCGGTCCCACAGCGGCACGCTGAGGATCACGCCGACGCGGCTGTCACGAAGCTCGCTGTCCCGCTCCTCGGTCACCTTGACGGCCAGCTCGGGATGGCGGCGCAGACGCTCCAGCTCCAGCTGGCGCTCGGCACGCTTCACCTCGGCCTGGCTGCGCGCCAGCTCCGGATTGCGGGCCAGCACCTCGGCACGCAGGCTGTCGAGGGACGGCACCACCGGGCTGGTCGCCAGCGAACCGTCCACCGCGAACTCAGCCGGCAGCGCCGGGCTGACCAGCGCACGCAAGCCCGCCCGCGCCTGGGACACCCGCAGCGCGGCGCCTTCGGCCGACTTCTGCGCGTTGAGCAGTTCGGTGTCGGCCTTGATCAATTCATACCGCGGCGATTCGCCGGTCTGTACCCGCACCGCCACACGGGCGCGGATCTGCTCGGCGAGGCCCAGATCCTCCTTGGCCGCACGCAGTTCCGCTTCGCGGCGCAACAATTCGTAGAAGCGCTGGTCGAGGCGGGCCAGCAGATCGTTCTCGAAGCTGCGCTGCTCGGCCTCACGGGCATTCAGCGCGAAACCGGCGGCGTCGATGCGGGCGTCCCGCTGCCAGGGGTTGTCGACACGCTGGGTGATTTCGAGGCTCTGCACCGCGCCGGTGGTGGCGCCGGGCGTGCGGGCACGGGTGCGTCCAGCGAGAAACTCCACCTCGGGGTTGGGATAGGCGCCGGCACTGGTGACCTGCGCCCGCCCGGCCTCGACGGCCGCCCGCGCCGCGGCAAGGGAAGGATGAGCCGCCCGCGCGGCATCGCGCAGGGCCGGCAGGGAATAGGTGGCAGTACCGTCGGCGACGGCGTGGGCGGCAGCCAGCAAAAGGGCGGCCGCCATGAAGGACTTCCTGAACATGCGGATTCTTCAGCACCCAATGGGTGCTGCTCTCGTTTTGTTATTCGACAACCGACAGGCGACACAAGGCCCGTCCGGAACAAGACGTGAAGGCGCAACCGGCTCTGACGGGCCGGTCGTTCAGGCGTTTCGGGGAGGGGGCGCCGCGGGCTGCGGCAGGACGGAGTGCCACACCGGCGGAATGGCTTCCGGGCGGACTTCTACGAGATGGAGGACAGGGAGCGGGATGCCGCCAGAGAGGGCCGGGCAGTCCTGCGGATCGGCGCCGTGCAGATCGAGGACCAACGGATCCGCCTCTTCGTGGAATTGCTCCGCGCTCTGCATATAGTCGGCCAGGTCTTCCGCCGCGTCGATGCAATCGTCGGCAAAGGCCGCCCCTGCCCAGATGAGCACGAGACAGGCCAGCACGAGGGATAGACCACGGCGAATGAGTTGCATTGCATCGATCCAGACAGGGCGAGCCTAATGGAGTTCCCGCTGCAGTGCAAAAAAACCATTACAAACTCGGGCGTCGGGCACCGGACGGGGTGTCTATAATTGCGCTTTTGCTTCTCCCCACCCCACCATGTTGCGTCGTTTCATCCTGCTCCTGCTGCTGATTCCCACCCTCGTCTTCGCCCAGATGGTCCCACCGACCGTCGCTGCACGGGCCTGGCTGCTCCTCGACGTGGGCTCCGGCCAGGTGCTCACCACCGAAAAACCCGACGAGCGTATCGAGCCGGCATCACTGACCAAGCTGATGACCGCCTACCTCACGTTCGCGGCGATCAAGAACAAGACCATCACCCTCGACCAGATCGTTCCCGTCTCGGAAAAGGCCTGGAAGATCAGCGGCTCCAAGATGTTCATCGAGCCCAACATGCCGGTCACCGTGAAGGAACTGATCCACGGCATGATCATCCAGTCCGGCAACGACGCCTGCATCGCGCTGTCCGAAGCCATCGCCGGCTCCGAAGAGAACTTCGTGCAGCTGATGAACAAGGAAGCCGCCCGTCTCGGCCTCAAGAACACCCACTTCGAGAACTCCACCGGCCTGCCCAGCCCGACCCACCTGGCCTCGGTGCACGACCTGGCGATGCTGTCCGCCGCGATCATCCGCGACTTCCCGGACTTCTACCCGATCTATTCCATCAAGGAATACACCTACAACAAGATCCGCCAGCCCAACCGCAACCGCCTGCTCGCCCTCGACCCCACCGTCGACGGCCTCAAGACCGGCCACACCGAGAGCGCCGGCTACTGCCTGATCTCCTCCGCCAAGCGCAATGACCGCCGCCTGATCTCGGTGGTCGTCGGCACCACCAGCGACAGCGTGCGCGCCCAGGAATCCCAGAAGCTGCTCAACTGGGGCTACCTGGCCTACGACGACGCCAAGGTCTATGCCGCCAACCAGGCGGTCAGCGATTTCCGCGTCTGGAAGGGCACCGAGAGCAACGTCAAGGTCGGCGTGCTGAACGACCTGATCCTGTCCCTGCCGAAGGGCGACGCCCAGAAGGTGAAGACCAACATCGTCACCCCGCCGGACCTGATCGCCCCGATCACCAAGGGCCAGAAGATCGCCAGCGTGCAGCTGTCCGTCGATGGCAAGACCATCGGCGAATACCCGCTGGTCGCACTCTCCGACGTCCCCGAGGCCGGCTGGTTCGGCCGCCTGTGGGACGCCATCCGCCTGTGGTTCAAGAAGTTCTGACACCTGCGGCACCTGAGGATCGCGTCGGGACACTTGAAGTTGGGCACCTGCGCCCGCATCTTGTGAGGGTGGACGCACAGCGCGCGCCCGCCCCGACGCCTCACCCTCAACCAGGAACATCCATGACTGAACAACGCACCACCCTGCTCGAATTCCCCTGCGAATTCCCGATCAAGATCATGGGCGCGCGGGTCGACGGCTTCGCCCAGGCCGTGCTGGAAGTGGTGACGGTGCACGCGCCGGACTTCGACGGCACCTCGATGGAGATGCGCCCGTCGGCCAAGGGCAACTACCTGTCCATCACCTGTACCGTCAATGCCATTTCCCAAGCCCAGCTCGACGATCTCTACCGCGCGCTGACCGCCCACCCGCTGGTCAAGGTCGTACTGTGATCGTCCGCCACCTGGGCCTGGTGCCCTACGAGCCCACCTGGCGGGCCATGCAGGAATTCACCGCCAGCCGCAACGACACCACCCCGGACGAGTTGTGGCTGGTCCAGCACCCGCCGGTCTACACCCTCGGCCAGGCCGGCAAGCCCGAACACCTGCTGCACGCCACCGAAATCCCGCTGGTCAAGATCGACCGCGGCGGCCAGATCACCTACCACGGCCCCGGCCAGGTGGTCGCCTACCTGCTGCTCGACCTGCATCGCCGCCACCTCAAGGTGCGCGAAATGGTGAACCTGCTCGAACAGGCCATCATCGACTGCGTCGCCGACTTCGGCCTCACCGCTGAACGCAAGGACGGCGCGCCAGGCGTGTATATCGCCGGCGAAAAGGTCGCCGCCCTCGGCCTGCGCGTACGCAACGGCTGCAGCTATCACGGCCTTTCCCTTAACGTCGACATGGATTTAACCCCGTTTACGTGGATCAACCCTTGCGGCTATAGTGGGCTCAAGACAATACAACTCAAGGACTTCGGCGTGACTGAAGGCCCCGACGAAGTCGCCGAACGGCTTCTCGGCCACCTCCAGCGGCATTTTCCCGAAGTACCGCCCACCGCCTTACCAAAGGATTAGATTCAATGGATTCCGAGAGCCGCAAGCAACGCGGCGCCGAAAAGACCGCCCGCATCCCCATCAAGATCGTTCCCGCCGAGCGCCTCAAGAAGCCCGACTGGATCCGCATCAAGCTCGGCGCCGGCGTCGAAGCCGAACGCTTCAACGAGATCAAGGACACCCTGCGCGAGCACAAGCTGCACACCGTCTGCGAAGAAGCCTCCTGCCCCAACATCCACGAATGCTTCGGCAAGGGCACGGCCACCTTCATGATCATGGGTGACATCTGCACCCGCCGCTGCCCCTTCTGCGACGTCGGCCACGGCCGCCCCGAGCCGCTGGACGTCAACGAACCGGCCAACCTGGCCAAGACCATCGCCGCGATGCGCCTCAACTACGTGGTGATCACCAGCGTGGACCGGGACGACCTGCGCGACGGCGGCGCCCAGCACTTCGTCGAGTGCATCCGCTCCACCCGCGAAGCCAGCCCCAAGACCACCATCGAGGTGCTGGTGCCCGACTTCCGCGGCCGCATGGACGTGGCGCTGGACATCTTCGACCAGTCCACGCCGGACGTCATGAACCACAATCTGGAAACCGTGCCGCGCCTCTACAAGCAGGCCCGCCCGGGTGCCGACTACGCCTACTCACTGGAACTGCTCAAGCAATTCAAGGCCCGCCACCCGGAGGTCAACACCAAGTCCGGCCTGATGGTCGGCCTCGGCGAAACCGACGAAGAGATCCTCGAAGTGATGCGCGACATGCGCGCCCACAACGTGGACATGCTCACCATCGGCCAATACCTCCAGCCCTCCGGCGGCCACCTGCCGGTGCTGCGTTACGTCCATCCCGACACCTTCAAGATGTTCGAGACCGAAGCGCTGAAAATGGGCTTCAAGAACGCCGCCTGCGGCCCGATGGTCCGCTCCAGTTACTGGGCGGATCAGCAGGCGCATGGGGCTGGGGTGGTCTAACCAAGCTGCGTACGGGTTCGTAGCACTCATACGGCAAGGGCCGGTCTGCATCACGCGCAGCCGGCCCTTGTTCCGTTGCAGGCATCACTTCGCCGCACCGTGACTCCAGCAAGCTCATGGAACGCGCTGCCGAACGGCTTACCTGACTTTGCCTACAGCGAAGAACAACCCCTTTTTGTTGTTGATCTTCAGGATGTAGGCGTAACGATATTTCTGAAAACTGCCGCTCCTGCCTAATCCATCGAAGTTATCGACGACGCAAAGATATTTGTTATTCCCCTCATCAAGCATCAGCCAGTTGGCCAATTCGATGCGAACTTGAAGCTTTGCCACATTCTCTGCACCGGGCAATATGACGGCGCGCTTCGTGGGCCAGAGTTTTCCATTCAACAGTAGCGCCCCTCCCTTCTTGGATAGGGCAAAGCCCACGTCTTCGCCGTCGAACTCGACATACTCGGCGGTATAGCCAGGCTTATAGCCATCCTCTTGCAGGATCTCGCGTGTTGGGACCTCTGTTGCCTTGACATTGCCTTGAGCCTGCGCCTGGATGCAACTATCAACCACGTTCGCAGATGGAGCCGCCAAGGCGATAGATGACGACACAGCCACGAGCGAACACACGAGCTTCATTTATTTAGGGAGAGATACACCCAACGTAAGAACTGGCGAGAATTGACGACTATCCGGCGAATCATCAATCGAGGCTTGCCGCTGGGTAGCGATCAGCATAGCACCGCAAGACGTTTGCATTCCTTCTACGGCAATGTTCTTACCAAGGTAACGAAAATTCCGCGCACCGGCCACAATGACAAAATCTCTCTTGCATTGCGGACAATAGCCCCGATGGCCAAGGCCCGCAGCAGGCTTGCCATAGATAGTCAGTGCTGGAAATGCCTCCTGCACCGTACCACCATGTGAGGTGGGATCACCCAAGCGGATAATTGCGCGTTTAGCCATAACCCCCTCTTCTTGATTCAGACGCGGAAAATCAACCCGTGTGCCCCTGACCGTCGAACGGCGTGTCATCTGTAGGTGTCTCATAGGCCACCAGTTTCCACACCGTCGCGGATCGGTAGGTCGGAGCGGCTTCGCCGCGCAGTTTCTGCCACAGGCTGGCTGTACCGCTCACGGGCGTATGCGGCATGACCTCGCCTTCCCGGATCAGGCGTTCTTCCCCTTCTTCTGCCTGCCAGCGGCCTGTTTGCGGGCACTGACGTCCTGTCGTAGCCATTTCGCCGAGGGGAGCTTTCGGTATCGGGGTGGCCTCGCTCCGCTTGGCCGGGCCGGTAGGACGCAGGCGGATGGAGTTCACCACGGCGTCGAACAATTCGACGGCCTCCTGTTCGGAGATCGTCGGACGCTTGTCTTGATAGCCGCTATTTCGGCCCGTCGTCAGTTCTACGACGAGATTTGGTTTGAAGGGATCACCCGGCACACCCTGGGCTTCCCAGCGGAACATATGCATCTTATAGCCGC
Organism: Pseudomonadota bacterium; assembly: GCA_018241685.1. GTDB lineage: Bacteria > Pseudomonadota > Gammaproteobacteria > Burkholderiales > Rhodocyclaceae > Zoogloea. Next base: position 461,413 of record JAFEDJ010000021.1, read on the forward strand.
CGTCCGCCGGCACCATATCCAGGCTTTCCTCCCCTTTGAACAGCCCCACATCGTGCTTGCCACGCCTCAGCGTCTTGATCTGCCCCATCAAAGACAGGAAGACTTCCGGCACTGCAGCACTATTCAATCGCGTCAGAAGCGAGGGCTCTGGTTTAGTAACCGTCCAGGAGGCCACGGTTAAACTAAGCTCTGGCCATTTCTCGAAGTCAAAGAATAATTTAATGCGCTCAGAGGCGTTCTCAGAGCCATCACTACCGATAAAGCCTCTATCAATACACAAGCCAGGTTCTGACGGGACCTCATTTCCAATTCGGTATCTAATATTTTGGAGGAGTTTCCTATCTACTTCCTGCACAACACGATCAATATTCGCCTGAGAAAAACCCTCCTCTTTCATCGAAAATAGGACCCCTTGATCCAACCTGTAGGCTTCAAGACCAAATGACGGCCCTAAGAGCAATTCCCACTTCATTTTGAATACTCGAGTCGCCTCACTGGATGCAAGGGATTGCAACAGTTGGTAGCTGTCATCTCTACCTTGCTCTTTGATGACGCGCTCTCGCTTCGACATTTTTTCTGCAAAACCCTTTGCATCAAGAGATACTCGTTCAGAGCGAACTTGACCAAAACGGTAGCTTGTAGACAACCCTGACACCATCGCTCCAACAGGAAGATCCACTATAAAACGACCAAAGCATGCAACGCTCCCGCTGCTAGCTGTGGAGGCAGCTTGCGTACTTTCAACAGCCATCATCATGCAGACTCCTGCAAGCAGGATGAAGAAGACTCTGACCATGCCCCCCCCTTACTCTGAGGCAAATCCTTTATGGACTTTGCCAATTGAACTAAACGACCAATGCTATAAGTCACAGCGCTTTGAGCAGTGGGATCCTTGTAACTGAACTGATGGTCGAACCCATTCATTTCAAAAACGGCCTTGATGGCTTCACCGCCCTGCGTCAGCAGGCCTCCCGAAGCACGTGGCACTGTTCCATCCCCCGCATTTTCCGAAACATTACTTTCCGGCTTGGACGCACGCGGAAGAACCATCTTTATTTCCTTTCCGCCATCGGCCAGCACACTCTCCCCGAGATGCGTCCACGACTTCGCAGAACAAGAAATCAAATTAGGTTTCATTTCTTCCGACAGAACATCATTGGAGATCCAATGTACAGCCCCATAGCTAACCTCTCCTTTGTCAGCCCCATAATAGGAATATGTATATGGATGAAAGCTCAATCCAATATTCTGGTGAAATTTATTGGCAGCCGTAATAGCTTTACTATATCGATCCAGACCATTCTTACCGTCCGATATGGCAAGCCCGGCAGGATCAATCAACGTCTCATCTACCATACCCCACCACTTATCCTGAACGCGCACAGAATAAATTTCTTTATAAGGATCGCCACCCGACGTAGGTAAAGGTGGCATCAATGTCTCCCGCAGCTTCCCGCTATGTCGCTCGAAACGTAGCCATCCGGCGGGATAGTGTTTAGTCGGCAGCAACTCCAACGGCCCAGGTGAATTGGCCATCACGCAGGTAATGTCGGCTGCGCTCCACCCAAGAACTTTCGCCGCAAATGCCCCCAGCGCATCGAAAGGCCCCTTGGTCTCCGTCCCGGCCCGGAAACGCCGATAGACGACCGGAGCCCCCCCAACGGGTTGGACGCCATGGACGACACCGAGGATGTCCTTTTCCGCCAATTGCGCCGCGCGCCGGGCGACCAGGCCCCCCATCGAGTGAGTCACGAGGATCACCCGGCCTTCCGGAATGAACTGGCAATCGGGATGGCTGTAGTGCTTGAGGACATCCTGGATGCGCTGGACCAGGCGCTTGGCGGAGTCGGCATTGCTTTCCAGCCAGTTATAGCCGCAGGCCCATACCGGATAGTAGTAGTCGTCCAGGCGCGCAATTTCGTCGTCGGTGAGCGGAGGACAGTCCCCGCCGGCAACCTTGTTCCAGCGCTTGATCGCATCTGTCGGCAGTGGATTGCCGTCCCTGTCCTTCTGCCCCGCCGGGTACTTCAGGGTCTTGGCCAATTCCCAGACCGGCATCAACCGGGACGGGTGTCCGTCCGGACTGCTCTCGTACTGATCGTTCAGTACCTTCTCGAGAGTCAGCAGGATTTCGCCATAGCTATCCCAATGCAGCTCTCCCCAGCCACGACGACGCGCCTCACGTTCGTCCAGGGTATAGGTGGAGTCCGACAACTCGATCGGCCCAGTCGGATCGACCTCACAATGCTCAGGCGTCAACTGCTTCTGACGCGCTGTCGCATCCTGCCTGAGTCGGTAGAACCACTCCCCAAGGCCTGCGGCCGTTCCATTTGGTGGTCGCCAGGCCGGTGGCTGGTTCGCGTCATATTTCGCCGTCGCCCTCAAATTACTCCCCATGATCCCCGGCACGAAGATCACCGGGATCACATGCCGTTTGGGCAGGATGCACAGCGCCCGCGGGGCGAAGCTTTCGGGGCTGAGGACGGAGTCGAAGACGGGGTTGCCGTTCTTGTCGAAGCGCATCACGAGGCGGCGCGTCGCCTGGGGGTGGACCGGGACGTCGGGAAAATCGGCCATGGTGGATGGGGTCAGGGTTTGGGGGTGATCGACAGGGGCTTCATGTCGGTATCGCTGACGATGCTGCGGGAGGCGCCGTCGGCGGCGCTGTTGCCGTCGTCGCGCAGCGCACCCTCCGCATCGTGGACGGTGTAGGCGATGCCTTCGCGGGCCTGACCGGCACGGCCGGCAAAGGCGACTCGCTCGTTGGTGCGCATGCTCGACGTGGGCATGCCGGGCAGGTCGATGCCGCCGCCCCCGCCGCCGCCGAAGTTGAAGCCGGCGGCCTTGCCCTGCACCTGGCCGGTGGCCGACAGGGTGATACCGCTCTCGTCCAATGCGATCTGCGCGCCAGCCGTCTTCAGCAGGATGCGCGGCGCCTCGATGAGGATGGAGTCGAGCGAGTACTGGTGCAGGCGCTTGGCGGCGCCGATGTCGATGCCGTCCCGGTGGGCCATCAGCTGCAGCTGCCCCGCCGCCGCGACGAGCTTCATGCCGGCCTGGTGGGCGAACGCGGCGATGCCCTGAGCGGCGCGCATGACGATCTTGCGGCCAGTGCTCAGGTTGGCGTCCTCCATCGCGGTGAAATCCAGGTTGGTCCCCGATGAAGCCTGCACGCTACGCGGGCTGGACAGCGCGATGCCGGCCGGGGCCGACACGGCAATGGCCGCCTCCGCCGGCTGCTTGTGGTCGCCCCAGCCGCCCACGGCGTCGCGCAGCGCGGCCTGGCCGCTGGTGTCGGTGCCACCGGCCTGGTGGGCCTTCGCCATCTCACCGAGTTGGCGACTCATGGCCAGCGTCACGTCGAGCTGGCCGAGGAGTTCCTGGCGGTCCAGCGTGCCGCCCTTACCTTCCGGGCGCGGGTCGGTGCTGATCAGCAGGCCCTTGGCGGCCCGCAGCGCACCGAACAGGTCGGAACGCAGTTCGAATCCGGCCCCCCGGTAAACCGACGCCCCGTCGTAGCGCGGACCGCCGATCCAGCCCAGGTTGAGCTGGGTCTTGCCGCATTCCGACGACAGTTTGGTCTTGATCTGCCCGGTAGAGTCGTCGAACAGCAGTTCGCCGTAGCCGTTGCCGCGCAGCTCCCGGCTCTGAAAGCCGGACAGCGCGCGGTTGGCCGGGTAATACCCGGCCCCGGAGAAGCGCGGCGGCGGATGGGTGCCGTTACTGAGGCAACCCAGCACCACCGGCCGGTCGATGTCGTTACCGATGTAGCCGACCAGCACCTCCTGGCCGACCCGCGGCAGGTGCACCTGCCCCCAGCCCTCGCCGGCCACCGGCGTCAGCACCCGCAGCCAGCAGGTGTCGCGGCCTTCTGGATCCCACGGGAAACAGACCTGAATGCGCCCCAGCGCGTCGGTATTGACCTCCTCCCCCGGCGGGCCGACCACCAGCGCCGGTTGTACGCCCGGCGCGGTGGGCTTGGCATGGCGGCTCTGCTCATAGGCGGGGCGCCAGGGCACGCCGGCGCGGACCGCGGTGAAGCGGTTGCGGTAGCCCGCTTCGCCGGTCGCCCCGTCAGCACTACCGTCCACCAGGCCAGAGATGCTATGCAGCAGATCCGGCGCCAGGTTGTTGCGCGCGTCGTGCTCGACGGCCACGTAGAGGAAGCCCTTGTCTTCGGCCGCAGCGTAGTGACCGTCCAGATGGAAGCAGCTGCCAGCCACCGCGCTGCGGATGCTCCCGCCGCCGTCCCAACTCAGCGCACCGGATTCAAAGGCCTCCATGCGCAGGCGGGCGTAGCGGTAGAGGTCGTCGCTGCCAGAGCCGTAGTACTGGGACTGGGGCCCGTAGTCCGGCAGACCACGAGCCAGATCGGCGCCCGGGCCGTCGTCGATGAGGGTGGGCAAATCCGCGGTCAGGCTGCTCACCCCTTTGTATTCCCAGCTCTGCAGCGCCACGCCGCCCGGCATCAGGCGACGCGTCGGCTCCCAGCGGTCGACGGTGTCCACGGCTTCAGTGGCAAGGGCCTGCCGGTAGGGCTGTACGGCCTGGGCATTGCTGGGCAGCGCGCCCACATCGTCGAAGAACACCAGGCTCTGCAGGCCGACCTCATTGCCGTCCGCCGGCAGATGCTCGAAGTAGTAGCCGATGCCTTCTTCCGCAGCCAGGCGCTCGATGGCGGCCAGCGCACTCTCCCGGTGGAAAACCGTGTAGCTGCGCACCGGGTAGTTGCCGATCAGCGCAAAGCGCCACTGCAAATCGGGCACCGAGCGCTGCCAGCGGCGCAGCTCGGCGTCAAGGATGTCCGGCACAGACAGTTCCTGGTAGGTGCGAGCAACCCGCCCGATGCCCAGCAGCGCGAGATGCGGCGCCAGCGTCAGGTCGAAACGCGCGAAGCCGCCATCCGCCCCGCGGGGCGTGGCGCGGGTGACGACGCCGTTGAACCAGCGCGCGTTGCCCGTCACCCCTTTCAGCTCGACCCCGATGCGCCGCCCGAGAAAGCGCTCCGGCCCTATCCCCGCCTTGGCGCTGTAGCACTCCAGTTCATAGGCATAGCACTCGGACAACGCCTCCCGCCCATGCAGGCGGCCGGCCAGCAGCAGGCTGCCATCCGGCTCACCGGCATCGATATGCAATGCGAGCAGGCGCGACGCATCTGTGAAGCTGCGCAACAGGGCCGCGATGGAGGCGGGCGAGAGGTCCATGGAAACACGCTCGGCAGTGGCAGATGGAGGCACATTTTAATTCCATGCTAATTAAATATGCCAAAAAATTATCCATGCGCAAAGCAAAACCATCGACATCGGATTCAATCACCACGCACCGACCGGCGTCTCGGGCACCTGCAGCAGCGCTTTCCCGAAGTTCGGCCCGTCGCCATACCATAGGATCAGCCCCAGTTGACTCCAAGAGCCGCAGGCAACCCGCCGCAGCCCTTCTGCGATGTCGGCCACGGGCGCCCCGAGCCGCTGGACGCCAACGAACCGGCCAACCTGGCCAAAGCCATCGAGGCCACCGTGTCGATGAAGGCGATTGCGCCCAACGATCTAGAGCGGGTGATTGTGGACTCCACGGTGCAGGAGAAAGCCATCGCCTTTTCCACCGACAGCCGACTGCTCGACGTGGCCCGGCGCAAGTTGGTGCGGATCGCCGGGCGGGCCGGACTGGTGCTGCGCCAAACCTTCGGCCCCAACACGACCATCGTCGATCTGGGCTATCGGGGTGTGGAAGTGCCGGGGGTCGAGATCATCCACCGTGGCCGGCTCAAGAGCCTGAGCGCCAAGGCGCACCGCCTGCTCAAACGCCGTCAGGCGGTGGAGCCGGTGATCAGGCACCTGAAGGACGACTGCGGACTACGGCGGAATTGGCTAAAGGGGTCGGAAGGCGATGTGCTGCACCCGGTGCTGTGTGCTGCCGGGTACAACCTGCGCTGATTGCTGCGAGCGGTGGCCCCGCTTGGGGCTGAAAGCCCTGTTTGCGCGCTGGATTCTGGTTGGGATGCTTGGGCGAGTGCTCAACAATGAGGGCTCATGGGCCCCAGGTAGTCCGCCGAATGTGGCAAATTGAATGTTTCAGGCCCGACTATCTAACAACTAAAAAAACAAGTAGCACAACAACAAACGCCAATTGACTTATAAGAATCCCCACGGAATAAAGCCCATGCCCTTTTGGCAAAAGGCCGATGGAGAATGCAATCTTTAAGGTGCGGGATCCACTCATTTTCCTTTGGAGTTGCATGGCGTTTATTTTTGAAATCAAAAAGAGCCTTAGATATAAATTCAAACCACCAAGAGCAGACAGGGACAGATAAGTCAAATACTTTCCAAGGGCTCTCGGATCTGCCGGCTTATCGTCTACCAAAACAAAAAGCAACGAAAGAACGACAAAGAATATGGAGAAAAAAATCAATGCGACAAAACTGGACCTAACATCTCTTTCTTGGATCAAATATTCAAGAAAACTCCGAGACACTGACTTTGAATTCTTGTTTATGCTAAAAGACAGCAACAAAAAGAGAACTCCATTTACCGCCAGGATTATGGAAGCAAACATAAAAACCCAACCGATCTTCATTTATTTCCTTTTAACTCAACGCCCACTTTGTGATTTTCTCCATTTTGGACTTCTTCTCTTGAAGTCAGGCACAAAGTCGTTGGGGATTCGTACTGAAGTTCAATCCAGAGCATCATCTGCGGCGACCCAGGCGGTGGCGGTACGTACGCTATCACCGTCGCCATCGAACTTGATAGAAGTGGCACCGGATAGGCGTGTCAGCTCAATACCGTCACCGTCGAGATCAAGGGGGCCGGCGTAGAGGTGGGCGGTCTTAACAGAGCCAAGCCGAGGACGGCGGAGAATGCGCCTGTTTCGCATAAAAGTACCTGCCAAGAGCTCATCCTTTTGCCCTATTTGAAGCAATGGAATCCGAATTTGTCGGAGGAAATCTCTTAATATTTCAATGAATATGTCATCACCAGACTTCCGCTTCTGTACTTCATTTGCGATGTCGTTCACATTCTTCAAACGACTGAGTTCTCTCTATAAATTCTGTGACGCAGGGCTTTCCAAGGCAAATTGCCCTAATGCTGGAGCAGGCGGGGTCTTATACCACCTGCCATCGTCGGGGTTGTGTGTAGCCTCCAATTTTTCGTTTATCGACATAACCACCCAAATCGTCTGAAGCTATTGCAACCCCAACACCAAGAAATTTTTTCCCAATAATTGCATTTAATCCAGCGGTCATTCCGGGTTTTGCTAGAACATTCTGAAAGCGCATTTCATGCACCCAACATTGCGTAGAGTAAAAAAACCAAAAACAATAGACCTGCTGTAGATATAAGGAATATTCCTACTGTGGATTTTGAGAAATCTTCTTTTGTGTATTTGAATAGGGCTCCTATTTTTGTTAAGAATTTTCCGGTTTAAAAAAGTAGAATGTTGAAAATGAAACCCACCAACACATCCATCAAAACCGTCCTTTTTTAATGCCCATCCTTAAACCCGAGGATTAGTTTTGAAACAGACTCTTGGATTGAATTCCATTTCTTCAAATCTTCTCTTCGATATCTAACCGTGACTTCAGCTTTTTGCCCATTATCAAGGCTGAACATGTGCTTGCATCCCGCGGACGGAATGTTGCGATTGCTGCAGTAAATAACAGCCTTGGCGCGCATGGTGCCTTTGTGATAGGCGACAAAGAGATCTCTGGCGTTGCGGTATTCGCGATTCGGAGTCCCGGTATTCTCATCGACTCCGATGATGTGGAATATGGTTAATCCCGCGTATTTATCTTTCTGCTGTTCATAGATCGTGCTGCTGGCTCTTTTGCGTGCCCCCTCGGTATCCTGGTAGAGGATTCGATCCAGAAATCCATCTCCAGAGTAAAAATCGCCAGAAATTACGCTGACACCTATCCAGGGGGTGTTGAAAATGGTGTAGCTTTTCTGGTCCTCTACAAGCAAAGGAGAGGAGAGTCCCTGCATGTCTGGATACCTGACATCGAATCCGAAGCTTCTTATTCGTGATGCGTGCGTTCTTGGTGGAGTTGGCCCCGTTCGCCTTTTGCCCCAGCCAGGGTCATTGTCGTACTCCAGGTAAGAAGCGAAATGCTTGGGAATCGTCACGGGAACCCCGCCCAGATCGCCAACCGCATCCGAAGTGGCGTACTGATGCGCGGCCATCTCCCTGGATTGAAACCCCGGTTCGAAGTCGACCGCGTGGCAGAGAGGAGAGATCAGAACGAGGAATGCTGATGCGATGGAGAGCCGATTCATGTCGATGTCTGCCGTGAACTACGCTATATATTAAAAAACACATCATCTTTCAGCTGGGCCCCGTGAATCATTTATGTCACTTTTTAAATAGATTATCTCCAACGAAGCCGTAAAAAACCATGCAGATGCATATAACTAAAATAAGGAGCGACAAAACAATGCACGAGGAAAATGCGTATGGATTTCTCGAAAACAATCCGAGCGGCCCTGAAATTTTTGGAAGCAAAAAGGAAATAGGAAGACACAAAATAGGAATTATTATTAATATTCGCATCCTGGATTTAATTGACTCAAGAGAATCTTTATTTATCAAAGAAGATGCAGGAAGCGCAAACATGGACACCAGAAAAAAGGGAAATAACGAAGCAATGGAAAAAGCAATTCTGTCCGCAGTTTCACGGCCGAATCTGTATTTGCTGTAGTCATACCCCATAAAGGACGAGAATGCACCGGCGTAACTTATTGGCACATCAATTTTGTTATTAGTTATAAGGTACGTTAACACCCACCCAATTCCCAGCCATCCAAAAACGACAAGCTCTAGAGAGCCAAAACCATCTTTTCCTGATTTCATTTCTTACACTGTCGTATTTAATTTCAATTAAACCCATGCCTGGCGTACTGATGCACGCCAATTTTTTTGATTAAAGCCCGCGCCACAAAATCGACCACGTAACAAAGGGAGAAGTCACAATAAACGCACAACGCGATGAAGATCTGGCATATGTCGATGTTTGCCATGGTCTGATTTATACAAATCAAATTTATACAGAAAATCTAGCACTTTGTCATTATGACAAAGTACACAACTCTGCCAAACCACCCAAAATTAGTGCTTCTTGCTGAGTTGGTGAGTGTGTGTGGAGAAGCCACATCGAAGCTGCTTTACGTCAGACCGTGCACGCAATGACCTGCGGAGAAGGGAGGTTTACTGCGGGGCGTAGTCGACTTTATCGACATCGAGGTATGGTTGAAGCCACGCTCCACGGGTTGCACGGGTTCATCACGCTTGAGCACGAACTTCCGTCTCGTAACCCAATCGGGCACCTGTTCGTGCATGATCGCCCCCGACGAGTTCGAGTCTGCATTCCGGCTCTTGGTCGGCATGGCAGTGTCGGCGTCGGCTGAAGAGACAGTCGTGGCTAGACTCGCACCTGAGGACTACCTGATAAGCACCGACGTGGCCATCGGCTGCCGGAGCGGGATCACACCACGAAGATCCTCGATGAGAGGGCCGACTACCTGCTGATCGTCAAAGGCAACCGGCCAAGCCTGCAGACGACGCTGCAAGAGCGCTTCGGCCGCCCCTGGCCGAGAACGCCCCAAGAACAAATACAAACCCCGCACCGCGCGCCATACCGTTCGGGGCGAACGGCCCGCCCCAGAACGATATGGTCTGAACTTACGCTGAAAGCCCCTGATGACATTCGCCTTCAGATTCCAGGCGGCCCCTTGCTTCAAGACAACTCAAAACACCAAACAGCTCCTGTGCTTCCATGGCCATCATGCCGCAGGCCCACATGAAGCTGTCCTGCCACTGGGCATTCATCAACCTGAATGCCTTGCCTTGCTCACCGCGCGTCATGGCGAGAAGGGCCGATAACTGGGCCAGTCGGGCACTCAGTTGGTCGGTGAGGGTCAGTGAATTGACATCCGAATGGAGGCTGTAGAGCCGATCGCTTGCAGTGAAGGTCAGGTCCGGGCTCATTGCCAAGCCTCCCTTCCCAGTTTGAATGTACGGACGAGATGAGACATGGTGGATCTCCTAGATATCGGTCTGCTTCTCTGCTCCCCGCCGCCAAGCTGGGGGGCAGAACCGTGCAGGTTGGCGGACCGGAATCTAGGAACCGGCAGGGTTTCCCCTCCCGCACGGCCCGCCCACTGGGGACGACACCATGCTCCGGACGTAAAAAAACCGCTCGGGGCGGTCGTCCGACTAGATTAATCCGGGCCGCCAAGCCCGGCCGCTGTTGTTTGCAGCAGCCCTCGCATGATGCGCCGCGGGGCTCCGTGACGCAAGATCGGTAGTCAGCACATTCACCTCCGCTACGACGCCATCTCGACCAGCGCACCGCCGAGATCGGCTAGCGAACGACTGCACGAACTTCATCCCGAAAACCCGCCTGCCGCCGCCCCCACACCTTTTCCTGCGCACCAGCGCAGTGCCCACACAGCGACCCCGCACCACATCGGCCCCCATTCCGGGCGACTGCCCCCGCTATCCGCCCCGAATACGTGCCTTTTCCCCCATGGAACGTTTTTTGCACCGCAACATGCAATCAACCATTCATCGGAGAGCCGACATGGCCGCGAACTGCACCTGGGATTCCATGGATGTCCATCTGCTGCGCGTACTGCACGCCCTGCTGACCGAGTGCAGCGTGAGCAAGGCGGCGCGGCGTCTCAACCAGTCCCAGCCGGCGGTCAGCACCGCGCTGCGGCGGCTGCGCGACATCACCGGCGACCAGTTGCTGGTGCGCTGTCGCAATGGCATGACGCCCACCGAGCGGGGCGCCGGGCTGCTCGAGCCGGTCAAGATCGCGTTGCAGCAGATCGAGGCGATCGCGGTGCGGCAGGTCAAGTTCGACGCGGCCAGCTCGCGGCGCATCTTCAACATCGCCACGCCGGACTACCTCAACGCGGTGCTGCTCGGCGAGATCGTCGCCCGCCTGCGCAAGCTGGCGCCGCACAGCCAGGTGGCCTTCCATTCCCTCGGGCCGGATTACGACTACGCCCGCGCGATGGAGAACGGCGAGCTCGACGTGGTGATCGGCAACTGGCCGCAGCCGCCGGAAAACCTGCGCATCGCGCCGCTGTTCGAGGACGAGGTGGTGTGCCTGATGCGCAAGGGCCACCCGCTGGCCGGCAAGCCGCTGGGCACCGCCGAATACCTGGCCGCCGAGCACCTGGTGCCGACGCCCTACGCGGTGGGCCAGCGCGGCGTCATCGACCTGCACCTGGCCCGCGAGCGCATGAAGCGCAACGTGGTGGCCTACGTGCCCTACTTCGGCCTGGTACCCTACCTGCTGCTGGAAACCGACATGCTGTTCTCCAGCCCGCGGATCTTCGCCGAGCACTGCGCCAAGATGATGCCGCTGGCCGTTGCCGAGCCGCCCATCGAATTCCCGAAGATGAGCTTCTACCTGCTGTGGCACGACCGCAGCCACTACGAGGAGGAATGCCGCTGGTTCCGCGAGCAGATCATCTCGGTGGTGCGCAACTCGCCGGCTCTGCAGAAGCCGGCCGCCGGCGCCGCACCGAAGGGCCGCGCCGCGGACAGCAGCGCCTACGCCACGGTGTGAGCCTGAACGGGGCGGCTTCCCCCCCGTCGGGATGGCGCGCCGGACGATTTCGTCATATGAAAAATTGATTTTTTCTGCCGAAAAAATCATCCGGTGGCGTGAAAAATCCGTTTTTCCATATGACAAAAATCATTTGTCATATGGAAAATTTTCCGAGACGCGTGACGGAACGGTTCTGCCACACGACAAAATCGTTTTGTCAGGCTGCCGGACGATTTCGTCGCCAGACGGAAAACTTGCGCCGCATGAAAAAACGCTCGGGTGGCGTGACGCAGCATTTTTTTCATCCGAAAAAACGGTTTTTTCGGATGAAAAAATCTTCCATCGAACTGACAGAACCCTCCAGCCACCGGACGCAATGATTCGTCCACGCCGCCGGCGCATCGCGTGAGCTGAGCCGGGCTTGCCACGCCGCCCCGCCAGCACCCGCAGCGGCGCGCGAAAGCTCAGTGCGTCAGCCGCCCGTGGGCCTCCAGCGCGTCGGCGGCATTGGGGGCGACGATGCCCTGGCGCTGCATGCGCCGGTACAGCGTCGAGCGCGACACGCCGATGGCAGCAGCCGCGGCCGAGATGTTCCAGTGGCAGCGGCGCAGTTCGTCGAGCAGGATGTCCCGCTCGCTGCCGGTCGGGTTCCCCATCTCCGGCACCGGCGCGGCCACCGTCAGCGGTGACGCGGTGACGGCCAACACCGGCGCCTGCAGCCCGTCCGGAAAATGCGCCGCCGCCAGCACGCCGTCGTCACACACCGCCACCGCAAAGCGCAGCGCGTTGCGCAGTTCGCGGATGTTGCCCGGCCACGGGTAGGCGGCCAGCTGTTCGAGCACATCATCGGGCAGGCTCAGCGGGCGGCCGGCGGTGGCCAGTTCCTGGGCCAGCACCTGGCGGATCACCACCCGCCGGTCGGAGCGCTCACGCAGCGCCGGCAGGCGGAACACCGCCGCATTCAGGCGGTAATACAGGTCTTCACGGAACTGGCCGGCGCGCACCATCGCCGCCAGGTCCCGGTGGGTCGCGCAGACCACGTTGAGGTCCACCGCCTCCGGCTCCGACGCGCCCAGCGCCACCACCTCGCCCTCGGCCAGCACGCGCAGCAGGCGCGTCTGCAGCGCCAGCGGCATGTCGCCGATCTCGTCGAGGAACAGCGTGCCGCCGCTCGATTGCTGGACCTTGCCCTTCGAGCCCTTGGCCTTGGCGCCGGTGAAGGCGCCTTCCTTGTAACCGAACAGCTCGCTCTCGATCAGGCTCTCGGGGATCGCCGCGCAGTTGAGGGCCACGAAAGGCTTGTCGCGCCGCAGGCTGTGGCCGTGGATCGCGCGGGCGAAGGCTTCCTTGCCGGAGCCGGTCTCGCCGAGCAGCAGGATGGTCAGCTTGCGGTCCACCACCCGCTTGACCCGCTCGATGCTCTCCAGCACCCGCGGGTCCTCGGCGGCCAGCGCATCGAAGCCGCGTTTGACGGACAGCGTCGCCGGCACCGCCGCCTCGCGCACCGGCGCGCGCAGCTGGGCCTCGAAGCGCACGCCGTTGGCCAGGCAGCGCAGCGGAATCGGTGCGCCGGGGCGTTCATGGGCGCGCTTCACCAGCTCGTCGGCGGATAGGTCGAAGACGTCCTCGATGCGCCGCGACGGCAGCTCCGCGCCGGGGAACAGCCCGGCCCGCAGGCGCCGGCTGGCGGCCAGGATGCGCCCACCATCGTCGAAGGCCAGGCAGTGCGCCTCGCCAAGGCTCCAGCAATCCCCCGGCCCGCTGATCGACAGGATCCACGCTGATTTGTAGCTCTCTACAAATAGCGCGTTCTCGATGGCCAGCGCGTTCTGCTGGACCAGCCGGAACACCACCGACTGGCTGCTGCGGTTGTCCGCCGCGGCAAAGGCCGACGCGTTCAGCACACCCACCAGCTCGTCGCGGGGGCCGAACACCGGCGCCGCGCTGCAGGTGATGCCGTGGTTGTGGTTGCGGAAATGCTCCTCCCGATGCACCAGGATCGCCGCCCGGTCCACGATGGCGGTACCGACGCCGCAGGTGCCCTCGTCGGATTCCGACCAGCAGGCCCCGGCAATGAAGCCGCGGCGCCGGAACTCCGCGTCCAGGCTGGGCGTGCCGCGGAAATCCACGCTGGTGCCGTCGCCGGTGGTGAGCAGCACGCAATAGCCGGAATCGCGCACCTGCTCATGCAGGCGCGCCACGCCCAACTGGGCGATACGCAGGAAGGTGGCGGTACGGTCGCGCAGGTCGCGGAATTCAGCCGCCGACAGCACCCGCGGGCGGGAACGCGTCGAGGGATCGATGCGGTAGGTTTCCTCCGAGCGCCGCCACGATTCGCGCAAGCGCGCCTCGGTGGCCGCCAGGCTCAGCATTCCGCCGGGCAAGAGCCCCCCGGCCAAGGCATCGGTGTGCCTGCCCTGCATATCCATCTCCTCGTCCCCACCCACTTATAAAGCGTGCGCCGCGCTGGCGGAATCCACCGCTGCGGCTGCTATTTGTGGCTGGATGATAGCGCATGGAAATTGCCGCTGCGAATAAAAAGAAGCGAATAAGGAAATACCCGGACGAATACCGCAGCGCAGCAGAAAAGCGGCCTGTAGCGAATTACGGTTTTGCGACACGACACCTGATTCATTGCCCGCTACACCTGTAGTGCACGGGCGGACGGCGGGCGGCCGCCAATTCAATCCAATATGGATTAAATAAAAACCAAAATCCATTCACAAAAACAAAAAAAGATTGATTTAAAACAACAAAACAAATCAACCCAATCCTTACTGCGCTCCATTTAAATTCCATGGCACAGGCTTTGCCTAATAGACCCGGCCACAAACCAGAACGCAGGACAGGAATATGAACAGGACGCCCTCCACACCGATTGCCGAGACCACGCCGGAGAACGTGGCCAATCCCAATAGACGGGAAACGCTGAAAGCCACTTCGGCACTGCTCCTTTGCGCCGGGCTGGGAATTGGCCGCAATGTCCTTGCCGACGACGACGCCAATTCGAAACCGAAAGTCGGCGACCAATTGGCGCGCAGCGACAACGAGGGCAAGGCCCAGCCCCTGCGCTGCAGCGAGATCCAGCCCGACGCCAAGCCGGTGGCCGCCTTCCCCTTCGAGCCGGCCAGCGGGGAGGTACGCGACGGCTCCCGCCTCAACAAGGTGATCCTGGTCCGCGTCGATCCGCAGGAGCTCACCGACGAGACCCGCGCCTATGCCGCCGGCGGCGTGCTGGCCTATTCGGCGGTATGCACCCACCAGGGCTGCGAGGTCTCCGAATGGGTCGCCAAGGACAAGACGCTGATGTGCTACTGCCACTTCTCCAAGTTCTCCCCCAGCCAGGGCGGCCAGGTTGTCGCCGGCCCGGCCCCGCGCACCCTGCCGCTGCTGCCGCTGAAGGAGGAGAACGGCGTGCTGGTGGTGGCCGGCCCCTTCACCTCCCACCCCGGCGTCGCCAAGTCCGCCTGATTTTTCCCCGCCTCACCCGCTCGCCCACACCAAAGCAATAAAGGAGACATCTGCAAATGAAAACCCGACTCAAGGCCCTGTGTGCCAGCCTGGCCCTCGTCCCCATGTTCGCCGGCGCCAGCCTGGCCCCCTACAGCCCCGTCACCGACGCCCGCCTGACCAAGCCCGAGGCCGGCAACTGGCTGATGTACCGCGGCAACTACGAAGGCTGGGGCTACAGCCCGCTCAAGCAGATCACCAACCAGAACGTCGGCAAGCTGGTGCCGGCCTGGTCCTACACCACCGGCATGACCGAGGGCCACCAGGCGCCGCCCATCGTCAATAACGGCTACATGTACGTGTCCACCCCCAACAACCAGGTGATCGCGCTGGAGGCCGCCACCGGCAAGGAGCTGTGGCGCTACAAGAAGACCATCCCCGACGAGCTGATGCAGCTCCACCCCACCAACCGCGGCGTGGCGCTGTACGGCGACAAACTCTACCTGGCCACCACCGACGCCTTCCTGGTGGCCCTCGACGCGGCCACCGGCAAGGAGCTGTGGAAGGTGCCCGTGGCCGACTGGAAGAAGGGCTACTACATGACCCTCGCCCCGCTGGCCGCCAAGGGCAAGATCATGGTCGGCTCGTCCGGCGGCGAGCTGGGCATCCGCGGTTTCATCGCCGCCTTCGACGCCGACAGCGGCAAGGAAGCCTGGCGCACCTACACCATCGCCGGCCCCGGCGAAGCGGGCAGCGAAACCTGGCCCGGCGAAACCTACAAGACCGGCGGCGGCTCGGTGTGGATCACCGGCACCTACGACTCCCAGACCAACATCGCCTACTGGGGCGTGGGCAACGCCGGCCCGTGGATGCCCGACACCCGCCCCGGCGACAACCTCTACGCCAACTCCACCATCGCCCTCGACGTGGACACCGGCAAGATCAAGGGCCACCACCAGTACCACTGGAACGACGCCTGGGACTGGGACGAAGTCTCCGCGCCGCTGCTGATCGACCTGGAACACAAGGGCAAGAAGTTCAAATCCCTGGTGCACGCCGGCCGCAACGGCTACCTGTGGCTGCTGGAGCGCACCCAGGACAAAGTCAATTACGTGGATGCCTGGCCCTACGTGACGCAGAACGTGTTCACCAGCCTCGATCCCAAGACCGGCCGACCGACCTATGACCCGAAACGCATTCCCGGCACGGGCAAGAAGACGGACTTCTGTCCGTCCCTGTGGGGTGGCAAGGACTGGCCGCCGGAAGCCTACAACCCGCAGACCGGCCTGCTCTACATCCCGGCCAACAACAACCTGTGCTCCGAGCTGACCGGCGAGCCGGTCAAGTACAAGGCCGGCAGCCTGTACATCGGCGTGTCCCTCGACAACATCCTGACCAACGTGCGGATGACCGAGAAATCCCGCCAGCACATCGGTGAAGTGCAGGCCTGGGACCTGAAGACCGGCAAGAAGGTGTGGACCCACACCTACCCCGAGATGAACTGGGGCCCGCTGATGACCACCGCTGGCAACCTGGTGTTCGGCGGCGGCACCAACGACCGCATGTTCCGCGCCCTCGACGCCAAGAGCGGCAAGGTGCTGTGGGAAACGCCGACCCCGTCCGGCGTCACCGGCGTGCCCTCGTCCTTCGAGGTGGATGGCGAGCAGTACGTGGCCGTGCAGTCCGGCTGGGGCGTCGATGCCCAGCGCATGCAGGGCGCCTTCGACGCGGTGCTCGATCACAAGACCGTCGTACCCCAGGGCGGCACGATCCTGGTCTACAAGCTGCAGAAGTAAGCCCACCCCGCTCCACCCCGGTTCAGCCCACCCGCGCGATCCGCCCCGCGCCGCCCTCCGGCGGCGCGGCGGGAGGACTCACGCCCAAAAACGACAAAGGAGACATTCATGCAGACCCTTCACGCCCCCTTCCGCCGCCTGCTGGCCGCCAGCGCACTGGCCGGCCTCGGCGCCGCCTGCGCCCCCGCCGCCTTCGCGCAGACCACCTTCGACGTCATCGGCCCCCACGAATACGAGTTGCCGGTGGACTTCAAACCCTTCAACGTCTTCGTGCAGTACGGCTACGTGCAGAACAACAAGGACACCTTCAACGCCAACGGCGACAAGGTGAAGGGCGACGGCAGCCAGACCATCGTCGGCATGTCCAAGTACGTGCGCTTCTGGACGCCGGAAGGCAACCCGAAGATCGGCCTCGCCTACGAGGTGATCGTGCCGGAGATCGGCGTGCGCAACCAGCACGCCGCCAATGCCGCCGACCGCCACATCAGCGGCATCGGCGATCCGCTGACCGGCTTCGCGGTGTGGATGAAGCCGAGCCCCGACTCCACCTTCGGCTTCCAGTCCTTCCTGCAGGTTCCGGTCGGCGACGACCGGGTCAGCGACACCAACTGGAAGAACCTGTCGAGCTTCCTGTGGGACGTGCGCCTTACCGACAAGCTCGGGTGGACCGCCGACGCCGGCATGGTCTTCCAGAGCGAGAAGAAGGACGGCAGCCGCCCCGGCAACACCTTCCACACCAACCACCGCCTCGGCTACCGCGTCACTGGCCTGCTCGAGCCCTTCATCGCCCTCGACTACGAGAGCACCAGCAGCCGCAACAACCAGCCCAGCGCCCGCGTGCTGGACGGCGGCGTCGGCGTGATGTTCCACACCTTCGACAACCAGTCCATCAGCCTGCGCTACTCGTCCAGCATCGACGGCAAGAACCACGCCGCCAACAACAGCATGAACATCAAGTACGCCTACGTGTGGTGATCCCCCAAAACCAGCGCCAAGGAGTGTTCCCATGAAGATCCTGCATGCCCTCGCCTTCAGCATCGCCCTGCTCGTCGCCGCCTGGGTTTATCTCAGCGTCGGCAACCCGAACCTGGGCTTCAATCCGTGGATCGGCTTCGTCGCCTGGGCCGCCTTCTTCGCCGCCGGCGGCGGCGGTAGCGGGCTCAGCAAGGCCCTCGGCGCCGGCCTGGCCGGCATCCTGCTCACCGCGGTGACCCTCGCCGGGGTGCAGGCGCTGGGCGGCGGCCTCGGCCCCCTGATCGGGCTGGTCGCCGTGCTGGCCTTCGTGCTGGTGGCGATGGCCGACATCGGCGCCCTGTCCTACACGCCGGCGGCCTTCCTCGGCGCGGCGTCCTTCTTCGGCTCCGGCGGAAAGATCGACCTCAGCATCGCCCTCGTCGCCCTGACCTGGATTGCCGGCCTCGCCTTCGGCTACGTGTCGGAGAGCGTCGGCAAGAAGCTCGCCCGCCCGGCCGCCTGACCTTTCCCCGCCAACACCCCCACACCCCAACCCCGACACACCTCAGGAGACCTACCGTGACGACCCTCTACGAGAACTACATCGACGGCCGCTTCGTGCCCGCCGACGCCTCAACCGCCATCGACGTGCATAACCCGGCCAACCACGCGCTGCTGGCGCGCATCCCCACCGCCAGCGGCGACGAGGTGAATGCCGCGGTGGACGCCGCCCGCCGCGCCCAGCCAGGCTGGGAACGCCTGCCGGCGATCCAGCGCGCCGCCCACCTGAAGGCCATCGCCGCCAAGGTGCGGGAGAACAAGGAGCGCCTCGCCGAGATCATCACCCGCGAGCAGGGCAAGGTCCTCGGCCTGGCCCGCGTCGAGGTGGATTTCACCGCCGACTACATGGACTACATGGCCGAGTGGGCGCGCCGCATCGAGGGCGAGATTCTGCAGAGCGACCGGCCGGGCGAGACGATCTTCGTGCATCGCAAGCCGATCGGCGTGACCGTCGGCATCCTGCCGTGGAACTTCCCGTTCTTCCTGATCGCCCGCAAGATGGCGCCGGCGCTGGTCACCGGCAACACCATCGTCGTCAAGCCGAGCGAGGAGACGCCGATCAACGCCTTCGAGTTCGCCCGCCTGGTGGCCGAGGCCGGCCTGCCAGCCGGGGTCTTCAACCTGGTCGGCGGGCGCGGCGCCGACGTGGGCGCCAGCCTGTGCACCCACCCGGACGTGGGCCTGATCAGCTTCACCGGCAGCGTCGCCACTGGCTCGACGATCATGCAGACTGCCGGCCGCAACCTGACCCGCGTGAACCTGGAGCTGGGCGGCAAGGCGCCGGCCATCGTGCTGGCCAGCGCCGACCTGGACCTGGCCGCCAAGGCGGTGGTGGATTCCCGCGTGATCAACACCGGGCAGGTGTGCAACTGCGCCGAACGGGTTTACGTGGAAAAGTCGGTGGCCGATGAATTCACCGCCAAGGTGCGCACGCTGATGGCCGCCACCCGCTACGGCGACCCGCTGGCCGAGCCGGATGTGCATATGGGCCCGCTGGTGAACCAGATCGGCCTCGACAAGGTGGCGGCGATGGTCAGCCGGGCCCGCGAGCAGGGCGCCGAGGTGATCCTCGGCGGCCGCGTGGCGGACCGCCCGACGGGCTTCCACTACGAGCCGACGGTGGTCACCGGTTGCAGCGCCGACATGGAGATCATGCGCAAGGAGATCTTCGGGCCGGTGCTGCCGATCCAGGCTGTGAGCGGCCTCGACGAGGCGATCGCGCTGGCCAACGATTCGGAGTACGGCCTCACCTCGTCGATCTTCACCAGGGATCTCAACGCGGCGATGCAGGCCTGCCGCGAGCTGCGCTTCGGCGAGACCTATGTGAACCGTGAGCACTTTGAAGCCATGCAGGGCTTCCACGCCGGCCGCCGCAAGTCCGGCATCGGCGGTGCCGACGGCAAGCACGGCCTCTACGAGTACACCGAGACCCACGTGGTGTACATGCAGAACTGATCCCGGCACTCCCCCCTTCGGCGGCGCGGGCTTTGGCCGGTCCGTGCCGCTGATCGAGAGTTTTCTCCTCGTTGTTCTCCGCGTTGTTGTTACGGCGGCCACCGACCCCTCGGCCGTGCCGCCGGGACGGCGGGCGAATCCTCCCTCTCGCCCGTCGTCCCTCCTTTTTTGCGCCGCCTCAGTTGCCCTGCCTCAGCCGCCGCTGAGGGCCTGCACGATGACCAGCTCCTGCACACCGTCGAGCCGCCGGGCCAGGTCGAAGACCTGCTCCCCATCGACGAAGAAGCGGATGTGCGGGCGGATGCGGTTCTGCTCGTCGATCATGCGGAAGCGGATACCCGGATAGCTGCGGTCCAGTTCGGCCAGCACCGCCGCCAGCGTGTCCCCGCCCGCCTCGGCGTAAGCCTGCTCGGTGTAGGAGCGCAGCGCGCTGGGGATCAGCACCTTCACGACGCGCCCTCCACCCCCATGGCCACCTCCACCGCGTAGATCTCCGGCAGGTGCGCGGCGATGCGCGTCCATTGGCGGCCCTCGTCGCCGCTCATCCACAGCTCGCCGCTGGTGGTGCCGAAATACAGGCCGACCGGGTCGGCGCTGTCGGCCGTCATGGCCTGGCGCTTGACGGTCCACCACGCCTGCTCGGCCGGCAGGCCGGCGTCGAGGCGCTGCCAGCTTTCGCCGCCGTCGCGGGTGCCATACACCGCCGGCTTGCCGTCGGGGCTGGTACGCGGCCACACGCTGGTGCCGTCCATCGGAAAGACCCACACCGCATTCGCGTCGCGGGGATGGACGACCATCGGGAAGCCGATGTCGCCGACCTCCGCCGGCATCGCGCGGCCGATGCGCTGCCAGGTGTCGGACGGGCGGTCGAGGCGGTAGATGCCGCAGTGGTTCTGCTGGTAGAGCCGGTCCGGATTGGTCGGGCACAGGCGCACGCAGTGGGGATCGTGGAAGGTCGGGTCGCTGCCGTCGAAGCCTTCGACGACGTCGATGCCGCCGAGCAGCGCCTGGAAGCTGCGGCCGCCGTCCCCCGACTCATGCACGCCGCCGCCGGACATGGCGAAGTACAGGTGATCCGCATCGCGCGGGTCGACGATGATGGAGTGCAGCTTGGGGCCGTCCGGCGTGCCGTCCTGTACGGTGCCCATCCACTTGCGGTACTGCGGGTCGTCGTTGATCGGCGAGAACGGCGCCCAGCTGACACCGCCATCCTCCGAACGGAACAGGCCCTGCGGCGAGGTGCCGGCGTACCACACGCCGGGCTGGTCGGCGTGGCCGGGGGTCAGCCAGAAGGTGTGATCCACCGAACGCCCTACCTGGCCTTCGGGGGCCGGGGCGAAGGCCGGCGGCCGGGCGGCTTCCTGCCAGCTGCGCCCGAGGTCGGTGGAACGGAACACCGTCGGCCCGAGGTGGCCGGTCTTGGCGGCCGCCAGCAGGGTGCGCCCGTCGCGCGGGTCGAGCACCAGGTGGTTGATGATGTGGCCCAGGAAGTGGGGGCCCTCCACCCGCCAGTGCTGGCGGGTCGCGTCGCTGTGGTACAGCCAGGCGCCCTTGCGCGTGGCCACCAGCAGCAGGACGCTGCCAGGACCGCGCTGCGCGGCCCCCGTGTCGATCTCGCTTGCCATCGCTCACTCCTCCATGTGCCCGCCTGCGGCGGGGGAGCGGCTGCGGCACGCGTCCGCTGCGCGTGTCAGGGCCGCCGACGAACCCGTGGGTGACGGGAATGCCTGCTTTCGATCATGCCGGCGCCGTCGAGTTCGCCAGGCTGGGGAGCCGGCCTGCGTGGCGGCGAGTTCATCCGCCCCCACAACACCTCTCCACACAGGGTCCCCATGATCGCGGTGTCGCGTGGAATCGTCAGCCGACCGGATGGCCGGCGGCAGCGAAATACGCGTCCAGCCGTGCGATCCAGCCGGCCTTTTCCGCGTCGCTGGCGAACCCCGCCTCGAAGCTGTTGCGCGCCAGCCGGTACCAGGTGGCGGCGTCGAAATGGAAGGCGTCGTGCACCGCGCGGATGTTGGCGTTGAGGTAGCCGCCGAAATAAGCCGGGTCGTCGCTGTTGAGCATCGCCTTGGCGCCGGCGGCGAGCAGGCGCGGCAGGCTGTGCTCGCGCATGTCCTTGAACACGCACAGGCGCGTGTTGGACAGCGGGCAGACGGTCAGCGGAATGCCTTCCCTGGCCAGGCGGGCCAGCACCGCGGGGTCGTCCACCGCCCGCACGCCGTGGTCGATGCGCCGGGCGCCGAGCAGGTCGAGGGCTTCGGTGATGTATTCCGGCGGGCCTTCCTCGCCGGCGTGGGCGACCACCGGCTTGCCCAGTTCGCGGCAGCGGGCGAACAGGCGCACGAACTTGGACGGCGGATGGCCGCGCTCGGAGGAATCCAGGCCGAAACCGTGGATGCGCGCCAGGTAGGGCTCGGCCTCGGCCAGCGTGGCCAGGCATTCGTCCTCGCTGAGGTGGCGCAGGAAACACAGGATCAGCCGCCCCGAGATGCCCCAGCGCCGCGCCCCTTCGGCCAGCCCGTCGTCGAGGCCGTCGAGCACGGTGGCGAAGGGAATGCCGCGGGCGGTGTGGGTCTGCGGGTCGAAGAAGATCTCGGCGTGGATCACGCCATCCGCCGCGGCCCGTTCCAGGTAGGCCAGCATCAGGTCGCGGAAATCCTCGCGGGTGCGCAGCACGTCGGCGCAGGCGTAGTACAGGTCGAGAAAGCTCTGCAGGCTGTCGAAGGCGTATGCCGCCTTCAGTGCGGCCTCATCGGCGTAGGGCAGCGCGATGCCGTTGCGGCGGGCCAGCGCAAAGGCCAGCTCGGGTTCGAGGGTGCCCTCGATGTGGACGTGCAGCTCGGCCTTGGGCATGCCAAGGGCCAGGGAGAGGGCGTCGCTGGCGGTCATGATCATTTCTCCACAACAGGAACGGTTCAATCGAGATGCGGCGGCCGAGTGACCGGGACGGGTAATCGGAAGCGCCCCCGTCAATTCATAAGGCATACACTGCACAACCCCAATTGCATAGACAAGTCGTGCACGCGGGACTGCAATTACCTAACCATTCGGGGACTCACCATGCATAGATTCACGCTTCGCCGTGCCATCGCAGGCCTCGGTCTGCTGGTTCTCGCCACGTTCAGCCATGCCGCCACCTACAACTTCCATCAGGCAGGTTACTCCAGCGGGGGCGAAGTGAGTGGCTACTTCAACGGAACGGATTTGAACGGCGACGGCTATATCAATGGCGCCAACGGGGAAATCGACGACTTTCAGCTGTCCTTCTCCGGCAATGCCGCGGTCAGTGCCTTCAACATCGATTACAACGATTTCCTGCAGACTCTGGCCATCGGCTGGGGACTGGTCTATCGGCTTGGTTCGACGACGATCGGCACCGAGCTGAACGGCTTTGCCGACGGCATGCTGCTGGTGTTCAACTTCGACAGCTTCGGCAATCCATTGGATTCGATCTCGGCCGTGCCCATCTCGAACGGCTTGTCCGCCCCAGCGGCACCGGGCATGTTCGGCATCGCTGCGGTGGACATCTTCGGTACCGCCTCCGACAGCAACGGCAATCTGGACATGGCCTTCGCACCGATGACCCTGTCGTCACTGAACGTACCTGAGCCCGGCAGCCTGGCCCTGGCCGCATTGGGCGGCGCCGGCCTGCTGGCCCGGCGGCGACGGAACTGAACGATGCGGCGTGCTGCAAGGGACAGAGCGAGCCCCTTGCCGCACGCCGACGCGAAGGCCTTACTTCGGGATCGAGCCTTCCACGCCTTCCACGTAGAAATTCATCTTGCGCAGGTCCGGGTCGCCCATGGTCTTGGCGGCGGCCAGCACTTCCTTGCCGTCCTGGCCCTTCAGCGGGCCGGTGAAGGGATGCAACTTGCCGGCCTTGATCGCGTCGCGGCGCTCCTCGGCGAGCTTCTTCACATCGGCCGGCACGGCCGGGCCGAAGGACTCGATGTTCACCGCGCCCTCCTTCACACCCCACCAGATATCGCCGGACTTCCAGGTGCCGTCGAGCACGTCACTGACGGCCTTGGTGTAGATCACATCCCAGTGCAGCACCGAGGCCGCCAGGTGGGCCTTGCCGCCGAACTTGGTCATGTCGGAATCCCAACCGAAGGCCAGCACGCCCTTCTCCTGGGCGGCTTGCACGACGGCCGGCGAGTCGGTGTTCTGCATCAGCACGTCGGAGCCCTGGGCGATCAGGGTCAGCGCGGCCTCGCGTTCCTTGCCCGGGTCGAACCAGCTGTTCACCCAGATCGCGCGGGTGGTGGCCTTCGGATTGACGCTGCGGGCGCCGAGGGTGAAGGCGTTGATGTTGCGGATCACCTCGGGGATGGGGATGGATGCCACCACGCCGAGCTTGCCGGTCTTGCTCATCTTGCCGGCCACCACGCCGAGCATGTAGGCGCCCTCATAGGTGCGCACGTCGTAGACGCCCAGGTTGGGGGCCGTCTTGTAGCCGGTGGCGTGCATGAACTTGGTGTTCGGGAAGGCCTTGGCAACCTTCACCTCCTGGTTCATGTAGCCGAAGGAGGTGCCGAAGATGATCTTGTAGCCCTGCTGGGCCAGGTCGCGGAAGACCCGCTCGGCGTCGGCGGTTTCCGGCACGTTCTCGACGAAGGTGGTCTTCACCTTGTCGCCGAACTTGGCGTCCACGGCCTTGCGGCCCTGGTCATGGGAAAAGGTCCAGCCGTGGTCGCCGGTCGGGCCGATGTACACGAAGCCGATCTTGGCGGGGTCGGCGGCGAAGGCCTGGCTGGCCAGCCCCAGTGTCACGAAGACACAGGTGGCGGCGGTCTTGAAGCGGGACAGGGACATGGGGGCAATCTCCGTGGGCAGGGTTGTGCGTCGTGGGGCTCACTGTAACAACCGGACATCCTGCAACCCATCCCGGTTCCGTTATGACCGGTATATGGTTCGACGCAGAAAGCGGCCCGCGGCGGCGGCCATAATCCGGCCACCTTCCAACGGAGCACGAGCATGTCCTTTCCCACGTCCCAGGACGAACATTTCCTGCGTTACGCCATCGAGCTGTCCCGCCGGGTGCGCGACAGCGGCAAGCACCCCTTCGCCGCATTGGTCGTCGATGCTGCCGGGACTATCGTCGCCGAGGCCGGCAACGATTCCCTGCCCCCCGACGGCGATCCGACCCGCCACGCCGAGCTGGTCGCCGCGGCGCTGGCGGCGCGCCGCCTGCCGCCGGAAGATCTGGCCAAGGCCACGCTGTATTCCAGCGCCGAGCCCTGCGCGATGTGCGCCGGCGCGATCTACTGGTGCGGCATCGGCCGCGTGGTGTATGCGCTGTCGGAGCACGCGCTGCTCGGACTCACCGGCGACCACCCGGAGAACCCGACCTTTTCGCTGCCGTGCCGCGAGGTGTTCGCCCGCGGCCAGCGCCGCATCGAGGTGCATGGGCCGTGGCTGGAGGCCGAGGCGGCCGCCCCCCACGCCGGCTTCTGGAAACGCTGAAGCCGGCCGCAGGGTATTTCAAGGAAACGGCGGACCGCCCCACGTTTCCTCCCGCCCGGCACTCAAGGCAGCCAGAACTTGGCCGGCTCGTCGATGCGCACGTCGGGCGCCGCGCTGTCGGTGAGGACGAAGTGCATCGGCTTCGAGCCGTGCTGGTTCTCCACCGCGTCCGGCGCGACCCGCACAGTGACCGTCACCGCCGTGCTGGCGGCACCCGGCACCTTGACCTGCACCGGCGCAGCCAGGCGGATGCCGTCGATGCCGGCCACCCCGACGGTGTAGCTGCGCTCGGTCTCGCTGGTGCTGATCAGCTGGAGCTGGAAGACGTTCTCGATACTGCCGTCGTCCGCCTCGCGGGCCATCACGCCGCGGTCGCGTACCACGTCCACCTTCAGCGGCGGGCGGGTCAGCAGCGACCAGCCGGTGGCTACGGTGAGGGTCAGGAACACCGCCGAGTAGATCAGCGTACGTGGCCGGAACGCGCGCTTCACGATGTCCTTGCGCACCAGGCCTTCTTTCAGCGCGTTCTCCGTCGAATAGCGGATCAGCCCGCGCGGATAGCTCATCTTGTCCATCACCTGGTCGCAGGCGTCGATGCACGCCGCACAGCCGATGCACTCCACCTGCAAGCCGTTGCGGATGTCGATGCCGGTCGGGCAGACCTGGACGCAGATGCCGCAATCGACGCAGTCGCCGAGGCCCTGCTGGCGTGGATCGGCCTTCTTCGAGCGGCTGCCGCGCGGGTCGCCGCGCTGCTCGTCGTAGGTGATGATCAGCGTATCGGAGTCGAACATCACGAACTGGAAGCGGGCGTAGGGGCAGATGTACTTGCACATCTGCTCACGCAGGAAGCCGGCATTGCCGTAGGTGGCGGCGCCGTAGAACAGTATCCAGAAGATCTCCGCGCCGGTCATCGACACGCTGAGCGCCTCGTGGCCGAGGTCCTGGATGGGCGTGAAGTAGCCGACGAAGGTGAAGCCGGTCCATAGGGACAGCGCCAGCCAGATCGTGTGCTTGGCCGTCTTGCGGCCGAACTTGGCGGCGCTCATCGGCGCGGCGTCGAGCTTCATGCGCTGCTGGCGATCACCTTCGATCTGCTTCTCGATCCACAGGAAGATCTCCGTATAGACCGTCTGCGGGCAGGTGTAGCCACACCACAATCGCCCGGCCACCGCGGTGAACAGGAACAGGGCCAGCGCCGACAGCACCAGCAGCAGCGCCAGGTAGATGGTGTCCTGCGGCCACAGGACCAGGTCGAACAGGTAGAAGCGGCGCGCGTCCAGGTCGAACAGCACGGCCTGCCGGCCGTGCCACGGCAGCCAGCACAGGCCGTAGAAGATCAGCTGGGTCAGGGCCACGAAACCCCAGCGCCAACGCTGGAAGAAACCCTGGATGGAACGGGGATAGACCTTCGGCTCCGCCTTGAACAGCGGCTGAATCGGGATGACGCGTTGGGGTTGGGGCTGATCGGACATGAATATAACCGGCGCCTTATAAAGATGTATGTTCAGTGCCTCTTTATGCTAACAACCGCTTGGGCGATAATCAACATCCTGCGTACATCTTTTGAATCACCCTTCGGAAAACACCGATGCGACTCAGCACCTTCACCGACTACTGCCTGCGCACGCTGATGTACGTGGGCGCGGAACGCGAGCGCCTGGTGACCATCGGGGAGATCGCCCAGGCCCACGGCATCTCCGAGAACCACCTGATGAAAGTGGCCCACCACCTGTCGCGCAGCGGCTTCATCGACACCCAGCGCGGCAAGGGCGGCGGCATGCGGCTGGCCCGCGATCCGGGCAAGATCGTCCTCGGCGACGTGATCCGCCAGACCGAGACCGACTTTGCGCTGGTCGAGTGCATGGGCGACGCGTCTTCCTGCCGCCTCGGCGGGGACTGCGAACTGCAGGGCATCCTGCAGGAAGCCCTCGCCGCGCTGCTCAAGGTGATGGACGGCTACACGCTGGCCGACCTCATCAAGCGCGGGCCCCGCGGCGAATGGCAGACGATCCGCCTGTTTCCGCCCTCCGCCCCGACCACCGGCGACGCCTGAGGCCGCGCGCAGCATCCGCAATCTCCGCACTGCCTTGATGCGGATCAAGGCCTGCGACGCAATACCCGATCAAATTACTCAACATTACCCTTCAGGAAACACACTCCATGCTCGGTTCGAAAACCCGGCGCGAACTGGCCGTCGCCCTCGCCGATAACGCCGCCCTCAAGGCCCAGAACCAGGCCCTGCGCGACGAACTGGCCGACCTGCAGCGACGCCTGGCGGACGCCGAGACGAACAGACAGCAACTCGCCGCCCGCCAGACCCTGCTCGACGGCGTGGTCGGCAACATCCCGCGTTTCGGCGAGTCCCTGGCCGGCATCCGCCAGTCCTTCGCCGGCCTGTCGGAACAGCTCGGTGAAGACCGGGCCGCGGCGCAGACAGCCGCCAGCGAGTCCGACACCAACCGGACTGCCTTCGAGAAGATCACCGGCAACCTGCGCACGATGTTCGAACGCATCCAGGCCGCCGGCCACAGCGTCGAGGGCTTGTCCCAGCGGGCCACGGAAATCGGCGGCATCGTCCGGTTGATCCGCGAGATCGCCGAGCAGACCAACCTGCTGGCACTCAACGCGGCCATCGAGGCGGCGCGGGCCGGTGAAGCCGGGCGCGGCTTCGCGGTGGTGGCCGACGAAGTGCGCAAGCTGGCCGAACGCACCGCCAAGGCCACCACCGAGATCGGCGGCCTGGTCACCGGCATCCAGGCGGAAACCAGCGAGGCGCGCAAGATCATGGAGATCGGTGCCGGCGACGCGGCCAGCCACGGCGCCGACAGCGAAACGGCGATGCACAGCATGCAGCGCCTGTTCGAGCTGTCCCGCCACATGCAGGACAGCATCGCCACCTCGTCGCAGCTGGCCAACGCCGAACTGGCCAACATCGAGGAGCTGACCCTCAAGCTGGAGGTGTACAAGGTGCTGCTGGGC
Organism: Pseudomonadota bacterium; assembly: GCA_018241685.1. Taxonomy (GTDB): domain Bacteria; phylum Pseudomonadota; class Gammaproteobacteria; order Burkholderiales; family Rhodocyclaceae; genus Zoogloea. The sequence goes on from JAFEDJ010000021.1 coordinate 489,637, forward strand.
CTCTCCGATCTGCAGCCACGCGACCTCCCCGACGAGACCCAGTGCCGCCTCGGCCGCTGGTACTACGAGGGCGAAGGACGCACCGAATTCTCGCGCCTGCCCGGCTACCGGGACATGGAAGCGCCCCACAAGGCGGTGCACGATCACGCCCGCCGCGCCGTCGAGCGCTACCGCAGCGGCGACTTCAGCGGCGCCCTCGACGCCCTCGGCCGCATGGAGGAAGCCAACCTGACCGTGATGGCCGGCATGGAGCGCATCCTGCGCGGGCGCGGCTGAACCCACGGGCCTCAGTGCTCGATAGTCACCACATGCGCCTGGATCTTGCCTTCCAGCGGCCCAGCGCCGAAACGGGCCCGCAGGGCCTCGGCGCTGACCCGCATGGCGGCCTCCAGCCTGCCCGGATCGCGCGCCTCGATCTCGTTGCGTAACGGCGTACCCTGACAGAAGGCCAGCGCGAGCGCTTCCGCCGACTCGGCGCGGCCGCGCTCGACCCGGGTCTCGAAGCGAATCGGCGCGGTGAAGCCAGCTTGACGAATATCGTCCTCGATGCGCTGGCGGTCGTGATAACCGTGGGGAGTCCGCGCCATGAAACGCGGCGGATCATCCGGAAACAGCGTGGCCAGCGCGTCTGTCACGCAATCGGTGAATTCGTTGTCGGCGAGCCGATCCCAGACGCTGAAGATCAACACGCCGCCGGCCTTGAGTACCCGCCGTATCTCACCTAGCGCCTGCGCCTTGTCGGGAAAGAACATCACTCCGAACTGGCAGACGACCGCATCGAAGGCGCCATCGCCGAAGGGTAGTTGGGCCGCGTCCGCCTGCTGCCAGGCCACCGGCCGCGGTGTGCCGATGCGGCCCGCCTCGTCGAGCATGGCCTGGTTCAGGTCGGTGGCGACGATGGCGACGTCGGCCGGCAGCGCCGCGGCCAGCGCCCGGGTCACCACCCCGGTTCCCGCGGCCACCTCCAGCACCCGGCCCAGGTCGCGCCCGCGCAGACGGCCGGCCAGGTCCTCCGCGTAAGGCGCGAAGATCACCGGCACCAGATGCGTCTGGTACAGGTGCGGAATCGAACCGGCAAACTGCTTGTCCAATGCAGGATTGAGCATGATCCATCCTCCAGCCACACAACTGTTTTTGACTGGCCGGGGCACCGGGGGGTTCGGAGCACCTGCGCGCTCATTCAGCTTTGCCCATATTCCGTATACGCCGGCACCGGCAGCAGGGCAGCGCGCCATGTGTTAACTTGAAATCATCCCGGTACGCCGGCATGCACGAGTCAGCACCATGAGCGAACGTTCCATCCAGTTCTACTTCCGCGGCGAAATCCGGCAGATCGCCGATGCGCCACCGACGCGTACGGTGCTGCAGTTCCTGCGCGAGGACGCCCACGCCACCGGTACCAAGGAAGGCTGCGCGGAAGGCGACTGCGGCGCCTGTACGGTGGTGCTCGGCGAGAGCATCGGCGGCGAGCTGCAGCTGCGCGCCGTCAATGCGTGCATCCAGTTCCTGCCAACCCTCGACGGCAAGGCCTTGTTCACCGTCGAGGATCTGGCCGGCATCAACGGTCTCGGCATCACCGGCCTGCTCCACCCGGTTCAGCAGGCGCTGGTGGACGCCCATGCGTCCCAGTGCGGGTTCTGCACGCCGGGCTTCGCCATGTCCCTGTTCGCCCTCTACGAGAACAACCCGGAATGCCCGGACAAGGCCGCCGTCTGTGACGCGCTGTCCGGCAACCTGTGCCGCTGCACCGGCTACCGGCCCATCGTGGACGCCGTACCGGCTGCCTACGAACAGGCCCGCGTCGGCCTCGACCGGCCTGAGATTCTCGCCGCGCTTGCACCGCTGGCGGCACTTCCGCCCCTCGACTACCGCGCCACCGGCCAGCGCTTCCTGGCTCCGCGCAATCTGGCCGAGCTGGCCGACGCCCGCCTCGCCGCCCCCGACGCACGCTTGCTGGCCGGCGGGACCGATGTGGGCCTGTGGGTCACCAAGCAATTGCGCGAGCTCGGTGATCTCATCTACGTGGGGGCGGTCACCGAGTTGAAGACGATCCGCATAGACACGGACGGCTTGTACATCGGCGCCGGCGCCAGCCTCACCGACGCCTTCGACGCCCTCACCGGCTTCGAACCGGCATGGACCGAACTGGCCCGCCGCTTCGCCTCGACGCCGGTGCGCAACGCCGGCACCCTCGGCGGCAACGTGGCCAACGGCTCGCCGATCGGCGACTCGATGCCCGGCCTGATCGCGATGGGCGCGCAGATCGTCCTGCAGCGGGGCGAGCGGGTGCGCCGGCTGGCCCTCGAGGACTTCTACCTCGCCTACCAGAAGACCGCGCTGGAAGCCGGCGAATTCGTGCTGGGGCTGCAGATCCCGCCCCAGCCGGCGGAGCGCCGCTTCCGCACCTGGAAGATCGCCAAGCGCATCGACCAGGACATCTCGGCGGTGTGCGGCGCCTTTGCGCTGAGCGTCATGGACGGCGTCGTCGACGAGGCGCGCATCGCCTTCGGCGGCATGGCCGCCACGCCGCTACGGGCCCGTGCGACCGAGAAGTTCCTGGTCGGCAAGTTGTGGAGCCAGACCACCGTGGCCGCCGCCGCCGACGTGCTCGCCCACGAATACACGCCCCTCGACGACATGCGCGCCTCTGCCGCCTACCGCCGCCAGACAGCCGCCGGCCTGCTGCAGCGCCTGTGGCTGGAGGATGGCGCCGGCGGCGCACCTACGCGCCTGTCCGAGCTGGAGGTGCTGCCGTGAACGCCCCCAACCGCAACCCGCCCCCGGCCGTCGGCGCTGGCCTGCCCCATGAGAGCGCCCATCTGCACGTCACCGGCCGCGCCACCTACGTGGACGACATCCCGGTGCCGGCCGGCACGCTGCACGCCGCCCTGGGCCTGTCGAACATCGCCCACGGGCGCATCAAGCGCCTCGACCTGTCCGCCGTGCGTACCGCCCCCGGCGTGCGGGCGGTGATCACCGCCGACGACATCCCTGGCGAGAACGATTGCGGTCCGGTCAAGCACGACGATCCGATCCTGTGCGACGGCGAGATCCTGTTCCACGGCCAGCCGCTGTTCGCCGTCGCCGCCGACAGCCACGAACTGGCCCGCAAGGCGGCCCGGCTGGCGCGCGTCGAGGTGACGCCACTGCCGGCCCTGCTGAGCGCCGAAGCCGCCGCCGAGGCCGAATCCTGGGTGCTGCCGCCAGTCGAGGTGAGCCGTGGCGACGCCGTCGCGGCCCTGGAGACCGCCCCCCATCGTCTGCGCGGCGAAGTCGAACTCGGCGGCCAGGAACACTTCTACCTGGAAGGCCAGATCGCCTGCGCGATTCCGCTGGAGGACGAGACGATGCGCGTCCTCACCTCCACCCAGCACCCCACCGAGATGCAGCACATGGTGGCCCGCGCGCTGGGCTGGCGGGTGCATCAGGTCACCGCCGAGTGCCGGCGCATGGGTGGTGGCTTCGGCGGCAAGGAAAGCCAGTCGGCCCAGATCGCCTGTGTCGCCGCGGTGCTGGCCCAGCGCTGCGGACGGCCGGTCAAGCTGCGCCTCGACCGGGACGACGACATGTGCATCACCGGCAAGCGCCACGACTTCCACATCGAGTACGACGTGGGCTTCGAAGACGCCGGCCGCATCGCCGGGCTCAAGCTGCTGCTGGCCTCCCGCTGCGGATTCTCGGCCGACCTGTCGGGCCCGGTGAACGACCGCGCGATCTTCCACGCCGACAACGCCTACTACCTGGACGCGGTGTCCATCCTGAGCCTGCGCGGGCGCACCCATACGGTATCCAACACCGCCTTCCGCGGCTTCGGCGGCCCGCAGGGCATGTTCGCCATCGAGACGGTCATCGACGACATCGCCCGCCACCTGGGGCTCGACCCGCTGGCCGTGCGCCAGGCCAACTTCTACAGCGACAGCGCCGGCAGCGAGCGCAACGTCACCCACTACGGCATGAAGGTGGAGGACAACATCATCCACCCGCTGGTCGCCCAGCTGGCCGCCGATGCCCATTACGCCGAGCGCCGTGCCGCCATCGACGCCTTCAACGCCAGCAGCCCGCTGCTCAAGAAGGGCCTGGCGCTGACGCCGGTGAAGTTCGGCATCTCCTTCACCGCCACCTTCTACAACCAGGCCGGCGCGCTGGTGCATGTGTATAACGACGGCACCGTGCTGGTCAGCCACGGCGGCACCGAGATGGGCCAGGGCCTGTACACCAAGATCCGCCAGATCGTCGCCGAGGAATTGGGCCTGCCCATCGAAGATGTGCGCCTGTCCTCGACCGACACCAGCCGCGTACCCAACACCTCGGCCACCGCCGCCTCGTCCGGTACCGACCTCAATGGCAAGGCCGCCCAAGCCGCCTGCCAGGCGATCCGCCGGCGCATCGCCGGTTTTGTCGCTGAGCGGCTGGGGGTCAGCGACGAGGTGGTGATCTTCGCCGCCGGCATGGTCAGCGCACCCGGCTTCGACGCCACTTTCGCCGACGTCGTCGCCGATGCCTACCGGGCCCGCGTGCAGCTGTGGGACGCCGGCTTCTACAAGACCCCGAAGATCCACTACGACCCGGTGACCATGCAGGGCCGGCCGTTCTACTACTTCTCCTACGGCGCCGCGCTGGCCGAGGTGGCCATCGACACCCTCACCGGCGAGAACCGTGTGCTGCGCGTAGACATCCTTCACGACGTGGGGCGCTCCATCAATCCGGCCATCGACATCGGCCAGATCGAAGGCGGCTTCATCCAGGGCATGGGCTGGCTGACCACCGAGGAGCTGGTCTACCAACCCGACGGTCCGCAAGCTGGCCGCCTCGCCACCCACGCCCCCTCCACCTACAAGATCCCGGCGGTGTCCGACCTGCCGCCGGTCTTCAACGTGCGCCTGTTCGACAACGCCAACGTGGAGGACAGCATCCACCGCTCCAAGGCGGTCGGCGAGCCGCCGCTGATGCTGGCCTTCTCGGTCTTCTTCGCGCTGCGCGACGCGGTGGCCGCGGCCCTCGGCCCCGGCGCCCGCCCGCAACTGGACGCGCCGGCCACGCCGGAGGCGATCCTGCGCGCGCTGCACGGAGGGCGCCTGTGATGCCTCCCTTCCCCGCCACGCTACCGGAGATGTCCCCATGAACGACTGGCTCCCCACCCTCGCCGACTGGCTGGCGGCCGGCCAGCCGACGGTCCTCGTCACCGTGGTGCGGGCCGACGGCTCGACACCGCGGGAAGCCGGCGCCACCATGCTGGTCGGACGCAATTCCACCGCCGACACCATCGGCGGCGGCCACCTGGAATGGCTGGCCACCGCCGCCGCCCGCGACCTGCTGGCCAAGGGCGGCCAGCCCCACGTGATGCGCTGCGCCCTCGGCGCCTCCCTCGGCCAGTGCTGCGGCGGGGTGGTGTGGCTGGCGCTGGAGCGCATCGAGGCGCGCGACGCCGCCAGCTGGCAGACCCGTGCTGCAGCCGTCACCGCCGGCCAGACCCTGCAGCGCCGCCTGCTGTCCGGCGACGAAGGCTCCCTGTGGTCCATGAGCACGGATGAACACGGCAAGCGCGACCCGGCTCAGTTCTGGTCCGACGGCGGCCACTGGCAGTTCGAACAGCAGATCCGCAAGACCCAGTTTCCGGTGGTGCTGTTCGGCGCCGGCCACGTCGGCGAGGCCATCGCCCGCACCCTGGCGCCCCTGGGCGCCCGCATCAGCTGGGTGGACAACCGGGACTCCATCTTCCCCGCCGAGCTGCCGGCCGGTACCGACGCCATCGGCACCGACACACCGACCGCCGAAGTCCGCGCCGCCCCGCCGGGCGCCTACTTCCTGGTGCTGACCCACGACCACGGCCTCGACTTCGAGCTGTGCGAGGCGATCCTGGCCCGCAACGACTTCGCCTTCTTCGGCCTGATCGGCTCGGCCTCCAAGCGCGCCCGCTTCGAACACCGCCTGCTCGCCCGCGGCATCGACCCGTCCCGCCTGCTCGACATGACCTGCCCGATCGGCGTGCCCGGTATCCGCGGCAAGGAGCCCGCCGTCATCGCCGCCTCCGTGGCGGCCCAGTTGCTGCAGGTGCGCGAAGCCCGCCAGGCCGTTGCCGAGGCATCCCGCCCCTTGCGCATCACGCCCTTCCTGCTGTCAGGAGCCCGCCCGTGAGCACACCCCCGCCCCCCTTCAGCGGCCCGCCGGCAGGCACCCCGCGCCTGGAACTCTCGGGCATCACCAAGCGCTACCCGAGCGTGGTCGCCAACGACGGCATCAACCTCAAGGTCGGCCCCGGCGAGATCCACGCCGTGCTCGGCGAGAACGGCGCCGGCAAGAGCACGCTGATGAAGATCATCTACGGCGCCGTGCAGGCCGACGCCGGCCAGATCCAGTGGAACGGCCGCGAGGTGGTCGTCGCCAACCCCGCCGAGGCGCGCCGGCTGGGCATCGGCATGGTGTTCCAGCACTTCTCCCTGTTCGAGACGCTGAGCGTCGTCGAGAACATCGCACTGGCCCTCGACGAGCCCTTCGACCTCAAGGCGCTGGCCATCCGCGTGAAGGAGGTCTCGACCCGCTACGGCCTGCCGCTGGACCCGGACCGCCTGGTGCACAGCCTGTCGGTGGGCGAACGCCAGCGCGTCGAGATCGTGCGCTGCCTGCTGCAGCAGCCCCAGCTGCTGATCCTCGACGAGCCCACCTCCGTGCTCACCCCGCAGGCCGTGCAGAAGCTCTTCGAGACCCTGCGCCGGCTGGCCGCCGAGGGCGTCAGCATCCTTTACATCAGCCACAAGCTGCACGAGATCCAGAGCCTGTGCCACAGCGCGACGGTGATGCGCGGCGGCAAGGTTACCGGCACCGCCACCCCGTCGCGGGAGACCCCCGCCAGCCTGGCGCGCATGATGATCGGCCGCGAGCTGCCGGTGTGCGAGGTACCCGCCTACACCGGCATCGCCACCCCGGCGCTGACCGTGAGCAAGCTGTCCCTGGTGCCCGACGATCCCTTCGGCACCCGCCTGCAGGACATCGAACTGGAGGTGCACCGCGGCGAGATCCTCGGCATCGCCGGCATTTCCGGCAACGGCCAGGCTGAGCTGCTGGCCGCCCTGTCCGGTGAAACCACGAGCACGCCGGACTCCGTCAAGCTGGTCGGCCTGCCGGTCGGCCACCTGGACGCCGGCCGCCGCCGCAAGCACGGGCTGGCTTTCGTACCGGAAGAACGCCTCGGCCGCGGCGCTGTGCCGTCCATGTCGCTGGCCGACAACGCGACCCTCACCGCCCAGCGCCAGGGCCTCGTCAAGAAAGGCTTCCTGCGCCCGAAAGCGGCGTGGGACTTCGCCAAGCGCTGCATCGAACGCTTCGACGTGCGCTGCGGCGGCCCCGGCGCGGCGGCGCGCAGCCTGTCCGGCGGCAACCTGCAGAAGTTCATCGTCGGCCGCGAGATCATGCAGCAGCCCATCGCGATGGTCGTCGCCCAGCCCACCTGGGGCGTGGACGTCGGCGCCGCCGCCTTCCTGCGCCAGACCCTGATCGACCTGTCCCGCCAGGGCGTGGCGATCCTGGTGATCTCCGAAGAGCTGGAAGAGCTGTTCGAGATCTGCGACCGCATCGCCGTGCTGGCCGAGGGCCGCCTCGGCCCCGCCGTGCCGAAGGCCGAGACCAACGCCGAGAAGATCGGCATGCAGATGTCCGGCCTGTTCGCCCCCGCCGATAAGGAACCCGCCCATGCCGCTGCTTGAACCCCGCCCCACGCCGTCGGCGCGGATGCGCCTGCTGTCGCCACTGATCGCCATCACCCTGACCCTGGCGGTCGGCTCCCTGCTGTTCCTGGCCCTCGGCAAGAATCCCGTCGAAGCCTTCACGGTGTTCTTCGTCCAACCCCTGTCGTCGGGCAACGGCTGGAGCGAGCTGATGGTCAAGGCCGGCCCGCTGATCCTCATCGCCCAGGGCCTGGCGATCGGCTTCCGGGCGCGCATCTACAACATCGGCGCGGAAGGCCAGCTGATCGTCGGCGCGCTGGCCGGCGGCGGCGTGGCGATCGCCCTCGACGGCGTGGATGCCTGGTGGGTGCTGCCGCTGATGGTGGTCGCCGGTGCCATCGGCGGCGCGCTGTGGGGCGCTGTCCCGGCCCTGCTGAAGACCCGCTTCAACGCGGAAGAAACCCTCACCACGCTGATGCTCACCTACATCGCCAGCTTCACGCTGTCCTACATGGTGAATGGCCCCTGGCGCGATCCGGAGGGGATGAACTTCCCGCAGTCCATCATGTTCGGCGACCCGGCCCTGTTCAGCCCGTGGTTCGAGGGCATGCGCGTCAATGCGGCTATCCTGATCGCCGCCGTCGCCTCGGTGGCCTTCTGGATCTTCACGTCGCGCAGCTTCCTGGCCTACCAGCTCACCGTCGGCGGCCTGGCCCCGGCGGCGGCCCGCTACGCCGGCTTCTCGGCCCAGCGCACGGTGTGGGTCAGCCTGGTGCTGTCCGGCCTCACCGCCGGCATCGCCGGGGTCGGCGAAGTGGCCGGGCCGGTCGGCCAGCTCAACCTCAACATCTCGCCGGGCTACGGCTTCGCCGCGATCATCGTGGCCTACCTGGGGCGCCTCAACGCGGTAGGCATCGTGCTGGCCGGGCTGCTGATGGCCCTGCTCTACCTGGGTGGCGAGGCGGCCCAGGTGGCGCTGCAGCTGCCGGCGGCGATCACCGGCCTGTTCCAGGGCATGTTGCTGTTCTTCCTGCTCGGCGCCGACGTGTTCGTCGATTACCGCCTCAAGCCCCGCCCCAAGCCCGCCTACGCGTAAGGACCCCGCGATGCTCGAACACCTGATCCCCGTCCTCGCCGGCACCCTCGGCGCCGCCACGCCGCTGATCTTCGCCGGCCTCGGCGAACTGGTGGCGGAGCGCACCGGCGTCATCAACCTGGGCGTCGAAGGCATGATGCTGATCGGCGCCATCGCCGGCTTCGCCGCAGCGGCGGACTCCGGCGGCGGTGCGCTGGCCGGGCTACCCGCCGGCGCCGTCGCCGGCATGCTGGCGGCGCTGGTGTTCGCCGTGCTGTCCCTGTCGATGGCCGCCAACCAGGCCGCCTGCGGCCTCGCGCTGACCATCTTCGGCGTCGGCCTGTCGGCCTTCATCGGCCAGCACTACGTGAGCTTCAGCCTGCCCGGCCTGCAGCCACTGGACATCCCCGGCCTGGTGGATATCCCGGTGCTCGGCCGCATCCTGTTCCACCAGGATCCGGTCACCTACCTGGGCCTCATCACCTTCGCCATCGTCTGGTGGGTGCTCAGAAAAACCCGCCTCGGCCTGGTGCTGAAAGCCGTCGGCGAAGCCCCGGACGCCGCCCACGCGATCGGCTACCCGGTCATCGCCATCCGCTACGGCGCCACGCTGTTCGGCGGCGCGATGGCCGGCATCGCCGGTGCCTACCTGTCCACAGTCTACACGCCGCTGTGGGTGCAGAACATGGTTGCCGGCCGCGGCTGGATCGCCATCGCACTGGTGGTCTTCGCCACCTGGAACCCGACCCGCCTGCTCCTCGGCGCCTGGCTGTTCGGCGGCGTGACGATCCTCCAGTTCCACGCCCAGGGTCTCGGCATCGCGCTGCCGGTGCAGTTCCTGGCCGCCCTGCCCTACCTGGCGACGGTGGTGGTGCTGGTGCTGATCTCGCGGGACAAGCGCTTGTTGCAACTGAATTTGCCGGCTTCGTTGGGGAAGCCATGGATGCCGTAGATGTGGGGTGTGGCTTTTGCCCCGGTGGCGGCCTCCCCGGTAAGCCCGTGCCTTTTCTGAATGGCTTTCCGGTTTTATGGCAGACGGCCCCGTTTCAGGAAAGGTGCAACGGCAGAGGGAGTGAGTTCAGGTTGGACTTGAAACAGTTCGGGTCCCAACTGAACTGTTTCAGCGCCGGGATCCGTGATTTCACCACCAAGGGGAACCGGTTCATCTCGGACGGCAACCCGTTCAGTGCAAAGGTGAGCGAATTCACCTTGGACCTGAACCGGTTCAGCTCCCACCTGAACTTTTTCAGCGCCGAGGTCAGTGATTTCACCGCCGGGGTGAACCTGTTCAGCTCGAACCCGAACAAGTTGTCCTTCGGGGGTAACTGGCTCCCCTCAAAGCCAGGAACAGTTTTCCAACACGCCCCCACAACCACCCCAAGCCCCAGCAAAGGCTCGGTGCCCACAAGCAGCCCGTCCCGATCCGCCGAGCAGCGCAGCGGCAGGCGGGGATGTCCGGCGCGGCTGTTTGAGGAGGCGAAGCCGACGAGTTCCGCGCCGGCCGCCTGCCGCGAGCAGCGCAGGGAAGTCGTCCGCACAGCGGACGACCGGTGAGGCACGGGTCGCCTTCTTTGCCTTCTTTCTTGGCGACGCAAGAAAGAAGGTCGCCCGCCGGGGCGAGTCCCGGCCAACGTAAAGCAAAAAAATGGAAAGCTGTTAATCAGCCCTAACAGAACACCCCGACAGCGCAAAAAAGACGATGAGCAAAACCCTCCTCCTCCACCACGCCGACACCCTCGTCACGATGGACGCGACCCGACGCGAGATCCCCGACGGCGCGGTGTTCATCCGTGACGGCGTCATCGAAGCCGTCGGCCCGAGCGCCGAACTGCCCGCTCACGCCGACGAAGTGCGCGACCTGTCCGGCCGCATCGTGCTGCCCGGCCTGGTGAACACCCACCACCACATGTACCAGAGCCTCACCCGCGCGGTGCCCGGCGCGCAGGATGCGGAGCTGTTCGGCTGGCTGCAGACGCTCTACCCGATGTGGGCCGGGCTGACGCCGGAGATGATCCGGGTGTCCACCCTCACCGCGATGGCCGAGCTGATCCTGTCCGGCTGCACCACCTCGTCGGACCACCTCTACCTCTACCCCAACGGCAGCCGGCTGGACGACAGCATCGAGGCGGCGACGCTGATCGGCATGCGCTTCCATGCCTGTCGCGGCAGCATGAGCGTCGGCCGCTCCAAGGGTGGGCTGCCGCCGGACGCGCTGGTGGAGGACGAGGCGGCGATCCTCGCCGACAGCCGCCGCCTCATCGAGACCTGGCACGACCCGGCCCGCCACGCAATGCTGCGGATCGCGGTGGCGCCGTGTTCGCCGTTCTCGGTGAGCACCGACCTGATGCGCGAATCCGCCACGCTGGCGCGCAGCTACGGGGTGTCGATGCACACCCACCTGGCCGAGAACGACAACGACGTGGCCTACAGCCGCGAGCGCTTCGGCATGACGCCGGCCGAGTACGCCGAGAGCCTGGGCTGGGTCGGCCACGACGTGTGGCACGCCCACTGCGTAAAACTCGATGCGGCCGGTATTGCACTGTTCGCCCGCACCGGCACCGGCGTGGCCCACTGCCCGTGCTCCAACATGCGCCTGGCCTCCGGCATCGCACCGATCCCGGCCCTGCGCGCTGCCGGCGTGGCGGTAGGGCTGGGGGTGGACGGCTCGGCCTCCAACGACGGCGCCGACCTGCTCGGCGAGGCCCGCCAGGCCATGCTGCTGGCGCGCGTCGGCCACGGCCCGGCGGCCATGAACGCCCGCCAGGCGCTGGAACTGGCCACCCTCGGCGGCGCCAAGGTGCTCGGCCGCGACGACATCGGCGCGCTGGCACCGGGCATGAGCGCCGACCTGATCGCCTTCCGCAGCGACACCCTGCGCCTCGCCGGCGGCGCGGTGCATGACCCGGTAGCAGCGCTGGTATTCTGCGCACCGGACACGGTGGACCTGAGCCTCATCAATGGCCACTGGGTCGTCGAGAACGGCAAGCTGCAGACGGTAGACCTGCCCGGCATACTCGCTCACCATAACCGCCTAGCCCGACAACTCGCGGAGGCCTTGTGACCCAACACCAGCCCACCCCCGCCCAGGCGCACGTGCTCGTACGCGGCCAGATCCTGCACTACCTGGCCGACCCCGGCCCCAGCGACGACCCGAGCGCCTGGGAGTTCTTCGACGACGGCGCCCTGTGGATCGTGGATGGCCGCATCCATGCTGCCGGACCATGGTCGGCGATCAACGCCAACATGCCGCCCGACGTGCGCCGCGCCGCCGTTTTCCACGACCACCGGGACCGCCTGGTGCTGCCGGGCCTGGTGGACACCCACATCCACTACCCGCAGGCGGGGGTGATCGGCTCCTTCGGCCGCCAGCTGCTCGACTGGCTCAACGACTACACCTTCCCCGCCGAGGCACGCTTCGCCGACTACGGTGTGGCCGAGCGTACCGCCGGTTTCGTCGTGGAGCGCCTGCTCGCCCACGGCACCACCACCGCGTCGGTGTTCGCCACCGTGCATGCCCATTCGGTGGATGCCTTCTTCGAAGCCGCCGCAGGGCGCAAGCTGCGCATGCTGTGCGGCAAGGTGTTGATGGACCGCAACTGCCCGGACGAGTTGCGCGACGATGCGGTTTCCGGGCGCGCCGACAGCCAGGCCCTGATCGAACGCTGGCACGGCCGCGAGCGCCTGCGCTACACGCTCACGCCGCGCTTCGCGCCGACCTCCACGCCGGAACAGCTGCAGGCCGTCGGTGAACTCTTCGCGGCCCACCCAGACCTGCATCTGCAGACCCACCTGGCCGAGAACCCAGCCGAGATCGCCTGGGTGCGTGAACTCTTCCCCGAGCGCAGCAGCTACCTGGATGTCTACGCCCATTACGGTCTGCTCGGCCCGCGCAGCATCTACGGCCACTGCATCCACCTGTCGCCGGCCGAACGCCGTGAGATGGCCGCAACCGGTGCCGCCGCAGCCTTCTGCCCGACCTCCAACTTCTTCCTCGGCAGCGGCGCCTTCGACTACGCGGCGAGCACCGCCGCGGGCCTGCGCGTCGGCCTCGCCAGCGACGTGGGCGGCGGCACCGGCTTCAGCCTGATCCGCACCCTGGGTCAGGCTTACGAGGCCAGCCAGATCCACGCCACACCGCTGTCAGGCATGCGCGGCTGGTACCTCGCCACCCTCGGCGGCGCCCGCGCCCTCTACCTGGACGAACACATCGGCAGCTTCCAGCCCGGCCGCGAGGCGGATTTTGTGGTTCTCGACTGGGCCGCCACGCCGGAACTCGCTTGGCGTATGGACGACACCCGCACGCTGGCCGAACGCCTGTTCGCGCTGATGATCCTCGGCGACGAACGCTGTGTGGTGGCCACCCATGTGCTTGGGGCTGAAGTCATCAGCACATCTGTCTGAAACGCCGTTGAATCGCGCCTTCTGTGAGAATTTGTTTTCTATTTTTGCGTTTAAACGCCAAAAGCCCCCGCACGATGGAGTGCGAGGGCTTTGATGGGGTAAGTCTGACGATGACC
>JAFEDJ010000022.1 GCA_018241685.1 Pseudomonadota bacterium
GGCTTGGTCGAGCGGATGATCCGCAACCTCAAGGCGCAGTGCATCCACCGCCACCGCTTTGAAACCCTGCAGCACGCCAGCCGCGTGATCGGCGACTGGATCCAGTTCTACAACCACCAGCGGCCCCATCAGGCGTTGGATATGAAGACGCCGGCTGAGGCATTCGCTTTAGCGGCGTGACCTGTGCAGGATTGGCTGGGTCAATACAGTGGGCGGTACCTCCGCTATAAGTGCGGCTGTAGTACTAAGAAGCTCTAACAAAATGAGCTTTCCACGCAGTTCAGTTTTCGCCAGCAAATAAGGCTGCAGGCGATCTTGATAAAGGCTTCGTGAATGACGGCCAATCGCTCGAATCGGACCCGCAGGCGTCGGTAATTGTGGAGCCAGCCGATGGTTCGCTCGACCACCCAGCGGGTTTTGCCCAAGCCGCTGCCGTGCGGCGTGTTGCGCCGGGCGATCTCGGTTTTGATGCCTTGAGCGTGAAGGGGCCGGCGGTACTTGTCATGATCGTAGCCACGGTCGGCCTGGATGATGCGAGGCTTGGAGAGTGGGCGCCCCCGCTTGCCACGAATAGGTGGAATGGCTTCGACCAAGGGCAAGAGTTGGGTTATGTCGTTGCGATTGGCGCCGGTCAGGATGACCGCCAACGGAATGCCCTGCGCTTCGGTGATCAGGTGGTGCTTGGAGCCGGGGCGTGCGCGATCGGTGGGATTGGGTCCTGTTTTTGACCCGCACCCACAGCACGAATGGAGGAAGAATCGACGATGCAACGGGACCAATCGATCCTGTCGGCCGTGCGTAAGCGAGCCAGCAGCACCTCATGCAGCCGGTCCCAGACACCCGCTTCCTGCCAGGCACGCAGGCGCCGCCAGCAACTCATGCCCGAGCCGCAGCCCATTTCCTGGGGCAGCATCTCCCAAGGGATGCCGCTTTGCAGGACAAACAGGATGCCGGTCAGAACCGCTCGATCATCGAGCGGCTTGCGCCCCGGATACTTGTTCCGACGGGGCTTGGCGGGAGGTAGCAACGGTTCGATCAAGGCCCACAGATCGTCGTCGAGAAGTGCTTTGGCCATGTCCTCTATTCAAAGAAACAAGGCTGAGGCTAACGAAATTCGACCATCGTGAACAGGGGGGAATGAGTCTTTTTGTTAGGGCTTCTAATACTACAGCCGCACTTATAGCGGAGGTACCGCCCCCCGCGTGCGGTAATGGCAGCGCATGGCCCGCGCTTGGTGTTGGCGTCGCCATCGGGACCAGGCGAGGATTCGGGCCGCATCGGGCCGTTTTGACCAGAGCAGTTCGATCAGCAAGCGACGCACTTCAGGAACGGTGAGGGGAATCACGCGGGTGGCAGGCCCCCTTTTTTTGCCTGCACCTGCAGGGCCACCAGGAAGGCATGGGCGAGCAGCGACAAGGTGATGTGTCGATACCAGGCCAACCAGGTCCGCACTTCATATTCATCCAGTCCACACTCCTGCTTCGTCGCTTCAAACCCCGCCTCGATCGCCCACCGTCGCCCGGCAACCTTCACCAGGGCTGACAGGCTCATTCCTTCGCGCGGGGCAAAGGCCACGTAGTAGGCCAACTCGTCCGGACTCTTGAGGCTGCGCCGCACCACCAGCCAATGCCCCCAGGCCCGCTCCTCAGCCGTCAGTTGGAGTCGCCACAAGGGCTGCCAAGCCCAAGCGTACCAACGCGGCCCTTTGCTGCCGGCCCCCGCCGACAGGCGTTGCCAGGCAGTTTCGGGCAACTCGGCAGCCAACTCCCGTGCTGACTGATACCGTGGTCCGTCCCGCCACAGCGGTTCATTGCACGCCACGGCCAGCACGAACGACTGCCGGCGTTGCTCCAGCATGAAGCGCAACGTCCGATCTCCACCATAGACCGCATCGCCCGTGACCCAGCGGCACGGCACCCCAGCGTTCAGTGCGTGTTCGATCATGCCCAGCGCTAGCGCCGGCTTGGTCTGGAAGGCCACGGCTGCCGGTACGCCTGCCGCCTGGCGGCGTACTGGATCCGCCGCCCATTCCTTGGGCAGGTACAGCGATCGGTCGATGAATGCCGCGCCGTGCCGGCTGGCGTAACACAGGAACACGCCGACCTGGCAGTTCTCGATGCGACCCGCGGTGCCACTGTACTGGCGCTTGACGCCGACCGAGCGGGTTCCCTTTTTCAAGAAGCCGGTCTCGTCGACAACCAGCACGGCCTCCGGATCACCCAACTGCTCGACAACGTAGGTGCGTAAATCCTCGCGCACCGCATCGGCATCCCAATGGGCCGCATTGAGGAGCCGCTGCACGCCGTCGGGGCAGGTTTCTCCCAAATATTCGGCCACATGCCAACCGTTCTTGCGGGCCACCGGGCTGAGCAGCCCGCGCAGGTAACCCAGCGCACGCCGGCGCGGCTCGGCCCGCTGAAAGTGCGGCGCGATCCGTTCGTGCAGTGCCACCAGCGCCCGATCCCACTCCTGCACTCTTTCCTGCATGGCAGCCTCCTTGCGCTCTTTCCATGCAGATTAGACAGGCAAATGCGGCTGTAGTACTAAGTCCCTATCGTGACTATAGAAAAGTCTCCCTTGGGACGGATCATTGTCGACAAAAAGCGCCGCTTTAGGCGGCGCTTTTCCTCTATCTTCTGCTGAATGGGCTTCTGGGGCTTATATATCAGCCGCGACGCATTGCATCAAAGAACTCATTGTTATTCTTTGTGGCCTTGATTTTATCGAGAAGGAATTCCATTGCATCGATGTCATCCATCCCATAAAGCAACTTGCGGAGCACCCAGACCTTCTGAAGTACATCCGCCTTGAGAAGAAGTTCTTCGCGACGGGTGCCAGAACGATTAACGTTAATTGCAGGGTAAACCCGTTTTTCAGCCATCCGGCGATCCAGATGGATCTCCATATTGCCGGTGCCTTTGAATTCCTCGTAGATGACATCATCCATGCGGCTGCCGGTATCAATAAGAGCCGTTGCGATAATTGTCAAAGAGCCGCCCTCTTCGATATTCCGGGCCGCGCCGAAGAAGCGTTTGGGCTTTTGCAGTGCGTTTGCGTCTACGCCACCAGTC
This sequence comes from Pseudomonadota bacterium, assembly GCA_018241685.1. Lineage (GTDB taxonomy): Bacteria > Pseudomonadota > Gammaproteobacteria > Burkholderiales > Rhodocyclaceae > Zoogloea. The sequence continues at coordinate 3,072 of JAFEDJ010000022.1, forward strand.
AAAACCTTGCCAGAAGCAGGGACGACGGTATTGTAGGCTCGCGCCAAACGCGTCAGGGAGTCAAGAAGGATGACGACGTCCTTTTTGTGCTCCACTAGGCGCTTCGCCTTTTCGATCACCATTTCAGCTACTTGTACATGCCGAATAGCGGGTTCGTCAAAGGTCGACGCAACAACTTCACCCTTTACTGAACGTTGCATTTCAGTGACTTCTTCGGGGCGTTCATCGATGAGAAGTACGATTACAACGACGTCCGGGTGATTTGAGGTGATCGAGTGAGCGATGTGTTGGAGCATCACCGTCTTGCCGCTCTTCGGGGGGGCGACCAGGAGTCCTCGCTGCCCTTTTCCGATCGGGGAGATCATGTCAATCACCCGAGAGGTGATGTTCTCTTCACCACGGATATCCCGTTCCAGTTTCAGGCACTGGTTAGGATGAAGGGGGGTTAAGTTCTCGAAAAGAATCTTGTGCTTTGATGCCTCGGGAGGCTCGAAGTTTACTTTGTCGACCTTAACCAGAGCGAAGTATCGTTCGCCGTCCTTCGGCGTACGAATTTCTCCTTCGACCGTATCTCCTGTATGGAGATTGAAGCGCCGAATCTGGCTTGGAGAAACATAGATGTCGTCGGTCCCCGCCAAGTACGATGTATCCGGCGATCGCAGAAAACCAAAGCCGTCGGGCAAGACTTCCATGACTCCATCACCGTAGATGGGTTCGCCCTTCTTGGCACGGTTCTTGAGTAGCGCAAAGACAAGTTCTTGCTTGCGCAGGCGATTGGCACCTTCAATTTCGTTGGCGATTGCCATCTCAAGCAATTGACCAACATGGAGGGACTTCAGCTCCGAGAGTTGCATGGCGGGCAGCGGTGAGGGGGTAGGGAAGTGAATGACGTGGAGCGCGACAGAATTGTCGCGATTTTGCGCAGCGGCAGGATACCTGAACTGCATCTAGCGGCCTATGCTGCCACTTTTCAGGACAGTCCAGACCGCTACGAAGAATTTCTTTAACTTAACCCGATTTACAGGTTGCTGTCAATAAACGCAGTAAGTTGGGACTTCGACAGTGCGCCAACCTTGGTTGCTTCGATGTTGCCGCCCTTGAAGAGCATGAGCGTAGGAATTCCCCGGATGCCATATTTGGTCGGAGTTTCCTGATTTTCATCGATGTTCAGCTTCGCGACCTTGAGCTTCCCAACATACTCTTGGGCCACCTCGTCGAGGATGGGAGCGATCATCTTGCATGGGCCGCACCATTCTGCCCAGTAGTCTACAAGCACGGGGCTGGTGGATTGGAGAACTTCCGCTTCGAAGTTTGTATCTGTGACGTAGTGGATATGTTCGCTCATGATCCTCACGCATTCAGGGGGTTGGCCACGTTGCGAAGGAGGAGGTATGGAGTTGTTCGATGCCGCCCAATCCACGCAACGAGATAGGATGGTTGACGGGATGCTAGCGAATCTTGATCAGCAAGAAAAGCATTTTTCTCCCCTGCTTGGCCAAAAATTGTGGTAGCGATAGTGGTGTGGTGAGCGTCTCATGTGCTGGATCGTACCTCTTTGGACGACGGAGAACGCGTACGCTGGGCGCTCCCGCAGTGGCGAATGGGGTATATTCCATACTTGAACTATTTACGACAAAGCTGGCTTTCGTGACCGCATCTGCGAGCCGCCAGCTCCAAGACATACAGGAGTACGCCCCATGACTTATGTTGTTACCGAAAACTGCATCCGTTGCAAGTACACCGACTGCGTTGATGTTTGTCCGGTGGATTGTTTTCGAGAGGGGCCGAACTTCCTCGTGATCGATCCGGAGGAGTGTATCGATTGCACATTGTGTGTGGCGGAGTGCCCGGCTGAGGCTATTTTTGCTGAGGATGATGTTCCTGCCGGCCAGCAGGGATTCATCGCTCTTAACGCCGAATTGGCTGCTCAGTGGACGCCGATCGTGGAGCGCAAGGATCCTCCGGCTGACGCTGACCAGTGGCGCGGCGTGGTGGATAAGCTGAAATTCCTGGAGCGTTGAAGCCGGAAGGACTGAACCGAAAATAGACAGTTCCTGGTGTGTGTGCCGCGTATAAGGGAAGGCCCTGATATCTGGGGACTTTTCGCTGCCTCCGCAATCGAATACCATCGGGTGAAGTAATCATCTTCAGGCGCGTCGGCGCCACCCATAGGAACGAAAAAATGCTGGTCAGTGAAATTCTCGCGATCAAAGGTAAGGTCCTTTTCACCATAGCACCAAACAAGGCGCTCTCCGAGGCGGTTGCCATTATGACCGAGCAGGATGTCGGGTCTTTGGTTGTGTTTGACAAGGGGCGCATGGCCGGTCTGTTGACCTTCAGGGAGGTTTTGCTCGGCACCCAGAAGGCGGGTGCGGCATGGCAGGATCTTCCCGTGGCAGACGCAATGCTGACAACTCCAGTCGTGGCTGCGCCCAATATGGACATGGATGAGTTGCGTCGACAAATGGTCGAACACCACCAGCGCTATCTTCCCGTTATGGATGATGCAGTTCTTCTTGGTGTGGTTTCTTTCCACGATGTGGCCAAGGCAGTGCTCGAGGAGCAGAGTTTTGAGAACCGGATGCTTAAGAACTACATTCGGAACTGGCCTGCTGAGGAAGATCAGGTGTGATTTGAAGTAATAACCGCACTGCAGGCCATGTTGCGGTTGGCGTGCAGTGTCGGGGGGGGGCTGAACTGATAAGGTGTGCTACACGAGAGGTGCACCGTCCCAACGCGGTATGTTGGAAGCTGGTCCGCGCATGATGGATTAAGGCGCTCGTAAAGTTGGGGGCCGGCGGTAGGGCAATACCTTGTCTGCTGGTTTTCCCTCTAGTGCGACCAACGGCAGAGGAGACCACATGGATAAGCTCTGGTTGAAGAGCTACCCCCACGGTGTACCTGCGGAGATTGATCCGGCGGAATTTTCTTCCCTTGTCGATTTGTTCGACAAGAGCGTCCGTGCTTTCGGGGCGCACGTCGCGTATGTCTGCATGGGTAAGGCCATGAGCTACGCCGAGTTGGATGCGAAATCCCGTGACTTTGCGGCTTATCTGCAAGGTACCTTGGGCCTCGGCAAGGGGGGGCGGGTTGCGCTCATGATGCCGAACTGCCTTCAGTACCCCGTTGCTATGTTTGGGGTTTTGCGTGCGGGCGGTACGGTGGTGAACGTCAATCCCTTATATACGGCGCGAGAGTTGGAGCATCAACTGCGTGATGCCGAATGTGAGGCGATTGTCATCGTTGAGAACTTTGCGCATACGCTTCAGGATGTGATCGAGCGCACTTCAGTGCGCCATGTCGTTGTGACGGGGTTGGGTGATCTGCTGGGTTTTCCAAAGTCTGCGGTTGTGAACTTTGTTATCCGCCATGTGCGGAAAATGGTTCCCGCGTGGGATTTGCCGGGGTGTAAAGGATTCCGCGTGGCATTGGATCTGGGACGCCGCTGCGAGTTTAAGCCCGTCGCTATTGGTCACGACGACCTTGCTTATCTGCAGTACACGGGCGGCACGACTGGCGTTGCAAAGGGCGCCATGCTGACGCATCGGAATATCGTTGCGAATTTACAGCAGGCCCATGCGTGGATTAGCCCTTATGTGAAGGTTGCGTCAGAAGTCATCATTACCGCCCTGCCGCTTTATCACATCTTTTCGCTCACCGCGAACTGTCTGACTTTCTTCAAGATCGGCGCAACAAACATACTCATCACAAACCCGAGGGATATTCCAGGGTTCGTCATGGAACTGGGGCGCCATCGATTCACGGTGATCACCGGGGTCAATACTTTGTTTAATGCCTTGTTGAATGATCCTGGATTCGCCAAACTTGATTTCTCATCGCTGAAAATTGCGCTGGGTGGTGGAATGGCTGTTCAGCAGGGGGTGGCCGACCGTTGGAAAAAAGTGACCGGCAAGCCCTTGGCCGAGGCCTACGGTTTGACTGAAACGTCTCCTGCGGTCTGTATCAATCCCCTTGATTTGCCCGAATTCAATCACTCCATCGGACTTCCGATCTCATCCACCACCATTAGTCTGCGTGACGATGAGGGGAGAGAGGTTGCATCGGGGGAGGCGGGGGAGTTGTGCGTGAAGGGGCCGCAGGTGATGAAAGGCTATTACAAGCGCCCTGAAGACACGGCTCGGGCTTTTACGCATGACGGTTTCCTGCGAACCGGCGATGTAGCGACCATCGATGCCGACGGTTTCGTGCGCATCGTTGATCGCAAGAAGGACATGATCCTTGTGTCGGGCTTCAACGTTTATCCGAATGAGGTCGAGGACGTGGTTGCAAGTCACCCCGGTGTGCTGGAGGTCGCGGCGCTTGGGGTTCCTGACGAGCACTCCGGCGAGGCGGTCAAGATCTTCGTTGTACGCAAAGATCCAAAATTGACCGCAGAGGCGTTGATCGATCACTGTCGTGCGGGATTGACCGGGTATAAGGTACCCCGATTTGTGGAGTTCCGTGAGTCCTTGCCCAAGAGCAACGTGGGAAAGATCCTGAGGCGGGTTCTGCGGGATTCTTTGCAGGCGACGAAGTGATTTGACAAAAAAGAGCTTGTGTTTGCGGCAGGAACTGAAGAATAATTGCCAAGTAGTCTTGTATATGACCTTATGAACCTGATTGCCCGTCCCCTGCCTGTCGACGTAGTTGTAGTACGCGTAGTAAGCGTAGGTGTACGCGCGTCGTAAGGGTCCGTAGGTAATCGGTACAGAATTTTCAGACCCCCGCCGGCGCGCAACCGGCGGGGGTTTTGTTTTTTTGTCCCCTGGCCCGGAACGTTGTACGGCTTCCAAAGCCTTAAGGAGAACTTTGATGATGCAAATGACTGGAGCAGACCTGATCGTGAAGCTGCTCGAACGGCAGGGTATCAGCACTATTGCTGGTGTTCCTGGCGGTGCGGCCCTGCCGATGTATGACGCGCTTTCCAAGAGCGAGCAGATTCACCACGTGCTGTGTCGTCACGAACAAGGTGCGGGCTTTATCGCCCAGGGTATGGCGCGTGTATCCGGCCGTCCGGAAGTGTGTCTGGCATCCAGCGGCCCGGGGGCAACCAATCTGATCACGGCAATCGCCGATGCCAAACTGGACTCCATTCCCATCATTGCGCTGACCGGCCAGGTGCCGCTGTCGATGATCGGCACAGATGCCTTCCAGGAGGTGGACACCTACGGGCTAACAATCCCCATCACCAAGCACAATTTCCTGGTTCGTTCCGCCAAGGAACTGCTGACGGCAATTCCGGCCGCGTTCCGTATCGCGATGTCCGACCGGCCGGGCCCAGTCCTGGTGGATGTGCCCAAGGATGTGCAAAACCAGATGGTGAGCTTCGAGGAGTACCCCGATGTGGTGGTGCCGGATGCAGCGCCCAGCTTCGATATCGGTGCGATCGAAGAGATTGCGAAGATGATCGAGGCGGCTGAGCGGCCCGTGCTTTACCTCGGCGGTGGTGTGATCCATTCCGGTGCGTCGCAACTCGCCGTGACTTTGGCTGAGCAGGCTTCCCTGCCGACCACGATGACGCTGATGGCACTCGGGGCCATGCCTATGGATCATCCTCTGTCGATCGGGATGCTTGGCATGCATGGTGCGCGCTATACCAACTATGTCCTCGAAGAAGCCGATCTGCTGATCTGTGTCGGCGCCCGTTTCGACGACCGTGCCATCGGCAAGACTGCCGAATTCTGTCCGAACGCCAAGATCATCCACATCGACATCGACCGTTCGGAGCTGCACAAAGTCAAGACGGCACATGTGGCCATTGCTGGTGATGTGGGGCAGGTACTGTCCGAACTGCTGCCGCGCGTGAAGCCCCAGTTGCGCAAGCGCTGGTTGTCCCACGTGGAGAGCCTCAAAGGGCGTTTCCCGCTGGCAATGCCCGGCGTGGACAATCCTCGTTCGCCATATGGTCTCATTCACGCGGTTGCCAACTGTCTGGACGACAGTGCCATCATCACCAGCGATGTGGGTCAGCACCAGATGTGGGTTGCGCAGGCCTATCCGTTCCGTCGGGCACGTCAGTGGCTCAACTCCGGTGGTCTCGGCACCATGGGCTTCGGCTTCCCGGCAGCGATCGGTGCGGCTCTGGCCGAGCCTGAACGCACGGTGGTCTGTTTCTCCGGCGACGGCAGCCTGAAGATGAACATTCAGGAAATGGCTACCGCGGCTCAGGAAAACGCCAATGTGAAGATCGTGCTGTTCAACAACCAGTCCCTGGGGTTGGTGCATCAGCAGCAGAATCTTTTCTACGGCAAGCGCATCATGGCTTCCCGCTACGAGCGTCCCACCGACTTCCTGAAGATTGCTGAGGGTTTTGGCATGCGGGCTGTCGACCTGGATCCGGCGCCCAATCCCCGCGCCGTGCTGGCCGAGGCGCTCAATACGCCGGGGCCCTGCCTGATCCATGCAACCATCGACCCGAACGAATTCGTTTACCCCATGGTGCCGCCGGGCGCCGCCAACTCCGAGATGATCGGCTAAGCCCGCAGGAGAGAACACGATGTCCGAACAAAACACCAATCTTTCCGAATACATTCCGGATGTGCCCGAACATGCGGGCTTCAAGAAGGTTGTCCTCGAACTGGGTGTGGCCAACCACCCTGGGGTGATGAGCCACATCTGTGGCCTGTTTGCCCGGCGGGCTTTCAACGTGGAAGGCATTCTGTGCATGCCTGTTGGCTCAGGCGAAACCAGCCGCATCTGGCTGCTGATCTTCGAAGACGAACGTCTCGAGAAGATGATCCGGCAAGTCGAGAAGCTCGAGGACGTCCTTTACGTGAAGCAGCATGATGGCGAGCACCCGGTGTTCGGTCGTCTGGACGAGTTCTTCAAGTAAGCGCGTTCTTAATGTGCCGCCGGCCTCGTGCCGGCGGCGTGCTAGACTCCGCCGCCTTGCTTGCCTAGTCTTTAATCTCCTGTTTTCGCGAGTCTTCCCATGTCCGGTAATACCCTTGGCACACTCTTCAGCGTCACTTCCTTCGGCGAATCCCATGGTCCGGCCATCGGCTGTGTGGTGGATGGCTGTCCGCCGGGATTGAAGATCAGCGAGGCCGACATTCAGGCTGAGCTGGATCGACGCAAGCCGGGCACGTCCCGGCATGTGACCCAGCGCCGGGAGCCGGATGAGGTCGAGATCCTGTCGGGGGTGTTTGAGGGCGTTACGACCGGGACGCCCATCGCGTTGCTGATTCGCAACCAGGATCAGCGCTCCAAGGACTACGGCAACATCGCGGAGAGTTTCCGCCCGGGGCACGCCGATTACGCCTACTGGCAGAAGTATGGCATTCGCGATTATCGCGGCGGCGGCCGTTCGTCGGCCCGCGAAACCGCGGTGCGCGTGGCGGCTGGGGCGATTGCGCGCAAGTGGCTGCAGGAGCGCTACGGCGTGGTGATTCAGGGTTACATGGCGCAACTCGGCCCCGTCGACATTCCCTTCGTCTCGTGGGACGAGGTGGACGGCAATGCTTTCTTTGCACCGAATCAGGCCATCGTTCCGCAGCTCGAAAGCTACATGGACGATCTGCGCAAGTCCGGTGATTCTGTCGGCGCGCGCATCAATGTCGTCGCGACCGGTCTGCCGGTTGGCTGGGGCGAGCCCGTCTTCGACCGTCTCGATGCCGACATCGCTTATGCGATGATGAGCATTAACGCGGTGAAGGGCGTCGAGATCGGCGCCGGTTTTGCCAGTGTCGCGCAACTCGGGACGCAGCACTCGGATGAAATGTCACCCGAAGGTTTCCTGTCGAACAATGCCGGTGGTGTACTGGGCGGGATATCCACCGGGCAGGACATCCTGGTCAGCATGGCCATCAAGCCCACATCCAGCACCCGTCTCGATCGGCACTCCATCAACAAGGCCGGGGAGCCGGTGGTCGTCAATACCCATGGCCGCCATGATCCGTGCGTCGGCATTCGGGCCACGCCCATCGCCGAGGCCATGCTCGCGATCGTGCTGATGGATCATGCCTTGCGTCATCGCGCCCAAAACGGTGATGTGGTGTGTACTACGCCGAAGGTGAACGGCTTGTCGCCAACGGGCGTACAGGTGGTGCCATCGCCACGTCCGAAGGTTTGACCCCGGTCAACTTTGCAGTCAAGGGGGCGGCGTAGAGTGATTTCAACCTGATACCGAAAAGATCTATCAACAGGTGGGAGTCACTCTATGGAGCAACACGATCTCAATCATGAATTCCCTGAGTATCGCGAACAGATTCACGTTTTGAAGATGTCAGACGGTCATTTCTCCCGTCTTTTCGATGAGTACCATGATGTCAATCGTCACGTGGTACGCGTCGAGGTCAATGCCGAACTGGCCACGGCCGTGCAGCTGGAAGATCTGAAAAAACGCCGTCTGAGCCTGAAGGATCAACTGCATGAACTGCTGAGGAGTGCCTCGCCAGTGTGAGCTGAGGATTCCGGCAGATAGAAAGAGCGCTTTCGGGCGCTCTTTTTCTTGTTAGCGACTGGGGTTGCCCCTAATTCTCTGATGATTCCGTATTGGCGCCTGTCGGGTTATTACTTTTTCTACTTTGCCTTTGTTGGCGCTTTTTCGCCGTACTTTGGCCTTTACCTGCAGTCCGTCGGTAGCTCGGCGGCGGAGATTGCGGTGCTGATGTCTTTGATGTCGGTTATGCGGACGCTAGCGCCGACCCTGTGGGGGTGGCTGGCCGATCGATTCGGCACGCGCGCGCCGATCGTTCGTCTGTCGGCGGTGCTGTCCGTTCTGGGTTTCTCCGGTTTTCTGCTCAGCAATGCCTATGTGGCACTTTTTGTGAGCATGGCCTTTCTCGCTTTCTTCTGGAGTGCCGCCTTGCCGCTGGTGGAAACCTTGACCTTTGCGCACCTGGAAGGGCGGGCGAGTCGCTATGGCAGCATCCGGGTATGGGGCTCCGTCGGTTTTGTGCTGGCGGTGCTTGGGCTGGGCTATCTGCTTGATGAAATGCCGATCAGGAACCTGTTGTGGGTGACGTTGACCATCCTTGCGGGCATCCTGGCGTGCGCTCTGGCAATCCCCGAGGTCCGCAAGGTGCGGGAAACGGTGGCGTCCGTCTCGCTTGGGAGCATTCTCCGTCGTCCGGAGGTGAGGGCGCTGCTGACGGCCTGTTTTTTCATGTCAGCTGCCCATGGGGCCTTGTATGTTTTTTACTCATTGCATCTCGTTGCCCATGGCTACAGCAAGACCCTGGTTGGCTGGATGTGGACCCTTGGGGTGCTGGCCGAGATCCTGGTTTTCATGGGTATGCCCCAATTGCTGAAAGCGTTTTCCCTGCGTAATCTGCTTCTTTTCAGTTTTGCTGCTGCCGTCGTCCGTTTCGTGATGATCGGCTGGGGGGCTGATTCACTGATCGTGCTGGCGCTGGCGCAGTTGCTGCACGGTGCGACCTTCGGCTCCTACCATGCGGCGGCCGTAGCCGCTGTCAATCGCTGGTTTGGTGCTCAGCACCAGGCACGAGGGCAAGCCCTTTATGGGAGCATTTCCTTTGGCGCCGGTGGGGTACTCGGAGGGCTGGTCAGTGGCTATACGTGGGAACTCGTTGGCGCCGGGTGGACTTATACCCTCGCGTCGGTCTTTGCATTGATGGGGTTGGTGGTCCTGAGTCGCTGCTGGCGGGATCGTTTGGCCGTCTAGACTGTCGAAGGTCAATTGAACAGGGTGTCGGGAGCGGGATGAGAGCGGGGTTCGAATGGTGGCGTACGCTGGGCACGGCGCTGTTGGCGGTGAGCGGCCTGGTGGCCTGTCAATCCGTGCAGACGACGCAGTCCGGTGCCGTCGGCGTGGAGCGTCGGCAGATGATGATGGTTTCTTCCAGAGAGATGGAGCAAGCTTCCGCCCAGAGTTACCAGAAGATTGTCGAAGAAGCTGCGCAGAAGAATGCCCTGAACCGCGACAAGGAGGAGGTCGAACGAGTGCGTGCCGTCGCTCGTCGCCTGATTCCGGTGACGGGAGTTTTCCGTCCTGATGCGCCAGGCTGGAAATGGGAAGTGAATGTGTTGAGCTCGAAAGAGCTAAACGCGTGGTGCATGGCCGGTGGAAAGATCGCTTTTTACAGCGGAATCATCGAGCGTCTGGATCTGACCGATGATGAGATCGCTGCGATCATGGGGCACGAAATTTCCCATGCCCTGCGTGAGCATGCGCGGGAGCGGGCCTCTCAGGCGATGGTAACCAATATTGGCGTCAACGTGCTCGGCGCAGCTCTCGGTGTTGGCCGGGCGGGAACAGACTTGATTGGTGGTGCGGCGAAGCTCAGTTTCGAACTGCCCAACAGCCGTGAACATGAAACCGAGGCTGACCGCATGGGCGTCGAACTGGCTGCGCGAGCAGGCTACGACCCGCGGGCTGCGATCAGTCTTTGGCAGAAAATGGCCAAGGTCTCCAACGGCGCCCAGCCCCAGTGGCTGTCGACCCACCCGTCCAACGAAACTCGTCAGCGTGATCTCACTGAGTACGCGGCTCGCGTGATGCCCCTTTACGAGCAAGCTACTCAGCGCGCAAGGCCTGTGAAATAATTAAAGTTTTTCCGCCCTCAGCTCTACTTCGCCCATGCAAGCGCAAACGCTTTACGAAAAATTGTGGTCGAGCCACGTGGTGCACGTCGAGGATGACGGCACGGCGCTGATCTACATCGACCGTCACCTGGTTCATGAAGTCACCAGCCCGCAAGCCTTCGAAGGCCTCAAGCTGGCCGGGCGCAAGCCATGGCGCGTGAACTCCATCGTTGCGACGGCTGACCACAACACGCCGACCGATCACTGGGAAATGGGCATTCAGGACCCGGTGTCCCGTCAGCAGGTTGAAACCCTGGACAGCAACATCCGTGAAGTCGGTGCGCTGGCTTACTTCCCGTTCAAGGACGAGCGCCAGGGCATCGTGCACGTGATCGGACCCGAGAACGGCGCGACGCTGCCCGGTATGACCGTCGTGTGTGGTGATTCGCACACTTCGACTCACGGCGCGTTTGCCTGTCTGGCCCATGGTATCGGTACGTCCGAAGTCGAACACGTTATGGCGACGCAGTGCCTGCTGCAGAAGAAGTCCAAGACGATGCTCGTGCGGGTCGACGGCGTGCTTGGTGTGGGCGTGACCGCCAAGGATGTGGTCCTGGCCATCATTGGTCGTATCGGCACCGCTGGCGGTACCGGCTATGCCATCGAGTTCGGCGGCAGCGCGATCCGCAGCTTGACGATGGAAGGGCGCATGACCGTCTGCAACATGGCGATCGAAGCAGGGGCTCGTGCCGGCCTGGTGGCGGTGGACGAGCAGACCATCGCCTATCTGAAGGATCGTCCGTTCTCGCCGCGCGGCGACGTGTGGGATCGCGCCGTCGAGTACTGGCGCACTCTGCACTCTGATGACGGCGCCCAGTTCGACGCAGTCGTTGCACTCGATGCTGCGCAGATCAAACCGCAGGTGACCTGGGGTACTTCGCCCGAGATGGTCGCGCCAATCGACGGTATCGTGCCCGACCCGGTCCTCGAAAAGGATCCCGTGAAGCGCGAGGGCATGGAGCGTGCGCTGCAGTACATGGGCCTCACGCCGCGGACGCCGATCAAGAACATTGCCATCGACAAGGTTTTCATTGGCTCCTGTACCAATTCGCGCATTGAGGATCTGCGCGCCGCTGCTTATGTTGCGCGCGGTCGCCGCAAGGCCGACAACGTCAAGCAGGTGCTGGTGGTGCCGGGCTCGGGTCTCGTCAAGCGTCAGGCCGAGGCCGAAGGGCTCGACAAGATCTTCATAGCCGCTGGTTTCGAATGGCGTGAGCCGGGGTGCTCCATGTGCCTGGCCATGAACGCGGATCGGCTGGAGCCTGGCGAGCGCTGTGCGTCCACGTCCAACCGTAACTTCGAAGGGCGTCAGGGCGCCGGTGGTCGTACCCATCTTGTGAGCCCCGCCATGGCGACTGCTGCGGCGATCGCCGGGCATTTCGCTGACGTTCGCGAACTGGCCTGAGCGTCCGGAGAGGTTGCGCTATGCGTAAATTCACCGCATTGCTCGGTGCATTTGTCGTCGTGCTGCTGAGCGGTTGCAATACCGTTCAGGGCATTGGCAAGGATATTGAAAAGGGTGGCGAAGCCATCCAGAAGGCGGTCAAGTAATGAATCCCTTCCGTAAACTCGACGGTCTCGTGGCGCCGATGGATCGCGCCAACGTGGATACCGATGCGATCATTCCGAAGCAGTTCCTGAAGTCGATCAAGCGTAGTGGTTTCGGCCCCAACCTGTTCGATGAGTGGCGTTATCTGGATGTCGGCCAGCCTGGCCAGGATGCATCCGGGCGCCCCAAGAACCCGGACTTCGTGCTCAATCAACAGCGTTATCAGGGCGCGCAGATCCTGCTTGCCCGTGACAACTTCGGCTGCGGCAGCTCACGCGAGCATGCGCCGTGGGCGCTGGAGGATTTCGGTTTCCGCGTGATTCTCGCGCCGAGCTTTGCCGACATCTTCTACAACAATTGCTTCAAGAACGGCCTGCTGCCGATCAAACTGGCGGCGTCGGAAATGGACGCGCTGTTTGCCCAGTGTCAGGGAACCGCCGGCTATCGCCTGATGGTGGATCTGGAAGCCCGGACGATCACCCGCCCTGACGGCAAGGTTATCCCCTTCGACGTGGATGCCTTCCGCCGCGAGTGCCTGCTCAACGGCTGGGACGATATCGGTCTCACGCTGCGGCACGCCGACAAGATCCGGGAATTCGAGGCGCGTCGGCGCATCGACCAACCCTGGCTGTTTGCCTGATTGGCGCCTTGCGCCCCTGTAACGGATTTGATTTAGAAAATGACGATGAAGATTTGTGTTCTGCCCGGTGATGGCATTGGTCCCGAAATCATGGAGCAGGCGCTGCGCGTGCTTGAGGCCGTGCGCGGCGACGGTTTCGACTTTGTGGTCGAAAAGGCTCTGATCGGCGGCTGCGCCGTCGACGCTACTGGTACGCCATACCCCGAGGCGACCAGCAAGCTGGCCAAGGAAGCCGACGCGATCCTGTTGGGGGCGGTGGGCGGCCCGCAGTGGGACTCCCTGCCGCGTGAGCAGCGTCCCGAGCGTGGCCTGCTGGCCATCCGCAAGGAGCTCAACTTGTTCGCCAATCTGCGTCCGGCCATTCTTTACCCGGAGCTGGCCAACGCCTCCACGCTGAAGCCCGAAGTGGTGTCTGGCCTGGATATCCTGATCGTCCGCGAACTGACCGGTGACATCTATTTCGGCCAGCCCCGCGGCATCCGCGAGGAGAATGCCGAACGCGTCGGCTTCAATACCATGGTGTATTCGGAGTCCGAGATCCGTCGCATCGGCAAGGTGGCCTTCGAGGCCGCCCGCAAGCGCGGCAAGAAACTGTGCTCCGTGGACAAGATGAACGTCCTGGAGTGCACCCAGCTCTGGCGTGACGTGATGATCGAGCTGTCGGCCGACTATCCCGACGTCGAGCTGTCCCACATGCTCGTGGATAACGCTGCGATGCAGCTCGTGCGCGCGCCGAAGCAGTTCGATGTGATGGTGACCGGCAACATGTTCGGTGACATCCTGTCGGACGAGGCTTCCATGCTCACCGGCTCTATCGGCATGTTGCCGTCGGCCTCCCTGGATGCCAACAACAAGGGGCTCTACGAGCCCAGCCACGGTTCGGCCCCCGACATCGCCGGCAAGGGCTTGGCCAATCCGCTGGCCACCATCCTGTCCGCGGCGATGATGCTGCGCTACACCTTCAACCTTGAGGCGCATGCGACGCGTATCGAGACCGCCGTCAAGAAGGTGCTGGCTGCCGGTTATCGCACCGGTGACATCTATGAGGCGGGTACCCGCAGCGTGGGCACCAAGGAGATGGGCGACGCCGTCATCGCGTCCCTCTGAGCACAAAAGACAATTCAAGCCTGATTGGGGATCAATATGAAAAGAGTAGGTCTGGTTGGCTGGCGCGGGATGGTCGGTTCCGTGCTCATGCAGCGCATGCGCGAGGAAAACGATTTTGCGCTGATCGAGCCGGTGTTCTTCACCACGTCCAACCCGGGCGGCAAGGCGCCGAGTTTTGGCAAGGAGGCGCCCCCGCTGAAGGATGCGAAGAACATTGACGAGCTGAAGGCGCTCGACATCGTCATCACCTGTCAGGGCGGTGATTACACCAATGAGGTGTATCCGAAGCTGCGCGAGGCAGGCTGGAATGGCCACTGGATCGATGCCGCGTCGTCCCTGCGCATGGATCCCCGCGCTGTGATCATTCTTGATCCGGTGAACCAGAACGTCATCAAGGACTCCCTGGTCAAGGGCGGTCGTGACTGGATCGGCGGCAACTGCACCGTGTCCCTGATGCTGATGGCTCTGGGCGGCCTGTTTCAACGCGACCTCGTCGAGTGGGCGACCTCCATGACCTATCAGGCTGCCTCCGGCGCCGGTGCGCAAAACATGCGTGAGTTGCTGACTCAGATGGGTGAGCTGAATCGTTCGGTCAAGGAATTGCTGGATGATCCGGCCTCCGCGATCCTCGACATCGACCGCGAAGTGGCCGGCACGATGCGCGACGACGCCTTCCCGGCCTCGAACTTCGGCGTGCCGCTGGCCGGCTCCCTGATCCCGTGGATCGACAAGGATCTGGGCAATGGCCAGTCCAAGGAAGAGTGGAAGGGCGGCGTCGAGACCAACAAGATCCTCGGTCGTGGCGAGGGTTTTGGGACGCCGGTCGTGCCCATCGACGGCCTGTGCGTGCGTATCGGTGCGATGCGCTGCCATAGCCAGGCTTTGACGCTGAAGCTGAAGAAGGACCTGCCGATCGACGAGATCGAAGGCATGCTGGCCAGCGCCAATGACTGGGTCAAGGTCGTTCCGAACAAGCGTGAAGAGTCCGTGCGCGATCTGACGCCGACTGCTGTGACCGGCACCTTGACTGTCCCTGTCGGCCGTCTGCGCAAGCTGGCGATGGGCGGGGAGTACCTGTCGGCCTTCACCGTCGGTGACCAGCTCCTGTGGGGTGCTGCGGAGCCGCTGCGGCGCATGTTGCGCATCCTGCTCGAGGACTGATACCTCGCCGCACCGTTGTTCGAATGCCGTTCCGCGTTAGCTGAACGGCATTTTCTTTTTGTACTGGATGCTGTGTTGGGCAAGCGACTTGGTTGTCGAGACGGAAAGGACTTTAGTGTGTTGAGTTTGCAATATGCATGCCGGGCTTGAGGTGGTAACTTCAAAAACGGCTTGAACTTGCCACTCCAAACCCATGATGTTATGTTCATCAATAACTTGATTCTGATGATCAGCCTTCGTGCATAAGAACTCTGTGAATAGCCGGCTCAAGCTCACCCTGCTCGCTGCTTCAATCGGCGCGGTCTCTCTCGGTGCCAACGCGGCAGGTCTGGGGCGAATCACCGTCCTGAGTGGGCTGGGGCAGCCCTTGCGGGCCGAGGTGGAGGTCGCAGCCACCCCCGAAGAACTCCAGAACATGACGGCGCGTCTGGCGTCAGCGGAGGCTTTCCGGCAGGCCGGTGTCGATTACGCGCCGTCGATCAATGGCCTGCGTATGGCCATCGAACGGCGGAGTGGTGGTGCCGTTGTCAAGGTCTCCAGTGACCGGCCGATCAACGAGCCGTTCGTCGATATGCTGGTGGAGTTGAACTGGGCGGCCGGGCGACTGATCCGCGAGTACACATTCCTTTTGGATCCACCTGATACCGGAGCAGGGCGCCATGCGGCTCCGGTGGTCGCTCCGGAGATTCGTTCCGATTTCGGTGCGCGTCGCGCTGAAGCTCCTGCCGCGGTGCGACGTCCGGCGTCGACTACGCGTGCCGCGCGGGAGAGTGGCGGCGCAGGGAAGACCTATCTGGTCAAGCCGGGGGATACGCTTCACGGGATTGCGGCTGACAATCGACCGGATGGTGTTTCGATGGAACAGATGCTTGCCGCCCTGTTCCAAGGGAACCGTTCCGCCTTTGAAGCCAACGATGTCAATCGGCTGCAAGCCGGCAAGATCCTGCGCATTCCCGATGCAGAGACTGCTCGGCAGGCTGGCGGTGGCGAGCGTGGGCAGATCGTCGGCAAGGCTGCTGACTTTGGACGCTATCGGCAGAAACTGGCCGAGCAAGCCGTCAACGCGCCAGCGAAGGAAGCTCCGGCGCGTCAGGGCAGTGGTGGCCGGATCGGGGCCAAGGTCGATGACCGGGCGGCGGCGTCGGTTGGCTCGACGGATCAGTTGAAGGTTTCGAAGAGCGATGAAGGGCGTGCCGGTGGACTTGGCGGCGATAAAGCCGGTGCACGCCTGCAGGCTCTGGAAGAAGATATCGTCTCCCGTGACAAGGCGTTGAAAGAGGCGAACAATCGACTCGCTGATCTTGAAAAGAGCATCAAGGAGCTTCAAAGACTTGTCGAGCTGAAGAGCCAGGGCTTGGCGCAGACGGCTGAACAAGCGAAGCCGGCTACGCCGGTTGCGCCTGCCGAACCACCAGTCGCTGCTCCGGCGAACCCGGCGAGCGCTGTGGCCGAGACTCCGCCCGCTGCGAAGGCGCCGGAGTCTGCTCCTGAGCCTGAGCCCAAGCTGGCCCAGCAGGTGCCGCCGCCTGCTCCTCAACCTGCCCCGCCTCCGCCGAAGCCTGCCGAAGTTACTCCGCCTCAGGTTGCACCGCCCGAAGATCTTTCCCTGCTCTTGGGAGGAGGAGGGATTTTGGCGCTGTTGTTGGGTTGGGGGGGGTACAAGGTTTATCAGCGTCGTAAGGCGCAGGCAGCTCCAAGCACGACTTCCGCGCTGTCGGAATTCGGGGAGGCTTCCAATTCTGTCTTCGGCAGTTCGGGCGGTCAGAGTGTGGATACCGGAAGCAGCAGCCAGATCCAGACGGATTTCAGCCAGTCCGGCCTGTCGTCGATTGACACCGATGAGGGGGTCGATCCGGTCGCTGAGGCCGACGTGTACATGGCTTATGGCCGGGATGCGCAGGCCGAGGAGATTCTGCTCGATGCTTTGAAGACCGATCCGGGGCGTACCGGAGTCCATCTGAAGCTGCTCGAGATTTACGCCCAGCGAAAGAACTTGAAGCAGTTCGAGACGACGGCAACAGAGCTCTATTCGTTGACGGGGGGGAATGGACAGGATTGGGAAAAGGCGGCCGCTCTCGGGCGCAAAGTCGACCCTGATAGCCCTTTGTACCGTCTCCCGACTCCAGGTGCGGCAGCAGGCGTAAGTGTGGCTACGCCTCCGGTTGCGCAGGCGATCGCCCCGGGGTTCGTGCAGACACAGGCTCAGACCAAGGCGCCCGAGTTGCGTGAGCCTGCGCCCGTTATGGGGCGAGAAGATCCGCTGGAGTCGCCTTCGCAGTTGAAGGACACTTGGGCTCTGCCGGGGGAGCTCAATCAGTACGCCAGTCTTGAGGATATTGACAGGGTTGCATCTACACCTGCATCAGGTGCTGAGGTGCCGGATGTCGGAGTGCTCGATTTTGATCTGGATCTCAATTCAGAGGATGTCGCGCGTGGTGAAGGGCTTTCGGAAGGCGGCCACTCCCCGACGGTCAGTGCCCTGGATTTCGATCTGGGATTCGATCACGAACCTGAGCCGGCCCCGCAAACGACCCGGGTGGAGGATGAGCGTATGCCGGCGAGCCTGGAGGCCACGTCGACGCGTCCTCAGCGTATGACTGACGACTACAGCCTGCCCGACCCCAGTGACCTCGACTTCGAAATTAGTTCAGAGTTCGGTGAGCATCACCTAGAGTCCGCATCTGATGTGACGGTCAATGTGGACCTCACCGCAACGCTTGCTGACGAGCCGCTTCGCAACGAGGCTGGGGCCTCTACGATGGATCTGGAGAAAACCAGTTTCGATAGCAGCCTGCTGGACTTTGATTTCGAGCTCGATGAGAAACTGGACGACAAGAAGATGACGGCGACGCGTCCTTTCGATCCGGTCGTTAATTTGGACTCGATTGACCTCGATCTACCTTCGGATCTCGACACCGTGGCAGAGCTTCCCGATGCAGGCCCCCCGACCGAACCGCCGCTCGATCTGGAGCTGCAGCAGGAGGTGGCGACCAAGCTGGAACTGGCGCGTGCCTATGAGGAGATGGGCGACAAGGATGGAGCGAGAGAACTGGTCGAGGAAGTCTTGCGGGAAGGGGCCCCGCTGCAAAAGGATGAGGCCCGTAAGATTCTGGCTCGTCTTTCGTGAGGTGTTGCGGGTCGTTTGATGGGAGCAAGGTGATTTCTCTACACCCGGCGACGCGTCTTGTCGCCTGGGCTGCGCTGGTAGTCTTTGCGCAACTGGCCCGAGGTCCCTGGTTATGGGGCCTCGGGCTTGTTGTTCTTGTTGGTGCCTTTTTATTTGCTCGGCATCGTGCGTGGCGGCTCGTCAAGCGTGTGCGTGTGTTGCTGCTGGTTTTGTGGGTGTTGTTCGCACTGTTCACCCCCGGAGAACTGATCGTCCCGTTTCTGGGGGGCGCCGGCCCGACGCAGGAAGGCATTGCGGCGGCGTCCATGCATTGCGTGCAGTTGCTCGTCGTGGTGCTGCTGGTTGCGGTGCTGCTGGAGTCGACGCGGGATCAGGAGCTGGTTGCCGGTTTGATGGTACTGGCCAGACCCTTGGGCAGGTTTGGGTTACCGGTAGAGCGCCTTGCTGTCCGGGTGTTGCTGGTCTTTCGTTATGTGGAAACCCCTCCCGGTGGTGGATGGCGTGCGTTGCTTGTTCATGACGAAACATCGCCTGCCGTGGAAAACCTGCGTATTCAAACGATTCCTCTACGCTGGTGGGATGGGCTTGTTGCCGGGAGTGTGGTGGTGTTGATCTTGTTGGGAGCTTTCCGTTGAGGATTGCGATAGGCGTTGAGTACGCTGGAAATGCATTTCTGGGTTGGCAGACGCAGCCCCACGGGCGAACGGTTCAGGATGCGCTGGAGCGGGCGCTGGCCGTCATCGCGCAGCATCCGGTCGCAGTGGTGTGCGCTGGGCGGACGGATACCGGTGTGCACGGCAGCATGCAGGTGGCCCATTTCGATACGGTCGCCAAGCGCCCGCTCGAAGCCTGGGTGCGGGGTGTTAATAGTCATCTGCCGGCCACTGTCGGTGTGCTGTGGGCGGTGGAGGTGGACGAGGATTTTCATGCGCGCTTCAGCGCTGAGTCCCGCCATTACCGTTATGTGCTGCTCAACCGGAGGGTGCGTCCCAGTCTGCTGGAAGGGCGTGTCGGCTGGATCCACGGCGAGTTCGATGTGGGGCGGATGATCCGGGCGGCGGAGTGCCTGATCGGCACCCACGATTTCACGTCGTTCCGGGCGGCCGAATGCCAGGCCAAATCGCCGGTGCGGCAGATGCATGCGGTACGTGTCCGCCGTGAAGGGGAGGTGGTGCTGTTCGACTTCCACGCCAACGCCTTCCTGCACCATATGATCCGTAACCTCGTGGGCTCACTGGTCTATGTGGGGTTGGGGCGGAAGTCCGTCGAATGGATGGCGGAAGTGCTCGCCGCACGGGACCGAACCCAGGCTGCGCCGACATTCGCCCCCGGCGGTTTGTACCTGTCGGGGGTCGAGTATCCCGAGCGGTGGCCCTTGCCGGGTGGCGGGCGTATCATCGCGCCTCCCCAACTCCTCGTGCCGTGAGCGCAATGCATCGGACGCGTATCAAGATCTGTGGTTTGACCCGGGAAGAGGACGTCCTCGCAGCTGTGAATGCCGGGGCTGACGCTATCGGCTTCGTTTTCTATCCACCTAGCCCGCGCTTCGTGAGTTTCGAGCGGGCGGCCGAATTGGCCCGTTTGGTGCCGCCCTTCGTTACTGTCGTCGGTCTGTTCGTCAATGCTGAGCGCAGCTATGTCGAGGCCGCCAGGGCTGCGGTTCCGCTGCAGGTGCTGCAGTTCCACGGCGACGAGAGCGAGGCTCAGTGCCTCGGTTACGGTTTGCCCTACATCAAGGCGGCGCGGATGCGGCCAGGGCTTGATCTGCTAAAATACGCGGCTTGCTACCCCACAGCCCAAGGTTTGCTCCTTGATGCCTTCGTCGAAGGCTATGGCGGCGGGGGGGAAACTTTTGACTGGTCGCTGATTCCTTCCGGGCTGCCTGTGCCGCTGATCCTGTCCGGTGGGCTGCACGCGGGCAATGTGGAGGAGGCGGTGCGGCGCGTCCGGCCTTGGGCCGTGGACGTGTCCAGCGGCGTGGAAGCCGCGAAGGGCGTCAAGGACGCCGCCAGGATCACCGAATTTGTTGCCGGAGTTCGACATGCACATGGCTGATGCCCCTTACGATCTACCCGATGCACGCGGCCATTTTGGTCCTTATGGCGGCGTCTTCGTCGCCGAAACCCTGATTCCGGCACTGACCGAACTGCGTCAGGCCTACGAAGCGGCCCAGCAGGATCCGGCCTTCATGGCCGAATACGCTTATGAGCTGAAGCACTACGTGGGACGGCCAAGCCCGATCTACCATGCCAAGCGCTGGTCCGAACTGCTCGGCGGTGCGCAGATCTACCTGAAGCGCGAAGACCTCAACCATACCGGCGCCCACAAGGTGAATAACTGCATCGGCCAGGCCATGCTGGCCCGCCGCATGGGCAAGCCGCGGGTCATCGCCGAAACCGGCGCCGGGCAGCATGGGGTGGCTACGGCTACGGTGGCGGCTCGCTACGGTATGGAATGCGTTGTGTACATGGGGTCAGAAGACGTGCGGCGGCAGGCTGCCAACGTCTATCGCATGAAGCTGCTGGGCGCCACGGTGGTGCCGGTGGAGAGCGGCTCCAAGACCCTCAAGGATGCGCTCAACGAAGCGATGCGCGACTGGGTCACCAACATCGGCAACACGTTCTACATCATCGGTACGGTCGCCGGCCCGCATCCCTATCCGATGATGGTCCGCGACTTCCAGAAGATCATCGGCGTGGAGTGCATCGAGCAGATGCCCGAGATGGCCGGTCGTCAGCCCGATTACGTGATTGCATGCGTGGGCGGCGGTTCCAATGCGATGGGGATTTTCTACCCGTACATCGAGCACAAGGATGTTCGTCTCGTGGGGGTCGAAGCAGCTGGTAGCGGCATCGAAACGGGCATGCACGCGGCCTCCCTATCGGCGGGGCGCCCCGGTGTGCTGCACGGCAATCGGACCTACCTCCTGCAGAACGACGACGGCCAGATCATCGAGACCCATTCTATTTCCGCCGGTCTGGATTACCCAGGGGTTGGCCCCGAGCACGCCTGGCTCAAGGACATCGCGCGCGCCGAGTATGTGGGCATCACCGATGCGGAGGCGCTGCAGGCGTTCCATGACCTGTGCCGCTTCGAAGGCATCATCCCGGCGCTGGAGTCGTCCCATGCCCTGGCTTATGCGGCCAAGCTGGCTCCCACACTGCCGAAGGACAAGGTTCTGCTCGTCAATCTTTCCGGCCGGGGCGACAAAGATATGCATACCGTCGCCGAAAAGTCCGGCATCCAGTTTTAACCTCTTCACGGCCTTGCCGGCCCAAAGTCGGCAAGGCCGTTGATCATTCGTACCCATTCATGTCCAGAATTCAACGAACCTTCAAGCGGCTCGAAGGCGAAGGCCGTAAGGCGCTCATTCCCTTCATCACCGCCGGAGATCCCGCACCCGAGATGACCCTGCCGCTGATGCAGGCGCTGGTTGCGGGCGGGGCCGATGTCATCGAGCTCGGCGTTCCGTTCTCCGACCCGATGGCCGATGGGCCGACCATTCAGCGTGCGTCTGAACGTGCGCTGGCCGCCGGTATGAGTCTGCGCAAGGTGCTCGACATCGTGCGCACCTTCCGGGCAGCGGGGGATGAAACCCCGATCGTGCTGATGGGCTACGCCAACCCGATCGAGGCCATGGGGCTGGAGGCCTTCACGCGTGCAGCCGCGGATGCCGGTGTCGATGGTGTGCTGGTAGTGGATTACCCGCCCGAGGAGTGCCAGAGCTTTGCCGAGGCCTGCCGTGCTGCCGGCCTCGATCCGATCTTCCTGTTGGCGCCGACGTCCACTGAGCAACGCTTCGCCGATGTGGCGGCGGCCGGCAGTGGTTACATCTATTACGTTTCCCTGAAGGGCGTGACGGGATCGGCTACGCTCGACCTCGATGAGGTCGCCCGCCGTATCCCCGTCATCCGTGAAAAGGTCGGCATGCCGGTCGGCGTTGGCTTCGGCATCCGCGATGCGGAAACTGCGGCGCGCATTGCCGGCCTTGCCGACGCAGTGGTGATCGGCAGCCGCATCATCGAGGAGATCGAGCAGAGCGCGCACGGCGAGGCGCCGGCTCGCGTGCAGGCTTTCATCCGCGCTATTCGTGAAGCAATAGACGCCGCTGGGGAGCAACAATGAGCTGGCTGACCAAGCTGCTGCCCCCCAAGATCAAGCGGGATGTGCCGTCTGCACGCAAGTCGATCCCCGAAGGCTTGTGGAGCAAATGTCCTTCCTGCGAGGCGGTGCTCTACCGTTCAGATCTGGAGGGCAATCTCAACGTCTGCCCCAAGTGTGGGCACCATCAACGCATCCGGGCGCGTCAGCGCATCGATTACCTGCTCGATCCTGAAGGCCGTTTCGAGATCGGCGCCGAAGTGGTGCCCGTCGATCCGCTGAAGTTCAAGGATTCCAAGCGTTATCCGGACCGGCTCGCCGCGGGGAACGAAGATACCGGTGAAGCCGATGCGCTGGTGGTGGTGCAGGGGGCGATCAAGACCGTGCCGGTCGTGCTGGCCTGCTTTGAGTTCGAGTTTCTCGGCGGCTCCATGGGCTCGGTGGTCGGCGAACGTTTCGTGCGCGGCGTCAAGGCCGCCCAAGAGCAGCGTCTGCCTTTCATTTGTGCGACGGCCACTGGTGGGGCACGGATGCAGGAGGGGCTGTTCTCCCTGATGCAGATGGCCAAGACCACGGCCTCTATTACGCGCCTTGCCGAGCGTCGTCTGCCTTTCATCACCTTGCTGACCGACCCGACGATGGGTGGGGTGTCCGCCAGCTTCGCTTTCATGGGCGATCTGGTGATCGGCGAGCCGGGAGCCCTGATCGGCTTTGCCGGTCCGCGCGTCATCGAGCAGACCGTGCGCGAAACGCTGCCCGAGGGCTTCCAGCGTTCCGAGTTCCTCCTTGAGAAGGGGGCTCTGGACATGATCATCGATCGGCGTGAACTGCGCGATCGACTTCCTGAACTCATTACTCTCCTCACACGCCAGCCGTCGGTCGGCGGAGTGGTCTGATCCATGCAATTGCCCGAAACCCTTGAAGGCTGGCTTGGCCTGCTGGAAGCACGTCACGGCCAGGCCATCCAGCTTGGCCTGGACCGCGTCCGCCTGGTCCGTGATGCGCTGAATCTGCCCCAGACCTGCCCGGTCTTCACCATTGGTGGAACCAATGGCAAGGGCTCCACTTGTGCGCTGCTGGAGTCGGTGTTGTTGGCCGCCGGCTACCGCGTGGGCCTTTACACCTCGCCCCATCTGCTGCGCTACAACGAGCGTGTGCGTATCGATGGCCGCGAGGTGGACGACCAAGCCTTGGTCGAGGCTTTTGCCGAGGTCGAGCGCGCTCGCGGCGAGACTCCACTGACTTATTTCGAGCACGGCACGCTGGCGGCCTGGGTGGCATTCTGCCGGGCCGGACTCGATGCAGTCATCCTCGAGGTTGGCCTTGGCGGGCGGCTCGACGCGGTCAATGTGTTCGAGCCTGACTGCGCCATCGTTACCAGTGTGGCCCTGGATCACATGGAGTTCCTGGGTAATGATCGGGAGACGATCGGCTTTGAGAAGGCCGGCATCTTTCGAGCCGGCAAGCCCGCGATCTGTAGCGATCCGCTGCCGCCCGCATCCCTGTTGGCCCACGCAGAGGCCATCGGTGCGCGGCTGCTTGTCAGCGGCCGTGATTTCGGTTTTTCCGGTGACCAGCAGCAGTGGGCGTTCTGGCTGGCGGGTGGCTCTCGCCGCGGGGGGCTCGCCTATCCGGCACTGCGCGGTACCAATCAGCTGCTCAACGCCTCGGCCGTGATGGCAGCGTGCGAGTCTGTGCGGGATATCCTGCCGGTACCGATGCAGGCGATCCGCCAGGGCTTCATGCTGGTGGATCTGCCCGGGCGCTTCCAGGTGTTGCCGGGGCGTCCATCGGTGATTCTGGACGTGGCTCACAATCCGCAGGCTGCCGGAGTGCTCAACGAGAATCTCGCCAGCATGGGTTTCTTCCCGGAGACCTGGGCGGTGATCGGCATGTTGGCCGACAAGGATGTGTCCGGCGTCATCCGTTTGCTGAGAGACCGGGTGGATCACTGGCTGGTGGCAACGCTGCCCGGGCCGCGCGGCTTGAATGCTGAGCGCCTTGCCGGAATCCTGCGGGAGGCCGGGGTAAGTGTCGACATCTCGGAGTTCGAGTCGCCAGGCGCTGCTTATCAGGCAGCACGTGGTCGGGCGGCCGAGAGTGATAGAATTGTCGTTTTTGGCTCCTTCCTCACGGTAGCCGATGTTCTGGCAGCTGCCGGGGCATCCAAATAGGTATTGCTGCACGATGGCCGATAACGATTCCCAGATCGACCTGAAGAAGCGCGCACGTCGCCGCCTGGTGGGGTCTGCTGCGCTGGCCTTGGCCGCGGTGATCGTCCTGCCAATGGTGATGGACCACGAGCCGCGACAAACGGTGCCCGATGTGCAGATCCGCCTTCCGAGTCAGGAGGGGGGTAATTTCACGTCGCGGGTGATTACCGGCAAGGCGCCGGCGCCGTCCCAGCCCGTGGCGGGTACGGTTGCCGAAGAGACGATTGTGCCGGAGGTGGACGACGGGGCGCACCACAAGGATGACGCCGACATGCCCCCCCCGCTGTTGAAGCCCGGGCAGGAACTGCTCCCGCCGTCCAAGCTCAAGAAAGAGGCGGTCAAGACGGACCCGAAGCCCGAGCCGCCCAAGAAAGCGGAAGTCAGGTCCGAGCCTGCCAAAAAGCCGGAACCCAAACTCGAGCCACCAAAGAAGGTGGATGCCAAGCCCGATGTAAAGAAGCCCGAGGCCAGGCTCGAAGCCAAGTCCGATCCCAAGCAGAAGGAAAGGGAGCGGGAAAAGGAAAAAGAGAAGGCTGAGGCTGACAAGGCCCATGCCGACGCCGAGCGCGCCAAGGCCCTGTTGAGTGGTGCTGCGCCCAAGGAACCGAACGCGGGCGGAGCCCACGTCGTATCGCTCGGCGCGTATCGCGAAGCAGCGAACGTGACAAGTCTGCGCGCCAAGTTGAAGGCGGAAGGCTACGCTTCATATGTGGAGCCGTTGGGTGACAAGATCAGGGTCCGCGCGGGCCCTTTTCCCAACAAGGCGGCTGCCGACAAGGCGGCTGCCCGGATCAGCAAGATCCTTGGGGTGCCGGCTTCCGTGGCGTCCAAACCCTGATGTGCAATTCCTTTGAACGGGTTTGATTATTTCCTGTTGGCCGTCGTGGGCGTGTCGGCAGTTTTGGGTTTTTGGCGGGGCCTGCTTTCGGAGTTGGTGGCGCTGTGTGCGTGGGTGCTGGCCTTCCTGGCGGCCAAGACCCTGACCGCCAGCGTGCAGCCTTTCGTGGCGCTCCTGGTGAAGGAGCCGGTGTTGCAGGTACCGGCGGCATTTATTTCGATTTTTGTGGTCGTCCTGATTCTGGTGGCGATCCTGCGCTGGGCCCTGGGTGAACTCGTGAGAGCGGCAGGGCTGGGCTTCGCGGATCGTTTCCTCGGTGCATGCTTCGGTGCAGTCCGAGGTGGCGTGATTGTGTTTGCAGTGGCGTTGCTCGTCGGCCTCGGCGGCTTCGCCGGAAGCCGGTGGTGGCAGGAGGCGAGTTTCTCTGCGCCCCTCGAAGCCGCTGCGCTGGCTTCCAAACCGTGGCTCCCCGAGCTTCTGGCAAAGAGACTTAGATACCGATAGGTGGTTTGAAATGTGTGGCATTCTGGGCGTAGTAGCGACAACCCCCGTCAATCAGCTCCTTTATGATGGCCTGCAGGTGCTTCAGCACCGTGGCCAGGACGCAGCGGGTATCGCCACTGCGGAAGGTGGGCGATTTCACATGCACAAGGCGTCGGGCCTCGTGCGCGACGTGTTCCGGACCCGGAACATGCGGGATCTGCCCGGCAACATGGGTATCGCCCATGTTCGATATCCGACTGCCGGTTCGGCCTCGGCCGCTGCAGAGGCTCAGCCTTTCTACGTGAACTCGCCCTTCGGCATCATGTTGGCCCACAACGGCAACCTGACCAATGCGGAAGAGTTGCAGAAGGAAATGTTCCTGTCCGATCTGCGGCACATCAACACCAACTCCGATTCGGAAGTGTTGCTCAACGTGCTGGCCCACGAACTGCAGGCGGCTGCCAAGAGCTTCCGCCTGGATGAGGAGACCGTCTTCGACGCCGTGGCCGGCGTGCATCGCCGTTGCCGCGGCGCCTATGCCACGGTGGCTATGATCTCCGGTACCGGCCTGCTGGCTTTCCGTGACCCCTACGGGATCCGCCCGCTGGTCATCGGCCGTAACGACACGCCGAACGGCGTCGAGTGGCTGATTGCCTCCGAGAGCGTAGCGCTGGATGTTATGGGCTTCAAGCTGGTGCGGGACGTGGCGCCGGGCGAGGCGATCCTCATCGACACCGAAGGGCGTTTCCATAGTCGGCAGTGTGCGACCCACACCGTGCACGCTCCCTGTATGTTCGAGTTCGTGTACCTGGCTCGTCCAGACTCGTTGATCGACGGTATCTCGGTTTACGACGCGCGTATCAACATGGGCAGCTCCTTGGCCAAGAAGCTGCGCGAGACTCTGCCGCATCTGAAGATCGACGTGGTCATCCCAATCCCCGACTCCAGCCGTCCGTCGGCGATGGAAATGGCCCATCGCCTGAATGTGCCGTATCGCGAAGGTTTCGTGAAGAACCGCTACATCGGCCGGACCTTCATCATGCCTGGGCAGGCGATCCGCAAGAAGTCGGTGCGCCAGAAGCTCAATACCATTCACCAGGAGTTCAAGGGCAAGGCCGTGCTGCTGGTGGACGATTCCATCGTACGTGGCACCACCAGCCGCGAGATCGTACAGATGGCGCGGGATGCCGGGGCGACCAAGGTGTACATGGCTTCTGCGGCGCCCCCGGTGCGCTATGCGAACGTCTATGGCATCGACATGCCGACCAAGGCCGAGTTGATCGCCAGCGACCGTACCGAAGCGGAGATCTGTGCAGAGATCGGCGCCGATGCACTGATCTACCAGGATCTGGAAGACCTAAAGGATGCGGTGAAGGCGCTGAATCCGGCGGTTTCCGTCTTCGAAACCTCCTGTTTCGATGGCACTTACGTAACTGGCGACGTAACCCAGGAGTACCTGAGCGGCATCGAAAACCAGCGTAGTGGTGCTGCGGGCAAGCCGGCCGGTGAAGAAGGTGGTGGCCAGATGGACCTCAACCTGATCTCCCGCAGCGAAAGCTGATAATGAACCCGGTGGGTGATCTGGATGCCACGCCGGCATGTCCAGCACCCACCAACCTTGGTCGTCTCGTTGCAAGCACGTGGGGCCACAGGGGCGTGAAAGTCTGCTAGGGCCGGCGCTGGTCTAAGCGCGCGGCTGTCAGTCAGCTCACAGAGGCTGGCGGGAGAGTTTCCCGTCTGCCCATGTCAGTACTTCTCCAGAGGCCCGTTCGGCCTCGACTCTCCAGTCAGCCAGCACCCAGCGTTCGCAGTGGTGTCCGTCCACTTCGATCTGGTGGACCGCCGGTCTATGGGTGTGCCCGTGAATCAGCAACGGGAAGCCGTGCTCGCGCAGCAGTGCCGCAACCGTATCGCCATTGACATCCATGATCGCCGCATCCTTCTCGGACTTGGCGGTCTCACTCTTCATGCGCGCGCCGGCGATGATCTGCTTACGGACGGCCAGTGGCTGGGCCAGGAACTGGGTTTGCCAGGCCGGGTTGCGCACCTGGGTGCGGAAGGCTTGGTAGGCGAGATCGTCGGTGCACAGGCTGTCGCCGTGACACAGCAGGGTGCGTTGGTCGCCCAACTGGATCAGCGTCGGTTCATCGAGGATATGCAGGCGTGCGCGGGTCGCGAATTTGCTGCCCAGCAGAAAGTCACGGTTGCCTGCCATGAAGTGGACCTTGCAGCCACCTTCGGCAAAGACGGCGAGTACTTCGGCAACGCCGTGGTTGAGCGGGTCGTCCAGATCGTCATCGCCGGCCCAGTATTCGAACAGATCACCGAGTATGTACAGGCTGTCGGCTGCCTGGGCGGGGCCGGCCAGGTAATGTTCGAACAGGGCGGTGAGTTCAGGGCGATCAGCGCTCAGGTGCAGATCGGAGATGAAATGGATTTGCATGGTGCTGGTCGCCCTGGAGCCTTAGATGACTTCGGCGCGGGCGATGACCACGTCTTCCTTCGGCACGTCCTGGTGGAAGCCGGCGGAGCCGGTCTTGACACCCTTGATCTTCTCTACGACGTCGAGGCCCTCGGTGACGCGGCCAAAGACACAGTAGCCCCAGCCCTGGATGTCGGGGGAACGGTAGTTGAGGAAGTCGTTGTCACCCACGTTGATGAAGAACTGGGCCGTGGCGGAGTGCGGATCCTGCGTCCGAGCCATGGCGATGGTGCCGATTTCGTTCTTCAGACCGTTGTCGGCTTCGTTCTTGATCGGTGCCTGGGTAGCCTTCTGCTTCATGCCCGGCTCAAAGCCGCCGCCCTGGATCATGAAACCGTTGATCACGCGGTGGAAGATCGTGTTGTCGTAGTGGCCGGCTTCCACGTAGGCGAGGAAGTTCTTGACGGTTTCGGGGGCCTTTTCGGCGTCCAGTTCGAGGACGATGTCGCCGTGGTTGGTGCTGAGTTTGACAGCCATGAGTGCTCCTGTTGGTTGGTGTGGGGTTTACTTGCCAGCCTGCTCGGGCAGTTGCCGGACAGACTGGATGGTGACAGGCGTGGCCGGGACATTCTGGTGGAAGCCCCGATTGGCGGTGGGCACTTTGCCGATCTTGCGAACGACGTCCATGCCGTTGGTGACCTTGCCGAAGACGGCATAGCCGGCGCCGTCAGGCGACGGGTAGTTCAGGGGGCGGTTATCTTCGAGGTTGATGAAGAACTGCGCGGTGGCGGAGTTCGGATCCTGGGTGCGGGCCATGGCAATGGTGCCGGCGTCGTTCTTGAGGCCGTTGCGGGCTTCATTCGGGATCGGCGCACGGGTGGCTTTTTCTTCCATGCGGGTATTCATGCCGCCGCCCTGGATCATGAAGCCATCGATGACGCGGTGGAAGATCAGTCCGTCGTAAAAGCCGCTTTTCACGTACTCGAGGAAGTTGGCCACCGTTTTGGGGGCCTTTTCCGGGTAGAGCTCGAGCACGATGGTGCCTTCGCTGGTTTTCATCTCGACCTGAGGATTGGCGGCCAGGGCGAACAGGCTATGGCCAGCGAGCGCGAGGGCCAAGAGGGCTTTCTTCATTGGGTGTCCTTGGGAGCAGTGATGGGCGGGGCGGGGCGAGTGGGCAAGGTTGCAGGTGTCGTGGCCAGAGGAGAGGGCGCGATGGCTTTGGCGGGCGAGATACTCGTGATCTCGCGGATGATCGATACTTTGTGTCGAGCCGCTGCGTTGGAAGGATCCAGGGATTGTGCTTTGTCGTAGGCTTGGCCGGCCAGCCCTGCGTAGACGTCGCCGAGGTTTTCGTGGGCGGTAGCATAGCCGGGACGCAGCCGGATGGCTGCTTCCAGCGCAAGGCGTGCCTTGTCGTACTGCTTTTGCTTGGCATGCAGGACCGCCAGATTGTTATACGGCTCAGGCAGGTCGGGATAGTCTTCAGTGAGTTTCTGGAAAACGGCTATCGCGTCGGCGTTGCGGTTGAGTTCGGCGAGGGCAATCCCCTTCAGAAAACGTAGCTGCGCATCTTGTGGCTTGCTTGCCAGCAGCGCGTCGGTGCGTTCAGCAACACGTGCGAACTTTCCTTGGGAGAGTAGGCCCTGCAGGTCTTGCACGGATTCGGCCTTGACCGAGCTGCACACCAGGATGTGGAGGAGCAGGGCGGCGGCCAGGGCTCGTTTTGACATGTGTTATGATCAGGGCCCGTGCGTAAGGCACGCAGGCGTTGTGGCAGGAGCGGTTCAGCTACAAGCGCGGCATTTTACCAAGAAGCGTAGTTGCCGACCATGAGCCCCCTCATGGCCCAGGTTCAAGGGTTTTTCCTTTCGATTTTGGCAAGGTCTGTTTGCCTGCCATTGGCGGCGTGATGCCGTTCTCATTTTCAATCGGCTTTCTGGCTAGCGATTTCCCCCATGTTGAAACTTCATAACTCCCTTTCACGCAAGAAGGAGCAGTTCAGCCCCATCGAACCTGGCAAGGTCCGCATGTATGTTTGCGGAATGACGGTTTATGACTACTGCCACCTGGGGCATGCGCGCGTTATGGTGGTGTTCGACATGGTGGCGCGCTGGTTGCGCTCAAGCGGTTACGCCGTGACCTATGTGCGCAACATCACCGACATCGACGACAAGATCATCAAGCGTGCGCAGGAAAACGGGGAGAGCATCCGGGCCCTGACGGACCGCTTCATCGCTGCGATGCATGAAGACGCGGATGCACTGGGTGTATTGCGTCCAGACCATGAGCCGCGTGCCACTGAGTTTGTACCGTCCATGCAGCGCCTGATCAGCGATCTGGAGCGCCACGGCTTGGCCTATCAGGCCGCCAATGCGGATGTGTGCTATTCGGTGCGCAAATTCGATGGCTACGGCAAGTTGTCCGGCAAGTCCCTAGACGAACTGCGCGCCGGCGAGCGGGTCGAAGTCGCGGGGGGCAAACACGATCCACTCGATTTCGTGCTGTGGAAGCATGCGCGTGCCGAGGAGCCGGAGGAGGTAAAGTGGGATTCTCCATGGGGACCTGGCCGCCCGGGCTGGCACATCGAGTGCTCGGCGATGAGCTCCGAGTTACTTGGCGATCACTTCGATATCCACGGCGGCGGCGCTGACCTGCAGTTCCCTCACCATGAGAACGAGATTGCCCAGAGTGAGGGGGCACATCAATGTTCCTTCGTCAATTACTGGATGCACAACGGGTTCGTTCGGGTGGACGACGAGAAGATGTCGAAGAGCCTCGGCAACTTCTTCACCATTCGCGATGTGCTCAAGGACTACGCGCCGGAAGTAGTGCGCTTCTTCATCCTGCGGGCCCACTACCGTAGCCCGCTCAATTACTCGGATGCTCATCTGGAAGATGCCCGCAGTGCGCTGTCGCGCTTGTACACGGCGCTGCGCAATGTTCCGGCGGCGGATGCGGCCGAGATCGATTGGGCTACGCCGGCCGCAGCGCGCTTTAAGTCGGCCATGGACGATGACTTCAACACGGCGGAAGCTCTGTCGGTGTTGTTTGACCTGGCTAACGAGGTGAATCGGTCCCGGTCGGCGGAGGCTGCGGCCGAACTCAAGGCCCTGGGCGGCGTGCTGGGGCTGCTGGAGCAGGATCCAACGGCCTTCCTGCAGGCCGGCATCGAGGGTGATGAAGGGGACGCGACAGTGATCGAGGAGAAGATCGCGGCGCGGATCGCGGCCAAAAAGGCAAAGAACTTTGCCGACGCGGACCGGATCCGGGCCGAACTGCTTGCGGACGGAATCGTTCTCGAAGACACGCCCCAGGGAACGATCTGGCGGCGTGCCTGATCCTCTACATACCGCTTCCGGCGGGGTCCATTGAAAAGGCCCCGGGAACCCGTCAGGTTCCCGGGGCCTTCAAGTTTGTGGGGCCGTGGAGTCGGGCGCTCAGTGCAGGACGCGGCCGTCGCGGCCTAGTACCGTCAGGTCGACGAAGCGCGATCCATTGTGGCTGCTGGGGGTGTAGCTGACCCTATAGCCGCCGACATCGATGTTGCCGCTTTCGAGAACCGAAACCAGTTTTTCCCGGCTGGGCTCCTTGCCGCTTTTCTTCAAGGCTTCGCCGACCACTTTGGCGTTGATGTAGCCCTCGATGCCGTAATAGCTGTAGTTGCCGTGTTTTGCGAAGGCCTGTAGTGCCTTCTGATATTCCTTGACGACGGGCACGGTGTCGTTCCAGGGGTAGGGCATGACTTGGGAAATACCGATGCCGTGTGCGTCCTTGGCCCCCAGTTCGTTTACCAAAAGATCGGCACCGATGGGGGATAGCGTCGAGAACTGGGGCATCTGCCCGGCCTTGCGCATTTGCCGGATGAACTCGGCGCTGGGCTTGTAAAGAGTCGCCATGATGACGGCCTGGGGATCGGCCTTGGAGATCTGGGCGACGGCGGGACCGACATCGAGTGAGTTGCGTTCGATCGAGCCGACGGCGACCGGCTTCAGCTTGTGGTGGGCCAGCGTGGCGGTCACACCTTCCAGCCCCGACTTGCCGAATCCATCGTTCTGGTAGAACACCGCGATGTTGGTGATCCCCAGACCGACGAGGTGATTGACGATGGCCTCCGTTTCGTCAGCATAGCTGGCCCGCAGGTGGAACATGTAGCGATTGACCGGGCTACGTAGGCTACCGGCGCCGCTGATGGTGCCGACGAGGGGCACTTTGGCTTCGCTGAACACCTTCATCGCCTCTGTTGTCGGGGAAGACCCATAGAAGGCCATCAGTGCGAAGACCTTGTGCTCGTTGATGAGCTTACGGGTATTGGCGACGGCCTTGTCGGTTTCGTAACCGTCGTCGAGGGTGACCAACTCTACCTTGCGGCCATTGATGCCGCCAGTGGCGTTCAGCTGTGCGAAATAGGCCAGGGCGCCTTCCTTCATCTCCTTGCCATAGGCCCCGTTGGGACCACTGAAAGGGGCGGACATGCCCAGCGTGATGGTGGTGTCTCCTACGCCTGGATCGGCCGCCTGGGCCGGTGTGCCTGACGCCAGCATCAAGCCGGCGCCAATACAGGTGATCAGTTTTCTTATGGTGTGGAAGGGCATCATTGTCATTATTTTTTGTTAATCAAATCGGAGCCGGCCACGAGTATAGGACAAAAAAAATGCCTTTCGGAAAGCGCACGGGCCGACGTTGAAACAACGTCGGCCCGCGTGTCAGACTGCTGCAGTGCGGCAATTATCAGGCGCCGAAGAAGTCCTTCACCTTGTCCATCCAGGACTTCGCCTTCGGGTTGTGACGCTCCGCATTGGACGATGCGATCTCATCGAATTCCCGCAGCAGCTCCTTCTGGCGTTCCGTCAGTTTGACCGGAGTTTCCACTATGACGTGCACCATCAGGTCGCCGGGGGCGTGGCTGCGTACGTTGCGGATGCCCTTGCCGCGCAGGCGGAAGACCTTGGCGCTCTGGGTTTCGGCCGGAATACGAATGGCCGCTGCACCGTCCAGCGTCGGAATCTCGATCTCGCCGCCCAGCGCCGCCGTCGTGAAGCTGATCGGCATCTCGCAATGGAGATCGTCGCCATCCCGCTGGAAGACGGGGTGTTGCTTGATGTGGATCTCTACGTAGAGATCGCCGGCGGGGCCACCGTTGACGCCGGGCTCGCCATGGCCGCTGTGGCGCAGGCGCATACCGTCGTCGATGCCCGCAGGGATCTTCACTTCCAGGGTCTTCTGGCGCTTGATCCGGCCTGCGCCGCCGCAGGACGTGCAGGGCTCGGGGATGATGCGGCCGCTGCCGTGGCACTTCGGGCAGGTCTGCTGGATCGAGAAGAAGCCCTGCTGGATACGCACCTGACCGGCTCCGCCGCAGGTAGGGCAGGTCTTGGGCTGGGTGCCGGGCTTGGCGCCGCTGCCGTGGCAGCTGTCGCATTCCTCGAGAGCGGGAATGCGAATGGTCTTCTCGGCGCCACGGGCGGCTTCCTCGAGGCTGATCTCCAGGTTGTAGCGCAGGTCGGCGCCGCGATAGACGTTGGAGCGCCCGCGTCCGCTACCGCCACCGAAGATGTCACCGAAGATGTCGCCGAATGCGTCGGCGAAGCCCTCGAAGCCTTGGCCGCCGCCTCCGCCACCGCCCATGGACGGATCGACGCCGGCATGGCCGTAGCGGTCGTAGGCGGCGCGCTTGTTGCTGTCGGTGAGGATCTCGTAGGCCTCCTTGACCTCCTTGAACTTCTCCTCGGCTTCCTTGTTGTCCGGATTGCGGTCCGGGTGGTACTTCATGGCCAGCTTGCGGTAGGCCTTTTTCAATTCATCCTCGGAGGCGTCGCGATTGACGCCGAGGATCTCGTATAAATCCCGTTTCGCCATTTTTGGGTGCTCTGGCTATCTTGTGGAAAGGCCGAGCCGAGCGGCGCACGGGGCGCCGGCATGGCTCGGCCGGAGCTGTCTATGCGGCAGTGATGCCGGACAGGCTTACTTCTTGTCCTTCACCTCGGTGAATTCGGCGTCGACGACGTCCGGATCGTTGGCCTTGGAGCTGCTGCCACCGGCTGCGCCGGCACCAGCCCCAGCGCCCGCGGCACCGGCTTCAGCTTGAGCCTGCGCGTAGATATGTTCGCCGAGCTTCTGGCTGACGGCGGCCAGGGCTTCGCTCTTGGCATCGATGGCGGCCTTGTCGCCGGTCTTGATGGCGTCTTCGGCGTGCTTGATGGCGGCTTCGATCTTGGCCTTGTCTTCACCGATCTTGTCGCCGTGCTCGGCCAGGGCCTTCTTCACGGAGTGGACCAGGGTGTCGAGCTGGTTGCGGGCATCGACCAGTTCGTGGGCCT
This sequence comes from Pseudomonadota bacterium, assembly GCA_018241685.1. Classification (GTDB taxonomy): domain Bacteria; phylum Pseudomonadota; class Gammaproteobacteria; order Burkholderiales; family Rhodocyclaceae; genus Zoogloea. Next base: position 37,578 of record JAFEDJ010000022.1, read on the forward strand.
TCTTGTCTTCCTCGGCGTGAGCCTCGGCGTCGCGGACCATCTGCTGGATCTCGTCATCGGACAGGCCGGAGTTGGCCTTGATGGTGATCTTGTTTTCCTTGCCGGTGGCCTTGTCCTTGGCGGACACGTGCAGGATGCCGTTGGCGTCGATGTCGAAGGTGACTTCGATCTGCGGCATGCCGCGCGGGGCCGGCGGAATGTCGGACAGGTTGAACTGGCCGAGGCTCTTGTTGCCGCTGGCCATTTCACGCTCGCCCTGCAACACGTGGATGGTCACGGCGGACTGGTTGTCGTCGGCGGTGGAGAACACTTGCGAGGCCTTGGTCGGGATCGTGGTGTTCTTCTGGATCAGCTTGGTCATCACGCCGCCCAGGGTTTCGATACCGAGGGACAGCGGGGAGACGTCGAGCAGCAGCACGTCCTTCACTTCGCCTTGCAGCACGCCGCCCTGGATGGAGGCGCCAACGGCGACGGCTTCGTCCGGGTTCACGTCACGGCGCGGATCCTTGCCGAAGAACTCCTTCACCTTGTCGATGACCTTGGGCATGCGGGTCTGGCCGCCGACCAGGATCACGTCGTCGATGTCGGAAACCTTCACGCCGGCATCCTTGAGGGCCACGCGGCAGGGCTCGATGGTGCGCTCGACCAGGTCTTCGACCAGCGATTCGAACTTGGCGCGGGTGATCTTCAGGGCCAGGTGCTTCGGGCCGGTGGCGTCGGCAGTGATGTAGGGCAGGTTGATTTCGGTCTGCTGGCCGGAGGACAGCTCGATCTTGGCCTTTTCGGCGGCTTCCTTCAGGCGCTGCAGGGCCAGCACGTCGTTCTTGAGATCGACGCCTTGCTCCTTTTTGAACTCGGTGACGATGTAGTCGATGATGCGCTGATCGAAGTCTTCGCCGCCCAGGAAGGTGTCGCCGTTGGTGGCCAGCACTTCGAACTGGTGCTCGCCGTCGATGTCGGCGATTTCGATGATGGAGATGTCGAAAGTGCCGCCGCCAAGGTCGAACACGGCGATCTTGGAGTCGCCCGGCTTCTTGTCCATGCCGAAGGCCAGCGCGGCCGCGGTCGGCTCATTGATGATGCGCTTGACTTCGAGGCCGGCGATCTTGCCGGCATCCTTGGTGGCCTGGCGCTGGCTGTCGTTGAAGTAGGCCGGAACGGTGATGACAGCTTCGGTGACTTCTTCGCCGAGGTAGTCTTCGGCGGTCTTCTTCATCTTGCGCAGCACTTCGGCGGAAACCTGCGGCGGGGCGATCTTCTTGCCACGCACTTCAACCCAGGCGTCGCCATTGTCGGCCTTGGCGATGGTGAAGGGCATCAGGTCGATGTCCTTCTGTACTTCCTTCTCTTCGAAGCGGCGGCCGATCAGGCGCTTGATGGCGTAGAGGGTGTTGCGGGCGTTGGTGACGGCCTGGCGCTTGGCCGGGGCGCCACACAGGATTTCACCGTCGTCAGCGTAGGCGACGACGGATGGGGTGGTGCGCGCACCTTCGGAGTTCTCGATGACCTTCGGTTTGCCGCCTTCCATCACGGAAACGCAGCTGTTGGTGGTGCCGAGGTCGATGCCGATGATCTTGCCCATGAGTTTTCCTTCAGTTCGAATTCTGTTTGACATACGCTCCGACGAGGTCGGTGCGTTGGCTTGTTACCGATATGGGGATGCCGTCGCCGCTTTCAAGCAGCGGATTTGGCTTTCGACACGACCACGAGCGCCGGACGGATGGTTCGATCGTGCAGCAGGTAGCCCTTCTGCAGCACATTGATCACCGTGTTGGGCTCACCGTCGGCCTCGATGGCGCTGATGGCCTGGTGCTTGTTCGGGTCGAACTTCTCGCCGACCGGATTGACCTCGACCACATTGGCGCCCTGGAAGGCGGAGACCAGCTGCTTGAGTGTCAGCTCGACGCCCTGCTTGAAGCTCTCGAGGGTAGCATTCTCGGTGGCGAGGGCGGCTTCGAGGCTGTCCTTGACCGGCAGCATGGCCTGGGCGAATTTGTCGGCGGCAAACTTGCCGGCCTTGGCGATGTCGTCCTGGGCCCGGCGGCGGACGTTTTCAGTCTCGGCCTTGGCTCGCAGCCACGCATCATGGTGTTCGGCAGCCTTCAGTTCGGCCTGGCGGAGTTGTTCGGTCAGGTTGGGCAGGGTGTCGACACTCGGCGCATCCACGGGTTGGGAAACATGCTCGGCCTCAGTGCCGGTGGCGTTTTCCGCGAGTTCCGGGGTCCGCGTTTCTTCTGCGTTCCGCGGGGTGTCTTGATCTTGCATGGGTAAGGCTCCTTTTTGGGACTCGCGGTAACTTGGGGGCGCAGGTTAAGATTTCAAGGGGCAATTTTTCATCGATGCCGCCTTGTATCCACTGTGGGTGTAAAATTGCGATAAATCCGGCGTGTCCCGGTCATCTTTCCAGGCTCTGGGGCGTAAAACAGGTATGGAACAAGAACCCAGCAAGATCGGCAAATACAAGCTGCTCCGCGAGGTGGGGCGTGGCGCTACGGCAACCGTTTATCTGGCCGAGCACCCCCAGTACCCGGAGCCGGTTGCCCTCAAGCTGATCCGTTTCGATGATAAGTCGAAGGACGAGGCGAAATGGAACCGTCGGCTGCTCAAGCTGTTGAGGGCGGAGATGGATGTGTCCCGTCGTCTGGACCACCCGAACATCATCAAGATCTTCGATACGGCGGTCGAGAAGGACTACGCCTATATCGTCATGGAGTACTTCCCGGGCACGACGCTCGAGCCGTATTGCACCTTTCAGAATCTTTTACCGCAGCACCGGACGATCGGCATCATTTTCAAGTGCTGTATGGCGCTGGATTACGCCTACCGCCAGGGCATCGTACATCGGGACATCAAGCCGGCCAATATCCTGATCGATGAGCAGGACAACATCAAAATTACGGATTTCGGCCTTGCCCTCAATATCAGCAAGAAGAGCGAGTCCGACTCGACTTTCATCATGGGGGTTGGCTCTCCGGCTTACATGAGCCCGGAGCAGATCAAGGGTTACCCGTTGAATCAGAAGACCGACCTGTTCTCGCTCGGTGTCGTGCTCTTCCACATGCTGACGGGACGCCTGCCGTTCCGTGCCAAGAATCCGGCCCAGCTGATCTACAAGATCCTCAATACCGAGCCTCCGCTCGTCTCGCAGATCAACGCAGATTTGCCGGAGCAGTTGGATACCGTCATCCGCAAGGCGCTTGAGAAGGATCTGTATTCCCGCTACAAAAATGGCGCCGACTTCGCCAAGGACTTGTCAGCCGTCAGGTACAAGATCCTCGACGACACGAGTTTGCCGCAGGATACGACGCGTTTTTCAATTTTGCGGAAAATGCCGTTTTTTGTGGAATTTGAAGATGTGGAAATCTGGGAGATTCTGCGTATTTCTCGCTGGCGCAAGGTGGATTCGAACACTTTGTTGATGCGGGAGGGGGATTCCGACCAGCGTTTCGGAATTGTCATTGACGGGCGTGTGGAGATTTCCGTCGATGGGCATCGCGTCAGCGAGTATGGCTACGGCGAGGTGTTTGGCGCACTGGCCTATCTCGACCAGCAGGACCACAAACACATGAATACGGTGGTCACGACAACATCCACCGTGTATCTGGAGTTGAATCCGGCTTCGCTGTCCCTTGCTACGGATGAATGCCAGGAGGCATTCCGTTCCAGACTCGTTACCGTCGTCGCACGCCGGCTGGGGCAGGCTCAGCGGGATCTGGCGAAGAATGGGCCACCGGCAGAGCGCATCACGGCGAGCGGTTTCGGGATGGAACTCCAGTTGGTCGATAACTGACCCGGAGTCATGGGGCGGGGCTGCCGAGATTTGCCCGAGCCCAGCGCTGGATATCTTGACTGCCAATGGCGCCGGAGTGTCGTGCAAGTTCCCTGCCCTTTTGCATGAGAACCAGCGTAGGGATGCTGCGGATGCCGAAGCGTGCCGCCAGACCGGGTTCTTCTTCCGTATCGATCTTACCTAGCCGGATCTGCGGTTGAAGGTCCGTTGCCGCGGCTTCAAAGGCCGGGGCCATGCTGCGACACGGTCCGCACCAGGGAGCCCAGAAGTCCACCAGCAAGGGAATGTCGCTGTGTTCTGCGTGAGCAGAAAAATTGTTTCCTGTCAGATGGACCGGGTGCCCGGTAAAGAGGGGGCCTTTGCATTTGCCGCAATGTCCGGCGTCTCCTAGGCGTGTTGCAGGCATGCGGTTGAGTGCGTTGCAGTGGGGGCAGGCGATCAGCAAGGGGACGCTCATGGTGGGGCTCCGGGAGATTTCAGCCTATATTGTGGGGTAATCCGGGGTTTCAAGTGGCAGCGGGTAGGGTGTTGTGAAAATCTAAAGTTCCACTAAATTCGGCCGAAATCCAGCTTGTATCGCAATATTTGTGCGGGGCGGAGGGAGGTGGCGCGTGGGGCGGGGCAGCACATACGGGATCAGTCGGGTCGATAACGAAACAAGTCGTACCCATGGCTGGCTGGTGACGATCCAGCGGCGCGGCGTGATCTATCGGAAGCACTTCAGCGACGGCGTCTTCGGAGGGCGGCAGCATTCGTTCGTGGCCGCGAAAGCGTATCGGGACGAGATCATCGCCGCCCATCCACCGCTGTCGATGCAGGAATACTCCAATATTGTCAAGAAAAACAACCGTTCGGGCGTCGTGGGGGTTTGTCGGTACTGCGCCTCCGAAACCCGCGATCTGCCGGAGGAAAAGCAGCGCTGGTTCTGGGTGGCGTCGTGGCCTCTGCCGGACGGGAAGCGCAAGCGGGTCAAGTTCTCCGTCAAGAAGTACGGCGAAGACGGCGCCTTCCAGATGGCCATGGACGCCAGGTCTGTGGCCCTGGGAAAACTGGTCGGAGCTTTCGATCCCGGCGCTGTGCGGCGCAAGCCCGTGAAGCGCCGTACAGCAGCCGTAGGCTCTGCTACTACGCGCTGACTTCTGCGGCTAATCCTTGTCGCCCAAGGCCATGCTGACCATCCAGGTCAGCAGGCTGTATAGCAACGCGCCTAAGAACGCCGTCGGAAAGTCCGGTACGACAAAGCCGCGCACCAGGCCGGACACGAACCAGAACATCAGGGCGTTGATGACCAACGTGAACAGGCCGAGGGTCAGGATCGTGATCGGCAGGGTCACGATGATCAGGATCGGCCGGATTATCGCGTTTACAAAGCCCAGCAGCAGCGCACTCACCAGGGCGGCGGAATAGCTGTCGACGTGGATGCGGGTGAGCACTTCCGGGATCAGCATCAGCGCGACCGCGTTGAGAACCCAGCGTAAGAGGAGTTTCATGATTGCCCGTTCCTGCCGCGGCTGGCCGGCGGCGTGCCGATTATGGTCATGATGCTGCGCCCATGGCACGGGCACGCTCCGTCTGGCGGGCCAGTTCGTCCCGGTCCGGGCTTGCTTCGTCGAGCCAGTGGCCCAACTGGCGGAGGCTCAGCTCCATCAAGGCTTCGATCCAGTCCTCTCGCTCGTTCAGGCAGGAAATGTAGCTGAAGCGCTGGCCGCCGGCGTGGAGGAAGGCCTCCCGGCATTCCATGTTGATCTCTTCGAGTGTCTCGAGGCAGTCGGATACGAAGCCGGGGCACATGACATCCACCGATGCGGCGGCCTTGCTGCGTGCCAGCTGCTCCAGCGTCGGCTGTGTGTAGGGTGTGAGCCACTCGGCTTTGCCGAAGCGCGACTGGAAACTGACGATGACGCGCTCCTCGGGCAACTGCAGGGCCTCGCGCAGCAGGCGGGCGGTTTTGTGGCATTCGCAGTGGTACGGATCGCCCAGATCCAGGCTGCGGCGCGGAATGCCGTGGAAGCTGAGCACGAGCTTGTCGGCCTGCCCCTCTTTTTTCCAGTGGTCGCGCACCGACTGGGCCAGGGCGGCGATGTAGCCCGGATCGTCGCCAAAGCTGCGTACGTAGCGGATTTCGGGAAGGTTGCGCCAATGGCGCAGGCAGTCGGCCACGTCGTCGATGACCGTTGCGGTCGTGCTGGCGGCGAACTGGGGGTAGAGCGGGACCACGAGGATGCGGTTGCAGCCGGCGCTGCGCAGTGCATCAAGCTGCTTGCGGATGGACGGCTGGCCGTAACGCATGGCCCAGCTCACCTGCAGGTTCGGCTGGCCCGCGTGGGTCAGGAAGCCGGCCAGCAGCTTTGCCTGTTTTTCGGTATGGACCTTGAGCGGCGAGCCTTCATCGGTCCACACGCTGGCGTACTTGGCGGCGGACTTGGCGGGCCGGGTGCGTAGGATGATGCCGTTGAGGATCGGCCACCAGATGAGGCGCGGAATCTCGACGACCCGTGGGTCGGACAGGAACTGCTTCAGATAGGGGCGAAGCGCATCGGCGCTTGCCGCGGCCGGTGTGCCAAGATTGACCAGCAGGATGCCGATGCGGGGTGTCTGGCTATGGGTATGGGCTGGCTCCTGCCAGTAGCGGGACATGGCGGCTTTCGTCAGTTGTGGCCCGAAAGGGCACTGGTTAGGAGGCGGGCGGTGACGTCGACGATCGGGATCACCCTCTCGTAAGCCATGCGGGTCGGGCCGATGACGCCAACGGAGCCGACCAGTTGGCCGTCCACTTCGTAGGGTGCGGTGATGACACTGCAGTCGTCGAGGGGGCTCAGCCCGCTCTCGCCGCCGATGAAGATCTGCACGCCCTGAGCGCGATTGGAGATGTCGAGGAGCTGCATGAGGCCGGTCTTCTGTTCGAACAGTTTGAAGAGCTCGCGCAGGCGGGCCATGTTGGAGGACAGGTCTTCCGCATCGAGCAGGTTGGTTTCGCCGGAGATCACGTAGGTGCTCTGGGTTTCTTCGAGGGCCTCGCTGCCGGCCTCGACGGCCGCGCTCATGAGGTCGGTCATGTCGGAGCGGAGTTGCTTGAGCTCGTCCTGGATGCGTGTGCGGATCTCGGGGAATGCCAGGCCGGCAAAGTGCTGGTTGAGGTAGTTGGCGGCGGTGACCAGTTCGGCCGGGCTGTATTGGCGCTTGGTAAACAGGATGCGGTTCTGCACGTCGCCGCCGGTGGTGACGAGGATCAGCAGGACGCGGGTTTCCGACAGGCTGACGAATTCGATCTGGCGGATCTTGATGGCGTCCTGTTTCGGAGAAATCACGACGCCAGCAAAGTGGGTGAGGCCGGACAGTAGCTGGGAGGCGGCGTTGATGACCCGCTGCGGCTCGCCGGGCTGGATCTGCCCCTTGATCTCCCGCATCTGGCCCAAGTCGATAGGCTGCACCGTGAGCAGGCTGTCGACGAAGAAACGATAGCCGCGCGCGGTGGGTACGCGGCCGGCCGAAGTGTGCGGGCTGGTGATGAAGCCGAGCTCTTCCAGGTCCGACATGACGTTACGCACCGTCGCCGGGGACAGCTTGAGGCCAGAATGGCGCGACAGGGCACGCGAGCCAACCGGTTGGCCTTCGGCGATGTAGTGCTCCACAAGGGTCTTGAGGAGGATTTGCGAACGTTGATCGAGGCTGGTCATGGCGGAAGACTCGGAGAGACGCTGGGATTCTAAGGAAGGGACGCGCTCATGAGAAGCATGAATGGTGCCGGTTGGCTCTGTTTTGTCTTGGTCGCCTGCGACGTCCATGAATAATGTGGTTTAATCGGCGCATGACCTGTGAGTTCAAGACGATTGCGCTGATCGGCAAGTATCAGAGCCCCGAGGTGGCTGAAGCGGTGCTTCGGCTGGCCAATCATTTGCGCGGCCTGGGGCTCCAGGTGCTGATCGAGCAGGGGACAGCCAGTTCCACCGGGCTGACGGCGGGTTTCTCCGTCGCCAGCTACGAGGAGATCGGTGTCCAGGCGGATCTCGCAGTCGTACTTGGGGGCGATGGCACGCTTCTCAATAGTGCATGCCGGCTGGCCGAGTATGAGGTGCCGCTGGTTGGCGTCAATCAAGGGCGGCTCGGCTTCCTGACCGACATATCCCGGGAGGTCGCGCTGGAAAAGATCAGCGAGGTGCTCGAGGGGCGGTATTCGGAAGAAAGCCGCGTGCTGCTCGACGCCGAAGTGCTCCGCAATGGAAAGCGCGTGTTCCATACGGTGGCGCTCAATGATGTGGTGGTCAACAAGGGCGATCTCGGGCGCATGATCGAGTTCGATCTGCGTATCGACGGAGAGTTCGTTTATACCCAGCGTTCGGACGGCATGATCATTTCGACGCCGACCGGCTCGACGGCTTACGCCCTGTCGGCCAACGGCCCGATCCTGCATCCGAGCGTAGACGGCATAGCACTGGTGCCGATGTGCCCCCATACGCTGACCGCGCGTCCCATCACGCTGCCGGATCGCTGCCGCATCGAGATCGTGCTGCTGCCACCACACGACTCCCGCGTGCATTTCGACGGGCAGACGCGGTACGACACGCGGGCGGGCGACACCCTGCAGATCACCCGTTCGCCCCACCGGGTTCGCCTGCTGCATCCGGTGGGCTACAGTTATTTCGCCATGCTGCGTGAAAAGCTGCACTGGAGCTCCGCACCCCGCCACGGCTGATCTGCTCAAATTCTTTCTCTGTCTTCATGCTGCGTCATCTTTCCATTCGCGACTTTGTGATCGTCGATCAACTCGAACTCGAGTTCGAGGCCGGTTTCGGTGCATTGACCGGCGAGACCGGTGCCGGCAAATCGATCTTGCTGGATGCCCTGGGGCTGGTGCTGGGCGGCAAGGCCGAGAGCGGAGTCGTCCGTGCGGGGCAGGCCAAGGCGGAGATCCTGGCGGAATTCGATCTCCCGGAAGATGGCGCGTTGCGGGACTGGCTGGTTGCTCAGGAACTTGATTCCGGTGACGGCTCGGTTTTGATGCGTCGGGTCATCGACAGCGGCGGACGTTCCAAAACATGGCTCAACGGTGTTCCCGTTGTGCTGGCCCAGATGCGAGCGGCCGGAGAGTGGCTGGCGGATATTCACGGCCAGCACGCCCACCATGCGCTGTTGCGCACGGATGCTCAACTGGAGCTGGTGGATGCCCATGGCGGCTTATCAGGGCTGGCGTCCGAGGTGGCCGACTTGTACCGCGCCTGGTCCGCCCTGCGGCGTGCGCGGGAGGTGGCAGAGCACGGGGCCTTGAGTACCGAGAGGGAGCGCGAACTGCTGGCCTGGCAGGTCAGTGAATTGCGTGAGCTGGCCTTTGATCCTCATGAGTGGGCGACACTCAACCAGGAACAAACCCGCCTGGCTCATGCGGCAGGGTTGATTGCAGGCAGTGCGGAGGTGCTGGAAGGCTTGGCGGACGGCGACTATGCGCTGGTATCGCTACTCGATCACCTGCTCGCGCGAGTGGCAGATATGGCGCAGCACGACGGGCAGCTTGCCGACGTGCAGGAACTGTTGGGAAGCGCGAGCATCCAGCTCGACGAAGCCCTGCATGCGATGCGTCGCTATAGGGACCGGCTTGACGTGGATCCTGAGCGTCTGGCCGAGATCGATCAGCGCATCCAGGCGGTAACCAGTATGGCGCGCAAGCACAAGGTGGCGCCCGAGGCCTTGCCCGATCTGCAGGCCGATAGTGTGCTGCGCCTGGAGCGCCTCACGCGGGAGGCCGATCCGGAGGCGTTGGCCCGGGAGGAGTCGACGGCGAAAGTGCGCTTCATGGAGGCCGCCGGACGTTTGTCCGTGGCACGCCGGAGCGTGGCGGAGGCACTGTCGGCGGCCGTGACCGATGCAATGCAGTCGCTGGCGATGGCCGGCGCGTGCTTTGAAATTGCCGTCAGGCCAGTGGCGGAGGGCTGTGCCAGCGGGCTCGAGACCGTGGAGTTCCTGGTGACCGCCAATGCCAGCCAGCCGCTTCGTCCTCTCGCCAAGGTTGCGTCGGGCGGGGAGTTGTCGCGGATTGGTCTGGCGATTCAGGTCATTGCGAGCCGCAATGCGGCTACGCCGACGCTGATCTTCGACGAGGTCGATGTCGGTATCGGAGGGCGGGTGGCAGAGATCGTCGGACGCCTGCTCAAGCAGATCGGAAGCGATCGTCAGGTGCTGTGTGTGACCCACTTGCCCCAGGTGGCGGCTCAGGCTGACTGGCAGTGGACCATCTCGAAGGAAACCCGCGATGGCCAGACGCTTTCCCGTGTGAAGCGCCTGGCGCCCGCCGAGCGCGTTGAGGAGATTGCCCGCATGTTGGGTGGAGTACACATCACGGATACCACCCGCGACCATGCGGCGGAGATGCTGGGCCTGCAGCGCGCCAGCTGAGGGCTGCAATGTTCAGGTGCTGGTAATTGGGCCGCTGCCCGGGCGGTTGGGGCAGGGGTCCTTCTTGCAGTCCGCGTACAGATAAAGCGCGTGTTCGCGAACGGCAAAGCCACGCTCTTCTGCAATCCGGTTCTGCCTTTCCTCGATGGCCGGGTCGAAGAATTCTTCCACCTTGCCACACTGCAGGCATACCAGGTGGTCGTGGTGGTGCCCTTCATTGAGTTCGAAGACCGCCTTGCCGGACTCGAAGTAATGGCGTTCGAGAAGGCCGGCCTGTTCAAACTGGGTGAGCACGCGATAAACCGTGGCCAGTCCGATGTCCATGTCTTCGGCGATCAGCAGGCGATAGACATCTTCTGCTGTCAGATGGCGGTTTTCCACCTTCTGGAACAGATCGAGGATCTTGAGTCGCGGGAAGGTGGCCTTGAGGCCGATACTCTTTAGGTTCTGCGAATTACTGGACATGGGAGCCCCGAAAACTTGGATGCGGCGGTCGAAAGTCCGACCAGCCCCGTATGATATAGTTTCAGACCAACCTTGAGAATGCAGCCTTTCGGCCGATGCTCATTCCGCCTTCCAGAAACGCCATGCGCAAACTGTTCTCTTCTGTACTGCTGGTAGCTGCCCTTTCCGGTTGCACTGCCGTCGGCGACTTTTTCAAACCCTACAGAATCGATGTCCGGCAGGGCAATTTCGTGACCCAGGAAATGGTGTCTCAGCTCAAGTCCGGAATGACGCGGGATCAGGTGCGTTTCGTGCTTGGGACGCCGCTGGTGACCGATGTCTTTCATTCGGATCGCTGGGACTACATCTACCGTTTTCAGCCAGGCAAGGGCAGCCTGCAGGAGCGCCGCCTTACCGTGATTTTCGAGGACGGCAAGCTCGCGCGACTCGAAGGAGATGTCCGCGCAGGCGAGGCGCCTTCGCAACCCTGACGGGCGGGTCCGGCGGAACCTCTTAATATGTTTATTCCGGAATTTTCATGACTCAAGTTCGTATCGCGATTGCCGGTGCCTCCGGCCGAATGGGGCGGATGCTCATCGAGGCAACCCTGAAGGATCCGGAGACTGTGCTGGTCGCCGCCTTCGAGCGCTCGGAGAGTGCCTTCATCGGCAAGGATGCCGGCGATCTGGTCGGTGCTCCGTGCGGCGTGGCCATCACCAGCGATGTGGCCGTCGGGCTGGTGCAGGCGGATTGCCTGATCGACTTCACGCGGCCGGAAGGGACCTTGCATCATCTCCAGCTGGCGAAGGCAGCCGGCTGCGGCATTGTGATCGGCACGACGGGTTTCTCGGCTGAGGAAAAGGCCGTGATTGGCGCCGTAGCGCAAGACATCCCCGTAGTCTTCGCGCCGAACATGGCGGTCGGAGTGAACGCAGTCTTCAAGCTGCTGGACGTGGCCGCGCGGATTCTCAACGAAGGCTACGACGTGGAGATCATCGAGGCGCATCATCGCCTCAAGGTCGATGCACCGTCCGGCACCGCGTTGCGCATGGGGGAAGTGGTTGCGTCGGCGCTGGGGCGCGATCTCGAGTCGTGTGCTGTTTATGGCCGCGAAGGCGTGACCGGGGAGCGCGACGGGCAGACCATCGGCTTTGCGACCGTGCGGGGCGGGGACATCGTGGGTGACCATACCGTGCTGTTTGCGGGGATCGGTGAGCGCATCGAGATCACTCACAAATCGGGCAGCCGCATGCCCTACGCGCTGGGGAGTCTGCGCGCTGCGCGTTTCATCGCTGGGCGCAAGGCGGGGCTGTTCGACATGCAGGATGTGCTTGGCCTGAAGTAAATCGGCCAATCGCGGTTCAAGCCGCGGGACATCCTGCCGATATGGCAGGGTGTCCAACCGTGGTTGTGGAGGGGGTGCCCTCGCATCCATACGTTTGTCGTCGTGAGGCCGCCGTTTTGACCGATCCAGCGATCACCCCCTTTCTTGCTGATGCCGAACTTGGGCAGGCGCTGAGGGCCTTTGTGGCCGGAGGTGTTGCGGCGGGAGCGATCCAGCCGATGGGTGACGTTCTGTGTGCGCCGGCAGGGGAAATCCTTGAGGCCTTGCGGGGGCTGCTTCTATCCCAGGAGGCCGCAAGGCGGGAGGCGCAGGATCTGCGCGAGCGTCTGGGGCTTGCCATGCAGAATACCGAGGCAGGCCTGTGGGACTGGGACCTTCTCGATGGCACGCTGGTCATGGATGCGCGCTGGCAGGAAATGCTGGGTTATGGTGTCGCGGAACTGTCCAGCGATTTTTCCTCCTGGATGCCGCTGTTGCATGCGGACGACCGGGAGTTACTGCATCACCACGTGGTGGCGCATCTGCGTGGAGAGCTGGATTGCTTCGAAGCGCAGTTCCGGATCCTCGACAAGACTTCCACGTGGCGGTGGATTCTCGTCAAGGGGCGGGCGAGTGGTCGCGGTAGCGACGGTCGCTGGCTCCGCATGATGGGGATATACCGGGACATCACCCGCGCCAAGAGCGCCGAGCTCGAGCTGTTGCACGCCAAGGAGCAGGCGGAGGCGGCCAATCGGGCCAAGAGTGATTTTCTGGCCAACATGAGCCATGAGATCCGCACGCCAATGAATGGCATCATCGGCATGACGGAGTTGGTGCTCGATACGCGACTCGATGACGAGCAGCGGGAGTATCTGAACACCGTCAAGAGTTCGGCGGATTCCCTGTTGCACATCATCAATGATGTGCTCGATTTTTCGAAGATCGAGGCCGGGTGGCTGAATCTTGAGCAGGTCGAGTTCTCCTTGCCTGGCCTGCTCGGCGACACCATGAAATCCCTTGCCCTGCGGGCGTATCAAAAGGGGATTGAGTGCTTCTACTACGTGGGGCCCGAGGTTCCAGCTGTCTTGATCGGGGATCCCACCCGCCTGCGCCAGGTGCTGACCAATCTTGTCGGGAATGCAATCAAATTCACTGACAAGGGGGAGGTTGAGGTCGTCGTTCGTGCCCGGCTGCTGGAAGATCGCGGCGCGCTCCTCGAAGTCGATGTGCGTGACTCCGGGATCGGTATTGCCGAGGACAAGCACACTGCGATTTTTGGCGCGTTCTCCCAGGCTGACGAGTCGACGACCCGAAAGTATGGTGGGACAGGGTTGGGCCTGGCGATCAGCAAGCGGATTGTCGAGCTGATGGGGGGCGTCATCAGCGTATCGAGCGGGCTCGGTCAAGGCAGCACTTTCAGTTTCTCGGTGCACGTCGATGTGCCAGCCCAGCCGCTCGCCGATAGGCCTGTCTTTGGCGCGCGCCGTGTTCTTGTGGCTGCTGGAAATCAGGCGCTGCGCCGTTGTGTTGGATTGCAGCTCAGGTCCTTGGGGTTGGATGTCAGGGATGTGGCGGATGGAGAGGCGCTTCTTGCTCAGCTGCAGGCGGCACAGGCGGGGAATGCGCCGTATGACTGGCTGCTGATGGATGCGGCGATGCCGGCGCCGGGCGGTTATGCGTTGGCTGAAAGGCTGATCAAGGGGTGGCCGCGCCTGGATCGTCTGGTCATGATGCTTGATGGCAATGCGCAGCGTGGTGATTCCGCGAAGTGTGAGCAGTTCAAGATCGGCGCTCGTCTGATCAAGCCATTTTCCGAACTTGATCTGATCGATGCGCTACGCCTGTCGTTGCAGGGGGGGGTAGTCGAGGAAGAGCGTTTCCTTGTCGATGAACTCCCTGTGGTTCCGCGGTCGGTCACGCCTCCTGGGCGTGCGTACGGCATCCTGTTGGTCGAGGACAACCCGGTTAATCAGACCGTGGCCGTCAAGATGCTGGAGAAGGCGGGGCACTCGATCACCTTGGCATCGAACGGCCAGGAGGCGGTCGACTGTTTCGACCGGGGGCGCTTCGACCTGATCTTGATGGATGTCCAGATGCCGGTCATGGGGGGGTTCGAAGCCACGCAGGCTATCCGGGCGCGGGAGGCTAGGCGCAGTTGGGCAGCTGGAGGTCACTGGAAGTTCACACCGATCATCGCCATGACGGCACATGCAATGCAGGGCGATCGTGATCGCTGTTTAATGGCCGGAATGGACGATTACATTGCCAAACCCATCAAACCGGCAGAGCTTTTTGCGGCGATCGGGCGCGTCATGGGGGGAGAGCGGGAGGAAGACGGGGGGGCGCCCTGTATCGATCTTGGGGGTGGAAGCGATGTGGCAGACTTGGCCGCTACGCTGGAATTGCTTGACGGGGATGAGTCTGCCTTGCAGCAGCTGATCACACTTTTCTTCAATGATCTGGAGCGCAATCGCAAGGCGCTGGAGCAGGCTCAGCGTGCTGGCGATTTTGCTGGGATCCGTAATCTCGCTCATTCGATCAAGGGTTCGGCAGGGGTGTTCAACGCCGAGCTTGTCGTGGCTGTCGCGCAGCGCCTGGAGGTGGCGGGGAAGAATGATGACGGGGCTGCCGTGTGCCGTGAGTTGCCGGAACTTCTTGAGGCGCTTGGCCACCTTGCGGGGGTGCTGCGCAGGGCGCGGAAGGCGACGTAGTTTGTCTGTATTCCTACAGTCGGGTTTGCCGGGAGAAGTGGCTTCAGGCTATAATTAGAAAGTTTCTTACGGGATGGCCTTCAGGGCGATCCCGTTTTTCATGTGTAGCCCGGCTACGCATGCAAGTCGTCCAATCACAAGATTTCGAGGAGTTCGCCGTGTCAGCTTTCCCGCCCGCCATTCTTGTTCTTGCCGACGGGACGGTGTTCTACGGCAAAGGCATCGGGGCCATTGGTGCAACGGTCGGCGAGGTGGTGTTCAACACCGCCATGTCCGGCTACCAGGAAATCCTTACCGACCCGAGCTACTGTAGCCAGATCGTCACGCTCACCTATCCGCACATCGGAAACACAGGCATCAATCGGGAAGACAATGAAGCCACCAAGGTCTTTGCTTCCGGCCTGGTGATTCGAGATCTGCCGCTGGTGGCGTCCAACTGGCGTAGCGAGCAGTCGCTGGATGCCTATCTCAAGGCCGAGAACATCGTCGCGATCGCTGGTATCGACACCCGCAAGCTCACGCGCATCCTGCGTGAAAAGGGTGCCCAGAGCGGCTGTATCGTCACGGCGGCAACGGCTGCCGAACTGAACGTGGAGGCCGCGCTGGCGCAGGCCCGGGCATTCCCGGGGCTCGCCGGCATGGATCTCGCCAAGGTTGTGTCCGCCACCGAGTCCTATCCCTGGACGGATGGCGAGTGGCGCCTGGACGCCGGTTATGTGGCTCAGGAAAACCCGCGTTTCCACGTCGTGGCCTACGACTATGGCGTCAAGCGCAACATCCTGCGCATGCTGGCCGAGCGCGGCTGCCGCCTGACGGTGGTGCCCGCCCAGACTCCCGCTGCGGACGTGCTGGCCCTTAATCCGGATGGCGTCTTCCTGTCCAATGGGCCTGGCGATCCGGAGCCCTGCGACTACGCCATCGCGGCGATCCAGCAGGTGCTTGCAAAGGGTATTCCGACCTTTGGCATCTGCCTGGGCCACCAGCTGCTTGCCCTGGCGTCCGGGGCCAGGACCATGAAGATGAAGTTCGGCCACCACGGCGCGAACCATCCCGTGAAGGATCTCGATTCCGGCCAGGTGCTGATCACCAGCCAGAATCATGGTTTTGCTGCTGATGTCGCGACGCTGCCCGCTAACGTGCGGGTGACCCATGTGTCGCTGTTCGATGGCAGCCTGCAGGGCTTGGCGCGTACCGATGTGCCGGCCTTCTCCTTCCAGGGACACCCGGAGGCGAGCCCCGGTCCGCACGACGTGGCCTACCTGTTTGATCGATTCATTGCGCTGATGGAGGCGAGGAGCTGAAGCCGATCGTCACGGTGGTGCGCCGCGCCGCACCAGTTCTCGATCAACCGCTTTCCAGTCTCTGAAGAACCATGCCCAAACGTACAGACATTAAGACCATTCTCATCATCGGCGCCGGCCCGATCATCATCGGCCAGGCCTGTGAATTCGACTACTCTGGCGCTCAGGCCTGCAAGGCCTTGCGTGAAGAGGGCTACAAGGTCGTGTTGGTCAATTCCAACCCGGCCACCATCATGACGGATCCGGAAACGGCCGACGTTACCTACATTGAGCCGATTACCTGGCAGGTCGTCGAGCGCATCATCGAGAAGGAACGGCCGGACGCTGTGCTGCCCACCATGGGCGGCCAGACCGCACTCAACTGCGCGCTCGATCTCGCGCGCAACGGCGTGCTCGAGAAGTTCGGCGTCGAGCTGATCGGTGCGAAGGAGGAGGCCATCGACAAGGCCGAGGACCGCATGAAGTTCAAGGATGCCATGACCAAGATCGGTCTTGGCTCCGCGCGTTCCGGCGTTGCCCACAGCATGGAAGAGGCCCTGCAGGTGCAGGCCGACATCGGCTTCCCGGTCATCATCCGCCCGTCCTTCACCCTGGGTGGCACCGGCGGCGGCATCGCCTACAACCCGGAAGAGTTTGCGGAAATCTGCAAGCGCGGTCTGGAAGCGTCGCCGACCAACGAGTTGCTGATCGAAGAGTCGCTGATCGGCTGGAAGGAGTACGAGATGGAAGTGGTCCGCGATACCGCGGATAACTGCATCATCGTCTGCTCCATCGAAAACCTCGATCCGATGGGCGTGCACACCGGTGACTCCATTACCGTGGCACCGTCCCAGACGCTGACTGATAAGGAATACCAGATCCTGCGCAACGCCTCCATTGCGGTGCTGCGTGAGATCGGCGTGGATACTGGCGGCTCCAACGTGCAGTTCGCGATCAACCCGAAGGACGGTCGCATGATCGTCATCGAGATGAACCCGCGTGTGTCCCGTTCTTCCGCGCTGGCTTCCAAGGCGACCGGTTTCCCGATCGCCAAGGTGGCGGCCAAGCTCGCCGTCGGCTTCACTCTCGATGAACTGAAGAATGACATTACCGGCGGTGCGACGCCGGCGTCCTTCGAGCCGTCCATCGACTACGTGGTCACCAAGATCCCGCGTTTCGCCTTCGAGAAGTTCCCGCTAGCCAATGATCGCCTGACCACCCAGATGAAGTCCGTGGGTGAGGTGATGGCCATGGGGCGTACTTTCCAGGAGTCCTTCCAGAAGGCCCTGCGTGGTCTCGAGACCGGCGCTTACGGCCTGGATGAGGTCGAGGCCGATCAGGACGACCTGGAGCGCGAACTCAGCGAGCCGGGTTCCCAGCGTATCTGGTACGTGGGTCAGGCCTTCCGCGAAGGCATGACCCTCGAGCAGGTGCATGCACTGACCCGCATCGATCCGTGGTTCCTGATCCAGATCGAAGACATCATCAAGACCGAGAAGTCCTTGGTGGGGCGTTCCCTCAAGGGCATCAATGCGGCCGAGTTGCGCGAATTGAAGCGCAAGGGCTTCGCCGATCGTCGCCTGGCCAAGCTGCTGGCCACCGACGAAACCTCCGTGCGTCTGCACCGCCACGCCGCCGGTGTGCGCCCGGTGTTCAAGCGCGTGGATACCTGTGCCGCCGAATTCGCTACCTCCACCGCCTATCTGTACTCCTCCTACGAGGACGAGTGCGAGGCGCTGCCGACCAGCAACAAGAAGATCATGGTGCTGGGTGGCGGTCCGAACCGGATCGGCCAGGGCATCGAGTTCGACTACTGCTGTGTGCACGCGGCGATGGCAATGCGCGAAGACGGGTACGAGACCATCATGGTCAACTGCAACCCGGAAACCGTGTCCACTGACTACGACACCTCGGATCGCCTGTACTTCGAACCGCTGACCCTCGAGGACATCCTCGAGATCGTCGCTGTCGAGAAGCCCGTTGGCGTGATCGTTCAGTTCGGCGGCCAGACGCCGTTGAAGCGTGCCCGTGAGCTTGAAGCCAACGGTGTGCCGATCATCGGCACCAGTCCGGACATGATCGACGCTGCCGAAGATCGTGAGCGCTTCCAGAAGCTGCTGTTCGAACTGGGCCTGAAGCAGCCCCCCAACCGCACGGCCCGCACGCCGGAAGATGCCGTGCGCCTGGCTGCTGAAATCGGTTACCCGCTGGTGGTTCGCCCGTCCTACGTGCTGGGTGGTCGGGCGATGGAAATCGTCCATGAGCAGAAGGATCTTGAGCGCTACATGCGCGAGGCCGTCAAGGTCTCCAACGATTCTCCTGTGTTGCTCGACCGCTTCCTGAACGACGCGACCGAAGTGGACGTAGATGCCTTGTCCGACGGCAAGCGCGTCATGATCGGCGGCATCATGGAGCATATCGAGCAAGCCGGCGTGCACTCGGGCGACTCCGCCTGTTCCCTGCCGCCTTACACACTGTCGCAGAAGCTGCAGGACGAACTGCGTCGCCAGACCGAGGCGATGGCCCGCGCGCTGAACGTGTGTGGCCTGATGAACGTGCAGTTTGCGATTCAGGGCGAGGGTGACGACGCGGTGGTCTACGTGCTCGAAGTGAACCCGCGCGCGTCCCGGACTGTTCCGTTCGTCTCCAAGGCCTGTGGCCTGCCGCTGGCGAAGATCGCCGCCCGCTGCATGGCCGGCCGCAGCCTCGACGACCAGGGCGTTGTCGGTGAGGTCGTACCGCCGTACTACTCCGTGAAGGAGGCCGTGTTCCCATTCGTCAAATTCCCGGGCGTCGATACCATCCTTGGGCCCGAGATGAAGTCCACCGGCGAGGTCATGGGTGTCGGCCGCACGTTTGCTGAAGCCTTCGTGAAGAGCCAGCTCGGCGCTGGCGTGCGCCTGCCCACCTCGGGCAAGGCCTTCATCAGCGTTAAGCACACTGACCGTCCGAAGGCAGTCGAGGTGGCGCGCGAGCTGATCGACCTGGGTTTCTCCGTGGTCGCTACCCGCGGGACCGCCGCGGCGATTTCCGCTGCCGGCTTGCCGGTGTCCGCGGTGAACAAGGTGAATGAGGGCCGTCCGCACATCGTGGACATGATCAAGAACAACGAGATCAGCCTCGTCATCAACACCGTTGAAGAAAAGCGCCAGGCGGTGACGGACTCCCGTTCGATCCGTACCAGCGCGCTGGCGGCGAAGGTCACCATCTACACGACGATCGAAGGTGCGCGCGCGGCCTGCATGGGCATGCGCCATCTGGTGGGGCTTGAGGCTTATTCCCTGCAGAACCTCCACGGCGAGCTGGTGAAGGCATGAACAAGGTACCGCTGACCGTTGCTGGCGCAGAGCTGCTGCGCCAGGAGTTGCACCGTCTGAAGACCGTCGACCGTCCGGACGTTATCGCGGCGATTGCCGAGGCGCGTTCTCATGGCGATCTCTCCGAAAACGCCGAGTACGACGCGGCCAAAGAGCGGCAGGGCTTCATCGAGGGGCGTATCCGGGAGGTGGAAGGGAAACTTTCCAACGCCCAGATCATCGACCCCAAGTTGCTTGATGCGGATGGGCGTTGTGTCTTCGGTGCCACGGTGGAGCTTGAGGACCTGGATAACGGCGAATCGGTGACTTACCAGATCGTCGGTGACGACGAGGCCGACATCAAAGCAGGCAAGATCGCGATTAGCTCTCCTATCGCCCGTGCATTGATCGGCAAGTTCGCAGGTGACGTTGCCGAGGTACTGGCGCCAGGCGGTGTGCGTGAGCTTGAACTGATCAACGTTCGTTACGAGTAAGTCACCAGCTCATGCCCCGATTTGCCGAATACGTTTACAGCACCCTGATCACCCTGTGGGTCGGGGCGCTGTGGGCGATCGGCTACCTTGCCGCGCCCACGTTGTTCCGGTTGCTCGACGATCGGATGCTCGCTGGGCGATTGGCGGGCGAGATGTTTACCTATGTCGCATGGCTGGGCTTGGCGTCCGCCGGCTACCTGCTAGTGTTTGTGGCGCTCCGCAAGAATGCTGCTGCTTTCAAGAGCGGCGTCTTCTGGGTGGTTTTCCTCATGCTGCTGCTGACCGTGGCCGGCCATTTCGGAATCCAGCCTATTCTGGCGCAGCTCAAGGAGGACTCCATGCCGCGCGAAGTCATGGAAAGCGCCCTGCGCAGCCGGTTCATGGCCTGGCATGGCGTTTCCAGTGTTGTCTATTTGGTGGAAAGTCTGCTTGGCCTGCTGTTGGTGGTTTGGCAGGACAAGGGTTTGCGCTGATCGACGTCGTTCAGGAGTCGTCGGATTGGCGCCGCGGCCCTTTGCCGGGAGTCGCGAACCAGTAATCCTTCTTGGCGCCAGCCTTCTTCTTCAAAGAAGCGATGCCCCGGTGGGAGGACAGCGCCTTGGCGGACTTCGCCTTGGCCAGCGGTTTTTTCGGCCGATCGGTGGAAGGAGTTCGAGTGGCTTCCTGTTCGCGCTTTTCCCGCCATACGATCAGAGTCTTACCGATATGCTGAACAGCGGCGGCGCCGAGTTCGGTGCAGATGCTGGCGAGAATGGATTCCCGAAGACTGCGATCGTCACCGTAGACGCGGACCTTGATGAGTTCGTGAGCCTGCAGGGCGTGATCGATCTCCTTGAGCACGGCAGGCGTCAGGCCATTGCCGGCAACGCTGACCACGGGGTGAAGGTGGTGGGCTTGTGCGCGGAATGCGCGGCGCTGTGCGGGCGACAGTTCAATCATTTTGCAACTCATTGAAAAAAGGGCGTAATTGTAGCGCGATGAAGCGTACCAAGACCAGTAAATCGTGGATGATGGAGCATGTGAATGATCCGTTCGTGCAGCGCGCCAAGACTGAAGGGTGGCGTGCGCGGGCGGCATACAAGCTCATGGAAATCGATGAAAAGGACAAGTTGATCCGCCCCGGTATGGTGGTCGTTGATCTTGGGGCGGCTCCGGGCTCCTGGAGTCAGGTCGCCATTGGGCGGGTGGGCGCGCAGGGCCGGGTCTTCGCGCTGGATTTGCTGCCGATCGAGCCCATCAATGGTGTCGAGTTCATGCAGGGCGATTTCCATGACGAGGAATTTGTGGCTCGGTTCGAGGCACAGCTGGAAGGGCGGGGGGTTGATCTCGTGATGTCGGATATCGCGCCGAACATTTCAGGCATCCCTACCAGCGATCAGGCACGCTCGATTCATCTGGCTGAACTGGCCTTGGAGTTTGCGAATCAACACTTGAATCCGGGTGGGAAATTCCTGGTCAAGGTGTTCCAGGGGCAGGGCTTTGATGAGTTTCGCAAGGAGGTGGAGCGTGTCTTCAAGTCTGTCGTCGTGCGCAAGCCCCAGGCATCCCGCGGGCGTAGTTCCGAGGTGTATCTGCTGGGCTTCGGATTGCGGGCTTAGGTTGGGTATGCCATTGATTCAGGCTATGGTTACGATCATTTGATCCAGCGAACGATCAGACATAGAATCAGTCCACTAGGCTGTGGCCCCAGTCGGGCTTTCAAGGAATCGTTTTGAACAATTTATTCAAGAATCTCGCGATCTGGTTGGTGATAGGCGTCGTTTTGATGACGGTCTTCAACCAGTTCAACAATCGTCAGGCGGCTCAGAATTCGGTCGAGTACTCCCAGTTCATGGAGGACGCGAAGCAGGGCAAGATCTCGAAGGCGGTTGTGGATGGGCGCACCGTACGAGCCACGACTCAGGACGGACGGCAGATC
Source organism: Pseudomonadota bacterium (assembly GCA_018241685.1). Taxonomy (GTDB): domain Bacteria; phylum Pseudomonadota; class Gammaproteobacteria; order Burkholderiales; family Rhodocyclaceae; genus Zoogloea. The sequence goes on from JAFEDJ010000022.1 coordinate 59,222, forward strand.
ACGGTGTATACGCCGGGGGTGCAGGACATCTGGATGGTCGGAGACCTGATGCGCTACGGTGTGAAGGTCACGGCTTCGAAGCCTGAGGAAGAGCAGTCCTTCCTAATGAATATTTTCGTGTCTTGGTTTCCAATGATTCTGCTCATCGGTGTATGGGTGTTCTTCATGCGCCAGATGCAGGGGGGAGGACGTGGCGGCGCGTTCTCGTTCGGGAAGTCCAAGGCCAAGATGCTTGATGAGACTGCCAATACGGTGACTTTTGCCGATGTGGCCGGCTGCGACGAGGCTAAGGAAGAGGTTGGTGAACTGGTCGAGTTCCTTCGCGATCCCTCCAAGTTCCAGAAGCTCGGAGGCCACATTCCCAAGGGTGTGCTGATGGTTGGCTCTCCGGGTACTGGTAAGACCTTGTTGGCGAAAGCGATTGCGGGTGAGGCCAAGGTTCCGTTCTTCTCGATCTCCGGTTCGGATTTCGTGGAAATGTTTGTTGGCGTCGGGGCTGCACGTGTGCGCGACATGTTCGAGCAGGCCAAGAAGCAGGCTCCCTGCATCATCTTCATCGACGAAATTGACGCAGTGGGTCGGCAACGTGGGGCAGGCTTGGGTGGCGGCAACGATGAACGTGAACAGACGTTGAACCAGTTGCTGGTCGAGATGGATGGCTTTGAAGGCGTTTCGGGTGTAATCGTGATTGCTGCGACCAACCGCCCTGACGTTCTTGATCCGGCCTTGCTGCGTCCGGGCCGTTTCGACAGGCAGGTTGTGGTTCCTTTGCCTGATATTCGTGGGCGGGAGCAGATTCTGCGGGTCCACATGCGTAAAGTCCCCATTGCACCTGACGTCGATGCGTTGATCCTTGCTCGTGGTTGTCCGGGGTTTGCCGGTGCTGATCTAGCCAACTTGGTCAATGAGGCAGCGCTCTTTGCGGCCCGTGGCAACAAGCGTCTCGTGGATATGGATGATTTTGAGCGCGCGAAGGACAAGATCATGATGGGTGCGGAGCGCCGTTCGATGGTCATGCCTGAGGAAGAGCGCCGCAATACTGCGTACCATGAATCTGGCCATGCGATCGTCGCAAAGTGTCTGACCAAGACGGATCCGGTGCACAAAGTCACGATCATTCCGCGGGGGCGTGCTCTCGGCGTAACGATGCAGTTGCCCGAGCAGGATCGCTATAGCCAAGACCGCGAGCGTTTGCTGCAGACGATTGCTGTTCTGTTCGGCGGGCGGATCGCCGAAGAGATCTTCATGAATCAGATGACGACTGGTGCGTCGAACGATTTTCAGCGTGCGACCGACCTTGCCCGTCGGATGGTGACTCAGTGGGGGATGTCGGACAACCTTGGCCCAATGGTTTATGGCGAAGAAGAGGGCGAAGTGTTCCTCGGGCGCTCGGTCACGACCCACAAGAACATGTCCGAGGCCACCTTGCAGAAGGTGGATGCGGAGATCCGGAGAATTCTGGATCAGCAGTACGCCTTGGCACGTCGTCTGATCGAGGAAAACCGTGACAAGGCCGAGGCGATGACTGCCGCGCTTCTGGAGATGGAAACCATCGATGCGGACCAGATCGATGACATCATGGCCGGGCGGGCTCCGCGGCCGCCCAAGCCTTCATCCCAGCTCCCAAAGCGTCCGAGTGACGACAATACGGGCGCTGCGCCGACGGCACCTGCGCCTGCGGCTTGAGTCTCGGATTCCTGCATTGATTGACGGGCCGGCTCCTGTGTGAGCCGGCCCTTTCATTTAAAGATCACCTTATGTCTTTAGTTCTAGCATGTGGCCGTTTTCAACTGGATCTCGGTCAGCCCAAGATCATGGCGATCATCAATGTGACCCCGGATTCCTTTTCGGGGCCAGGGTATTTGAGCAGGGATGCTGCGCTACGAGCGGCCGAGCAGGCCGTTGCCGATGGCGCGGAAATTCTCGATGTTGGTGGTGAGTCTTCACGCCCTGGGGCGCAAGCTGTTTCCGAGCAGGAGGAGCTCGACAGGGTCATTCCTGTCGTGGAGGCGTTGGCGCAGCTCAACACCCCGATATCTGTGGATACGGTGAAGCCGGTTGTGATGCGTGAGTCGATCCGTGCAGGGGCGGATATGATCAATGATATCGCCGCGTTCAGGGCTCCGGGTGCGCTCGAGGCCGTAAAAGACAGCGGGGCCGCCCTGTGTGTGATGCATATGCAGGGAGAGCCGGGCACAATGCAGCTTGCGCCGACTTATGGCGATGTCCTTATCGATGTGGAGCGGTTTCTGGTGCAGCGGCTTGAGGTATTGCAGCATGCCGGGGTGTCAGAGGAACGTATCGTTCTCGATCCCGGCTTTGGCTTCGGTAAGACGCTTGACCACAATCTGGCCTTGCTCAAGGGGCTGGCGGGTTTTTGTGGCGGACGTCTACCTGTGTTAGTCGGCATTTCCCGCAAGACCATGCTTGGTGAGATCAGCGGTCGACCGGTGGGGGATAGGGTGGTTGTCGGTGCGGCCGCCGCTTTGGTGGCCGTGCAGAATGGCGCTCGAATCGTGCGGACCCACGATGTGGGAGCGACGCGCGACGTATTGAGGCTGTGGGAGAGGCTTGCCTGAGACGGTGGCGAGCAAGCAGTGACAAGATTCGTGCCCGAGTGGCACCGCAGAAGTGGGGGAAAGATGTCTCGACGTTATTTTGGAACCGATGGCGTACGTGGCCGCGTGGGCGAGCCGCCAATTACGCCGGATTTCTGTTTGCGGCTTGGTTATGCAGCCGGTAAGACGTTGGTCGCGCATGAAGCGTTGCGCCAGGGAGAGCGCCCCGCCGTGATCATCGGCAAAGACACGCGTATTTCAGGCTACATGCTGGAGTCGGCCTTGGAGGCCGGTTTCTCTGCGGCTGGCGTGGATGTTTATCTGGCAGGGCCATTGCCGACTCCGGCGATCGCCTATCTGACGCGAGCCCTCCGGCTGCAGGTCGGTGTGGTGATTTCCGCTTCTCACAATCCTTTTGAGGATAACGGGATCAAGTTCTTCAGTGCCGCAGGTACCAAGCTGCCGGACGCTGTAGAGCTCGAGATAGAGGCGCGTCTCGACGAGCCCATGGGGTGCGAACCATCTATCGCCTTGGGCAAGGCGCGTCGCATCGATGACGCGCGGGGACGTTACGTCGAGTTTTGCAAGAACACCTTTCCTAATGAATTGGATCTGCGGGGCTTCAAGATCGCTCTGGATTGCGCGCATGGCGCCGCTTACATGGTGGCGCCGAAGGTCTTCCACGAACTGGGTGCTGAAACGGTATTGGTGGGCGTCGAGCCCAACGGTACGAACATCAATGACGGTGTGGGTGCGACCGCTCCGGCCAGCATTCGTGACGCGGTTCTGAAGAGTGGGGCTGACGTAGGTATCTCGCTTGATGGCGATGGTGACCGCATCGTGATGGCCGATGCGGAAGGCAATATCTATGATGGCGACAAGCTCTTGTACGTCATCGCCAAAGCTGCCTGCCTCGCGGGTGTCCGCGGGGGGGTGGTCGGCACCTTGATGAGCAACCTGGGTTTTGAACATGCAATCGGCCGCCTGGGCCTGCCTTTCACTCGGGCGAAGGTGGGGGACCGATACGTGCTCGAGCTCATGCATGAGAAAGGGTGGCGCCTTGGGGGCGAGAACTCCGGGCACATCATCTGTTTGGATAGGCATACGACCGGCGACGGGATCATTGCCGGGCTGCAGGTCCTTGCGGCGCTGTGTCAGCAGGGTGTGTCGCTGAAGGAGATGTGTGCCGACCTAGTGTTCTATCCGCAGAAACTGATCAACGTGCCCGTGAAGCAGGGCTTCGTGTGGTCCGATTGCGCCGAGATCAATGCTGCCGTCGATGTGGCGACGCAGGAGCTTGGGACTCGGGGGCGGGTGCTCTTGCGCCCTTCTGGAACAGAGCCGCTGCTGCGAGTCATGGTGGAGGGGAGTGATGCGGAAATCGTGGGGCGTATCGCCAGCGGGCTTGCAGAAGTGGTGAGAGCTTCGGCAATGTGACATGCTGCAGTGCAACATGTCACAAATTTGAAATTTTCCAATCGTAGAATTCAATCCGTCCCAAGAGCGCGCGTCGCGATTCTTGGGACGGTTGGTTAAATGTGTAGCCAACTGTTTCGCAGTTCGTCTCTACGATGGAGAATTTCATGCAAGGTTTCGTTCGTGCCTGTTCGTTCGTTGTCGCTCTGGGGGGTGCCGCCGTCGTCCAGGCCGCCGATATCACCGGTGCTGGCGCCACCTTTCCGTACCCCATCTATTCCAAGTGGGCGGAGATCTACAAGGCCAAGACTAATGTCGGCCTAAACTATCAGTCCATCGGATCCGGCGGCGGCATTAAGCAGATCAAGGCTAAGACAGTTGATTTCGGTGCGTCGGACATGCCGCTCAAGGCAGAAGAGCTTGAGAAGGATGGTCTTGTGCAGTTCCCCGCTGTGATCGGTGGTGTGGTCCCCGTTGTGAATCTGGATGGGGTTGCGCCTGGCGCCATGAAGATGACCGGTGCGGTTCTTGCCGACATTTATCTCGGCAAGATCAAGAAGTGGAACGATCCGGCAATTGTCGCCCTGAATACGGGCGTGAAGCTGCCCGACGAGAACATTACTGTGGTCCGTCGTGCGGATGGTTCCGGCACGACCTTCCTCTTCACCAATTATCTTTCCAAGGTGAGTGTGGAGTGGAAAGACAAGGTTGGTATGGGTACCGCAGTCCAGTGGCCTGAAGGTGTGGGCGGTAAGGGCAACGAAGGTGTGGCCTCTTACGTTCAGCGCATCAAGGGTGGTATCGGCTATGTCGAATACGCCTATGCCAAGAAGAACAAGATGATCCATTTGTCCCTCAAGAACAAGGCGGGCGAGTATGTCCAGCCCGACGACTTGACCTTTCAGGCTGCTGCCGCTTATGCCGAGTGGAGCAAGGTTCCGGGCTTTGGTGAAATCCTGACCGAGCAGCCGGGCAAGACCAGCTGGCCGATTACTGGTGCTAGCTTCGTGTTGATGCACAAGGTTCAAGCTGATGCGGCAAAGGGGGGCGAGGTGCTCAAGTTCTTTGATTGGGCATTCAAGAACGGTCAGAAGACTGCTGAAGATCTAGATTACGTGGCACTGCCTGCTGCTCTCGTCAAGCAAATTGATGTGGCATGGCGTTCGGGTCTGAAGGATGCATCGGGTCACCCGATCTGGAAGTAAGCGGTTCCAATTAGACAGGATGGATGGGCGGCTGGATTGTTGCTCATCCATCTGTTTTGTTTGCTAGATTGAAACGGTAAGCTGCAATGTCTTCCCATAGCTCTGTGTTAGGCACCGGCGGTACTACGGCTGGTGGTGCTCCTGGCCTTGCTGACACCGTCTCCGGTGTGAAGCAACCGGAACCGCCAAGAGATCGTATGCGTGCCCAGCGTTTTCAGGACGCGTTGTTCCATCAGACGACGCGTTTCTTTGCGTTCTCCGTGCTTGCGATTCTTGCGGCGATTCTCGGTTCCCTGCTTTATGGTGCCTGGCCAGCGATCAAGGAGTTCGGCTTCGGCTTTCCGTTTAGTGCCGAATGGAACCCGGTTACCGATAAGTTCGGTGGCCTTATTTCCGTATATGGAACGCTCAGTACATCCGTTATTGCGCTGGTGGTTGCGATTCCTGTCAGTTTTGGGATTGCGGTCTTTCTAACTGAGCTGTGCCCGCCTGTGCTGCGTAGTCCGTTGGGGGTTGCAGTGGAATTGCTGGCTGCCGTGCCGAGCATCATTTATGGTATGTGGGGCCTGTTCGTCTTTGCGCCTCTGTTTGCCGATTACGTACAACCGGCCTTGTCGGCGACGTTAGGCAACGTTCCTTTTGTGGGCGCCCTGTTTCAGGGGCCCAAGAATGGTATCGGTGTTCTTTCCGCAGGCCTGATCCTCGCGGTGATGGTCATTCCTTTCATTGCCTCCGTGATGCGTGATGTATTTGAAGTCGTGCCAGGGATTCTGAAGGAGTCGGCCTATGGCCTTGGGGCGACGACGTGGGAGGTGGTTTGGAATGTCGTGCTGCCCTATACCCGTGTCGGCGTTATTGGCGGGGTCATGCTGGGTTTGGGGCGCGCGTTGGGTGAGACAATGGCTGTCACCTTCGTCATTGGCAATGCTCACCGCATCAGTCCGTCCCTGTACGAGGCGGGCAACAGCATTGCCTCGACACTGGCTAATGAGTTTGCCGAAGCTGCATCTGATCTTCACGTAGCGTCCTTGATCGCCCTGGGTCTCATTTTGTTCTTCGTGACCTTCGTCGTGCTTGCGCTCTCCAAGTTGCTGCTGATGCGCCTTGGCCGGATGGAAGGGGAGAAAACCTGATGATTGATTCGTCTGCTCTTTACCGCAAGCGCAAGCGTACCAACCAGCTTGCGTTGGTAATGTCGATGTTGGCGATGGGCATTGGTATGGGCTTCCTGGCCTGGATCCTGATCGTGCTGCTCTACAAAGGAGTGGGAGCACTGAGCCTGAGCTTGTTCACGCTGCCGACGCCGGCGCCGGGGTCCGAAGGTGGGCTTTCCAATGCCATTCTCGGTAGTGCAATGATGGTCGGTTCGGCCACTTTCATTGCCACCCCGATTGGTATTCTTGCTGGCGTCTATTTGTCTGAATATGGGCGAAAAGGGTGGCTGGCACCGGCAACCCGCTTCATCAACGACATCTTGTTATCCGCACCTTCGATTGTCATTGGTGTGTTCATTTACACGGTTTATGTCGCTCAGGTGCAGCACTTTTCCGGCTGGGCGGGATCGCTTGCCCTGACTTTGATCGCAATTCCAGTTGTGGTGAGAACGACTGAGAACATGCTGAATCTGGTTCCCGCCAGCCTGCGTGAAGCGGCTGCGGCATTGGGGGCGCCGCGCTGGAAAGTGGTCCTGCACGTGGTTTTGCGTGCGGCGAAGGCGGGGGTGTTGACCGGTATCCTGCTGGCGCTCGCGCGGGTGAGCGGCGAAACAGCCCCGCTGTTGTTTACTGCGCTCAATAACCAATTCACCAGTCTGGACCTCAACGGTCCGATGGCAAACCTTCCGGTTGTCATCTTCCAGTTTGCAATGAGCCCTTATGAGAACTGGAATTCCCTTGCCTGGGGTGGTGCGGTCATTATTACTTTCGGCGTGCTGTGCCTGAACATTGTTGTTCGCACCCTGTTCCGCAAAAAGATCTAGGAAATTCATCATGCAATCTTCTGCAGTAACCAAGCGTGACATGTCTTTCTCGCAGCTGCGGGGCGAGCAGACGTCGCAGGTGGCGGGGGCGGAGCAGACCCCGAAAATCCGCATCCGTAACCTCGATTTCTTCTACGGTTCCTTTCAGGGGTTGAAGCACATCAATCTCGATATCAATGAAGGCATGGTCACGGCTTTCATTGGACCCTCGGGCTGTGGCAAGTCGACGCTGCTGCGTACGCTGAACCGGATGTACGACCTCTACCCGGGGCAACGGGCGACCGGCGAGATTCTCCTGAACGGAAGGAACGTGCTCGATCAGGGGCAGGATGTGAATGCCCTGCGTGCCAAGGTCGGGATGGTTTTCCAGAAGCCGACCCCTTTCCCGATGTCGATCTACGAGAACATCGCCTTTGGTGTTCGTCTTTATGAGAGCCTGTCTCGGGCCGATATGGATAACCGTGTCGAATGGGCCCTGCGTAAGGCGGCTCTGTGGGATGAGGTCAAGGGCAAACTCAATCAGAGTGGTCTGTCTCTGTCCGGCGGTCAGCAGCAGCGTCTGTGCATCGCGCGCGGCGTGGCTGTCAAGCCGGAGGTGCTTCTGCTTGATGAGCCGACATCGGCACTGGATCCCATTTCCACGGCCAAGGTTGAGGAGTTGGTGCATGAGCTGAAGAGCGAATACACCATCGCCATCGTTACGCACAACATGCAGCAGGCTGCCCGTGTCTCGGACTACACGGCCTACATGTACCTGGGGGAGTTGGTCGAGTTTGGCCTGACTGACGAGATCTTCATCAAGCCCAAGCGCAAGGAAACCGAGGACTACATCACTGGCCGATTCGGTTGATTGATCTGTCTGGTGGGTGGCAGTCTGGAGGCCGGCTCTTGCCGGCCTTTTTGACGTTTTGATGTCGTCAAGATAGAATCGAAAAATTTAGCCTGGTGCCTAAGGTGAGGAAAAAGCTCGTAGTCGGCAACTGGAAGATGAATGGCAGCCGTGCCCGGAATGATGTTTTGCTGTCCGCTCTGAAGGAAGAGGGGATGCAGGATGCGGCTGTTGAGGTCGTTGTGTGTCCGCCGTACCCTTATCTCGGGCAGGTAGGGCAGGCCTTGGAGGGCTCTTGGGTTGCGCTGGGTGCGCAAAATCTCAGCTCGTTCAGTGCGGGGGCTTATACCGGTGAGGTGGGAGCTTCGATGCTGCTCGATCTTGGGTGTGCTTGGGTGATCGTGGGGCACTCTGAGCGTCGCTCCTTGTTTGGGGAGGACGACGAGGCTGTGGCCATCAAGGCCCAGGTTGCGCTCGAGGCGGGTCTGAATCCCATTGTATGCGTGGGGGAGACGCTTCAGCAGCGCGAAGAAGGTAGGGCTGAAGAGGTTGTTGGCAAGCAAATTGATGGCGTGGTTTCGATTCTTGGGTTGGATTGCGCGGCAAAACTGACGGTGGCCTATGAGCCTGTCTGGGCGATTGGAACGGGGCGGGTTGCATCGCCGGAGCAGGCTCAGGCGATGCATCGGTTTATTCGTTCTCGTCTTGAGTTGGCTGGCGTTGCTGCGGCTGGTGTGCGCATCCTTTATGGCGGTAGCGTCACCGCGGAGAATGCCCCTTCGTTGTTTGTGCAGCCCGATATCGATGGGGCGCTTGTTGGTGGTGCGTCTCTCGTTGCTCCGGGTTTTTTGGGAATTTGTCGTGCGGCATCTTCGGTTGCTGCATAGGTTTTCTTGTTGGAGATTTTGATGAGCGGTGTGGTGTTTTCGGTTGTGCTGGTTGTGCATGTATTGGCCGGTCTTGGTGTGATCGGTTTGGTGCTTATGCAGCATGGCAAGGGGGCTGACATGGGGGCAGCATTTGGAAGTGGTGCATCGGGCAGCCTCTTTGGGTCGTCTGGCTCTGCCAATTTTCTGAGCCGCGCGACGGCGATTCTTGCTGCTATCTTTTTTGTTACGAGCTTGAGTCTGAGCTATCTCGCCGGGCAAAAAGCTCCGGCGGCTAAGAGCATCATGGATGGCGTTGCCCCTGCGGCCGCGCCCGTGGCGCCTGCGGCAGGTGAGGGTCAGGATTCCAAGTCCAAGGACATTCCTCGATAAATCAAAGTAATGCTTGGCGCCAAGGGGTGATTACCCTTATAATTTCGGGCGTCAAACAAACAGGCCGACGTGGTGAAATTGGTAGACACGCTATCTTGAGGGGGTAGTGGCGAAAGCCGTATGAGTTCGAGTCTCATCGTCGGCACCATGGATTAAGCTAGTCGCCCGCAAATGCGGGCGTTTGCTTGCAGGTGGTGCTAGTAACTGCTTGCGGTTGGGAAGGGGTCAGGTATGTTGGAAGGGTATTTTCCAGTTCTTGTTTTCATCCTGTTTGCGGCTGTCTTTGGTTTAATTCCCATTGTCGCAGGTCGGGTCCTTGGCCCGAGTAAGCCTGACGCGGAAAAGCTTTCTCCCTTTGAGTGCGGCTTTGAGCCATTTGAAGATGCGCGTATCAAGTTCGATGTGCGTTACTATCTTCTGGCTATTCTTTTCATTCTGTTTGATCTCGAGATTGCATTTCTTTTTCCGTGGGCAACCATTCTGCGGGAAATTGCAGCCAGCGAAAGCATCCGGCTTTTCGGATTCTTCGAGATGATCGTCTTCCTGGGTATCCTGCTTCTCGGCTATGTCTATGTCTGGAAGAAGGGTGCGCTCGACTGGGAATAAATTGTCCAGTTGCCTTGGGCGGTAATTGTTGCTTGAAGGGTGTCTATGAGTATCGAAGGTGTCTTCAAGGAAGGGTTTGTAACCACTTCGCTTGATACGGTAATCAACTGGACTCGCACGGGTTCTCTGTGGCCGATGACCTTCGGTCTCGCTTGCTGTGCGGTGGAAATGATTCACGCTGGGTGTTCCCGGTATGACCTTGACCGTTTTGGGGTAGTGTTTCGTCCCAGTCCGCGTCAGTCGGACCTGATGATTGTTGCGGGCACCCTGTGCAACAAGATGGCGCCTGCACTGCGCAAAGTTTACGATCAGATGTCCGAGCCGCGCTGGGTGATTTCCATGGGGTCGTGCGCGAATGGTGGTGGTTACTATCACTATTCGTACTCGGTGGTCCGTGGTTGTGATCGCATTGTTCCGGTCGATGTCTATGTGCCCGGGTGTCCTCCTACCGCGGAAGCGCTGCTTTATGGGATTGTTCAATTGCAGAACAAGATCAAGCGCGACTGCACGATTGCTCGCTGATTGCCGAACATCATGAGTGAGAAACTTGAGCGCCTCAGCCAGTCGCTGGCAGACAGATTTGGTGAGCAGCTGAAAGAGATTATCGTCGCCCGCGAAGAGGTGACGGTCGTGGTGGCTGCTTCCGATTATTTCAGTATTGCTCAGGCACTTCGGGATGAGCCTGAATTTCGCTTTGAGCAGCTGGTTGATCTGACCGGGCTGGACTACTCTTCCTATTCTGGTATCGAGATTTCAGCGCGTTTTGCTGTTTCGGTTCACCTCCTTTCCGTCAGCAAGAATCAACGTCTTCGTTTGCGGACTTTTGCTGACGATGACTCCTTCCCGGTTCTTTTGTCGCTGGTCGAATTGTGGCCGAGTGCGAACTGGTTCGAGCGAGAAGCGTTCGATTTGTTCGGTATTACCTTTGCCGGTCATCCGGATTTGCGTCGCATTCTCACCGATTATGGTTTTGTCGGTTATCCCTTCCGCAAGGATTTTCCTGTTACGGGTTATGTGGAAATGCGCTACGACCAGGATCTCGGCCGGGTAATCTATCAGCCGGTGACGATCGAGCCGCGGGAAAATACGCCACGTATCGTGCGTGACGAGAATTATGGGAACGTCGGAAATGGCTGAGATCCGCAATTACACAATCAACTTCGGTCCTCAGCACCCGTCAGCGCACGGTGTGCTCCGACTGGTTCTTGAGCTCGATGGTGAAGTTGTTGAGCGTGCTGATCCCCATATTGGTCTACTGCACCGGGGGACTGAGAAGCTCGCTGAGACGCGGACCTGGGTGCAGTCCGTTCCTTATATGGATCGTCTCGACTACGTGTCGATGATGTGTAATGAGCATGCGTACTGCATGGCGATCGAGCGTCTGCTCGGGCTTGAAGTGCCGCTTCGTGCTCAATACATCCGCGTGATGTTTGACGAAATCACCCGGATTCTGAACCACCTCCTTGCGGTGGGTACGCATGCTCTGGATATCGGCGCCATGACGATGGTGTTGTATACCTTCCGTGAGCGCGAGGATCTGATGGATGCTTACGAGGCCGTTTCCGGTGCTCGCATGCATGCTGCTTATTACCGGCCGGGTGGCGTTTATCGCGATCTACCTGATCGCATGCCGCAGTACGAAGTCTCCAAGTGGAAGAGCGCGAAGACCGTTGCTGAGCTGAATGAGAATCGGCAGGGCTCCCTGCTCGATTTCCTGGAAGACTTCACCAGCCGCTTTCCGAAGTATGTCGATGAGTACGAGACGCTGCTGACCGATAACCGTATCTGGAAGCAACGTACGGTCGGTATCGGTGTTGTGACGCCCGAAAAGGCGCTGGCGCTGGGTTTCTCCGGCGTGATGCTGCGTGGTTCCGGTATCGAGTGGGACATCCGCAAGAAGCAGCCGTACGACGTGTATGGCCAGCTGGATTTCGATATTCCGGTTGGCGTGGAAGGCGACTGTTACGACCGCTACCTGTGCCGCATCGAAGAAATGCGTCAGTCGAACCGCATTGTGAAGCAGTGTATCGACTGGCTTCGCAAGAATCCTGGTCCAGTGATTTCGGGTAACCACAAAGTGGCCCCGCCGTCCAGGGAGCGCATGAAGGGCAGCATGGAGGAGTTGATCCATCACTTCAAGCTGTTCACGGAAGGCATGCATGTCCCGGCAGGTGAAGTATATGCACCTGTCGAGCATCCCAAGGGTGAGTTCGGTGTTTATGCGGTGTCGGACGGCGCAAATAAGCCGTATCGCCTCAAGCTCCGCTCCCCGGGTTTTGCCCACCTTTCGGCAATGGATGAAATGTCCCGCGGGCACATGATTGCTGACGTGGTTGCGATCATCGGCACCATGGATATCGTGTTTGGTGACGTGGACCGCTGATCGGTCTCGCCCAGAACACGCAGTCGCCAAAAGTCATATCGTAATTCTGCTGACAGTAGACACATAAAATGCTGAGTCCGGAATCCCTGAAGAAAATTGATCGAGAGATCGCTAAGTATCCTCCTGATCAAAAGCAGTCCGCTTCTATGTCAGCGCTCAGAATTGCGCAGGAAGAAAAAGGCTGGCTGTCCAGCGAGACCATCGAGTTCGTCGCCAAGTATCTCGAGATGCCGGCGATCGCCGTGTACGAGGTGGCCAGCTTCTACAACATGTATGACCTGTCGCCGGTTGGCGCGCGCAAGATCACCGTGTGCACCAATCTGCCTTGCGCGCTTTCCGGTGGCGTGCATGCGGCTGACTACATCAAGAAGCGTCTCGGCATCGACTTCAACGAGACGACGCCCGACGGCAAATTCACCCTCAAGGAGGGTGAATGCATGGGGGCTTGCGGTGATGCGCCCGTCCTGCTGGTGAATAATCACCATATGTGCAGCTGGATGACGGAAGAGAAAATCGATCAATTGCTCGAAGATCTGAAAAAATGAGTTCTCAAGGAATTATTCTTTCCGGTCTCGACGGTGACCGTACTTGGCGCCTAGCCGATTACATCAAGCGCGGTGGTTACGAGGCGCTGAAAAAGATCATTGCCGAGAAGATTTCTGCCGATGACGTCATTGCTGAAGTCAAGAAGTCGTCCCTACGTGGTCGGGGCGGTGCGGGCTTCCCGACGGGTCTGAAGTGGAGCTTCATGCCGCGGGCTTTTCCTGGTGCGAAGTATCTGGCCTGTAATTCCGACGAGGGTGAGCCGGGCACGTTCAAGGACCGCGATATCCTCCGCTATAACCCGCACTCCGTGATCGAAGGCATGATCATCGCTGGTTATGCAATGGGTTGTGAGCGGGGCTACAACTACATTCACGGTGAGATCTTCGAGGTCTACAGCCGTTTCGAGGAAGCGCTGCAGGAGGCGCGTGAGGCGGGCCTCCTGGGCAAGAACATCCTGGGTTCGGATTTCAGTTTCGATCTGTTCGCCCACCACGGCTACGGCGCCTATATCTGCGGTGAAGAAACCGCCTTGCTCGAGTCGATCGAAGGCAAGAAGGGGCAGCCGCGCTTCAAGCCGCCTTTCCCGGCGAGCTTCGGTCTTTACGGCAAGCCGACCACGATCAACAACACCGAAACCTTCGCGTCCATTCCCTACATCATCCGTGAGGGGGGCGATGCCTTCCTGGCACTCGGCAAGCCGAACAACGGCGGCACGAAGCTCTTCTCGGTGTCGGGTCATGTGAACAAGCCCGGCAACTACGAGATCCCGCTGGGTACGCCTTTCGCCGATCTGTTGGAGATGGCGGGCGGGGTTCGCGGCGGTCGCAAGCTCAAGGCGGTCATTCCCGGCGGCTCTTCGGCTCCGGTGCTGCCGGCATCCATCATGATGGATTGCACGATGGACTACGACTCGATCTCCAAGGCGGGATCGATGCTCGGCTCCGGTGCAGTGATCGTGATGGACGAGAGCACCTGCATGGTCAAGGCGCTCGAACGGCTGTCCTATTTCTACTTCGAAGAGTCCTGTGGCCAATGCACGCCATGCCGGGAAGGTACCGGCTGGTTGTACCGGGTCGTTCATCGAATCGAGAACGGTCTCGGCCGTCCGGACGATCTGGATCTTCTGAACAGCGTCACGGCGAACATCATGGGCCGGACGATTTGTGCTCTGGGCGATGCAGCCTCGATGCCGGTGCAGAGTTTCATCAAGCACTTCGGCGACGAGTTCGCATTCCATATCGAACATAAGAAATGCCTTGTCCCGCAGGACGTACAGCGCGAAGGCAGCAAGATTTACGTGGCGTAGGCTCGACATGCTAGAAATCGAAATTGACGGAAAGCAGTTGCAGGTTCCTGACGGTAGCACCGTCATGGAGGCTGCCTCCCAAGTCGGCGCCTATGTGCCGCATTTCTGCTACCACAAGAAACTCTCCATCGCGGCGAACTGCCGCATGTGCCTGGTGCAGGTGGAGAAGGCCCCGAAGCCGTTGCCCGCATGCGCAACGCCGGTCACCAATGGGATGAAGGTCTGGACCCATTCCGAGCAGGCTGTCAAGGCGCAGAAGGGCGTCATGGAATTCCTGCTGATCAACCACCCGCTGGATTGCCCGATTTGCGACCAGGGCGGTGAGTGCCAGCTGCAGGACCTCTCAGTCGGTTACGGTGGCGTGCAGTCCCGTTACGAAGAAGAAAAGCGTGTGGTCGGCAACAAGGACCTCGGTCCGCTGGTGTCGACGGACATGACCCGGTGTATCAACTGCACCCGTTGTGTTCGTTTCACGACCGAGATTGCCGGTCTTATGGAACTCGGCCAGGCTTTCCGCGGCGAGCATGCCGAAATCATGCCGTTCGTCGAGAAGACCATTGATTCCGAGCTCTCGGGTAACATCATCGATCTGTGCCCGGTTGGCGCACTGACCTCCAAGCCTTTCCGCTTCGGTGCTCGTGCTTGGGAGATGTCCCGCCGGAAGTCCGTGAGTCCTCACGACTCCCTCGGCAGCAACCTTGTCGTGCAGGTCAAGAATGATGTCGTGAAGCGTGTTCTGCCGCTGGAGAACGAGACTCTTAACGAGTGCTGGCTGAGCGACAAGGATCGCTTTTCCTATGAGGCGCTGAATGGAGAAGAGCGTCTGACTCGGCCGCAGATCAAGCAGGGCGGCAAGTGGATCGAGACGGACTGGCAGTCTGCGCTCGAATACGTTGCCAATGGCCTCAAGTCCGTCCGCAGCGAGCATGGTGCCGAGGCCATCGGTGCGCTTGTCTCTCCGCACAGCACCCTCGAGGAAATGCATCTTCTCCAGGCCCTCGTGCGTGGGTTGGGTTCCGACAACATCGATTTCCGTCTGCGTCAGACCGATTTTTCGGCTGACACGCGTCGCGCCGGCGCGCCCTGGCTCGGTTTGAATGTGGCGGAGATCGGCAGCCTCGATCGCCTGTTCATTGTCGGCAGCTTCTTCCGCAAGGATCATCCGCTCGTTGCTCAACGCGTGCGTCAGGCCGTCAAGCGTGGCCTGAAGGTCAGCGTGCTGAACCCGGTCATCGACGATTGGCAGTTCAAGGTCGAGAACAAGATACAGGTCAAGCCGTCGGCTGTTGCCGGTGCGCTGGTCGGCGTGGCAAAGGCCCTCGCGCAGAAGACCGGTCAGGATCTGGCTGAGGTCTTCGCATCTGCCGCCGCCGAGGTTGAGGTCGATGCTGAAACCTTGTCCTTGGCCAACAGCCTCGCGTCCGGCAAGCAAGTGGCCGTCTGGATCGGCAACTACGCGCAACAGCATGCAGGCGCCGCCAGCATTGAAGCAATTGCCCAGGAAATCGCCCGTCTCAGCAAGGGCCGCTTCGGTGTTCTCGGCGAGGCTGCCAACTCCGTCGGTGGCTACCTGGTCGGCAGCCTGCCCGCCAAGGGCGGCAAGAACGCCGCGGAGATGCTGAAGGCGCCGCTGAAGGCATACGTGCTATTCGGTATTGATGCTGAACTGGATACCCAGGCCGGTCAGGCCGCGGTCGACACGTTGGGCAAGGCCGACACGGTCATCGCCTTGTCGGCTTTCAAGTCGGAGAGCGCGCTGGCCTACGCCGACGTGCTGCTGCCGATCGCGCCTTTCACCGAAACGGCCGGTGTCTTCGTAAATGCCGAAGGGCGTGCTCAGGCCTTCTACCCGGTAGTGAAGGCTGCCGGCGAGGTGCGCCCGGGCTGGAAGGTGCTGCGGGTCCTCGGGGAACTGCTGGGGCTTGACGGCTTCGGTTTCGACAAGGTCGAGGATGTGCGTCAGATCATTCTCGGGGCCGCGCAGGAAGTTGATCGCGCACGTCTGAACAACGCGCTGGCCGTTGATTCCTTCGCGCTCGGAGCTGCTGCGCAGGGTGTGGAACGGGTTGCGGACATTCCGATTTATGCCGCAGATCCCATCGCACGGCGTTCCGCGCCGCTGCAGAAGACCCGGGATGGCCAGGCACCGGTGCTGCGGGCTAATGCATCCACGGTCGCCAAGCTGGGCCTGGAGGCAGGCGGCATGGCGAAGGTGAAGTCCGCAGCCGGTGCCGTGACCGTTCCCGTCGTGGTGGATGATGGCGTCGTCGAAGGAAGCATTTGTCTGGCTGGTGCCCACGCAGACACTTCGGCGCTGGGTGGCCTACATGGCGAAGTTAGCGTGGAGCGTGTGTGATGGAAGCCGTCATCGAACCCGTAGCGACTTTTTTTGGTGGTGCGTGGCCCCTGGTGTGGTCACTGCTGAAGATCATCGGCATCATTGCGCCGCTTTTCCTGTGTGTTGCCTATCTGACGCTGGCTGAACGCAAAGTCATCGGTTACATGCAGGTCCGTATCGGTCCCAATCGCGTGGGGCCGCGCGGCTTGCTGCAGCCGATCGCCGACGGCGTGAAGCTTCTGCTGAAGGAAGTCATCGTTCCTTCCGGCGCCAACAAGGGGCTGTTCATCGTCGGGCCGGTTTTGGCTCTTGGTCCGGCGCTGGCTGCCTGGGCAGTGGTTCCCTTCAGCGACGGCTGGGTTATCGGTAACGTCGATGCTGGTTTGCTGTTCCTGCTGGCCGTGACCTCCATCGAAGTGTATGGCGTGATCATCGCGGGTTGGGCGTCCAACTCGAAGTATGCGTTCCTAGGTGGAGTTCGCGCCGCGGCCCAGATGGTTTCCTACGAAATCGCGATGGGTTTTGCGCTGGTTTGCGTGTTGATGATTTCGTCCAGCCTGAACCTGTCCGACATCGTGGCGGGGCAGGGCAAGGGGCAGGGCGCAGATCTCGGTCTTGGCTTCCTGAGCTGGAACTGGTTGCCGCTCTTCCCGATGTTCATCGTCTATCTGATTTCCGGTATTGCGGAAACCAATCGCGCACCGTTCGACGTTGTCGAAGGTGAATCGGAAATCGTCGCGGGTCACATGGTCGAATATTCGGGGATGGCCTTTGCGCTGTTCTTCCTCGGTGAATACGCCAACATGATCCTCGTTTCCGCGCTGACCTCCATCCTGTTCCTGGGTGGCTGGCTGTCGCCGGTGAGTTTCCTGCCGGATGGCTTCATCTGGCTGGCCATCAAGATCGCGTTCATTCTGTTCTTGTTTCTTTGGTTCCGCGCAACGTTCCCGCGCTTCCGCTACGACCACATCATGCGGCTGGGTTGGAAGGTCTTCATTCCGCTGACCCTTTTCTGGGTGGTAGTGGTTGCGGTGTGGATCATGTCGCCGTTGTCGTTGTGGAAGTGAGGGGATCAATATGGGTTCTATGAAGAATTACGTAGGGAGCCTGTTCCTTAAGGAGTTGCTTAAGGGCTTGGCACTGACCGGACGTCATCTCTTTGCCAGGAAGATCACGGTCCAGTTCCCCGACGAGAAGACGCCCCAGAGCTCCCGCTTCCGCGGCTTGCATGCCTTGCGTCGTTACCCCAACGGGGAAGAGCGCTGCATCGCATGCAAACTGTGCGAGGCAGTCTGTCCGGCGATGGCAATTACGATCGAGTCCGAGCAGCGGGATGATGGTTCCCGTCGTACCAGTCGCTACGATATCGACCTGACCAAGTGCATCTTCTGCGGTTTCTGCGAAGAAGCATGTCCGGTGGATGCCATCGTTGAAACCCGTGTTTTTGAATATCACGGCGAAAAGCGGGGTGATCTGTATTACACCAAGCAGATGCTTCTCGCGGTTGGGGATCGGTACGAGGCGCAGATCGCCAAGGATCGAGAGATCGATTCTAAGTACCGGTAAAAACGCGGAAGCGGATACGGACACACACATCGGAATACGCAGATGGATTTTCAGTCGGTAGTCTTTTACTTCTTCTCGACGGTCATGGTGCTCGCCTCGCTGCGAGTCATCACGGCACGCAACCCGGTGCACGCCGCCTTGTTCCTGGTACTGGCATTTTTCAGCGCAGGCGGGATCTGGATGTTGCTGCACGCCGAGTTCTTGGCCATCGCGCTGGTGATGGTTTACGTCGGGGCGGTGATGGTGCTGTTCCTGTTCGTCGTGATGATGCTCGACATCAATCTCGAACGGATTCGGCAAGGCTTCTGGAGCTATCTGCCCGTCGGCGCGCTGATCGGTGTGCTGATGGTGATCGAGATGGTCATGGTGCTGGGCGGCCGCTACTTCGGTCTCGATGCGATGCCCAAACCCGCTGAGGTGGAGCAGGGTTACAGCAACACCAAGGAACTCGGCCGTCTCCTCTATACCGAGTACGTTTATCCGTTCGAACTGGCATCGATCGTGCTGCTGGTTGCGATGGTGGCTGCCGTGGCTCTGACGCTGCGCAAGCGCAAGAACGTGAAGATCATCGATCCCGCGGTGCAGGTTGCTGTCAAGCGTGATGATCGTGTGCGCATCGTTTCGATGCGTGCAGAAAAAGAATAATTTCTGCTGGCGATCGTCAGGGGGGCCTAGTAATGCTTTCGTTGTCTCACTATCTGATATTGGGTGCCATTCTTTTCGCGATAAGCGTGGTGGGCATCTTCTTGAATCGTAAGAACCTGATCGTGCTGCTGATGGCGATCGAGTTGATGTTGTTGGCCGTTAATTTGAACTTCGTCGCCTTCTCGCATTATCTCGGGGACGCTTCAGGCCAGATTTTTGTGTTCTTCATCTTGACTGTGGCGGCCGCGGAGTCGGCCATTGGTCTGGCAATTTTGGTTGCGTTGTTCCGCAACCTGCGGACCATCCACGTTGATGACCTGGATAGCCTCAAGGGATAAGGAAGCGTTCGAATGACTGGGATGCAAAAGCTATATCTGCTGGTTCCGCTTGCGCCGCTCTTCGGCGCGATCATGGCGGGGCTATTCGGGAAGATCATCGGCAGGCGAGGGGCTCATACCGTCACCATCGCAGGCGTCGCGGCTGCGTTCGCGTTGTCGGTGATCATCTTCCAGGACGTCCAGGCGGGGAATACCTTCAATGGAACCCTGTACCACTGGGCTTCCAGTGGTGGTCTCGATCTTGAAGTCGGCTTCATGATCGATTCCCTGACCACGATGATGATGCTGGTGGTGACCTTCGTGTCGCTGATGGTGCACATCTACACCATCGGCTACATGTCTGAGGATCCTGGCTATCAGCGCTTCTTCAGCTACATCTCGCTGTTCACGTTCTCGATGCTGATGCTGGTCATGTCGAACAACTTCCTGCAGTTGTTCTTCGGCTGGGAAGCGGTGGGTCTGGTGTCCTACCTGTTGATCGGCTTCTGGTATACGCGTCCGACGGCGATCTTCGCAAACCTGAAGGCCTTCCTGGTCAACCGTGTCGGTGACTTCGGCTTCCTGCTTGGCATCGGTCTGATCGCGGCTTTCGCCGGCACCCTGAACTACACGGAAGTGTTCGCGAAGGCGGGTGAACTCGCCGGCATGACGATTCCGGAAACCGGCTGGCCCCTGATCACCGCCATCTGTATCGGTCTGTTCATCGGCGCCATGGGCAAGTCGGCGCAGGTTCCCCTGCACGTCTGGCTGCCGGATTCGATGGAAGGCCCGACGCCGATCTCCGCACTGATCCACGCAGCGACGATGGTGACCGCGGGTATCTTCATGGTTGCCCGCATGTCCCCGCTGTTCGAGCTGTCCGAGACGGCCCTGTCCTTCGTACTGATCATCGGCGCTACCACGGCTCTGTTCATGGGTTTCCTGGGCATCGTGCAGCATGACATCAAGCGTGTGGTTGCCTACTCGACGCTGTCTCAGCTGGGCTACATGACTGTCGCGCTGGGCGTGTCGGCGTACTCCGCCGCCGTGTTCCACCTGATGACCCACGCCTTCTTCAAGGCTCTGCTGTTCCTTGGTGCCGGTTCCGTGATCATCGGCATGCACCATGATCAGGACATGCGCAACATGGGTGGCCTGTGGAAGTACATGCCGGTTACGTGGATCACGTCGCTGCTGGGTTCCCTGGCGCTGATCGGTTTCCCGTTCTTCTCCGGTTTCTATTCCAAGGACACGATCATCGAAGCGGTGCAACTCTCGGAGCTGTACGGCTCGGGCTATGCCTACTTCTGCGTGATTGCTGGGGTCTTCGTTACGGCTTTCTATTCGTTCCGTATGTATTTCCTGGTTTTCCACGGCGAGGAGCGCTTCGGCAAGGCTCACCATGACCATGAGGATGCCGCTCATGGCCACGATGTCCATGCTGATGAGCACGACGACGCCCATGACGAGCACGGTCATGATGACGATCATCACGACGAGCATCATCATGGTCTGGCTCCGGGCCAGAAGCCGCACGAGTCTCCGTGGGTGGTTACTGTTCCGCTGGTGCTGCTGGCTATTCCGTCGGTGCTGATCGGTTACCTGTCGATCGACAAGATGCTCTTCGGTGATTTCTTCAAGGGCGTCATTCATTTCGCCGAGCACCACCACGCTATGGCCGAACTTGGCGAGGAGTTCCACGGTTCGGCTGCAATGGCGCTGCATGGCTTCACGTCGCTGCCGTTCATCCTGGCGATGAGTGGCGTTGCACTCGCCGGCCTGCTGTATCTGGTCGTTCCGTCGGTGCCGCCGGTGATCGCCCGCGTCTTTAGCCCGATCCATCGCCTGCTTGAAAACAAGTACTACTTCGACAAGATCAATGAAGCGGTTTTTGCCGCGGGTGCCCGACTGATCGGCCGCCTGCTGTGGAAGGTCGGCGACCAGACCATTATCGACGGCATCGCGGTGAATGGTACCGCCAAGGCCGTGGGCCTGATCGCCCAACTGTCGCGCCTCTTCCAGAGCGGCCACATCTATCAGTATGCGTTTTCGATGATTATTGGTGTTTTCCTGCTGCTGGCCTTCTGGGTCAATCGGGGCTGATCCGCTCGATAAAAAACGGCTTGAAACCACTTCACATAATTTAGGACTTTTGCGCCCCTCAGGGGGCGCATAGAACGGAAAGTAGAGATGACGGGTATTCCATTCCTCAGCCTTGCGATTTGGGTTCCGATCGTTGGTGGCCTATTAGCGCTCGCTTCGGGGTCGGACCGTAATGCGTCGGTCGCGAGATTTGTTGCGCTGTTTTTCGCGCTAGCGGGTCTGGCCGTCAGCATACCGCTCTACACGGGCTTCGATGTCACCACGAGCTCCATGCAATTCGTGGAAGCCTATCCGTGGATTCCGCGCTTCAACATCAACTACGTACTCGGTGTCGATGGCATTTCGGTGCTCTTCGTTCTGCTCAATAGCTTCATCACCGTGATCGTCGTGGTGGCTGGCTGGGAGGTGATCCAGGAGAAAGTCGCCCAGTACATGGCGGCCTTCCTGATCATGTCCGGCCTGATCAACGGCATTTTCTCCGCGCTCGACGGCGTGCTGTTCTACGTCTTCTTCGAGGCTTCGCTGATTCCGCTGTTCATCATCATCGGTGTGTGGGGCGGGGCTAACCGGGTGTATGCCGCGATCAAGTTCTTCCTCTATACCCTTGCCGGCTCGTTGCTGATGCTGATCGCGCTGCTCTACCTGTTCATGGAGTCCGGTGGCAGCTTCAACATTCTGGATTGGCATCAACTCAAGCTCGGCATGGATGTGCAGAGTCTGATTTTCCTGGCCTTCCTTGTTTCCTTCGCTGTCAAGGTTCCGATGTTCCCGGTGCACACCTGGTTGCCTGATGCCCACGTGGAGGCACCCACCGGCGGCTCGATCGTGCTGGCAGCCATTGCGCTGAAGCTGGGCGCATACGGTTTCCTGCGGTTTGCCCTGCCGATCGCTCCTGATGCTAGCCACGCCTTCGCACCGCTGATCATCACGCTGTCCCTGATTGCGGTGATCTACATCGGTTTCGTGGCGCTGGTGCAGACGGATATGAAGAAGCTGGTTGCTTATTCGTCCATCTCCCACATGGGTTTTGTGACCCTGGGCTTCTTCATCTTCAACCCGCTGGGTATTGAAGGGGCGATCGTCCAGATGATTTCCCACGGCTTCGTGTCTGCAGCGATGTTCGCCTCCATCGGTGTGCTGTACGACCGCATGCACTCCCGTCAGATCTCGGACTACGGTGGTGTAGTAAATGTGATGCCGAAGTTCGCTGCACTATTCATGCTTTTCGCGATGGCAAACTCCGGGCTGCCGGCTACGTCTGGTTTTGTCGGGGAGTTCATGGTTGCGCTCGGTGCCGTGAAGTTCAACTTCTGGATCGGTTTCGGCGCCGCTACCACGCTGATCCTCGGTGCTGCTTACACGCTGTGGATGTACAAGCGTGTGGTATTCGGTGCAGTTGCCAACCATCACGTGGCCGAACTGACCGACATCAACAATCGCGAGTTCGTTTTCCTTGCGATCCTTGCCGTGTGTGTTCTGGCCATGGGTATCTATCCCTTCCCGGTAACGGAAGTCATGCACGCGTCGGTCAATGAACTGCTCAAGCATGTTGCGGTGAGCAAGCTTTGAGCCTGTAACGGATACGAAACCAGCGGAATGTGGCCTTAAGATGAACTTTGTAATCCCTGATTTTTACCCGGCAGCGGCTGAGTTATTCGTCGTTGCAATGTCCTTCGTGATCCTCCTTGCGGGGACGTTCACGAAGCAGCCGCGCAACGTGGTTTACGCGCTGAGCCAAACCACGCTGATCGGTGCGGCAGCAATCACGCTGTTCACGATGGACGGGCAGGTGAGCTTCACGTTCAGCAACATGTACGTGGATGATCTGATGGGCGATTTCCTCAAGCTCGTCGTTTACTTCGCTGTGGCGATCGCGCTGCTGTATTCGCGCAGCTACATGAACGATCGCAAGATCGAGACCACCGAGTACTATGTGCTGGCGATCTTTGCGACGCTGGGCATGATGGTGATGATCACCGCCAACCATTTCCTGACCATCTACCTGGGACTTGAACTGCTGTCTCTGGCCCTTTACGCGATGGTTGCTCTGCTGCGCGATTCCGCTCGTGCAACCGAAGCGGCCATGAAGTATTTCGTGCTGGGTGCGCTGGCTTCCGGTCTGCTGCTGTATGGCATCTCGATGCTGTACGGCGCCGCCGGCACGCTGGAGATCTCGGGCGTGGCCCAGGCCATCTACCAGCAGGCCGGCAACAAGACGGTGCTGCTGTTCGGCCTGGTGTTTGTCGTTGCTGGTCTGGCCTTCAAGCTCGGTGTGGTTCCGTTCCATATGTGGATTCCGGACGTCTATCAAGGGGCCCCGACGTCCATCACGCTCTTCATCGCCTCCGCCCCGAAGCTCGCCGCGTTTGCGATGGCCATGCGTCTGTTGGTCAATGGTCTTTTCGAGTTCGCCGAGCAATGGCAGTCGATGTTGATGGTGCTGGCTGTTTTGTCGATCGTACTGGGTAACCTGGCTGCGATCGCCCAGTCGAACCTCAAGCGCATGTTGGGTTACTCCGGTATCTCCCACATGGGTTTCATGTTGCTCGGCCTGGTGTCCGGCGTAGTTGGCGGTGATCGTCATTTCGCGCTCAACGCCTATAGCTCTGCAATGTTCTACGTCGTGTCCTACGTACTGATGAGCCTGGCGTCTTTCGGTGTGCTGCTGCTGCTGTCGCGTGCAGGGTTCGAGGCCGAAGCGCTTGACGATTTCAAGGGTTTGAACAAGCGTAATTCCTGGTTTGCCGGCGTGATGGCCATGGTGATGTTCTCCATGGCGGGTATCCCGTTCTTCGTGGGTTTCTTTGCGAAGTTTTCCGTTCTGCAGGCCGTCGTTGCGGCTGGTTATATCTGGGTCGCGATCCTGGCTGTGGTGATGTCGCTGATTGGTGCGTTCTACTACCTGCGCGTCGTGAAGATCATGTTCTTCGACGAGCCGCTGGATGCGACGCCCATTTCTGCTCCGGCTGACATGCGGGCGCTGCTGTCCCTGAACGGTATCGCCATCGCTGTGTTGGGCTTGGCTCCGCAGGCATTGATGTCTCTGTGTGCCTATTCGCTGCTGGGCTCGCTCTAGGCGCGTTTGAGGCAATAATTTCTAACATCACTGAAAAGGCAGGCGGCAAGTGAAGCATTTTGGAGAGTTCGTCCTGTTATTTGCTCTGGCGAACCTGCCTTTCTTCAGTGAGCGGCTGTTCTTCGTAATCCGTCTGGCGAAGAAGAAGGCGGTTTTTCTGAGAATGCTGGAGCTTGTGGCCTATTACTTCGTGGCGGGCGTATTTCTTGGCGCCAGGGAAGTGGCTGAGAATGGCTCCCGTTATGCCCAGAATTGGGAGTTCTTTGCGATCACGATGTGCCTGTTTGCTGTTTTTGCATACCCAGGGTTTGTTTATCGTCACCTGTGGTCACGTGAGTTGAATTCCTAGGCGCGCGCATTGCGTGTCCCATCGGGTATCGGATACATGTGTATGCAGATGGATGAAGTGATCATGTGAAACTGTGGACCTTGGTCCACAGTTTTGCTTTTTGGGGCACGGGGCGTGTTTGTATGTCCTGAAACGATCGTCTAGCATTCAGTCAACCGTGTTTTTTGCTTATTGGAGCTGGATCGAATTACGTTTCAAAATGAAATTTTCGGGGCCTCTCATCGAAAGGGAGACGAGGGGAGTGCTTGTGGTAAGGCCGTAGTTTGGCGAAATCATTTCAGTCATCGCACATGATTCAAAAAATCGAAAATTTCGTTATTGTTGGGCGCACTAGTGATGGCAGGACTTTTCGTCCTAGTGATTGGGCGGATCGCTTGTGCGGGATAATGTCCGTATTCGGAGCGGACAATCGCATGACTTATTCGCCCTATGTAAGGCCTGCGTGTAATTTGAGGGGAGACAAGACGGTGTTGGTGGATGCGAGAATCCACGATATTGAACCGCTGGCCTACAATTTCCTGCGCAATTTTGCAAAGGACAACGATCTGCAGGTGGAGTCACTGCCTGATGACCATTTTGGTTGACAGTGTTCAGCGGCGTTGTCGGTTTGCCGGTGTTCTAATTGATGTCGTGAAATGATAATGGGCCACGCTGTGCGTGGCCCATTATCATTGGGGATGTGGTCTGCTCAGACCAGAATTTCTACGACGCGCGGATGGTCGAGGAAAGCCTGAGGGCTTGCGCTTGCGCCGTAGGCGCCCGACTGGAACACCACGACGAGATTGCCGGGCTTTGCATCGGGAAGATGCATCCGGTCGGCCAGGATATCGAGCGGTGTGCAGAGAGGGCCTACAACGGATACGCTCTGACTGGAGGGCTCATCCATGCGATCACCAATGGCGACTGGGTAGTTCTTGCGGATGACTTGGCCGAAATTTCCGGAGGCTGACAGGTGATGATGCAGGCCGCCGTCAGCAACGAGGAAGGTATGACCGCGGGAGTCTTTGCGGTCTACGATCTTGCAGACATACACACCGGCTTCGCCCACCAGATAGCGTCCCAGTTCGATGACGATCTCGGCACCAGGAAGTTTGGCGGCCGCTTCCTCTTCTATGGTCTTGAGATTCGCACCGATGGCAGCAAGGTCCAAGCGTTGTTCGCCGGGGAAATACGGAATTCCGAAGCCTCCGCCGAGGTTCAGAAACTTGACCGGCGCTGGAGCAGCCTCGGCAAGCCTCAGGGCCAGATCGAAGCACTTGCGCTGGGCTTCAACGATGGCGTCGGGGCGAAGGTTCTGGGATCCCGCAAAGAGGTGGAAGCCTTCGAACGCAAGGCCGGCCCGACCGATGTCGGCGAGCAGGTCGGGCACCCGTTCGGCATCGACGCCGAACTGTTTGGGGCCGCCGCCCATCTTCATGCCGGAACTCTTTAATTCGAAATCGGGATTTACGCGCACCGCTACGCGCACCGGCCAGCCGCTCTCCTGGCGAATGGCGGCCAGTTCTGTCACTTCGCGGAAGGATTCCACGTTGATCAGGATGCCCGCGGCGACGGCCTGGCGCAGTTCTTCATGACGCTTGCCCGGCCCTGCGAAGCTGATGTCGCGGGGATTGGTGCCGCTGTCAAGGGCAATCCTCAGTTCGCGTCCTGAGGCCACGTCGATGCCGTCCACCAGACGGGCCATATGATCGACCACCGCAGGCATCGGATTGGCCTTCATCGCGAAATGGAGCTTGATGCCGGTCGGCAAGGCGGCTCTCAGCTCAGCGACACGTCGGGTCAGCAGGCTGCGGTCGTAGGCGTAGAAGGGGGTCTGTCCGACACGCTCAGCCAGGCGGCGGAGGGGAATACCGCCGATCAGCAGTTCGCCGTCGGCGGACTGGAATTGATCCATGGCGACATGGACCGGCTTGTCGCGGCTTGCATCACTCATTGCTGTACCTTGTGGGCCATTTCGTATTCGGTGGAAAGTGCCTTGCGGTCGATCTTGCCATTGGGATTGCGCGGCAGCGGACCCTCGCGAGCTTCGATTGCGGCAGGAACCATGTAGGCGGGCATGCGCTGTTTGCACTCGTTGAGCAAGGCCGCGGTGTCAAGCGGTGCGCCGTCCTTGCCAGTGGCGATGACGCAGATGGAATGACCGAGGCTAGGATGCGGCACGCCGAAGGCCACGCATTCGCCGACCAGTTGGGTGCTGTACAGGATCTCTTCGACTTCAGTAGGACTGACGCGATAGCCGGAGGTCTTCATCATTTCGTCACGGCGTCCGATGAAGTAAAGATAGCCCTCTTCATCACGGCGAACGGTGTCTCCCGAGAACACGGCGATTTCCGGCAGGACGAAGCCCGACTGACGGCCGGGAGCAGTGTTCGGCAGGGGCTTGAAGCGCTCGGCAGTCTTGTCCGGGTCATTCCAGTAGCCCATTGCAACCAATGCACCGCGTTGGACCAACTCACCAGGCTCATTGGGGCTGCACTCAGAACCGTCTTCCCGCAGCACCATCACTTCGGCGTTGGGAATGGCTTTGCCAATCGAGTCTGGCCGGATATCGGCTTGCTCAGGTGGCAGGAAGGTGGCGCGGAATGCTTCGGTGAGCCCGTACATCAGGAAGGGCTTTGTCTTGGGTAACTGGCTACGGAGCAGCTTGAGGGTCTCCAGCGGCATGCGTCCGCCAGTATTGGCGAAGTAGCGCAGATGGTCTGTAACCTCGGCTGGCCATTTTAGCTGAGCGAGCTGAATGTATAGCGGAGGGACAGCGGTAAGGCCGGTGACTCTCTCGCGGACGACGGTCTTGAGTACGTCTTGCGGCAGCAAGTAGTTCAACAGCACGACTTTTGCGCCGGAGTGGAAGGCCGTTGTGAGCTGGGAAAAGCCCGCATCGAAGGACAGGGGCAGAGCGGCCAGTAGCGTGTCATCCGGACTGTTGCCGAGATAGCTGGCTACGCTCTTGGCCCCGGCCACCATGTTGCGATGGGACAGTACAACGCCTTTCGGTCGTCCAGTGCTGCCTGATGTATACAGGATGGACAGCAAATCTGTGTCGATGATCCGATGTCCCGCCTGCTTGCTGGCACAGAGGAGATCTTTCCAATCCACGATGTTCACGCCCGTGAGGTTGGGCGCGGTTGCCGGTGTGGTGATCAACACGATATGGCGTAGATCGTGGCAATGGGGCAGTGTATCCGCGAGCAGGGGCAAGCGCTCTGCAGAGGTCACCAGCACACGGGCGTTACAGTCGCGCAGGATATGCATGACCTGCTCGCCCTTGAGAATTGGATTGACCGGAACGAAGGCGCAGCCGGCGCGGGCGGCGCCGAAGCTGGCGACGACTGTCTCGATGCGCTTTTCCAGAAAAATGCCGATTCTTTCACCGCGTTCAAGCCCTAGGCCAACTAGGCCGGCAGAAAATCCGCCCACCTGTGCGTCCAGGTCCGCATAGCTTAGGGTTGTGGCGCCCGCTGTCAGAGCTGGTGATGTGGGTGCTCGCTCGGCCGAGGCACTGATCAGTTCGTGGAGTAGGGTGGTGTTGAGCATTGATTGAGAGAACGATTGTCGAGCCACGTGGGTGCGGGGCAGATGCATCAAGCATCGGGGCTGTTGAAGTCTATCCTAGCTTTCCTCTGTGGGCTGCGTGCAGGATTACACCATATGACAAATCTTGACTGGCTATTGAGGAAGGCCGTCTAACAGGCGAGCAAGTTCGGCAGTTCTTGAGCGGCGTGAGCAGGTGTCGGCCAAGCTGCGCAGAACTCCGCTCAATTGCTGGTTGTGCCACTGGTGCAGAGCCTCATTCAGCAGACTTCGAATAGCGGAAGTATTGGCTATATCAGTAATCCAGGGGGCATCCAGCTTCTTCATCAGAGCTGCAGTGCTGCCGGCGGAGTCTGTCAGCGCGATGATCGGCCGACCGGCACGTGCGTACTCGTAGAGTTTGGCTGGGATCTGCTTGTTGCAGCTTGCGCCTTGCAGCAGCAGTAAGCCGTCGGCGCGCATCATTTCTTGCAGGGCACTCCGATAAGCAATTGAAGGCTCAATCGAGACAATATCGTCGATGCCATACTCTGACAGCAGTTTGGTGTAGTAACTGTCGCTGCCTGTAGCACGCAGAATGACATGCAGTGTTTCCTTGGATGCTTCTCCAGCAGCCTTCATCTCTTTCAGTGCAGCAAAAAACGGCTTGGGATCTCGTTCTTCTGGATAGAGTAGACCACTGTGGATAAGGACCATCTGTCCTGGAAGGCCGATACGGCTGGCGTCGAGTCCTGTTTCTGCGTCGCGGAAATTGTCTTCGTCAAACCCGTTTTCGATGACCGCCCAGCAACTTGCTGGCTTGTTCGGGTAGCGCTCCGCGTACATGTCCCGTGTGCCAGTAGTGGTGAATATCGCGTGGGTGCAATGCTTGATCAGCGCCTGTTCCAGCCGCCTGTGGGCCCGCCAAGTGGCAGGATTGGTTGGATAGCCCGGCTCCGTCATGGCATCTCGAAAGTCGACAATGAGCGGAAGTCCGGAGAGGCGATGGAGGGTCAGCGCGATGAGGTGGGCCGTGGCGATGGGGAAGGTCGAAAAGATTGCCTTGGGGCGATGTTTGCGAATCAGTTTGAGGCCCTTTATCACTCCCGCCGGCCACCAGCTCACCCAGCGGTCTGGTTGAGCCATCCATCGGAAGTAACGTCCCTTGAGCGAGAGGTGGCGAGCCGTGTCGAGACCGAAGGCGCGCTCCACGATAAGGCCCGGTGGGATTTCTTTCATCTGATCATCGCCGACGGCCTCATAGGCGCGAGGCGAAACCGTCAGGATCATTGGCTCCCAGTCGTGGTCGCGAAGATATTGGGAGAACTTCAGGGTACGTTGGATTCCGCTACTGACCCGCACGGGGGGGTAGTGGTAAGCGATCATCAGTACGCGTCGATCAGGCATGGGCACGTGTCTCGCTCCTTGAAAGGGCGCTTTGTAGCGCAGCCTCGCAGAGAGTGGCAATGGCTGAAAAATTGATTGTGGATAAGCTGCGGCAGTGTAACCGAGTGGATGTGCTAATTCCGCGACAAGCTACGTTCATTTGCGTATTTCGGCGCCTGTAGCCGTACGCAAGGGCGCGATGACGACGACAGGCTTACATGGAACCAGGGCGCAGCACTGATGATGGTGATCTGAATCGGGCCCAAGCACAGGAAATTGGCACTGAAGAGAGTGCGAATGCCAAGGCGACCATGTGCGGCCAGTGATGCTGGATTGAAGGCCGAGATGCGTGAGATGCTCCAACTGATGCCATGTCCACTCAGGTGAGCATTGGCACTGTCCCACAGCCGGGCAAAGGTGCGACCGATGCGATATTTCGGCTCCACATGAACGTCGTAGTCCCAGACGCAATGCTGGGGGTCGGCAAGTTCGTAGCGGCAACGTACCTCATCTTCGTCATAGGCATTGAAGGCCAACCACAGGAATCCCGCAAACTCTTCCCCGGATAAGGCAACGAAGCAATGGGCGCCATCACTTATGCGCTTGGCAATGACCTCCGGTGGGCGAGGGAAGGCCGATGTCAGCGGAGAGCCAGGCTCAAGGAAAACGATCGGATTCTTGGTCGATGGGCGGCAGGCAGGTCGGTCTTGTACGGGTTGAGCGACGAGGTAGTAGCGCTTGATATAGGCGCGACCGGCGCTGAGTTTGCGCAATGCGTAGTCGAGGAGATACAGGCCGCCATTCAAGGTGCCCAGTTGAATGAAGTTATTGCGAATGCGCTTGAGAGGCATGTGGTTGGTTTCGCGATGGAACGACTGGGCGATGGCCGAACTGGCGCTGTTCGCGTTCAAAGACGGTGCGTGGAGCGCGTGGAAGCGGAGGAGGCAAGAGCATGCGCTAAGCTTGCTACCTATATCACGGTCCGTACGATGATCGGCTCGCATATAATGATATCAGTCTTGCTGTTGCCGGGCCTTGTGTTCCGGATGCTGTTTTAGTGTTTGCTTACCCGATTGGAGTTAGCTTTTGGATACGAAGAAGGAAGTTCTGTCGATTCTCGACGAAGTCTTGAGCCTGGGGGGGAATACGGCCCAGTTCGATGTAGACACCCCGTTGCTGGGTGCTTTGCCGGACCTGGACTCGATGGCCGTCGTCGGTGTGATCAACATGTTGGAAGAGCGGTTCGGTTTCATCGTCGAGGATGACGAGATCGATGGCTCGACCTTCGAGACCGTTGGTTCCGTCATTGCCTTTGTGAATGGAAAGCTTGCCTGAATGACTCTGCCGAGGCCGCGGCGGGAGGCTTTTTATCTCCCGGGGCCCCTGTTCGGTGGACGGTTCTGTCTTCTGACTCGTGCTCCCGATCCGATCGGTACGCTGATTTTTGTGCACCCGTTTGCCGAGGAGATGAACAAATCCCGGCGAATGGTGGCACTGGCTGCCGAGACCTTTGCTTCGCAGGGCTGGTCGACGCTGCAGATCGATCTGACCGGTTGTGGGGATAGCGGCGGGGAGTTTGGTGAAGCCTCCTGGCGTGCTTGGGTCCAGGATTGCCATGATGCTTGGGTATGGGCGACGGCCAATCTGCCGGGACGACTCGTGTTGTGGGGGATGCGCACGGGGGCTTTGCTTCTGGCTGATCTGCTTCGTTCCACGGGAATTGCAGCTCCGCTGTTGCTATGGCAACCGGTGGGTAACGGGCGCCAGCATCTGACCCAGTTTCTGCGTCTCAAGGCAGCGGCTGAAATGATGGCCGACACCGATGCCAAATCCGCCATGGATGCGGCCAGGTCGTCGTTGAAGGCTGGTGAATCCGTGCAGGTGGCCGGTTATGCCTTGCCGCCCGCGGTCGCTAACGGTCTGGAAACGGCAAGCCTGGGCTTGCCGGATGCTTATCCGGCGCCGGTGGTGGCACTTGAAGTGGGGAGCGAAGGCCGCGAGGACGTGACGCCAGCGTTGCGGATACTCATTGACCGTTGGCAGAGTGCCGGAATTCAGGCGAGAGCCGAATCCGTGGCAGGTGCTGCTTTTTGGCAGACGCTGGAGATCGAAACCAGTTCGGCACTGATCGATGCGTCCGTACGCGCTCTGGAGACGTTCTCATGAGCGTTTGGCGCGATGTTCCAGTCATCTTCGAATGTGCTGGCGAATCTCTGATGGGTATTGTCTCGGCGCCCCAGAAGGAGGCCGCGGTCGGTGTCCTTGTCGTGGTGGGGGGGCCTCAATACCGGGTCGGTTCTCATCGGCAGTTCGTCTTGCTGGCAAGATATCTATCGGCGCATGGGGTTCCATGCATGCGTTTTGACTATCGAGGCATGGGCGACTCCAGTGGTGTTGAACGCAGTTTCGAGAACGTAAGCCAAGATATCGAGGCGGCAATCGGCGCCTTCCTCGAGACCCAGCCCGGCTTGCGGCAGATCGTGTTATGGGGGCTGTGTGACGGCGCCAGTGCGATCTGCTTTTATCCCGCCGCCAATGATCCGCGTGTCGCGGGATCCATCCTGCTGAACCCTTGGGTCCACACCGAAGTGGGTGAGGCGAAGGTGTTTCTCAAGCACTATTATCTGCAGAGACTCACTGACCCTTCATTCTGGAAAAAGCTGCTGGGCGGCGGAGTCAATATTGGGCAGTCGGTGCGTTCCTTCTTTTCGACCGCGAAGGCCGCACGAGGTGCCGTGTCTGAGGGACCGGTGCCGTCCAAGGATCATGATGTAGTGCTGCCTGAGCGGATGATGCGTGGTCTGGCAGTGCGGGAAAACGAGCCATTGGCCATTTTTCTGAGTGGCCATGACTACGTGGCGCGCGAGTTCGATGACGTCCTGGCAGCCAGTCCCGGGTGGCAGAGGTTGGTGGCATGTCGGGGGGCGGATGTGAAACGCTTCCCGGATGCCGATCACACCTTGTCCGGGCCTGGTGACGTGGCTGCCGTATCGGAGGCAACCTTGAGCTGGCTCGTGGCCAAGGGGTTCGCTC
This sequence comes from Pseudomonadota bacterium, assembly GCA_018241685.1. Taxonomy (GTDB): domain Bacteria; phylum Pseudomonadota; class Gammaproteobacteria; order Burkholderiales; family Rhodocyclaceae; genus Zoogloea. The sequence goes on from JAFEDJ010000022.1 coordinate 91,631, forward strand.
AGGTGTGAGCGACGGGCCGGGTGTTTGCCCGACCCGTCGTCATCAGTTCGAGACGCTCTGACGCAGACGCTTCAGTTCGGGCACGCAGGAGCCGCAGTTGGTACCGCACTTGGTGCGGGTCTGCAGAGCCTCGAGGGATTCGCCGGCCCGGAAGGCGGCCAGGATGTCGTCCTCGGCCACGTCGAAGCAGTTGCAGATCACCTTGCCGCGGGCGGCCTGGCCTGCGGGCGGCTGGGTCAGCGGTGCCAGCAGCCACTGGCGGACTGCCGCGGCGGAGTGTCCCTGCACCATCATGTCGGCCAGCCAGTCGGCGGCCTTGGTCTCGCCGGCCAGGCGCACCGCGGTGAGGGAGTCGCCTTCCACGAGGGCGCGCTTGGCGATGTCCTTGCGACTGTCCTGGTAGGACAGCACCTTGGTGGGGTCGTCGAGGGCCAGTTCCTTGTCCAGGGCTTCCAGCAGTGCGGGTTCCAGCTCCTCGCCGCGGGCCTTCAGCACGACCACCGGAGCAGTGCGTCCGGCCAGCGTCAGGCTGGCGTAGGGGAAGTGGGGCAGCCAGCGGCGCAGCCCTTCCATGACTGCGAGCGGGTTGGGATGGAGTTGTCCGTCCTCACCCATCTCGGTGCGCCGCATCGCCACCAGGGCCTTGCCGGCCGTGTATTTCTCCACCTGCACGGCGGCGTGCTTGAGCTCGGGCTGCTTCGAGTAGGGGTCGAAATCGCCGGGCAGCAGGACGTTAACGCCCTGACCACCCATTGTGTTGCCGCCCCAGTGCATCGGCACGAAGCACTGGCCGGGGCGCAGAGTGGCCGATTCGAGCACCTTCAGCACTACTTCACCGCGCCGGCTCTTGACCTTGACCAGATCGCCGGTGGCGAGGCTGCGGCGTTCCATGTCGTCCTTGTGCATGTGCAGCATGGGCTCGGGTTCATGGCTGTACAGGCGGGCGACCAGGCCAGTGCGGCTCATGCCGTGCCACTGGTCGCGCAGGCGGCCGGTGTTGAGGTGCAGCGGGTAGCGGGCGCTCGGCGACTCGGCGGTGATGCGGTGCTCGGTGACGACGAAGCGGGCCTTGCCGGACGGGGTCGGGAAGACGCCGTCTTCGTAGAGCCGGACCTTACCCTGGCTGGCGCCTTCGGGGAAGGGCCATTGCTGGGGGCCGACGTTCTCTAGCGTCGCATAGCTCAGGCCGGTGATGTCCAGGTCACGGCCACGGGTGGATTCCCGGTGCTCGTTCCAGATCTCTTCCGGCTTGCCATAGGGGAACATGCGGGCGGCCAGCTCGCCCTTGCCGAGGCGGGCGCCCAGACGCCGGGCGAAGTCCACCACGATCGCCCAATCGTGGCGGGCCTCGCCCGGCGCGGACACGGCGGGTCGGACGCGGCTGATGGCGCGCTCCGAGTTGGTGACGGTGCCGTCCTTCTCGCCCCAGGTGGTGGCGGGCAGCAGCAGGTCGGCGTAGGCGCAGGTTTCGGTTTGGTTGAAGGCTTCCTGCACGACGACGAATTCGGCGGCCTGCAGGGCTTCGTGGATCAGGGCCTGGTCTGGCATGGACTGAGCCGGGTTCGTGCAGGCGATCCAGACGGCCTTCACCTCACCGGACTTCAGTGCGCGGAACAGTTCGACGGCGCTCTTGCCCGGCTTGTCGGGTACGCTGTCCACGCCCCACAAGGCGGCGACTTCGGCGCGGTGCTCGGGGTTGGCCATGTCCCGGTGGGCGGACAACAGATTGGCCAGGCCGCCGACTTCGCGGCCACCCATCGCATTGGGCTGGCCGGTCAGCGAGAAGGGACCGGCGCCGGGGCGGCCGATCTGGCCGCTCGCCAGGTGCAGGTTGATCAGTGCCGAGTTGTTGTGGGTGCCGAAGGAGAACTGGTTGAGCCCCTGGCAGTACATGGACATCGTGGCCTTCGAGGTAGCGAAGATCTGTGCCGCCTCCTCGATGCGCTTCTTGTCCAGCCCGCAGATGGTGGCCGCCATCGCTGGCGTGTATTCGCGGACGGTCTTCTTCAGCGCGTCGAAGCCTTCGGTATGGGCGTCGATGTAGTCCCGGTTCACCCAGCCTTCCCACAGCATCACGTGGAGCATCGCGTTGTACAGCGCGATGTCGGTGCCGGGCAGCAGGGCCAGGTGCAGGTCGGCGGCTTCGACTGTGTCGGTGCGACGCGGGTCGATGACAACCAGCTTCATGTCCGGGTTGGCCTTGCGGGCGTCCTCGATGCGGCGGAAGGCGATCGGGTGCGCAAAGGCGGTGTTGCTGCCGGTGATGAACAGCGCGTTGGTGTGGGCGATGTCCGCGTAGCTGCACGGCGGCGCGTCGGCGCCCAGGCTCAGCTTGTAGCCGGCCACCGCGCTGGACATGCACAGGCGGGAATTCGTATCGAGGTTGTTGCTGCCGACGAGGCCCTTCATCAGCTTGTTGAAGACGTAGTAGTCCTCGGTCAGTAGCTGGCCGGCGCCATAGACGGCGACCGCGTCGGGGCCGTGTTCGGCGATGATCGCCGCGAAGCGCTCGGCGGCCGTGTCGAGGGCCGCGTCCCAGCTCACGCGATGGCGGGTGCTGCTGCGATCGGTGCGCAGTTCGGGATACAGGGCGCGGGCGATCTGGGTGTCGGGCGCGGCGGTCAGGTGCAGCGTGGAACCCTTGGTGCACAGGCGGCCGAAGTTGGCCGGATGGTCCGGGTCGCCCCGGACGCCGGTGATGCGACCGGCTTCATGTTCGATTACGACACCGCAGCCGACGCCGCAGTAACAACAGGTGGATTTGGTTTCTGCCATCACGACTCCTTTGGTGGAGGGAGTCCAGCAAGCGTCGTGCCACCTGTCTAAGTTCCTGTTTTCCTTGTGCAGAGCCACGCCTGCGCACCAAAGGGTGGCGGCGCGGCGTCGAAATGGTGCGGTCGCCGCGGCCGCGCACCAGGAGTGGGCGCGGCGGTGGGCTTACGGCCGATGGTGCACGTTGTTCAGGAGAATACTTTCCAGGCCCGGGCCGTTCGGGTGCCGAAGATCTGCGGGTTCTGTGGCAACTGATTGGTCGGCAGGAAGCCCGGCGTGATCTTCTTGAACCAGTCCTGATAGCTGGCGGTGGCCGGCAGTGAAGCCAGCGCCTTTAGTGCGTAGTAGGTAAAGGCCCCGTTCGGACGGCCCTTGAAGCTGGTGTCCCAGCTGAACTGACTGTCGGTGCAGCCGGCCAGCAGCAGGTCACCACCGCTGCGCGACAGGCCGCCCGCGGTGGGTAGCTTAGCGACGCGTGGGGCGGGCAGGTCAGCTGCTTTCATCCATGCCTCCGGGGGGAGGAAGCGGGCGCGGGGCAGGCCTGGGTCGAGGTCGAGTGAGTTGCCGCGGGTGACGCTACCCGAGTGGCAGCTGTCGGAGATCAGCACTACCCGCACGCCGGCGGCGTGGTGGGTGAAGATTGGTGCGATCTCGTCGTCCAGCAGCACGTTGCCGGAGCCGATGTCCCACGGGCACAGGCCCTCGTCGCGGCCGTCCGGCTCGTCGCCGTTCTGGTCCGGCACCCAGGTGCCATGGCCGGAATAGGTGATGATGATGGAGTCGCCCTTGGCCGCGCCGCCGATCAGGTCGGTCATGGCGCCGACCATCGCGGCCTTGGTGGCTTGGCTGTCGAGCAGCTTGGTGACGGCGAAGCCACGCGCGGTGAGCGCGGCGGCCCAGTCGGTGGCGTCGTTGACGCAGCCGCTCAGGTCGTTCTGCGTGCCCGGGTAGTCGTTGATGCCGATACACAAGGCTTTCTTGCTCATGATCTTCTTCCCCCTCTCTTATGTCGTTTGGGCCATGCAGAGCCTGGCGGCCCAGATCATTGCACTGGCATGGCCCTTGGATTTAAGCACGGGGCGGGGAAAGGTCAATGACAGCCTGTGCGGGCGCGGCCTCAGGCCGTGGCGCGGGGGACGCGGCTGAGTTCCTTCAGCGCGCTGGCCTGATCGAGGATTGGCTGCGGAATCGCCATCTCGCCGGCCAGCATGGCGTGGATCAGTGCGGCGTTGGCGGCGACTTCCGGATCGTCGGCACGTCCTTCGACCGGCGGCGCGCCGCCTTCCTCGGCCGGGAAGGCGATCTGTGCGCTGCCATTCACGAAGACTTCCAGCCGCGGTCGGCGGCGCGGATTGGCGAAGGCTTCACCTTCGGTGCCGCGCAGCAGCATGGATACGCCGCCGGTGGCGACGAGGTGCTCGTGGATGCGTTCCAGGTACTCGGGGTGGGTCATCGAGGCGACCCGCACGCTGTGGCCCGGCGCCGGATCGAGCAGCTTGGCCAGCGTATGGCCGCTGTTGCGTACGCCAAGACGCGGGCGCAGGGCGAGCAGCGGCGCCAGCCCCGGCGCCAGGGCTTCCAGCGGAAGGCAGGTCAGATGCTTTTCGGCGAGTTGGGCTTCCGCCTCTGCGAGGCTTGCCGCCGGATGGATGTCGAGGGCCGCCAGTAGTTCGAAGGGGCTGACCCGGCTGTCGAAGTCGTGACGCCCCTGAATCAGCACCGGCACGCCGTCCCGCGCCAGCAGCAGGGCCAGCAGGGGCATCAGATTGGCCTGCCGACGGGCGCCGTTGTAAGTGGGCAACACCACCATGCGGGGACCGGCGGGAACGCGGATGCGGGCCGTGCGGGCGTCGAGGGCGCGCTGGAAGCCCAGCAATTCGTCTGTAGACTCGGCCTTGATGCGCATCGACAGAATGATGGCGCCCAGTTCCAGATCGGGCACGCGGCCGTCGAGCATGTCGCCGAACAGGGATTCGGCCTGGTCGATGGTGAGGGGCTTGGAGCCTTTCGGCCCGCGGCCGATCTCCTTGATGAATGGGGCGTAGGACATGGGGAAGAGTGCGCGTATCGGTGGATGACCGCCGAAGTGTATCGGAAGCGCCGCTCCGGCTGGCGATACGGGGTCGCGTCGGGCGGTGAGGGTAGGGCCTATGGGATGTCCAGCGCGATGTCCCGGATCGGCAACCGGGCCACTCCCTGCGGGCCCACCGCCTCGTCGCCGCGAGACGTCACGCGGGCAAACTGGAATCCGGCGAGGCCCGCCAGCGAGAGCTTCAGGCTGCCCAGTTCCTGCTTGAGGCTGGCATCGAGAAAGACCAGCCTGGCGCCCAGGGCGTTGGCTGGTGCGCCGCTGCCGAGCTGCCTCAGCGCGAAGTCGCGCCACGCGGGGTAGTCCCGGCCGCCGATCGTCAATATCAGGGGCGAGCAGCGGGCGACGCCGTAGTAGGTCAGGGGCTCGCGCTGTTCCCCGACCTTGCGGGCAGAGATGTCGCGGGTCAGATCGAGGCCATCAATCTTCAGGGTGCCGCTGGTGGGCAGGCCATCGACGCTCAAGCCGAAGGTGGACACCAGCCACGGGCGCTGCTTGACGCCGAGGGGTGGCTTCACCGGATTGCCGGGCGGGAGTGCGGCGATCCGCTCGGGCTGGAGGACGGCGCGGACCACGTAGACATCCTTCAGCGTGGCGGAGCAGGGTGGGAAGTGCAGTTCGGTGAGCACGCAGCCGGCCAGCCGAAAGCCTTCCTGGACATTGCCGTTGAGATCCGTGCGCAGCACTTCCAGATCGAGCAGGCGATGACCGCCACCGCCCAGTTCGAGCACCCACTTCGCCAGCAACGGGAACGACTGCGGTTGCAGGGACAGGATCAGCTTGCCGAGCTCCGGTTCGCCAATCTGGATGTCGTTTCGCGACGTTGGGACGCCGGTGCCGGGTTCGTGAACCGACCAGTTGATCTCGGGCAGCGTGTAATCCACTAGCGGGAAGATGGCCCCGTCGATGCTCAGGTAGCTGCCTCCGGCGGCGTAAGGGGGCAAAGCGCGTTCGGCCATGATGAACTCTCCTCGATGGAGGGGTCTTACGCTGTGGAGCCGCCCCGCATCCAAGATAGATGCCGTCAGCGTCAAAGACAATGACGATGTCACGTCTTCGTCTGGGTGCCGTGGCCGGTGGCAGCTGCGCCACCGCGGCGGCATGCTGGCGGCTGACGTGAATCGAAAGGGAGAAAGGGTGTGAGATCCGTTTTCTGGAGAGTTCTGCGCAACGCTGCCGCGCTGTTGGGCGTGGGCTTGTGCGTTCCGGCGCTGGCCGCGCCGCAGGTGGATACGCTGCGCCTGCCACCGGGTTTCCGGGTCGAAGTGCTCACCGATCAGGTGCCAAACGCCCGCGGGATGAGCCTCGGTGACTTCGCCGATGGGCGCGGCGTGATCTATGTTGGCAGCCGCACGGCCGGCAAGGTCTATGGGGTGGAGATCGACAAGGGGCGGGCGACGCGCGTGCACACGCTGGCCAGCGGGCTGGAGCAGCCGGTGGGCGTAGCCTACCGGAACGGCAGCCTGTTCGTGTCGGCGGTGTCGCGCATCGTGGTCCTCGACGGCGTCGGCCGCCATCTCGACAAACCGCCGGCGCCGCGGGCCTTGAGCGCCCGTTTCCCCACCGAGACGCACCACGGCTGGAAGTTCATCGCGTTTGGCCCGGATGGCTGGCTCTACGTGCCAGTCGGCGCGCCGTGCAACATCTGCGAGCCGGACGAGCGGCGCTACGCCAACATTCAGCGCATCCGCCCGGACGGCAGCGGTGCCGAGGTGGTGGCGCGGGGCGTGCGGAACACCGTCGGCTTCGACTGGAACCCGGCGGATGGCAGCCTGTGGTTCACCGACAACGGCCGCGACTTGCTTGGCGACGAGTTGCCGTCCGACGAGCTGAACCGGGTGACGAAGAGTGGTGAGCATTTCGGCTATCCCTATTGCCACCAAGGCGATACCACCGACCCGGAGTTCGGCGCGAAGCACACGTGCAGGGAGTTCACGCCGCCGGTAGCGAAGCTGGGGGCCCACGTGGCGGCGCTGGGCATGCGCTTCTACACCGGCCGCATGTTCCCGGCGGCCTACCGCAACAACATCTTCATCGCCGAGCACGGCTCGTGGAACCGCAGCCGCAAGTCCGGCTACCGCGTCGTGCGCGTCGAAGTGGACCAGGCGGGCAAGGCTGTGCGCCAGGAGGTCTTTGCCGAAGGCTGGCTGCAGGTGGACGCCGGCGGCCAGGAAAGCGTGTGGGGGCGGCCGGCCGATGTGCTGGTGTTGCCGGACGGTTCGCTGCTGATCAGCGACGATCAAGCCGGCGCGATCTATCGGGTGAGCTACGGCGGCGGTTCGTAAGCGCGCGTTTCCCCGATTGCATCACCGGGCGGCGGCGGCTAGGCTGCGTCCTTTTCGGTCGCGAGGACGCAAGCAATGAAAGTCGGTTTCATCGGTCTGGGCATCATGGGGCGCCCGATGGCACTCAACCTCCTCAAGGGCGGCTATGACGTGACCGTGTGGGCGCGCCGCGCCGAGTCCATGGCCCCGCTGCTGGAAGCCGGTGCCAAGGGGGCGGCCAACAGTGCGGCGGTGGCTGCGGCCTGTGATGTGGTGTTCTCGATGGTGGCGGACGCTGCCGATGTGGAGCAGGTAGCCCTTGGCGCCGGTGGTGTAGCCGAAGGCGCCAAGGCTGGGCTGATCTACGTGGACATGAGCACCATTGCGCCGGCTGCTGCGCAGTCGATTTCGGCACGGCTCGCCGAGCGGGGTGTGATGATGCTCGACGCGCCGGTGTCCGGTGGCGAGGTCGGGGCAATCAATGGCGCGTTGACCATCATGGTTGGCGGCGATGAGGGGGCCTTTGAGACGGCCAAGCCGCTGTTCGCCTGCATGGGCAAGGCCGCCACGCTGATCGGCGGGCCCGGCGCCGGTCAGGTAGCGAAGGCCTGCAACCAGATTCTCACCGGCGTCGGCGTGATGGCGGTGGCCGAGGCCTTCAACTTCGCCCGCAAGAGCGGTGTCGATGCTGGCCGTGTGCGTGAGGCGCTGCTCGGCGGCTTTGCCTATAGCCGCATCCTCGAGAACCATGGTCAGCGCATGCTCGATCGCAACTTCAAGCCGGGCTTCAAGGCCTGGATGCATCAGAAGGACATGAACATCGTCATGCAGGAAGCCCACCGCCTCGGCCTGATGCTGCCGAGCAGCGCGGCCACGGCCCAGCTCTTCAACGCGCTGGTCGGCAGCGGCATGGGCGAGGAAGACTCCATCGCCGCGCTCAAGCTGCTGGAAAACCTGTCGGGAGAGTGACGGTGCGGGTCGGATTTGTCGGACTGGGTGTGATGGGCCGGCCGATGGCCGGCCACCTGCTGGCGGCTGGCCGCGAGCTGGCCGTGTGGGCACGGCGGCCGGAATCGGCGGCACCGCTGGTGGAAGCCGGCGCGCGGGTGTGTGCGACGCCGGCCGAGCTGGCCAGCCGTTGCGAGGTGGTGATCTCGGTGGTGACGGCCAGCGCCGACGTGGAGAACTTGGCCCTCGGCGCGGATGGCCTCATCGAGGGTTTCGCACCGGGCGGCATCCACGTGGACATGAGTACCATCGCGCCGGGGACTGCGCGCAAGGTGGCGGCTCGCTATGCGGAGCGCGGCATCGGCTGGCTGGATGCGCCGGTGTCCGGCGGCGAGATCGGCGCGCGGGATGCGACGCTGGCGATCATGGCCGGCGGCGAAGCCGAGGTGCTGGAGCGCGTGCGGCCCGTGCTGGCCTGCATGGGCAAGACGGTGGTGCACATCGGGCCGGCCGGTGCTGGCCAGGTGGCCAAGGCCTGCAACCAGATGATCATGGTCAATGCGATCCAGGCCTGCGCGGAAGCCATGCGTCTGGCCGGTGCCCACGGTGTAGACCTGGCCCGTGTGCGGGAGGCCCTGCTGGGCGGCTCGGCCGGTTCGCGGGTGCTCGACGTGATGGGCGACCGCATGGCCCGGCGGGATTTCGTCGCCGGCATCCAGTCGCGGCTGCATCACAAGGACTTCGCTATCCTGATGGAAGAGGCCCGTCAGCTCGGCGCACCCTTGCCGGTGGCGGCCCAGACCTGGCAGCAGCTCAACGCGCTGATGGCGCTGGGCGGCGGCCGGGACGATACGGCGAGCCTCTTGAAAGTGCTCGAACCCGCGGGAGAATGATCGTGACGACGCCAATTTCACGCCGACGCTTTGCGCTGTTGTTGGGCACCGCAGTGGGGGCAACCGTACTGGGTGGCTGCGCTGGGTTGTCGCTGGGCCTGAAGAAGCCCGACGTGAAGGTGGCCGGCATCCGGCTGCTGGACGCCGGCCTGTTCGAACAGCGCTTCATCGTGAGCCTGCGCATCACCAACCCGAACAACGCCGAGATTCCCATCGAAGGGCTCAACTTCAATGTGGATATCAATGGCCAGCCCTTTGCGCACGGCGTCAGCAATCAGCCGGTGGTGGTGCCACGGCTCGGCGAGGCGGTGCTGGAGGTGACCGCCACCACCGGGCTGGACAAGCTGCTGCGTCAGTTCGGCGAGCTGGGTCGGGGCCGCGACAGGGTCGATTACCGCATCCGCGGGCGCCTGGTGACCGGCAACCTGGGCGGCTTCGACTTCGACAAGAGCGGTGAGGTAGCCTTCCCGAAGATCCTCGGCGGCAGCAACGGGCCGAAGACCGAGCCGACGCCGGACAAGGGGCCGTCGGAGAGCTTCTGAAGCGCTGGACGCCGGACCGGCGACAGGTTGGCTGCGGTCCGCTTACAAACGAACATCGGCTTACAACCCGACGCCAACGCCGGACTGGGTGCCGCGTTATTTCCTGCAAGGGGCGGCAATTGCGCCGCCCGATTCCAGCAGGAGTAGAACGATGAAAAAGCTCATGATCCCGGCGGTTCTGGCCGCTGTCGTTTTCAGCGCCAACGCCTTTGCCGACCATGGTTGGGATGATGACGATCACTGCGATCATCGCTACCGTCACGGTGGCCGTCCGGTGGTGGTCTATGAGCAGCCGCAGGTGGTGTATCAGGCGCCGCCGGCTGTCTATCAAGCCCCGCCGCAAGTGGTGTACCGGGAGCGCATCGTGTATCGCGACCGGCCGGTGTATTACGCCCAGCCGCAACCCGAGGCCTATTACCCGCCGCAGCCGGCCGTCGCCTATCCGCGCTACGACGGCAACCGGGTGGTTGGTCAGGCGGTGGGCGCTTTGGCGGGTGGGGTGATCGGCAACCAGATCGGCCGCGGCGGTGGCCGCGTGGCGGCCACTGCAGTCGGTGCGGTGCTGGGCAGCGTGGTCGGCGGCCGGATGGCCGGCTACCCGTACTGATCAGAGCGGCGTCAACGACACCAGCCGTGAAGCGCGCAGGCCGCGCAGCATGGAGGTCATCTCGGTGGCGCTGATCGGCTTGCTGCACAGGTAACCCTGGTAGGCGTCGCAGCGCCAGCGGCGCAGCAGGGCCAGTTGGGCTTCGGTCTCGACGCCCTCCGCGATTACTTCCAGCCGCAGCGTATGGGCCATCGCAACGATGGTCTGGGCGATGGCGGCGTCGTCGGGTTCGCTGACGATGTCCTTGATGAAGGAACGGTCGATCTTCAGGCGGTCGATCGGGAAGCGCTTGAGGTTGGCGAGGCTGGAATAGCCGGTTCCGAAGTCATCCACCGACAGCTGCAGGCCAAGCTTCTTGCATTCGGCCAGCAGGCTGCGGGTGTGTTCCGGATTGCGCATAACCAGGCTCTCGGTCAGCTCCAGGTCGAGGTAGGCTGGCGGTAGGCGCGCGCCTGCCAGCGCGGCCTTGATGGTGTCGAGCAGGTCCGCGTCGTCGAACTGGCGAGCGGACAGGTTGACGCCCACCGGCACGCGGCAGATGCCTTCCTGCAGCCAGGCATGGTTCTGCCGGCAGGCCTCGTGGAGCACCCAGGCGCCGATCGGTACGATCAGGCCGCACTCTTCGGCGATCGGGATGAAGACGTCCGGCGACACCATCGTGCCGTCCGGTTGCCGCCAGCGGATCAGCGCCTCCAGGCCGATCAGTTCGCCGGAGAGCGTGTCCACCTGGGGCTGGTAGAACAGTTCGAGCTGATTGGCGTCGACGGCTTGGCGCAGGCGGTTCTCCAGTTCGAGGCGCTCGCTGTAGCGGGCAGACAAGCTATGGTCGAAGAACTGGTAGTTGTTGCGCCCCCGCTCCTTGGCCAGGTACATGGCGGCGTCGGCGTTTTTTATCAGCGCGTGGCCGTCAAGGCCGTCGCCCGGGTAGAGGGCGATGCCGATGCTCGGGGTCACCGTGCACTGTTGGCCGGACAGATCGAAGGGGCGGGCCAGGCTGGTAAGGATGCGCTCAGCTACGTCCTCCGGCATGGAGCCTTCCTCGAGGTCGCCGAGGACAACCACGAATTCGTCGCCGCCGGTGCGTGCCACCAGATCGCCGTCGCGCACGCAGGCGCGCAGGCGTTGGGCAACCAGCAGTAGTAGTTGGTCGCCGGCTTGGTGGCCGAGGGTGTCATTGACGAACTTGAAGCGATCAAGGTCGGTGAACAGCACGGCTACGCCCCGTTGCAGCTGGGAGGCCAGGCCGATTGCTTCGGCCAGGTGTTCGTTGAGCAGGGTGCGGTTGGGCAGCGACGTGAGATTGTCGTAGTGGGCGAGGTGGCGGATGCGGCTTTCGGCTGCCCGTCGCTGGGTGATGTCGGCGATGATGCCCAGGTAGCCGCGGATCTGCTTCCTGCTGTCGTGGACCACTGAGATGGCGATGTTGGCGGGGAAGATGCTGCCGTCCCGTCGCCGCAGGTTGATCTCCCGTGGCTCCGTGTGGTTGCTGGCGCTGGCTTCTTCGGCGAGGGCGGCAAAGCCGTTGTTGCGGTGGGCGAGGGTCCAGCGGGCGATGTCTTCGGCGGTATGGAAGACCAACGGTGTTTCCAGCCCGACGAGTTCTTCGGCCGAATGGCCGAACAGACGTTCGGCGGCCGGGTTTACGACTCGGATGATGCCGTTGGAGTCGGTGTAAACGATGGCGTACTCGGCGCAGTCCAGAATCGCCCGTTGCAGTGAGGTGGTCTCCCGCAGCAGGGCTTCGGAGCGGGCGTGCTTCTCGACCTCGGTTTCCAGCAGGCGGTTGGTTTCGGCCAGCGCACTGATGTACTGGCCGAGGGCCTCGTTGGCGTCCGCCAGTGCGAGGGTCTTTTCGGTGACCTGCTTGCGGATCGCGTCGGCGCGGGTTTGCAGCACGTACAGGATCAGCGCGGCCAGCAGCCCAAGGGACAGGCCGGAAAAGAGCTGGGCACCCGCATCCGGCCCCGGATCCAGGAGCAGTTCCCGGGCGTCGGGGGCGGCAATCAGCAGCCAGCGGCGACCGTAGAGCTGGATGGCTTCCGCGTAGGATTGGTCGCTCAGGCGGTAGTTCGGGGTCGCGAACAGGCGGTGGGCGCCGTCATCGGCATCAATGAGCTCGAATTCCAGCGGAGTGCGGCCTTCGCCTGTCGCTGGGACGAGCATTTCGCGAAGCAGCCGGCTCAGCGGGACTTCGATGAACACCAGCTCATGGGCGGTTGCATGGGGCGTCGCGAGAGATTTTACGGGGGCGAGCAGCAGGAGGTCGTCGCCGTCATCGGCCTTGCCCTGGCGCTGTGTGTGCAGGTGGCTGGCGACGCCGGCCTCGCCGTTGGCGGTGTCAACGATCAACTGGCGGAGGGCGGTGCGGCTGGGTTCGTCCGGAAGGTGGGATGGGGCGACGAAGGCTGCGCCGGACGGCGGCTCGCCATCGGACTCCACTGAGACGCTCACCAAGGCGTCGTCGCCGCTCAGGCGGAGTACGCCGAGCCGGCGGATTTCCGGATAGTGGGCTCGCAGCGGAGCGACAAAATCCGCGAACTCCCGTTCGTCGATCCGCGGCGCCTGGGCCACGTGGCGACGCATGACCTCGCTGAGGGTGACCAGGCCCTCCGTCCTTTCGCGCAACTGGGCAATGTGCTGTCGAGCCAACTGCTGGAAGCGCACGCCTGCCGCCTCCCGCTCCTCGAGGATGGTGGCGTGGTAACTGTTCAGCGTGAAGGCAAGAACCAGGGTAAAGACGAGTACGGCCAGCCCGTAGCGGCGAAACACGTCGACAACCTGAGCGGATGTCGTGCTGCGGGTCATCGAGTCTCCTGAAGGATGAACGGATCTCTGTCGGCGGATCCTCCCGCGGACTTAACGGTCGCAGCCGCCCAATCTTGAGTCCCGGACCGTCCTAGTCCTCGCCGAAGACCAGGCGCAGCCGCTCGGCTTCGTGTTCGTGGTCCACTTCTACGTCGGCGAAGCGTTGCGCGATGGCGCGGAATTCGTCCTGCAGCTCGATGAAGGCGTCGAGGATGTCCGGGTCGAAGTGGTTGCTGCGTCCACGGAGCAGGAGTTCGCTGGCTTCGTCGTGGGTGAAGGCCGGCTTGTAGACGCGCTTGCTGATCAGTGCGTCGTAGACGTCGGCAACGGCCATCAGGCGGGCCGACAACGGAATGCGTTCGCCGGCGAGGCCCTGGGGATAGCCGCTGCCATCCCATTTTTCCTGGTGGGAATGGGCGATCTCCTTGGCGTAGCGCAGGTAGCCGGCGGACAGGCCAAACAGCGACGCGGCCTTGCTGATGGCCTCCATGCCCAGGGTGGTGTGGGTCTTCATGATCTCGAACTCGGCTGGAGTCAGGCGGCCGGGTTTGAGGAGGATGCGGTCGGGGATGCCGACTTTGCCGATATCGTGCAGCGGTGCCGACTTGTACATCAGCTCGATATTCTCGTCGTTCAGCTCGGTGGCGAAGCGCGGGTGGTGTTGCAGGTGGCGGGCGAGGGTGCGCACATACATCTGCGTGCGCCGGATGTGGTTGCCGGTTTCGTTGTCACGGGTTTCGGCCAGGGAGGCCATTGCGACGATGGTGGCGTCCTGCATCAGCCCCAGCTCGCGGGTACGGCGCACGACCTCCTGCTCCAGGTAGGCATTGCGGTCGCGCAGGAAGTCGCTAGCTGCTTTCAGCGTCAGGTGGTTGCGGATCCGGGTGAGGACCAGCGGCGGGCTGATCGGCTTGGTGATGTAGTCCACCGCGCCGGCATCGAAGCCGAGTTGCTCGTCCACTTCCTCGTTACGGATGGTCAGGAAGATCACTGGAATGCTCGCGGTCTGCGGGTCCCCCATCAGGCGCCGGCATACCTCGTAGCCGTCGATGTCCGGCATCGTCACGTCGAGCAGAATCAGGTCGGGCTGCGGCGTACTGGCCGCCAGTGCCAACGCGCGGGCGCCGTTGGTGGCGATGCGGGTACGGAAGTCGGCGCGGTGCAGGCAGTGGACGATCGGCTCGATGGAGTCGGGCGCGTCATCGACCACGAGGATCAACGGATTGCGAGGGTCGGTAGAGGGCATCGGTGAGAGGCTCCGGGCGAGTGCTAAGCGCCGTTCGGCTGGGTATGCGGGGACAGGCAGGCCAAAGCCTGATCATAATCGTAAGCCTGCAGAGCGCTAGCGATTTCTCCGGCGATCTCGTTGCTCAGGCGGGCGGTGAGATCGGCGCGGATCTGCTTGAAGCGGGTCGGTGCCGTACCGTCGGCAGTGTCGAGAAGATGGGCCAGCTCCCGCAGGGCGGCGTCGAACGCTTCGTCACTGAGCTGCCTGCCTGCATCGGCTTCCTCCTCGGGCGGGAGGGTGCGCATCAGCAATGCCTGCAGTGCGTTCAGTTCGGCGTGCAGGGTGCTGCGTGCGGTATCGGTGGATTGGCCCTTGCGCAGGCCGCTTTCAACGGCTGCCGCAGCTTCCTGCAAGGCCGTGGCGCCGAGGTTGGCTGCAGTGCCACGCAGGGTGTGGGCCAGGCGTTCGGCGGTGGTGAGGTCGCCGGCGGACACTGCGGTATCGATGCGTTGCGGGCAGTCGGCCTGACTGCGGGTGAAGTGGCGCAACAGCGCGAGGTATTCGCTGGCGTCGTTGCCGACCCGGCGCAGGGCCGCGGCCACGTTGAGGCCGGGGAGCGGCGGCAGGCCGACGGTGGCCGGCGGCCGTGGGGTGAGGGTGGTGCAGCCGCCACGGGTGTGGCGCAGGATGGCCTCGACCAGGTGTTCGAGCACGATGGGTTTGGCCACGTGGTCGTTCATGCCGGCCTCGAGGCAGCGCTGGCGCTGGTCGGCCATCGCATGGGCGGTCATCGCGATCACCGGCAGCCGGGCCAGCTGCGGATTGCGACGGATCCGCCGGGTGGCCTCGAGCCCATCCATTTCGGGCATCTGCAGGTCCATCAGCACGACGTCGAAGGCGTCCGGCATGGCGTTGAGGGTGTCGACGGCGATCCGGCCGTTGTCGGCCACGTCGGCCTGGGCACCGAGCCGCTGCAGGATGCCGCAGGCGATCTGCTGGTTGATGTCGTTGTCCTCGACGACGAGCACGCGCAGCCCGGCCAGGCTGGGGGCGTGGGCGAGCGCGCCACGGGCCGGCAGTGCAGCGTCGGTGCCAAAGGCGCTGACGATGGCGTCGAGGAGGGTGGAGGCCGTGGCGGGTTTGTGCAGGTAACCGTCGGCGCCGGCTTCGGCGGCATCGGCCGAGGTGTTTTCATCGCCGAAGGCGGTCAGCAGGATCACCGTCGGTGGGGAGGTGAGGCTGCGGTCCTGCTTGATGCGGCGGGTTGCCTCGATGCCGTTCTGCTCGGGCATGCGCAGGTCCATCAGCACCAGTCCGAAGCGATCGCCGCCGTCGGCCCGGCGCACCGCGGCCACGGCTTCGGCCGCGGAGGACACGGCCTCGCTGCGGAAGGGGAAGTTGCGCAGCAGGTCCAGCAGCACCGTGCGGGCCACCGGATGGTCGTCCACCACCAGGACCCGCAGGCCCTCGAGGACACCCGGCAAGGCGCGCGGTGCGCGGGGCTCGGCAAGTTCGAAACGGAGGTCGAAGCTGAAGCAGCTGCCCTCGCCGGGGATGCTGTGTACGGCCAGTTTTCCGCCCATCATCTCGACCAGATGACGGGAAATGGACAGGCCCAGCCCGGTGCCACCGAAACGGCGGGTCATCGAGTCGTCTGCCTGGGCGAAGGCCTCGAACAGACGGTCAAGCTGTTCGGTGCTCATGCCGATCCCGGTGTCGCGGACGGTGAAGCGCAGTACGGCATGGCGCAGGGCCTGTTCCGCTACATCGACCTGGACCGCCACTTCGCCTTTTTCGGTGAACTTGACGGCGTTGCCGAGCAGGTTGGTCAGGATCTGGCCCAGGCGCAGCGGATCGCCGATGAGGTCCTGCGGAACATCCGGCGCGAGTTGCAGTAGTAGCTCGAGGGATTTGTCGCGGGCCTTCTGGCTGACGAAGGTGAGCACGTTGTCGAGCACCTGGTCGAGGGCGAAGGTGATGTGTTCGAGGTTCAGCTTGCCGGCTTCGATCTTCGAGAAGTCGAGGATGTCATTGACCACGTGCAGCAGCGAGGTGCCGGCGGCGTGGATCTTCGTAACGTAGTCGTGCTGGCGCGGCGGCAGTTCGGTGCCCAGGCACAGGCTGGCGAGGCCGATGATGGCGTTCATCGGGGTGCGGATCTCGTGGCTCATGTTGGCCAGGAAGCGGGCCTTGGACTCGGCCGCCTCTTCCGCCAGGCGTTTGGCTTCGCGCAGCGTCACCACGGCCTGGCGGTAAAGGGCGAGATCCTCGAAGACCCAGATGCAGTGCGTGATCTCGCCGTTGTCCTCGGCCAGCCCGCTGACCGACAGGCCGACCCACAAGGGGTCGCCGCTGCGCCGCCGGAGCTGGCATTCGCGTCGCCAGATACCATTGGTGCGCAGTGCGTCCCACTGTTCGGCGTGGAACTCTAAGGGGAGGCCTTGGGCGTCGAGCAAGTCCGGTTGGGTGCCGCTAAGCTCGTCGGTGCTGAAACCGCAGACCTGGCGGAAGCGTGGGTTGGCGTATTGGATTGCACCACCTGGCAAGGTGATGACGAGCATCGACGGGCTCTGCTCGACGGCCAGGGAAAGCTTGCGCAGCTCCTGTTCGGCCGCCTTGCGGGCCGTGATGTCGTAGCTCCAGCTGATCAGGGCCGGTGCGCCCCTCATCTCGATCTGCTCCATGGTCATTAGCGTCCAGAACGGCGTGCCGTCGACGTTCTGGAACTCGACCTCCATGTCCTGTACCGGCCATCCGTCGCGTAAACGGCCGAGGGCCCGTTCGCCCACTGACGGGTCGCGGAACCAGCCGGTGACGGAGCGTTGCATGAAGGTCTGCATGTCGGTGCCGGCCAGCACCAGAGCCCGCGTGTTGGCGAATAACGGAGTGCCGTCCGGGCGGTTGATGACCACGGCGATCGGGCTCGATTCGAGCATGCGCCGGCTCCACTCGTCGGCACTGCGAGCCTTGCGTTCGGCGGTCTTCTGCGCAGAGATGTCCACGATGACGCCGAGCAGGCCGCCGGGCTCGCCGTTGGCCAGGCGGAAGCCGGAGACCCAGTAGAGGACGTCGTGCTCGCGGCCGTCGGCGAAGGGGAGGCTGCGCTCCGTGTGGGATGCGCCGGCGTTTGCGATGATTTGCAGGTCTTCCTCGTGGAAGGCCATGCGTTCGGTCGGCGGCAGGTAGGGGAGTTCGAGCACCGTCTTGCCGAGGAGGAAGGCGCGGGTGGTGCCGAAGGCGTCCTCGTAGGCCAGGTTGCAGCCCAGGAAGCGTCCAGCGGGGTCCTTGTAGAACACCGGGTTGGGCAGGGCATCGATGAGGACTTCGATGAACAGCAGCTGGTTGGCCGCTGCCTGGGTCTTCTCTTCCAGTTGGTGGGTGCGTTCGTCGACCTTTTCTTCGAGCTGGCTGCGCGCCTGGAGCAGTTCGTCCGCCGCCCGTTGCAGCTGGACGCGCATGTTCTCGTGAGACTCGGCCAGTTCGGCGACCTCCCGCCATGGCGTGTCGATGGGGGGGCCGGGCGACAGATCGAGGCGGCCAATGCGTTCGCTGCGTTCGACCAGGGTGGCGAGATCCGCTTCGATGCGTCGGGACACGCGGCGGGCCAGGTGGGCCGCGGCGAGTGCAGCCAGTACGATGAGCAAGGCGAGGGCCGGTGCCACGTCGCGCAGGCGTGCCGGAATGAAGTCCGCCTCGCGGGCAAAGCCGCCGACCCACCACTGCTGGCTACCCAGCTGAACCGGGATGAATTCCGCCAGCCAGCTTTCGCGTTCGTTCTCGAAGTGAAGGATCTTTTCGCTTTGCCGCTCGCTGTCCAGCCAGCGGGCATAGCCATGGGTGAGGAAGTCCACATTGAGCTCGGCGGCCGGGCGCAGGATGGCGCCGTGCCGGTCTGCCCGGTTGGCGAAGCGTGGATAGCGCGGGACGCCGACCACTTCCCCGGCCGCGGTGAGCACCGCACTGCCGCCCCGTTCTCCGATTGGGCTGTCCATGGTCAGCAGTGACACGTCGGCGAGCTGGATCTCGAAGGCGAGGACCCGGGCCTTGCCGTCGCCGCCTTTCCAGCGCGTCGCGATGGCAATCCCGCCGTCCCCGTCGGGCGTGTTGCGGTAGGGGGACGACCAGGCCAGCGGGTCGTTGGCGGGAGCCTGCAGGGCCGTATCGAACCACGGGGACCGGCGCGGATCCTCCCGTTCTTCGCCGGTTTGTTCGTGCTGCAGCTTGCCGGCACTTGTCCAGCGCCACCAGCGGCTACCGCCGCCTTGGCCCACGGGCGGCGTGATGAGGTTGGTCCAGCCCTTTCCATCCCGCCTCAGGCTCAATTCCCGGCCGTCGGCAGCGGCCAGGTGGATGGCCGTGATCAAGGTGCCGCCATTCAGCACCGGCAGCAGGGCGGTGTTGAAGGCTTCGACGTCGTTGAAATCGAGGCGGCCGGCTTCCCCTAGCGAACGTGCGGTGCGTAGTTCGATCTCGATGTGCCGGAAGCGTCGTTCGACTTCGGCCTGGATCTGGCGCGTCGCCAGGTCGAGCTGGACGCGCGCCAGCGTCTGGGTGGCCGGTGCGACGACCAGGTAGTGGAAGGCGCCGCCGAATACCAGCAGACAGGCCACGAAAACGGCCGACATGCGCCACAGGAGACTGCGCGCAAGGCTTTGCCGCGGGGCGGCGCTGGAGGTCGGGTGGGGCATCGGCCGGGCCGTCAGTCCAGGTCCGGGGACGGAGGATTGATGGCTTCCGGGACGTTGGCGGCCTTGGCCTGGCCGTAGCTCTTGAATCTCGTGATCACCTCGGCCATTTCGGTGGGGCCCAGCACGACTGGCGTGCCGAGCTGGCAGGCCCGCCAGTATTGCTCGCAGAGGGTCTCGAACTCGATGGCGAGGGCCAGCGTGTGGCGCAGGTCTTCGCCGAACACCAGCATGCCGTGGTTGGCCAGCAGGCAGGCGTTGCGGTTCTCCAGTGCGGCGATGGCGGAGGCCGACAGGTCCTGGGTGCCGAAGGTTGCGTACGGGGCGCAGCGGATGCTGTCGCCGCCAAAGCGGGCGATCATGTAGTGGAAGGCCGGGATGTCGCGCCGGTGGCAGGCCAGCGCGGTGGCGAAGGGGGAGTGGGCATGCAGCACGGCGCCCGCTTCCGGCCGCGCGATGAAGATGTCCCGATGGATGCGCCACTCGCTGGATGGCGCATAGGGGCCCGTCCAGCTGCCGTCCATCGCCACCAGGGCCATGTCGTCACCGCTGCAGTCTTCGTAGGGGCGGCCGCTGGGGGTGATCAGGAAGCCTCGCGCACAGCGCACGCTGGCATTGCCGGCGGTGCCGGCATTGAGTCCACTGGCAGCCATGCTGCGGGCGGTGGCGAGCAGACCTTCGCGAAGTACGTTTTCGTTCATCAGAGGCCCCCTGGGGACGGGATCATCGGTGGGCCAGTGGGCCCAGCGCGTCGGGTGGGCATATGCCCAGATCGGTGATTATGCCATCCAGCAATGGCGCGGGCGTGACGTCGAAAGCCGGATTGCATGCGGAGGCTCGCGGCGGTATCAGCTGCACACGATGCACCTCGCCGTCGTCGGCCAGGCCGCTGATCGTGCGCACTTCGTCGGCGCTGCGCTCCTCGATCGGGATGTGGCGGCCGTCGGGGCAGTGGAAGTCGATGGTCGAGCGCGGTGCGGCCACGTAGAACGGAACCTCATGTGCCGCGGCGGCCAGAGCCTTGAGGTAGGTGCCGACCTTGTTGGCGGTGTCGCCGTTGGCGGCGATGCGGTCGGCGCCGACGATCACGCCGTCCACGCGTCCTTCCGCCATCAGCCAGCCGGCGGCGTTGTCGGCGATCAGCGTGTGCGGCACACCGGCGCGAGCCAGCTCCCAGGCGGTGAGCAGGCCCTGGTTGCGCGGCCGGGTCTCGCTGACCCACACGTGGACCGGCAGCCCGGCGGTGTGGGCGGCGTAGATCGGTGCGAGCGCGGTGCCGTGGCCGCAGGTGGCCAGCCAGCCGGCATTGCAGTGGGTCATCAGCTGCAGCGGGCGTTCGCCGGCGCCTGGCAGCTGGCGCAGCAGTTCGAGGCCGTACTGGCCGATGGCTGCATTGGCGGCGGCGTCGCCGGCGCGGATCGCCTCGGCCTCGGCCCAGGCGGCGGCGCTGCGCGCGCCGGCCGGCAGCGGGGCGAGCGCCGCGCGCATGCGGTCCAGCGCCCAGTGCAGATTGACGGCGGTGGGGCGGGTCTGGCGCAGGCAGGCATCGGCGGCCTGCAGCGCGGCATCGGAGGCGTCGTCACGCAAGGCCAGCGCGATGCCGAAGGCAGCGGTGGCGCCGATCAGCGGGGCGCCGCGCACCTGCATGTCGCGGATCGCGGTGGCAGCGTCGGTGAGGCTGTCGAGGCGGAGGAAGACTTCCCGGTAAGGCAGGCGGGTTTGGTCGAGAATCACGACCTGGTCGCCGTCGCGACGCAGGGTAGGGCAGGTGTCGGACACGGTGGTTCCTTGTTGGATAGCGGCCCGATTGTAGCGGCGCCTGACACCGGTTGGCTCTGCCGCGGTCGATCTGCCAGAATCGGAGAGCCTGATCCGGAGTGTATTTGCGATGCCGTCTTTTCCCATGCCGCTTGTTTCCCGTCTGCCCGAAGTGGGAACGACGGTATTCACCGTGATGTCCCGCCTGGCCCAGGAGTGCGGGGCGATCAACCTGTCCCAGGGCTTTCCCGATTTCAACGCGGAGGACCTGCTGTTCGAGCGGGTCGCCCACTGGATGCGCAGCGGCCACAATCAGTATGCGCCGATGGCCGGAACGCCGGCGCTGCGCGCGGCGATCGCCGCCAAGGTGCAGGATCTATATGGGGCGGCCTACGATCCGGAGCACGAGATCACGGTAACGGCCGGCGCCACCCAGGCGCTGTTCACTGCGGTGGCGGCGCTGGTCCATCCTGGCGACGAGGTGATCGTCTTCGAGCCGGTCTACGATTCCTACGTGCCGGCCATCACCTTGCAGGGTGGCGTGGTGCGCCGCGCTCGCCTGGCCGCGCCGGACTACCGGCCCGATTGGGACGCGGTGCAGGCGCTGGTGACGCCGCGCACGCGGATGATCATGATCAACACGCCGCACAACCCCACCGGCACCGTGTGGTCGGCAGCCGACCTGCAGCGGCTGGCGGAGATCACCCGCGGTACGGGCATCGTGGTGGTGGCCGACGAGGTGTATGAGCACATCGTCTTCGACGGCGCCCGCCACGAGAGCGCTGCCCGTTACCCGGAACTGGCCGAGCGCAGCGTCATCGTCTCCAGCTTCGGCAAGACCTACCACGTGACTGGCTGGAAGGTCGGCTATGTGCTGGCGCCGCGGGAGCTGATGGCGGAATTCCGCAAGGTGCATCAGTTCAACGTGTTCACCGTCAATACGCCGGTGCAACTGGCGCTGGCCGACTACATGGCCGACGCCGAGCGCCATCTGCGCCTGGCGGCTTTCTACCAGGAAAAGCGCGACTTCTTTCGCCGTGGGCTGGCGGCCACCCGTTTCGAGCTGCTGCCCTGCGCTGGCACTTATTTCCAGACGGCCCGCTACACAGCGATCGCCGACATGCCTGACACCGCCTTCGTGGAATGGCTGACCCGCGAGGTCGGCGTCGCGGCGATTCCGCTGTCGGCCTTCTTCGGCGACGGCCGCGACGAACAGGTGATCCGCTTCTGCTTCGCCAAGCGCGACGACACGCTGGAGGCGGCTTTCGAGCGCCTCGGACGCTTCTGCTAAACTGCCCCCGAAATCCCCGGAGGCCCTCGTCTTGCGCAATATCCTGCTGTTCGTCCTGTTCCTGCTGGCTGTTTTCTACGTTCGTCGTGCACTGCAGCCTGGCCCGCGACGCGAGGAGGGACGCGACTCCGTGCCGGAGCAGGGGGCGAGCCAGCCCCCGGCAGGTGAGATCGAGCAGATGGTGGCCTGCGCCCATTGCGGCGTGCATGTGCCGGAGAGCGAAGGTGTGACGAGCGGCGGCCACTTCTTCTGCTCGGAGGCGCACCGCCGCCTCGGCGCCCGCCCGTGAGCGCAGGTTCTACTTCCCTGGCGAGCCAGTTCCTGCCTGGCGACGACAGGAGCCAGCCGCTACGTTATCTCAACCTGTTCCGCCTGGTGCTGGCTGGGATTTTCGTTGTGGCGGGGCGGGCGCTGCAGCTTGGCAGTGACTCCCCGACCCTGTTCTTCGGCGCCGCCTTCACCTATCTGGCGGCGGTGCTGATCCTCGGCTTCCCGGACGCCGCCCGTCTGCTCGGCATGAATCGTCTGGTCACCGTGCAGGTGCTGGTGGACATCACGTTGCTGACGCTGATCATGTGGGCCAGCGGCGGCTACCGCAGCGGCATGCCGATCCTGATCCTGGTGGCGCTGGCCGGTGCCGGTCTGGTTGGGCAGGGGCGCATGGTGCTGTTCTATGCGTCCTATGCGACGCTGGCGGTGCTGCTCGAGAACACCTCGCGCCTGTTGTCGGACCGGCCGATGACGGACTTCTTCACCGTCGGGGTGACTTGCATCGGTTTCTTCGCCATCGCCCAAGTGGCGCGTCTGCTGGCCCTGCGGGCGATCGCCAACGAGAACCTGGCTCGCCAGCGTGGAGCCGATCTGGACAGCCAGTTGCGTCTGAATCGGCAGATCATCAAAGACATGCAGGACGGTGTGTTGGTGGTTGGCGAGGATGGCGCCGTGCGCCATTACAACCCCCAGGCCGCGGCCTTGCTCGGTCCGGCGCTGCAGGAGGGGGCCGTGCTGGCGGCCTGCGCGCCAGCCCTGGCGCGGGAATTGCAGCGTGGCGTGAATACGGCGGATTCGGCACGGCGCATCCGCGCCGAACTGACCGGCAAGATGCTGCTCGTGCGTCTTCTCCCTGCCGGGGAGGCTGGCGAGACGTTGATCTATCTGGAGGACTACGACCGCACCCATCGCCAGATCCAGCAGGTCAAGCTGGCTGCGCTTGGACGCCTGACCGCCAGCATCGCCCACGAGATCCGCAATCCGCTGGCCTCGGTTTACCAGGCGGCAGAACTGCTCCGCGACGAGAAGCGCAGCGACATGCAGGCCCGCCTGATCCGCATCATCGGTAACAACGCGCAGCGCATCGACCGCCTGGTCGGCGACGTACTGGCCCTCGGGCGGCGCGACGAGGCGCTGCCGGAAGCCCTGCAGCTGCGGGATTTCGTGGACGAGTTCCTGGAGGAGTTCGCGGTGGCGAACGCCAGCGATCCGCCGGAGCTCGTGGTCAACCGGGTTGGGCCTGAACTGCAGATGGCGATGGACCGGACCCACCTGCGCCAGATTTTGTGGAATCTTGTGGGCAATGCGCGCCGCCATTGCAGTGGCGGGCCGGCTGCGGTGACAATTACGGCATCGCCCTGCGATGACGGTCGCGTGGCACTGGATGTGTCCGACGATGGTCCGGGGATTCCAGAAGAGCTGCGGACGCAGGTCTTCGAACCCTTTTTCACCACCCATTCGAAAGGGACCGGCCTGGGGCTGTACATTGCCCGGGAGCTGGCCGAGGCCAACGGCGCGGTGCTCGAACTGTGCCGCGACGAGCCTGGCATTTCGCCCGCCGGCGCCCATTTCCGCATCACTGGACGCGTGAAACCATGATCCAGCCTGAAAGACGAGCCCGTTCCAGCGGATCGGATGTTCTCATCGTCGATGACGAGGATGACATCCGCGAACTGCTCGAACTCACCCTGTTACGCCTCGGCTTGGTCAGCGACGGCGCTGCCAACCTGGCGGAAGCCCGGCGCCTGCTCGGCGAGAAGCGCTATCGCCTGTGCCTGACCGACATGCGCCTGCCTGACGGCGACGGTCTGGAGCTGGTACGCTACATCTCGGAAAACGTCCGCGATCTGCCCGTGGCGGTGATCACCGCTTTCGGCAGCATGGACAACGCGGTGACGGCGCTCAAGGCCGGTGCCTTCGATTACCTCGCCAAACCGGTTTCCATCGACCAACTGCGGGCCTTGGTGAAATCCGTCTTCTCGGTATCGGCCAAGGACGGTGACAATCAGCACAAGGACAGTTCCAGCCTGATTGGTGATTCGCCGGCGATGGTGCAGGTCCGCTCGCTGATCGAAAAACTGGCCAGAAGCCAGGCGCCGGTCTTCATCTCCGGCGAGTCTGGTAGTGGCAAGGAGCGCGCGGCGCGGATGATCCACGAACTGGGCCCCCGTGCGGCGGCGCCCTTCGTGGCGGTAAACTGTGGTGCGATCCCGGAAAACCTCATGGAGAGCGAGTTCTTCGGGGCGAAGAAGGGGGCCTTTACCGGCGCCGACACAGACCGGGAAGGCTTCTTCCAGGCCGCCCACGGTGGCACCCTGTTCCTTGATGAGGTCGGCGACCTGCCTCTGGCGATGCAGGTCAAGCTGCTGCGGGCGATCCAGGAAAAGAAGTTCCGCCGCCTCGGTGACACCGCTGAAACGGCCGTGGATGTGCGTATCCTCAGTGCCACCCATCAGAACCTGAAGGCCATGGTGGAGGCTTCGCGCTTTCGCCAGGATCTGTTCTACCGCCTCAACGTCATCGAACTGCGCATGCCGGCGCTGCGCGAGCGCAGCGAGGATATCCCGCGGCTGGCGGAGATCCTTCTCGAGCGCCTGGCCGAGGTGTCCGGCATGCCGGTGGCTTGCCTCAGCGAAGGTGCGGTAAAGGCGCTGGGAGCCTATTCCTTCCCGGGCAATGTGCGCGAGCTGGAGAACATCCTGGAGCGGGCGCTGGCCCTGTCGAGCGGACAAGTGATCGAGGCGGACGACCTGCTGCTCGATCCGGCCGACATTGGCGAGAGCAGTCCGGCCACCGCCACGGCGCCGGCCGGCACTGACCTGCAGGACTATCTCGACCAGGTTGAGCGCCATGCCATCGAGGAGGCTCTGGAGAAATCAGGCGGCAACCGCACCGCAGCAGCCCGTCACTTGGGTGTGACCTTCCGTTCCCTGCGCTATCGCCTGGAACGGCTGGGCATGAAGGAGTGATGGACGCCGAGGCCACGACCGCTGCGACGGAACAGGATGCCGTCCAGCGGGTGGTCAAGGTCCGGCGCGACTACAACGCCTGGGTCGCCCGCGAGACCATCGAGGATTACGCGCTGCGCTTCACGCCGCGCAGCTTCCGGCGCTGGTCGGAATGGCGGGTCGCCAATACCGCCTTCGGCGTGGCCTCCTTCCTGGTGCTGGAGGCGGTCGGTGCCACCCTGCTGGTGGATTATGGTTTCAGCAACGCACTGTGGGCGATCCTCGCCGCCGGGCTGATCATCTTCCTGGCCGGCCTGCCGATCAGCGTTTATGCGGCGCGCTACGGTGTGGACATGGACCTGCTGACCCGCGGCGCCGGCTTCGGCTATATCGGTTCGACGCTCACATCACTGGTCTACGCGTCATTCACCTTCATCTTCTTCGCCCTCGAAGCGGCGATCATGGCCTACGCGCTGGATCTGGCCTTCGACATCCCGCCGGCCTGGGGCTACCTGCTGTGCGCGGTGGTGGTGATTCCGCTGGTCACCCACGGGGTGACGGCGATCAGCCGCCTGCAGGCGTGGACCCAGCCGCTGTGGATCCTGATGCTGGTGGTGCCCTACGTCTTCGTGTTCAGCGAACGCCCGGATGTACTGCATAGCATCGTCTCCTACGGCGGCGAACATGGTGTCGGTGCGGGTTTCGACATGCGGGCCTTCGGCGCTGCGCTGACGGTGGGCATCGCGCTGATGACTCAGATGGGGGAGCAGGCCGACTACCTGCGCTTCATGCCCGAGAAGACGCCGGCCAATCGCTGGCACTGGTGGGCAGGGGTGCTGCTCGGCGGGCCGGGCTGGGTGCTGCCGGGGGTGATCAAGATGCTTGGCGGCGCGCTGCTGGCCTATCTGGCGATCAGCAACTCGGTGCCGGCGGATCGAGCGGTGGACCCCAACCAGATGTACCTAGCCGCCTACGAGTATGTGTTTCCCGGCCTGCACTGGGCGGTGGCGGCGACGGCGCTGTTCGTCGTGGTGTCCCAGCTCAAGATTAACGTCACCAATGCCTACGCCGGCTCGCTGGCGTGGTCGAACTTCTTCGCGCGGCTGACCCACAGTCACCCGGGGCGGGTGGTGTGGGTGGTCTTCAATACATTGATCGCGCTGGTGCTGATGGAACTGGACGTGTTCCAGGCACTCGGCAAGGTGCTCGGCCTGTACGCCAACGTGGCTATCTCATGGATGATGGCGGTGGTCGCCGATCTGGTCGTCAACAAGCCGCTGGGCCTGTCGCCACCAGGCATCGAGTTCAAGCGCGCCCACCTGTACGACGTCAATCCGGTCGGCGTCGGTGCGATGGGGATCGCCTCGGCGCTGTCGGTGGCAGCCTACCTGGGCGTGTTCGGGCCGGATGCGGCGGCCTTCTCGGCGCTCATCGCGCTGGTGGTCGCCTTCGTCACCGCGCCGCTGATCGCCTGGCTCACTGGCGGACGCTACTATATCGCCCGCCGGCCGGTTTCGTCCGCGGCTGGCGGCGCCCGCCGTTGCGCGATCTGCGAGAGCGAGTACGAGGCTGACGACCTGGCCTACTGCCCGGCCTACCAGGGCGATATCTGCTCCCTGTGCTGCTCGCTGGATGCCCGCTGCAACGACTTGTGCAAGCCCGAGGCGCGGCTTTCGGCTCAGTGGTCGGCGGCGATGCGGCGCCTGCTGCCGCGCTCGGTGTGGCCTTACCTGGAAACTGGGCTCGGCCACTACCTGCTGTTGATGGGTGTCATCGCGCCGGGGCTGGCGCTGCTGATGTGGCTGCTGCACTACCACGGCCTCAGCCTGCTCGGTGCGAGCGCGCCGGAGTTCGCGCCGGCTTTGCGGCTGGCCTTCCTCAAGGGGTACGCGGCGCTGTTGCTGCTGGCCGGGCTGGTGGTGTGGTGGCTGGTGCTGACCCACAAAAGCCGTCAGGTGGCGCAGGAGGAGTCGAATCGCCAGACCCACCTGTTGATGCGCGAGATCGATTCCCACCGGCGCACCGACGAGCAGTTGCAGAAAGCCAAGCAGGTGGCCGACCTGGCCAATCAGGCCAAGAGCCGCTACATCACCGCGATCAGCCATGAACTGCGCACGCCGCTGAACAGCATCCTCGGCTACGCGCAGATCCTCGACGGGGACGATTCGATCCCGGTGCATCGGCGCCAGGCGATCAACGTGATCCGCCGCAGCGGTGACCACCTGCTGTCGGTCATCGAAGGTACGCTGGACATCGCCCGCATCGAGGGCGGCAAGCTGACGCTGGACGTGAAGCCGCTGGATTTCCGCGATTTCATGGCGCAGATCGTCGGCATGTTCGAGCTGCAGGCACGCAACAAGGGGCTGGAGTTCCTTTTCGAGCCGAAGGGTGAGCTGCCGGCCTTCCTGCGTGCCGACGAGAAGCGCCTGCGCCAGATCCTCATCAACCTGCTCGGCAACGCGGTGAAGTTCACCGCCAAGGGTCACATCAGCCTGCGCCTCGCCTACCGCATGGAAATGGCGACCTTCGAGATCGAGGATTCCGGGCCAGGCATTTCGGCGGCCGAGATCGAGCGCATCTTCGAGCCCTTTTCCCGTGGCAGTTCGGCCCAGGGGGCGAGCGGGGCAGGGCTGGGGCTGACGATCAGCCGCATGTTCGCCGATGTGATGGGCGGCGAGCTGACGGTGAACAGCGAACTTGGCGTTGGTACCACCTTCCGCGTGCGCCTGTTCCTGCCACAGGTCCGCGACGAGCTGGCGACACGTCAGCTGCCGCGCCGCAACCGGCTGGGCTACCGCGGTGAGCGGCGGCGCATCCTGATCGTGGACAACGAGCGGGTGGACCGGGAATTCCTGATCACGCTGCTGGAGCCCCTCGGCTTCGTGCTGGCCCAGACGGCGTCCGGACAGGAATGCCTGAACCTGTTGCCGGAATTTCGCCCCGACCTGGTCTTCATGGACCTGGCGATGCCGGGCATGGATGGCTGGGAGACGGTGCGCCGCCTCCGCGCTGGCGCCTACGCCGGGACGCCGGTGGCGATCATCTCGGCCAACGCCTACGAGCGGGGCCTGCACACCGACGACAACGACCTGGGGATCGGTGCCGCGGACTTCATCCTCAAGCCGGTGCAGGTGAACGAGTTGCTGGACTGGATCGGGCTGCGCTTGGGCCTCGAATGGCTGGAGTCTGTCGACGCGTTGCCGTCCGCGCCGCCGGTCAGCTGGGTCGCGCCGCCGGCTGTGCTGCTGGAGCCGTTGGCACGCCAGGTCGAGCTCGGCTATGTGAAGGGTATCCTGGCCCGCCTGGCCGACATCGAAGCAGCCGATCCGGCCTATGCCGCTTTTGTGGCCGAAGTCCGCGAGCTGACCCGCGGTTTCCGCCTCGACGCCATTCCACCGTTGCTGGAAAAAGCCCGCCATGCCTGATTTCGACCGGCTCAATTCCGACCTCGTGCTGATCGTGGACGACATTCCGGAGAATCTGTCGGTGCTCCACGACGCCCTCGACGAATCCTGCTACACGGTGCTGGTCGCCACCAACGGCGAGACGGCATTGCAGCGGGCGCGCCAGAGCCTGCCCGACGTGATCCTGCTCGACGCGATGATGCCGGGCATGGATGGCTTCGAGGTGGCGCGGCGCCTGAAAGCCGATTTCACGACGCGCCACATTCCCATCGTTTTCATGACAGGGCTGACCGAGACCGAGCACGTGGTGGCCGCCTTCGCCGCCGGTGGTGCGGACTACGTGACCAAGCCGATCCGCCCGCAGGAGGTACTGGCCCGCATCGCCGCCCACATGCAGAGCGCGCGCCTGATGAAACAGGCGCGCAGTGCGCTGGACGCCTTCGGCCAGGCGACGCTGGCCCTCCGCCCGGAGAGCGGTCGGGTGGTATGGCAGACGCCGCTGGCGAGGAAGCTGATGCAGACTTATTTCGAGGGCGCGGAAGGCCTGGAAGACCAGGCACCGCCGCCGGTGATGGTCTGGGTACAGTCCTCCGGCCGCGCCCGTGGCGAGGGGCGCGAGTTTCCGCCGCTGTCTCTGAATCAGGGCGCGCGCCGGCTGATCTTCACGCTGCACGACCGGACCGGCGACGACGAGTGGTTGGTGAGTTTGCGCGAGGAGTCTGACGCGGCGGTGCTCGACGCGCTGATGGGGGCTTTCCGCCTGACCAACCGCGAGGCTGAGGTGCTCTATTGGGTGATCAAGGGGAAGACCAGCCCGGACATCGGCGAGATCCTCGGTTCCAGCCCGCGTACCGTCAACAAGCACCTGGAACACGTCTTCGCCAAACTGGGCGTCGAGAACCGCACAGCGGCGGCGTCCGTGGCGATGGCGCGGATCCGCAGTGGCGGCGCCGGCGAGGGTTAGTTCAGATGTTCAGGCCGGGACCGCACTGCGTTCCGCCTCGCTGCGCAGCAAGCGGGTGATGTCAGCGGCGGATTGCGGCCGGGCGAGCAGGTAGCCCTGCATCACGCGGCATTGGCGTTCGAGGAGGAAGTCGCGCTGGGCTTCGGTTTCGACGCCTTCTGCAACTACGTCGAGGCCCAGATCGCGAGCGATCGACAGGGTGGCGGTGGCAATCGCGGCGTCTTCCGGGTCGCCGGGCAGGTCCTGCACGAAAGAGCGGTCGATTTTCAAGCGCGTCAACGGTAGGCGCTTGAGGTAGGACAGGCTTGAATAGCCGGTGCCGAAATCGTCCAGCGCGAGGCCGACCCCCAGCTTGCTCAGTGTGGCGAACTGCTGTTCGGTGTCGCTACTGGGCTGCATCAGCGCGCTTTCCGTGATTTCCAGCTCGATACCGCTGGGCGGTATGTTCCAGTGGGTCAGTGCATGCCGGAGCCGGTCGATGAAGCCCGGGCGCCGGAATTGCAGGGCTGAGATGTTGATGGCAACGGTCAGCTCCGGCAGTCCGGCATCCCGCCAGGCGGCCTGCTGGCGGGATGCCTCGTGCAGGACCCAGTCACCGATGGCGTGGATCAGGCCGGTTTCTTCGGCGAGGGGAATGAACTCGCCCGGCAGGACGCGTCCCCGGTCGGGGCTGTCCCAGCGCACTAGGGCTTCGACGCCGATCAGCCGTTTGCCGGGCATCTCCCACTGGGGCTGGTATTCGAGGACCAGTTCGTTGCGTTCAATGGCACGTCGCAGTGCGTTCTCCAGCATGAGGCGCGCGTAGGCACGGCTGTTCATCTCGGACGTGAAGAAGCGGAAATCGTTGCGTCCCTCATTTTTGGCGTCGTACATGGCAGTGTCGGCATGTTTCAGTAGCACGTCCACGTGGGTGCCATTGTCGGGCGCGAGGGCAATTCCGATGCTGGTGCTGACGGTGAGCTCCTGGCCGTCGATGTCAAAGGGCGCGAGCAGGCTGTCGATGAGCTTGCGGGCGACGGTGGCGGCATCTTCCGAGCGGGACAGTTGGGGGAGCAGCACGACGAATTCGTCACCGCCCAGACGGGCCAGCACATCCTCATCGCGCAGGCATTGGGACAGACGCTTGGCGGCGGCCGACAGCAGGCGGTCGCCGGTTGGATGGCCGAGGGTGTCGTTCACCTTCTTGAAGTTGTCCAGATCTAGGAACAGCACGCCGACGCAGGTATGGTTGCGCCGGGCGAAAGCCAGTGCCTGCTCGGCGCGGCTGATCCACAGGCTGCGGTTCGGCAGACCGGTCAGGGGGTCGTAGTGGGCCAGGTAATGGATGTGGGCTTGCGCGGCCCGGCTTTCCGAAACGTCCTGCACGGTGCCCCGTAGGGTGCACATGCCATTGCTGGCCGGCGCGGCTTCGATGCTGACATGCACAATGCAGCCGTCCCTGCCCGGGCTCGTCAGGCGCATGTCCAGGTTGGCGCCGGGCTGCCCTTGCTGAACTCTGTCGAGGGTGTTCTGCAACCGCAGACGGTCCTCCGGGTGGATGGCAGCCAGGAAGTTCTGCAGGGTACTCGGGGTGTCGGTCGGTACGCCGAGAATGCGATAGAGCTCGGCAGACCAGTGGTTGCGGTCGCTCACCGGGTCGGCTTCCCAGCTGCCGAGGTGGGCGATCCGCTCGGCGTGGGTCAGCATCGCCTGTTGGTCGATCAGGCGACGGCCCGCGTCGGCCAGTTCGATGGTGCGCCGATCCACCAGCTCTTCAATGCGGCGGGCGCGGCCCGTGGTGGCAAGCAGGAAAGCGCCCAGTGTGCCGATGCTCAACAGGCCGATGGCAAGAAGGGTCCAGGCTTCCCAGCCCCGCTGGCGGAAGGAGTAACTCGGATCGGTGCTGAGGGTCAGCGTCCAGGACTGACCTCCGAACTCAATGGGCTCTATCCAGGGCGTCAGTCCATCGGTGCCAACAGCGTCAGCCAGCGGACAGGATTGGTGGCCGGCGAGATGGTTGCCGACCTTCTGGCCGCCCACATTTTCGGTCAAGCAGTACTGGATGCCGGGGATCTCATGGCCGCGCAGGGCACTGGCCACGCTTTCCTCGACGCGCAGCGCGACGAAGACGAAACCGTCGAGACGGGTCGGCGGAGGCAGGCCGTGGTGATTGGCCCGTTGGTACAGCACGACGCCGGCCATGCCCTGCGTCTCCTGGGTGAGCTCGAAGGCCCTGGAGGCGGCGGCCTGGCCGTCGGCGCTGGTGCGCTGCATGGCTTCCGCGCTGGCTGGGATCGTCGATACATCGACACCGAAGACGCGCCGATTGGACTCCAGCGGGGCGACGAAGCGGACGGGGTAATACTCGGCGCGGTCACGGGCCGGGTACAGTTCGCCGGCTGTTCCGCGATCGAGTATCTGGAAGTCGCCAACGCCCGATGCACTGCGTGCTGCGTGTTCGAAGGCTGTGCGTTGGGTGCCCGCAACGCGGGGAATCCAGCCGATGGCCTGGACGCCGCCGAGGCGGGTCAGCCATGACGCGGCGAACTGCTGGAAGCCTTCGTCATCCAGATCCGGTGCGGCGACCATTACCCGTTCGGCGGATTGCAGGACCGACTGATAGTTGGCCAGGCGACTGGTCAGCAGATTGGAGATGAAGTGGGCGTCGCTTTCGAAACGGGATTGCAGGCGCTGACGCTCCCATTGGCCGATCTGGATTTCCAGGCCGACCAGCAGGAACAGTGCGGTGCCCATGGGAATCACGAGACCCAGGCGGCGAGGTGCCCAGTCCCGCTGCGGCTGCCCCCAGAAGGCGAAGATCAGAGGGCAGGCGATGAGAATGCCGATGGCGTCGCCGGCCCACCAGTTCCACCAACTGAAGATGGCATCGTGTTCCGGGACCGAGCCGAGCAGGGACAGGGCGCCGACGCCGATGCTGGCACTGATCAGGCAACTGAGCGGGGCGGCGACGAAGAAGAAGCGCAGGATGGAGCCGGCGCTGTCGAGGGAATTGGGAAAACCGACCCAGCGCCGTATCAGCGCCACGCCGGCGAAGGCCTGTAGAACTGCGCCGGTGCCGACGCACAGGGGCATGATCCAGTTGATCCCCCCGAGCCCCGCACGTGCGACCGCTTCCACGTTGGTGATGGCTGCACCGAGAAAGATGGCTGGCCAGATGCGTCGGCCTTTGATGAGCATGGCGGCCAGGGCGATTCCGGCGGGGGGGTAGAGCGGTGCGACGTAGCCGGGCGGGATCGCGATATGCAGTGCGATCAGGCCGCACAGCGCATAGGCGACAGCAATTCCGGCGAGTTGCTGTATCCGCTGGGAGAAAGGCATTGGCTGTCTGCGGTATCAGGTTGCTGGTGTCGAAAGCCGATGGCGGTCAAGGGCTGTTCTGTGCGAACCCGGGTTCCGTACGGCAAGTCGTCGTCATTGTAGCGTTGCCAGATTTTCCAGGTGGAGCATAACCGTCGGGCTGCTGTGGTGTACTCCGCAGCCGCTGCATTAAAGCGCCTGGCGAGTATCATCGACCGTCCTCAATCTGTTTCTGTGATCGATTTCGGGAGCCTTGATGATGTCTTCGTTCAATTTGGCGGACGTGACCCTTCTTGCGTTGCTGGCCGACGATGTGTCCTGCGGTGATCTGACCACGGCGTCGCTGGGTATCGGCGGGCGAGAGGGGCGGGTGGCCTTTCGCGCGCGGGGCGCCATGACGGTATGTGGATCGGAGGAGGCGACACGCCTTTTCGAGCTGGTCGGGGCGCGGGCGCGCCTGTGGGTGCCGTCGGGGACTCACGTGGAGGCTGGGCGTCTGCTGCTCGAAGCCGAAGGGGGAGTTGATTCCCTGCACTCCGCGTGGAAGACCGGACAGGTCCTGATGGAGTGGGCCAGCGGGCTGGCAACGGCAGCCGCAGCCATTGTCAAAGCGGCGGAGGCGGGTGGGCGACGGGTCGCGGTGGCGTGCACCCGGAAGAATGTGCCGGGTGCGAAAGCCATGTCGGTGAAGGCTGTGCGCGCCGGTGGGGCGACGATCCACCGTATGGGCTTGTCCGAATCCCTGCTGGTATTTGCAGAGCATCGCCTGTTCCTGAGCGAGACGCCGGCGCAGACTGTGGCCCGCTTGCGGGCCCGGGAGCCGGAAAAGAAGATCGTCGTCGAGGTCAGCAGCGTTGAGGAGGCTGCCGAATGGGCCCGGGCGGGGGCTGATGTGCTGCAACTCGAGAAGTTCTCCGTCGAGCAGGTGGCGGAATGTCGGCAATGGGTGAATGAGCACGCGTCCAACGGGCACGGAGCGCCGCTGCTCGCCGCCGCCGGAGGGGTGAAGGCGGACAATGCGGCGGCCTTCGTGGCGGCCGGTGCCGATCTGCTGGTGACGTCCGCGCCCTATACCGCGCCGCCCGCCGACGTCGCCGTCAGTTTTGAACTGCCGTTGGCATGAGTCGTCGTCTCCAGAGCGTTCTGTCTCCGGCTCCTGTTGCAATGCGGTAGTATCTCGGCCCCAAGCGTGGCCGGACTTCGCCGATGAACCGGCCTCCTGGGGCGCCCGACTGTGGCAATCCGCCGTCGGCAGTGAGTTCCAGGGGGGATCGGTGGATCCGTCCGGAGGTGTTTCAGGAGAGCCGTATGAGTACAGTGCTTGCCCCCGGGCAAGAGAAGCAGTCCCGTATGCAGGTCCTGCCGGTCGCGCTGGCGGCGATGGGAGTGGTATTCGGTGACATCGGCACCAGTCCCTTGTACACGATGAAGGAAGTCTTCAACGGTCCTCACGCGGTGCCGGTTACCCCGGACAACGTGCTGGGCATCCTGTCCCTGGTGTTCTGGGCGCTGACTATCGTCGTGTCCCTCAAGTACGTGGTCTACATCATGCGGGCCGACAACCGGGGGGAGGGTGGCATCATGGCCCTGACGTCCCTCGCCCTTCGTACCAGCAAGTCGCCACGCCTGGGCGCCGCGATGGCCGGCCTGGGACTGTTCGGTGCCGCCTTGTTCTACGGCGACGGGGTAATCACGCCGGCCATTTCGGTGCTGTCGGCGGTGGAGGGGCTGGAGGTGGTGACGCCGGCCTTCAAGCCTTATGTGCTGCCGATCTCGCTGCTCGTGCTGACCGGCCTGTTCGTCATCCAGAGCAAGGGGACCGCCCAGGTCGGCGCGGTCTTCGGCCCGGTGATGCTGTTCTGGTTCACGACCCTCGGCGTGCTCGGGGCGATGAACGTCACACGCCACCCCGATGTGCTGCGCGCCATCAATCCCGCCTACGCGGTGAGTTTCTTTGCTGATAATCATTGGCTTGGCTTCCTGGCGCTGGGGGCGGTAGTGTTGGCGATCACCGGTGGCGAGGCCCTGTATGCGGACATGGGCCATTTCGGCCGGCGCCCGATCAAGGTCGCGTGGTTCGGCTACGTGTTTCCGGCCCTCTACCTCAATTACCTGGGGCAGGGGGCGCTGATCCTCGACAATCCCGCGGCCGTATCCAATCCCTTCTACCTGCTGGTGCCGCAGCCCTTGCTGCTGCCCATGGTCGGCTTGTCTACGCTGGCTACCATCATCGCTTCCCAGGCAGTGATCTCGGGCGCCTTCTCGCTGACCAAGCAGGCCGTGCAGTTGGGCTATTCGCCGCGTATCCACGTGATTCACACCTCCGACAAGGAGATGGGGCAGATCTACGTGCCCAACGTGAACTGGCTGCTGTTGGGGGCGGTGGTTGCGCTGGTGATCGGCTTCCGTTCGTCGAGCGCACTGGCCTCTGCCTATGGCATCGCGGTGACCTTGACGATGATGATCGACACGGTGCTCGCCTTTGTGGTGGTGCGGGCGCTGTGGCAGTGGCGCTGGGCGCCGGCGGTGGCCTTCCTGACCCTGTTCTTCACCGTTGATTTCGGCTTCTTTGCCGCCAACAGCGTCAAGATCTTCGATGGAGGCTGGTTTCCGCTGGCAATGGGGCTGGCGGTCCATACCCTGCTGATGACCTGGAAACGGGGGCGTGCACTGCTTTCGGAGCGCATGCGGCAGGACACGATGCCCCTCGATCTGTTCATCCAGTCCATGTTTCATGACCCCCCGCTGCGCGTTCCGGGAACCGGCGTGTTCATGACCACGGCGCCGGACGGAGTGCCCCGTGCTCTGTTGCACAATCTGCTGCACAACAAGGTGTTGCATGCGCGTGTGGTGCTGGTGAACGTGATGACCGACGACATCCCCTACGTGCAGGCTGTGGACCGGGTCCGGGTGGAGGAACTGGATTTCGGTTTCTACCGTGTCTTTGTCCGCTATGGGTTCAAGGACGATCCGGACATCCCCGCCGCACTGGCCATGTGTGAAGATCAGGGGTTGCCTTTCGAACTGATGGAGTCTTCGTTCTTCCTGGGGCGGGAGACGTTGATCCCCAGAACCGGGGCCTCCCTCGGCCTGTGGCGGGAGCGGCTGTTCATTCTGCTCTTCAGAAATGCGCACAGCGCCGCCGATTTTTTCTGCATTCCGGCCAATCGGGTGGTTGAATTTGGTACCCAAATTGAGCTTTGATGGCTTCTGGAATTATGTATTTGTCGTTTTTAAAGGGTTGTTGGAATCTGTTGCTTTTAAAATGAAATAAGTGATAATTTTTTATTTTTTTAATAAAATCAAAAAACTAATTCAGATTTAAGAATGCCTTTCATATAATTTT
The DNA here is from genome assembly GCA_018241685.1 of Pseudomonadota bacterium. Taxonomy (GTDB): domain Bacteria; phylum Pseudomonadota; class Gammaproteobacteria; order Burkholderiales; family Rhodocyclaceae; genus Zoogloea. The sequence goes on from JAFEDJ010000022.1 coordinate 127,742, forward strand.
GGTTCTCATTTGAGCCCGTTGTGGGCATCGCATTCGTCGAAAAGTACTTCTCCCCGTGACGGGTATCACGGGTGTTTCGAGCGCCTGGGGCTATCGTGCTGAGGCGCGGGGTTTCACGCATTTGGCAAATTTGCAGTGCACAATCGGCATGACCTTCACGCCGTCTTCATAGATAATGTGCTGCTTTTTTCTGGGGTGTGAGTGCGTCTGCGTTTGACGGCTTCATCTAATTTGCATGGGCGGCCGTATTGCAAGATCGGCCGGAGCTCGGAATGCTAAAACTCTTCAATCATTACGTACCTTCCAACACTGTGCTGCAGTTGTTGTTCGATGCGCTGTTGCTGTTTGTTGCGGTGATTGTCGTGTTCCTGGTTCAGGACAAGGTGGATGGCGCGCTCCTGTTCTCCGTCGTGCCATCCGCGCTGATGTTTGCTGCGGTGATGATGATGCTTAATGGGGCCCTCGGCCTCTATCGAGTCAGTTTCAGTGGCGAATGGCGTGAAACCGTGATGCGGGTGGTCATTTCCATCGTGCTGAGCGTTCCGGTGGCGTATGGCGTATTTCGGGTGTTGCCGTGGGGGGTTTTCGCCCATGATGCGGTAGAGCTGAACGTCATCGCCCTGCTGGGGCTGGTGGTCGCCGTGCGGGGAGTTGCAGTTCGACGTGCAGGGGCAGGGGTTTTGGTCAAGAGAATCATGGTTATCGGGACGGGAGCGGATGCCGTCGCAGTCGAACACGCACTGACGCATCCCGCCAATGCCAGCCTGCAGGTAGTGGGGTTCTACCCGGCAGGCAGCAATGACGAAGTGAGGGTCGACCCGAAGCGGATCGTCCATTTCGATGGCAGTCTGCTGGCTGCGGCCAATGAACTGCGCGTCAATGAGATCATCGTTGCGCTCAAGGAGCGTCGGGGGGGAGTGATCCCGCTGCGCGAATTGCTCGACTGCAAGATGGCCGGCATCAAGGTCCTGGATCTGTCCAGCTTTTTCGAGCGGGTGCGAGGTCAGGTGCGAATCGACTCCCTGCGAGCCAGTTGGCTGATTTATGGGGAAGGCTTCCGTCAGGGCTGGGGGCGTACGCTGGTGAAGCGGATCTTCGATATCGTGGCTTCTCTTTGCCTACTCCTCCTTGCTGCTCCGGTCATGGTACTGGCTGCGCTGGCTATCGTGATTGAGGACGGTGCTCCGGTGCTCTATCGTCAGGAACGTGTCGGTCTTGGCGGTCGGTTGTTCAAAGTCACCAAGTTCCGCAGTATGCGTCGGGATGCCGAGCGAGATGGCAAGCCGCGCTGGGCTGCGGCCAACGACGACCGGGTCACGCGCGTCGGCCGCTTCATTCGGAAGGTGCGTATCGACGAGTTGCCACAGCTGTTCAATGTGTTGAGGGGGGATATGAGCCTGGTTGGGCCGCGCCCCGAACGCCCTTTCTTCGTGGACCAGCTGACCAAGGACATCCCGTTCTACGCGGTTCGCCATTGCGTCAAACCGGGCGTGACGGGCTGGGCCCAGGTTCGTTACCAGTACGGTTCATCCGTCGATGATGCGATCAACAAACTGCAGTACGATCTCTATTATGTGAAGAATCACACGCTGTTTCTGGACACTGTAGTGTTGTTTGAAACCGTTCGCGTGGTTTTGACGGGTGACGGCGCGCATTGATCGTTCTATTGCGTTGTTTTCACCCCTGACGGAATGACATGCCGTGCTCCCGCCAAGCGGGGGCACGTGCCTTTTTGTTGAGAGCCGATGGAATCCGTCCTGTCCCAAGTATCGGTCTGGAGTTACGCGTTCGCGGCCATCGTCCACGCGATATTCGGACTGTATCTGGCGGTAGCCTGGAAAAAGGGGCGGCGTGGAGCCTTGCTGATTGCCGCAGCAGCGGGCGGAGCCCTGTGGGCAGGGGCTAACTGGGCATTCTCCGTTTCAGGCTGGGGGTGGTTGTTCCAGCTGGCTAATTTTTTTGACGTACTGCGGCTTGCCGCTTGGTTCGGCTTTCTTGTTGCCTTGCTGTCCCAATCGTCCGCCGACAGCAAAATAGATGAGTTGCCACGCTGGCCCGCACCGGGAGCATTGGCCGTGGTGGCCCTTGCTGCCGGCGGAGTCTTCTGTTTCAGCTTGGGAGTGCCGCTTTATGGCACGCCAATGCGTACTTGGGCTGCGACGTCATTGATGTCCTCCGTGTTCGGGCTTGTTCTGCTCGAGCTTTTCTATCGTGCGGTACCTGAACGCTATCGTTGGGGCATCAAGCCGCTGACGCTTGCCTTGGGCAGTCTGTTTGCCTTCGATGTGTATCTGTATGCGGATATGCTGCTGTTCAGCCGCATTGATCCGGTTACCTGGAGTGTCCGTGGCTTTGCCCATACGCTGACCATTCCTTTGCTGGCGGTCTCGGCGTCCCGCAATCCGGATTGGACGCTGCGTGTTTCCCTGTCCCGCCATGTGGTTTTCCATTCGACGGCGCTGGCCGGCTCCGGCCTGTACCTGTTGGTGATCGCCGGTGCTGGTTACTACATGCGCTATTTCGGTGGGGAGTGGGGAGAGGCTCTTCAGTTGGCGCTGCTCTTCAGTGGCATTCTGTTCCTCTGTGTGCTGGTCGTTTCGGGGGCATTCCGGGCTCGTTTGCGGGTTCTGCTGGCCAAGCATTTCTTCGCATATCGCTATGACTACCGAAAGGAGTGGCTGAGCGTGACTCAGGCCTTGTCGGTGGCGGGGGATGGGTTGAGCCTTGGTGAGTCCGTGGTCAAGGCGCTTGCAGATCTGGTCGAAAGTCCTGGCGGAGGGGTCTGGCTTTGCGATTTGAATGGCATCTACGGCCAGCAGGCGCGTCTCAACATGCCGGATTATGGTGTGCGCGAGCAGGCCGATTCAGAGTTCTGTCGCTTCCTGCTGGAGCGGGAATGGGTGGTGAATCTGCAGGAGATGCGCAGTGGGCTGTCATCCGGAGCCGGTTTGCCTATGCCGGTTTGGGCGTCGGAGCTTTCGGATATGTGGTTGATCGTGCCGCTGATTTCCTCGGGCGTGCTGGTGGGGTTCGTGATTCTCCTGACGCCTCGAACGCCCGTGGATGTGAATTGGGAAGTGCTCGATCTGCTCAAGATGGCGGGGCGGCAAGCCGCGGGCTACATCACGCGGATGCAGGCTGCTGAGGCCTTGATTGAGGCGCGTAAATTCGATGCGTTCAACCGTATGTCCGCCTTCGTTGTCCATGATTTGAAGAATCTCGTGGCCCAACTCTCGCTGATGTTGCGTAATGCCGAGCGTCACAAGGACAATCCGGAATTCCAGGCGGATATGCTTGAAACGGTGAAGCATGTGGAAACACGTATGCGGGGGTTGATGGCTCAGTTGATGGAGAAGACTCCGATCAACCAGCGTCGTCCTGTCCAGATCGGAGGGGTTGTCGAGCATGTGCTGCAGTCCAAGCGATTGTTCAAACCCAGTCCCAGGCTACTCGGCGTCCTGCCGGACCTGGCTGTCTTGGCCCATGCTGAGCGCCTTGAGCGAATACTCGGTCATATAGTGCAAAATGCTCTGGACGCGACACCCGAGCATGGTAGTGTGTCAGTCGGGCTATCCCAGGAGGGTAAATTTGCCTGCATTACCGTTCGGGATAGCGGGTCGGGCATGTCGGCCGCTTTCATTCGGGAACAATTGTTCAAGCCGTTCCAGACGACCAAAGCCAGCGGCATGGGGGTCGGAGCCTATGAGGCGCAGCAGTACGTGAATGAACTTGGGGGAAGCCTAACGGTGCAGAGCGAGGTGGGTGTGGGGTCAAGATTCGAAATCCGCCTGCCGCTCGCCGCGCAACCCCAGAATGCCGGTAACGAAGCATTGGCTGAGTAGTCATATGAGTGAGAAACGCAGGACTTTGTTGATCGTCGAGGACGATCCCGCGCTGCAAAAGCAGATGCGTTGGGCTTTCGATCAGTATGAAACTGTGGTCGCCACCGATCGGGAAGAGGCTATTGTTCAACTGCGGCGCCATGAGCCGGCCGTCGTGACGATGGATCTTGGGCTGCCGCCGGCCCCCGACGATGTGACCGAGGGTTTCAAGCTGCTGGGGGAGATTCTGGCACTGGCGCCAGATACCAAGGTTGTGGTGCTGACGGGCCAGCACGACCGGGAGAATGCAGTTCGTGCCGTGGGAATGGGCGCGTACGACTTTTTTGCTAAGCCCTTCGAGCCCGAGTTGCTGTCTCTCACTTTTGATCGGGCATTGCGCCTGTACGATCTGCAGCAGGACAACCGCAAACTCAAGATTCAGCAGGGTAGTGCCCTGGCGGGCGTGATCACGCGGGATCCCGGTATGCTGCGGGTGTGCCGCCTGATCGAGAAGGTTGCGTCGGCAAACGTCACGGTGATGTTGCTGGGTGAGAGTGGAACCGGCAAAGAGGTGCTGGCGCGCGGTTTGCATGAGCTTTCTCCGCGTCGCAATGAGCGTTTCGTCGCCATCAACTGTGCCGCGATCCCGGAAAATCTGCTCGAGAGCGAGCTGTTTGGTTACGAAAGAGGTGCCTTCACCGGAGCGGTGAAACAAACGCTCGGCAAGATCGAAGTCGCTAACAAGGGGACCCTGTTCCTTGATGAGATCGGTGATTTGCCTTTGCCTCTGCAGGCCAAGCTGTTGCGCTTTCTGCAGGAGCGGGTCATCGAACGGATCGGCGGTCGTGAGGAGATCCCGGTCGATGTGCGAATCGTCTGCGCGACGCACCAGGACGTAAAAGGGCTCATCCAGGCTGGGCGCTTCCGGGAGGATTTGTATTACCGGTTGGCTGAAATCGTGGTTGACATCCCCGCGCTGCGGGATCGGGATGGGGACGCCGTATTGCTGGCTCATGCCTTTGTGCAACGTTTTGCCGGCGAGCATGGGCGAGGCGTGATGACACTCACTGATGATGCGGTCCAAAGTATCGAGTCGCATCGTTGGCCCGGAAATATCCGTGAGCTTGAAAATGCCATCAAGCGAGCGGTTATCATGGCAGATGCGAATTGCATTACTGCCGACGATGTCGGGCTCGGCAAGAACGCGGACGAGGAGTTGGAGGCACTGAACCTGCGGGTCGTGCGCGAAGATGCCGAACGTCGAGCGGTGGTCCGGGTGATGGCCCGGGTCAATGGCAATGTAGCCCGCGCGGCCGAGGTGTTGGGTATCAGTCGCCCAACCCTTTACGATTTGATGAACCGCTTCGGTTTGAAGAAAGAGATTTCAACGTGACCCAAGAATCCCCGCAGATGCGTTTCCCGTTCAGGCATGGTGCCAAGGTGCGAAGTGCCGCCATCAGCGCCCTGTGTGCCCTTCTTTTGACTGCTTGCGGGGGGAACCCCGAATCGATGCTGGCGTCTGCCAAGGAATATCTGGCAAAGAACGACACCAACGCTGCGACGATTCAGTTGAAGAACGCGCTGCAAAAGAATCCCAGTTTTGCCGAGGCGCGTTATCTGTTGGGTAAAGTGCATTTTCAGCAGGGGAATTACGCCGATGCCGAGAAGGAGCTCAAGCGGGCTCTGGATTTGGGATTTTCGCCTGATCAGGTGGTGCCGGTTCTGGCCGAGAGTCTTCTGTTTAGTGGCCAGGGTGTGCGGGTTCTGACCGAACTGCATGATCAGAAGCTGTCCCAGGCTGAGGCGCGGGCATCTTTGCTGGCAACCGTCGGGTTGGCACAAATGACCCAGGGCAAACGTGATGAGGCGGTCCAGGCTTTCGAGGGGGCGCTCAAGGAGTTTCCGGGCTATCCTCAGGCGCGCGTCGGTCTGGCCAGAGTCAAGGCGAGTGGTCGTGACCTGCAGGGGGCGCTGGCGGATGTCGATGCGGTCATCAAGGACGCTCCCAAATTGCCGGAAGCGCACGCATTGCGCGGGGAGCTTCTGCTAGGCTTGAATCGGCCCGAGGAGTCCATTCCCGAGTTTGAGGCAGTTATTGCCGCTCGACCGACGGATCTGCCCGCCTACCAAAGCTTGATTTCACAGCTTCTGCGTAGCAATAAGCTCGATGTTGCGCAGAGCAAGGTCAACGATTTGAAGAAGGCGGTAGGGAATCATCCCCTGGCGCTCTATATCCAGGCCTTTATCGACCTGCGGAACGGGAAGAGCAAGGAGGCATACGAAGGGGTTCAACAGGTGCTGCGTGTTGCGCCGAATTACCCCCCGGCATTGTTGCTCGCCTCCAGTTTGCAACTTCAACGGCGCGACTTCGGTCAGGCGCGGGACAACCTGGGCAAAGTTCTCGAGAAGGCGCCAAACTTGCCTCTTGCGCGACGTCTGCTCGTCGCATCCCATCTTGGATTGCAAGAGCCGGCAAAGGCTCTGGATGCCTTGCAGCCCCTGTTGAAGGATCATTCCGACGACACCGCCGTTCTCAGCCTGGCAGGGCAGGTCTATGCCATGAATGGCGATTTCACGCGCTCCGAAGAGTATTTCCGCCGTGCAAGTGTGGCTGATCCAAAAAATGCCCAGTACCGGACCCGCCTCGGGGTTTCCCGGCTGGCTGCGGGGGAAACCGAACGGGCGTTCCAGGATCTGGAGGCTGCGTCGGCTCTGGACACCGATAACACCCAGCCTGACATTGCATTGATCATGGCTCATTTGCGTCGCGGTGAAGGTGCCAAGGCGATGGAGGCGGTCAAGGGCCTGGAGAAGAAGAGGCCGAATGATCCGGTGACCTTCAATATGAAGGGGGGTGTGTTCATGGCCAGCAAGGACGTGGCCGGAGCGCGCAAAGCTTTTGAACGGGCACTGGAGTTGAAGCCGGATTTCCTCCCGGCCCTCGGCAATCTGGCCCGTCTGGATATCAGCGAGAAGAATCCGGCCGCTGCGCGCAAGCGCTATGAGGACTTCCTCAGCAAGAACAAGAAGATTCCAGAGGCTTACATGCAGTATGGAGAGCTTCTGGCTTTGACCGGTGCCTCGACCAAGGAAGTGCAGGCCGTATTGGAAAAGGGGTTGGCTGAGCTGCCGAGTTTCTTGCCGATCCGTGTTGCGTTGGTGCGCATGTTGGTCCAACTCGGGGATGCCAAGCGTGCCTTGCTACTGGCTCAGGAGGCTGCTGCATCGGCGCCGGATGATCCCGTGGCTTTGGAACTGCTTGGTCGATCGCAGGTTGCAGCCGGTGAACTGCAGCAGGCCATCGCCACCTTCTCCAAACTCGTCGACAAACAGCCTAATTCGCCCAACGCCCTCCTGTCCCTGGCCGATCTTCAATCGTCGGTGAAGGACAGTACGGGTGCAGAGCAATCCTTGAGGAAAGCTCTTGTGATCAAGCCCGATAGCATCGAGGTCCAGCAGCGCCTGATTGCCATCCTTGTCAATACCAAGAGGGGTGAGGAGGCGGTGCGTATCGCCAAGAACGTCCAAAAGCAACAGAGCAAGTCCGCGGTGGGTTTCGTCCTTGAAGGTGATGTCCAGTTTGCTCTGGGGCGGAAGAATGAAGCCGTGGTGGCATATGGCGAGGCGTTCCAGCGTGACAAGTCAGCTCAAGCGGCTGTCCGGCTGTATGGATCCAAGGTGGCTGCGGGTCAGTCCCAGGAAGCCAGCAAGCTGGCTTCCGATTGGATAAAGGCTAATCCGAAGGACCTCACGCTACGCAGCTATATTGCGGAAAGCAATCTGGCCGCCCAGAAGTACGATCAGGCTGTGCAGCAGTATCGCCAGATGCTGGAGATTGCTCCGAAGAATCCCATGTTGTTGAACAACCTGGCGTGGGCATTGGGCAAGTTGAAGGACAAGAGTGCTCTTGGTGTTGCACAGCAGGCCGTTAATCTGGCACCCAACAGTCCGGTCGTGCTCGATACCTATGGCACGTTACAGCTTGAAAACGGAGATGTTGACAAAGGGGTTGAAACCTTGAAGAAGGCAGTCAGCCTAGGGCCCAATCTACCTCAATTGAGATTGAACCTTGCACGGGCGCTGATCAAGTCTGGCGATACGGGAGGGGCTCGCAAAGAACTCGACCTTGCGATGAAGAATGCACCGGAAAAGACGGCAATCCGTATCGAGATCGACAAGTTGCGAGCTTCGTTGTAACGGTTCTCACCATTTGGCAATCAATATTTCAGGAACGTGATCATGAGTACCATCGCTGTTATCGGCCTCGGCTATGTGGGGTTGCCCCTGGCCGTTGAGTTTGGCAAGAAGATGAAGACCGTGGGTTTTGATCTGTCAGCCGAGAAGGTTGCTGCCTACGGGCGTTTCGTCGATCCGACGGGTGAAGTCAGTACTGAGGACTTGAAGGCCGCTGTTCATCTCACCTGCAGTACCGACCCCAAGGTAATCGGTGAGGCGGACTTCATCATTGTGGCGGTTCCCACGCCGGTCGATGAAGCACACCAGCCGGACTTCACCCCGCTGGTCAAGTCGTCCGAGAGCGTCGGTCGCAACCTCAAGCGTGGTGCCACCGTCGTGTACGAATCCACCGTCTATCCCGGCGCGACCGAAGATGTCTGCATTCCGATCCTCGAGAAGTTCTCCGGCCTCAAGTGGAAGGAAGACTTCTTCGTCGGGTATTCGCCTGAGCGGATCAATCCGGGTGACAAAGAGCGCACCGTCACCAAGATCGTCAAGGTGGTGTCGGGTGATACGCCGGAGACGCTCAAGAAGGTGGCCGAGACTTATGGCATGGTGATTACCGCGGGGGTTTATTCCGCGAGTTCCATCAAGGTGGCCGAGGCCGCGAAGGTAATCGAAAACACTCAGCGTGACCTCAACATCGCGCTGATGAACGAATTGTCGGTGATTTTCCACAAGATCGGCATCGATACCCTTGAGGTCCTGAAGGCGGCTGGTACCAAGTGGAATTTCCTGCCTTTCCGTCCGGGTCTGGTTGGTGGTCACTGCATCGGTGTCGATCCTTATTACCTCACGCACAAAGCCGACATGCTTGGATACCATCCGCAGGTCATCCTGGCTGGCCGGCGCATTAACGACAGCATGGGCAAGTACGTCGCTGAGCAGACCGTGAAGCAGATGATCGGTGCTGGTCACAGCATCAAGGGCGCGAACGTCATCGTGCTGGGCCTGACTTTCAAGGAGAACTGCCCGGACCTGCGTAACAGCAAGGTTATCGACGTGATCCATGAACTGCAGAGCTATGGCTGCAACGTGCTGGTGCACGATCCCGTCGCGGAGTCCGTGGAGGCCGAGCACGAGTACGGTGTGAGTCTGATAGCCTGGGATGAACTGCCGCGTGCCAAGGCTATCGTTGCAGCAGTCGCGCACACGGAATATTCTGAACTGGGTGTGGGGCGTCTTTGCGAGAAGCTCGAGCCAAACGGTGTATTTACCGACGTCAAGAGCTTCTATGATCAGGCTGAACTCGAAGCCGCTGGCGTGACGGTCTGGCGGCTCTAAAAGGATGGGTTGGGAGTCGGCAGTGATGCATGGTTGGAAAAGATCCTTGATCGTATCCCTTGGCATGGCCTTTGGGGTCTCGGGAATGGGACATGCAGCCGAGCAGGGTGCCGACTCTGAGCGTATCGTCGAACAAGCCTTGGCCTACGAGCACGGTGAGGGGGTGCCGCGTGATCCGGAGCAGGCCGTCGAGCTGTATTGCGAGGCCGTCCGGATGGGCAATGCTGAGGCGATGTACAGCCTCGGCTGGATGTACGCCAACGGTCGTGGTGTGGAACGGGATGATCGCTATGCGGCAACCTTGTTCGAGATGGCTGTCTTCAAGGGCCACGCGGGTGCCGAGAAGGCGCGCCGACTGGTCGGCGACTACACTGGAGCGGTCCCGGATTGCCTGACCTCGCGGGATGGTGAGCGCGGATTCGTAGCCAGGGATACTTGGGACACGCAGAAATACCTGGCCTCGCTCCCTGAGCAGAAGAAGAAAGTAGTCGAACTCGTCACGACGCTGGCCCCGCGCTTTTCCATCGAGCCGCGCCTGGCGCTGGCCATCGCGACGACTGAGTCCAATTTCGACCCCAATGCCACCTCACCGAAGAACGCGATGGGGGTGATGCAGCTGATTCCCGAGACTGCGAGCCGTTTCAACGTGAAGGACACCTTCGACCCCGTCCAGAACATCAAGGGCGGGCTGGCCTATCTGCGCTGGTTGCTGGCCTATTATCGCGGCAATGTCGCGCTGGCGGTGGCGGGCTATAACGCCGGCGAAGGCGCGGTTGACCGTTATCGTGGGGTGCCGCCGTTCAAGGAGACCCAGAACTACGTGAAGCGTATCCTGGAGTTCTTCCCGCGTACCGAGCATCCCTTTGACGCCCGGGTTGTCGATGCATCCCCCGTGCTGCAGGCGCTCAAGGTCGTGGGGCGGTGATGGGGAAGTGGATGCAGACTCGTTCGACTGTGCCGTCTGTGGCGTTTGCCGCCGTACTGTGTGGGGCGCTGGGAGGCGTATCTGGCGATGTCTTGGCGGATCTGGCCGATACCGTTGCTGTTGTGAAGAAGTCGGTTGTTGCGGTGGGAACATTCGAACCGACTCGCAGCCCGCAGTTCCGCTTCGTGGGTACTGGCTTCGTCGCAGGAAACGGCAACCAGGTTGTGACGAACGCCCACGTAGAGGGGGCCGTTGTCGAGAACTCGGAAACCAAGGAGCAATTGGTCATTGCTTTGCCCGGCACGGGGCGGGCTTCGGTCAGGCCTGTTCGTCGCGAAGCGATCGACCGTGACCACGATGTGTCGGTGCTGCGCTTTGATGGACCGCCGATGCCAGCACTGCGTCTGGGTAATTCCGATGCTGTGCGTGATGGTCAGGACATCGCACTCACAGGTTTTCCGCTGGGGGCGACGATTGGCATCGTGCCGGTCACCCACAAGGGAATTATTTCCGCAATCACGCCTGTCGGGCAGCCTCTGCCGAGCGCCCGCCAACTGGAAGCCCAAACAGTGCGTCGGTTGGCTGTCGGGAGCTATTCCGTGTTTCAACTGGACGCTGTTTCCTACCCGGGCAACAGCGGCAGTCCGATCTACAGTCCGGCGACTGGTGAAGTCTTGGGGATCGTGAACACCGTGTTCGTGAAAGGCAGCAAAGAGGCTGCAATCACCAATCCGTCGGCGATCTCCTATGCGATTCCGGCGTCCTTCATCAAGGCCTTGCTGCAGCTGCCCTGAGCTTGGTCGTCGTGCAAGGTGTAAAAAAGCCCGGGATGTCTCCATCCCGGGCTTTTCATTTTCCGGCCAGTGTTGGGCTGGCTTCAGGCCAGTTCGTCCATCGGCACACAGGAGCAGAACAGGTTGCGGTCGCCGTAAACGTCGTCGATGCGGTTCACGCTCGGCCAGAACTTGTTGTCGCCGACCCAGGCCAGCGGGAAAGCGGCTTCCTGGCGGGAGTAGGGGCGATCCCAGTCGCCGAAGAAGTCGGCCTGGGTGTGGGGCGCGTTCTTCAGCGGATTGTTGTCGGCCGGCACGCGACCTTCCTCGATCGCGCGGATCTCGGCCCGGATGCTGACCATTGCGGCGATGAAGCGGTCCAGTTCGCCCTTGTCCTCGGACTCGGTGGGTTCGACCATGATCGTGCCGGCCACCGGGAAGGACATGGTCGGGGCGTGGAAGCCGTAGTCCATCAGGCGCTTGGCGATGTCCACCTCGCTGATGCCGGTGGCGGCCTTGATCGGGCGGATGTCGAGGATGCACTCGTGGGCGACACGGCCCTGACTGCCGGTATACAGCACTGGATAGTGGGCGCTCAGCTGGCTGGCCACGTAGTTGGCGTTGAGGATGGCCACCTTGGTGGCGCGCTTGAGGCCGCGGCCGCCCATCATCGTGATGTACATCCACGAGATCGGCAGGATGCTCGCGGAGCCGAACTGGGCGGCGGAGACCGCGCCCTGGCCCGCATTGGGGCGATCTTCGGTGCCGGTGGCGGCGACCGCGTGGTCGGCCATGAACGGGGCCAGGTGGGCCTTCAGGCCGATCGGGCCCATGCCCGGTCCGCCGCCGCCGTGGGGGATGCAGAAGGTCTTGTGCAGGTTCATGTGGCTCACGTCGGCGCCGATGGTGGCGGGGGAGGTGAGGCCGACTTGGGCGTTGAGATTGGCGCCGTCCATGTAAACCTGGCCGCCGTATTGGTGCACGCTGGCGCATATCTCGCGGATGGCTTCCTCGAAGACACCGTGGGTGGACGGATAGGTGATCATCAGTGCGGCCAGCTTGTCGGCGTGCTGGGCGGCCTTGGCCTGCAGGTCGGTCAGGTCCACGTTGCCGTTGTCGTCGCAATTGACGACCACCACGTCCATGCCGCACATCTGCGCGGTGGCCGGGTTGGTGCCGTGGGCCGACTTGGGGATCAGGCATACGTTGCGGTGCTGCTCGCCGCGGGACGCGTGGTAGCGGCGGATCGCCACCAGACCGGCGTATTCGCCCTGAGCGCCGGAGTTGGGCTGCATGCAGATCGCGTCGAAGCCAGTGATCTCGCGAAGTTGTGCGGCGAGGCCATCGATCATCTCCAGGTAGCCGGTGGTCTGGTCCGCCGGAGCAAAGGGGTGGATGTCGGCGAATTCGGGCCAGGTGACCGGGATCATCTCGCTGGTGGCGTTGAGCTTCATCGTGCACGAGCCCAGAGAGATCATCGAGTGGTCGAGGGCCAGGTCGCGGTTCTGCAGGCGCTTCAGGTAGCGCAGCATCTCGTGCTCGGTGTGGTGGGTGTTGAATACCGGGTGGGACAGGATGGCGTCGTTACGCAGCAGGGCTTCCGGCAGATTGCCGCCGCGGCTGGCGACCTGGGTGTCCAGCGCCGCCACGTCGGCCTTGGCACCGAAGGCTTCTAGTAGCGCGGCGATGTCGGCGATAGTGGTCTTCTCGTCGATGGAGATGCCGAGCCCCTTGCCGTCCACGTGGCGCAGGTTGTAGCCGGCGGCCTGGGCGGCCGCGTAGATGGCGGCGCTGCGCTCGTCCGTCGTCACCTGCAGGGTGTCGAAGAAGCTGTCTGTGGCTAGTTCGAAGCCGGCCTGGCGGAGGCCTTCTGCAAGCACGGCGGCCAGGCGGTGAACGCGGGCGGCGATGGTGCGCAGGCCTTCGGGGCCATGGTAGACGGCGTACATGCCGGCCATGTTGGCCAGCAGCACCTGGGATGTGCAGATGTTGGAGTTGGCCTTTTCGCGGCGGATGTGTTGTTCGCGAGTCTGCAGCGTCATGCGCAGGGCGGTCTTGCCGCGGAGGTCCTTCGACACGCCGATGATACGGCCCGGCATGGAGCGCACGTGGGCTTGGCGGGTGGCGAAGAAGGCGGCGTGGGGGCCCCCGAAACCGAGGGGTACGCCGAAGCGCTGGGCCGAGCCGAGGGCGATGTCGGCACCCAGCTCGCCGGGCGACTTGAGGAGCACCAGTGCGAGTAGGTCGGAGGCGACGGCGACCACCGCGCCCTTGGCCTTCAGTGCGGCGACTGGTGCAGCGATGTCGCTGACTTCACCGCGCTCGTTGGGATACTGCAGCAGGGCGCCGAAGACTTCGTGGCGGGCCGCATCGGCCACCGGGCCGACGATCAGCTCGAAGCCGAAATAGGCGGCACGGGTGCGCACCACGTCGAGGGTCTGCGGGAAGACGCCCTCATCGACGAAGAAGGCCTGGCTCTTCACCTTGGAAATGCGGCGCGCCATCGCCATCGCTTCGGCCGCCGCGGTAGCTTCGTCGAGCAGCGAGGCGTTGGCGAGTTCCAAGCCGGTGAGGTCGATGACCATCTGCTGGAAGTTCAGCAGCGCTTCCAGGCGGCCTTGGGCGATTTCTGCTTGATAAGGCGTGTAGGCGGTATACCAGCCCGGGTTCTCCATCACGTTACGGAGGATGACCTTCGGCGTGATGGTGTCGTAGTAGCCCATGCCGATGAGGGACTTCTTCAGCACATTCTTGCCGGCGATGGTCTTGAGCTTGGCGAGGGCGACGTGCTCCGGCGTCGGTTCGCCGAGGGCCAGCGGCGCGGGCAGGCGGATGCCGGCAGGCACGGTCTGGGCGACCAGGGTGTCCAGAGAGTCGACGCCGACGGCGGCGAGCATGGCCGGCAGCTCGTTGGCACAGGGGCCCAGATGACGGCGAATGAAGTCGTCGCCCTGTTCGAGCGTGGCGAGCGGGGCGGAGAGAAGGGTCTTCGACATGGGAGAAACTCGGGTTGGGTTACAGCAACAGCAGGGTGGGGCGCGCCGGCCGGGCGCGCCCGCGAAGGGGTGATCAGCCGATGGCAGCTTCGTAGCCGGCGGCGTCGAGCAGGCCGTCCACGTCGGCGGCGTTGGCCGGCTTGATCTTGAACAGCCAGGCGGCGTAGGCGTCGGCATTGACGGACTCGGGGGCATCCACGGCGGCCTGGTTGGTTTCGAGGATCTCGCCGGCGACCGGCGCGTAGATGTCGGAGGCGGCCTTGACGGATTCGATCACGGCGATGGCTTCTTCCTTGGCGACGACGCGGCCGGCTTCCGGCAGCTCGAGGAAGACCACGTCGCCGAGGGCTTCCTGGGCGTGGTCGGTGACGCCGACGGTCAGGGTGCCGTCCGCTTCGACGCGGACCCATTCGTGGGAGGCGGAGTAGCGCAGGTTCGCGGGAGTGTTCATGGTATGTCCTTGTTCAAGTCAATGAAGGGGAATGGGGTTCGATGCCGTGCAGCCGTCAGGCCAGCGCCTTGCCGTTGCGGGCAAAGGGGGCTTTTACCACACGGGCTTTGAGGTGCTTGCCGCGGATCTCGACTTCGACGGCGTCACCAGCAGCCACGCCGAGTGGCAGGCGGGCCAGCGCGATGGATTTTTCCAGCGTCGGCGAGAAGGTGCCGCTGGTGGTTTCGCCCTCACCCCGGGCGGTGATCACCTTTTGGTGGGAGCGCAGCACACCTTTGTCTTCGAGGATCAGGCCCAAGGTCTGCTTGCCCGTGCCCTTGGTGACGAGGGCTGCCTTGCCGACAAAGTCGCGGCTTTCGTCCTTGAAGTCCACCGTCCAGGCCAGGCCGGCATCCAGCGGGGATACCGTATCGTCCATGTCGTTGCCGTAGAGGGCCATGCCGGCCTCCAGGCGCAGGGTGTCGCGTGCTCCGAGGCCGCAGGGCTTGACGCCGGCAGCGACGAGGGCGTCCCAGGTAGTGACGGCCTTGCCGACCGGCAGGGTCAGCTCGAAACCGTCCTCCCCGGTGTAGCCGGTGCGGGCGATGAAGATGTCGCCGAACTCGGCGGCCTGGAACACCTTGAGGCCGGCGGATGCGGCCTCGGTGCCAGGAAGGGCTGCCCAGGTCTTGGCGCGGGCGTTGGGGCCTTGCACGGCGATCATCGCCAGGTCGCGGCGCACGGCGAGCGTGGCCTGCGTGCCGGTGGCGGCCAGGCGTTGTTGCATCCAGGCCACGTCCTTGTCGGCAGTGCCGGCATTGACGACGATGCGGTAGCTGGTGTCGGACAGAAAGTAGACGATCAGGTCGTCGATGACACCGCCCTGTTCGTTGAGCATGCAGGAGTAAAGCGCCTTGCCGGGTTCGGTGAGCTTGGCCACGTCGTTGGCGATCAGGCCGCGCAGGAAGGCCTTGGCGTCGGCACCCTCCAGGTCGAGGGCGAGCATGTGGGAGACGTCGAACATGCCGGCGTCGCGGCGCACCGCGTGGTGCTCCTCGATCTGCGAGCCGTAATTGACCGGCATATCCCAGCCGGCGAAGTCGACCATGCGGGCGCCGGCGGCGATATGGGAGGTGTAAAGCGGGGTTTGTTGGGCCATGAGGCTCTCCGTGACAATCGTTCCAGTGTAGAAAAGCAATGGGGCCGATGCGACGTGAATTCGCCTCGGCCCCATCTGTCCTTTGTACCTGAGAGATTGCAGCGGTCTAGACCTTCTGCGTGCCCCTTCGGTGGATGCGGCCTGCGCGTTGGGCAGGGGGCATCACTCTCCAGATTCTTGATTCGTCGGCGGTCCTTTTGCCTGAGCGGTTCCGGGGGTTGCGCCTTCGGCGGTTCGCGGCATCAGGCCGGCGAACGCTCTCCCACACGACGGCGCGCACCTTACCATCGAGGGCGAGGCGCGACAAGGGTCTGATACACTATTAAAGATGATCCCTTCCAGAAGCCGTTTTGTCGGCATCCGCGGCCTGCGTTACCACCTGCGCGAGTGGGGGCGTGAAGGCGCTCCCAAGCTGTTCATGCTGCATGGATGGATGGATGTTTCCGCATCTTTCCAGTTCATTGTCGATGCTTTGCGGGCTGACTGGCATGTTATTGCGCCCGACTGGCGCGGCTTCGGCCAGACGGAATGGGCGGGCTCCGATGCCTATTGGTATCCGGATTACTTGGCCGACCTGGACGCGATTCTGCGTGTTGTTGCTTCTGATGAGTCGGTAAATCTGGTCGGTCATAGTCTGGGCGGCAACGTCGCCTGCCAGTACGCCGGGGTTCGGCCCAGTCGCGTTGCAAAGCTTGTTGCCCTTGATGCCTTCGGCTTGGCAGACAGCCGGCCGGTCGATGCGCCGGGACGACTGGAGAAATGGTTGTTGCAGCTCGAAGCCGACTCGACCTTTCGGGGGTATCCCGATCGGGATACGCTGGCCGCCAGACTGCAGGCGGACAATCCGCGACTCACGCCTGACAAGGCTGCTTTCCTTGTCAGGCACCTTGGCGAGCCCGATGGCGATGATGGTATCCGAATGGCAGGTGATCCCGCCCATCGCCGGGTCAATCCGATCTCCTATCGGAGAGCGGAGGCGCTTGCGTGCTGGCGCAGGGTGACGGCACCGACCTTGTGGATCGAACCGGCCGATCCGGCTCTGCGTCGGCGGCTTGGTGTCAGCGATGAGGCCCATGCGGAAGGGAAGGCGTGTTTCCGCAATTTCCGAGAGGTCGAAGTTTCCGACTCCGGCCACAACCTGCATCATGATCAGCCGGAAATCGTCGCGCGGATCATTGAGACTTTTTTGTTGTCGAAAACGCCATGAATGCTCTGAACGCCGATCTGCACTGCCACTCCACCGCGTCCGACGGAACTTTGGCTCCGGCAGAGGTCGTTCGCCGCGCGAAGGTTAACGGTGTGGAGTTGCTAGCGCTCACCGATCACGATGAACTGCTCGGCCTGGGCGAGGCAGTTGCGGCGGCCGATGAGGTTGGTCTGCGCTTCGTGCCCGGTGTGGAGATCTCGGTGTCCTGGCTGGACCAGACGGTGCACATGGTGGGCCTGGGCATAGACCGGACTAATCCTGCCCTCGTTGCCGGTCTTGCCCAGGTGCGCAGCGGGCGGGACGGCCGCGCTGCGCGCATCGCTGCCGAACTCGAGCGGATCGGTATCTCCGGCGCGCTGGAAGGGGCGCTGGCCTACGCCGGCAATCCGGCGCTGCTCAGCCGTGCCCACTTCGCGCGGTTTCTCGTCGAAAAAGGTTGTGCCAAGAACGTCCATGACGTCTTCCTGCATTATTTGGCCCGCGGCAAGCCGGGTTACGTGGAGCACGTGTGGGCGACGCTGGAGGATGCCCTCAGCTGGATCAAAGGTGCGGGAGGGCTGGCGGTGATCGCCCATCCGGGCCGCTATCGCCTGAGCCACGCGGAGATGGACATCCTGCTGGAAACCTTCCGCGACCGTGGTGGCGACGCCGTTGAAGTGTCTTGCGGTGCCCACGATGGTGGGCAGGTGCTGGCTTTCGCACGCCTGGCCCGCAAGTTCGGGTTGCTGGCGTCGCGGGCTTCCGACTTCCACGGCCCGGAGGACAGTCCCATCGACCTGGGGAAGGCGCCTCCGCTTCCCCCTGACCTTACGCCGGTGTGGACGCGCCTGGTGTGAATTCCATTGTTTGACTGAATCATGGCCCAGTTCTTCTCCGTTCATCCTGAACAACCCCAGCAGCGCCTGATCAAGCAGGCTGCCCAGATCATGCGCGACGGCGGCCTCATCGCCTTTCCCACCGATTCCGCATACGCTCTCGGTGGGCGCACCGGCGACAGCCCGTTGCTGGCGCGCATCCGGCGTATCCGTGACGTGGACGAGCGTCACCAGTTCACGCTGCTGTGCCGTGACCTGTCGGAAATTGCCACTTACGCACGTGTCGACAACACGCAATACCGCCTGCTGAAGGCCACCACGCCTGGGCCTTATACCTTCATCCTGGAAGGCACCAAGGAACTGCCGCGACGGGTTCTCCATCCCAAGCGCAAGACGATCGGCATCCGTATTCCGGATCATCCGGTGGTGTCGGCGCTGCTGGCCGAACTGGGTGAGCCGATGTTGAGTTCGACGTTGTTGCTGCCGGACGAGGAGCATCCGCTGACCGACGCCGAGGAGATCCGTGATCGGCTCGAGAAGGATGTCGATCTGGTCATCGAGGCGGGTGCCTGTCGCGGGGAGGCGACGACGGTCATCGACCTCACTAGCGGTGTGCCCGAGCTGGTGCGCGAAGGGCGGGGCAGTCTCGAGCCCTTCGGTCTGTGAGCGGCTTGCAGGGCGCGCCGTTCGACCGTATCGCGAGCGCGGAAGGGGGGATGGCCTGCGGCTCTGTTAGAATCGCCGGCCTTCGGTAGCGCCTGCCATGCAAGAACTGATCACCACCCTGACCATCTGGGCCTTGCCCGTTCTCTTCGCCATCACGTTGCACGAGGCCGCTCATGGCTACGCGGCACGTCATTTTGGCGACACGACGGCAGAGCAGGCCGGGCGGATCAGCCTCAATCCACTGCGTCACATCGATCCGGTGGGCACGGTGCTGGTGCCCGGGCTGATCGTTGCGGCGAGTGCGCTAGTGGGCGGCTCGCCCATATTGTTCGGCTGGGCCAGGCCGGTGCCGGTCAATTTCGGCCGGTTGCGCAATCCGAAGGCGGACATGCTGTGGGTCGCGGCGGCCGGGCCGCTTGCCAACCTGGTGATGGCCATCGGCTGGGCGCTGCTGTTCCGGCTCGCAGCGGCATCGCCGGACAACATGTATGCGTTGCCGATGGCGAAGATGGCCGATGCCGGCATCCAGATCAACGCGGTGCTGATGTTCCTGAACCTCGTGCCGCTGCCGCCCCTCGACGGTGGCCGTATTGTCGTGAGCCTGCTGCCCGCGCGGCAGGCCTACAAGTTTGCGCAGATCGAGCCCTATGGTTTTCCGATCCTGCTGTTGTTGCTGTTCACCGGCATTCTGGGCGACATTCTCGGACCGCTGGTGGCCTTGTTCCGTTTTGCCATCGCAATCGTTTTTGGACTCTGACATCCCATGTTCGCTGAACGCGTCCTCTCCGGCATGCGCCCCACCGGGCGGCTCCACCTCGGCCACTACCACGGTGTGCTGAAAAACTGGGTCAAGCTGCAGGCGGAATATCCCTGCCTGTTCTTCGCGGCCGACTGGCATGCGCTGACCACCGACTATGACAACCCCCGCGGTATCGAAAACAGCGTGTGGGATATGATCGTCGATTGGCTGGCGGCAGGGGTCGATCCGTCCCAGGCGACGATCTTCATCCAGTCCCGCGTGCCCGAGCATGCCGAACTGCATCTGCTGATGTCGATGATGACGCCGCTGGGCTGGCTGGAGCGGGTGCCGACCTACAAGGACCAGCAGGAAAAGCTGGTGCACAAGGACCTGTCCACCTACGGCTTCCTCGGCTACCCGCTGCTGATGAGCGCCGACATCCTGATCTACCGCGCCGACAAGGTACCGGTTGGCGAGGATCAGCTGCCCCACGTGGAATTCACGCGCGAGCTGGCCCGGCGCTTCAACCACATGTATGGTCGTGAGCCCGGCTTCGAGGAGAAGGCCAAGGAGGCTGTCAAGAAGCTGGGTTCCAAGCGTGCCAAGTTGTACGAGGAATTCCGTACGCGTTTCCAGCAGAACGGCGACGAGGAGGGGCTGGCCCTCGGCAAGGCTTTGCTGGAGGAAACCCAGAACCTGTCGTTGGGCGACCGGGAGCGTCTGTATGGTTACCTGGAAGGCAGCGGCAAGGTGATCCTCGTCGAACCCGATGCGCTGCTCACCGAGGCTTCGCGCATGCCTGGGCTGGACGGCCAGAAGATGTCCAAGTCCTACGGCAACACGATCTTCCTGCGTGAAGAGGCGGAGACCGTCTCGAAAAAGATTCGCACGATGCAGACCGATCCAGCCCGTGTCCGGCGCACTGATCCCGGCAATCCGGAGAAGTGCCCAGTGTGGCAGTTCCATGTCATCTATTCCGACGAGACGACCCGCAACTGGGTGACTCAAGGGTGTACGAGCGCCGGCATCGGCTGCATCGAGTGTAAACAGCCGGTCATCGATGCGGTGCTGAGGGAGCAGGACGTAATGCGCGAGCGTGCCCAGCCGTATCTGGACGATCCGTCGCTGGTGCGCAGCATCGTTGCCGACGGTTGCGACAAGGCCCGCAAGCTGGCCCAAGAGACCATGCGTGAAGTGCGTGACTCGATGGGTTTGAGTTATAGCTGACGGTGCTGCGGATGCGGAATGAAGGCCGGCTTGGGGGTGGTGTTCCCGGCATGCTAAGGTGCACGGCATGGACGGGGGGCTGACCGCTCCGCTGGATCCGGCGCCCGCTGTCGAACCCTTGGAGGGGGTGATAGGTCGGATGTATGGTCAGCCGATCTTCGCCCTGCCCAAGGACCTATACATTCCGCCCGACGCGCTGGAGGTCATTCTCGAAGCGTTCGAGGGGCCGCTCGACCTGCTGCTCTACCTGATCCGCAAGGCCAACATCAACGTCCTCGACATTCCGATGGTGCCGCTCACGGCGCAGTACCTCGAATACGTGGAGGCCATGCGCCAGCACAACCTGGAGCTGGCGGCGGATTACCTGCTGATGGCGGCGACGCTGCTGGAGATCAAGTCGCGTATGCTGCTGCCGCGGCCGCCGCGAGCCGACGAGGCGGAGGAGCTCGATCCGCGGGCGGAGTTGGTGCGCCGGTTGATGGAATATGAGCAGATCAAGATGGCGGCCGTGCGGCTGGATGCCATGCCGCGGGTTGAGCGGGATTTCGAATGGGTTGGCGTCTTCGTGGCTGAGAAGGTTGTCGAGCGTTTGCCGGAAGTGAGCCTGCACGATCTGCAACTGGCCTGGCTCAAGATCGCCAGGCAGAGTCGTCTGCGGCGGAACCACACGATCCAGCGTGAAGAACTGTCGGTGCGCGAGCACATGACCTTGATCCTGCGCAAGTTGCAGGGCGACGCATTTGTAGTATTTGAATCCCTGTTCGATCCCGAGCTGGGCGTTGCCGGCTTGGTGGTCAGTTTTTTGGCTACCCTTGAGTTGGTGAAGGAGCGCCTGGTTGTGGTGACTCAGAACGAGGCCTTTGCGCCGATCTACGTGAGGCGTGCCTATAGTGAGCGTGCAGACGCCTGAGCAATTCAAGCTGGTGCTCGAAGCAGCCTTGCTGGCAGCAACGTCGCCGTTGCGGGTGAGTGAGTTGAGGCAGTTGTTTGAGCCTGATCCGGGGGCGGATACGATTCGCCGCCTGCTGGCTGAACTGACTGCGGATTGGCAGGGGAGGGGCGTTGAACTCGTTCAGACGGCCGGTGGCTGGCGCTTCCAGACTCGCCTGGAATATCAGGTGTATCTCGACAGGCTAAAGCAGGAGCGCCCGCCCAAGTATTCGCGGGCGGTGCTGGAAACCCTGGCGATCATCGCCTACCGGCAGCCGGTGACCCGCGGCGATATTGAGGATGTCCGCGGCGTGATGGTGTCGAGCAGTGTATTGAAGACCCTCGAATCCCGAGGATGGGTAGACGTGGTGGGGTACCGGGATACGCCAGGGCGGCCCGGCCTGTACGCCACGACGAGAAAATTCCTGGAGGACCTCGGTTTGCGCAGTCTGACCGAGTTGCCTCCGTTGACTGAAATCGAAAGGATCATGGATCTTGTCGACCTCCCAAAAACCGAAGAATCGGCCGTTTAGGCCCAAGACCGGCAAGCCGGCAGCCGCGGGCGGTCGCCCGGGTGGAATGGCGGACGGGGGCCCTACGGGCGGCCGTCGCGGGCGCGGGCAGTCTGCGGGCGAAGCTGTGCGCCGCGGGCGGTCCGAGTATGACCAGGACGGCGGGCGTCAGCCGAAGAGCAACGCCTCGGCCATTGGCGTGAGCGACTTGGGTGGTGGCCGCGGCAACTGGCGGGGGCGCCGCAGTGCGCCTGGGGCTTCGGATGTTGCCTATCCGTTGGCCAGCAACGAGTTGCTGCCGCCCGCTGAGGGCGAACACCGGCGCAAGCCCCAGGAAACCACTTACACCGAGCCCCAGCGGTTGCACAAGGTGCTGGCTGCGGCCGGAATCGGCTCCCGTCGCGAGATCGAGGAGTGGATCGTGGCCGGCCGTATCTCCGTGAACGGCGAACCTGCCGACGTGGGGCAGAAGGTGGGGCCCGGGGATCGGGTGCGCATCAACGGCAAGCTGATGCCGCTGCGCTTTGCGCCGCGGATCCCGCGAGTGGTGCTGTATCACAAGCCCGAAGGAGAGATCGTTTCCCGGGACGATCCTGAAGGTCGCCCGACGGTGTTCGACCACCTGCCGGTGCTGCGCAAGGGCCGCTGGATCGCGGTCGGCCGGCTGGACTTCAATACTTCCGGCCTGTTGCTCTTCGTGAACGACGGCGATCTCGCCAACAAGCTGATGCATCCCCGCTACGAACTGGATCGGGAGTACGCAGTGCGTATTCTCGGTGAGCTCGACGAGGCGCAGCGCAACGCGCTGTTGCAAGGGATCGAGCTTGAGGATGGTCCGGCCAAGTTCAATACGCTGCTGGATGCCGGTGGTGAGGGCGCCAACCGTTGGTACCGGGTGACCCTGTCCGAAGGCCGCAACCGTGAAGTGCGGCGGATGTTCGAAGCCCTCGGCCTGACTGTCAGCCGCCTGATGCGCGTTCGTTACGGGCCGGTGCTGCTACCGTCACGCCTCAAGCGCGGCATGTGGGAGGACATGTCGGTGGAGGATGTCTGTGCGCTGGCCGGGTTGCCGAAGCCTGTCGATGCTGGCGACAAGGGGCGGCGGTCAGCTCGTCAGCCCCGTCGCCAGACGGCATCTCCCCGTTGACGAAGGGTTGAAATTGCGCCCGCTTCGGCGGGCTGGTATAATCTTTTCGTTTTACCGGTTCGAAAGAACCGACATCCGGTCGAATTTAAACAGGGATGGGCGTTTCGCCCATTTTTCATTTGTGGGCTAGGAAATGGAGTTGCTGAAACTTATCGAACAGACCGCGGAAGGCCTTGGCTATGAGCTGGTCGACTTCGAAACCTCGCCCCGTGGGCGCCTGATGCGGGTGTTCATCGATTCGCCGAACGGTATCACGGTGGACGATTGCGCCACTGTGAGCAATCAGCTGACCCGGATCTTTGAGGTCGAGAACGTCGATTACGACCGTCTCGAAGTCTCCTCCCCCGGGTTGGATCGGGCTCTCAAGAAGCCCGCCGATTTTGAACGTTTTGCCGGACAGGATGTGCAGCTACGGTTGAGCATGCCGATCGCCAATCAGCGCAATTTCGCCGGTGTGTTGCAAGGTCTGAAGGATGGCGTCGTCGTCATCGAAACGGAAAAGGGGTTGATGGAGATCCCGTTTGAAGAAATTGAAAAGGCCCGCCTGGTACCCAGGTTTTGAGGGATTTGGAGGTTAGCAGGTATGAGCCGCGAAATTTTGCTGTTGGTTGATGCGCTGGCCCGCGAGAAGAACGTTTCGAAGGAAATCGTTTTCTCTGCGCTGGAATCCGCGCTCGCTCAGGCGACCAAGAAGCGTATTCACGACGAAGCCGACGTGCGTGTGTCCATCGACCGGGAAACCGGCGATTACGAGTCTTTCCGTCGCTGGCAGGTGTTGCCCGACGAAGAGGTGGACAATGACGAAGCCCAGATGGGGCTGATCGACGCCCGTGAAGAATACCCGGACATCCAGGTTGGCGATTTTGTGGAAGAGGCGCTGGAGCCCATCGACTTCGGCCGTATCGGTGCGCAGGCTGCCAAGCAGGTCATTCTGCAGAAGGTGCGCGACGCTGAGCGTGAGCAGATCCTCAGCGACTTTCTCGAGCGCAAGGAATTCATCATCTCCGGCGCCATCAAGCGCATGGAGCGTGGCAATGCGATCATCGAGGTCGGTCGTCTGGAGGCTGTGCTGCCCCGCGACCAGATGATCCCGAAGGAAAACCTGCGCGTCGGGGACCGAGTCAAGGCTTATCTGCTGCGCATCGATCGTGGTGCCCGCGGCCCGCAACTGATTCTGTCGCGCACTGCGCCCGAATTCGTGATCAGGCTGTTCGAACTCGAAGTGCCGGAGATCGACGACGGTTTGCTCGAGATCAAGGCTTGTGCCCGTGACCCCGGCCTGCGCGCCAAGATCGGCGTAAAGTCCAACGATCCCCGCATCGATCCGATCGGTACCTGTGTCGGTCTGCGCGGTTCGCGCGTGACGGCGGTCCGTAACGAGATCGGCGGCGAGAATATCGATATCGTGCTGTGGTCGCCGGAGGCTGCCCAGTTCGTGATCGGCGCACTACAACCCGCGGAAGTGTCTTCCATCGTCGTGGATGAGGAAGCCCATGCGATGGATGTGGTCGTCGATGAAAACAACTTGGCCATCGCCATCGGGCGCAATGGCCAGAACGTGAAGCTGGCTTCCGAGCTGACCGGCTGGACCATCAATCTGATGACCGAAGCCGAATCCGAGCGGAAGTCCGAGGCCGAGCACAGCACGGTTCGCCAGTTGTTCATTTCCAAGCTGGATGTGGACGAAGAGGTGGCTGACATCCTGATCGACGAGGGTTTCTCGTCCCTCGAGGAAATTGCTTACGTGCCGCTGGCCGAGATGCTGGAAATCGAGTCGTTCGACGAGGACACGGTCAATGAGCTGCGCAATCGTGCGCGTAACGTGCTCCTGACCGAGGCCATCGTGACCGAAGAGCAGTTGGAGTCCGTCGCTGAGGACATGCTGGGGCTGGAGGGGATGGATAAACCCCTGGCAGCCAAGCTGGCCCAGGGCGGTGTGCATACCCGTGATGAGTTGGCCGATCTGGCAGTGGATGAACTGATGGAAATGTCGGGGCTGGACGAAGAGCGGGCGAAGAATCTGATTACCAAGGCGCGCGCGCACTGGTTCGAGTAATACCCGGAGGTTCATCAAGATGGGACAGACAACCGTTACACAATTTGCCGGCGAACTCAAGATGCCGGCCTCCGTGTTGCTCGAGCAGTTGCAGAAGGCTGGCGTAGACAAGGCGAAGGAAACCGATCTGCTCTCCGAGCAGGACAAGAATCGTCTTCTCGACTTTCTCCGCCGGGCCCACGGCGACTCCGCGTCCAAGGCGAAGATCACCCTGACCCGCAAGCAGACCAGCGAGATCAAGGCGACCGACTCCACGGGGCGTGCGCGCACCGTGCAGGTCGAAGTACGCAAGAAGCGCGTCTTCGTTAAGCGCGACGAGACACTGGTGCCTGAGACTGCGGCGGCTGCAGCCATGGCAGAGTCGGCGGAGGCGGATATTGTCGTCCCTGAGCTTGAGATGGTGGCGGAGCCGGCATCGGTGGAGGTAGAGGTCGTGGCGGCTCCTGCTCCTGAGCCGGAACCCGAGCCTGTCGTTGAGGTGGCTCCGGAACCTGAACCTGAACCTGAACCCGAGCCGGTCCCCGTGCCCGAGCCCGTCGTCGAGGTGGTGGCGCCCGCTCCCGTGGTCGAGGCCGTCGTGCCGACGCCCGAACCGGCCCCCCCTGAACCTGTTGCTGCTGCGCCTGCGAAGGAGGTTACGCCGCCGCCGCAGCAGCGTCCGGTGCGCCGTGTCGTGGTCGGCTCGATCCTGTCTGCCGAAGAGAAGGCGTCCCGCGAGCGCGAAGCGCAGCGTAGCGCTGAACTGGCAGCCCGTCAGGCGGCCGATCTGAAGGAAAAGCAGGAGCGCGAAGCGCGCGCTCGCGCTGCGATGCTGCAGCGGGCCGAAGAAGAGAAGCAGCGTCAGGCAGCAGCCGAAAAGGCCAAGGCTGAAGGTGAAGCCGCAACCAAGTCCGGCACGCTGCACAAGCCCGCCAAGGCGGACGACAAGGGTGCGCCGCGCAGCAAGGACGGCAAGAAAGTGGTCGCCAAGGAGGCTGCAGGCGACTCCAAGCGTCGTGGCGCAGGCATCAAGACCCGTGGCGATACCACGGGTGGTGCTGGTGGCTGGCGTGGTGGCGGCCGTAGTGGCGGTCGCAATGGTGGCCGTCAGCAGGATACCCAGAGCTTCGTTGCCCCGACCGAACCCATTGTGCGCGAAGTGCATGTGCCGGAGACGATCTCCGTTGCGGACCTCGCCCACAAGATGGCGATCAAGGCCACCGAGGTCATCAAGGCCCTGATGAAGATGGGCACCATGGTCACCATCAATCAGGTGCTGGATCAGGACACGGCGATGATCATCGTCGAGGAAATGGGCCACAAGGCGATGGCGGCCAAGCTGGACGATCCGGACGCCTTCCTCGAGGAAAACGCCGAGCACAAGGACTTCGCGCTGGAGCCGCGCGCTCCGGTGGTGACCGTGATGGGCCACGTCGACCACGGCAAGACGTCGCTGCTCGACTACATTCGTCGTGCCAAGGTGGCTGCTGGCGAAGCTGGCGGCATTACCCAGCACATCGGCGCCTACCACGTGGAAACCGAGCGTGGCATGGTGACCTTCCTGGATACCCCGGGTCACGAGGCCTTTACGGCAATGCGTGCCCGTGGTGCCAAGGCCACTGACTTGGTGGTGCTGGTGGTGGCGGCGGACGACGGCGTGATGCCGCAGACCAAGGAAGCCATCCACCACGCGAAGGCGGCGGAAGTGCCGCTGATCGTGGCGGTCAACAAGATCGACAAGCCGGGCGCCAACCCCGAGCGCGTGCGCCAGGAGCTGATTGCGGAAGGCGTGGTGCCGGAAGCCTACGGCGGCGACACCATGTTCGTCGAAGTCTCGGCCAAGACCGGCCAGGGTATCGACGACCTGCTTGAAGCCATCCTGCTGCAGGCCGAAGTGCTCGAGCTGACGGCTCCGCAGGAGTCCATGGCCAAGGGTCTGATCATCGAAGCCCGCCTCGACAAGGGCCGTGGCCCGGTGGCCACGCTGCTGGTCCAGTCCGGCACCCTGCGTCGTGGTGATGTTCTGCTGGCTGGCGCTACCTTCGGTCGCGTCCGTGCCATGCTCGATGAAAACGGCAAGCCCATCGAAGAAGCCGGCCCGTCCATCCCGGTCGAGATTCTTGGCTTGTCCGAGGTTCCGGGCGCAGGTGACGAGGTCGTGGCGCTGGCCGACGAGCGCAAGGCGCGTGAAATCGCCCTGTTCCGCCAAGGCAAGTTCCGCGATGTGAAGCTGGCCAAGCAGCAGGCCGCCAAGCTGGAGAGCATGTTCGAGCAGATGGGCGAGGGCGAGGTGAAGACCCTGCCGTTGATCATCAAGGCCGACGTGCAGGGCTCCCAGGAGGCGCTGGCCCACTCGCTGGTCAAGCTGTCCACCGACGAGGTTCGCGTGCAGGTCATCCACGGTGGTGTCGGCGCGATCAGCGAATCCGACGTCAACCTGGCTCAGGCTTCCGGCGCGGTCATCATCGGCTTCAATATCCGTGCCGATGCCAACGCCCGCAAGCTGGCCGAGACTTTCGGTGTTGATCTGCGCTACTACAACATCATCTACGACGCCGTTGATGAGGTGAAGAGCGCGCTGTCCGGCATGCTGGCGCCCGAAAAGCGCGAGCAGGTCCTGGGTATGGTTGAAGTCCGTCAGGTCTTCACGATCTCCAAGGTCGGCACCATCGCCGGTTGTTACGTGCTGGAAGGCCTGGTCAAGCGCAACTCACTGGTTCGTGTGCTGCGCAACCACGTGGTCATCCACAGCGGCGAACTTGAGTCGCTCAAGCGCTTCAAGGACGACGTCAAGGAAGTCAAGTTTGGCTACGAGTGCGGCCTGCAGGTTCGCAATTTCAACGATCTTCAAGAAGGCGACCAGCTCGAGATCTTCGAGATCCAGGAAATCGCCCGGACGCTGTAAGCCATGCCGAAGGAGTTTTCCCGTGGTCAGCGCGTGGCGGAGCAGATCCGCCGCGAACTGGCCGAGCTGATCCGCCTGGAAGTGAAGGATCCCCGCGTCGGTTTCATTACGCTGACCGACGTGGAGATCACCCCTGACTATGCCCACGCCAAGGTGTTCTTCACCTCGATGAAGGGGCAGGAAGGGCTCGAAGAAATCCTGAAGGGGCTGCGTCGTGCCAGCAGCTTCCTGCGTCGCGAGCTGGGGCGCCGGGTGCGTATCCATACGCTGCCCGAGCTGCACTTCCATTACGATCCTTCCGTCGAAACCGGCAACCGGATTTCGGCCTTGATCGACAAGGCTGTCGAGACCGATCGCCAGTTCGCCGCCGATGAAGGTGACGAGCCGGAAGAGGACGGCAAGCCCGACACTGCGGCCTGATACAGCCGGCAGCGCTCACCGCGCTGCCGCTTTTTCTGGAATTTCCTGTTTGACTAAAGCTCCCCAGCGCCGCATCCAGCGGCGTGTCGTCGACGGCGTATTGTTTCTCGACAAGCCAGTAGGCTTGACGTCCAACCATGCGCTGCAGAAGGCCCGACGTCTGTTGAACGCGGCCAAGGCCGGCCATACGGGCACGCTTGATCCGATGGCAAGTGGCCTGTTGCCGCTGACCTTCGGCGAAGCGACCAAGTTTTCCCAGACCCTGCTCGACGCCGACAAGGGCTACGATGCGACGGTGTTGCTTGGCGTCACCACCACGACGGCCGACGCGGAGGGTGAGGTGCTCGCCCGCGCGGAGGTTCGTGCGTCCGATGCCGAGGTCGAAGCGGCGATGGCGCGCCTGCGGGGTGAGATCGAGCAGGTGCCGCCGATGTATTCGGCGCTCAAGCACCATGGCAAGGCCTTGTACGAGTATGCGCGGGCCGGCATCGAGATCCCGCGCGAACCCCGCCGGGTGACGATCCATCGCTTCGAGTGCCTGGGGCGTGATGGCGATAGCCTGCGCATCCGGGTGGCGTGCAGCAAGGGAACCTATGTGCGCACGCTGGCTTCCGATCTGGGTGCCTTGCTGGGCTGTGGTGCGCATTTGACGGCGTTGCGCCGCACGCATATCGGCCCCTTTGCGCTGGATGTGACGACGCCGCTGGCCGACTTCGAGGCGCTCTCGCTGGAAGAGCGGGATGCCTGTCTAGCGCCGGTCGATGCGCTGTTGTCGCACATGGGGGTCCAGCTCCTGGATGAGGTCCGCATGCGCAGCTTCACCCACGGCCAGTCGGTCACGGTGGAAGAGGGCACGGCAGGTGTGTTGTTGCGTGTTTATCACGACGAGCGTTTTCTCGGTGTGGGAACGCTCACCGAAGGCGGTGTGTTGGTGCCAACCCGTCTGATGTCAACAGGCACCCAATGAAATTTCTTGAGTAATCCCGCTGGCGTTCGATATAATCGCGCGCTTCGCAAGGCTAAAACTAACCGAGTTAAACAATGGCAATCTCCACTGAACAAAAAGCGCAAATCGTTGGCGACTACGCACGCGCCAAGGGCGACACCGGTTCTCCGGAAGTGCAAGTCGCTCTGCTTACCGCCCGCATCAACGATCTGACCGGCCACTTCAAGGTTAACGTCAAGGACCACCATTCCCGTCGCGGCCTGCTGATGATGGTGAGCCAGCGTCGCAAGCTCCTCGACTACCTGAAGCGCAAGAACGTCGACAGCTATCGTGAGCTGATCGCCCGCCTTGGTCTGCGCAAGTAAGCGGATAGACGTAGCTTCGTTACTGAACGTGACATTCCTTGCGCATTTTGCGCGGGTTTGATCATGGGCACAGCCGGTGTAAGTCCGAGTGGCTTCGCCGGCTTTGTCACATCTGTGCGCCAGAGAGAACGGCGCTTGACCTCGGCTATCTGTGCGGTTGTGGTTTGCCGCCTGCCGATTGAATGAAAGGACCTCCTTTGCCTACCGCAATCAAGAAGAGTTTCACCTACGGCTCCCATACCGTGACCCTGGAGACCGGCGAGATCGCCCGTCAGGCCCACGGCGCGGTTCTCGCCAATATGGACGACACCGTCGTGCTGGCGACCGTAGTGGCTGCCAAGAACGCTAAGCCGGGCCAGGATTTCTTCCCCCTTACCGTCGACTACGTCGAGAAGTTCTATTCCGCGGGCCGCATCCCCGGTGGCTTCTTCAAGCGTGAAGGCCGTCCGACCGAGAAGGAGACGCTGACCTCCCGTCTGATCGACCGTCCGATCCGTCCGCTCTTCCCGGATGGCTTCTACAACGAAGTGCAGGTCATCGCTCAGGTCGTGTCCCTGAACCCCGAAGTGGATGCGGACATCCCGGCGATGATCGCCGCCTCCGCGGCGCTGGCGATCGCCGGCATCCCGTTCGCGGGCCCGATTGGCGCCTGTCGCGTCGGCTACCTGAACGGCGAGTACATTCTCAATCCGACCGCTTCCCAGCTGGAAACCAGCCAGATGAATCTGGTGGTTGCCGGTACCGAGAGCGCCGTGCTGATGGTTGAATCCGAAGCCCTGGAGCTGCCGGAAGACGTGATGCTGGGTGGCGTGGTGTTCGGCCATACCCAGATGCAGGCTGCCATCAACGCGATCAACGAACTGGTCGATGTGGCTGGCAAGCCCGAATGGGACTGGCAGGCGCCCGCCAAGAACGAGGCGCTGATCGCCCGTGTGACCGAGATCGCCGGTGCCAAGATCGAGGAAGCCTTCCGCATCACCGCGAAGCAGGCTCGTTCGGCGCAGCTGTCCGCCATCGGTACCGAAGTGCACGCCGCGCTGACCGCCGAAGGCGTGGAGTTCGACGCGAACACCGTCAACAACATCATCTTCGACCTGGAAGCCAAGGTCGTCCGTGGCCGTATCCTCAGCGGCGAGCCGCGTATCGACGGTCGCGACACCCGTACCGTGCGTCCGATCGACATCCGCGTCGGCGTGCTGCCGCGTACCCACGGCTCCGCGCTGTTCACCCGTGGCGAAACCCAGGCGCTGGTGGTCACCACCCTCGGCACTGGTCGCGACGAGCAGATCATCGATGCGGTCGCCGGCGAGTACCGCGAGCGCTTCATGCTGCACTACAACTTCCCGCCGTTCTCCACCGGTGAGTGTGGTCGTTTCGGCTCCCCGAAGCGTCGCGAGATCGGCCACGGCCGTCTGGCCAAGCGTGCTCTCGCTGCGGTGCTGCCGGGCAAGGAAGAGTTCAGCTACACCGTTCGCGTGGTGTCCGAAATCACCGAATCCAACGGCTCCAGCTCCATGGCGTCCGTCTGCGGTGGCTCCCTGGCCATGATGGACGCAGGTGTGCCGCTGACCGCGCCGGTGGCCGGCATCGCCATGGGTCTGATCAAGGACGGTGGCCGTTTCGCCGTGCTCACCGACATCCTGGGTGACGAAGATCACCTCGGCGACATGGACTTCAAGGTTGCTGGTACCGAGAAGGGCGTGACCGCGCTGCAGATGGACATCAAGATCCTCGGCATCACCAAGGAAATCATGCAGGTCGCGCTGGCGCAGGCCAAGGAAGGCCGCATGCACATCCTCGGCCTGATGAAGACCTCGCTGGGCGAAGCCCGTGACGAGGTGTCCACCTTCGCGCCGCGCATGATCACGCTGAAGATCAACCCCGAGAAGATCCGTGACGTGATCGGTAAGGGCGGTGCGGTGATTCGTGGCCTGCAGGAAGAGACCGGCACCATCATCGAGATCACCGACGATGGCAATGTGACGATCTCCTCCGTCAGTGCCGAAGGCGCTCAGGAGGCCAAGAAGCGCATCGAAGAGATCACTGCCGAAGTCGAAGTGGGCAAGGTCTACGAAGGTCCGGTGGTCCGTATCCTCGATTTCGGCGCGATCATCAACATCCTGCCGGGCCGTGATGGTCTGCTGCACGTTTCCCAGATCGCCAACGAGCGCGTCAATGCCGTGTCCGACTACCTCAAGGAAGGTCAGGTCGTCCGCGTGAAGGTGCTCGAGACCGACGAAAAGGGCCGCGTGCGCCTGTCCATGAAGGCACTCCTGAACGAGCAGGCTCCGCAGTAATAACGCGGACTGACTTGTGATGGGAAGAGGGGCGCGAAAGCGCCCCTCTTCATTTTGGGTAGCGCAAATTGCGGGGCCTTGCGGACAAGGGTGACCGGCGGCTTAGAATCGGGTGCAGGAGGTTGGCGTTGGCGGGAGTGCGCTGTCCTGAGTGCTTGATAACTGCTTGGTGAGTGCGGGCCGCAGATCGCGTGTCGGCTTGGAGTCTGGAAAATGATGCGTCATCAGATGTCTGTATTGACGCCGTCACCGTGGGTGACGCGTTTTGCACCTTTGATTGCTTCGGGGGGAGAGGTTCTCGATCTTGCCTGTGGCAGCGGCCGTCACGCGCGCTGGCTGGCAGGGCGGGGATTCCGGGTCGAGGCGGTGGATCGGGATGCGGTGGCCCTGGAGCTGCTGGCGGCGGTGCCTCATGTCGTCACGCGGGGTGTCGATCTGGAGGAGGGGCCTTGGCCGTACGAGGGGCGCCAGTTTGATGCGATTGTGGTCACCAATTATCTCTTTCGGCCGCGCCTGCCCTTGTTGCTGACCGCGCTCGCCCATGGCGGGGTGCTGATCTACGAGACCTTCATGGTCGGCAATGAGCGCTTCGGCAAGCCAAGCAATCCTGATTTCCTGCTGCGCTCCCATGAACTCTTCGAGCGCGTTTCGGGTTCGTGCACTGTTCTCGCATACGAGCAGGGCGAGGTGAGCGAGCCGAAGCCGGCTGTCATTCAGCGGATCTGCGCAGTGAAGGGGCATGCGCCTTCGCTACGCTTGCCGGTGGCGGCGTTGACGCCTTAGCGGAGGAGGGGGCGGAGTTCCTGCCAGACTGTGTCGACGATCAGCGGCTGGGCGGCGGCAATTGGATGGATGCCGTCCTGCTGGAAGTGGTCCGGGCGGTCGGCAAAGCCCTGCATCAGGAAAGGAACGAGGCGGGTCCGGTTGGTCTTGGCCAGGTCCCGATAGGTTCTTTCAAAGGCGCTGGTGTAGCTCGGCCCGTAATTGGGCGGCATGCGCATGCCGATCAGCAGGATCTTGGCGCCAGCCTGGTGGCTGGCGTCGATCATGCCCTGCAGGTTGGCGCTCATGGCCTTCACTGGCAGGCCGCGCAGCCCGTCGTTGGCTCCGAGCTCGATGATCACGATGGCGGGCTTGTGGGCCTGCAGGGCCGCCGGCAGACGGCTGAGGCCGCCTGCCGTGGTTTCGCCGCTGATGCTGCCATTTACTACTTCGTAAGGCAGCTTGGCCGTGCCGATCTTCTGCCCGAGCAGCACCGGCCAGGCTTCCTGCGGCCGCAGGCCGTAACCTGCGGAAAGACTGTCACCCCACACCAGGATCTTGCTGGCGGCCCATGCCGGGCTGTACGCCAGCAGAATGCCCAGGCATAGCGTGCGGAGAAGGAGCGCAAGCTTCATCAAGGGGTTTCAGGCGCTGAGCTTGTCGCCGCAGTGGCCCTGGATGATCTGCAGCAGGGCCGGGAAGATCTTCGGTGTGCCGGCGACTACGTTGCCGGTGTTGAGGTAGTCGGCTTCACCGGATAGATCGCTGATCAGGCCGCCCGCCTCGCTGATGAGCAGGCTGCCGGCGGCCGTGTCCCACGGCGACAGGCCGAATTCCCAGAAGCCGTCGAGGCGGCCGGCGGCGACGTAGGCCAGGTCAAGAGCCGCGGCGCCTGGGCGGCGCAGGCCGGCGGTCTTCTGCGTGAGTTCCTTGAAGATCGCCAGGTAGGTGTCGGCGTGCGTGAACTGGCGATAGGGGAAGCCGGTGCCGAGCAGCGCGTCCTGCAGCTTGACTCGCTTGGAGACGCGGATGCGACGGTCGTTCAGGAAGGCGCCTGCGCCCTTGGAGGCGGTGAACAGCTCATTGCGGTTGGGGTCGAAGACGACCGCCTGTTCGACGACACCCTTGCGGGCCAGCGCGATGGAGATCGCGTACTGGGGGAAGCCGTGGATGAAGTTGGTGGTGCCATCGAGGGGGTCGATGATCCACTGGTATTCGGTTTCCGCCTCCGGGCCGGTCTCGCCGGACTCTTCTGCTAGAATACTGTGGCTCGGATAGGCCTCGCGGAGAACCTGGATGATGGCTTCTTCTGCGGCGCGATCCACTTCCGTCACAAAATCGTTGGGGCTCTTGACCTCGACACGGAGCAGGTCCACATCGAGGGACGCCCGGTTGATGACGGTGGCTGCGCGGCGCGCGGCCTTGATGGCAATGTTCAGTGTGGGATGCATGGTGTCTGGCGAGCTTTGCCGGTACGGGCATCGGATGCCCACCGGTCGACTCTAATTCGGAAAACCGCTTATTTTAATATGAACAACGATGGCGCGCTTGAGCGCGTGCGTGTTGTCCTCACCCGCACCAGTCACCCCGGCAATATTGGTGCCGCCGCCCGGGCCATGAAAACCATGGGTCTGTCGCAGCTGGTGCTGGTCAGTCCCCAGTCTTTTCCGGATCCGGTTGCCACTGCCCGTGCGGCGGGGGCCGACGACATCCTCGAATCCGCCCGTGTCGTGGAGACGCTGGCGGAGGCACTGGAAGGCACAGTCTTCGCGGCGGCGCTCACCGCGCGCCGGCGTGAGCTTGCCGTGCCGATGAAGTGGGCGCGGGAGGCTGCGGCGGACGTGATCCAGCTGGCAGGTAGTGGTGACGTGGCGCTGGTCTTCGGCAACGAGACCAAGGGGCTGTCCAACGAGGACGTCGCCTTGTGCCACATGCCGGTGAAGGTCCCGGTTAGTGAAACCTATTCGTCCCTTAATCTGGGCGCGGCCGTGCAGTTGCTGTGTTACGAACTGCGGATGGCCGCAATCGACCCGGGGCGGGCGCCTGCAACCGAGTTCGAACCGGCGACCCATGAGCAGATCGAGGGCTTTTATGCTCATCTGGATCGGGCGATCACCGCGAGCGGCTTCTTCAACCCGGAAAGCTCGAAGCGTTTGTGGCCGCGCCTGCGCCGCCTGTACGGGCGGATTCGTCTCGAAAAGGACGAGGTCAACATTCTGCGCGGAATGTTGAGCGCCTTCGAAAAGAAGTAGACTAAAATAGTCGGAAATAAACAGGGCCTGCCGCGGGTTTTCGGCCTGCAGGTGGGCCGGCTTCAGTGCACTTCAGTCCAGGGGGTTCCCTTTCATGTTCCGTCGTCTGCGTGAAGATCTGGCCAATGTTCTCGAACACGATCCAGCCGCACGCTCCAAGTGGGAAGTGCTGACCTGCTATCCCGGCATGCACGCCTTGTGGCTGCATCGTTTTGCCCACGCGGCGTGGCAGCGTGGTTTTTACTGGGTTGGCCGCTTTACGAGCCACGTGGCCCGGATGCTGACCGGTGTGGAGATCCATCCGGGGGCAACCATCGGTCGCCGGGTCTTCATCGACCACGGTATGGGCGTCGTCATCGGCGAGACCGCCGTGATAGGGGACGGCTGTACGATCTACCAGGGGGTCACCCTGGGTGGAACCTCGCTTTATCGCGGTACAAAGCGGCATCCGACGCTCGGCCGTGGTGTCGTCATTGGCGCCGGTGCCAAGGTGCTGGGTGGCTTTGAGGTTGGTGATGGGGCCAAGGTGGGTTCCAATGCGGTGGTCGTCAAACCGGTGCCGGCCGGCGCAACTGCGGTTGGCAATCCGGCACGCATTGTCGCGGCCGATGACAAGTCCAATCGGGAGCGCGAGGCCAAGGCCGAGCAGATCGGCTTTACTGCCTATGGCGTGACGAAGGATCTGGATGACCCGGTTTCCAAGGCGCTGCACGGCCTGCTCGATCATGCGGTCGAGACGGACCGGCGTATCCGTGTGCTGGTGGAGAAGCTCGTCGACGCGGGAATCTGTGTGGAAGGCACGGCCAGGGCGGAGGACGCCTTCGATCCGAAGGGCCTGGGGAAAATGGTCGACTGACTGCCTGGTGCGGGCTGGAAAATAGTTGATTGAATTTGTCGGGTTTGGTATTGTTGACCGAAATATTCAACTATTCTTTTACCAGCCCCCGGGAGCCGATATGAGACTCACAACCAAAGGTCGTTTTGCTGTCACGGCAATGATCGATCTCGCGCTGCGTTGCGCGGACGGCCCGGTGACGCTGGCCGGGATCGCCGATCGCCAAAAGATCTCCCTTTCCTATCTCGAGCAACTGTTCGGCAAGCTGCGCCGTTTCGAACTGGTCAGCAGCGTGCGCGGGCCCGGTGGTGGCTACGCGCTGGCGCGGGACATGGCCTCCATCACCGTGGCGGACATCATCGCGGCGGTGGATGAGCCGCTGGATGCAACCTCCTGTGGCGGCAAGGAAAACTGCCAGGACGAGCAGCGCTGCATGACCCACGAGCTGTGGACCAACCTCAATCGCCGGATGTACGAGTACCTCCATTCGGTGACGCTGGCCAGCCTCGTCGAGCAGCAGCGGCAGAAGTGTGCCCAGGTGGCCGTGCTCCACGACGAGCGCACGCCGGCGGCCGGCAAATCCGCCGACAAGCTGCAACTCACCGCCTGAGCGACAAGGACGGCCCGTGTTCGCCCCCGCATACCTGGACCACAACGCGACGACGCCCCTCGACCCG
This sequence comes from Pseudomonadota bacterium, assembly GCA_018241685.1. Lineage (GTDB taxonomy): Bacteria > Pseudomonadota > Gammaproteobacteria > Burkholderiales > Rhodocyclaceae > Zoogloea. The sequence continues at coordinate 164,103 of JAFEDJ010000022.1, forward strand.
CAGGTCAGGGAAGCAATGCTGCCGTGGTTTGGCGGGCGTTTCGGCAACGGGTCTAGCCGCCACGAATACGGCCGCGCGGCACGCAAGGCCATCGACGAAGCCCGCGCCCAGGTGGCGGCGGCGGTCAATGCCCATCCGACCGAGGTGCTCTTCACGAGTGGCGGCTCCGAGGCCAACAACCTCTTCATCAAGGGCGCGGCGGCCAACCTCAAGCCGGGGCTGGTGGCGATCAGCGCCATCGAGCATCCCTGCGTGCGGGAGCCGGCGCGGCAACTGCAGCGCGCGGGCTGGCGCTGCGAAGAGATCGCCGTGGATGGGGCTGGGCGCCTCGACATGTCGGATTTCCAACGTCTGCTTGCCGACAAACCGAAGCTGGTGTCGGTGATGCTGGCCAATAACGAGACCGGCGTGATTCAGGACGTGCCGGTGCTGGCGGCGCAAGTCCGCGCCCGCGGCGGCTGGATGCACTGTGATGCGGTGCAGGCACTGGGCAAGATCGACGTGGATTTCCGGGCGCTCGGCGTGCATGGCCTTACGCTGTCGGCGCACAAGATCTACGGGCCGATCGGCGCGGGCGCGCTGATCGTCGACAAGCGGGTCGAGCTCGCCCCGCTGATCGCCGGTGGCGGCCAGGAACGGAATCTGCGTTCCGGCACCGAGAACGTGATGGCCATCGTGGGCTTCGGCGCCGCCTGTGAGCGCGCCGTCGCCTTGCGCCGTGACCGTATGGAACGGCTTGGCAGGCTGCAGCAACGCCTGGAGCGTGGTCTGGTTGCCTTGGGTGCGATGATTTTTTCGGCGGAAGCCGAACGCCTGGCGAACACCAGCTTTTTCGCCATGGCCGGGGTGGATGGCGAGACCCTGGTCGGCAAGCTCGATCGGGCGGGGTATGCGGTAGCCAGCGGTTCCGCGTGCTCCAGCGCCAACCTCGAGCCTTCGCACACGCTGCTGGCGATGGGCGTCGAGGCAGGGCTGGCCCGCTCGGCGGTACGCGTCAGCTTCGGCGATGGAAGTACGGAACAGGATGTGGATGGTTTTCTGGGGGCGCTTCGCGAGAACCTCGAAAACCTCCGAACGCTTGCCGCCATGGCGGTCTAAGTGACTGGAACGATTAAATTTTTGCAGTACGGAGAAGATGAAGATGCTCAAGTTCCCGATCTACCTCGACTATTCGGCAACGACGCCGGTGGATCCCCGCGTGGCGGAGAAGATGATTCCCTACCTCACGGAGCTGTTCGGCAACCCGGCATCCCGTAGCCACGCCTTCGGCTGGACGGCTGAAAAGGCCGTCGAGGAAGCCCGCGAGGAGGTTGCTGCGCTGGTGAACGCCGATCCGAAGGAGATCATCTGGACCTCCGGCGCCACCGAGTCCAACAACCTGGCGATCAAGGGTGCCGCGCACTTCTACTCCGGCAAGGGCAAGCACATCATCACCGTCAAGACCGAGCACAAGGCGGTTCTCGACACCGTGCGCGAACTGGAGCGTCAGGGCTTCGAGGCGACTTACCTGGACGTGCAGGAAAACGGCCTGATCGACCTGGATGTCCTGAAGGCGGCGATTCGTCCGGACACCGTTGTCGTGTCGGTGATGTTCGTTAATAACGAAATCGGCGTGGTTCAGCCGATCGCCGAGATCGGCGAGATCTGCCGCGACAAGGGCATCGTCTTCCACGTGGATGCGGCCCAGGCCACCGGCAAGGTCGATATCGACCTGTCCAAGCTGAAGGTGGACCTGATGTCCTTCAGCGCCCACAAGACCTACGGCCCGAAGGGCGTCGGCGCCCTCTACGTGCGCCGCAAGCCGCGCGTGCGCCTGGAAGCCCAGATGCACGGCGGTGGCCACGAGCGCGGCCTGCGCTCCGGCACGCTGGCGACGCACCAGATCGTCGGTATGGGCGAAGCCTTCCGCCTGGCCCGCCTGGAAATGGCGGAAGAAAACAAGCGTATCGGCGCGCTGCGCGACCGTCTGCTGGAAGGCCTGTCGGCCATCGAGGAGACCTTCGTGAACGGCGATATGGCGCACCGCGTGCCGCACAACTTGAACATCAGCTTCGCCTATGTTGAAGGTGAGTCGCTGATCATGGCGATCAAGGACATCGCCGTGTCCAGCGGTTCGGCCTGCACGTCGGCCAGCCTGGAGCCGTCCTACGTGTTGCGTGCCCTTGGCCGCAACGACGAACTGGCCCACAGTTCCATCCGTTTCACCATCGGCCGCTTCACGACGGTCGAGGAAATCGATTACACAATTGATCTGCTGCAGCACAAGATCGGGAAGCTCCGCGAACTGTCGCCCCTGTGGGACATGTTCAAGGAAGGCATCGATCTGGACACCGTGCAGTGGGCTGCGCACTGACAGGAGAGCGAAAATGGCATACAGCGAAAAAGTTCTGGATCACTACGAGAACCCCCGTAACGTCGGTGCTTTCGGCAAGGAAGACGAAGATGTCGGTACCGGCATGGTCGGTGCGCCGGCCTGCGGCGACGTGATGAAACTGCAGATCAAGGTCGGCAAGGACGGCGTGATCGAAGACGCCAAGTTCAAGACCTATGGTTGTGGCTCGGCTATTGCTTCCAGTTCCCTCGTCACCGAATGGGTGAAGGGCAAGACCCTCGATCAGGCGCTGGAGATCAAGAACACCGCCATCGCCGAGGAACTGGCCCTGCCGCCGGTGAAGATCCACTGCTCGATCCTGGCTGAGGACGCCATCAAGGCGGCGGTCGAGGATTACAAGAAGAAGCACAACGGCTGAAAGGAAACGCGATCATGGCAGTAACCCTCTCCGACAAGGCTGCAAATCACATCGGCAACTTCATCGCCAAGCGCGGCAAGGGCGTCGGCATTCGTCTGGGGGTGCGCACGTCGGGGTGTTCCGGAATGGCCTACAAGCTGGAATTCGCCGATGAGGTGCTGCCGGAAGATGTCGTCTTCGAAAGCCACGGCCTGAAGGTGCTGATCGATCCGAAGAGCCTGCCCTACATGGACGGCACCGAGCTCGACTTCGTGCGGGAGGGCTTGAACGAAGGTTTCAAGTTCAACAACCCGAACGTCAAGGGTGAGTGCGGCTGCGGCGAGAGCTTCTCGGTCTAGGATGACGCCGTTTCACGGAACGTTTTGCTTGCCAGGCGCGGGGGAGGGCTGACATGCTCGACATGAAGCAGGATTTCTTCGAGCTGTTCGGCCTTGAGCCGCGCTTTGCCGTGGACCTGGATCGTCTCGAGCAGGCTTACCTCGAGATGCAGGGCCGGGTGCATCCGGATCGTTTCGCCCATCTGTCGGACGCCGAAAAGCGCCTGTCCATGCAGTGGGCGACGCGTGCCAACGAGGCCTTCCGGACCCTCAAGAGCCCGCTTGCCCGCGGCCAGTACCTGCTTGAGTTGAAGGGTGTCGATCCGGCCTTCGAGACCAATACCGCCATGTCCGCCGAGTTCCTGATGGAGCAGATGGAGTGGCGAGAGGCGCTGGAAGAAGCCCGCGAAGCGGCCGACGAGGATGTGCTGGACGATCTTGCCCGGCGCATCCGGCGTGACACGAAGGGGCTGGTCGAGCAGCTCGAAGCGGAGTTCGACACCGCCGGCGATCTGGAGGCCGCGGCCGATACGGTGCGCCGCCTCAAGTTCCTCGAGAAGCTGCAACACGAAATCAATGACGCCTTGACGGCGCTGGAATCCTGATGGCTTTGCTGCAAATTTCCGAACCGGGCATGTCCACCGCCCCCCACCAGCATCGGCTGGCGGTGGGCATCGATCTGGGCACGACCAATTCGCTGGTGGCTACCGTACGCAATGGCGTGCCCCAATGCCTGCAGGACGAGAACGGCAAGATGCTGCTGCCGTCCGTCGTGCGTTACCTGCCGGATGGGACGGTGGACATCGGCCGCTCGGCCCAGACCGCCCAGGCGATCGACCCGCGCAACACCATCGTGTCCGTGAAACGCTTCATGGGCCGCGGTCTGAAGGACGTCGCTCACGTGGAGACGATGCCCTACGACTTCGTGGACGCGGAGGGCATGGTGCGCCTGCGCACCGTCCAGGGCGTGAAGAGCCCGGTCGAGGTGTCCGCCGAGATCCTGAAGAACCTGCGCCAGCGCGCCGAGCACAGCCTCGGCGGGGATCTGACCGGCGCGGTGATCACGGTGCCGGCCTATTTCGACGATGCCCAGCGCCAGGCGACCAAGGACGCGGCGCGGGTGGCCGGCCTCAACGTGCTGCGCCTGCTCAACGAGCCGACCGCGGCGGCGATCGCCTACGGTCTCGAGAACGCGTCCGAAGGCATCTACGCGGTCTATGACCTCGGCGGCGGCACCTTTGATATTTCCATCTTGCGCCTGTCGCGCGGGGTCTTCGAGGTGGTGGCGACCAGCGGCGACGCAGCCCTGGGCGGCGACGACTTCGATCATCGCCTGTTCTGCTGGATCCTCGACAACGCCGGCATCTCGCTGCCGTCCGACCGGGATTCCCGGCGCCTGCTGATGAAGGCGCGGGAGGTCAAGGAGCGTCTGACCCTCGACGAGTCCGTGCCGATCCGCACGGCGCTCGAGAACGGCGACGAGGTGGATCTGGTCATCGAGCGCCAGGTCTTCGCCGAGATCACTGCCAATCTGGTCAGCAAGACCCTCAAGCCAGTCAAGAAAGCCCTGCGGGACGCCAACCTGTCGCCGGAGGACGTGAAGGGTGTCGTGATGGTCGGCGGTGCGACGCGCATGCCCCACGTGCAACGGGCGGTCGGCGAGCTCTTCGGCCAGACCCCGCTCACCAACCTCGATCCGGATACCGTCGTCGCTGTCGGCGCCGCAATGCAGGCCAATGTGCTGGCCGGCAACCGGGCGACGGAAGACGAATGGCTGCTGCTCGACGTGATCCCCTTGTCCCTCGGCATCGAGACGATGGGTGGGCTGGTCGAGAAGATCATTCCGCGTAATTCGACGATTCCCACCGCACGTGCGCAGGACTTCACAACCTTCAAGGACGGCCAGAGTGCGATGGCCTTCCACGTGGTGCAGGGCGAGCGCGAGCTGGTGTCCGATTGCCGCTCGCTGGCCCGCTTCGAGCTGCGCGGCATTCCGGCGATGGTGGCAGGTGCGGCGCGCATCCGCGTGACTTTCCAGGTGGACGCGGACGGCCTGTTGTCCGTCTCCGCGCGGGAACAGACCACCGGTGTCGAGGCGCGCGTCGAGGTGAAGCCGTCCTACGGCCTCGCCGACGACGAGATCGCCGAGATGCTGAAGGCCGGTTTCGAGCATGCACAGAACGACATGGAAGTGCGTGCGCTGAAGGAGCAGCAGGTCGAAGCCGAGCGCGTGATCGAGGCGACCGAGAAGGCGCTGCAGGCCGATGGCGAATTGCTCAACGAGGCCGAGCGTGCGGAGCTGGACGTTGCCATTGCGGCTTTGCGCAGCTCCGCGGAAGGCCAGGACGCACGCGCCATCAAGATCCAGCTGGAGGCCTTCAACCGCGCTTCCAACGAGTTCGCCTCGCGCCGCATGGACAAGAGCATCCGTGGCGCGCTGGCGGGCCACAAGATTGACGAGATCCGGATCTGAACGAATCCGGACGGAAAAGAACCATGACGACATTGATTGTGCTGCCCCATGTGGAACTCTGCCCGGAAGGGGCAGTCATCGAGGCCGAACCCGGCCAGAGCATCTGCGACAGCTTGCTCGCCAATGGCATCGAGATCGAACATGCCTGCGAGAAGTCCTGCGCCTGCACGACCTGCCACGTGGTCGTGCGTGATGGCTTCAACAGCCTGGAGCCGGCCGAGGAACTGGAAGAGGATTTGCTGGACAAGGCTTGGGGCCTGGAGCCGACGTCGCGCCTGTCCTGCCAGGCCATCGTCGGCGAAACCCCGCTGACGGTGGAAATTCCCAAGTACTCCATCAACATGGCGCGGGAGGGCAAGCACTGATGAAATGGACCGATGTGCAGGAAATCGCCATCCAGCTTGCCGACACGCATCCCGACACTGATCCGACGCGGATCAATTTCGTGGACCTGATGCGCTGGGTCATGGCCTTGCCGGAGTTCAATGACGATCCCAAGCACTGCGGCGAGCGCGTGCTGGAAGCGATTCAGCAGGCCTGGATCGAGGAGTCCGAGTGACTGCCGCGGCGCCGGCCACCATCTACAGTTTCGAGTTCCGGAGCCTGGACGGCGCGGCGCCGGTTTCGCTGGCGGATTTCGCCGGCAAGGTGGTGTTGATCGTCAACACCGCCAGCCGCTGCGGCTTCACGCCTCAATACGCAGGCCTGCAGCAGCTGCATGAAACCTATGCCGGGCGTGGGTTGGTAGTGCTCGGTTTTCCGTGCAACCAGTTTGGCGCCCAGGAGCCCGGCAACGCGCCGGACATAGCGCAGTTCTGCGAGCGCAACTACGGCGTGAGCTTTCCCCTGAGCGAGAAGGTGGATGTGAATGGCGAAGCCGCCGATCCGCTGTTCCGCTTTCTGACCACCACGCTGCCCGGCGTGCTCGGGACCCAGCCGATCAAGTGGAATTTCACCAAGTTTCTCGTGGACAAGGCCGGTGTGCCGTTCAGGCGCTACGCGCCGACGACAACGCCTGCCGATCTTGTGCCGGATATCGAGGCGCTGCTGGGTTAGTGCAGGGCCGGGCGCCTAAGGCGTCGTCGGTTCCGACGGTTCGTTGAGCGACAGCCAGTACAAACCAAGCTGCCCGACGGCCTGGAGGAAGCGCTCGAAATCCACCGGTTTGCGGATGTAGCTGTTGGCACCGAGGCGGTAGGCCTCGGAGATGTCCTGATGCTCCTTCGAAGTGGTCAGTACGACCACCGGCAGGAGTGCGGTGCGCTCGTCCGCGCGGATGCGGCGCAGAACTTCAAGCCCGTCGATGCGCGGCAGCTTGAGGTCGAGCAGCACGAAGGCCGGCATCAGCAGCGGGTCGCGTGCCGCATGAAGCCCCGTGCAGAACAGGTAATCCAGCGCTTCGACCCCATCCCTGGCGACCACCACCTGGTTGCTGATCTTGTTCTTGCTGAATGCCCTCAGCGTCAGGGCCTCGTCGTCGGGATTGTCCTCGACGAGAAGAATCGGGCGATCGGTCGCCATAGAGACTCCTTGATCCTGCCTTTATGTTCTTGTGTTTGTCTTTCTGTTGGGTGGGGCTGGGGCCGTAAGGGGCCAACCCCGCACATGATCATAAGTACGGCAGGAGCAGGAATAGGTTGACCGATTTCTCGCTGAAAATCACTTTAACGATAGTTGACCGGCTTCGAGGACAAAAATCTTGTCATCGCCACCGGGGGCGGAAACCCAGGTCGGGGCGAGGTTGGGGAAGGCTTCGTCGACGATGTGTCGGTTGTGGCCGACTTCGATGGCGAGGAGGCCATGCGGAGCCAGGAAACGGGGCGCGTCGGCCAGCAGCTTGCGGACGAGGTCGAGGCCGTCCTCACCGGAGCCAAGGGCCAGTCCAGGCTCGTGCAGGTATTCGGCCGGCAGGCTGTCCATGGATTCCTGCGTGACGTAGGGTGGGTTGCTGAGGATGAAATCGAACTTCTGTTCGGGAACTGCCGCGAAGCCGTCCGACAGTACCAGCTTGATGCGGTCCTCCAGACCATAGGCGGCGATGTTCTCGGCAGCCACGTCGAGGGCGTCCTGGGAGATGTCCACCGCGACGATCTCTGCGTTGGGGAAGGCGTGGGCCATCAGGATGGCCAGGCAGCCGGAGCCGGTGCACATGTCCATCGCCGAGGTAACCGCTTCCGGATCGGCGATCCACGGGCTGAAGCCGTCATGCAGCAGTTCGGCAAAATAGGAGCGCGGAATGATGACACGCTGGTCCACCTTGAAGCGGAAATCCCCGAGCCAGGCTTCGCCGGTGATGTAGGCGGCGGGCAGGCGTTCGGTCGCACGCTTCTCGATGACTTCGAAAATCTCTACCCGCTCGTCGCTGGGGATGCAGGCGTCGAGGAAGGGGTCGAGGCGGTCGAGGGGCAGCGCGAGGGTGTGCAGGATCAGATAGACGGCTTCGTCGTAGGCGTCCTGCAGGCCGTGGCCGTAGAAGCAGCCGGCCCGGTTGAAACGGGTGACGCCGTAACGAATCCAGTCGCGCACGGTGACGAGTTCGGCCAGCGGGCCGTGCTCGTGTTCATGCTCGTCCTCGTGATCGTGTTCATGCGCGTGGTCGTGTTCGTCGTGGTGGGTCATGCCGGTTCCGATGCAGTCAGCAGGTTTTCGAGGGTGCGGCGGTAGATTGCGGACAGGGGCTCGATGGCGTCCACCGCGATGCACTCATTGAGCTTGTGGATAGTGGCGTTCACCGGGCCGAATTCGACGACCTGCGGGCAGATGTCGGCGATGAAGCGGCCGTCGGAGGTGCCGCCGGTGGTGGACAGTTCGGTTTCCAGGCCGACGGTGTCGCGGATAGCGCCGGACAGGGCCGTCACCAAGCTGCCGCGGGGCGTCAGGAAGGGCTTGCCGCCGAGGGTCCAGGCCAGGTCGTAGTCGAGGCCGTGGCGGTCGAGGATCGCATGGACCCTGGCCTTCAGGTCGTCGGCGGTATGCACGGTGGCGAAGCGGAAGTTGAACAGCACTTCCAGCGCGCCGGGAATCACGTTGGTGGCGCCGGTGCCGGCCTTGATGTTGGACATCTGCCAGGACGTGGGCGGGAAGTACTCGTTGCCTTCGTCCCAGGTGATGGATGCCAGTTCGGCGAGGGCCGGGGCGGCCAGGTGAATGGGATTCTTCGCCAGGTGCGGGTAGGCGATGTGGCCCTGCACGCCCTTCACGGTCAGCTTGCCGGACAGGCTGCCGCGACGGCCGTTCTTGATGGTGTCACCGAGGGTGTCGACGGACGTCGGCTCGCCGACGATGCAGAAATCGAGCGTTTCGCCGCGGGCCCGGAGGGTCTCGACGACCAGCGTGGTGCCATGGGTGGCGTCGCCTTCCTCGTCGGAGGTCAGCAGCAGCGCGATCGAGCCGGCGTGGTCGGGGTGAGCGGCGACGAAGGCCTCGATGGCGGTCACGAAGGCAGCAAGGGATGACTTCATGTCGGCGGCGCCGCGGCCGTACAGGAAGCCGTCGCGTTCGGTGGGCACGAAGGGATCGGAATGCCACTCGGCCAGCGGGCCGGTGGGGACGACGTCGGTATGCCCGGCAAAGACCACCAGTGGGCTCTGTGTGCCGCGGCGAGCCCACAGGTTGCTGACGCCGCCGTCGTCGATGCGTTCGCAGACGAAACCTAAGGGCGCGAGGCGGGCTGCAATGAGTTCGAGGCAGCCGGAGTCCTGCGGCGTGACGGATGGGCGGGCGATGAGTTCACGGGTTAGTGCCTGGGTTGGCAGGTCCGTGGTCTGGGGGGCGTTCATATCTTGTTCTTAGTCGTCGTTGTTGAGTTCGAGGGTGAACTCCCGGAACGAGGAGCCGTCGGGCTCGGTCCGCTCGAAGTCGATGGTGGAGGGCGGACGGGTGTTGTTGTTCTTGTCGCCGCTGCCTGTTGTGGGGCCAATTTGGGCGTTGTTGATCAGCCAGGACAGGTTGGTCGGCGAGTCAGCATTGGCCAGCGCTTCTTCAAGAGTGATCCACTTCTCTTTGTAGAGGCGGAAAAGATCTTGCTCGAAGGTGCGGGAGCCTTGCGCCAGGCTCTGCTCCATGGCTTCGCGGATCGCCGAGATCTCGCCGCGCTCGATCAGTTCGGCTACCTGGCGGGAGTGCAGCAGGATCTCTACCGCTGGAATGCGGCCGCCGTCGGGACGTCTGACGAGGCGCTGGGAGATGATGCAGCGCAGCGTCGCGGCGAGGTCGAGGGACAGCAGGGTGCGGGCGTCCAGTGGGAAGAAGCTGAAGATGCGGTTGAGCGCATGGTAGGCGTTGTTGGCGTGCAGCGTAGCCAGGCACAGGTGGCCGGTCTGGGCGTAGGCGAGGGCAGCCTGCATGGTCTCCCGGTCGCGGATTTCGCCGATCAGGATGCAGTCGGGAGCCTGGCGCATCGCGCTTCGCAGTGCGTTCTGCCAGTCCAGCGTATCGCTGCCGATCTCGCGCTGGTTGACCAGCGACATCTTGTGCTTGAACAGGTATTCGATCGGGTCTTCGATGGTCAGGATGTGACCGGAGCGGTTCTCGTTGCGGTAGTCGATCATCGACGCGATGGTCGTCGACTTGCCGGAGCCGGTGGAGCCGACCACCAGCACGAGCCCGCGCTTTTCCATGATCACTTCGGAGAGCACCGGTGGGAGACCCAGGCTATCCAGGCGCGGAATGTCGCCGAGGATGTAGCGGACGACGATGGCGATGCTGTTGCGCTGCCAGAAGATGTTGATGCGGAAGTTGCCCATGTCCCGCCGGCCGAAGGAGAGGTTCATCTCCTTGTACTTCTCGAAGCGCTCGATCTGCTCGGGCGACATCATTTCGTAGGCCATGCGGTGGATCATCGTCGGATCCATAGACTGCTGGTTGATCGGCAGCGTGTTGCCGTCGATCTTGATGTGGATCGGGGTGCCGACGGTAATGAAGATGTCCGAGGCCTTCTTTTCGGCCATCAGGGCAAAGAGCTTGTCGATGATCATCGGGCGGCCCGAGAAAAGAACAGGGCCGCTCCTGGAGGGCGGCCCGTGAAGGGGGAAGGTCAGTCGCGCAGCAATTCGTTGATGCTGGTCTTGGCGCGGGTCTGGGCATCCACCTTTTTGACGATCACTGCACAGTACAGGCTGTACTTGCCATCGGCGGAGGGCAGGTTGCCGCTGACCACCACGGAGCCGGCGGGGACGCGGCCATAGGTGATTTCGCCGGTGGCGCGGTCGTAGATCTTGGTGCTCTGGCTGATATACACGCCCATGGAGATGACGCAGTTGTCTTCCACGATGACGCCTTCGACGACTTCGGAGCGGGCGCCGATGAAGCAGTTGTCGCCGATGATGGTCGGGTTGGCCTGCAGGGGCTCCAGCACGCCACCGATGCCGACGCCGCCGGACAGGTGCACGTTCTTGCCAATCTGGGCACAGGAGCCGACGGTGGCCCAGGTGTCGACCATGGTGCCTTCGTCGACGTAGGCGCCGATGTTCACGTAGGAGGGCATCAGCACGACGCCCTTGCCGATGAAGCTGCCCTTGCGGGCGGTGGCGTTCGGCACGACGCGGAAGCCGCCGGTGGCGAAGTCGTGGGCGTCGTAGTTGTCGAACTTGGTCGGCACCTTGTCGAAGTAGCGGGTGCCGTTGTCGATGACCTTGTTGTCATGGGTGCGGAAGTACAGCAGCACGGCCTTCTTGATCCACTGGTGGGTGACCCACTCGCCGTTGATCTTTTCGGCGACGCGCAGCTTGCCCTGGTCCAGCTCCTCGATCACGTGCTCGATGACCTCGATCTGCTCCTTGGTGGCGCTGGCCGCAGACAGGTCGGCGCGGCGCTCCCACAGCTCTTCGATGAGGGTGGCGAAGGGGTTTTCGTGATTGGGCATGATGTGAATGGATGCAGTCATGAATTGTTCGAAAGTCGTTGGGCGAAAGTGGCGACTCGGGTGGCCGCCTCGACACACTCTGCCAGTTCGGCCACCAGCGCGATACGGACAAACCCCGCGCCGGGATTGACGCCGTGGGCTTCGCGCGCCAGATAGCTGCCGGGCAGAACCGTTACATTATATTCGGCCTGTAGGCGGCGGGCGAATTCGGTATCGCTGAGGCCCAGCTTGTCCACCCGTGACCACAGGTAGAAGCCGGCGTCGGGGCGTTCGACGTCCAGGTGGGCCGCGATCAGCGGGGTGATGCGGTCGAACTTCTCGCGGTACTGGCGGCGGTTCTCGGCCACGTGGGCTTCGTCGCTCCAGGCCGCGGCGGAGGCCGCTTGCACGGACGGGCTCATTGCGCAGCCGTGGTAGGTGCGGTAGAGCAGGAAGCGCTTGAGGATGGCCGCATCGCCGGCCACGAAGCCGGAGCGCATGCCCGGCACGTTGGAGCGCTTGGACAGGCTGGAGAACATCACTACGTTGCGGAAATCGCTGCGGCCGAGGCGGTGCGCGGCCTCAAGGCCGCCGATCGGCAGGTTGTCGTCGTCGAAGTAGATTTCCGAGTAGCACTCGTCGGCGGCGATCACGAAGTTGTAGCGGTCGGATAGCTCGAATAGGCGCTTCCACTCGTCGAGCGACAGTACGCGACCGGTCGGATTGCCGGGCGAGCACACGTAGACGAGCTGGATCCGCTGCCAGTCGGCTTCGGGGATGGAGTCGAAGTTCGACCCGAAGTTGTCGTCCGGCAGGTTGTTGATGAAGTAGGGCTGGGCGCCGGCGAGGTAGGCCGCGCCTTCGTAGATCTGGTAGAACGGGTTCGGGCAGACCACCAGCGCACCAGGCTTGGAGCCGTCGACGACGCATTGGGCGAAGGCGAACAGCGCCTCGCGGGAGCCGTTGACGGGCAACACCTGGGTGCCGGCATTCACGGAAGGCAGGCCATAGCGGCGCTCCAGCCAGCCGGCGATGGATTGGCGCAGCTGTTCGGAACCCTGGGTGGTGGGGTAGTTGGCCAGGCCACCGAGGTTGTCGATCAGCGTGTCGCGGATGAAGGCCGGCGTGGCGTGCTGGGGCTCGCCGATGGACAGGCGGATCGGCGCGTACTCCGCCGGCGGCACGATGCCTTCGAACAGGGCACGCAGCTTTTCGAAGGGATAGGGGTGGAGTTCCTGGAGATGCGGATTCACTTTCGGCGGATGTCCTGTGTTTGGGCCCTCGACGGGCATTCATGGCGCCGGCGCGGGGCCTGGCTTGGCCGCTGTCGGTGCGGCACGGGGAGAGCGGTCAGCCCTTGTAGCCTCGTTTTGGGCCGGTGGTATTATAGCGGCGGCCGCTAATGCGGCACTGCAGCATCAACGGCGCCCCCGCCTCCCGTCCCTTGTTTTCTGGAATCCCGTGCGTCTCGCCAAACTCAAGCTTGCCGGCTTCAAGACCTTTGTCGACCCGACGACCGTGCTCACCCCGGGCAACCTGGTGGGTGTCGTCGGGCCGAACGGTTGCGGCAAGTCGAACATCATCGATGCGGTGCGCTGGGTGCTCGGCGAGTCGCGCGCCTCGGCGCTGCGCGGTGGGTCGATGCAGGACGTCATCTTCAACGGCTCAACGACCCGCAAGCCGGTGTCGCGGGCCAGCGTCGAGCTGGTCTTTGACAACGCCGAAGGGCGCGCCGCCGGCCAGTGGAAGCCCTATGCCGAAGTGGCGGTGAAGCGGGTCCTCGACCGCAGCGGCGAATCGACTTACTTCATCAACGGCGTTCAGGTCCGCCGCAAGGACGTGATCGACCTGTTCCTGGGCACCGGCCTGGGGCCGCGGGCCTACGCGATCATCGAGCAGGGGATGATTTCGCGCATCATCGAGGCCCGCCCGGAGGAGGTGCGCGGCTTTCTCGAAGAAGCCGCCGGTGTCACCAAGTACCGGGAGCGCCGCAAGGAAACCGAAGGCCGCCTGACCGACGCGCGGGACAATCTGGCGCGCCTGGACGACATCCGCAACGAGCTCGGCCAGCAGCTCGGCCGCCTGGAGGCCCAGGCCGCGGTAGCCGAGAAATACCACCGGCTGAATACCAGCCTGTCCGAACGCCAGAATCTGCTGTGGCTCCTCAAGCGCAACGAGGCGCGTGCTGAGCGGTCTCGCCTGAGCGAGGAGCTGGCCGATGCCACCCGCCGCATCGAGGCCGATTCGACCCGCCTGCAGGAACTGGAAGCCCAGCTCGAAGCCGCACGGGACAGCCAGATGTCGGCCAACGAAGGCGTGCAACTGGCCCAGAGCGCGCTGTTCACGGTGAGTTCCGAACTGACCCGCCTCGAAGGCGAACTGGCGCGCCTGCGCGACAGCCGGCGCCTGCTGGAAAGCCGCCTGGCCCAGCTGGAGCGGGACGATGCCCAGTGGCGCAGCCAGCAAGAGAACCTGGGCGCAGATGCTGAGCGCTGGCAGAGCCTGCTCGAAAACGCCAGCCTGCGCGCCGAACAGGCCGAGGCGCGGCACGCGGAAGTCGAAGAGCGTCTGCCGGAGGCCGAGGAGGCCCAGCGCACCGCCGATACCACGGCATCCGCGGTGCGGCGCGAACTCAACCAGGCCGAGCAGCAGATCCGCGTCGAAGAGGCGCACCGGGTCAGCAGCGAACGGACCCTCGAAACCCTGACCCAGCGTCGGGCGCGCCTGCAGCAGGAGCAGGCCTCCGTGCAGGCGCCGGACCTGCGTGCCGTGGCCGAAAGAGAAGCGGCGCTGGAAGAGGCCGAGGACACCCTGGCCCGCCACCAGGGCGAAATTGCCGATCTGCAGGCCTGCCTGCCTGCCGCCCAGCAGGCCCTCAAGCAGGCGCTGGAGGCCGAACGCCAGGCCCAGCGTCGGGCGACCGAATTGCGGGCGCGGCGCGAAGCACTGGTCCAGTTGCAGAACAAGGTGCAGGCCCAGGGCCAACTGGGCGACTGGCTGAAGCGCCATGGCCTGGAGGCGCTCAAGCCCCTGTGGCAGCGCATCCGTGTCGAAGCCGGCTGGGAGCTGGCGCTCGAGGCGGTATTGCGCGAGCGCCTGGCGGCTCTGCCGGCGTCCGACGGCCGCGCCGCGCTGGCGGCGCTGGCCGACCGGGTGCCGGGCGCGGTGGCCTTCCTGCTCGCCGACTCGGTGCGGGAACCCGTTGCGCCCGGCCATGCGCCGGATGGCGCCCGCCCGTTGCTGTCCCTCGTGCAGGCCGACGACGAGTTGTTGCCCCTGCTCACCAGCTGGCTCGCGCAGGTCTTCGTCGTGGACGATCTCGGGCCGTGGCTGGAGCGTCGCGCGGAACTGCAAGGCCTGCGGTTGCTGACCAAGGAAGGGCACCAGCTGGATAGCTGCGTCCTCGGCCACTACGCGCCCGATTCCCGCACCCATGGGGTGATCGAACGCCAGCGGGAGATCGACCAGCTGGCGGCGGAAGTTGATTCCGCCCAGGAAGAGGCATCGATGGCCCACGCCGGCGTCGGCGAAGCTGAAGAGCACGCCACCCGCCTGCAGGACTCCCTGACCCAGCTGCGGCGCGAGGCCCAGGCCTTGCAGGCCCGCGTGCATGCCGAGCAGGTTGAAGTGCTCAAGCTCAACCAGGCGCGTCTGCGCTACGAGGAGCGCTGCGGGCAGATCGACCGCGACCTCGGCGAGATCGCCCACGGTGAGCAGGCCGAGCGGGACCGCCTGATGCGCGCCGAGACCGAGCTGGAGCGCAGCCGGGAAATGGCCGAACTGCAGCGGGGCCGCCTGGATGCGGCGGAGGCCGTGCGGCAGGAACGGGAACGTTCGCTGCGGGAGACCCGCGCGCTGGAGCAGGCGCTGTCGCGGGAGTTGCAGGAGGCTCGCCATTCCGAGCGGGAGTGCGCCAGCAAGCTCGAAGATATCGCCCGCAACTGGGCACTGGCCGCCGAGCAGCTCGAACGCATCGCCGACGAGCTGGCGGAGCGACGCGAGACGCTGATGGAGATCGACGAGGTTTCGGTGGCTGCGGCCCTGCAGGAGGCCGTGGCCCTGCGCTCGGCGCGGGAGTCCGCGCTGGCGGAGAGCCGCAACATCCTCGAGGACGCCAATGGACGCCTGCGGGCACTGGAGGAGGAGCGCCAGCGCACCGAGCATGGGGCAGCGCCCCAGCGCGAACGCGTCGCCGACCTGCGCCTGCGCGTGCAGGCCGCGGAGATGGCCGAAGCCCAGCACGCTGCGCGCCTGGAGGAAGCCCAGGCCGACGAAGCCGCGCTGCTGCCGTTGCTGGTGCCGGACCTGAAGGAGACCTCGCTGCAGCGGGAAGTGGCCCGTCTGGGGCGGGAAATCACCGAGCTCGGGCCGGTCAATCTGGCCGCGCTGGACGAGCTGAAGGCCGCGTCAGAGCGCAAGAATTACCTCGACATGCAGACTGAGGACTTGCTCGGCGCCATCGAAACCCTGGAGGATGCTATCCGCCGTATCGACCGGGAAACACGGGAGCAACTCCAAGAGACGTACAATACGGTCAATCGCCATTTCGGCAGCCTGTTCCCCATGCTTTTCGGTGGGGGCGAGGCCCGCTTGGTGCTGACCGGCGACGAGATCCTCGATGCGGGGATCACGATTGTCGCCCAGCCGCCGGGCAAGAAGAACAGTTCCATCCAGCTGCTTTCGGGCGGCGAAAAGGCCTTGACGGCGATTGCGCTGGTGTTTTCCATGTTCCAGCTCAATCCGGCGCCATTCTGCATGCTGGATGAGGTCGACGCGCCACTCGACGACTCGAACACCGAGCGTTACTGCCAGATGGTCAAGCGCATGTCGTCGCAGACCCAGTTCATATTCATCAGTCACAGCAAGATCACGATGGAAATCGCACAGCAGCTGGTGGGTGTCACGATGCAGGAGCAAGGTGTGTCGCGGGTGGTGGAAGTGGATATCGAGGAAGCGCTGCGCCTGGCCGAAACGGCCGCGGCGTAATCCGGAATACAAGGGAAATCGATGGCAATCAACGAATTGCAGATGGGTCTGGTGGGTGCTGGTGGTGCCGTAGTGATCGGCATCTTCGCGTTCAACAAGTGGCAGGAACGCAAGCATCGCAAGCAGACGGAGCAGGCCACCGCCAGCGTGCAGGAGCCCGTGCTCAGCGAGTTGCCGACAGGGACTGGCGCCGAGCGGGTCGAGCCGGTGATCGGCGCCGAGCAGCAGGCGCGTGCAGTGCCGAGCGCCCAAGCGGTCAAGGACGCCAGCGCGCGGCGGGTGCCGCCGCTGCTGCCGCCCGAGGTGGATGAGCGGGCCGACTGGGTGATCCGCATCGAGTCCATCGAGCCGCTGGTTGCCGCCCGTCTGTGGCAGGCCGCGACGCAGCAGTGCGGCGACATCGCCAAGCCGGTGCGCTGGTTCGGTTTTTCCGATACCGCCAACCGCTGGGAGCCAGTGAATGCCCATAGTGCCGGCACCTATCACTGGGTCTGCGCGGCGCTGCAGCTGGTGGACCGCCGCGGCCCGGCGGGCGAGGGCGATCTTGTGCATCTGTCCGACAGCCTGCAGCGCATGTGCGACATCTTCATGGCCATCCCGTCGCTGCCCGCCCGCAACGAGGCGCTGGCCCGGGCCGCCGAGCTGGACCGCTTCTGTGCTGGTGTCGACATCCAGATCGGCGTCAACGTGGTCGCCCGCAGTCAAGCTTTTGCCGGTACCAAGCTGCGCGGGCTGGCAGAAGCCGCTGGGCTGGAGCTGCTCGGCGACGGTTGCTTCCATGCCCGTGACGAGCTGGGCAACAGCCAGTTCGTGCTCGGCAACCTGGAGCCGGTGCTGTTTGCGGCGGAGGAAATGCGCGGCCTGAATACCAAGGGCGTCACGCTGACCCTGGACGTGCCGCGGGTCGCCGATGGTGTACGGGTTTTTGAGCGCATGATGGGCTTTGCCCAGCAACTGGCCGAGGCTCTCAACGGGGCGGTCGTCGACGACAACCGCAATCCTTTCGGCGAGAAGGCCGTCGGGCTGATCCGGGCCCAGATCGAACAGTTCCAGGGGCAGATGGCCGAGTGCGACATCGCGCCGGGCTCGCCGCTGGCGCAGCGCCTGTTTTCCTGAGCGGAGGGCGGATGACTGTCAGTCAGGAAACCCGTGCCCGGGCGGCGGCGCTGCGCGCCGAACTGGAACGCCATGAACATGCCTACTATGTGCTCGACGCGCCGACCGTACCGGACGCCGAGTACGACCGCCTGTTCCGCGAACTGCAGGAACTGGAGGCAGCCAACCCCGAACTGCTGACGCCGGACTCGCCGACCCAGCGCGTCGGCGGTCAGCCATCGTCCGAGCTGGCCTCGGTGGCCCACGTGGTGCCGATGCTGTCGATCCGCACCGAGACCGACACCACCGACCAGGGCGCGGTCAATTTCGACCAGCGCGTGCGCCGGGCGCTGGGCCTCGACGAGCAGGCGCCGCCGGTCGTCTATGCGGCGGAACTCAAGTTCGACGGTCTTGCAATCAGCCTGCGTTATGAAGACGGCGTGCTGGTCCAGGCGGCCACGCGCGGCGACGGCAGCACCGGCGAGGATGTGACACGCAACGTGCGCACCGTCCGCCAGATTCCGCTGCGCCTCAAGGGCGAAGTGCCGCCGGTGCTGGAGGTGCGCGGCGAGATCTACATGCGCCGCGACGAATTCGAACACTTCAATGCCCGCCAGGAAGCAGCAGGGCAGAAGGTCTTCGTCAATCCGCGCAACGCGGCGGCGGGCAGCCTGCGTCAGCTCGACCCGAGCATCACGGCGCAGCGGCCCTTGTCCTTTTTCGCCTATGGCCTTGGTGACGTGCAGGGCTGGGCGCAGCCGGATACCCACAGCGGCGTGCTCGATGCGCTGGCGGCCTTTGGCCTGCCGGTCTGCGAGCACCGCACCCGCGCCGAGGGGCCGGAGGCGCTGGCCCGTTTCCACACCGAGATGGCGGCGCAGCGCGAGCGCCTGCCCTTCGACATCGACGGCGTGGTTTACAAGGTGGAAAGCATCGCCCGCCAACTGGAGCTCGGCTTCGTGTCCCGCGAGCCGCGCTGGGCGGTGGCGCACAAGTATCCGGCCCAGGAAGTGGCGACGCGCCTTATCGGCATCGACGTGCAGGTGGGGCGGACTGGCGCGCTGACGCCGGTGGCGCGGCTGGAACCGGTGTTCGTCGGCGGGGTGACGGTCACCAACGCGACGCTGCACAACCAGGGTGAGATCGACCGCAAGGATGTGCGTATCGGTGACTGGGTCATCGTGCGTCGCGCGGGTGACGTGATCCCGGAGGTCGTCGGCCCGATCATTGAGCGGCGCGAAGGCGAGTTGGAGCGCTTCGACCTCCTCAAGTCCTACCCGACCTGTCCGGAATGCGGCTCCCACGTGGTGCGCGGCGAGGACGAAGCAGTGGCACGGTGTACCGGCGGACTGTTCTGCCCGGCCCAGTGCAAGCAGGCGCTGCTGCACTTCGCGGGCCGGCGGGCGGTGGATATCGACGGGCTTGGCGAGCAGATCGTCAATCAGCTGGTCGAGGCCGGCATCGTCAAGACGCCGGCGGACCTTTACGACGCCAGCAGGGTGAATGCCGAGGTGCTGGCGGGGCTGGAGCGGATGGGCGAGAAGTCCGCCGCCAACCTGGTGCAGGCCATCGACGCCAGCCGCGAGACCACGCTGGCGCGCTTCATCTTCGCGCTGGGCATCCGCAATGTCGGCGAAACCACCGCCAAGGACCTGGCCCGCCATTTCGGCGGGCTCGAAGCTCTTCTGGCCGCCGACGAGGCCGCGCTGCTGGCGGTGCCGGACGTGGGGCCGGTGGTGGCGCGCTGCATCGCCGAGTTCTTTGCCGAAGCGCACAACCGGGATGTCATCGCCGCGCTGCGCCGGGAAATGCGCTGGCCGGAGACAGAGCCAGCGCCGAGTCGTCCGACCGAAGGCGGCCTGGCCGGCAAGACTTTCGTGCTGACCGGCACGCTGCCGAGCTTGCGGCGCGATGAAGCCGCCGCGATGATCGAGGCTGCGGGCGGCAAGGTCAGCGGTTCCGTCTCCAAGAAGACCAGCTACGTGGTGGCCGGGGCCGACGCGGGCAGCAAGCTCGAAAAGGCGCAACAACTCGGTGTCATAATCCTGGATGAAGACGCGTTGCGCGTCCTGCTTGCATCGGTCGAACCGGAACAGCCGGGCGACCAGGGCCAATCATTCGGGGAATAAGGGACAATGAAGAAAGTAACGAAGGCGGTGTTTCCCGTCGCGGGTCTGGGGAGTCGCTTCCTGCCGGCGACCAAGGCCAGCCCGAAGGAAATGATGCCGATCGTCGACAAGCCGCTGATCCAGTACGCGGTGGAAGAGGCCGTGGCGGCCGGGGTGACCGACCTGGTGTTCATCACCGGGCGCTCCAAGCGCGCCATCGAGGATCATTTCGACAAGGCCTATGAGCTCGAGACCGAACTGGAGATGCGCGGCAAAACCGAATTGCTGAAGATCGTGCGGGACACCGTGCCGTCCCACGTCAATTGCATCTACATCCGTCAGGCCGAGGCGCTCGGCCTGGGCCACGCGGTGCTGTGCGCCGCGCCGGTGGTCGGCGACGAGCCCTTCGCGGTGCTACTGGCCGACGACCTGCTCGATTCCCAGGACCAGGCGCCGGTGTTGAAGCAAATGACCGATGTCTTCAACTACCATCGCTGCTCTGTGCTCGGGGTGATGAACGTGGCGCCGGATCAGACCCGGCAGTACGGCATCGTGAGTACCGAGAGGGATAGTGGCGAACTCCAGCGCGTGACCGGCATCGTCGAGAAGCCGAAGCCTGAAGAAGCGCCGTCCACGCAGGCGGTGATCGGCCGCTACATCCTGACCGGGCGGATCTTCGAGCATCTGCGCCAGCTCAAGCCGGGTGCTGGTGGCGAACTGCAACTTACCGATGCCATCGCGTCCTTGCTGAAGGAGGAGGCGGTGCTGGCGTACCAGTTCAAGGGCGTTCGCTACGATTGCGGTTCCAAACTGGGCTATCTGCAGGCGACGGTCGAGCTCGGTCTGCGTCACGCGGAAGTGGGCACGGAGTTCGCGGCTTTCCTGGCTTCGCGGCAAGCGTGATCCGCTGATCCGGCATCGGATCGACGGGATAAAAAAAGCGCAACTCATGGCGAGTTGCGCTTTTTTATTGCACTGCCGGCATGGTGCCGGCAGTCGAGGCGTAATTACGCGTCGTCGCGGGCTGCACGCTTGCGCTCGTGTTCCTTCAGGAAGCGCTTGCGCAGGCGGATGGACTTCGGCGTGATTTCCACGATTTCGTCATCGGCGATGAATTCGATGGCGGATTCGAGGGTCAGTTGAATCGGGTTGATCAGACGGACGGCTTCGTCGGTACCGGAAGCACGGACGTTGGTGAGCTGCTTGCCCTTGATCGGGTTCACCACCAGGTCGTTGTCGCGGGTGTGGATGCCGATGATCATGCCTTCGTACAGGGCGTCGCCCGGGCTCACGAACATGCGGCCGCGATCCTGCAGGTTCCACAGGGCGTAGGCCACGGCTTCGCCGTCGTTCTGGGAGATCAGCACGCCGTTGCGTCGCTCGGCCATGGCGCCGGCCATCGGGCTATAGTCGTCGAAGACGTGGCTGGCCAGGCCGGTGCCGCGGGTCATGGTCAGGAACTCGCCCTGGAAGCCGATCAGGCCACGGGCCGGGATGCGGTACTCGAGGCGCACGCGACCCTTGCCGTCCGGCGCCATGTCCTGCAACTCACCACGACGGCGACCGAGTTCTTCCATCACGCCGCCCTGGTGTTCTTCTTCCACATCGACGGTGAGCATTTCGTACGGTTCGCACTTGACGCCGTCGATCTCCTTGAATACCACGCGCGGACGGCCGACGGCCATTTCGTAGCCTTCACGGCGCATGTTTTCGAGGAGGATGGTGAGGTGCAGTTCGCCGCGGCCGGACACTTCGAAGGTGTCGGAGTCGTTGGTGAAGTTCACGCGCAGGGCGACGTTCTTGAGGAGTTCCTTCTCAAGACGCTCGCGGATCTGGCGGCTGGTGACGAACTTGCCTTCACGGCCGGCCAGCGGGGAGCTGTTGACCATGAAGTTCATGGTCAGGGTGGGCTCGTCCACGGCGATCGGGGTCATGCCTTCCAGACAGTCCGGGTCGCACAGGGTCACGCCGATGTTGACCTGCTGGATACCGGCCACCAGCACGATGTCGCCGGCCTCGGCCACCTCGGCGGGGGAGCGCTCCAGGCCCTTGAAGGTCAGGATCTGGGAAACCTTGCCCTTGCCGCGGTTCTCTTCGCCGTACATCACGACGAGTTCCTGGTTGGGCTTGATGCGGCCGCGCTTGATGCGGCCGATGCCGATCTGGCCCATGTAGGTGGAGTAGTCGAGGGAGCAGATCTGCATCTGCAGGGGGCCGTCGGCATCCACTTCGGGGGCCGGCACGTGCTTGAGGATGGCTTCGAACAGCGGGCGCATGTCCTTGCGCTCGTCTTCGAGGTTTTCCATCGCGAAGCCGTTCAGGCCGGAGGCGTAGATGATCGGGAAGTCGAGCTGTTCGTCGGTAGCGCCGAGCTTGTCGAACAGGTCGAAGGTGTGGTTGATGACCCAGTCGGGACGAGCGCCCGGACGGTCGATCTTGTTGATGACGACGATGGGCTTGAGACCCAGGGCGAGTGCCTTGCGAGTCACGAAGCGAGTCTGGGGCATCGGGCCTTCGACCGAATCAACGAGCAGCAGAACGCTATCGACCATGGACAGCACACGTTCCACTTCGCCGCCGAAGTCGGCGTGTCCCGGGGTGTCGACGATGTTGATGTGGGTGTCACCGTACTGGATTGCACAGTTCTTCGACAGGATGGTGATGCCCCGTTCCTTTTCGATGTCGTTGCTGTCCATCACTCGTTCGTTGACCTGCTGGTTGTCACGGAACGTACCGGATTGGCGCAGGAGTTGGTCGACGAGGGTGGTCTTGCCGTGGTCAACGTGGGCAATGATGGCGATGTTGCGGATGGAACGGGACATGGGGTTGGACACCGGAAGTGCTTGAATAAACCGGTATTTTAGCATGTCTTGCGCGATGCAGCATCGACAGACCCGGTCTGGGGGCGTGCTAAGATGCGCAGCCAACACGGATTTTTGAGGAGCGGCCGGCATGCTGGCGATTATTGGCGGTAGTGGATTGACCCAACTGGCGAGCCTGGATCTGATCCGCAGGGAGGTGGTTCGCACGCCCTATGGTGAGCCTTCCGGAGCGCTGACCTTTGGGCGTTTGTGCAATCGTCCGGTTGTATTCCTGGCCCGTCACGGCTATGGCCATACCATTCCGCCCCATCGGGTGAACTACCAGGCTAACCTGTGGGCACTGCATCAGGCCAAGGTGGATGCGATCATTTCGGTGGCCTCGGTTGGTGGCATCCGGGCGGACCTGTGCCCGGGCACGCTGATCGTTCCTGACCAGATCATCGACTACACCTGGGGACGCAAGAGCACTTTCCACGATAGCTCCGAAGAACCTGTCGTGCATATCGACTTCACCGAGCCGTACGACGCTGCGCTGCGCAGACGCATTCTTGCAGCAGGTGCCGCGGCGGGTGAAACGCTCATTGATGGTGCTGTCTACGCAGCAACCCAGGGGCCGCGCCTCGAGACCGCGGCCGAGATCAACCGCCTGGAGCGAGACGGTGCCGATCTTGTGGGCATGACGGGCATGCCTGAGGCCGCGCTGGCTCGTGAGCTCGGCATTCCCTATGCGGCGATCAACGTGGTGGCCAATTTCGCAGCTGGGCGTGCCAGCAGCGCCGGCGGTATCTGTTTCGACAGCATCGACGTGGTGCTGCGCGAAGCCATGGGCCGTGTGCGGCGCGTTCTCGACCACATCTGCGAAGCATGATCCGCGACGTTCTGCGCATGGGTGATCCGCGCCTGCTGAAGGTGTCGAGGCCCGTGGAGGCCTTCGGGACTCCCGAACTGGCGGCGCTGATTGCCGACATGCGCGACACGATGCGGCACCTGAGCGGTGCGGGCATTGCGGCGCCGCAGATCGGCGTCGACCTGCGTGTCGTGATCTTCGGTGGTGGTCCGAGCCCGCGGTATCCGGACGCATCGGCTGTGCCGGATACGGTGTTGATCAACCCGATCCTGACCCCGCAGGGCGAGGACGAGGAGGGCGGCTGGGAAGGTTGTCTGTCAGTTCCGGGCTTGCGGGGCTGGGTGCCGCGCTGGACGCAGCTGCGTTATAGCGGGTTCGACGAGCACGGGAGGGCGATCGATCGGCTGGCGAGCGGCTTCCACGCCCGCGTGGTGCAGCATGAATGTGATCACCTGGACGGTGTGCTGTATCCGGCGCGGGTTCGCGATTTTTCCCGCTTCGGGTTTACCGATGTGCTGTTTCCGGATGGTTCGGTGGCGGCCGACGACTGAGCGCCGGCCGCGCATCGCTCAGACGGCCAGCTTTTCCAGCAGGTCCGATTCGATCTTCAGCACCTGGGCGTCCTGGGTCAGGCCGGGGCCGCTGATCAGGAAGGTATCCTCGACGCGTTCGCCGAGCGTGGCGATCTTGGCGGTGTGAAGGTTGATGCCGTAGTGGGTCAGCGTTTCGGCAACGCCGAACAGCAGGCCGGGGCGGTCTGCGGCGGTGACCGACATGATGAAGTGCTGGCCGCGTTCGTCCGGTCGGATGCTGACTTCCGGTGTGATCGGGAAATGTTTCACTTCCCGTGACAGGCGGCCGTTGGCGGGCTGATCCACCGGCGCGTTAGTGCGCAGGCGCTCGGTGAGGTCGTGCTCCAGCAGGTTGATCAGGTCGCGGTAATGCACTTCTTCCTGGCCCGGGTCGAGCAGCACGAAGCTGTCGAGCGCGTAGCCATGGCGGGTCGTGTGAATCTTGGCGTCGGCGATGGTGAAGCCGAGGCGCGCGAAGAAGCCGCATAGGCGCATGAACAGGTCGCGCTGATCCTGCATATAGACCATGACTTGCAAGCCTTCGCCCACATGGCTGAGGCGGGCCTTGACGACCGGTTCGCCCGCTTCCACGCGGTAGTACAGCATGCGCGCGTGCCAGGCGATTTCTTCCGGGTCGTGGCGCAGGAAGTAAACGGTGTCGAGCTGGTCCCACAGGGCGTCTTCGGTGCCAGGGCGCAGGCCGTAGTAACGCAGCAGGTTGCGGGCGTCGTCCTGGCGGATTGGCGTACCCAGGGCCTGCTGCGGCGTCGCGCCGCGGAGCAGGCGCTGGGTGGTGAAGAACAGATCCTCGAGCAGCTTGCCCTTCCAGCCGTTCCAGACCTTGGGGCTGGTGCCGCGAATGTCAGCGTGGGTCAGGATGTACAGCGCGGTCAGGTTGCGTTCGCTCTTGACCAGCGCGGCGAAGCGGCGGATGACGTCCAGATCGGACAAATCCTGCTTCTGCGCGACATTGGACATGGACAGGTGGTGCTCGACGAGCCATTCCACGAGATCGGTATCCGCCGGCTCCAGGCCGTGGGATTCGCAGAAGTCCCGGGCGTCCTTCATGCCGAGTTTGGAGTGGTCGCCGCCGCGGCCTTTGGCGATGTCATGGAAGAGTGCGGCGATGTAGATCAGCCATGGCTTCTCGAAGCTGGTGCAAAGGCGCGTCAGTAGCGGGTATTCGTGGGCATGTTCGGCCACCACGAAGCGGCGGACGTTGCGTAGGACCTGCAGGATGTGCTGGTCCACTGTGTAAACGTGGAAGAGATCGTGCTGCATCTGGCCGACGATGCGTCGCCAGGCGGGCAGGTAGAAGCTCAGGATGCCGTACTGATTCATGCGCCGCAGTTCATGCACGACGCCGCGTTTCTGCTGTAGCAGGCGCAGGAACAACGCCTTGTTGGCGGGGTTCTGGCGGAACTCCGCATTGATCAGCTTGCGCCCGCGCCACAAGGCGCGCAGCGTGCGGGCCGTCATGCCCTTCAGCTCCGAGCGCTGTTCGAGCAGCAGGAAGCACTCGAGCAGGGCGCTCGGATGGCGGTCGAAGACGCCCTCGTCGCGCACGTCCAGCAGCTCGCGCACGCACTGAAAGCGCTCGTTGATGTTGATCGCGGCCGGGTAGCGGTTGGGGAAAAACTCGACGCCGAAGTTCAGCAGCAGGATGGTGTTGAGCTGGGTGACCTTCTTGGCCGTCCGGTAGTACTCCTGCATGAAGACTTCGGAGGCCCGGCGCACGTCGTTGGATTCGTAGCCGAACTGGCGGGCGAGCTTGTCCTGGTGGTCGAACAGCAGGCGATCCTCGCGGCGGCCGGTGATGTGGTGCAGGCGGATCCGTGTGTGCTGCAGGAAGCGCTCCACCTCGCGCAACTCGGTGGCTTCTTCGTCGGTGATCAGGCTGTGTTTCGCAAGATCGCGCCAGTGAGTGCCGAATCCCGCCGCGCGGCTGACCCAGCCGATGAGTTGCAGGTCGCGCAGGCCGCCGGGGCTTTCCTTGCAGTTGGGCTCGAGGGAGTAGGGCGTTTCGTTGTGGCGCGTGTAACGCTGCTCCTGCTCCAGGCGCTTGGCCTTGAAGAACTGGCCAGGGTTGAGCCGTTCCCGCAGATGCTGCTCGAACTGTTCATACAGGGCCCGGTTGCCGCACAGGACGCGGGCCTCCAGCAGGTTGGTCATCACCGTCACGTCGAGAGCGGCCTCCTCGAGGCACTCCGCTTCGGTCCGCACGCTGTGGCCGATGTCCAGGCCGACGTCCCACAGCAGGCCGATCATCTGGGTCAGGCGCTCCTGCAGATCCTCGTCCGGCTGGTCTTCGAGCAGGAACAGCAGGTCCACGTCCGAACAGGGGAAGAGTTCCCCTCGCCCGTAACCGCCTACGGCAACCAGAGTGGCCGACGCGGGCAGACCGAAGTCCTTCCATAGGTCCAGCAACACACCGTCTACCAGATGGGAGCGGCCCTTGAGGATGGGGTCGGTCAGCGGCCGGGCCTCATAGGCGGCGCGCAGGGCCTCGCTGCCGGCCTTCAGGCGGCCCTTGTAGCGGGCGATGAGTTCCCTGGCGGCGTCGAGTGGAATGATGGAGGCAGTTTCGGGCATGTTCGGGCGGATGCTCAGGGCAGGAGGTGGGCGACGATGTCCGGACGGGCGGGGGAGCCCGCAGAGAGGGTCAGGACCTCGACGCCTGTCTCGGTGACGAGCAGCATGTGTTCCCATTGGGCCGACAGGCTGCGGTCGCGGGTGACGATGGTCCAGCCGTCAGGAAGTTCGGAGATGGCTGCCTTGCCGGCGTTGATCATCGGTTCGATCGTGAAGATCATGCCGGGCAGCAACTCCAGGCCCGTTCCGGGCTTGCCGTAATGAAGCACCTGGGGGTCTTCGTGGAAACTGGCGCCGATGCCATGCCCGCAGAATTCGCGAACCACCGAGAAGCCATTTTTTTCGGCGTGGGTCTGAATCGCGTGACCAATATCCCCGAGATGGGCACCTGGCTTCACTTGCGCGATGCCGAGCCACAGGCATTCATAGGTAATATTGCACAGTCGCTTCGCGAGGATGCCGGCATCGCCAACGATGAACATGCGGCTGGTGTCACCGTGGTAGCCGTCCTTGATGACGGTGATATCCAGATTGACGATGTCCCCCTTCTTGAGAGCCTTGTCGCTCGGGACTCCGTGGCAGACCTGGTGGTTGATCGACGTGCAGATCGACTTGGGGTAGGGCTTGTAGCCAGGGGGGCAGTAATTAAGCGGCGCAGGAATGCAACCTTGTACATCTACCATGTAGTCATGGCACAGCTTGTCGAGTTCGGCGGTGGTGATGCCAGGCTTGACGAAGGGGGTGATGTAGTCCAGGACTTCCGAGCCCAGTCGGCCCGCGATGCGCATCTTTTCGATTTCTTCGGGTGTTTTTATGGAGACGCTCATGGAGGCAGATTTTGTTGGGTTTCAGGCCTATTAGGCTAGCTCAAGCCGAATTCGTGGGCAATGCACGGATTGCCGTGGAAGTGCGAAGCTGTGCAGGGGCGGTCTTGAGAGGGCTCCACAAATGCTGATATACTCGGAGGCTTGTCTAATTTGATGTTAGACAAAATTCACACGCCTGACCCTTTGGGGTTTGTGAGTCCTGGTTATGGATTCAAAGCGGAGCCGTTTTGCAGAAAGGCTGCACGGCAGGTCGGGCGGCGGTTAAACCTCAGTATTGGAGTAGAAAATGTCTGTCACCATGCGTCAAATGCTCGAAGCGGGCGTTCACTTTGGTCACCAAACCCGTTTCTGGAATCCGAAGATGGCTCCCTTCATCTTCGGTCAGCGCAACAAGATCCATATCGTCAACCTCGAGAAGACCCTCGTCAAGTACAACGAGGCCATGGATTTCGTGCGCAAGCTGGCAGCCAATCGCGGCAACATCCTGTTCGTCGGCACCAAGCGCCAGGCGCGTGAAATCGTTGCCGAAGAGGCCCGTCGTGCCGGCATGCCTTACGTCGACGAGCGCTGGCTCGGCGGCATGTTGACCAACTTCAAGACCGTCAAGGTTTCCATCAAGCGTCTGAAGGACATGGAAGCCATGGTCGAAGACGGCTCCGTCGAGCGTCTGTCCAAGAAGGAAGCCCTGCTGGCCTCCCGCGAACTCGAAAAGCTGCAGAAGAGCCTTGGCGGTATCAAGGATCTGGGCGGCCTGCCGGACGCCCTGTTCGTCATCGACGTCGGCTACCACAAGATCGCGATCACCGAAGCCAACAAGCTGGGCATCCCGGTCGTGGCTGTTGTCGATACCAACCACACTCCCGAAGGCGTCGATTTCGTGATTCCGGGTAACGACGACTCCTCCCGTGCAATCCGTCTGTACGCCCGTGGCGTTGCCGATGCGGTTCTGGAGGGTAAGAACCAAGTGATCCAGGAAATCGTGGCTGCCGGTTCCGACGACTTCGTCGAAGTGGAAGACGGCGCTGAAGAGCAGGCCTGATTTTCGTCGAATCCGATCAAATAGTTATTAGGAGCAAGCATGGCGGAAATCACCGCAAGCATGGTCAAGGAACTGCGCGAGAAGACCGACGCGCCGATGATGGAGTGCAAGAAGGCCCTCGCCGAAGCTGCTGGCGACATGGACAAGGCCGAAGAGATCCTGCGCGTCAAGCTGGGTAACAAGGCCTCCAAGGCTGCCGCCCGC
The DNA here is from genome assembly GCA_018241685.1 of Pseudomonadota bacterium. Taxonomy (GTDB): domain Bacteria; phylum Pseudomonadota; class Gammaproteobacteria; order Burkholderiales; family Rhodocyclaceae; genus Zoogloea. Next base: position 192,577 of record JAFEDJ010000022.1, read on the forward strand.
GTGACCGCTGAAGGTATTGTCGGTGTGTATATTTCCGGTGACGCTAAGCTGGGCGCCATCGTCGAAGTGAACTGTGAGACCGACTTCGTCGCCAAGAATGACGATTTCCTGGCCCTGACCAAGAATCTCGCCGAACTGGTTGCCACCAAGAACCCGGCCGATGTGGAAGCTCTCTCCGCGCTTGAGATCAATGGTCTGAGCGTCGAGGAAACCCGTAAGGCGCTGGTTGGCAAGATCGGTGAGAACATGACCATTCGTCGTTTCTCCCGTATCGATGCCAAGGGCGCTGTCGCCAGCTACATCCACGGTGGTTCCAAGATCGGCGTGCTGATCGACCTCGTTGGTGGTGACGAAGCCTTGGCGAAGGATATCGCCATGCACGTCGCCGCTTCCAAGCCGAAGTCCTTGGATGCCTCCGGCGTGCCTGCCGAGCTGCTGGACGTCGAGCGTCGTATCGCCATCGAGAAGGCCCGTGAAGCCGGCAAGCCGGAAGCCATGCTCGAGAAGATCGCCGAAGGCACCGTGCAGAAGTTCCTGAAGGATGTCACGCTGCTGGATCAGGTCTTCGTGAAGGCTGAGGACGGCAAGCAGACCATCGCTCAGCTGCTGAAGGCGAAGGGCGCTTCCGTCGCCGGCTTCACCCTGTACATCGTGGGTGAAGGCATCGAGAAGAAGGTTACCGACTTCGCTGCTGAAGTGGCCGCGCAGGCTGCTGCCGCTGCCCAGAAGTAAGAAAGGTGACAGGACGATGAGCCAGCCCGCTTACAAGCGCATTCTCCTCAAGCTTTCCGGTGAGGCCCTAATGGGTGATGATGCTTATGGCATCAACCAGGAGGTGGTGACCCGGATCGTCAGTGATGTGGTGGAAGTTACACGCATCGGTGTCGAGGTAGGGGTTGTGATTGGCGGCGGGAATATCTTCCGTGGGATGGCGGGCGCCGCGACCGGTATGGATCGCGCGACCGCCGACTACATGGGGATGCTGGCCACCGTCATGAACGCAATGGCTCTCGGCGACGCGTTCCGCGCCGCCGGGGTCAATGCCCGAGTTCAGTCCGCGCTGCGTATCGACCAGGTGGTCGAGCCGTATATCCGTGGAAAGGCAATCCGCTACCTCGAAGAAGGGCGGGTGGTCATCTTTGGTGCCGGTACCGGCAATCCGTTCTTTACGACCGATACGGCAGCTGCACTGCGTGGCTCCGAAATCGGTGCGGATATCGTGCTCAAGGCCACCAAGGTTGATGGAATCTACACGGCCGATCCCAAGAAGGATCCGTCCGCGACCCGCTTCCACAAGATTTCGTTCGACGAGGCCATCGCACGCAATCTGGCGGTGATGGATGCGACGGCGTTTGCGCTGTGCCGTGACCAGCGTTTGCCGATCAATGTCTTCAGCCTTTTCAAGAGTGGCGCGCTGAAGCGCGTCGTTCTCGGTGAAGACGAAGGTACGCTGGTTTATTGCTGAGGAAAAAGTGATGATTCCAGAGCTGAAGAAAACGACCGAGCTCAAGATGCAGAAGTCCATCGATGCGCTCAAGCAGGATCTCGCCAAAGTGCGTACTGGTCGTGCGCATGCAGGGATTCTGGACCATGTGATGGTCGATTATTATGGCAATCCCGTGCCGATCAATCAGGTCGCGAATATCACGCTGATCGATGCTCGCACAATCGGTGTCCAGCCTTGGGAAAAGCCGATGGTTGGCAAGGTCGAGAAAGCTATTCGTGATTCGGACCTCGGTCTGAACCCGGCGTCGCAGGGTGAAATCATCCGCGTGCCGATGCCGCCTCTGACCGAAGAGCGTCGCAAGGAACTGATCAAAGTCGTCAAGCACGAAGGCGAAAGTACAAAGGTTGCGGTGCGCAATCTGCGCCGTGACGCCAATGCATCGCTGAAGGATGCCGTCAAGGCGAAGACGATTTCCGAAGACGATGAGCGTCGTACTCAGGATGACGTTCAAAAGCTGACCGACAAGGCGATCGTCGAAATCGACAAGCTGCTCGCTCAGAAAGAACAAGAACTGATGCAGATCTGACCTTCACGGTCGGATTTTTTTCCGCTCTCCTTCAGACGGACGGATCATGGTGCGATTGCCCTTTCTCAGCTCCACGCGGGGTGTACCCGAGGCAGCGAAAATTCCGCGGCATATCGCCATCATCATGGACGGCAACGGACGTTGGGCGCGAAAGCGCCTGATGCCACGGGTTGCAGGCCATGCGAAGGGTGTCGATGCCTTGCGGGAAGTCATCCGGACCTGTCTGGATCGCGGAGTTGAATACCTCACGGTCTTTGCATTCAGTTCGGAAAACTGGCGTCGTCCCAAGGACGAGGTTTCGTTTCTGATGCAGTTGTTCGTGAAGTCGCTCAAGCTGGAAATTGAGCGTATTCACCGCAACAACATGCGTCTGCGTGTCGTCGGCGATCTGGCCGGTTTCGACAAGCCGCTGGTGGATCTGATCCGTGATTCTGAGACTCTCACGGCGGCCAATACGGGCATGCATCTGACCATCTGTGCCAACTACGGCGGGCGCTGGGATGTTTTGCAGGCCGTCGAGAAGATGCTGGCTTCTTCTCCTGGCGTAACGAGTGGATTCTCTGAAGACGATCTCGCGCCGCACCTGGCCCTGAGCTTCTGTCCTGAGCCGGATCTTTTCATTCGTACCGGTGGCGAGCAGCGTATTAGTAACTTCATGCTGTGGCAGTTGGCTTACTCGGAACTCTATTTCACTGACAAGCTCTGGCCCGAGTTCGGGGAGGCTGCGCTGGACGAGGCGATCCTGTCCTATCAGCAGAGGGAGCGCCGTTTCGGGCGCACCAGCGAGCAGGTCGTCTCTGGCGGGCCAGACTCCTCCGTTCCCGGTCATGCTTAAAGCGCGGGTAATTACCGCGCTCGTCCTGCTGGCGGGCTTGCTGTCGGCTCTCTTCTTGCTGCCCGCTGTCGGCTGGCTTGTCTTTTCAGCATTGATCTGTGCACTCGCAGCAACCGAGTGGGCTTCCATGCTCGGGTTTTCTGCCTTGCGAAAGCGCTTGTACGCGTTGCTGCTGGGGGGGCTGTGTCTCGCCATGGGGCTCGTTGCGGGACTGCACCTGGAGGCGACAGTTGCGCCGTTTGCACTGGAGCCGATCTATGCGGTCGGTGCGCTCTTCTGGTTGCTGTGTGTGCCGTTCTGGCTGCGCGCCAAATGGCGCTTGCCGGAGAGTGCCGCGGCGCCTTTGATCGGTTGTGTGCTGTTGGTGCCGCCCAGCCTCGCCATCGCGCATCTCCGGCTGCTCAGTCCGTGGCTGTTGCTCGGAGTCATGGCTGCGGTATGGATCGCTGACATTTCCGCCTATTTCGTCGGGCGGGCTTTTGGCAGGCGCAAGCTGGCGCCGTCCATCAGTCCCGGCAAGAGCTGGGAGGGCGCCTACGGCGCCGTGACCGCAGTCACGCTGTATGGCCTTGCCTGCATTTCCTATTGGGGTTCTGTCAAAGGGCTTGGGTTGTTGCCAGTGGCCCTGCTGTTGGTGGGCTTTACGGCGCTCAGCATCATTGGTGATCTGTTCGAGTCTCTCGTCAAGCGTCAGGCTGGCGTGAAGGATAGCGGGACTTTGCTGCCGGGCCACGGAGGGGTTCTCGACCGGATCGATAGCCTGACCTCCACGTTGCCGGTCGTCGCGCTGATTGCCCTCTGGATGGCACGATAAGGATCATGATTCAAGGGAAAAAGCTCATAACCGTGCTGGGGGCGACGGGCTCCATCGGCGTCAGCACGCTCGACGTCGTTGCGCGTCACCCGGATCGTTACGGCGTTTTTGCATTGACGGCACATCGGCAGGTGGACAAGCTGCTGGTCCAGTGTCTCGAGCATCGTCCGGCCTACGCGGTCGTGGCAAGCGCCGATGACGCACTGCGTCTGCAGGCGATGCTGGAGCGCGAAGGTTGTTGCACCGAAGTGCTGTCCGGCCGCGAGGCGCTGGTCGAGGTCGCCTCGGCACCCGAGGTCGACATGGTCATGGCAGCCATTGTCGGTGCGGCGGGCCTGCCGCCTGCACTTGCTGCGGCACGTAGCGGAAAGCGGATCCTGCTGGCCAACAAGGAAGCCCTGGTGATGTCCGGGGCACTGTTCATGCAGGAGGTGGCAGCGGGGGGGGCGAGCCTGCTGCCCATCGACAGCGAGCACAACGCGATTTTCCAGGGGCTCCCCGCGGGGTTCGAGCGCGGCCTGGATGGTAGTGGCGTGACCCGCATCCTGCTGACGGCTTCCGGCGGGCCTTTTCTCAACAAGCCCATTGACGAGCTGGCCGCGGTGACACCCGAAATGGCGTGTGCCCACCCGAACTGGGTGATGGGGCGCAAGATTTCGGTCGATTCGGCGACGATGATGAACAAGGGGCTGGAGGTCATCGAGGCCTATTGGCTGTTTGGCGCGTCGGCCGACCGTATCGAGGTCGTGATTCATCCTCAGAGCGTGATCCACTCGCTGGTCGCCTATGCGGATGGTTCGGTGCTGGCTCAGCTCGGTAATCCGGACATGCGCACGCCTATTGCCCATGCAATGGCGTATCCGGAGCGTATCGAAGCTGGCGTGAAGCCGCTGAATCTGTTCGAGATCGGGCGTCTTGATTTTCAACGGCCGGATTTTCAGCGCTTCCCGTGTCTGGGGCACGCATATCGGGTGCTTCGTGAAGGTGGAATTGCGCCGGCGGTATTGAATGCCGCCAACGAGGTTGCAGTGGCGAGCTTCCTCGACGGCAGGCTGGGGTTCGATCGGATTGCCGGCATCATTGCGGCTACTCTCGACACTATCGAAGCTCAGGACGCTGATTCCCTGGACGTGGTCCTCGAGGCGGATCGTCGGGCTCGCGAGTGCGCGGCTCGTTTCGTCGAGCGGGCTGCCAACTGACAATATATGAGCCTGCTGGACTACCTCATCCCCTTTGCAGTGGCGCTGGGTATTCTGATCGTCGTACACGAGTTCGGGCACTACATCGTCGCCCGCTTGTGCGGTGTGAAGGTTTTGCGCTTCTCGCTTGGTTTCGGCAAGCCGCTACTGGTCTGGCGTGGCGGGCGGGATCGTACCGAGTGGGCGCTGTCGGCGTTTCCGCTGGGCGGTTACGTCAAGATGCTCGACGAGCGCGAGGCGCCGGTCGCCGATGACGAGTTGCATCGGGCGTTCAACCGGCAGACCGTCTGGCGTCGCATCGCCATCGTTGCGGCCGGGCCACTGGCCAATCTCGTGCTGGCGATCGCCTTGTACTGGGGGCTGTATTCCAGCGGCGTGGAAGAGCTGCGGCCTCGCCTCGGGGTTCCTGCCGCCGCCAGTGCCGCGGAGCGCTCAGGTTTCACGGATGGTGAGTTGGTGCGCTCGGTGGATGGTCAGCCGGTGGCAACCTGGCAGGAGCTCCGCTTGCAGTTGCTGCAGCACGTCTTCGAGCGGCGCGCCGTCACGGTGGAAACGATCAATTTCAAGGACGAGATCGCCTTTCGCCAGCTGGACATGGCCGGTGTCCATGTGGACCAGGGGGAGCAAGACATTAGTGTCCAGCTCGGGCTCAGCCTCTATCGACCGAATGTGCCGGCAGTGCTCGGCGCCCTGAGTGCGGGGGGGGCTGCCGAGCGGGCTGGCCTGAAAAGCGGAGACCGGGTTCTCCGCATCGGTGGCAAGCGGATTGGTGGCTGGGGTGATCTGGTTGAGACGGTCCGTGACGCACCGGGGGCCGAACTGGAATTCGAAGTGCTGCGCGACAATGTGTCCTTGGTCTTGAAGGTCGTATCCAGCTCGGTTGAGGAAAAAGGGCGGACCATCGGGAGGATCGGTGTCGCGGTGGCCGATGCGGATATCCGCCGTGATCTTATGTTCACCATCGTCCGCTATGATTTTATCGATGCGTTCGTCAAGGGGGTGGCCCAGACCTGGGATACCGCCGCGTTGAGCGTTTCGATGCTGGGACGCATGATCGTCGGCGACGTTTCCGTTAAAAATCTGAGTGGTCCGGTGACGATTGCCGATTTTGCGGGTCAGTCGGCGAAGATGGGCTGGGCTCATTACATCAAGTTTCTGGCCTTGATCAGCATCAGTCTCGGCGTCTTGAACCTGCTGCCCGTTCCGGTGCTCGATGGTGGGCACTTGTTGTATTATGTGATCGAGATCATCAAGGGCGGCCCGGTTTCCGAGCGGGTTATGGAAATCGGTCAGCAGATTGGAATGGCTCTGCTGGCGGCGCTAATGGCTTTTGCCTTCTACAACGACATCAACCGCCTTGTTGCTAGCTGAAATCGGATGAATTCCAAGCTTCTTCCCGGGCTGATCGCTGCACTTTTCGTGGCATCGCCCGCCTTGGCCTTCGAGCCATTCGTTGTCAAAGATATTCGTGTTGAAGGGATTCAGCGGACCGAGGCCGGGACTGTTTTCAGTTACCTGCCTGTCAAGGTCGGCGAGCGCTTCTCGGACGATAAGGCTTCCCAGGCCATCAAGGCGCTGTTCGCCACGGGTTTCTTCAAGGATGTCAGGATCGAGGTGGATAACGATGTCATCGTTGTCGTCCTCGATGAGCGTCCGGCCATCGCCCAGGTCGATTTCGTCGGCATCAAAGAGTTCGACAAGGACGCGCTGAAGAAAGGCCTCAAGGAAGTTGGCCTTGCTGAGTCCCGTATTTTCGACCGTGCGGTGCTTGAGCGCGCCGAGCAGGAGTTGAAGCGTCAGTATCTTTCCAAGGGGCTATACGGCGTACAGATCACGACGACCGTCACACCGTTGGAGCGAAACCGCGTCGGCGTGAACTTCAACGTCGTCGAAGGTGACGCAGCCAAGATTCGCCAGATCAGCGTCATCGGCAACCAGGTTTTCAAGGAGAAAGAGCTGCTGGAGCTGTTCTCCCTGACGACACCGGGCTGGATGACCTGGTATTCGAAGAGCGACCAGTACTCCAAGCAGAAGCTGTCCGCCGACATCGAGACGCTGCGTTCCTACTATCTGAACCGTGGCTACCTGGATTTCACTGTCGATTCGACGCAGGTGTCCATCACGCCGGACAAGAAGGACATCTACATCACCTTGAGTGTGACTGAAGGTGAGAAGTACACCGTTTCCGACGTCAAGCTGGCGGGGAACATGGTGGTGCCCGAGGCTGAGTTGCAGAAGCTCGTGAAGCTGAAGGCCGGCGATACTTTCGTGCGTGACAACGTCACTGCGACGACCAAGGCAATCACCGACCGGCTTGGCAATGCCGGCTACGCGTTTGCCAACGTGAATGCGGCGCCCGAGGTGGACAAGGCCAAGCGCACGGTTGCATTCACGGTATTCGTCGATCCGGGCCGCCGCGTGTATGTGCGCAAGATCAATTTCGCCGGCAATGCGCGGACCCGCGATGAGGTGATCCGGCGTGAAATGCGTCAGATGGAAGGCGCGTGGTACGACGGCGAAGCACTCAACCGCTCCAAGGTGCGCCTGGATCGTCTCGGTTATTTCGATGAAGTAACCATCGAGACCCCGGCCGTCCCTGGCTCTACCGATCAGGTGGATGCCAATTTCACGGTCAAGGAACGGGCGACCGGCAACCTGATGCTCGGTGCCGGTTTCTCCAGCTCCGAAAAGGTGATCCTGTCGGCGTCGATCTCCCAGCAGAACCTGTTCGGTACGGGTAATGCGATGACGCTGCAGATGAATACCGGCCGCATCAACAAGACAATCGCACTGTCCTTTACCAATCCTTACTGGACGATCGACGGCGTCAGTATCGGCTGGGATATCTACCAGCGCAACGTGGATCCGACCTCGCTGTCGGTGGCGACCTACAAGAGTTCGTCCATCGGCGCAGGCATCCGCTTCGGCTATCCGATTGCGGAGGATGACCGGATCAACTTCGGCCTGGCTGTCGATCAGACCTCGATCAAGGTCTACGACTCCAGTCCGTCGCCCTACGTCGGTTTCGTAAACACCTTCGGCGACACGGCCAAGAGTTTGCTGGCGACCATCGGTTGGTCCCGCGACCGGCGTGACAGCTTCGTGTATCCGACCTCCGGCGTCTATCAGCGTGCCTCGGTGGAAATCGCGACGCCTGCGCTCGATATGCGCTACATCCGCGCCAACTACCAGCATCAGTACTGGATTCCGTTTGGTGGTGGCTACGCGCTGATGCTGAACGGCGATGTCGGCTACGCACATGGCTACGACGGCAAGGAACTGCCGTTCTACAAGAACTTCTACGCCGGTGGTATCGGTTCGGTGCGTGGTTATCAGCAGAGCACGCTGGGCCCGCACTACACGGATTCGTCGGGCTATGTCCGTGCGCTCGGCGGTAACCGCCGCGTCATCGGTAATGCCGAGTATTACTTCCCGATGCCGGGTTCCGGCAAGGACAAGTCCATGCGCCTGTCGCTCTTTGCCGACGTGGGCAACGTCTGGGGAGCCGACGAAAAGGTGCAGGCTTCGGATTTGCGTTACAGTGCGGGCTTGGCGTTCTCCTGGAGTTCCCCGGTGGGTCCCTTGAAGTTCAGCCTGGGTGATGCGCTCAAGAAAAAAGAAGGCGACAAGACGCAGAAATTCCAGTTCCAGTTGGGTACGGTGTTCTGATTGTTGCCGCGTGGCAAGCAGATGGAGGTTTGAGTGAAAGGTATTGGTTTGTCCGCACTGGCAGCAGTCATGCTCGCTGCTTTCGCGCAGACGGCTGCGGCCGAGGTGAGGGTCGGTTTCGTCAATTCCGACCGCGTGATGAAGGAAGCGACGCCTGCCAAGAAGGCCCAGCAGAAGCTGGAAAAGGAATTCGAGAAGCGTGATCAGGAACTGCAACGCATGGCCAAGCAGCTCCAGGGCATGCAGGAGGGCCTTGAGAAGAATGGCGTGACGTTGGGCGAGGCTGAGCGCCGCAACAAGGAGCGCGAGTTCAACGAGCTCAACCGGGATTTCCAGCGTAAGCAGCGCGAGTTCCGTGAAGATCTCAACCAGCGCCGCAACGAGGAACTCGCTGGTGTGCTGGATCGTGCCAACAAGACGATCAAGCAGATTGCCGAGGCCGAGAAGTACGACATCATCTTCCAGGAGGCGGTATACGCCAGCCCGCGCATCGACATCACCGACAAGGTGATCAAGGCGCTGAGCGAAGCCAAGTAAGCGGTCGCCAATGGAATTCTCCCTTGGCGAGCTGGTAAGCCGGCTCGGCGGCGAACTCGTCGGCGATCCGGCCGTTGTCGTTCGACAGATTGCTTCGATCGACGCGGCCCGGGAAGGCGAGCTGGCCTTCCTGTCCAACCCCAAGCTCGGGGCGTCGCTGGCAACGAGCAAGGCCTCCGCATTCATCCTGTCGCCGAAGGCTTCCGGGCTCACCGAGCGCCCGCGCATTCTGACGGCCGATCCGTATCTGTATTTCGCGCGCGTCGCGCAGCTCTTCAATCCGCCCAAGCAGGCGCCGGTCGGCGTGCATGCCAGCGCTGTAGTGGCGTCCACGTTGCCGGCTTCGGTATCCGTCGGCCCCAATGCAGTGATCGGCGAGAACTGCGTGATCGGCGAAAGTTGCGTGATCGGCGCCGGTTGCCTGATTGCCGATGGTGTGCACATTGGCGCGGGTTCCCTGCTGCATCCTGGCGTGAAGATCTACGACAACTGCGTCATCGGCGCGCGGGCCATCCTGCATTCCGGCTCGGTCATTGGCGCCGATGGGCTGGGTTTTGCGCGGGATGCCGACAAGCACTGGGTCAAGATCCCGCAGATCGGCCGCGTGGTGCTGGGCGACGATGTGGAGATCGGCGCCAACACGACGATTGACCGCGGTGCGCTGGACGACACTATCGTCGGCAATGGCGTGAAGCTGGACAACCTCATCCATGTGGCCCATAACTGCCATGTGGGGGACGACACCATCATGGCCGCGATGGCCGGCCTGGCGGGCAGCACGCGCGTTGGAAAGCGGGTGATGGTGGGTGGCAAGGCCGGTTTCTCGGGCCACTTGGAAGTGGCCGACGATGTGGTGATCTCCGCCGACACCAATGTGACCAAGACCCTCGACAAGGCTGGCGTCTATACGGCCATGATTCCGCTGCAACCGCATGCGGACTGGGTCCGGAATTTTGCCCATCTCCGTCGTCTCGATGCGATGGCGGAGCGGGTGCGCGAGCTGGAAAAGAAGCTCGCCGAAATGGAAAAGAAATCATGAGCGAAATCATCGACATCAACGAAATCAAGCGTTATATCCCGCACCGCTATCCCTTCCTGCTGGTTGATCGCATCACCGAGCTGGAAGTGGGCAAGCGCGTCGTGGGCCTGAAGAACGTGACTGTCAATGAGCCATTCTTCCCAGGCCATTTTCCGCACAACCCGGTGATGCCGGGTGTGCTGATCATCGAGGCGCTGGCCCAGGCCGCTGCGGTGCTGGCTTTCAAGACCGACGGTACGGTGCCGGACGAGAACGCGATGGTGTATTTCGCTTCCGTGGACAACGTGCGCTTCAAGCGTCCGGTGGTGCCGGGCGACCAGCTCGTGCTGGAAGCCGAGATCGTGCGCGTGATGCGCAACATCTGGAAGTTCAAGGGCACCGCCAAGGTGGCTGGCGAGCTGGCCACGGAAGCCGACTTCATGTGTGCGATCAAGCGATGACGATCCACCCGACTGCCATCGTTCATCCGGGGGCACGCCTCGCCGAAGGGGTGCAGGTCGGGCCGTACTCGATCATCGGCGAACACGTCGAGATCGGCGAAGGGACCCACATCGGTCCCCATGTGGTGATCGAGGGGTATACCCGCATCGGTCGCGACAACCGGATCTTCCAGTTCTGTTCGATCGGTTCCGAGCCCCAGGACAAGAAGTACGCCAACGAGCCGACTCGGCTGGAGATCGGCGACCGCAACACGATCCGTGAATTCTGCAGTTTCAGCACCGGCACCGTGCAGGACGGCGGACTGACCCGCGTCGGCAACGACAACTGGATCATGGCCTATGTGCATGTGGCTCATGACTGCGTCGTCGGCAACAACACCATCTTCGCCAACAACGCGACGCTGGCCGGTCATGTGTCGGTGGGTGACTGGGCGATCCTGGGGGGCTTCACTGGCGTGCACCAGTTTGTCCGCGTCGGCGCGCACAGTTTCTGCGGCGTCGGTACGGTGCTGTTGCAGGACCTGCCGCCCTTTGTAACCGTGTCCGGCAATCCGGCTGCGCCGCACGGCATCAACAGCGAGGGGCTCAAGCGTCGGGGTTATTCGAGCGAAGGCATCATGGCCATCAAGCGGGCCTACAAGACCCTCTATCGCAATGGCTTGACCCTCGACGAAGCGCGTCGCCAGATCGCCGAGGCTGCCGCGCAGATCCCTGAACTTCAGGAGTTTTCCGATTTCATCGCCGAGTCCGGGCGCGGCATCGTTCGCTGATCCATGGCAGTGCGGATTGCCATGGTGGCCGGTGAGGCCTCCAGCGACCTCCTGGCCAGTCACCTGATCAAGGCGCTCAAGCGCCATCTTCCCGACGCCGAGTTCTTCGGCATCGGTGGTCCCAAAATGCAGGCGGTGGGTTTCCAGGCCTTGTGGCCTGCGGAGAAGCTGTCGGTCCACGGCTACGTGGACGCCCTCAAGAACTACCGGGAGCTGTCGGGCATCCGCCGCGAGTTGCGGGACATGCTGGTCAAGAATCCGCCAGCGGCCTTCATTGGTGTGGATGCGCCGGATTTCAGTCTGTGGCTCGAGAAGCGCCTGAAGGACAAGGGCATCCCGGCGATTCACTTTGTCAGCCCATCCATCTGGGCCTGGCGGCGGGGGCGTCTGAAGGGCATCGCGCGGGCCGTCAGCCATATGCTGTGCCTGTTCCCGTTCGAACCCGAGATCTACCGGACCGCCGGGGTGCCGGTGACCTACGTGGGCCACCCGCTGGCCGACGTCTTCCCGCTGGTGCCCGATCGCGAGGGCACGCGGGAGATGCTGCAGATCTCGCCCGGCGGGCCGGTCTTCGCGTTTCTGCCGGGTAGTCGCCAGTCGGAAGTGCGAAACCTGGCGGACACCTATATCGCCACCGCGGCGTTGCTGCATGCCCGTCATCCGGACGCCCGTTTTCTGGTGCCGCTGGCAACCCGCGAGACCCGCGTGCTGTTCGAAGACGCCTTGCGGCGCCATGCCCACATGGATCTGCCAATCCGCATCCTGTTCGGCCATTCGGTCGAGGCAATGATCGCGGCCGACGTGGTGCTGGTGGCGAGCGGTACGGCGACGCTGGAGGCGGCGCTGCTCAAGCGACCGATGGTGATCACCTACAAGATCGGCAAATGGTCCTTCCGCCTAATGAAGCGGATGGCCTACCTGCCGTGGGTTGGGCTGCCCAACGTGCTGGCCGGACGCGAAGTGGTGCCCGAAGTGCTGCAGGACGCCGCCACGCCCCAGGCGCTAGCCGACGCCCTTGACGGCTGGTTGTCGGACAAGGCGCGCGTGGCCGAGCTCGAACGGACCTTTACGGACATGCATCTGCAGTTGCGCCAGGACACGGCGGACAAGGCCGCGGCGGCGATTCTGCCCTACCTGAAAGGACGTTGAAGATGATCCTGTGCGGCGTCGACGAGGCCGGGCGCGGCCCCCTGTGCGGACCGGTGGTGGCGGCCGCGGTGATCCTCGATCCAGCGAAGCCCATCGAGGGCTTGGCCGACTCCAAGAAGCTCAGCGAGAAGCGCCGCCAGCGCCTGGCCGTGGAGATCCGCGAGAAGGCGCTGGCCTGGTGCGTGGCGGAAGCCAGCGTCGCCGAGATTGACCGGATCAACATCCTGCACGCCAGCATGCTGGCGATGCAGCGTGCCGTGGCGGGCTTGTCGCGGCGGCCGGACAAGGTACTCGTCGATGGCAACCGCTGCCCGCAGCTGGATCTGCCTTGCGAAGCCATCGTCAAGGGCGATGCGCTGGTGGCCGAGATTTCCGCGGCATCCATCCTCGCCAAGACGGTGCGTGACGAACTGCTGGTCGAACTCGACAAGCGCTATCCTCAATATGGCTTGGCCGGCCATAAAGGCTACCCGACTGCCGCCCACTTGGCGGCGCTGCGTGCCCATGGCGCCTGCGAAATCTATCGCCAGAGCTTTGCGCCTGTGCGCGACGTCATCTCCAATCCGCCCTTGTGGACCGAGGACGACCTGCGATGAAACACCACCATCTGCTGCTGCTCGTGCATCTTGCCGGCGTGATCGTCTGGGTCGGCGGCATGGCCTTCGCCCATTTCTGCCTGCGACCATCTGCCTTGCAACTGCCGCCTGCCCAACGCCTGAGCCTGTGGAATGGCGTCTTCGGGCGCTTCTTCTCGATCGTGTGGGGCACCATCGCGGCCATCGGCCTGTCCGGTTTCGCGATGTTGTTGGAGGTGGGCTTCGCGCAAGCGCCGTATTCCTGGCACATGATGGCCGGCGTGGGATTGTTGATGATGGTGATCTTCGCGAGCATCTGGTTCGGCCCCTGGCAGGCGTTTAAGGCGGCGGTGGCCGCCGAGAGCTGGGCCCAGGGCGCCCAGGCGCTCAACGCAATCCGCCAGCGGGTGGTCGTCAACCTCGCGCTGGGGACGCTGACCGTGGTTCTTGCCACGCTCGGCCTGGCCTTCTCGTGAAGCCGATCAGCTCGCGGGACAACCCGACCATCAAGCACCTGCACGCGCTGGCAACGTCGGCGCGGGATCGGCGCAAGGAAGGGCGGACGCTGCTCGACGGTGCGCACCTCCTTGGCGTTGCGCTGGAGAAGGGCGTCGATGTGCTGCAGATCGTCGTCAGCGAGAGCGGGCGCCGGCAGGCGGAAATCGAGGCCTTGCTGGCGCGCTGCCCGTCCGAGCGGCAGATCGAGGTGCCGGATCGCCTTTTCGCCCACATCAGCCCGGTGGATACGCCCAGCGGCGTGATCGCGGTGGTCGCCGTTCCGGCTGCGGACGAAGGGCGCCCGATCGTCGACAGCTGTGTGCTGCTCGACGGAGTTCAGGATCCGGGCAATCTCGGCACCATCCTGCGCACCGCAGCGGCAGTTGCGGTGAAGGACGTGCTTCTCACCCCCGGCTGCGCCCAGGCCTGGTCGCCCCGCGTGCTGCGTGCGGCGATGGGGGCGCACTTCGGACTGCAGATCCGTGAAGGTGTGGATGCGGCGGCCGCCCTGGAGGCCTTTCCCGGCGCCATCCTGGCGGCGGATCTGCGGGACGCCACCGAGCTCTACGACCTGGATCTGCGCGGTCCGGTGGCGTGGCTGTTCGGTTCGGAAGGGCAGGGGCTGTCCGCCGAAGTGGCGGCGCTGGCCACCCGCCGCGTGCTGATCCCGATGCCGGGCGGCATGGAGTCCCTCAACGTGGGGGTGGCGGCCGGCGTGTGCCTGTTCGAACAGCTCCGCCAGCGGCGTTGAGTGGGGGGCTCAGTCGGGTAGTTTGAGGTCGGCAGCGTTCGCTGCCGCCGCGGCATCGTGGTCGGCGCGGAAGGGCAGTACGCCCAGCAGCGGGGCCGGCAGACGACGGCTCAGGGCTTCCAGGTTCTGTTCGAAACGCAGCATGGCCGGATCCACCTGGTTGGCGATCCAGCCGGCCAGCCGCAGGCCGCGGGCCTGGATGGCCTCCGCGGTGAGCAGGGCGTGGCTGATGCAGCCGAGCTTCATGCCCACCACCAGGATCACGGGCAGGCCCAGGTGCTGGGCCCAGTCGGCGGTGTCGAAATCGTCGCCCAGCGGCACGCGGAAACCGCCGACGCCTTCCACCAGCACCAGCTCGGCCTGGGCACTGAGTGCCTGGAAAGCCGTGTCGATTCTGGCCGGGTCGATGCTCACGCCTTCCTCGGCCGCGGCGATGTGCGGTGCGATCGGGCTGGCCAGGCAGTAGGGGTTGAGCAGCGCCAGCCCCGGATCGAAGCTGCCGGCGGCACGCAGGCGCGCCGCATCTTCGTTGAGGAATTCACCATTGATCATCTCCGCGCCGGCAGCGATCGGCTTCATGCCGACGGCGCGCAGGCCGCGAGTACGGGCTGCGTGGAGCAGGGCGCAGGTGGAGAAGGTCTTGCCGATTTCGGTATCGGTGCCGGCAATGAAATAGGCGCTCATTTCTTTTCTGCTATCAACCAGTAGGTGTCGTAGGACGCCGGCAGGCCGGCGGGGGTCCGGTAGGCCTCGTAGGCGGCGCTCAGGCGGCTCCACGCGGCCTTGCCGAGGGGCGCCTGGCGGCGCGGTGCTCCGGTCTGGTGGGCGCCGAGGGTCTTGATGTCGCGCAGCAGGCAGAGCAGGTCGGGCGCCCAGGCGTAGAGGGTGTCGCGCTCGCTGGCGACGATTTGCAGGCCCGCGTCCTCGACGGCATCGTCGATGACTTCCGGCGGCTGGAAGCGCAACACGTGTTCGTGTTGATCCACGTGGCTGAAGGCGTCGCGCAGCTCGCCGAGGGTGCCGGGGCCGAGGGTGGCGATCCACAGCTGGCCGCCGGGGCGCAGGCTGCGCGCCAGCTCCGGGAAGACCTTGCGCGGATGGCACCACTGCAGCGCATAGCTGGACCACAGCAGGTCCACGCTGTCTTCCGCCAGTGGCAGGTGTTCCATGTCCGCGCACAGCGGTTCGGCCAGCCCGGCAGGATGACGGCGCAACATCGAGGTGGCGAAATCCAGTGCGATCAGCTGGGCGTCCGGGAAACGCTGATTGAGGCCGGGGAGCGCGTAGCCGGTACCGCAGCCTGCATCGACGATGCGGCTGGGCTGCAGGGGCTGCAGGGGCTGCAGGGGCTGCGTGGCGGCCAGCGCGAACAGGCGGTCGCAGGCGCTGCGCTGGACGGCGGCAACTGCGTCATAGGCGTCGGCGGCCTTGTCGAAGGCGGCGCGGACCGCGCCTTTTGGGGCGGGGGCGTCAGTCAAGGGCGAAGCCCTCGATCAGTGTTGCGCACTCCTGGCGGCGCGACAGGAAGGGCGCGTGGCCGCACTGGCCGAACACCGTCAGACGCGCGTCGGGCAGCGTATCGGCCAGCCACTCCGCGGCGGCGACCGGCATCAGCTTGTCTTCGCTACCGTGCAGCAGGCGGACCGGCTGACGGATTGTCGGGATGATGTAGCGCTGGTCGGTCTCGGCGAGCAGGCGGAGGCCGTCGGCAAGCGCGGCCTTGCGCGTGTCGTCGGCTGTCGTGAGGCTGTCGCCCAGCGTCGCAGCAACCGCTTTGCGGGCGCTGTCGCCGAGGCTCTGAAGCGCCACAAAACGGCGTTGGGTGGCGTCGGGGGCTGAGTCGAAGTCCTGGCGGAAGGTGTCGAGGGTGCTCGCGGGCAAGGCCGTGGTCCAGCCGTCTGCTTGGACGAAGCTGGGTGAACTGCTGATCAACACCAGCTTGGTCACGCGCTCCGGGGCCTGCCGCGCGAGATGCAGCGCGAGTTGGGCGCCGAGGGACCAGCCGACCAGGATGGCCTCGTCTGGTAGCTGGGCGAGCAGCGCGTCCGCCCATGCCTCCAGACTTGGGCCAGCGGGGGGGGCACTGCCGTGTCCCGGCAGATCGGGGGTATGCAGCGTAAAAGTGCCGGCGAGCGCTTCAGTCAGCGGCTTCCAGACCGCCGCAGAGAGGCCCCAGCCGTGCAGCAGGACGAGATCAGGGCTCATATCGAGGCTCCTTCCAGCCGCAGAAGCGTCGCCACCAAGCGGTCCACCTGCGCTTCGCTGTGAGCGGCCGACAGCACGATGCGCAGCCTGGCGGCCCCCTTGGGCACCGTCGGCGGGCGGATCGCCGGCACCCACAGGCCTTCGGCGTCGAGGGCGCGGGAGACCGCCAGCGTCTCGTGGTTGTCGCCGATGACGACGGGCTGGATTGGCGTGTCCGACGGCAGCAGTTGCCAGCGCTTCAGTTTCAGCCCGGCCTTGAAGCGGGCGATCAGGGCATGCAGGTGGGCGCGGCGGGCGTCGCCGTGTTCGATCAGGTCGACGGCGGTCAGCAGTGCCTCGGCTAGCAGCGGCGGGGCGCCGGTGGTGAAGATATAGCTGCGCGTCTTGTTGAGCAGCCAGTCGATGACGTTACTTTGCCCAGCGACGAAGGCGCCGGACACGCCGGCCGCCTTGCCGAGGGTGCCCATGTAGATCAGGCGCGGCGAACTCAGACCGAAGTGCGCGAGGCAGCCGCGCCCCTGAGGGCCCAGAACGCCGAAGCCGTGGGCATCGTCAACCAGCAGCCAGGCCTTGTGCGTCTCCGCCAGCGCGAGCAGTTCGCGCAGCGGCGCGATGTCGCCGTCCATGCTGAACACGCCGTCGGTGACGATCAGTTTGCGTGGTGCGGTGGAGGCCTGCAGGCGGGCCGCCAGGGCGTGGACATCGCAGTGGGGATAGCGGATCAGCTCGGCGCGGGACAGCAGTGCGCCGTCCACCAGCGAGGCGTGATTGACCTTGTCGGCGAAGATCGCGTCGCCACGGCCGATCAGCGCCGGCATGACGCCGATGTTAGCCATGTAGCCGGTGGAGAAATACAGCGCGTCCTCCATGCCGACGAAGGTGGCGAGGCGGGTTTCCAGTGCCTCATGGGAGGCATAGTGGCCGCTGACCAGGTGGGAGGCGCCGGAGCCGACACCCCAGCGGTCGATGCCCTGGTGGGCCGCGGCGGCCAGCGCAGGCTCGGCGGCCAGGCCCAGGTAGTCGTTGGAGCAGAAGGCGGTGACCGCATCCTCCCGGTCGGCGATGTGGGTCTCCGGGCGGCAGGGGGTGGTGACGATGCGCCGACGGCGGCGCAGGCCGGCGGCGTCGAGTTCGGCGAGGCCGGCGTCCAGTTCTTCGAGCGGGTCGGGATACTCAGGCAAGGCTGGCCTCCAGGGCGGCAGCGCAGCGGCTGGCGAGGAAGTCGATCTCGTCGTCGCCGAGGATGTAAGGGGGCATGGTGTAAACCGTATTACCGATCGGGCGCAGCAGAAGTTCCCGCTGCAGGGCTTCGGCGAAGAAGCGGCGGGAGAAGCCGGCCGGTGCGTCGGCCACGTCGAACGCCAGGATCATGCCCTGCTGGCGCAGATGGTGGACCGCCGGATGGCCACCGACTGAATTGCGGAAAGCCTCGCCGATACGCTGGGCCTTGGCGCGGTTGGCGGCAATCACGTCGTCCTGCGCAAAGATGTCGAGGGTCGCCAGCGCCGCCCGGCAGGCCAGTGGGTTGCCGGTGTAGGAGTGGGAGTGCAGGAAGCCGCGGGCGGTATCGTCGTCGTAGAAGGCGTCGAAGACGGTGTCGGTGGTGAGGACGATGGACAGGGGCAGGTAGCCGCCGGAGATGCCCTTCGACAGCAGCAGGAAGTCCGGCCAGATGCCGGCCTGCTCGCAGGCGAAGAAGCTGCCGCTGCGGCCGCAGCCGACGGCGATCTCGTCGGCCACCAGATGGACCTGGTAGCGGTCGCACAGGCTGCGCGCCAGGCGCAGGTATTCCGGGTCGTACATGACCATGCCGGAGGCGCCCTGGACCAGCGGCTCGACGATCAGCGCTGCGGTCTCGTCGGCGTGGGCGGCCAGATGGGCTTCCAGCGCGGCGGCTGCGCGGCGGGCCACGTCGGCGGCCGTTTCGCCGGCTTCGGCGAGGCGGGCGTCGGGCGTCGGCACGCAGGTGCCGCCACGTACCAGCGGGGCGTAGGCATCGCGGAAGATCGCCACGTCGGTGACGGCCAGCGCGCCGACGGTCTCGCCGTGGTAGCTGCCAGCCAGGCTGACGAAGCGGTTCTTGCCGGGGCGACCGCTGTTGCGCCAGTAATGGACGCTCATCTTGAGGGCGATTTCAGTGGCTGAGGCGCCGTCCGATGCGTAGAAGGCGTGTCCGAGGTGGTGGCCGGTAAGGGTTGCCAGGCGCTCGGATAGTGCGACCACCGGCTCGTGGGTGAAGCCAGCCAGCAGTACGTGTTCAAGCGTGTCGAGCTGGGCCTTGAGGGCCGCACCGATGCGCGGATTGGCGTGGCCGAACAGGTTGACCCACCAGGAACTGATGCCGTCCAGGTAGCGCTTGCCGTCCATGTCGTACAGCCAGGCACCATCGCCGCGCTTGATGGGGATCAGCGGCAGTTGCTCATGGTGCTTCATCTGGGTGCAGGGGTGCCAGACGGCGGACAGGGAACGGGACAACAGGCTGGCGTTGGAGGCGCTGGACGACATGGTTGTTGTGGTTTCTCTCTGTGGTTGCTTCAGAAGTGCAAAGTGGAGCGGTCATCGAATGACGGCTCCACTTGTTTGGCCGGATCCGCCGCCTGTTGCCAGGCGCGGCCCCTTGATACGGCTTAGTACGAGTAAATGCTGCTGCCGGCCGCGCCGACGGCGGTGAAGACGTTGTCGGCGTGGATCACGCCATATACGGCGTTGCTGCTGGGGCTGGTGGCTGCGGTCCAGGTTGTGCCGTCGGTGCTCGAGTAGATGGTGCCATTGTCGCCGAGGGCGACGAAGCGGGACGAGGACGCGACAGCGTTGAGATTGGCGCTGCCCTGGGTCTGGACGCTCCAGATGGTGCCGGTGCTGCTGCTGAGGATCACGCCGCCGGCACCGACCGCCACGATGCTGTAGGTCGTGACACTGGTGGTCGAGTTGACCGTGGTCATGCTGGCCGCGGCCTTCAGCGTAGCGGTGGTGCCGGAGCTGACTGCGGTCCAGGTCACTGCGTCGGTGCTGGTGAGCAGCGTGCCGTTGGCACCGACGGCTACCCACAGGCCGAGGGCCGAATAGGTCACGCCATAGAGATCGCTGGTGGTCGGGACGGTGGTCGCGGCCGTCCAGGTCGTGCCATCGCCGGAATGCAGGATGGTGCCGTTGGCGCCCACCGCGACGATGATCGAAGAGTTGGTGGCCAGCGCATTGAGCTTGGCAGTGGTGCCCGAGGTCGCTGCTGCCCAGGTCGTGGTGTCGGTGCTGGTGAGTACGCTGCCGGCATCGCCGACCGCGACGTATTTGGCCAGCGCGTACAGGACCGCGTTCAGGGAGGTGCCTGTGGCGGCCTGCACCTGGGTCCAGCTCAGTGCTGCCGTGGAGACGTAAGCCGGGCTGTTGTAGATCACGCCGTTGTCGCCAACGGCGACATAGGAATAGGTGGTGGCACTGCTGGAGCTCAAGCCCTGGGCTACGCCACGGAGCGCGTTGCTGTTGCCGAGGGCTCCGCCGGCCAGCCATACCGAACCGGCCGCACGAGGCGTGGCGGTCTGGACCACCGAGCCGGGTCCACCAGGACCGCCGTTGGTGCGGCCGTTGATCGTGATGGCGTACTTGGTGTCGTTGGTCAGCCCGGTCAGGATGTAAGGCGCCGTGATGTTCAAACGATAACTGGCGGTCTTCTGGCCGGGGCTGACGGTATCGCCGGCGAAGAACCACAGCCAGTATTCGACGCCGGGCTCCTGGACCCAGTCGATGACGATCTGAGTGTCACCGGCAGTGACCGATTTGATGCTCGGAGCCGGAGCGGAACTGCCGCCACCGCCGCAGGCGGAGAGAACGGCAGCACTGAGGGTTGCGGTGATGAACTGTCGGCGACGGGGGAGGAACATGAAATGGGCCATCGGTGAAAGAAGCGAGACGGCATTCTACAACAGCCCGGCAGCCATGCTCCCTCCCGACGACGCTGGATGTCGGCGGGAGGGTGGGGCGGGTCAGACGATTTGAACGCCGGCCAATTCCTTGAGCAGGATTTCCTGCGCCGCACGCCGGGTTGTGCGGGGATTCTTCTTGCGATAGACGTTGTCGCTATCCATTTCCCATGCTTGGCAGTTGTCGCCCAGGTAGGGACGCAAGCCTTCCTTGATGACCCGCCGCTTGACCTTGGTGTCGAGGATCGGGAACGCGACTTCGATGCGCTTGAAGAAGTTGCGTTCCATCCAGTCTGCGCTGGACATGTAGAGCTTGTCGGCGCCATCGGCGCGGAAATAGAAGATCCGGTGGTGCTCCAGGAAGCGGCCGACGATGGAGCGCACCCGGATGTTCTCGGACAGGCCGGGCACGCCGGGCTTCAGCGCGCACACGCTGCGGGCGATGATGTCGATCTCGACGCCGGCGCAGGAGGCTTCGTACAGCGCTTCGATGGTTTCCGGTTCGAGCAGCGCATTGACCTTGACGACGATGCGGCCCTTGCGGCCGGCCCGCGCGATCTCGGCTTCCTCGCGGATGGCTGCGACCACGTTGGGTTGCAGCGTGAACGGGGCCTGCCACAGGTGCTTGAGTTTGCCGGCCTGGCCGAGCCCGGTGAGCTGCTTGAAGACTTCGGCGACGTCGGCGCCGATTTCGTCGTTGGCGGTGAGCAGACCGAAGTCGGTGTAAAAGCGGGTCGTGCGCGGATGGTAGTTGCCGGTGCCGAGGTGAGCGTAGCGCTTCAGCTTGCCGTCTTCGCGGCGAACCAGCAGCAGGAGCTTGGCGTGGGTCTTGTAGCCGAACACGCCGTACACCACGTGGGCACCGACCTCTTCGAGGCGGGCGGCCCAGCTGATGTTGGCTTCTTCGTCGAAGCGGGCCATCAGCTCCAGCACTACGGTGACTTCCTTGCCCTTCTGGGCGGCGCGGACGAGGTGCTCCATCAGCACGGAATCGGTACCGGTGCGATAGACGGTCATCTTCACTGCGACCACGTCGGCGTCGTCGGCCGCGGCCTTCAGTAGTTCGATGACCGGCTCGAAGCTCTGGAACGGGTGGTGCAGCAGGATGTCCTGGCGGCGCATCGCCGCGAAGATGTTCTCCTGCTTGTCGAGTCCCTTCGGACGCGCGGGCAGGAAGGGGCGGTATTTCAGATCCGGGCGTTCGACCCAGTCGGGGACCTGATTGAGGCGCACCGGGTTGACCATGCCGGGAACCCGATAGACGTCGGCAGGGCCGAGGGCGAACTGCTTCATCAGGAAGTTGGCCATCGCCTCCGAGCAGTTGTCGGCGATTTCCAGGCGTACCGCGTCGCCGAAGTGGCGCTGCTGTAGTTCGCCCTTGAGGCTGGCGCGCAAGTCCTTGACTTCTTCCTCGTCCACGAACATGTCGGAGTTGCGGGTGACCCGGAACTGGTAGCAGCCGAGCACGTTCATGCCCTCGAAGAGTTCGCCAACGTGGGCGTGCAGCAGGGAGGACAGGAAGACAAAACCGTAGTCGACGCCGGTCAGCTCCTTCGGCAGGCGGATCACGCGGGGCAGGGCGCGGGGCGCCTGCACGATGGCGGAGCCGGAGCTGCGGCCGAAGGCGTCGCGGCCTTCCAGCTCGACGGCGAAGTTGAGGCTCTTGTTGAGCACGCGCGGGAAGGGGTGGGCCGGGTCCAGGCCGATGGGTGTCAGAACCGGCATCACTTCACGCATGAAGTAGTCCCGCGCCCACAGGTGCTGGGCGTCAGTCCACACGCTGCGGCGCAGGAAGACGATGCCTTCGGCGGCGAGGGCCGGCAGGATTGTGTCGTTGAGCAGCGCGTACTGCTCGGCAATGATGCTGTGCACCTTGGCGCTGATCAGGCTGTGCAGCGCGGATGGGCTCAAGCCGTCGGTGGTTATGGCGTGGCTGCCGAGGCGCAGTTGCTCCTTCACGCCGGCGACTCGCACCTCGAAGAACTCGTCCAGGTTGCTGGACACGATACACAGGAAGCGTAGACGTTCGAGCAGCGGTACGGCCGGGTCGGCGGCCTGGGCAAGGACGCGGCGCTGAAACTGAAGCAGGGAGAGTTCGCGGTTGATGAAGTGATCCGAGTTGAAATGGCGGATATTGTTGGTACGGTGCATGGGCTCTCCTCTTGATCTTCTGATTAGGCCCGGAGTATGTGACATTTTTGTTGCATACATATGACGACGGCCGCAGAGGCAGGATTGATGCGGGGCGTCGCACGGCGCAGTGCTAGAATTTCCAGCTTTCGCGCCTTCCGGTGCCACTTGTGCGTGTTTCATGAATCGTGAATTGATTGCCGCCATCGATCTGGGCTCCAACAGTTTCCGTCTGCAGGTCGGGCGGATCGTCAACGACCAGATCTACCCCCTTGATGGCATCAAGGAGGCCGTCCGGCTCGCGGCCGGCCTGTCGCCCGACCGGATGCTGGATGCTGCGTCCCAGTTCCGCGGCATCAGCGCGCTGCGCTGCTTCAACGAGCGTATCCGGGACTATCCGCCGGACTCCGTGCGGGCGGTGGCGACCAACACACTGCGGGTGGCCAAGAATGCACCGCATTTCCTGGTACAGGCCGAGGCTGCGCTGGGTTTTCCGATCGAGGTTATTGCCGGCCGGGAGGAAGCGCGCCTCATCTATGTGGGGGTCGCACACACGCTGCCCAATCCCCACAAGCAGCAGCTGGTGGTGGATATCGGCGGCGGCTCCACCGAGTTCGTGATCGGCAAGAGCTTCCAGCCGATCAAGCTCGAGTCCCTCTACATGGGCTGCGTCAGCTATTCCCTGCGATATTTTCCCGATGGCCGCATCGACAAGCGTGGCATGCGTGAAGCCGAGCTGGCGGCCCAGAGGGAGATCCAGACCATCACGCATGCCTACCGCGAGGTCGGCTGGGAAGAGGCGGTCGGTTCCAGCGGCTCGGCCAAGGCGCTGGTGGATATCCTGGAGCTCAACGGGCTCTCCGATGGAGGCATCACCCGTAGTGGCCTGGACCGTCTGCGCACGCTGATGCTGAAGGCGGGGCACCTGGATAACCTGCAACTGGAAGGGCTGCGTCCCGATCGCCTGCCGGTGCTGCCCGGCGGCCTGGCGATCATGTGGGCGATCTTCCAGGAGTTCGGCCTTGAACGGATGACCTTCTCGGAAGGCGCCCTGCGCCTCGGCGTGCTTTACGACCTGCTCGGACGGTATCACCACCACGATCTGCGCGATGCTACCGTGTCGGCCTTCATGGAGCGCTATGGGGTGGACATGGCTCACGCAAGGCAGGTGACGGAGACGGCGCTGGCTTTCCTGCTGCAGCTCGACCCGGCCACCAGCGATGAGGAGAACGTGGATCGGCGCTTCCTCGAGTGGGCCGCGCGCTTGCACGAGATCGGGGTGTCCGTGGCCCATTCGAGCTATCACAAGCACAGCGCTTACATCCTTGGCAATGCCGACATGCCGGGCTTCTCGCGCATGGACCAGGGGCGCCTGGCACGCGTGGTGCTCGCCCATCGCGGCAAGCTGGCACGCATCGGCTCGCTCGATCCAGAGAGCCCCGAGTGGCGACTGATCCTGTGCCTGCGCCTGGCGGCGGTCGTCCATCGTGCCCGCGATGGCCGTGGCGTGCCGCCGCTGCGCCTCAAGCGTGATGGCCGCGGGCATGTGGTGGTGGCGGATGCCGAATGGCTGCGCAACCTGCCGCTGACCGCGGCGGCGCTGGATGAGGAGGAGCGCCAGTGGCAGACCATCGGCCTGCCTCTGAAAGTGCGCGTGGAGCGGGCCGCGGCCCGCAGTCCGGCTGGCGCCTAGGCGTCGGTCGATGAGTCCGGAGCCCCGTCCGCTCCCCGTGATCCGCCTCGAGTGCGAAGGCGGGGCGCCACGGGCCGTGTTGTCGGGGGACTGGACGCTGCGCCTGCTTCAGCCGGATCTCGATGCGTTCGGGCGTCAGCTCGAACAGGCCACGGCCGACGGCGCCTGGGATCTGGAGGCCGTATCGCGCCTCGACAGCTTCGGAGCGTTGCTGCTGTGGCGACGCTGGGGGCGGCAGCGCCCGCCAGGGCTCGTGTTGCCGGACAGATTGGAGCCGGTCTTTGCGCGCCTAGCCGAGCTTGGTGACAGCGGCCTGCCGGTCGAGCGGGGTTATCGTTTCCTCGACGGAACGGAAGGTGTTGGCCGCATCTTCTTCAAGATGCTCCGCAATGCGGTCGGTTTCGTGGCGCTGATTGGCCAGCTCGTCATCGATTTCGCCCATCTGCTGCACACTCGCGGGCACTGGCCGGTGCTGGAAACCTCCGCCAATTTCTACAAGGTCGGGGTCAGGGCTATGCCGGTCACGGCGTTGGTGGGCTTTCTGATCGGGGTCGTGCTGTCTTATTTGTCGGCGCTGCAGTTACGGGCCTTCGGGGCAGACGTGTTCATCGTCAATATCCTGGGGCTCGGCATCATCCGGGAGCTCGGTCCGGTGCTGGTGGCTGTGCTCGTTGCAGGGCGCTCGGGTTCGGCGATGACGGCGCAGATCGGCGTGATGCGCGTCACCGAGGAGATCGATGCGCTGGCGGCGATGGGGATCTCGCCCTATGTGCGGCTGGTGCTGCCGAAGGTGGTGGCGCTGACGCTGGCGATGGCACCGTTGACCCTGTGGGGCTCGGCGGTGGCCTTGTTCGGCGGCATGGTGTCGGCCAATCTGCAACTGGACCTGAGTTTCGACTATTTCGTGAATGCCTTGCCGCGGGCGGTGCCGGTGGCAAATCTGGTCATCGGCTTGGGCAAAGGTGCCGTGTTCGGACTGCTGATTGCGCTCGTGGCTTGTTATTTCGGGCTGCGTGTTAAGCCGAATACAGAGAGTCTATCGGCCAACACCACTGCCTCGGTGGTCACGTCAATCACCGTCGTCATCCTGGTGGACGCAGTATTCGCGATTGCAACCCGTTCCATCGGTCTGCCGCGATGAGCGACTGTCCCATTCAGGTTCGGGGGCTTGAAACCCGCTTTGGGCAAACCTGGGTCCATCGCGGCATCGATCTTGTGGTACCAGCCGGAGAGGTGGTGGCTCTTGTTGGTGGTTCGGGTAGCGGCAAGACCACGTTGCTGCGCCAGATGGTCGGCTTGCTCCGGCCGAATGCTGGTGCTGTTAGCCTGTTCGGCGAGCCATTGTTCGCTGGTTCCCGTGCAGAGCAGCTGGAACGCCGCCGCCGCTTCGGCATGCTGTTTCAGCATGGTGCGCTGTTTTCGGCGCTTAGCGTGTTTGCCAACGTGGCCTTTCCGCTGCGGGAGATCGGCATCGCCGACGACGCGATGCTGCGGGATCTGGTGCAACTCAAGCTGGCGATGGTCGAGCTGGATGCCGATGTGGCGCTACGCATGCCCGCCGAGCTGTCGGGCGGCATGGTCAAGCGGGTTGCGCTGGCGCGGGCCCTGGCCCTGGAACCCGAGTTATTGCTGCTCGACGAGCCGACAGCGGGCCTCGATCCGGACCTCAGCAGTGGTTTCGTGCGGCTCATCCGGGCCCTGCATCGAGCACTCGGCCTTACCGTGGTGTTGGTGACTCATGACCTGGATACGCTGGCAGCATTGGCGACCCGCGTGGCGGTGCTCGCGGAGGGGCGTATACTGGCTTTCGGCCCGCTTGACGAGATAATGAACGTGCAAGACCCCTTCATCGAACGTTTTTTCCACGGTGAACGTGCCCGTGCTGCGCTGGCGCGTGGGAGGGGAATGGGCTGATGGAGAGCCGGGCTCACGCTATCGCCGCGGGTCTGTTCGTGATCCTGCTGAGCGGGGCGATCGTCCTTTCCCTGTGGTGGTTCTCGGACAAGCGGGAGAGCACCCGTGACGTCGTGCTGGTGACGTCGGGCAGCGTCAACGGCCTGAACCCCCAGTCCACCGTCCGCTACCGCGGTATCGTCGCCGGCAAGGTGGCGGACATCGCCCTCGATCCGGCTAATCCGAAGGATCTGCTGGTCAAGGTGCGGATCCGCACCGATCTGCCGATCACCCGAGGCACGCGGGCGCGCATGGCCAACCAGGGGGTGACCGGGCTGGCCTACATCGCCCTCGACGATGCCGGCGACAAGCCGGAGCCGTTGGTGGGAGAGGATGGCGGTCCGCCGCGCATCCGCCTGGCGCCAGGCCTGATGGAGGAGGTCGCCGACGCTTCGGTGCAGACCCTCAGGCGCGTGCAGGAGATCGTTGATCGCCTGGCGGTGTTGACCCGCCAGGACAATCTGGCCCACATCGAGAAGACGCTGGCCAATCTGGAGTCGTCGAGCAAGGGGCTTGACCAGACCCTGCAGGAAGCGCCCAAGGCCCTCGCGGCGGTGCGGCAGGTTTTCAGCAAGGACAACCTGGCGCGCATCGATCGTTCCCTGGCCAACCTAGAACGCCTGAGTGCGGACGCCGCGCCGATGGCCAGCGACGGCCGTGCGCTGCTGCTGAGGCTGCAGACCGTGGCCGACCGGGTGGACAGCGTCGTCGGTGCGGCCGGCGAGGGTTTTGCGACCAGCACGTTGCCGCGCCTGAACGTGTTGCTGCAGGAACTCACCACTACGTCGCGGCAGTTGTCCGACCTGCTCGACGAACTCGACAATTCGCCGCAGCTCCTGCTGTTGGGGCGTGGCAAGCCGGCACCGGGGCCCGGCGAAGCCGGTTTTCATAATCGGCCTGCGGTTCGGTAAGTTCGGGGCGACCAACGATGCGCTTTCTGTCTCCACTATTGATGCGTGAGCATTTCCACCTCCGGCCCCTGGTGCCCGTCCTTCTGGCGCTCAGCATGGCGGCGTGCGGCAGTCTGCCCAAGGCGGCACCCAATTACGCGATGCATGATTTCGGCCCGCTCGATTCGGCCACGCTGCGTCCTCTGGGCTTTCCGATCCGCAGCGCCGAGGTGGTGCCCGCGTCGTGGCTCGCCTCGACGACCATGCAGTATCGCCTTGCCTACGCGCAGCCGACCCGACGCCAGTTCTACCTGGAAAGCCGGTGGGTTGCCCAGCCGGGCCAGCTCGTGGAGCTGGCGGTCAAGCGCTCGATGAAGACGAGCGAAACTGCCGTGTCCTCCAGCGGCTGCCGGCTGCGGGTGGATCTGGATGAGTTCATCCAGGTCTTCGATGAGGAAGGGCGTAGTCGTGGCCTCATCGAGGCGCGTGCGGCCTTACTGGCGCCGCGTACGGATCAGCTCATCGCGACCCGCGGTTTTGCGGTCACCCGCCCGGCGCCGACGCCGGATGCCGTCGGCGGTGTCGCGGCCCTGCGGGAAGGCGTGCTGCAGCTCAACCGCGAACTGCTCGACTGGCTGGAAGCGATCGACAAGGAAGGCACGGCGCGCCCTGGCGGCGGCGTCCGCGCCCGCTGTTCAGCCTGAAAACCGACCGGCAGGAACGTGCCGGCGCTTAGGTACAACTGAAGACCAAGGAGGAGAACCCATGAATGCTGTAGTCGAAACCCTTACCGATCCCTTGCTGCTGCGCGACGACGCCAATGGTGTGACGACGCTGACGCTGAACCGGCCGGGGCAGTTCAACGCCCTGTCGCAGCCGATGCTGGAGGCGCTGCTGGCGGAACTCACCGGCATCGCGGCCGATGCCTCGGTGCGCGTCGTCGTGCTGGCTGGCGCGGGCAAGGCCTTCTGTGCCGGGCATGATCTGAAGGAGATGCGCGGAAATTACACCAAGTCCTTCCAGCAGGCCCTGTTCCGCCTGTGCGGCAAGGTCATGATGCAGATCGTGACCATGCCCCAGCCGGTGATCGCCCGCGTGCATGGCATCGCCACTGCCGCCGGTTGCCAGCTGGTATCCATGTGCGATCTGGCGGTGGCCTCCGACGTGGCGCGCTTTGCGGTGTCGGGCATCAACGTCGGGTTGTTCTGCGCGACGCCGAGCGTCGGGCTGTCCCGCAACATGGGGCGCAAGGAAGCCTTCGAGATGCTGGTGACGGGGGACTTCATTGATGCCGCCGAGGCGAAGCGGCGCGGGCTGGTCAATCGCGTGGTGCCCATCGAGGCGCTGGACGAGGAGGTGGCGAAGCTCACCACGTCGATCTGCGCCAAGTCGCCGGTGGCCATCTCGATGGGCAAGCAGATGTTCTACTCGCAACTCGAAATGGGGCTCGACGCCGCTTACCAACAGGCGGCCGAAGTGATGGCCTGCAACATGATGAGCGAGGATGCCGCCGAGGGCATCGACGCCTTCATGGCCAAGCGCAAGCCGGTGTGGACCGGCAGGTAAGTCTGGGCTCCTTGTGCTGATCGACACCCACTGCCACCTGGACGCCGCGGAGTTCGATGCGGATCGCGCTGCTGTTGTCGACGCGGCCCGGGCGGCAGGTGTCGGCGGCCTGCTGGTGCCGGCGGTTGAGGCGGCCAACTTCGCGAAGGTCGCCGACCTGGCCGCCCGGCTGTCGGAATGCCGCTACGCACTGGGGATTCACCCCATGTACGTGGCAGCCGCGAGGGAGTCCGATCTGGAGCTGCTGCGCGATGGCCTGGCGCGGGGCGGGGCGGTGGCGGTCGGCGAGATCGGCCTGGACGGTTTCATCCCGGACGGCGACCTGCCGCGCCAGACCGCGTTCTTCATCGCCCAGCTCAAGCTGGCGCGGGAATTCGACCTGCCTGTGGTGCTACACGTGCGGCGCGCGCAGGACGCTGTCCTGAAATGCCTGCGCCAGATCCGGGTGCGCGGCGGCATCGCCCATGCCTTCAACGGCAGCCGCCAGCAGGCCGAAGCTTTCATCAAACTGGGTTTCAAGCTCGGTTTCGGCGGGGCGATGACCTACACCGGCTCGCGGCGCATCCGCGAGCTGGCGGCGAGCCTGCCGCTTTCTTCCATCGTGCTGGAGACCGATGCGCCGGACATTCCACCCGCGTGGTGTGTCGGCGGGCGCAACGAACCGGCCAATCTGGCGCGCTTTGCACAGGAACTGGCGACCCTGCGCGGCATTGATGTGGATGCCTTGATCGCTGTAACGGGGGATAATGCGGTCAAGGCGGTTCCCGGTCTGGCGGAGCTGCCGGGATTCAGGCCTGTGGAGCAGGTGTCGTAGGATGGTTGCGGGCGATGAGTTGGCGGATGTCGTCCTTCATGCGGGCAATGTCCCCGTCGAACTTCTCGCAGTTCATCATCGAGATGCCGAAGACGTAGGCGTAGAGCAGCATGCTGCGGGTGGATGCCTCGTGCATCGGCATCCCGGCGGCCAGAAAGAGTTCGCGGGCACAGCGCAGACGCCAGGCGTCCACTTCCTCGACGATCAGTGCGGCGGCCGTATCGCGGCGCGCCCATTCGCGCATCGCCAGTTCGATGAGGATGCCCTTGCGGTTGCGGCTGGCGCTATACACGTCGATGACGTGGAAGATCTGTGTTTCCTCGCCGCCGGCTACGGGCCGGGTCTGCTTGACGATGTCGCGGATGCGGCCGTCCTTCCAGGTCTCGAGCACGCCGGAGAGCAGGTCCTGGCGGTCCTTGAAGTGCCAGTAGAAGCTGCCCTTGGTCACATGCAGGCGCTTGGCCAGCACTTCGACGCGGACGCCGGTGACGCCTTCGTCGGCAAGGGTGTCGAGGGCGGCCTGGATCCAGGCGTCACGGTCGAGCTGAAGGCGGGGCGGTTTTTCCATACGGTGTAGTATTGACGGGTGTAGTCCCCATACGGTACCGTACGGAAAGTGACAAAGCAAGGTGCCTGTGAGAAGCTCGCGGCTTTGCTGGTCCGTCTCCGTGTCGGCACCGGATTGCCGGCGGAAGCGGCGGTCGGAGAACAGGTTTGCCGACAGGATGTCGAATCATCGATGCCTGCGGCAGATCCAGAATATGGTGGAGAACCTCTACAAATGGAAGGAGCGCAGCATTGAAGATTCTGGTTCCCGTTAAACGCGTGGTCGATTACAACGTCAAGGTACGCGTGAAGAGCGACGGATCCGGTGTGGACATCGCCAACGTCAAGATGTCCATGAACCCGTTCGATGAAATCGCTGTCGAAGAAGCCGTACGCCTGAAGGAAGCCGGTGTGGCAACCGAGGTGGTGGCTGTCTCCTGCGGCGTCGGCGCCTGCCAGGAAACCCTGCGCACCGCGATGGCCATCGGTGCCGACCGCGGCATTCTCGTCGAAACCGATGTCGACCTGCAGCCGCTGGCCGTGGCCAAGCTGCTGAAGGCCCTTTGCGACAAGGAGCAACCCCAGTTGGTGATCTGCGGCAAGCAGGCCATTGACGACGATGCCAACCAGACCGGCCAGATGCTGTCCGCGCTGAAGGGCTGGCCGCAGGCTACCTTCGCGTCCAAGGTGACGCTGGGCGATGGCAAGGCCAGCGTGACCCGTGAAATCGACGGTGGTCTGGAAACCCTCGAGATCTCCCTGCCGGCCGTGGTGACCACCGACCTGCGCCTGAACGAGCCGCGTTATGCGACGCTGCCGAACATCATGAAGGCCAAGAAGAAGCCGCTGGAAACCGTCAAGCCGGCCGATCTGGGCGTGGATGTCACCCCCCGCCTGACGACCCTGAAGGTTGCCGAGCCGCCGAAGCGTAGCGCCGGCGTGATGGTGGCTGACGTGGCTCAGCTGGTCGAGAAACTGAAGAACGAAGCGAAGGTGCTGTAATGACGATTCTGGTTGTTGCCGAGCACGACAATGCGTCCCTGAAGGGCGCAACCCTCAACACTGTATCCGCTGCTGCCAAGCTGGGTAGCGACGTCGCTGTGCTGGTGGCGGGCTCTGCCGCTGCGGCAGCCGTCGAAGCGGCTGCCAAGGTGGCTGGCGTTGCCAAGGTGCTGGTGGCGGATTCCGCCGCCTTTGCCGATCAGGCCGCCGAGAACCTGGCTGCCCAGGTCGTCGCCACGGTACAGGCGTCTGCCGGTGCCATCACCCACGTGCTGGCGCCCGCCACCACCTTCGGCAAGAACGTGCTGCCGCGCGTCGCCGCGCTGCTCGATGTGGCCCAGATCTCCGAGATCGTGGCGATCGAGTCCGCTGACACCTTCGTGCGTCCGATCTACGCCGGCAATGCACTGGCCACCGTCAAGTCGGCCGATCCGGTCAAAGTCATCACCGTGCGTACCACCGCCTTCGAAGCGGCGGGCGAGGGTGGTTCGGCTGCTGTCGAGACTGTGGCTGTGGTGGCCGATCTTGGTCTTTCCAAGCTGGTGGGGCGCGAACTGACCAAGTCTGCTCGTCCCGAACTGGGCGCCGCCAAGATCATCGTCTCCGGCGGTCGTGGCGTGGGCAGCGGCGAGAACTACCACAAGCTGCTGGAGCCCCTGGCCGACAAGCTTGGTGCTGCCCTCGGCGCGTCCCGTGCTGCCGTCGATGCCGGCTTCGTGCCCAACGACTACCAGGTTGGCCAGACCGGCAAGATCGTCGCGCCGCAGCTCTACCTGGCCGTCGGCATCTCCGGCGCCATCCAACACCTGGCCGGCATGAAGGACTCCAAGGTGATCGTCGCGATCAACAAGGATCCGGAAGCGCCGATCTTCCAGGTGGCCGACTACGGCCTCGTCGCCGACCTCTTCGAGGCCGTGCCGCAACTGACCTCCGCCGTCTGAGGACGCACGGAGCCGGGGCTGGCTGAATGAACTTCGCGCCCGACCTCTTCTCTGCAGGCTGGCACATCTTTGCCTGTCTTTGCGGACTGGGGGTCGGAGCGTGGGTGATCAGAACCGCCCCATGGCGGCGCATGCTCGACGGGCATCAGCTGAATGCCCTGGCAGGCGCCGCCGTCATTCTGACCCTGCTGTGGAGCCTGAACGCTGGTGTGTACCCCGGCCTCAACCTCCACATCCTCGGGGCGATGGCCACGACGCTGATCTTCGGGCCGCAACTGGCTCTTGTCGTGCTGGCCCTTGCGCTGACCGGCGTCACGCTGAACGGCAGCATCGAGTGGACCGCCATCCCCATCAATTTCCTGGCCATGGGCATCGTGCCGGTGGCGCTGGGCTCCCTGTATTTCCGTCTTGTGGAACGGTGGCTGCCCAAGCATTTCTTCGTCTACATCTTCGTCAATGCTTTCATCGGTGCGGCGGTGATCGTCCTGATCCAGGGCTTGATCGCGTCCCTGATGCTGTTCTCGGCTGGCGCCTATTCGGCCGATAAGCTCCTGTCCGAATATCTGCCGTTCTTCCTGCTGCTGGGCTTTGCGGAAGCCTGGCTGTCAGGCATGGCGCTGACGCTGATGGTCGTCTATCGCCCGGAGTGGGTCGCCAGTTTCGATGATCGTCTCTATCTGATGAACAAATAGCAGTGCCCTGGCTTCGCGGCCGTCAAAAACCAAATAACAACACCGTGTGGAGAAAAGAACGATGAGCAGCTACAACGCACCGATCCGTGACATGCAATTCGTCATGAAGGAACTGGCCGGCCTCGACGCCGTGTCGGCCCTGCCGGGCTGTGAGGAGGCGACTGCCGACGTGGTGGATGCGATCCTCGAGGAAGCCAACAAGTTTGCCAGTGGCGTGCTGGCGCCGCTCAACTGGAGTGGCGACCAGGAAGGCGCCCGTTGGGACAACGGAGAGGTGCGTACCGCTGCGGGCTGGAAGGACGCCTACACGCAGTTTGCAGAGTCCGGTTGGACGGCGCTGGCCTGCGAGCCCGAGTTCGGCGGCCAGGGGCTGCCGAAACTGATTTCGACGGCGGTGATGGAGATGTGGAAGTCGGCCAACATGGCCTTCTCCCTGTGCCCGATGCTGACCACCGGGGCCATCGAGGCAATCAAGCTGTGCGGGACCGATGAGCAGAAGGCGGCCTTTTTGCCCAAGATGGTGAGCGGCGAATGGACTGGCACCATGAATCTCACGGAGCCCCAGGCCGGCTCCGACCTCGCCGCGGTGCGTACCCGCGCGGTACCGCAGGGCGATGGCACCTACAAGATTTTCGGTCAGAAGATCTTCATCACCTACGGTGAGCACGACATGACCGACAACATCATCCACCTGGTGCTGGCCCGCTTGCCGGACGCGCCGGAAGGGGTGAAGGGCATCTCGCTGTTCGTCGTGCCGAAGTTCCTGCTGAATGCCGACGGAACACCGGGCGAGCGCAACGATGTGCACTGTGTGTCCATCGAGCACAAGCTCGGCATCCATGCCAGCCCGACGGCGGTGCTGGCCTTCGGTGACAAGGGCGGCGCCATCGGCACGCTGGTCGGCGAGGCCAACCGTGGCCTTGAGTACATGTTCGTGATGATGAACGAGGCCCGCTTCGCCGTCGGCATGGAAGGCCTGGCGTTGTCCGAACGTGCCTACCAGCAGGCGCTGGCCTACGCCAAGGACCGTATCCAGGGCACCGAAGCAGGCGTGCGTGGCGGTCCGAAGGTGAGCATCATCCATCACGCCGACGTACGTCGCATGCTGCTCAGCATGAAGTCGCAGATCGAGGCCCAGCGTGCGCTGGCCTATGTGGTCGGTGCCGCGACCGACCATGCTCACTATCACGCCGACGCGGCTGTGCGTGCCCAGAACCAGGCTTTCGTCGATCTGATGATTCCGGTGGTGAAGGGTTGGCTCAC
The DNA here is from genome assembly GCA_018241685.1 of Pseudomonadota bacterium. Lineage (GTDB taxonomy): Bacteria > Pseudomonadota > Gammaproteobacteria > Burkholderiales > Rhodocyclaceae > Zoogloea. Next base: position 226,498 of record JAFEDJ010000022.1, read on the forward strand.
CGAGAGCGCAATCGAAATCACCTCCACCGGTGTACAGGTGCACGGCGGCATGGGCTTCATCGAGGAAACGGGGGCGGCCCAGCATTTCCGAGATGCACGCATCACGGCGATCTATGAAGGCACGACGGCGATCCAGGCCAACGATCTGATCGGCCGCAAGATCGCCCGCGAGAGCGGCCTGACGGCCAAGAGCGTGCTAGCGGAGATGCGCAAGGTCGAGGCCCAGCTGGCGGAAGCTTCCGGCGAAGAATTCGCGGCGATCCGCAAGTCCCTCGCGGCGGGTATCGGTGCGGTGGAGCAGGCCGTGGACTACATCGTGGCGACCTTCGGCAATGACATCAAGGCGGCGTCGGTGGGCTCCGTTCCCTTCCTGAAGCTGTTCGGCATCGTGGCCGGAGGCTGGCAGCTGGCACGCGCCGCGCTGGTGTCGGCCCGTCGCCTTGCTGAAGGCGCGGGTGATGCTGCGTTCTATCAGGGCAAGATCACGACGGCGCGTTTTTACGCGGACCACGTGTTGTCCCAGGCACCGGGGCTTGCCTATGCGGTGGTGAATGGCGCCGCCGCCGCGCTGGCCCTGGATGAGGCGCAGTTCTGAGGTTTCAGTCCTAAGTTCGTCCAATCCGGTTCACGAGGCCGCTCCCTGTCCGGGGGCGGCCTTTGTATTTGAAGCCGTCGCTTCATCCAACCGTCTGTCATGGGCGGGATATTCCGGAAATGCCATCTCAGCTGAATGGCATGAATTCCGCCTCGGCGTGGTAGCTGCAGGCGTCGTGTTTGTCGTCGTTCTGTAATATTTGATGCGCAGTATCCGGGTTTCCGTATTCTTGGTGGGGCTGTCCGGGGATGGCGAGTTGTGCCTTCGGAACGGCTTCGCAATTCATGAGCCTTACTGCACCGTCCTCCGCATTCTTGCCACGCCGTGCGGCGTATGTATTCAACGGCCAGTTGCAGCAGCCGACGACCGTGCGCCAGCTTTTGCGCACCATGGAGCCCTTGTCTGAGAGTGCATCATGCCAGTGCGCGCTTGATCGCTTCTTCGTGGATGCGGGCCTGTACGCGCTGCCTGTCGTGGATGGGCAGATGGGGCCGGTGGCCCTGCTGGATCGCAAGTCCTTCGTCGAGTTTTTCGGGCGTCCTTACATCAGGGAATTGTTCGGCCGCCGCAGCATCGTCGATTTGCTCGCCTATGAGCAGTACGACAGTACGGCCCCGCTGATCGTGGATGAAGGCTGCACTGTGGAGGACGCGGCGCGGATGATCATCGATGCCGGCATGCAGCACATGGTGACGGGGTTCATCGTCGGTCGGCAGGGGCGCTATGTGGGGGTTGCCAATGGCCATGATCTGCTCAACACCATCACCCAGCGCAAGCAGGCCGAGCTGTATTACCTGGCCCATTACGATGCTCTGACCGGAATTCCCAACCGGGCGCTGCTGGCCGACCGTCTGGAGCAGGCCTGCCTGGAGGCTGATCGCAAGGGTAGCCTGGTGGCACTGTTGTTCATCGACGTGGATCGCTTCAAGCAGATCAACGATTCCCTCGGCCATAGCGCCGGTGACGAGGTTCTGCGTCGCATCGTGGCCCGGTTGAAGGCATCCGCCCGTCAGGTGGATACCGTGGCCCGGCTGGCCGGAGACGAATTCGTGGTGTTGATGGAGAACCTGTCGAGCCCGGGGCAGGCCGAGCTGGTGGCAGACCGGATCGTGGCGTCGATGCAGGAGCCGATCGAAATGCTCGGCCATTCCCTGGTGGCCACGGTCAGCATCGGCAGCGCGATCTACCCGCGCGACGATGACCAGATCCATAACATCCTGAGCAAGGCCGATGCGGCGATGTACGAGGCAAAGTCAGCCGGCCGCAATGGTTTCTGTTCGTACTCACCGGAGATGCATACCTACAATCCGGCCAGCATGTCGCTTGAAAGCGAGTTGCGCAAAGCCATCGAGCGGGATGAGTTGGTGTTGTTCTTCCAGCCCCAGGTCGATCTGACCAGCGGTAAGGTTCGCGGGGTGGAGGCGCTGGTGCGTTGGCATCATCCGCGACGTGGGTTGATTCCGCCGATGCAGTTCATCCCTGTGGCCGAGGAGAGCGGGCTCATCATTCAGCTTGGCGAATGGGTGGTCAGGCAAGCGCTGGCTCAACTGAATGCCTGGCGGGCACAGGGGGTGGAACCGTTGCCGGTGGCGGTCAACATTTCGGCCTTGCAGCTCCGCCAGAAGGGCTTTGTGGGCTTCCTGAAGGCGCAGCTCTCCGAGTGCGCCATCGAGCCCGGCTTGCTTGAGCTCGAGCTCACCGAGAGCGTGTTGATGAAGGACGTCGAGGAGATGCTGCGCACCCTCAATGAGATCAAGGCGCTCGGCGTCCGTCTGGCCATCGACGATTTCGGTACCGGCTTTTCGAGCCTCAGTTATCTGCGCCGCTTCCCTATCGATCGCCTGAAGATCGACCAATCCTTTGTGCGTGACATTGATAGTACCCCTGTCAATGAGTCGATCGCCCGGGCCATCGTGGCCTTGGCAAACAGCCTATCGCTGGAGATTGTTGCCGAGGGGATTGAGAAGTCGGCCGAGGTGGCTGTGCTGCAGAATATGTGCTGCCACGAAGGGCAGGGCTATTTGTTTTCCAGGCCGATCGAAGCTGAGCGTTTTCCTAGCTGGCTGGCGACGCATGGTGCCCTTGAGTTGGCCGCTGCTTAAATGCCACCACCGTGCTGGCCGCGGATGATCCAGTCTTCGAATTCCGGGAAGGGCATGGGCTTGCCGAACAGATAGCCCTGGCCGTGGTTGCAGCCGATGCTGCGCAGGAACTCGAGTTGTTCGACGGTCTCGATGCCTTCTGCGGTGATTTCGAAGCCCAGGGTCTGGCCAAGGCCCACGATGGCACGGGTGATCGCCGCGTCATTTTCGTCGTGGGGTAGATCGGAGACGAAGGCGCGGTCCACCTTCAGGTTATTGATCGGTAGTACTTTCAGATAGGCGAGAGAGGAGTAGCCGGTGCCGAAATCATCGACGGCGGTCGTGATTCCCAGATCCTGGATCGCATGGATCACCTGACGGGCATGCTCGGGATTTTCCATGATCAGGCTCTCGGTGACTTCCACTTCAAGCACCTCGGGCGGTAGCCCATGGCGGGCCAGGGCACAGGCCAGCGCATCCACGTAGTCGCTGCGTTCGATCTGCAGGGCGGCGACGTTGATGGCGATTCGGCCCGTCTCCAGCCCGATCTCCCGCCACTGCCGGATTTGTGCACAGACGGTGTCGAGCACCAGTTCGCCGATCGGGATGATCAGTGCGGTGCGTTCTGCCAGTGGAATGAACTCGGCCGGGGATACCATGCCACGCTCGGGATCCCTCCAGCGCAGCAGGGCTTCTGCGCCGCTGACGCGGCCGCTTTTCAGATCGAGCTTGGGCTGATACCAGAGTTCGAATTCCTTTTCCTCCAGTGCCCGTCGCAGTGCCCGTTCGCGGGTCAGGCGATCCTGGGCCCGGCGGGTCATCTCTGTCTGGTAGAAACGGTAACTGTTGCGGCCGCCTTCTTTGGCACCGTACATGGCGGTATCGGCATTGCGGACCAGCTCTTCCGGCGTGCGGCCATCGGTGGGTGCAATCGCGATTCCGATGCTGGCGGTGACTAGGGCGGCGTGGCCGTCCAGGTCGAAGGGTTCCTGTAGGGTCTGAAGGATCTTCTTGACGACGGCGACGGCGTCGGTGTCCTGTCCGAGATCGCCGAGGATCACCGCGAATTCATCGCCACCAAGACGGGAAACGGTATCCTCGACCCGCAGGCAGCGCTTGAAGCGCTCTGCGGCCTGCTGCAGCAGACAATCGCCCACGGGGTGGCCCAGGCTGTCGTTCACGGTCTTGAAGCCGTCCAGATCCAGGATCAGTACGGCGAGCTGGCGCTCGTAGCGGAGCGCGCGGTCCAGGTCGTGCTGAAGCTGGTGGTGGAATAGGGTCCGATTGGGAAGGTCGGTCAGCGGATCGTAGTGGGCCAAACGCTCCAGTTCGGCCTGGGAATGCTTGATCGCCGAGATATCGGAAAAGACGGCGACGTAGTTCACATGATGTCCGGCGTCGTCGTTGACTGCATTGATGGTGAGCCACTCGGGGTAGAGTGCGCCATTCTTGCGTCGGTTCCAGATTTCGCCGCGCCAGCCCCCTGTGTTGCGGAGGGTCTCCCACATGGCCCGATAGAAGTCGGGCGGTTGGTGGTCGGAGCGCAACAGACGGGGCGTCTGGCCGATGGCCTCTTCGGCGCTGTAGCCGGTGATATCGGTGAACGCACGGTTGACCGATAAAATGATGCTTTGGGCGTCGGTGATCATCACCGCGTCGGCAGTATTGGCGATGACAACGCCGGCCAAGCGCAGTTGCTCCGTGGTCTGCTTTATCTCCGTGATGTCCGTGGAGATCGCCAGGATCGCCTGGGGCTGCCCATCGGCGCCAGGGAGCGGGCACTTGGTCGTCAGGTAGGTACGTTGATGCCCGTGATCGTCCAGTTGTTCCTCGAAGCGCATGGCCTGGCCGCTCGCCAGCACGGCCAGGTCGTTGGCGCGCTGCTGGCGAGCGAGGTCGGCCGGCTGAAACCGCTCCCGCGGCATGCCTCGCAGGGAGTCCAGTGCGGAGCCGATGACCGTTTCGAAACAGCGGTTCGACCACTGGAGATTGCCGTCCTTGTCGAAGACGTAGATCAATGACGGCGCATGATCGACAACGGTTTGCAGCAGGGCCTGCTGCAAACCCAACGCCTCCTCGGTCGCCTTGCGCTCGGAAATATCCCGGGCCACCGCGTAGATCATGGGGCCGTCGCTGAGCGGGATCACGCACAGCGTCACCTCCGCTGGGAAGCAATGCCCATCGTTGCGGCGGTGGAGCCACTCGAAGCGGTGCAGCCCAGCCCGGAGCGTGATGTCGAGGATCTCCCGCACCTTTTCGGGAGAGCTGCTGCCATCGGCTTGCCGTTCTGGAGAGAGTTGAATCGGAGTCATGCCCCGGAACTGAGCGTGGTCGGAGAAGCCGAAAAGCGCCAGTGCGGCGTCGTTGCTTTCGATGAAGCGACCGCTGCCATCGATGACCCACGTTGCGTCAGGGGAGTGCTCGAACAAGGTACGGAAGCGGACCTCGCTTTGTGCAAGCGAGGATTCGGCCTCCTCGCGCTCGGCGATTTCTTGGGACAGGCGGAGGTTCCGTTGCCTGATCAGGGTGTTGCGCCGCATCAACTGGGCGATGAAAAAAAGCACCAGGGCCGTGTTGGCGATCGAGATCAGGAACAGAGGGGATTCAGCCGGTGCCTGGCTGGGCCAACCATTGCGCGGGATGGCAGAAAGTTGCCAGACGCCGCCGGGGACCGTCACGGTCAGGCTGACGGGGTGTTCGGTCAGAATGGCTGTGTCGCCCCAGATCACCTCACCGGCGCCACCCAGGCCATCCTTGCCGCGCAGCAGCAGGCGAAGCGAGGCATCGCTGGAGATTCCGCTGGCCCGGATGAGGTTCTCCAAGTCTGTGACGATCGACATCGTACCCCAGTAACGAGGTGCTCCGCGGAGGGGATGGGTGAAGATGGGCTGCCGGTAGATCAACCCGACTCCGCCCTGAATGAGCTTGAGGGGACCGGCAAGCAGCGCGCGACGGCTGTTTCGTGCACGCTGTATCGCGGCGTATTGTTCCGGAATCGTTTTGAGGTTTGTTCCCAAGGCCTTCTCGTTGTTTGCCCGGGGATAGATCCTTTGGATCACGTCGTCGGGAACGAGGGCGATGCTGCGAATGTGCGACGCGGACGCGATGGCCATCCTGGCCATGCCGTAAAAATGCGCATCGGAAATGTCGCCGTCGATACTCAGTATGTGCGAAATGCCTTCGGCCGTTCCGAAGGTACTGCGGACCTGCCCTTCGAGCATGGCGCTGATGCGGGCCAGTTCGCCGGTTGCCCTGGCGCGGGCATCGCTCGCCTGGCGCTCTGAATCCAGGCGGCCGAGGAGGACCGAGAGGAGGATGCCACCGACGCAGACGACGAGGAGCAGTAGGTATGAGGCAGATGCGTGCCGGTTCCTGAGCCAGCCTAGCATTTCATTGCCACGCGGATTGTCTGCCATGCTTCCCCGGCGTCCGGCGCTCATGTCGGACGGACATTGTTGTGACAGGTTGGATTCTACGGTGTAGCCGTTCAGGCTCCGCAGCTCGTGCCGCGAGCGATGACGGACTCTTCAGCGGCGGCAGAGCCTAACTCTGATGGTGGGATTTCCACAACCCAAAAAGGGATATCAGCGTGAAGTGATCGAACCTTGTATGCATCCGGCCGCGCCAGCTGCGTGACGGGGCGGTTTATCGGCTCAATTCGGGAAAGCGCCATAGCCATAACCAGGCAACCAAGAGCTGCACGACGATGGTCAGCGTCCAGGTTCCTGTCACATAGCAGCAGGCCGCGGGGAGGACGACTTCGAGTAATTGTTCACAAAGGACACCGAGGACAAAGAAGAACAGCGTCAGGCACACCCATTTTGCGACAAAGCCGGGCAGGTGGTGAATGCCCATGCGCCGGTTGTAACGATAGTTCTGTTGCCGTTCGAGCAACGTGCCGCGACTTACGTCCCGGAAGTAGGGGAATGGCCAGAGGTAGCGATACAGGAGACGCCAGATACCCTCCTGGCGCTCGGCAGAAGTCCTGTTCATCATTGCTCTCCCGTGCGGCGCGTATGCGACAGTCGGCTATATCAGTGTGCGCTGCTTTGCCAATGGATGGAAGGGGCGAGCTGAAAAACAAAAAAGCCGGTCAAATGACCGGCTTTTTGAATTTTTGGTGCCCAGAAGAGGACTCGAACCTCCACGCCTCGCGGCACTAGTACCTGAAACTAGCGCGTCTACCAATTTCGCCATCTGGGCAGCGAAGACCGCCATTATAGGCAGGTTTTTTTTTATTGCAAGTTCTTTTTGAACTTTTCCCGCTTGTATTCGTCAAATTGATACTTCGACGAATCCTGCAAACTAAAAACCGGTCAAACGACCGGCTTTTTGAATTTTGGTGCCCAGAAGAGGACTCGAACCTCCACGCCTCGCGGCACTAGTACCTGAAACTAGCGCGTCTACCAATTTCGCCATCTGGGCAACGAAAGCGCTATTATAGAACAAGTTGATCCCGATGCAAGCTATTCAAGAGAACTTTCCTGCAGTGAGAAACGAGACAAGCCCGCTTTCAGCCTGTTCCAATGCATTGCGCGTTGAACAAACAAACAAAAAGCCAGTCACATGGACCGGCTTTTGTAATCTTGGTGCCCAGAAGAGGACTCGAACCTCCACGCCTCGCGGCACTAGTACCTGAAACTAGCGCGTCTACCAATTTCGCCATCTGGGCAACGAGCCGAGAATTATAGAGTAAAAATTATCCGTGTCAATATCTAAATCAAAAAACACAAAAAAACTGAGCAAGCTGCGCCGCAGCGATCCTTTCTTCGAGCGCGAGTGCGAGAAGTACGACTTCCCGCTGCCGAGCCGGGAATTCATCATGCAGACGCTCGCCGAGCACGGCGTTCCGCTGGCGTTTCCGGATCTGGCTACCGCGTTGGACATCCTGCCGGTTGAACTCGAGTTCTTCGAGCGCCGCATGTTTGCGATGGAGCGGGATGGGCAGGTCATGCGCAACCGGCGCGGCGACTATCTGCTGCCGTCCAAGGCCGATCTGATCCGCGGCACCGTGCAGGGGCATCCGGATGGTTACGGTTTCGTCGTGACCGACGAGGAAGGGCCGGATGTCTTCCTCAGCCCGAACGAGATGCGGGAAGTCCTGCACGGTGACCGGGTGATGGTCCGTCTGGCCGGTGTCGATCGGCGCGGACGGCCCGAGGGCAAGATCGTCGAGGTGCTGGAGCGCGCCAATACGCGCATCGTCGGTCGGGTGCTGGTCGAGCACGGTGTGACCCGGGTGGTGCCGGAGAACCGGCGCATCGCGCAGGAAGTGCTGCTGGCGCCCGGCGGCAAGAAGAAGGTGACGGCCGGGCAGGTGGTGGTGGTTGAGCTGATCGAGCAGCCGACCCGTTATGCGCAGCCGATCGGCCAGGTGGTTGAGGTGCTTGGCAACTACGCTGATCCAGGGATGGAGATCGAGATTGCGCTGCGTAAGCACGAACTGCCCTTCGAGTTCTCCAAGGAGGCCAAGGAGCAGACTCGGCGCCTGCCCGACAAGGTGCGCAAGATGGACTGGAAGGGCAGGGAGGACCTCACGGCCCTGCCTTTGGTGACCATCGACGGCGAGACGGCGCGGGACTTCGACGACGCGGTTTACTGTGAAAAGCAGGGTCGTGGCTTCCGCCTCGTGGTGGCGATCGCCGATGTGTCCCACTATGTGAAGGTGGGCTCCGCACTGGACGGTGAGGCTTACGAGCGCGGCAATTCGGTCTACTTCCCGCGACGGGTGATCCCGATGCTGCCGGAAAAGCTGTCCAACGGGCTTTGTTCGCTCAATCCGCAGGTGGAGCGCCTGTGCATGGTGTGCGACATGGCGATCTCCCAGACCGGGGCGATCAAGCAGTACCGCTTCTATCCGGCGGTGATGTTCTCGAAGGCACGCCTGACCTACAACCAAGTGGCGGCAGCGCTCTACGAGCAGGATCCGGCGGCGATCGACAGCGTCGGAGAGCTGCTGCCCCATCTGCAGAACCTGGACAAATTGTTCCGCGTGCTGCTGAAGGCGCGGGCCAAGCGTGGTGCGATTGACTTCGAGACCCAGGAAACCCGGATGATCTTCGACGACAACGGCAAGATCGAGAAGATCGTGCCGGAGAGTCGCAACGATGCGCACCGCCTGATCGAGGAGTGCATGCTGGCCGCCAACGTGTGTGCGTCGGAATTCCTGAGTACCCATGAGCATCCGGCCCTGTACCGGGTGCACGAAGGGCCGACGCCGGAAAAGCTGGCCAAGCTGCGGGACTTCCTGGGTGAGTTCGGTCTGCAACTGGGCGGGGGCGAGGAGCCGCATGCCTCTGATTACGCCAAGCTGCTCGAAAAGATCCAGGATCGTCCGGATCTGCAGCTATTGCAGACGGTGATGCTGCGCTCCCTGCGCCAGGCCGTGTATAGCCCGGACAATGTGGGGCACTTCGGCCTTGCCTACGAGGCCTACACTCACTTCACTTCGCCGATCCGCCGCTATCCTGATCTGCTTGTTCACCGGGCGATAAAGGCGGTGCTGGCAGGCGAGCAATACACGCCGGCCCAGGAGGGCGGTGTCTGGGACGAGATCGGTCTGCACTGTTCGATGACCGAAAGGCGTGCGGACGAAGCCGACCGGGACGTGGAGAACTGGCTCAAGTGCTACTACATGCAGGACCGCATTGGCGAGGAGTTCGACGGTAGCGTCTCGGCGGTGGTACCTTTCGGCCTCTTCGTTGCCCTCGACGACGTTTTTGTCGAAGGTCTGGTGCATATCTCCGACCTGGGGAGCGATTATTTCCACTTTGACGATGCGCAGCATGCGCTGGTCGGAGAGCGGACCGGTGAACGGTATCGGCTGTCCGATCGGGTGCGTGTGCAGTTGGTGCGCGTCAATATGGAGGCGAGCAAGATCGACTTCCGCCTGATCCAGGGGCCGCAGCGGGCTACCGAGAGGGTCGGCAAGACGGAGAAGGAGCGGGAGCGCGCTGCTGCCGCGGAGGCTCAGGCCGCGCCGCGTCGGCGCGTCGTCAAGGATGTTGCGCCCGTGTCTGTGGAGTCGCCGGCTCCTGTTGCGCCGAAGAAAAAAGCCGGGAGCCGCAAGGCGGAGTCCGCTCCGCCGAAGCCCCGCAAGAGCAAGGCAAGCAAGTCTGCCAAGACGACCAAGGCCGCCAAGCCGCGCAAGAACGCTGCCGGTGGCACCAAGAAGAAAGTGAAAGTTCGTGTCTGATCAGTCCAATTCCCGCCTCATCTACGGTTTTCATGCGGTGCTGGCAAAGCTCCGCCATGACCCCGAGGGCATCTTCGAAATCTTTACCGATGCGCAGCGTAACGACGCCAGAGCACGGGATCTGTTGCGCCACGCCCAACAACTCGGCACACGGGTCATCCCGTCCGAAGGGGAGCGCCTCGACAAGATGGTGGGCACCCGGCGGCACCAGGGGGTCGTGGCCCGCATCGACTCCCGTCGCAAGGAGCTCAAGCTGCCCGACGTGCTCGATGGCCTCACTGAGCCGGCGCTGCTGCTGGTGCTCGATGGCATCCAGGATCCCCACAACCTCGGTGCGTGTCTGCGGGTTGCCGATGCCGCGGGCGCCCATGCGGTCATCGCACCGAAGGACAAGGCGGTCGGCCTCAACGCCACTGCCGTGAAGGTGGCCAGCGGCGCAGCCGACACGGTGCCCTACATCACCGTCACCAATCTGGCGCGTGCATTGAGGGAGATGCAGGAGGCCGGCGTCTGGGTGCTGGGTGCGGCCGGTGAGGCCGAAAAAACCATCCATACCGTGGACCAAAAGGGCTCCATCGCCTGGGTTCTCGGCGCAGAAGGGGATGGCCTGCGACGCCTGACCCGCGAGACCTGTGATGAACTGGTGAGCATTCCGATGTACGGCACCGTCGAGAGCCTGAACGTGTCCGTCGCCAGCGGCCTCTGCCTGTTCGAGGCGCGCCGCCAGCGGGCCTGAGCATGAAGATCGGTTACCGGGAGGCCCGGCGCCTACTGCGTCAGTGCAGCAGTGGGGCTCTCGGTTCCCACTCGGTAGCCGAGCCGGGCTATCCCTATGTGACCCTGCTCCCCTATGTTCTGGATGGGGAGTGTCGTCCGCTCTTTCTGCTGAGTGGTCTGGCTGAGCATACGCGCAACGTCCTATCCGATCCGCGAGTCAGCCTGCTGGTTGCGGATGGCGGGGTAGGGCCACTCCGGCAGGCGCGCATGACCCTGCTCGGGCGGCTGGAAATGTTGGAGTTGGATGAGGCTGAACGTAGCCGCTTTCTTCGCTACAGCCCCGAGTCTGCGGATTATCTTGCGCTTGGGGATTTCCGGTTCTACCGGCTGGATCCGCTCAAAGCTCGCTTCATTGCGGGTTTCGGCAGGATGGGGTGGAGTGACGTGGAGGCCTTGCCCTTGGCCCTTAGTGGGTTTGAAGAACAGACCTTGTTGGCACGGCTGGCTCGGCGCGTGCCGGTTGGCGTCGAGCTTCTTGGCGTGGACTGCGAGGGGGTCGATGCCCGCGTGGGCGGTGTCTTCCGCCGTTGGGCGTTGGCCCCGCAGCCGCTGTCCCTGGAGGCGCTGGAAACGGCTGTGGGGCAAGTGCTGGATGGATTGTCGGACTACCCGTCGGGCCTGTCCGACAATCTGGCCTGAGTTCAGTCAACTCGATTGAGCTTGTCCATGTATTGCTTGGTGAACACCCGGTCAGGCAGATCCTTTGGCCCCATCTGCGTGTAGCGCAGCACCGAGACATCCCCCTTCTTGAGTGCATCTTCCATGATCAGCTGGGTGGGGCGCACACGTCCGCCCAGGGTCTGGAACTTCTCGTAGCGACAGACCTTCAGCAGGCGGTCGGACAGGGAGTAGAACTCCGCCCGATGGGGCCAGTTGTTGGCCTGGCGTACCCAGTACAAGACTTTTGCATACGTGACGCCCCGGTCGACGGCGGTGAGTTCGAACACGTACATCTTCTCCCCGTCAATGGTGTCGGTCCTCAGCAGCTTGGGCTCGTAGTCGCCGGCGAAGTTGGCACGAGCCAAGTCCCCGTTTGCAACCTGACCGGTCAGGCGCTGGGCCAGCGATAGTCGCACCGGTTGCGAAACGTTGGGCATGAAGACCCAGAGATCGCGTCCGCGCATCAGCATGGCCTGGCCTTTGTCGCTGGCAGGCTCCAGGGTCTGGACGATAGTGTTTTCGTTGCCCTTCGACAGGATCCGGTATTTCCGCTCTTCTGCCTGTTCTCCTGGGCTATTGGAGTTGATGTCGATGACGACCTGGAAGCCGTCACGGGGGAAGCGTACTTCATCCGCCTTGGCGACGACGCTGCGGGCGAGATCGGTGTCATCGGCATGGGATATTCCGCTGCCGACAAGGGCTGAAGCTGTAAGCGCGAGGCTTGCAAAGCGCGCTAGCGCGCGAGGAAGGCAAAATTTGAGGCTCATAATGTTATCCTTGAAAAGCAAACAACATAGACTCGCGCACCGATGCCAATTATTCGTGTTGACAACGTAAGCAAGGTATATCAACTCGGTGAGCAGGAAGTTACAGCTCTCGAGGGGGTGTCGCTGACCGTTGAGCCTGGCGTGTTCATGGCGATTGCAGGCCCTTCGGGGAGCGGGAAGTCCACGCTTCTGAATATCATGGGATGTATCGATACGCCAAGCAAAGGTTCGGTGGAAATCGAAGGTAAGGATGTCTCCGGCCAAACGCCCGACGAACTTGCTGGAGTCCGGGCCAGAACCATCGGCTTTATTTTTCAGACCTTTAACCTGCTGCCTGTCCTTTCCGCCGAGGAGAACGTCGAGTACCCCTTGTTACAGATGTCGGAAGTCTCGAAGGAAGAACGACAGGAGAGGGTCGCCCGTTACCTCTCGATGGTGGGTCTCAGCAAGTATGCCCGTCATCGGCCCAACCAGTTGTCTGGCGGGCAGCGCCAGCGTGTGGCGATTGCACGGGCCCTGGTCACGAACTCGCGGGTTGTGCTGGCGGACGAGCCTACCGCCAACCTGGACCGTAGAACCGGGGAGAGCATCCTCAATTTGATGCGTGACATCAATCAGAACTCGGGCACGACATTTGTCTTCTCGACCCACGACAAGAGGGTGATGAATCGAGCCGACCGTCTGGTGCGCATGGAGGACGGGAAAATCACGGCGCTCGGCCTGAAGCGGGACGGCGCGTGGATCTTCGTGCAGGACCGTCGCACGCCTGGTGACGACCCTGATATTTGATTCATTTGAGACGAGAGAACAAGGGGAAAGTGATGCGTTTCACTTTGAAACCTGGCGGCCTCGGGCTGGCATTGGCTTGGCTGTTTGCTGGAGGGCATGCATTTGCGGCAGAGCCGGATCTCAGTGTCGATGAGCTTGAGGACTCCAAGTCGGTCCAGACGAGTGGCCATCTGCAGTTCGATCTGGCGCGGACGTATGCAAAGCCGGAGCACTGGTCTATGGCGCGGGGGCGTGCCGAGCTGACGGCGCAAGGGGGAGGAGATGTTTTCAAATGGAAAATCTCCGGCCGGGCTGATGCGGACGCAGTTTTCGGGATCGACTCTGGTTTCTATCCCGATGCGGTCAGGCGGGACCAGCAATATGAGTTCAATTTTCGGGAAACCTTCGTAGACTTTTCCGCCGGTGACGTGGACTTCCGGATCGGTCGCCAGCACATCGTCTGGGGGGAAATGGTCGGTCTGTTCTTCGCCGACGTCGTGTCTGCGCGTGATCTACGGACCTTCTACCTGCCTGACTTCGAACAACTCCGTATCCCTCAATGGGCTGCCCGCGCCGAATACTATTTTGGGGATACGCATGCAGAGCTGATCTGGATTCCCGTGCCTAGTTACGACAAGATCGGTAAACCTGGTGCCGAATTCTATCCCTTGCCGAAAGGGGCGAATGTCCGTGGCGAGGTCAAGCCGGATTCATCGCTGGGCAACACCAACTGGGGGGGGCGACTGTCCCGTCTGGTTGGCGGTTGGGATCTGTCGGGCTTCTACTATCGTAGCGAAGATGTGGCACAGACCTTCTACATGGTTGGGGCGAACGAGTTCGAGCCCCGCCATGAGCGCATCAGTCAGACCGGTGGAACGCTTGCCAAAGACTTCGGCGATTTTGTGCTGAAGAGCGAAGTCGTTCAAACCCGAGGCCGGAAATTCAATAGTTACAATCCTGCGGCCCCGTTTGGTCTTACGGCTCAAAATACTGTCGATTATGTTGTGGGCGTCGACATCCCCGCGTTCAATGATGGGCGGGTGAATCTCCAGTATTTCGCCCGTCGCATGCTCAATCACGATCCGTTTACGGGGCTGGAGCGTACTGAGGGAGGGGCCAGCGTGCTTCTCAACACCAAGCTCAACAGAGCATGGGAGGCTGAGGCATTATTGGTCTCGATGCTCAATCGCACGGATTACATGTTCCGCCCGAAGGTGATCTGGTCGGCATCCAAGAGCTGGAGGCTTACGTTTGGCGCAGATGTTTTCGGTGGCAAACCACAAGGAATGTTTGGCCGATATGATCATCAGGATCGGGTCTACACCGAAGCGCGCTGGTATTTTTGAAATGCTTGGTCGTTTCGTAGGACGTTTGCTTGAATTAATGTCTTCGGGATGGTCGGCGGCTTGACTTCTGGGCCTTTTCCTGTTGGCGTGATGTTTTTCTCCGGAGGCGCTCAGCGGGCTGCCGTAATATCCGATTGTTATCATTCGACGGCTGTGGGTTGGCCGAATTAAGGGGATGGACCTTATGAAACGTGTTTTCACGATGACTGTGCTGACTTGTGTCGCTGCGGGTTTGGTGGGGTGTGCCACAACCTACCCGCCTGCACCGGCGACGGCAGCAACGAGTGACTACAATTACCTGATCGGCCCTGGTGATTCACTGAACATCGTCGTGTGGCGTAACCCCGAGTTGTCGATGTCGGTTCCCGTTCGCCCCGATGGCAAGATCACCACCCCGTTGGTTGAAGATTTACCTGCTTCCGGTCGTGATTCGACGGCGTTGGCCCGGGAGATCGAGAAGGCGTTGGCGAAGTACATCCGTGATCCGGTTGTCACTGTGATTGTGGGGAATTTTGTCGGGCCCTACTCCGAGCAGATCCGCGTACTGGGCGAAGCCACCAAACCTCAGACTCTGCCATACCGTCAGCAAATGTCGTTGCTGGATGTGATGATCGCGGTTGGCGGCATCACCGACTTTGCGGACGGCAATCATGCGACCTTACTGCGAACCACTGAGGGTAACAAGCAGTACACGGTTCGTCTGAAAGATCTCATCAAGCGTGGCGATGTATCAGCCAATGTGGAAATGAAGCCGGGCGACGTGTTGATCATTCCTCAAAGCTGGTTCTGATTCTTCTCTTGATGTCGCCCCGGGATATCCCGGGGCAGTTTTCGGAAATTCCTAATGGAAGACATTCTCCGACAGTTGTCGAGCGTTCTGCGCAGTATGTGGCTATACCGCTGGTGGGGTTTGGCCGTGGCTTGGATCGTTGGCCCCATTGCGGCTGCAACGGTCTACATGCTGCCTGATCGCTACGAGTCATCGGCCCGTGTATACGTTGATACGCAATCCATCCTCAAGCCGCTGATGTCCGGTCTGGCAGTGCAGCCTAACATCGACCAGCAAATCGTTATCCTGAGCCGGACGCTTATCAGTCGTCCAAATGTGGAGAAATTAATCCGCATGGCCGACCTTGATCTGGCTGTCAAGAGCAAGGAGGAGCGTGAGAATCTCATATCAAAGGTTACTAAGTCTTTGGAGATTCGTATTGCGGGCCAGGATAATCTATATACGCTGGCTTATACCGATACCGATGCGGAGCGTGCCAAGCGTGTAGTCCAGTCGCTCGTTTCCATGTTTGTTGAATCGGGTCTGGGTGATAAACGGAGGGATTCCGACACAGCTCGGAAATTTATTGAAGAGCAAATCAAGAGCTATGAGCAAAAGCTCGAAGAGGCGGAGAACCGTCTGAAGGAATATAAGCTACGTAATCTGAACAGCGTAGGCGGCGGTGGGCGTGACTATTTCGGAAGAATGAGTGAAGTCCATGAGCAACTCAATCAGGCGCGGCTTGCGTTGCGTGAGGCAGAGAATTCAAGGGATGCCCTGAAGCGCCAGATTACCGGTGAAGAGCCTGTTTTTTTACCGGAGAATCCATCCAGCTCAACGTTATCCTCCATATCCGTTCCGGAGTTGGACGGGCGTATTGAAGTATTGAAAAAAAATCTGGACTCCCTGCTTCAACGCTATACGGAGCAGCATCCTGACGTTGTTGGCGCGCGGAAGATGATTGAAAGCCTGGAGGCTCAAAAGGCCAGCGAGGTTCAGGCGCGTCGTAAAGCGGCGGCGACAAGCGGGGGGGCACATGTGCCTTCCGTAAATGCGAACCCTGTGTACCAGCAACTGAAGATGTCGCTGGCAGAGGCGGAAGCCAATGTTGCTTCGCTGAAGGCTCGGGTGGCGGAATATGAGAGCCGGGTGCAGGCGTTGACCGCATCCTCCCGGATGTTGCCGCAACTTGAGGCTGAGTTCACTCAGCTCAACCGGGACTACGACATCAATAAGCGCAATTACGATGCCCTGGTTGCTCGGCGTGAGTCGGCCGCGATGGCCGTGGAAATGGGCGCAACGTCTGGTGTGGCTGATTTTCGTCTGATTGATCCACCTACTGTTCCGAGCAAGCCAACGGCACCCAATCGTTTGCTGTTGATGCCTGCAGGTGGCGGAGCAGCCCTATTGCTGGGGGCCGTAGTGACTTTCCTGATGAGTCAGATCCGCCCGACTTTTGCTGACAGTTCCGCTCTGCGGGAGGTAACGGGACTAGCGGTGCTTGGATCTGTGAGCAGGCTGGCCGATTCTGAATTCTTGCGTAAGCAGCGCCGTGGAAAGATCGCATTCCTGTGTGCAGTAGGAGGACTTATCGGCCTGTTTGGTGCGATGACCGTCTCCCTGATATTGACCAGGATGGGCTGAGGTAAAACATGAGCATTATCGAGAAGGCTGTCGAACGGCTTGAGCAGCTTCAGAAAGCCGGTGCAAGCGATGCACCTCAAACAGAGATCCTGAATGAGGAGGGAGCGGAGCCGACTCCAGCTCCGATCGTAGTGGCTGCTCCATCGGAGGGGGCGCCGAGTACAGAGCCCCAGTCAGCTGATTCCGCTCCTGCAATCAGCACTAGCAGTGCGAATGACCGCTACGTAGAAATCGATCTCGACCGATTGAATTCAGTCGGAATCGTGACCCCGAATGCGCCGCGCTCGTTGATTGGTGATGAGTTTCGGATCATCAAACGTCCTCTTTTGCGGAACGTGCAGGGCAAAGGGGCCGCAGAAGTCAAGAACGCGAATCTGATCATGGTGACCAGCTCGCTGCCGGGCGAGGGCAAGAGCTTCAGTTCGATCAATCTTGCGATCAGCATGGCGATGGAACTCGACCATACCGTGCTGTTGATCGATGCGGATGTGTCAAGGCCGTCAGTTCTGAACGTGCTCGGTTTGCCGCCTCGAAAAGGGTTGATGGACGTAATGACATCGACTGATGTCAAACTTGGTGACGTCTTGCTTAGGACCAATATTGAGAAATTGAGCCTCCTACCCGCAGGAACGCCTCATCCGCGGGCAACCGAGTTTCTGGCTAGCGATGCAATGAATAGCCTTTTGGCGGAGCTGGCGGAGCGCTATTCGGATCGCATCATCGTTTTCGATTCTCCGCCGCTGCTGGTGACTACGGAGTCTCGGGTGCTTGCAACCCATATGGGGCAGATCGTCATGGTTGTTGAAGCCCATAAGACAACTCGGGCTGCAGTTACGCAAGCCTTGGCGACCATTGATAGTTGTCCAGTACGTTTGATGTTGTTGAATAAAACCCAGCATGCCGGGAGTGATTCTTACGGCTATGGCTACGGCTATGGTTATGGCTACGGCTATGGCTACGGACACGGATCGAAGGATAAGACGTGAGAGTTCGTCGTCAATCGATGCGCAAGTTGTCATCGTTTCCGTATTGTCTGACAGTTCTGGCCGTTTCCATCAGTGGGTTGGCGTATGCGCAACAGGTTCCCGTGGCTATTGGCGCAAGGGGAGCTGATTCAGATATGTCGCGTTCCCCGTTGAGCATTGTCCCGTCTGTTGCGCTGATCGAAACCGTCACGGACAACGTCATGCTGTCTAAGAGATCCGAGGCTCGTTCGGACTTCATTACGCAAGTTAGCCCGACGGTGAGTGTCAGTTCCGGAGCCGGTGTCATACAGGGCAATTTGCAGGCGGCGTTTAATGGAACCTTCTACGGTGAGGATTCGAGCCGCAATCAAGGCTTTCTGACCATGCGCGGCGCTGGTCGCGTAGAGGCGTGGAGGCAGCATGGATTCATCGATTTGAATGCATCCGTCACTCGGGAGACCCTGTCTGTCTTCGCCCCCCAAGCTGCCGATTCGGTCACAGGGACCAACAATATTGGCGAGGTTCGTAATTTCTCGGTAGCGCCTACCTTCATTGAGCACTTTGGAGATGCAGGAAGCGTTGAAATTCGCTACCTGCTTGGTGAGACGACGAGCTCGGGGGCTGGGTTCAAATCAAGCAGGAACAACGCCCTCTCTTTCAATATTGGTGATCCAGCGGCTTTTGGAAATATTGGCTGGTCCTTGGCCGGGTCGGACAGTGTTATGTCCACGTCGGGTGCGCGCGATTTGAAGCAGCAGATTGTCCGTTTTACCGGTCAATTGAAAATGACGCCGCAGCTTCAATTAAGGCTTATCGGGGGGGTTGAAGGTAATAATATTAACTCCGCTAATACGGAACGTTCGCGCATATACGGTGCTGGAGCCGACTGGACGCCAAGCCCGGTGACCAAGTTGTCGGCACTTTGGGAGGATCGTTTTTTTGGCCCCGGATTTCAGCTTTCTGCCGAACATCGTGGTCCACTGTATGCAGCCAAGCTCACGTATTCGAAGGACGTCAACTCCACGAGCCAGTCACTGTCGGCGTTTTCGGCTATCAGCACCTATGATCTCCTGATGTCCTTGACGCAGAGTAGTCATCCCAATGTTGTAGAGCGTGATGCATTTGTTCGTCAGTTCATTACAGCCCAGGGCCTGCCACAAAACGTCGGTGTCAGTCAGGCCGTGTTGTCGAATGGATTGTTTCTGGACCGACGCGTGGGTGTCGAGATGAGCCTTCTCGGTGTGCGTAATACCTTGGTTTTTTCCGCTTTTCATTCAGAAAGAAATCGCTTCTCCGAGCAGTCTTTTTCTGCTTTTGGCGGCGATTTTCAAAATGCAAGTCGTGTCAGGGAAAACAGTGCTTCAGTCGTGCTCAGTCACAAGTTGACGGCGGACATGTCTGCTAACGCGGGTCTGACCGTCAGTAATAGTTCTCGTGACACAACTGATGCGGGGCTTGATCCGACGATGCGTATGCGCCGCGTATCTACGGACCTCGTTTCCAGGTTGGGTAGAAGGGCAAATGGTATTCTGACTCTTCGGAATGTTCGGGGTGAGGGCGCCAGTAACTATAGTGAGAATGCCGCTGTTGGCTCCGTCTTTATTACGTTCTGACTCTGTATATGTACGAAGCCCATTTCGGTCTCAAGGGAAAGCCCTTTCAACTTAATCCCGATCCAAGTTTCTTTTACGGCAGTCGTGGTCACCGCCGGGCAATGGCTTACCTGGAATATGGGCTCCATCAAAACGAAGGTTTCATAGTCATAACGGGTGAAGTTGGGGCGGGTAAGACCCTTTTGGTGCGCAGCTTGCTGGAGAAGTTGGATCCGAGCAAGATTATTGCGGCGAACCTTGTAAGTACTCAGATCGATGCGGACGATATCCTTCGGCTGGTTGCTGCCTCTTTCGGCATTCCGAGCAGAAACCTCTCCAAGAGTGACCTGCTGTTGGCAATCGAGTCTTTTCTGGTTTCCACTACGGCGAAGGGGAAACGAGCACTGTTGATTGTGGATGAGGCGCAGAATCTCACTCCACGAGCTGTGGAAGAGTTGCGCATGCTCTCCAATTTTCAGCTAGAAGACCACGCATTGTTGCAGAGTTTCCTGGTCGGGCAGCCTGAGTTCCGAAAGATCATGCAGAGTCCAGAAATGATCCAGCTTCGCCAACGGGTCATTGCTTCTTATCATCTGGGGCCCCTGGATCTGCAGGAGACGCAGGCGTATGTAGAGCACCGGCTGACTTGTGTTGGCTGGAACGGAAATCCTGCCTTTGACTCGGAGGCAATGACCGCAATTTTCAAATATAGCCAGGGGATCCCACGTCGTATCAACGCACTGTGTGACAGGATTATGCTAGCTGCCTTTCTTGGGGATGAGCGGCGAATCTCAGGTGAAATCGTCGAACAGACAGCGGCCGAGATGCGTGAAGAACAGGTCGTCCCCGAAAGTGGTTCCGATTCGGCGGATTCCCCGCGACAGGTGATGGGGCTGCTGGCTGCTGGCGTAGATCTGCAGGCTATCTTGGCTAATCCTAGGGCTGCACGAGCATTGGCAGAGATTGGTCCGGGTTACGACGTGGTGCGTATCGAGGAGCGTATTGCGCTATTGGAGCGGACCTTGTCGATAACATTGAATGCACTTTCTCAGTTGATTGGAACTGCGCAGGAGGCTTCCGGGCCGGAAAGTGACGCGGGGTCACAATGAAGAATTTCAGCGGACCTTCTGTTCGAAACGCGTTGACCATCGATGTGGAAGATTATTTCCAGGTGTCGGCCTTGGCTCCGCATTTCCCAAAGGATGTCTGGGACGATACGCCCTGCCGAGTGGAGCGGAACGTTCAGAGGATTCTTGAGATGCTCCATGAGGAAGGCGCCAAAGCGACTTTCTTTACATTAGGCTGGATCGCCGAGCGCTATCCGATGCTAATTCGTCTGATTGCGGCGGAGGGCCATGAACTAGCGAGTCATGGATACGGCCATGAGAGGGCCAGTGCGCAGACTCCCGAGGCCTTCCTGGCAGACATCAAGTTAGCTAAGGTGGTGTTGGAGGATATCGCGAGTTGCCAGGTAAGCGGTTATCGCGCTCCGAGTTTTTCTATTGGTCAGTCTAATCCATGGGCGCACGCTTGTATTGAAGAAGCAGGATATCGCTATAGTTCAAGCGTCTATCCCGTGAAGCATGATCATTACGGAGTGCCAGATGCACCTCGCTTCCCTTATGTAGTTGGCAGAGGGCTCGTCGAGATCCCGATCAGTACTGTGCGTCAATTTGGACGGAACTGGCCGGTGGGCGGCGGGGGCTATTTTCGGCTTCTGCCTTATTTCGTCTCTTCCTGGGGAATCCGGAAAGTGAATGAGGCCGACGGTAAGCCGGCAATCTTTTATTTTCATCCATGGGAGATTGATCCCGGGCAGCCAGTCGTATCCCAAGCGAGTGCCAAGACCCGTTTTCGGCATTACGTGAACCTTTCACGTACTGAGGCACGTCTGCAGCGTCTCCTGGGGGATTTTGCCTGGGGGCGGATGGATGAAGTGTTTCTCCCCTTGGCCAAGCCGATTGTTTAAGGTTCTGCGATGTCTGATGTGATTGTGCGTCCCTTTGTGGACAGTGATGCAGCGCGCTGGAACGAATTTGTGTTCGCCAGTCCCGATGCGACTTTTTTCCATAGGATCGAATGGCGGGATCTGATGCAGAGGATTTTCCGGCATCGAACACACTACTGGTTGGCAGAGCGCGGTGGAGAAATTGTCGCTGTCCTTCCTTTGGTTGAAGTAAAGAGCACTTTGTTTGGTCATGCGCTCACATCGTTGCCTTTCGCTGTCTATGGGGGAGTGGCGGGCAATGACGGAGAGGCGGTGTGCGCCCTGGAGGCAGCTGCCGAGGATCTGGCGCAAAAGGTTGGCGTCCAGCATCTGGAGTATAGGAATCTCCACGAACGTCATCCTGAGTGGCCGAGGCAGGATTTGTATGTGACTTTCCGCAAGGAAATCCAGGCAGACGATGAGGCGAACATGCAGGCCATCCCGCGCAAGCAGAGGGCCATGGTGCGCAAGGGCATCAAGAACGGGTTGCGTAGCGCTATTGACGATTCTGCAGATCGTTTTTTTACCCTGTATTCCGATAATGTACTGAGGCACGGTACTCCGGCGTTGCCCAAGAAGTTCTTTGAGGCCTTGCTACTGGCTTTCGGTAAGGATTGTGACATCATGACGGTGACTACCAATGATGGAAGACCGCTCTCTTCCGTGCTCACCTTCTATTTCCGTGACGAGATTCTGCCTTATTACGCCGGAGACGATGTTGCGGCTCGCGATCTGGCCGCCAATGACTTCAAGTATTGGGCGCTGATGCGTCATGCGGCTTTGCGCGGATGCCGTATTTTTGACTACGGGCGTAGCAAGGTCGGAACGGGGCCCTATCACTTCAAGAAGAACTGGGGGTTCGAGCCCACGCCACTGTCCTACGAGTACCGCCTTTTCAAGCGGGACTCTGTTCCACAGAATAATCCCATGAATCCCAAGTATCGAGCCTTTATCGCGCTATGGAAGCGCCTTCCCCTTGGGGTGGCTAATTGGTTGGGGCCCGTTTTGGTCCGCAATCTGGGTTAGGGATATGGATCTCATGAAGTTTTCTGTCCGGCGGGTGCATTGGGGAGAAGCCTGATGAACGCTTCGGTTCGACAAGTTCTCATTGCACTGGGCGCCGTGTTCGCCTGGGTTATCGTGTGGTATCACGACACGTCGGCAGAGATCCTCAATATCTGGTGGCGCTCGGAGACTTTTGCGCACGGACTGCTCGTTTTGCCAATATTTGCATGGCTGGTGTGGCGAAGTACTGATCGGCTGGTTGGGGAGCCTGTGCGCCCGTGCTGGGCAATGTCGCTGCTTATTTTATTTGCAGGGACGATCTGGCTTTTGGGCGAACTCTCTAGTGTCGCTTCTGTGACCCATGTGGCGTTGGCCTTGCTGCTCATTTTCAGTCTGATCGGAGTTCTTGGGCTGAGTCTGGCGCGGGTACTGGCTTTCCCGATCCTGTTTCTTTTCTTCGGTGTGCCGATCGGGGAGTTCCTGCTTCCGACCATGATGAAGTACACCGCGCTATTTACAGTCGCAGCCGTGCGGATGTCCGGTGTTCCCGTCTATCAGGAAGGGTTGCATTTCGTGGTGCCCAATGGACGCTGGTCAGTCGTTGAGGCCTGTAGTGGCGTGCGCTACCTGATAGCGTCTCTCATGGTGGGGACGCTTTACGCTTATCTCAGTTATCGAAGCTTGAAGAGACGACTGCTTTTTGTCGCCTGCGCGATCGTCGTACCCGTCGTGGCCAATTGGCTGCGCGCGTACATGATCGTTATGCTTGGCTACTTGAGTGACAACGCTATAGCTACAGGGGTTGATCACATCCTTTATGGATGGTTGTTTTTCGGCATTGTGATCATGTTGATGTTCTGGATTGGAGGGCGCTGGCGGGAGGATCTTGCGCCCGGCGTTGCGGCGCCTGACCTTCGGTCCATCACCACCGATATGCCGGGGTTTTCTGCCTTGGCGCTACGTGTGGCGCCGCTCGCCGTTGCAGTGGCTGTCTGGCCACTGCTACTAGGCGCGCTTGAACGTCCCGATGCTGCACAGCATCAGTCCTTGTCTGAGGTTCCCGCAATGCGTTTGACGGGGCGCTGGGAGGAGTCGGCTGCAGGGGCGTCGGGGGATTTCAAGCCCTCATTTCAGGGATTTCAACAGCAAGTGTTGCGTCATTTTACGGATGGCCGGAATCGTGTCTCTGTCTATGTCGCTGTTTATGCACAGCAGGGAAATGGTAGAGAGCTGGTGAATACGTCGAACCAGCTGCTGCAGCCCTCGAACGAGAACTGGAGCCGGGTGGCTGAGGTGCGAGGACCGGATTGGGGGAGTGGCCCTTGGTTACACTCGGTGTTGGCGGGGCGGGGCAGATCAATCACGGTCTTGTCGGGATACTGGATTAATGGTCGTCTGGTGACGAATGACTATATGGCTAAGGCTTTGCTTGCATTGATAAAGTTGGAAGGGCGTCCGGATACGTCGGCTTATGTGGCCGTCTGGGCAAGTGCTTCTGATGAAAGAGGGGCGGATGAGCAATTGGAAGCGTTTCGACGTGACAATGGCACGAATTTGATCGATGCCTTGGTCGCACTTGGTGCGTCGGGCTGAGGCAGAGGCACTGTTCTGGCAGTTTGAATCGAGAATGCTTTCCGCATTTTCAAATATCGTTGTGACTAAGGGTAGAATCCCGCCCCGGCGGAATCATTCAATAGGCATTGAGATGTGGTCATGTACCGGCTCGATGGACAACAGGTAAGAGAATTATGTGCGGTATAGCTGGGCTCGTCGATACGAGAGGTAAGCAGACGTTTGCGCGAGATCTCATTCAGCGCATGAACGACATTCAGCAGCACCGGGGGCCTGACGAGGGAGGCTATCACTTTGAGCCGGGTATTGCGTTTGCTCATCGACGCCTGTCCATCATCGACATCTCGACCGGTCAGCAGCCGCTGTTCAATGAGGACGGTTCGGTTGTCGTAGTCTTCAATGGGGAAATTTACAATTTCCAGGAGTTGATTCCCGAACTGACGGCATTGGGGCACCGTTTCCATACCCGTAGCGATACGGAGGTCATCGTCCACGCCTGGGAGGCTTGGGGTGAGGAATGCGTCAAGAGATTCCGTGGCATGTTTGCGTTTGCCCTGTGGGATCGAAACCGGCAGACCTTCTTCATGGCCCGGGATCGGATGGGCGTCAAGCCGATGTATTACGCAGTGCTGTCCGATGGCACGCTATTGTTCGGTTCCGAGTTGAAGGTTCTGATGCAGCATCCAGGGCTGGACAGGACCATGGACCCGCTGGCCGTCGAGGAATATTTTGCGCTTGGTTATGTGGCAGAGCCGCGCACTATCTTCAAGGGCGCACGCAAGCTCGACCCGGGCTTCTCCCTGACCATTCGTCATGGCCAACCGCTTCCTGAACCTAAGCCATACTGGGATGTACGCTTCACGCTCGACAACCACCTGAGCCTCCCGGATGCCGCCGCCGAACTGACGGATCGTCTCCGGGAGTCAGTGCGCTTGCGCATGATTTCTGAAGTGCCATTGGGCGCCTTCCTTTCTGGCGGCGTCGACTCCAGTGCAGTCGTTGCAACGATGGCTGGGATTTCGAGCGAACCTGTGAATACTTGCTCGATCGGATTTGATGATCCAGCCTTTAATGAGTCCGCATTTGCACAGATGGTGGCTGAGCGTTACCGCACCAACCATCGTCTGGAAACCGTGAAGTCAGATGATTTCGATCTGATCGATACGCTGGCCGCCCTCTATGACGAGCCTTATGCCGATAGTTCGGCGATTCCAACCTACCGGGTCTGTCAACTGGCACGCAAGTATGTGACGGTCGCTCTGTCCGGAGATGGGGGGGACGAGAACATGGGGGGGTACCGGCGTTATCGCTTCCACATGATGGAAGAAAAAATGCGAAGTGGCCTGCCCCATTCGGTGCGCAAACCGGTTTTTGGCCTCCTGGGCCGTCTGTATCCCAAGGCCGATTGGGCTCCGCGGGTGTTTCGCGCGAAGACTACTTTTCAGGCATTGGCGCGGGACTCTGTCCAGGCGTATTTCCATTCGGTCTCCATTCTGCGTGACGACATGCGTCGTCAGCTTTTCTCCCAGACCTTCCGTAATCAACTTGCCGGTTATAACGCCGTCGAAGTGTTCCGGCGACATGCGGCCAACGCCGGTACCGACGATGCGTTGGCCTTGGTGCAGTATCTGGATATCAAGACGTATTTGGTTGGCGACATCAACACCAAGGTCGACCGGGCCAGCATGGCTCATTCGCTTGAGGTGCGGGAGCCGTTGATGGATCACCCACTCGTGGAGTGGCTCGCCAGTCTGCCTACCCATTTGAAGATCAAGGGGCAGGAAGGGAAGTTCTTGTTCAAGAAGGCTATGGAGCCGATGTTGCCGAACGACGTGCTCTACCGTCCGAAGATGGGTTTTGCTGTGCCATTGGCCCGGTGGTTCCGTGGTCCGCTCAAGGAAAGGGTCGAGAGCGCCCTGTTCGGCGATGTGCTGAGAAATACGGGCCTCTTCAACGACAAGTATCTCCGTCACGTGGTTGACGCCCATCAGTCCGGCGCTCGTGATTACAGTTCGACGATCTGGACCATCTTGATGTTTGAAGCTTTTGTCCGCAATAGCATGAGAAGCGTCACGCCTTTGGTCGATAAAGGGGTGGCGGCATGACCCGTATTCTTCATATTCTGGACCACTCCCTGCCGCTGCATAGTGGCTACACTTTTCGTACTGCCTCCATTCTCAAGCAGCAAGGTTTGCGTGGTTGGGAGACCTTTCATCTGACTACACCCAAGCAGGGGCTCAGCGAAGGGGGATCGGAAGTGGCAGGCGGTTGGGTATTCCACCGTACGCCGAACCAGGGAAACGAGGGGCTGGTCAGCCAGATGCGCCTGACCACCCGGCGTCTCGACGAGTTGGTGCGCGAAATCCGTCCGGACATCCTGCATGCCCATTCTCCGGTGTTGAACGCGCTGCCAGCCCTGCGAGTGGGGAAGAAGCATGGGATTCCTGTGGTCTACGAAGTGCGTGCATTCTGGGAGGATGCGGCGGTAGACCATGGCACGACATCCGAAGGCAGTCTGCGCTATCGGTTGACTCGTGCGTTGGAAACCTATGCGTTGCGGAGAGCCGACCAAGTGACCACCATTTGTGAAGGGCTGCGCAGGGACATCTCGGCGCGGGGTATTGCTCCGGACAAGATTACCGTGATCCCCAATGCGGTAGACGTTGACTCCTTCCAGTTGCGTGGTGAGGCGGATCTTGCGCTGCGTCAGCAGTTGGGGCTGGAAGGCATGACCGTGGTGGGGTTTGTCGGCTCCTTCTATGGTTATGAGGGCCTGGATCTGCTGGTGTCCGCTGCGGCCAGATTGCTTGCACAACGTCCCAATTTACGTGTGTTGCTGGTGGGCGGAGGACCTCAGGACGCCAATCTGAAAGCCCAGGTGGCGGCCCTTGGCATTGCTGACAGGGTCGTGTTTACAGGTCGGGTGCCCCATGCTGACGTCCAGAACTACTACGATCTGATCGACGTGCTAGCGTATCCGCGCATTCCCATCCGCCTGACCGAGTTGGTGACGCCACTGAAGCCCCTTGAGGCGATGGCTCAGGGGCGGATGTTCGTTGCATCCGATGTGGGCGGGCACAGGGAACTGGTGCGTCATGGTGAAACCGGTTTCCTGTTCAAGGCCGGCGACGAACAGGCCCTGGCAGCGTCGATCGAAGAAATATTGAGCAAGCGCGACATGTGGCCGAAGATTCGCACCCAGGCTCGTTATTTTGTCGAGGTCGAGCGAACTTGGAAGGGAAGTGTTGAGCGCTATGTGGATGTCTACGGCCGTGCGTTGGCTGCTCATGGACGTTCCCTGTCGCACTGAAGGTCTGAATAGACTCGTCGCCGTCAAGTGTTGCCGCGCATGAATATCCTTTTTATTTGCCATCGTTTCCCGTACCCCCCTGTTGGTGGGGCAAAGGTCCGGGCCTTCCACATGATCCGCCATCTGTCGGGACAAGGGCACAGAGTGACAGTCTGTTCCCTGGCGCGTTCCGAGGATGAGGTGAAGGAGGGGAAGGGAATTGCTCCTTTCTGTGAAGGGTTCGAGATGGCCGTCGTGAAAGGCCCTGTGCAGGTATTGCGGATGGTGACCAGCCTGGTTACTCCAGGTTCCGCCTCGGAAGCCTTTTTCTATTCGCCCGAGTTGCAGGGCCGTATTGATACTCTTCTTGAAGAGAAGTCGTGGGATCTGATCGTTGTTCATTGCTCGTCTGTCGCACGTTATGTAGAAAATGTGAATCACATTCCTAAATTGCTCGACTACTGCGACATGGATTCCCAGAAGTGGTTGGAATACGTGCGCTACAGGCGTTTCCCGGTATCAGCCGGTTACTGGTTGGAGGGCCGTAAGATCCTCAACGCAGAAAAGCGAATCGCCCGAAAGTTCGATCTGGGGGCGGTCGCAACCGTTGCCGAACAACGAACACTGGACAGCTTCAATACTGGAGTGCTGTCGGGTTGGTTTCCGAATGGTGTAGATACCGATTTCTTTATTCCTTCCAAGGACGAGTACGACGAGAACATCATCAGTTTCATCGGGCGAATGGATTACTACCCGAACGAAGAGTGTATGCGAACCTTCTGCCAGAATACTCTCCCTCTGTTGCAGACGGAGCGTCCCAAGCTTCAGCTATTCATCGTCGGGGCCGAACCCTCGGCGGGAGTGCGCAAACTCGGGGACTTGCCGGGAGTGACGGTGACTGGCTCCGTGCCCGATGTGCGGCCATATGTGTGGCGCTCGGCGCTGACTGTAGCCCCGCTTAATATCGCTCGTGGCACTCAGAATAAGATCCTGGAGGCGATGGCCATGGGTGTGCCGGTGGTGACCAGCTCTATCGCCGCGGGGGGAGTGGATGCGGACAAAGATGTCCATTTCTTGGTGGCAGACACGCCTTCAGAGTATGCATCGGCAATCCTTCAGATTCTCTCCAGCCCAGGCGAGCGCCGACGCTTGAGCCACGCGGGCCGTGAACGAATGCTTGCCCGGCACACTTGGTCACGTGCAATGGAGCGTCTTGATGATGTCATTGAGCGATGTGTCACGCGTTTCAATCTGCGTCAGCGCTAAACTCGTTTGCGGCCGGTTGGGCCGTATTTCCATGGGATGTCGTGACTACTCCCTCTTTGAAGATGCTGAGTGTGAATTACAGTGATGGACGGTGATCGATACTCGGGGCTACGTCTGACCATAGTGGGGCCGCTTCCGCCACCTTCCGGCGGCATGGCGAATCAGTGCAAGCAGTTGCTTGGGCTGATGGAGGGCGAGGGGGTTCATGTGGAGCTGGTGCGTACCAATGAAGTCTATCGGCCGGCCTGGATTGGACAGATTCCGGTGTTAAGGGCTGTAGCCCGTTTGTTACCGTATCTATTTGCCTTGTGGCGAGCCGCAGGACGTAGTGACGTAATGCATGTGTTGGCCAACTCGGGGTGGTCTTGGCATCTATTTGCTGCGCCGGCTATCTGGATTGCGCGCCTACGGGGGACCCCCATAGTCGTCAATTATCGAGGCGGCGGGGCCGAATCGTTCTTTGCTGCGGCACCACGCTTCGTTCATCGTACGCTGCGTAGCGCCAGTGCGCTGGTTGTGCCTTCGGCTTTTCTTGAGGAGTGCTTTCGGCGCTTCGGCTTCGAGTCCCGAATTGTGCCAAACATCATCAATCTGGAGCGTTTTGCGGTGCAGCGTGCTGTTGGGCGTCAGAGTCCGCACGTGGTAGTGACGCGTAATCTTGAGCCAATCTATGACATTCCAACAGTGTTGATGGCGTTTGCTCATGTATTGAAGCACATTCCTGGGGCGACCTTGACCATCGCTGGTAGTGGTCCGGAGAGGGGACGCCTGGAAGGTATGGCTAGAGATTTGGGAATCTCGGCTGCCGTGACTTTTGCTGGTCGTATTGACAACGAGAAAATTCCAGCACTGTATGCCTCTGCGGATCTGATGCTGAATCCCAGTACGGTCGACAATATGCCTATATCGATTCTGGAAGCCTTCGCCAGTGGCGTTCCGGTGGTCTCAACGGACGTTGGTGGGGTGCCTTTCATTGCCGAGCACGGGCGCACCGCGTTGCTGATTCCCGCTCGTTCACCTGAGCGCATGGCAGAAGCAATGCTGGAACTTTTGCTGGATGGGTATACGGCACAGCGGCTCGCCGCTGCTGCGCGAGAGGAAGTTGAACAGTACGCATGGCCTGTGATTCGAGAGAAGTGGCTTGCGGCCTACCACGAAGCGATGCTTGCCAAGGGATAATGGAAATGGGTTTGTACACACGTTTGTGTTCGGGAGTGATTTTTCCTCTCCATGAAAAAATGAAATCCCATACCTCGGTGCAACGTCTGCATGAGTTGGAGCGGAGCCAGTATCTACCGTTGGAGCAGATCCTGGCTATTCAGGCACAGCGTCTTCGCAGCTTTCTGATTGATATCGGAACCCACGTCCCTTATTTCCGGCAGCAGTTCAAAGAACTGTGCTTTGATCCGGCTTCATGCCGTGGTGTCGAGGACCTGAAGCGGCTGCCGTTCATGACCAAGCCGGTGATTCGCGAGAATGCTGAAATCTTGCGCGCCGATGACGCGACCGGTCTGATGCGTTATAACACCGGTGGGTCCAGCGGCGAGCCGCTTATTTTTTATATAGGTAAAGAGCGCAAGAGCCATGATATTGCCGCCAAGTGGCGGGCTACCCGATGGTGGGGGGTGGATATCGGCGATCCAGAGGTCGTGTTGTGGGGGTCCCCCATCGAGTTGGGGGCTCAGGATCGTGTGAGGGCTGTGCGAGACCGCATCTTGCGGACTACGCTGCTACCGGCGTTTGAAATGTCGGATGAAAAAGTTCGCAACATGCTGGCGACCATTCGTTCGTTGCGGCCGCGAATGCTTTTCGGCTACCCGTCGGCCTTCGCTCACATCGCAGAGAGGGCTCGGTCATGGGGGATTCCTATGAATGATCTGGGAATCAAGGTGGCTTTTGTCACCTCCGAGATGCTCTACGATCATCAGAAGAAGTCCATCACCGAAGTGTTTGGCTGCCCGGTGGCAAACGGATATGGCTCACGCGATGCGGGCTTTATTGCTCATCAGTGTTCTCATGGCAGTCTTCATCTCTCGGCCGAAGACATTGTTGTCGAGATCATTGATTCAGAAGGGCTTCCGGTCGAGCCTGGCACGGCTGGTGAGATCGTGGTTACCCATACGGCCACGCGGGGTTTTCCTTTTGTTCGCTATCGCACTGGCGATGTGGCCGTGATGGGCAGTCAGGAGTGTGGCTGCGGGGTGAAATTGCCGGTGTTGTCCCAGGTCCAGGGGCGCACCACTGATTTCGTGGTCGCTGCTGACGGGACAGTCATCCATGCCCTGGCTCTGATCTACACTGTACGTGACCTGCCCGGTGTTCAGCGTTTCAAGATCGTTCAGCACAGCATCGAACGTACGGAAGTTCTGGTCGTCATCGACGAGCGTTTCGGCGAAGCGGAGCGTCAGCGTATCCGTCGTGACTTCGCTGCTAGGTTAGGTGAGTCCGTGCAAGTGGATATCTCTGAAGTGCCCGAGATTCCGCCTGAGAAGTCGGGAAAGAGCCGGTACGTTGTGAGTCACGTCAAGCGCTAGACGGTAAGCGGAGTGGTGGATCCGTTTTACGGCTTGCTTATATTCACCGTGACTGGCGAGAAGGTAAGGCATGATGTTTCACCCGTACTTTGCGAATGCTGATGTGTTGCTGAAGAGGTCTAGCTGAGTGTCCATTCCCGTCTTACCCCTTGTCTGCGATGGTGTCGCGTCTTTGTTTTGTGGGCAAGCCACCCGGCTTAGCGCCTTGATCTTTCACCGGGTCTTCCCCGTGCAGGATCCGTTTTATCCATCGGAAGTCTACGCCGAAAAATTTGATGAACTTTTGAGTGTCTTGGTCAGGTGTTTTAATGTGTTGCCGGTAGGAGAGGCGATTGCTTTGTGGCGGGATGGGCGTTTGCCCCCGCGGGCATTGGTTATTACCTTTGATGACGGTTACGCGGATAACTTCACTGTTGCATACCCGATTTTGCGCAAACATGGCGTGGAAGCGGCGTTTTTTATTGCCAGCGGCTATCTGGATGGCGGAGTAATGTTCAATGATTTGGTCATTGAGTCCCTGCGGCGCACGCAGTTGGATGAAATCGATCTGGAATGGCTTGGACTGGGGCGGCGAAACATCGCCGGCCTTCCTCAGCGGAGGAGCGTAACGAACGAAGTCTTGCTCAAGGTCAAATATCTGTCCTTGCAGGAGCGTGAAGAGGCATTGGCGAGATTGATCTCGGAAACCCAGGTTGATAGACCCGTTGATCTGATGATGTCATCGGAGCAGCTGCGCGCTCTGCGAGATGGGGGGATGGAAATTGGTGGGCATACGATGAATCATCCTATCTTGGCTGTTCTCGATGATCAGGCAGCAGAAGACGAAATCGTGGCGAATCGGGCACATCTGACGCAGATTTTGGGCCATTCGCCGCGCTTCTTTGCTTACCCTAACGGAAAGCCAGGGATGGATTATTTGGCGCGGGACGTGCGGATTGTTAGACGCGCGGGTTACGAGGCAGCTTTTACCACGTCGAGCGGCTCTATCGGTAAGGAGAGCGATCGATTTGAGTTGCCTCGCTTTACGCCGTGGGAGCGTACTCCGACACGGTTTTCGCTTCGATTGGCCCAGAATTTTCTGCGTGTCAATGCACAGCAACTCAATGCCTCGGTCATGGGGGCGATTTGATGTGGTGCGGGTTGAACCCATTGCGTTCTACACAACGCCCCCTGCATTCCCGGCTTCGATGAGGGGTAGCGCTTGAATCACCGTGCGAATCTTCTGCAGCCCGAGCCAGATGCTCTTTACGCCCGGCTCGCCGTCGCCC
>JAFEDJ010000023.1 GCA_018241685.1 Pseudomonadota bacterium
CGCTCCAACAACGGCGGCGCCAACGGCAACGGCAGCGGCGCGCTGAGCAACGTCGGCGGCAACATCGTCGGCAACAACCCGACCGGCAGCGCCAGCGGCTCCCTCAACGCGGGCCTGCCCGGCACCGGCCTGGACATCTTCTACGAGATCTACCAGCTCTCCGCCGACTACCGCGTCACGCCCCAGTGGCGCGTCGGCGGCCTGTGGGGCACCATCAAGGACACCACCGGCCAGTCCAAGGGTTCCAAGGGCTGGGCCTTGGCCAGCTACTACGATCTCAACAGCAACGTGATGCTCTACGCGCTGCTCGACTCCGTCGACAACCAGCAGAACGGCAACTGGGGTCCCGCCGGCTCCGCCGGCCTGACCAAGACCTTCTCCGGCACCGACCGCACCGGACAGCGCATCGACGGCATCCAGACCGGGTTCGTCTTCAAGTTCTGAGCCTCATCCCGGCCCGCCTCTGCAAGGGGTGGGCCCGACCTCGCGGGCGATACCCCCGGCACGAGAACCGAGCGGCGCTTTCAGCCGGATTCATCCTGCAACTGCAGCATCGCCAGCGTCGGCCGGTGGACGCTCACCAAGGGCGCGGGACCTGCATATCGATTTCGTTCTCCTCGTATTGATCGGGCACCCTTGCGGTGCCCGCTTTTTTGGAGAACCGGACCTGCGCCCGTCTCAGCAATCGTCCAGCTGGGCGTGATGGACCAGCTCGAACTGGGTGCCGCCGACCAGCGTACGGGTCAGCGCACCCATTTCCCGGTTGCCCAGCAAGGATGCATCGACAAAATGGATGCCCCGCGATTCCAGCTCCGTCACCGCCTTCTCCACGTCGGGCACGCCGAGGCCGATGCGGTTGAAGCCTTCCTGCCAGTGGGCGTCCTCGGCACCGGCCGGCGGCTCGATGAACTGCAGGAAGAAGCAGCCGCAGGCGCTGCGCATGATGGTGCCGCGCGGCAGCACGCCGAAGCGCATCCCCTCGGGCAGCGGCGTGAAGCCCAGCACCCGTTCATAGAAGTTGCACCAGCGCGCCGTGTCGCCGGCCAGGATGTACTGCACGATGCCGAAGAAGTGCATGCCGGCCAGCGCCGGCACGTCGAAGCGGGCCTCAGGCAGCGGCAGGAAATCCACCTCGTAGAAGGACACGCCGGCACGCCGGTCGAGCAGGAACAGCACCGCGCCACCCGGCCCATGCACGCCGGGGATGTTGAGCTCCATCGGCCCGGCCTGGCTGCTCACCGGCTGGGCGCCGCAGGCCAGCGCGTGGCGGTAGGCCACACCGGCATCCGGCACACGGATCGCCAGCGCCTTCAGCACCACCTCGGCCTCCGCGTCGGCCTCGCCGTCCAGCGCCCGCTCGTCGGCATTGACGATCACATTCACATCGCCCTGCCGGTACAGCAACACATGGCGCGAACGATGCTTCGCCACCGGCTGGAAGCCCATCGCCAACAAGGCCGCACCGAACTCCTTGGGCCGGCTGGTGGCGTATTCGACGAACTCGATGCCTTCGATTTCCGGTTCGCCGCCCACTGCTTCAAATCCCATGCTTTTTCCTCTCTGCCGGGCCCATGCCCAGGGACTAAACTGCCGCTAATTCTGACACGAAAGCCGGCCCTGTCTGCGCGCGGGCTCGCCTTTCCCCAAGCACGAAAGGCGTCCGCGGCCCCTTCCGGGAACCGCGGACGCCCGCGTGCCTTCCTGCCAGCCGCCGCCCCTTGCCGGGACGGCGGCCATCCGTCACTCCACGTTCTCGAACAACATCAGGCCGGCGGCCGTGTTGGAGATGGGAATGTGGTAGTTGGAATGCAGCTTCTTCACTTGATCCACACTGCCCATGGCGGCGCGGGCGGCGATCCACATCAGCAGCTCGATGCCCTGGGTGCCGGTGAAGTCCACCAGGTCTTCCACCGAGTACTGGGTCGCCCAGGCCGGGTCGGTGACCAGGCTGTCCATGAACTTCAGGTCGAAGTCCTTGTTGATGAAGCCGGCGCGCTCGCCGTCCAGCTGGTGCGACAGGCCGCCGGTGCCGATGATCACCACGCGGGCGTCGTCGTCCCAGCCGCGCACCGCCTCACCGATGGCCTGGCCGAGCTTGAAGCAGCGCTTGGCGCTGGGCAGCGGGTGCTGCACGGTGTTGATGCACACCGGCACGGTACGCACCGGCCAGGCTTCGCCGGCGTTCGGCCACAGCAGCTTCATCGGCAGCGTGAAGGCGTGGTCCACCAGCATTTCCTGGCAGGTGGTGATGTCGAATTCCTTGTCCACCAGCGACTCGATGAGGTGCCAGGACAGGTCGAGGTTGCCGGGGAAAGCCGGCAGCGTCGGGATGCCCCAGCCTTCGTCGGCATTGCTGTAGCTCTCAGCGGCGCCCACCGAGAAGGTCGGCATCTTGTCGAGGAAGAAGTTGAGGCCGTGGTCGTTGTAGATCACCACCGCCACATCGGGCTTCACTTCGTCGAGCCACTTCTGCACCGGCGGGAAACCATCGAAGAAAGGCTTCCAGTACGCGTCTTCCTGCAGGCCGCCGGCAATGGCGCGACCGATCGCCGGAACGTGGGAGGTAACAATGCCGCCAACAATCTTTGCCATGTCTTATTTCCCCGCTTCCAGCAGTTTCGCCTTGAAGGCTTCCTTGGTCATCCCGGTCTGTTGCGCACCGATGTCCTGCATGTCCAGCCCGAAGATGCCGGCGAACTTGGCCAGGTAGTAGGCATTGCCGCCCGCCGCGATGAGGTCCAGCACATTGCGCTTGGCGATGGCTGCCGACTGCTCGGCGTTCAGGCCATACTTGCGGCAGTAAGCGTCCTCGTCCTTCACGAATTCGGCACGGTTGGCCGCCGAGTTGAAGGAGTAGCACATCTTGTTGAGGGCATAACCCTTGCGGGCGGCCTCACCGTCGAAAATCGGGGTGCCGGGAATCACCCGGCGCTGCTTCGTGTCAGCCATGCGTGTCTCCGTTGTAGGAATGTTGGGAATGCGATGACGTGACGGAGTTTGACCCTACTCACCCCATGGATAAACGCAGTCCAACCGAATCGTCCCATGAGTAATTTCGATCATTTGAGCCTCGACGGCCGCCTGCTCCAGCTCCTCGTCACCGTCATCGACGAAGGCTCCATCACCCGCGCCGCCGAGCGCCTGGGCGTCACCCAGTCGGCGGTCAGCCATCTCCTCGACAAGCTGCGCGGCATCGTCGGCGACCCGCTGTTCGTCAAGTCGGGGCGCGGCATCGTCGCCACCGCGCGGGCCGAGGAGCTGGCCGTACACGCCCGCGTGCTCCTCGACGAGCTGCGCCGCTTCGCCACCGCCGCCGAGTTCGACCCGGCCCAGCTCGCCACCACCTTCACCATCGCCGCCAACGACTTCCAGCGCGACCTGCTGCTACCGCTCTTGCTCGACCGCCTGCGCGCGGCGGCGCCGGGCGTCACGCTGCGGGTGATCCCATCCGACGTGCCGACGCCGGAGATGCTGCGCGACGCGCACTGCCAGCTGGTCATCTCGCCGCGCCCACCGGAGGCCGGCGACATCCTGCAGAAACGCCTCTTCGAGGACAGCTACCGGGTCTTCTACGACGCCGCCTGCCGCGCCGCGCCCAACGGCCTCGACGACTACCTGGCCGCCGAGCACGTCACCGTGCTCTACGAACCGCGGCGCAGCCTGGACATCGACAAGCTGCTCGCCGCCCAGGGCATCCAGCGCCGCTTCGTCGCCAGCGTGCCGGGCTTCGCCGGCATCCCGTCCTTCCTGCGCGGCAGCCGGCGCCTCGCCACGCTGCCGGGTCTGCTCGGCGGCGGCCTGCTGCACGGCCTGGCCAGCGTCGCCCCGCCGCTGCCCTGCCCGCCGATGCCGATGTACATGATCTGGCACCTGCGCCACCGCCACGACCCGGCCCACAGCTGGCTGCGCGCCGAACTGGAGGCCATCGTGCCCCTCGCGCTGGGCCGAAGCACCTGAGCTGCTTCAGGGCCACCACATCCGGCACATCCCGTGGACGAATCTGCGCAGCCCGCCGGCGCAAGCTCGCCCACGCGAATGCAAATCATTGGTTTATAAGGATAAAAAAAGAGATCGCCGGCCGGCACGAAGCATGCACGCAGCAAGGCTCGATCCCCGACACCCCCGCACAGGAGACGGCCATGTTTCGACAACCCATGCTACTGCTCGCCCTCGCGACCGCCCCTTCCCTGGCAGCCGCCAACCCGATTGGCGACCCGGCGGGCCTGCACGCTACAGGCAGCCCGTCCCGGCTGCAGAGCTGGAGCGGCCAGCCGGCGCTGAAACTCGCAGCCCTCACCAGCAGGAGCACAGACAGCCATCCGGCCACGTCCAGGCACAGCGCCGTCAATCCGCAGACGCCGCAGCCACCGGCCAGCACCGATGCATCACCAGCCGGCTGGACCGGTTTCATCCCGTCCGGCCCCGACAGCGCCAACTGGTGGTCCAGCTACTAGGCCAGGCGGCTCTCCGGAGCACACCTGAAAACAGCCTTCGACAGTGACCTGATTAACAGCACCTCGAGGCAGTTCCATTGGTACACACGGCAAGGCCACCACACTCATGCGGGCACGGCGGGGATTGACAGGTAATATCCAGCCTTGACCATCCCAGCAAAGCCCTTACCGCATGTCCATTGAAGCCAAAGAAAAGCCCCGCTACGCCATCGTGGCGGCCGTCCAGCTCCCCCAGGTCAGCGACATCGAGTTCGAGGCCTCCCTCAACGAATTACGCGAGCTGGCAAAAACCCTTGGCTTCACGGTCGTCCACACCTTCATCCAGAAGCGTGCCGGCTTCGATCCGATGGCCTACCTGGGGGTCGGCAAGCGGCAGGAGATCCACGACTACGTCAATAGCAACCCCGCCCCCGACAGCGGGGATGCGCCCATCGACGCCATCCTGGTGGACCACGAGATCTCCCCGTCGCAGGCCCGCAACCTCGAACTCGAAGTCGGCTGCGAGGTGATGGACCGCACCATGGTCATCCTCGAGATCTTCCACCGCAACGCGCGCTCCCGCGCCGCCCGCGCCCAGGTGGAGATCGCCCGGCTCGGCTACATGGCCCCGCGCCTGCGCGAAATGGCCAAGCTGGCCGGGCCGCAGGGCCGCCAGCGCAGCGGCGTCGGCGGCCGCGGTGCCGGTGAGTCCGCCACCGAGCTGGACCGCCGCAAGATCCGCGACCGCATCGCCGAACTGCAGCAGGAAATCATCGCCATGGACGCCGAGCGCAAGACCCAGCGCGCCCGCCGCCAGGAGCGCCAGGGCCTCGCCGGTGTCGCCCTCGTCGGCTACACCAACGCCGGCAAGTCCACGCTGATGCGGGCCCTCACCGGCAGCGAGGTGCTGGTCGCCAACAAGCTCTTCGCCACGCTCGACACCACCGTGCGTGTGCTCCACCCGGAGAGCGTGCCGCGCGTGCTGGTCAGCGACACGGTCGGCTTCATCAAGAACCTGCCCCACGGCCTCGTCGCCTCGTTCAAGTCCACCCTCGACGAAGCGCTCGACGCGTCCCTGCTGCTGCACGTCATCGACGCCAGCGACCCGGGCTTCCAGCGCCAGCTCGAAGTCACCGACGAGGTGCTGGCCGAGATCGGCGCCGACGAAGTGCCGCGCATCCGTGTCTTCAACAAGATCGACCACGTCGGCGACGCCGAGGCCCAGGCCGAGTGCGAAGCCGCGCTGCACGCCCAGTACCCCGGCTGCATCGTGATGAGCGCGCGGCGTCCCGCCGACGTCTCGCGTCTGCGCGACGACATCGTCGCCTTCTTCCAGAAGGATCTGGTCGAGGCTGAACTCTTTCTGCCCTGGTCGGCCCAACAACTGCGCGGCGAGATCTACGCGCGCTGCCAGGTCCTGGGCGAACGCGCCGACGAAGAAGGCGCCTTCTTCCACGTCCGCGGCGAAGCCGACACCCTGACGGCCCTCAGCGAGCAGCTCGCCCGGGTGCACTGAAAGCGGAGCACCTCCCTTCTCTCTCTTGCCCACCTCTGCATCATGAAAAAGACCTTACTGATCGGCCTCGCCGCGACCTCCGCCCTCCTCGGCGGCTGTATCGTGGCCCCGCCCAGCCGCCCGTATTACCGCGAACCCGTCATGGTCGCCCCACCGCCCCCGCGCGTGGAATACGTCGGCCCACCGCCGGCAGCCGGCTACATCTGGATCGGCGGCTACTGGAACTGGGTCGGCAGTCGCCACGAATGGTCTCCCGGCCACTGGGAAGCCCCGCGCCCCGGCTATCGCTGGGCGCCCCACCAATGGGAACGTGAAGGCGACCACTGGCGCCAGTCGGGCGGCCGCTGGGAGGAAGACCGCGGACGCCGGGACAACGACCGCGACCACGGCCGTGATCACGATCGCGGCCACGACCGGGACCGCCGCGACTGAAGCGACAGGAGAACCCATGAAACTCGGCTACACCATCATCTACGTGCCTGACGTCGCGGCGTCGATCGCCTTCTTCGAGCAGGCCTTCGGCGTGGCGCGCCGCTTCGTGCACGAATCCGGCACCTATGGCGAACTCGAGACCGGCGAGACCACCCTCGCCTTCGCCGCCCTCGAACTCGGACACGCGCACTTCCCGGCCGGCTTCGTCGCCGCCAGCGAATCGCCGCAGCCCCTCGGCTTCGAGGTCGCCTTCGTCACCCCGTCCGTAGCGGAAGCCCACGCCCGTGCACTGGCCGCCGGCGCCACCGAACTGCTCGCCCCGGAAGCCAAACCCTGGGGCCAGACCGTCTCCTACGTGCGCTGCCCGGACGGCACGCTGGTCGAGCTGTGCACGCCGGTAGGCGCGTGACGCCCAGCGGGCTGCCGCAGCTACCGACGCCCCTCGAGATCGACACGCCGCGTCTGCGCCTGCGCCAGTGGCGGGCCGCCGACCGGGCGCCGTTTGCCGCCCTCAACGCCGACCCGCGGGTCATGGCGCACTTCCCAAGCACTCTTGATCGTACTGCCAGCGACGCGATCGCCGAGCGCAGCGAAGCCCTCATCGCCGAGCGCGGCTGGGGTTTCTGGGCGGTGGAGCGGCGGGATTCGGGCGACTTCATCGGCTTCGTCGGCCTCAACGTGCCGACCGCCGCGCTGCCGTTCTCACCCTGCGTGGAAATCGGCTGGCGCCTTGTCCATGCGGCCTGGGGCCAGGGCCTGGCCAGCGAGGCGGCGCGGGCGGCATTGACGGCCGGCTTCGAGACGCTGGGACTGGCGGAAATCGTGTCCTTCACGGCGCTGTCCAACCGCCGCTCCCAGGCCGTCATGGAGCGGCTGGGCATGCGGCGGACAGCCGAGGACTTCGACCATCCGGTGCTACCGGAAGGGCATCCGCTACGCCGCCACTGCCTCTACCGGCTGAACGCCGACGGGTGGCGTGCCGACGTGCTCAGGACATGAGGCCGAAGCCCGGCACGTGGTGGAGCAGCCAGATCGCCGCGGCGATGGTCACGAAGGACGCCACCGTAGCTACCAGCAGTGTCGCCGCGCAGAAGCCTTCGCGGCCATGTTTCTGGCCGAAGATCGGGTAGATGCTGAGCATCGGCGCGCTGGCCAGCAGCACCGCGCCGGCGCCGAGCAGCGGGTCCACCGGCCCGAACAGGTAGAGCCCGAGGGCCACCGCCAGCGGATGCAGGATCAGCTTGGCAAAGCTGACGACGCCCACATCCACCAGCACGTCCTTCAGCGGCAGGCCGACCAGGCTGCCGCCGATGAAGAACAGTGCCACCGGCGCCGACGCGGCGGCGACCATCTCCACCGCCTTGGCGAGCTGCGGCGGGAGGCTGACGCCGAAGAAGGAGAACGCGAAGGAGACGAAGATCATCACCACCAGCGGGCTCTTGCGCAGGCCGAGCAAGGCCCGCCCGAAAACCCGGAAGAAAGGCTCGTGGCGGGCCTTGCCTGCATCGCCGAGGGCCAGGCACAGGGGCAGCATCAGCATGTTCTCGACGATCATCGACAGGGCCAGGGCCATCGACGCGGTCGGGCCGATCACCTGCAGTGCAATCGGATAGCCCACGTAGGCGCTATTGGCGGAACCCATGCCCATGCCGATCAGGCTGGCGTGTTCGAGACTCTGCCCACGCACCAGGCGTGCCCAGGCGACGCCAATGCCCACCATCGCCACCGACCCGAACAGGTAGGCGCCCAGGTAAGGCAGGTTCAGCACCTCGGCGAAGGAGCGCTGGGAGATCGACTTGAAGACCAGCATCGGCAGCGCGATACGGATCACGAATGCGCCCAGCGCGGTCAGCCCCGCCTTCGGGAAGATCTCGGTCCGCACGGCCAGGTAGCCCATGCCGATGAGCACGAAGATCGGGGTGGTAATGGCGAGGATGGCCAGCATGAGGAAATGGGATCCCAATAAATGCACAAGGGGCGAACGAGTTCGCCCCTGCTATGTGTCGTCAGAAACCCGCCTGGATCACCCGGGCAGGAATTCCTCGGTATCGATCTCGGTCTGGGTCGCCGCATTGTAGCGTGTGCCAATGACCGTTCCTTGATTGATCACAGCTTCGAGGCGGGCGCTCAGGTCGGGGGCAAGCGTGACCTGCGCCGCGGCGAGGTCTTCCTGCAGATGGGCCACCGACGTGGTGCCGGGGATCGGCACGATGTCCTCGCCCTTGGCCAGCAGCCAGGCCAGCGCGAGCTGGGCCGGCGTGCAGCCGGCCTCCTGCGCCAGCGCCGCGTAGGCTTCGTAGAGGCGCAGGTTGGCGGCGTAGTTGTCGGGCGCGAAACGCGGCATGGCGCGGCGGATGTCCTTGGCGTCGAAGGCCGCCACGTCCAGCGGGCCGCCCAGGAAGCCGCGGGCCAGCGGGCTGAAGGCCACGAAGGCGACGCCCAGCTCGCGGCAGGCGTCGAGCACGGCGATTTCCGGGTTGCGCGTCCACAGGGAATACTCGGTCTGCAGCGCGGCGATGGGATGCACCGCGTGGGCCTTGCGCAGCGTCGCCGCCGACACCTCGGAGAGGCCCAGCGCACGCACCTCGCCGGCCTTGACCAGTTCGGCCATCGCGCCGACGCTGTCCTCGATGGGCACGTTCTTGTCCCAGCGGTGCAGGTAGAGCAGATCGATCACGTCCGTCTGCAGGCGGTCGAGGCTGGCCTCAACGCTGGCGCGGATGCTCTCCGGGCGGCCGTCGATGACCCGCTTGCCGTCCACGCCGTGCATGCCGCACTTGCTGGCCAGCACGAAGCGCGACCGATGGGGCGCCAGCACGCGGCCGAGCAGCCGTTCATTGGCGCCAAAGCCGTACAGCGCGGCGGTATCGAAGAAATCGACGCCGGCATCGAGGGCCTTCAGCAGCACTTCCGCCCCCTGCTCCGGCGCCGGCGGCACGCCGTAGGCGTGGCTGAGGTTCATGCAGCCGAGGCCGATGGGGGAAACTTGGAAGGGACCGATGCGGCGTTGCTTCATGAGCTGATTTCCTTTTAGGCGTTGAGCTGTTGTTCCAGCTGGTGAAGCACCTTGTAGCAGGGCAGCACGCTGGCCACGCTGGAATTCGGCTGGCGGCCTTCGCGAATGGCGGCGAAGAACTCGCGGTCCTGCAGCTCGATGCCGTTCATCGACACATCGACCTTGGACACGTCGATCTTCTCTTCCTTGCCGTTCACCAGGTCGTCGTAGCGCGCGATGTAGGTGGCGGTGTCGCCGATGTAGCGGAAGAAGGTGCCGAGCGGGCCGTCGTTGTTGAAGGACAGGCTCAGGGTGCAGATCGCGCCGTTGGCGGCCTTGAGCTGGATGGACATGTCCATCGCGATGCCGAGGGTCGGGTGGATCGGGCCCTGAATGGCGTTGGCCTGCACGATGGGGCTGCCGGCCTGGTAGGCGAACAGGTCCACGGTGTGGGCGGCATGGTGCCACAGCAGGTGGTCGGTCCAGCTGCGCGGCTGGCCGAGGGCGTTCATGTTGGTGCGACGGAAGAAGTAGGTCTGCACATCCATCTGCTGGATGTTGAACTCGCCGCCCTCGATCTTCTTGTGCACGTACTGGTGGCTGGGGTTGAAGCGGCGGGTGTGGCCACACATGGCGACGAGGCCGCTCTTCTCGGCCAGCGCCACCACTTCCTCGCCGTCCTTCAGCACGTCGCACAGGGGGATTTCCACCTGCACGTGCTTGCCGGCCTTCAGGCAGGCCAGGGTCTGGGAGGCGTGCATCTGGGTCGGGGTGCACAGGATCACCGCATCCACTTCGGGCAGCGCCAGGGCTTCGTCCAGCTCGGTGGTGACGTGGGGGATGCCGTACTTCTCGGCGACCGCCTTGGTAGCCTCCAGGTCACGGCTGATCAGCGACACGACTTCCACGCCGTCGATGTTCTTGATGCCGTCCAGGTGCTTGATGCCGAAGGCGCCGGCGCCGGCCAGCGCGACCTTGATCGTCTTGCTCACGTTCATGTTATTGGTTCTCCAGAATCAGATGGCCCACGCCGGTGTTGGAGGCGGGGACGTGATAGAAACGGTGGGCGACCTTGGGCGCCGGGCCGCCAGCCACGTCGTCCATGGCGCCGCGGGCGATCAGCCACATGACCAGCTCGATGCCTTCGGAGCCGGCTTCACGCACGTAGTCGATGTGCGGCACGGCGGCGGCGCCTTCGGGATCGGCGATCAGCCTGTCGAGCCAGGCGTTGTCCCACTCGCGGTTGATGAGGCCAGCGCGCGGGCCCTGCAGCTGGTGGCTCATGCCACCGGTGCCCCAGATCTGCACCTTCAGCGGCTTGTCGAAGGATTCGATGGCCTTGCGGATGGCCTTGCCCAGGTTGTAGCAGCGGCGGCCGGACGGCACCGGGTACTGGACCACGTTGACCGCAAAGGGGATCACCGGGCACGGCCATTCCTGCGGGCTACCGCACAAGAGGTTGAGGGGCACGGTGAGGCCGTGATCCACGTCCATCTTGTTGACGATGGTCAGGTCGAAGTCGTCCTGGATCACGCTCTGGGCGATGTGCGCGGCCAGCTCCGGATGACCTTTCACCACCGGCACCGGGCGCGGGCCCCAGCCTTCGTCGGCGGGCTGGAACTCGGCGGCACAGCCGATCGCGAAGGTCGGGATCATCTCCAGGCTGAAGGCCGTGGCGTGGTCGTTGTAGACCAGGAAGATGACGTCGGGCCTGTTGGCCTCCATCCATTCCTTGGACGGCTCGTAACCCTTGAAGAGCGGCACCCAGTACGGGTCGGCGGTCTTGCCCAGGTCGATGGCGGCGCCGATGGCCGGCACGTGGGAGGTATAAACGGATGCGCTGATCTTGGCCATGCTCAGTCCTTCTTGCGGCCAGCCTGGCCTTGCGGTTGATGCTGGGGCTGGGCGTCGCCGTCCTCGCCGATGTAGCGGTTGCCCTCTGCGGAGCGGCCGCCCTTGATCATCATGTCGCGGTATTCGTCCTCGCTCATGCCGGTCATGCTGCCGGCCATCTGCTGGAAGCTCTTGCCGTCGGTGGCGCCGATCTTGGCGAGGAAGTAGATGTTGCCGCCCAGCGCGATGCAGCGGTTCAGGTCGCGGGCCAGCACAGCCAGCTTCTGGTCTTCGGTCATCGGCCACTCGTCCAGGTAGGCCCGCTCGTCGGCCTTGAAGCGCTCGCGGTTGGCGGCCTTCATCAGCGACATGCAGAACTGGTTGAGGTGGTAGCCGAGACGGGACTGCTCGGCATCGAAGATCGTCGTGCCGGGGATGTCCTTGTAAGGCTTGTCGAGTGCCATCGTGGTGTCTCCTGCCGTCCCCACGGGCCCTGCATGGGGCCCGCGGTGGGAGCGGTCATTGTGCTTCTTCGGGCCAGTAGAGTCGC
Source organism: Pseudomonadota bacterium (assembly GCA_018241685.1). Taxonomy (GTDB): domain Bacteria; phylum Pseudomonadota; class Gammaproteobacteria; order Burkholderiales; family Rhodocyclaceae; genus Zoogloea. Next base: position 11,760 of record JAFEDJ010000023.1, read on the forward strand.
TTGGGGTTATCCACCAGCAGCAGCTGCTGCAGTTCAGCGGTCGGGGCGATGTGGGGGATGAAATCCACCAGCAGGCCGTCGTCGGGCATGTGGTCCTTGAGGTTGGGGTGCGGCCAGTCGGTGCCCCACAGCACGCGGTCGGGGAACGCCTCGACGACGCGGCGGGCAAAAGGCACCACGTCCCGGTAGGCAGCCTGTTCGCCGTCCAGCGCCTTGGGGCCGGTGACGGACAGGCGCTCGGGGCAGCTGACCTTGGACCACACGTTCTTGTGCTCGCGCATGAACTTCAGGAACAGCTCGAACTCCGGGCCGTCGATGGGCTTGGTCACGTCCGGGCGGCCCATGTGGTCGACGACCACGGTGGTCGGCAGCGCGGTGAAGAAGTCCCACAGCTCGGGCAGATCCACCGCCTCGAAGTAGATCACCACGTGCCAGCCCAGCGGGGCGATGCGCGCGGCGATCTCCAGCAGCTCGTCCTTCGGCGTGAAATCCACCAGCCGCTTGACGAAGTTGAAGCGCACGCCGCGCACGCCGGCGGCGTGGAGGTCCTGCAGTTCCTGGTCGGTGATGCTGCGCTTCACGGTGGCGACGCCGCGGGCCTTGCCGTCCGAATGGACCAGCGCATCCACCAGCGCCCGATTGTCGGCACCGTGGCAGGTGGCCTGCACGATGACGTTGCGCTCGAAGCCGAGGTGGTCGCGCAGCGCGAAGAGCTGGACCTTGGACGCGTCGCAGGGGGTGTATTTGCGCTCGGGGGCATAGGGAAACTCGGCGCCGGGCCCGAACACGTGGCAGTGGGCATCCACGCTACCGGCCGGCAGCTGGAAGCGGGGCTTGGACGGACCGGCATACCAGTCGAGCCAGCCGGGAGTCTTGGTGAATTCCATGTTATTCCTCTCGAAAAAGAGCGAAGAAATCGTCGCGAGCAGGCCCGAGGTCGGGACGACTCAGTTGGCAGAATCGGGAGCTGTACTGGAGTACAGCGAGCACCGGAGTCACGAGATCGGGACGCGCAGTAGATTTATTCGCTCTTTTCAGTCGATGTACTTCAGGCCGGCTTTAGCCAGCGGTTCGCGCAGGCTGTACATGTCCAGACCCAGCTCGCCGGCGGCGAAGCGGGCGCGCTTGGCGGTTTCGTTGTTCTCGCGGGCTTCGGCGGCGTCGGCCACCTGCTGGGCGATGGCGGCGGGCACCACCACCACACCGTCGTCGTCGGCGATCACCACGTCACCCGGGTTGACCACCGCGCCAGCGCACACCACCGGCACATTCACCGAGCCGAGGGTCGCGCGGGTGCAGCCCTTGGCGTGGACGGCGCGGCTGAAGACCGGGAAATTCATCTCGGTGAGGTCCTTCACGTCGCGCACGCCGCCGTCGATGATCAGGCCCTTGGCGCCCTGGGCCTTGTAGGAGGTGGCCAGCAGGTCGCCGAAGAAGCCGTCGGTGCTGTCGGCGGTGCAGCCGGCAACGACCACATCGCCCGGCTTGATCTGCTCGGCGGCCACGTGGAGCATCCAGTTGTCGCCCGGCTGCAGCAGCACGGTGACGGCGGTGCCGCACAGGCGGGCACCGGCGAAGATCGGGCGGATGGTCGGCTTCATCAGACCGACGCGGCCCATCGCTTCGTGGATGGTGGCAACGCCGAAACGGGACAGCTTCTCGACGGCGGCGGGGTCGGCGCGGTCGATGTTGCGCTTGACGATACCGAGGGTGTTCATGGGAAGGGTCATCTCAATGTCTCCAGGTTTCTCGTAGGGGATCGCAGGCGCTTCGGGGGGCGTGTTTCATTACAGACCCTTGGCCTTCAGCGCGGTGTCGAGGCGCGGATAGACGCGGCGGGCGTTGCCCTCGTAGACCTTGTAGCGGTCCTCGGCGGACAGGTTCAGGGTGCCCTCGATGTAGCGCTTGGTATCGTCGTAGTAGTGGCCGGTCTCCGGGTCGATGCCGCGCACGGCGCCGATCATTTCGGAGGCGAACAGGATGTTGTCCACCGGGATCACCTTGGTCAGCAGGTCGATGCCCGGCTGGTGATAGACGCAGGTGTCGAAGAAGATGTTGTTGAGCAGGTGGTCCTTCAGCAGCGGCTTCTTCAGCTCCTGGGCCAGGCCACGGAAGCGGCCCCAGTGGTAGGGCACCGCGCCGCCGCCGTGGGGGATCACGAACTTCAGGGTCGGGAAGTCCTTGAACAGGTCGGAGGTCAGGCACTGCATGAAGGCCGTGGTGTCGGCGTTCAGGTAGTGGGCGCCGGTGGTGTGGAAGGCACAGTTGCAGCTGGTGGATACGTGCACCATCGCCGGGATGTCGTACTCGACCATCTTTTCGTAGATCGGGTACCAGTGGCGGTCATGCAGCGGGGGGCTGGTCCAGTGGCCGCCGGACGGGTCCGGGTTGAGGTTGATGCCGACGTTGCCGTACTGCTCAACGCACTTCACCAGCTCGGGGATGCAGGTGGCCGGATCAACGCCGGGGCTCTGCGGCAACATGGCGGCGCCGATGAAGTTGTCGGGGAACAGCTGGCTGACGCGGTAGCACAGCTCGTTGCAGATGGCCGCCCAGGTGGAACTGATGTTGAAGTCGCCGATGTGGTGGGCCATGAAGCTGGCGCGCGGCGAGAAGATCGTCAGGTCGGAACCACGCTCCTTCATCAGGCGCAGCTGGTTGGTCTCGATGGTCTCGCGCAGCTCGTCGTCGCTGATCTTCAGCTCGGACACCTTGGGCATGGCGGACGGATCCTTGATGCCGGCGATCTGGCGGTTGCGCCACTCTTCGAGGGCCTTCGGGGCGGTGGTGTAGTGACCGTGGATGTCGATGATCATGGTGTGTTCCTTGTGGGTTCTTGCTTGTATGGCTGCATTGTTCCAAGGCTGCAGACCGCGCATAAGCGGTCTAGCGCTCTAGCAGCTATATCGCTTTGCTATATCCTTTGCGAAGGCGATCAATGGCCCGGCGCATCCGCCAGCTTGGGCTTGGCCCCGACGGCTTCGGGATGCACGAACTCCTTCACCAGCAGGGCCACGCCGGCGATCAGACCCGGCACCGCGACCACCGCGAAGATGCTGCCGAAATCCAGGTGCCGAGCGCTCAGCTCGGCCACCAGGAAGGAACCGGCGATGCCGCCGAAGCGCCCGATGCCGAGCATCCAGGCCACGCCGGTGGCGCGGCCGCGGGTCGGGTAGAAGGCCGCCGCGAGGGCCGGCATCGACGACTGGGCGGTGTTCATGATGGCGCCGGCGCCGAACACCACCGCCACCAGCAGGCCGATGCTGCCGGCCGCGTGGCCGATGGCGTAGATCGCCGCGGCGGTCAGGAAGTAGCCCACCGCGATGACCCGGTTGGCATTGAAGCGGTCCATCAGCCAGCCGAACAAAATCGCGCCGACGCCGCCGAGGGGGAACAGCGCCGAGATCAGCGTCGCGGTCTTGGGATCGAGGCCGCCGTCCTTGAACAGCACCGGCATCCAGTTGATCAGCGCATAGAAGATCACCAGGCCCATGAAGTAGGCGACCCACAGGGCCACCGAACCAACCACATAGCTGCGCGACAGCACCACGCCGATACCGCTGCCCTCGGTCGGGGCGTGGGCCTTCTCGGTCATCACGAAGGCGGTGGCCTTGTCGGCGGCGCTGGAGATGCGGCGCAGCACGCTACGGATGTGTTCGACGGAGAAGCCCTTGGCCACCATGTAGCGCACCGACTCGGGCAGGAACAGCAACAGCATGAGCACCAGCGCCAGCGGCGCCAGGCCGCCGAGGCCCAGCACGCTGCGCCAGCCCCACTGGGGAATCATCCACGCGGCCAGGAAGCCGCCAAGGGAGGCACCCAGCGGAAAGCCGCAGAACATCGCGTTGGTGAGGGTCGCCCGGCGCGCGTCGGGGCAGTATTCGCTCATCAGCGTCACCGCGTTGGGCATCGCCGCGCCGAGGCCGAGGCCGGTGACGAAGCGCAGCACCGACAATTCGGTGAGGCTGCCGGCGAAAGACGAGGCCAAGCAGGCCACGCCGAAGATCAGCACCGACACCACCAGCAGGCGCTTGCGGCCGAAGCGGTCGGCCAGCGGCCCGGCGGAGATGGCCCCCGCCGCCAGCCCGAACAGCGCCGCGCTGAGCACCGGCGCCAGCGCCGGCTTGGTGACGCCCCACTCCTGGATCAGCGACGGGGCGATGTAGCCGATGGCGGCGGTGTCGAAACCGTCCAGCAGCACGATGCAGAAACACAGGCCGAAGACCAGCCACTGGAAACCGGAAAACGGGTGCTCGTTGAGGAACGTCTGCACATTGACGTTCGGGGTCTGGCTCATTTCGACTTCTCCTCCAGGTGCCGCCGGTGGCGGCTATTTTGGTTTGTTGGATCGCTTGTTTTTCTTGTGCGGCCCAGCCTTCTTGCTGACGATGGCCTTGCAGGGGCGGACTCATCCCCCGCAGCCCCTTTTGGCGAAGCTCGCGGGAGGATGAATTCGCCCCTACGGATTTGCCCGATGGATCGGGAAGAGCCGGCTCAGCCCTGCCGGCCGTCCCACGCGGCGGCCGGCACCATCACCTCGCCGCGCATGATCAGGCGCGCGGTGCGCAGCAGCGCGGCGCGGGTGACGTTCTGCGGGTTGGCCGGATCGAGCTCCAGCTCCACCGAGAACTCGCCGGTCGGGTGCTCCACCGACACCGCCTTGACGTTGCCATCCGGCACCTGGGCGATGCCCGCGGTGACCGAACCCTCCAGCACGCAGGCGGTGGCCACGGTGACCGCCGCCAGCACCCCGATGGCGTCGTGGCAGACGTGGGGAATGAAGCTGCGGGTGGTCAGGCTGCCGCCGTCCCGGGCCGGCGCCACCAGGGTCATCTTGGGATAGTTCCTGGCGCTCACGTCGCCGAGGCCCATCGCATGGCCGCAGGCGATGCGCAGGCGCTCGATGCGGTCCTTCAGCTCGGTGTCGGCGTTCATCTCAGCGACGCTCTCGTAGCCGGTCCGGCCTACGTCGGCGGCGCGGAAGATCACCAGCGGCATGCCGTTGTCGATGCAGGTCACCTCGATGCCGTCGATCACGTCCTTCACCTGGCCGGTGGGCAGCAGGCCGGAACACACCGAGCCGGCGGTATCCAGGAAGTTGATGGTGATCGGCGCCGAGCTGCCCGGCACGCCGTCGATGCGCGCGTCGCCGGCGTATTCCACCTGGCCGCCCGGCGTGTGCACGGTGATGTCGCACTGCATGTCGGTGTTGAGGGTCAGCACGCGGAAGGTGCTGGTCTCGCCCTGGGCCTGCACCATGCTGGCCTCCAGCGCGAAGGGCACCACGGCGGCGAGCATGTTGCCGCAGTTGGGGGTGGTGTCCACGGTGTCCTTGTCGGGCTGGAGCTGGGCGAACAGGAACTCCAGATCGACCCCCGGCGTCGTGCTCTTCGAGACGATCCCCACCTTGCTGGTCAGCGGGTGGGCGCCGCCGAGGCCGTCGATCTGACGGCGGTCGGGGGAACCCATCACCGCGAGCAGCACCCGGTCGCGGGTGGCGATGTCGGCGGGAAGGTCCGCAGCGTTGAAGAACGGCCCCCGGGAGGTGCCGCCGCGCATGAAACAGGTTTTGATTGGCGTTTGCATGCGAAGCATTCTTCGCCTGTGCCCGCCCCTGCAATAGCGGTCTGATGCTCTAGCAGCTATAACAGTTCGTGATACCTTTCGGTACTTCCGCCGAGTCCCGAAAAGCTTGCGTCCATGGATCTGAAACAGCTCGAATACTTCGTGCGGGTTGCCGAACTCGGCAGCTTCACGCGCGCCTCCATCGTACTCGACATCGCCCAGCCGGCCCTCAGCCGGCAGATCCGCCTGCTGGAGGTGGAGCTGCGCCAGAACATGCTGGTGCGCAACGGCCGCGGCGTGACGCTGACCGAAGCCGGCAAGGTCCTGCTCGAACACGCCCGCGGCATCCTCCACCAGGTGGAGCGGGCGCGGGAGGAGCTCGGCCGCGTGCGCGGTGCCCTCACCGGCCGCGTCGCCGTGGGCCTGCCGCCGAGCCTGGCGCGGGTGCTGACGGTGCCGCTGACCCGCGCCTTCCGCGAACGCCTTCCGGAAGCGTCCCTGTGCATCCGCGAGGGCCTGTCGGTGACCATGCAGGAATCCCTGATCTCCGGCCGCCTGGACGTCGCACTGGTCTACAGCACGATGCCGTCCCCGGACATCGAGACGCGCCCGCTGCTCGATGAGGAGCTGTTCCTGATCCGCCCCGACAAGGGCCAGCCGCCGCGCCCGGTGACGCTGGAAGAAGTCGCCCAGATGCCGCTGATCATCCCCAGCCGCCCCAACGCCATCCGCATGGTCATCGAAGCCGCGCTGGCCGACGCCGGGCTGCGCCCCAACATCGCCATCGAGATCGACGGCGTCAGCGCCCTCCTCGACCTGGTGGCGGACGACGCCGGCGTGGCGATCCTGTCGAAGACCGCGCTGCAAACCTCCAGCAAGGCCGACCAGCTCCTGCCCCACCCGATCACCCCGCCGCTGCACACTCGCCTGTCCCTGGCCGTCAGCGCCCTGCGCCCGGCCACGCTGACCCAGCAGGCGATGGTCGAACTGATCCGCGAGACGGTGAGCAAGACCCTCAGCGCCTAGCTGGATCGCGTCGCCTGAATTCAGTGCCCCTCGGGGAGAGCCTGGAAGACAGGCTCAACGGCGCGTAGCTCCTCATCCCCGAAACCCGCTTCATAGAAGACGTCCCGCCAGCATTTCAGGGTCGTCCGCTGAATCTCATGGATGACCGCCAGCGCTTCGTCCCGATCGAGCGTGAAAGCTTCCGCCACGCTGACGAGATTGGCGATGGTGCCGGCGCCCGACTCCCCAACCAGCATGGCGTGGTGATGGACGGCGTGGCGTTTCAAGCTGGGCACGATGTCGTAGGCCGGCGCCAGTTCAAAGGTGTCGCCCTGAACATGCAGGAGACCGTGGTTCAGCTCATGGTCATCCACGTTCTTCACGACGCAATTGAATACCATGCGACCGAAAAGCGCCTTGCGATGCACCTCCGTGCAGCCGTAGCGCGGCATCCAGCGGGACAGGCGCGCATAGGAAGGCGTGGACACCGCGGCGTAGGCCGGGTCAGCATGAAAGACGCTGCGGCCACTCAGAAACCCGCGCCGGCCGATCCGGGCGTCGGTCACTTCCCGGTCGAACCGCCGCACCAGGCAGACATCCCGGCCATCCACTTCCCGGATAAGGGTTTCCGCCGTCGAGATTCCACAGAGCCGGCCCAGTTGCATGGTCGCGTGCTCCAGGCGCGGAATGCTGATGCGAGGTTCGTCGTCGATGCAGGGAAACTTGGCGATCCAGACCGCATTGTTTTCGACGATATTGCACTTCGGGCGGGCGCCGCCGGTGCCCGGGTGCAGGGCTTTCAGCAACTCGCTATCCACAGGGCGGTCGGCTTCCACGTCTTCCGCGGCGGCAAGCAATTGCGCCAGGGAGAACTCGCGGCTCGACTGCTCTTGCGGAACGTCCTTCGCCCCGCTCGAAAAGGCCAAAGCACCGGCGCGGCCGGGATCGTTCCTGAGGATGTAGCCACGCGGATAGTCCTGCTGGCCGACCAGCCGATCGATCACCTTGACGCCCCAGCGGTCCGGGCAGCTATCGAGGATCGCACCGGGAAAGCCGCTCAGGGACGTGAAGGTGAACTCGCCCTTTTTCAGTGGCAGCGCGACCGGATCGATGGGAATGGCTTCCTGACGCTCCAGATAGGAGCGCCCGTAGGTGAAATGTCCGACCTTGCCGGCAGCGGTTTGCGACACGCTCAGCCGCCCGGCCACGACCGGCATCTGCTGGCCGGGCAGATAGACCCAGATGAAGAGATCCTCAGAAGTCGTCATCGATCTTCCGTTGGACGTGTACGCGCTTCTTGGCCGCATCCAGCGCCAGCGACAACCCTTCCCTGTCCAGTCCCGGATCGGCGATCAGCTCGACCTCGTTGGCCAGGCCGAGCAGCCAGAGGACTTGCAGCACGCTGCCGATGGCGACCGTCGCCTCCCCTCGTTCAATCGCCTGGATGGTCGAGCGGGAGAAGCCGGTGCGTGCCGCCAGATCTTCCTGGCGCCAGTTCCGGAAGATCCTGGCCGCACGGATACGCCCGCCCAGACGCTGGGCGATCCGGGTGATTTCTTCCTGATAAACGGATGATTTCTGGCCTGCCATAGCAATCATTATTGGAAACAATGATTGCTATGGCAAGCTTGCCTTGCGATCCTGCTGACGGTACGGATCGGGCGACGCGGCCCCTCAGGCGCCCGGCCTGGCTGCCTGCCGCGGCGGCAGCGCGCACAGCACGGCGCCGGCCGACACCACCAGGATGCCGACGATCACGCGCGGGCCGATGGCTTCGTCGAGCAGCAGCCAGGCCCCCACTGCCGAGACGCCCGGCACCAGCGCCAGCATCATCGAGGCCTGGCAGGCGCCGATCTTGTGGTTGGCGTAGCTGTACATGCTGCCCGCCAGCAGCGCCGCGATGATGCCCTGATAGACGCACTGCAGCACGATCTCCCCGGCCGGCGCCAACAGCACCGCCTTCGGCAGCCACAGCAGGTACACCGGCAGGTAGGCCACACAGGAAAAACTCGCCACGCCGGTGATCGCCAGCCACGGGCGGACCTGCCAGCGGCGCATCAGCAGGCCGAAGATGGCCCAGGTCAGCGCGGCGGCGAAGAACAGCAGGTCGCCGATCCACTGGGCGCCGCCGCGGCCGGCCACCACGCTGTCGTAACCGATCAGTACCAGCCCGAAGGACGACAGCAGCAGCGCCAGCGCGATGTGGCGGGCAAGCCGGAAACCGGCCAGCACGGCAACGATGACGATGGTCCAGAACGGGATGCCGCCATTCACGAAGACGCCTGCGTGGGCGGTCGGCGCGAAAGCGAAACCCGAGTACACCAGCAGCCCGTAGCCGAGGCCGCCGAACAGGGCCAGCGCCATGTAGCGCGGCCAGTCGGCCGGCTTCACGCGGGCCAGGAAGAAAGGCAGCGCGATCAGCCCGGACACGCCGAAGCGCATCGCCGCGATGTCGAAGGGCGTCAGCACGCCCTTGCTGCCGAGGCGGGAGACGATGTTGAAGCCCGACCAGCACAACACCACCACACAAGCGGCCAGCAAGCCCTTGGTGTGGTCGGACAGGCCCGGACGGTCGGACACAAGGTGATCGGCGGAATTCATCGGCAGGCCTTCGGCAATGCGGCCGGGGTGACACCCCGGCTCAGTTTTCACTCAACGCTCTCATTGTGGCTCATGCCGCGGCCTTCCCCGCGTCCACCGAGCGGCGCCCACGAATAATCCGCGAAGGCCGCCCGCGCCTCCTCCACCACCTGGTCGGCACGCAGCGCGAAGGCGTCGAAGCCGCAGCGATGCAGGAAGTACAGCTGATCCCGCAGCACATCGCCGACCGCCCGCAGCTCGCCGCGATAGCCGTGGCGGCTGCGCAGCAGGCGGGCCAGGGAGTAGCCGCGCCCGTCGGTGAACACCGGAAAGTGGATCGCGATCAGCGGGATGTCATCCAGCCGCGGCAGCACCGCGTCGAGCCCGTCTTCCGCCACCAGCAGCACGCCAGCCCGCTGCGGTTCGAGCGCCGCCCGGTGCGCCAGCCACAGCGGCAAGGGCAGCAGCAGCGGCCCGCCCGCAGCGATGGCGTCAGCGATGTGCACCGCGCTGGCATCGGCGGCAACGGGCTGCCAGCGGTCGGCGACGATCTCGCCGTGCTTGAGGATCAAGGCGCTCATGCTCCACCTCCATACACGCGGGTCTTGAAGGGCTCCAGGCCGAGACGCTCGACCGCGTCGATGAAGAGCTCCCCTTCATGCCGCAGGGCCAGGTACACCTCCAGCAGGCGCTGGATCACGTAGGGGATCTGCTGCGCCGCGAAGGCCGGGCCGATCACCTTGCCGATGGCCGCCCGCGTGCCTTCCCGGCCGCCTATCGTCACCTGGTAATACTCCTCGTTGTTCTTGTCCACGCCGAGGATGCCGATGTGCCCGATGTGGTGGTGGCCGCAGGCATTCACGCAGCCGGACATGTTGAGCTCCAGCGGCCCGATATCGAACTGATAGTCCAGATCCTCGAAGCGCTGCTGGACCGCCGCCGCCACCGGGATCGAACGGGCATTGGCGAGGGAGCAGAAGTCGCCGCCCGGGCAGCACACCACGTCGGTCAGCAGGCCGATGTTGGGCGTCGCCAGGCCCAGCGCCCGTGCGCCTTCCCACAGGGCCGGCAGGTCGCGGCGGGCGACGTGGGGCAGCACCAGGTTCTGTTCGTGGCTAACGCGGATCTCGCCGGCGCCGAAGCGCTCGGCCAGCTCGGCCACGCCGTCCATCTGCTCGGCGGTGGCGTCCCCCGGCGGCGAACCGGCTTTCTTCAGGGACAGGGTGACGATGGCACGGCCGGGGTCGCGATGGTCCGCCACGTTGCGCTCGACCCAGCGGGCGAAGGCGCGGTTGCCAGCCAGCGCCGCCGCATAGACCGGGTCGGCCGCGTCGGCGGGCGGCAGGTCGCTGCGGGTGAAGAAGGCGGCCATGTCGTCGAAGGTCTGCTCGGCGATCGCGCCGGGGCCGCCACGGCTCCACGCCCATTCCTCCTCCACCTCCCGCGCGAAGCCGTCCAACGTCAGGTCCTTGACGAGGATCTTGATGCGCGCCTTGTACTTGTTGTCGCGGCGGCCGTAGCGGTTATAGACCCGCAGGATGGCCTCGAAGTAGTTGAGCAGTTCCTCCCGCGGCAGGAAATCCTTCAAGCACTGGCCAACCATCGGCGTGCGGCCGAGGCCGCCGCCGACGAAGACCTGGAAGCCGATCCGCCCGTCCTCGGCCACCCGCGCACGGGCACCGATGTCGTGAAAGCGCACCGCTGCCCGGTCCTCCTCACCGCCGGCGATGGCGATCTTGAACTTGCGCGGCAGGAACAGGAACTCCGGCGCCAGCGTGGACCACTGGCGGACGATCTCGCAGTAGGGGCGCGGGTCGAACAGCTCGTCGGCGGCCACGCCGGCGAACTGGTCGGTGGTGATGTTGCGGATGCAGTTGCCGGAGGTCTGGATCGCGTGCATCTGCACGGCGGCCAGTTCGGCCAGGATGTCCGGCGTCTCCTCCAGGCGCACCCAGTTGAACTGGATGTTGCTGCGCGTCGTGAAGTGGCCGTAGCCCCGGTCGTAGCGGCGCGCGATGTCGGCCAGCTTGCGCAGCTGGTAGGCCGCCAGCGTGCCGTAGGGGATGGCGACCCGCAGCATCGGCGCGTGGCGCTGGATGTAGAGGCCGTTCTGCAGGCGCAGCGGGCGGAACTCGTCCTCCGCCAGGCGCCCGTCGAGAAAGCGCGCCATCTGGTCGCGGAACTGGACGACCCGGTCATCCACCAGGCGCTGGTCGGTTTCGTTGTAGCGGTACATGGTCTCTGTTCTCGGGCGGGGCTCAGGGCAGCACGAAGGTGCTCTTCTCGCTGACCTGGGTGTCGGGGTCCTGGCGGGCCTTGATCAGGAAGGCGATCGGGCTGGCGCCGGGCTTGGCGGCGTCGGGCGGCGCGGCGACGGTCACATGGACTTCGCGGATGCCGCCGGCCTCGCCGCTGAAGTGGCTCGCACCGACCAGCTGGATGCCGGGCAGGCCGCTCACCGCCACGTCGAAGTCGCGGTCTTCCTCGGCCAGGTTCATCAACTTGAGGGTGTAGGCGTTCTCGATGAGCCCTTCGGCGGTCTCCCGCGACAGGCTGCCCCGGTCGCGCAGCACGTCCACCAGCAGCAGCGAACGCTCGCTGAGGGTCCAGGCGCCGAGGGCCACGAAGACCCCGATCAACCCGCCATACACCGCCAGCCGCGGCCGCCCACTGCGTGGGGGCTGGCCAGCCAGTTCCTGCTCCGACGCGAAGCGGATCAGCCCAACGGGCTTGGCGACCTTGGCCATCACGTCATCGCAGGCATCCACGCACAGGCCGCAGTTGATGCACTGGTATTGCAGGCCGTCGCGGATGTCGATGCCGGTCGGGCAGACCTGCACGCAGATGCCGCAGTCGATGCAGTCGCCCTTGCCTTGACTTGCGCCCTGCCCCGCCGCCTTCAACGCGGCCGCGCCCTTGCGCGGCTCGCCGCGGGCCACGTCGTAGCTGACGGTGCGGGTGGTGCTGTCGAACATCACGCCCTGGAAACGGGAGTACGGGCACATGTGCTGGCACACCGCCTCACGGGCGAAGCCGGCCTGCACGTAGGTGAACAAACCGTAGAAGATCAGCCAGAAGCCTTCCCACGGGCCGACGTTCCAGCCCGCCAGCGCCGGCAGCAGCTCGCGGATCGGCGTGAAGTAGCCGACGAAGCTGATCGCCGTCCACGCCGCCACCAGCCCCCACAGCGCGTACTTGGTGCCGCGCCGGGCCAGCTTGCCGAGGCTCGGCGGGGCCTGGTCGAGCTTCAGGCGGGCCAGGTGGTCGCCCTCGACCTTGGCCTCGATCCACATGAAGATTTCCGTATAGACCGTCTGCGGACAGGCGAAGCCACAGAACAGCCGCCCGGCCAGCGCGGTGACGAGGAACAGGCCGGTGGCGGCGAGGATCAGCATGATGGCCAAGAGCAGCGCATCCTGCGGCCACAGCACCAGGCCGAAGAGGTAGAACTTCTCGTGGGGAATGTCGAACAGCACGGCCTGGCGGCCGCCCCACTGGAGCCAGCAGGCCCCGTAGAAGACCAGCTGGGTGAACCACACCATCGCCCAGCGGATCGTGTTGAATCGGCCGCGCACCTCGCGGGCGTGGATCTTTCCCTTCTTGCGGTACAACTCCAGTTTGGCTTCGCGGACCTTGCTGACAGGCTTGTTCATCTGGGTATTCCTCCTGGACCGGGAGTAGATCACCCGGAGCGGAATGGAAACAGATTCAGCCTGTCGTGTTTTCCATAGGTACAGAATTTCAGGTACTACAGGAGCGCGCCCAGCGTGGCGACCGCGGCCCGCCCGCGCTCGCCGAGGGGATGGCCGAAGTTGAGGCGGATGCAGTGGCCGAACTCGCGCTTGGCCGAGAAGATCGGCCCCGGCGCGATGCTGATGCCCTGCTCCAACGCCCGGCGGTGCAGTTCGAGGGCATCGGTGCCACGCGGCAGCTCCAGCCACAGGAAGTAGCCGCCCTGGGGCCGCGCCAGCCGCGTGGCGGCCGGGAAATGGGTTTCGACGGCGGCCACCAGCGCCGCCTCCTGGGCCGCCAGCGTGCTGCGCAGCTGGCGCAGGTGCTTTTCGTAGCCGCCGTGCTTCAGGTAGTCGGCCAGCGCAATCTGTACCGGCACCGTCGTCGCCAGGCTCAGGGACAGCTTCTGGCGCTGGATCGCCGCCGCGTAGCGCCCCGCCGCCACCCAGCCGATGCGGTAGCCCGGCGCCAGGCACTTGGAGAAGGACGACACATGCATGACGCGCCCGTTCGGATCTACCGCCTTGGTGCACAGCGGCGCCTCGGCGCCGAAGTGCAGCTCGGCATACACGTCGTCCTCGATCAGCGGCACGTCGTGGCGATCGAGCAGCTCCACCAGCGCCTGCCGCCGCTCGTCGGGCACCCGCGCGCCGGTGGGGTTGGCGTAGTTGAGCATGAACAGGCAGGCCTTCACCGGATGATGGCGCAGCGCGTCCTCCAGCGCCGGCAGGCTGACGCCCTCGCGCGGGTGGCTGGGGATCTCGATGACCTTCAGGCCCAGCCGCTCGGCGGCCTGCAGGCCGGCGTAGAAGGTCGGCGACTCGATGGCGATCAGGTCGCCCGGCCGCGTCACCGCCTGCAGGCACAGGTTCAGCCCTTCCATCGCGCCGGAGGTGATGACGATCTCCTGCGGCGCCACCGACGCGCCGTGGGCCAGGTAGCGCAGGGCCAGCTGGCGGCGCAGCTCGTCGTTGCCCGGCGGCAGGTCTGTGACGGTGGCCAGCGGGTCGAGGTGGCGCGCAGCGGCGGCCAGGCAGCGCCCCAGCTTGTCGAGGGGATACAGGTAGGGGCTGGGGAAACTGGAGCCGAGGGGCACCACCGCCGGGTCCTTGACGCTGTCGAGGATCTGGAAGATGAAGTCGCTGACCTCCAGCGTCGTCGAGTGGCCGACCGGGTGGGTCATCTCCGGCTCGGCCAGGCGCTGGCCCAGCCGCGCCCGCACGAAATAGCCCGACTTGGGGCGCGCTTCGACGAGGCCGCGACTCTCCAGCAGCGCGTAGGCCTGGGTCACCGTCACCGGCGCAATGCCGTGGCTCTTGCAGGCCTGCCGCACCGACGGCAGGCGGTCGCCGGGGCGCAGCACGCCGTCGGCGATCAGGCGGGCGGTCTGCTCGGCGAGATTCTGGTAGAGGCTCATGGGCCGGATGGTAGCAGGCCTGGGCAGGCCTTCTCCTCACCCGTCGGAGACCACGGGCGAGCTCACGCCACGGCAAACGCCATGGCGGCCTTGTCGCCACATCGCATCGCCCATCCCCCCACTCCCATTTCCCAAGCGCTTGCGGCCCCGATCAGGCTGTATACAATTACAGCCAAAGCGAGACCACCATGCCCCTGCACCACATCCCTTCCCCGCACCACAACGCCCTCCCTTCGTCAGCCGCTGCCGCCGCCCAGCGATCAGCTGCAGGGAGCGCCCTCCGATGAGCGGCGTGACAGACGCAGCCATCCCCGCCTACCTGGTCAAGCTCAACGACGTCCAGCGCCAGGCCGCCACCCACGGCGTCGGCACACCGGATGGCGACGGGCCGCTGCTGGTCATCGCCGGCGCCGGGTCGGGCAAGACCAACACCCTCGCCCACCGGGTCGCCCACCTGCTGGCCCACGGCGCCGACCCGAGCCGCATCCTGCTGCTGACCTTCTCCCGCCGGGCCGCCGACGAGCTGGCCCGACGCGTGCAGCGCATCGCCGCCCAGGTCTCGCCGCGCCACGCCCAGCTGGCCGCCACCGGTTTCCCGTGGGCCGGCACCTTCCACAGCGTCGGCGCGCGGCTGCTGCGCGAATACGCCGGCGCCATCGGCCTCGACGCGGCGTTCACGATCCACGACCGGGAAGACTCGGCCGACCTTATCAACCTGGTCCGCCACGAGCTGGGCCTGTCGGCCAAGGGCAAGCGCTTCCCGCTGAAAGGCACCTGCCTGTCCATCTACTCGGCGGTGGTCAATACCCGCGCGCCGCTGACCGACGTGCTGCTGTCCACCTTCCCGTGGTGCGCCGAGTGGGCCACCGAGCTGAAGGCCCTGTTCCGCGCCTACGTGGCCGCCAAGCAGGCCCAGCAGGTGCTCGACTACGACGACCTGCTGCTCTACTGGGCCCAGATGGTCGGCGTGCCGGAGCTGGCCGCCGACGTGGGAGCACGCTTCAGCCACGTGCTGGTGGACGAATACCAGGACACCAACCGCCTGCAGGCCGAGATCCTGCTCGCCCTCAAGCCGGACGGCCGCGGCCTCACCGTGGTCGGCGACGACGCCCAGTCCATCTACAGCTTCCGCGGTGCGACGATCCGCAACATCCTCGACTTCCCCGGCCACTTCGACCCGCCGGCCCGCCAGCTCACGCTGGACCGCAACTACCGCTCCACGCAGCCCATCCTGGCCGCCGCCAACGGCGTCATCGGCCAGGCCAAGGAGCGCTTCTGCAAGGATCTGTGGAGCGAACGCACCTCCGCCGAGAAGCCGCGCCTGATCAGCGTCCGCGACGAGGCCGACCAGGCCGCCGGCGTCGTCGAGCGCATCCTCGCCCGCCGGGAGGGCGGCCTCCGGCTCAAGGCCCAGGCGGTGCTGTTCCGCGCCGCCCACCACAGCGTGCGCCTGGAGATCGAGCTGACCCGCCGCAACATCCCCTTCGTGAAGTTCGGCGGGCTCAAGTTCCTCGAAGCCGCCCACGTCAAGGACGTGCTGGCGATCCTGCGCTGGGCGCAGAACCCCCGCGACCGGGTGTCCGGCTTCCGTGCCATCCAGTTGCTGCCCGGCTTGGGGCCGAAATACGCCGGCCGCATCCTCGACAACCTGCAGGCCGCCCCACCGGGTTGCCTGCTGCTCGCCGAACAGCCTGTGCCCGACAACGCCCGCTTGCACTGGCAAGCGTTCGCCGCGCTGGTGGAAGGGCTGGCCGAGGCCGGCGCCTGGCCCACGCCCGTCGAGAAACTGGCCTTATGGTACGAAGGCCAGATGGAGCGCCTGTTCGAGGATTTCAGCGTGCGCCAGGCCGACATCCAGCAACTGGGGCGTATCGCCGCCACCTACCCGAGCCAGGAACGCTTCCTCACCGAGCTGACCCTCGACCCGCCCGACGCCACCAGCGACGAGTCCGGCAAGCCGCTGCTCGACGAGGACTACCTGATCCTGTCCACCATCCACTCGGCCAAGGGCCGCGAGTGGCCGGCGGTGTCCCTGCTCAACGCGGTAGACGGCTGCCTGCCGTCCGATCTCGCTACCGGCAGCGAGCGGGAGATCGAGGAGGAGATGCGCCTGCTCTACGTGGCGATGACCCGCGCCAAGGACCATCTCGACCTCTACGTACCGCAGCGCTTCTACGTCAGCGGCCAGTCCTCCACCGGCGACCGCCACGTGTACGCCAGCCGCACGCGCTTCATTCCCAACCGCCTGCTCGACCGCTTCGAGACCTGCACCTGGCCCGAGGCCACACCCGACACGCCAGCCAAGGCCGAAACCCGCCAGGCAGCGGTGGACCTGGCCGCCCGCATGCGCTCCATGTGGGATTGACCCGCAAGATTGACCGGCAGCATTGACCGATACGGAGCACCCGCCTAGTCTCGAAAGGCCTCCCGACGCCTTTCGACGATGACCGCCACCGCCCGCAAAACCCTGCTGCTCGTCTATCACTCTTGGACCGGCGCCACCGAGCAGATGATCCACGCCGTTGCCCGCGGCGCCGCGGGCGAGCCGGACGTGGACGTACGCCTGCTGCGCGCGCCTGAGGCCGGCCCCGGCGACCTGCTGGCTGCCGACGGGTATGTCTTCGCAACGCCAGAGAATCTCGCTGCGATCGCCGGGCTGATGAAGGATTTTTTCGACCGCAGCTACTACGGCGCCCTCGATCGCATCAACGGCCGGCCCTACGCCGCGGTAATATGCGCGGGTAGCGACGGCAGCAACGCCGCCCGCCAGATCGCCCGCATCGCCACCGGCTGGCGCCTGCGCGACATCGCCCCGCCGCTGATCGTGTGTACCCACGCACAGACGCCGGAAGACATCCTGGCACCCAAGCACGTTCCCACCGACGAACTCGCCAAGGGCGAGGAACTCGGCGCCGCCTTCGCCACCGGGCTGGCGATGGGCGCGTTCTGACACAACGCAGCATAAATTTTCCGAATCGCCGAACCGCCACGCCGACGTGGCGTCGAACCTGCATGCCCTTTAAACCGCCCCCCTGCTGACTGCCGATGCCCCATAACGTCTCCCTGATCGCCCTCATCGCTGCCGGCCTCGGCCTGGCCATGGTCCTCGGCCTGGTGGCCACTCGCCTGCGCATGCCTCCGCTGGTCGGCTACCTGCTCGCCGGCGTGGCCATAGGCCCCGGCACGCCCGGTTTCGTCGCCGACCTTCCGCTGGCCGGCCAGTTGGCCGAGATCGGGGTGATGCTGTTGATGTTCGGCGTCGGCCTGCATTTCTCCCTCGACGACCTGCTGGCGGTGCGCAAGATCGCGGTGCCCGGTGCCGTCGTGCAGATTGCGGTGGCCACCGGCCTCGGCGCGGCGATGGCCGTGTGGTGGGGCTGGCCGGTGGGTGAATCGGTGGTGTTCGGGCTGGCCTTGTCGGTGGCCAGTACTGTCGTGCTGCTGCGCGCGCTGGAGGCGAAGGGCATCCTGGATTCCACCAATGGGCGCATCGCCGTCGGCTGGCTGGTGGTGGAAGACCTGGCCATGGTGCTGGTACTGGTGCTGCTGCCGGCGCTGGCGCCGCTGCTCGGCGCCAAGGACGCCGGCCCCCAGGCCGACGTATCGACCCTCGTGCTGACCGTAGGCATCACCCTCGCCAAGGTGTCGGCCTTCATCGCGCTGATGCTGCTGGTCGGCGGCCGCGCCTTTCCGCGCCTCCTGTGGCTGGTGGCACGCACCGGCTCGCGGGAGCTGTTCACTCTCTGTGTGATCGCCGCCGCGGTCGGCGTGGCCTACGCGTCGGCGATCCTCTTCGATGTGTCCTTCGCGCTGGGCGCCTTCTTCGCCGGCATGATGATGCGCAAGTCCGAGTTCAGCCACCGCGCGGCGGAGGATTCCCTGCCGCTGCGTGACGCCTTCTCGGTGCTGTTTTTCGTCTCGGTGGGCATGCTGTTCGACCCACAGGTGCTGA
This sequence comes from Pseudomonadota bacterium, assembly GCA_018241685.1. Taxonomy (GTDB): domain Bacteria; phylum Pseudomonadota; class Gammaproteobacteria; order Burkholderiales; family Rhodocyclaceae; genus Zoogloea. Next base: position 30,011 of record JAFEDJ010000023.1, read on the forward strand.
TCGACGCGCCCTTCAAGGTGCTCGGCGTGGTGTTCATCATCCTGTTCGGCAAGACCCTGGCCGCCATCGCGCTGGTGCTGAGCTTCCGCTACCCCCTCAACACCGCGCTGACGGTGGGCGCCAGCCTGGCCCAGATCGGCGAGTTCTCCTTCATCCTGGCCGGCCTCGGGCTCGGCCTTGGGCTGCTGACGATGGAGGGGCAGAACCTGATCCTCGCCGGCGCGCTGATCTCCATCGCCCTCAACTCGGTGCTCTTCGCCGCCATCGAGCCGGCCCAGGCCTGGGCGCGGGCCCGTTCGGCATGGGCACGCAAGCTCGACCTGCGCGACGATCCTCTGGCCGCGCTGCCGATGAGCACCGACCGCAAGCTGCTCTCCAACCAGGTGGTTCTGGTGGGCTACGGCCGGGTCGGCCGCCACATCGCGTCGGCGCTGGACAAGCGACATGTCCCCTACGTGGTGGCGGACAGCAACCGGGAAGTGGTGGAAACCCTGCGCAAGCTCGGCAAGGCCGCTGTCAGCGGCGACGCTTCCGACCCCATCGTGCTGGTCCAGTCCCACATCACCCGCGCGGCAATGCTGGTCATCACCGCGCCGGACCCGCTCGCCAGCCGCAAGATGGTGGACATCGCGCGCAAGCTCAACCCGGAGATCGTCACGGTGCTGCGCGCCGACAGCGAGGACGACGCCGACCTGCTGCGTCGGGAGAAGCTCGGCCGGATCTTCGTCAGCCACCAGGAACTAGCTGTCGGCATGTCCCAGTACGTACTGGCCGAGCTGGAATCCGAGCAGGACGGCCATGGCCACGGCCGTCACCCCCATCACCACCACAGCTGACGCCAGCCCCGTTCGCCGGGCGCTTCAGCCCGGCGAAGCCGCCTCCCGAATCCGCCTGCCGTCCGGCAGCGACGGAAACACCGGCAGCGCAACCTCGATCGCCCGCCCCGTGTCCGCCAACAGCACCGCGGTGACCTCGGCATCGATATGCCCCGTGTCAGCCAACATGCGCATGAAAGACGACACCTCGGGCACCGACAGGCCCTGGCGGTACGGCCGGTTCTGCACCATCGCCTGGAAGATGTCGGCGACGCGCAGGATGCGCGCCTCCAGGGACAGGGTGTCGCCCCTCAGGTGGAAGGGGTAGCCGGAGCCGTCCGGTTCCTCGTGGTGGTAGGCCGCCCAGCGGGCGATGTCCTCGAAGCCGTCGATGTTGCGCAGGATCTGGTAGGTCTCGAAGCTGTGGGTGTTGATGATGCGGCGCTCGCGGCTGTCGAGGCGGCCCGGCTTGTCGAGGATCTCGTCGGGCACCCGCAGCTTGCCCAGGTCGTGCAGCAGGCCGGCGATCTCCAGCTTGTCGCAGTTCTCCCCCGGCACGCCCAGGCGCTCGGCCAGGAAGCGGGCCAGCCGCGCCACGCCCAGGGAGTGCTCGGCGGTGAAGGGGCTCTTGGCGTCGACGATGCGCGCGAAGATGACGGCCAGGTGGCGCAGATCGCCCATCGACGCGGGAAAGGGCTCCACCCGCGCCAGCTGGTCCACCAGGCAGGCCTGGATGGAGCGTGGCTCCAGCATCAGCCAGAAAGCCTCGGTACGGGATGCCGCCATGAACGCCTCGACCAGGTCCGGTGCGAAGTAGCTGCCCGTGTGCGCGGCAATCCCGTTACGAATGCTCTCCATGTTCTGCAGCGTGCTGTTGTCGGCGTAGTAAGGCGCAGCCAGCGCATCGACCCGGTCCGCCAGGTACAGACGGTTTGCCTGGCGGGCCAACCCGGGCGGCAGATCGGCCGGCATCGCATCCCAACGGGTATGGTGGTAGCGCACCGGCTGAGCCATCGGGGCCAGCGGCGGAAAACTGGTGAGCAGCGCGTGCCCCACTTCGCAGTGGATCTGGGAATCCTCCCAGTCGAACTCCTCGACCAGGTGGTTATGGGTGCTGGTGGACGACACGCCGATGTCGTGCAGCATGCCGAGGTCGAACAGGAAGGAGGCATCGGCCTCGCCGAGGCCCTCGGCGCGCGCGCAGGCGGCGGCCATGATGCCGACCCGCTTGCCGTGGGCCACGTCGTCCACGCCAACCAGATCGAGGGCGTCGGACAAGGCATAGATCACGTGGTGAAGATCCGCATGAATGGTCATGAAACCACCTCGCTGGCAGTGAAGGGACGCGCTCCGCGTCCCCGGTATTCGGTCGGGCTGCAGCCCATCTCCTGGCGGAACATGTAGGTGAAGGCCGATGGCGACGCGTAGCCCAGCTCCAATGCTATATCGGTTATCGCACGCCCGGCCCCCAACCATTCCACGGCGCGGAACAGACGCAGGCGATGCCGCCATTCGCGCAGGCCCAAACCCAACTCCTTCTCGAAACGCCGTGCCAGCGTGCGCGCCGATGCGCCCAGTGCAGCCCCCCAATCGTCGGCGCCCCGCGGGTCGGCGGGGTTGGCGTAGAGGGCCTCGCAGAGCCTGCGCAGCATCGGGCTGGTCGGCCACGGCAACTGGAAATCCTGCACCGGCAGGCGGCGCAACTGGTCGAGGATCAGCGCATGCACGCGGGCCAGGTAGTCGGTGCTCTCCCGGCGCCCGCCGATGTCCGCCAGCTCGACGATCAGCGCTCTCAGCAGCGGAGACACCGCCAGCACCGAACATGTTCCCGGCATGCCCAGATCGGGCCCGTCGGCCACGTACAGGTTGCGGAATTCCGCGCCGTGCAGCGCGCCGGTGGTGTGCAGTACGCCGGTCGGGACCCAGATCGCCTGCTCGGGCGTGATCACGTAACGGGACTTCTCGACCATCACCACCAGCGTACCGGCGGTGGCGTAGACGAACTGGTTCCAGCGGTGCGCGTGGGGCGGAAAGATGTGGCGGGCCGGCAGGGTTTCAAAGCGCTGGAACACCGGCCCCGGCAGTTCCTCGATGTCCGGCACATCGACCAGCGTCCAGTCCTCTTCCAGGTCCATGGTTTTCCCCCAGTCAGCCCATGTCAGTTCATCGATAACGAAAGTCATCCTATCGAAAGTTTGACATTCCTGCACATCCTAAGATCAAACCATAACAACCCGTAAAAGAGAGAACAGCATGCACGCCCCTGCAACAGCCCTTCCCGCCAGCAGTTCGGCCGACCGTTACCGGGTGATCTTCGCCGGCGTCTGCGCCCTGATCCTCACCGTCGGCCTGGCCCGCTTCGCCTACACGCCGCTGCTGCCGATCATGCGTGGCGAGGCCGGCCTCAGCGCCATGGACGGCGGCTGGCTGGCCACCTTCAACTACGTCGGCTACATCACCGGCGCACTGGTGGCGGCGACGATCAGCGACCTCGGCCGCAAGTTCAAGCTGTACCGCATCGGCCTGGTGGTGGCGGTGGTCAGCACCGCCGCGATGGGCGTCACGCAGGACGTGACCCTGTGGGTCGTGCTGCGCTTCGTGGCCGGTCTGTCGAGCACCGCCGGCCTGCTGATCGCCTCCGGCCTGGTCCTCAACTGGCTGATCCGCCACGGCCACCGGCCGGAGCTGGGCCTGCACTTTGCCGGCATCGGGCTGGGCATCATCGTGTCCGGGCTGGCAGTGGCCGGCATGGTCGGCCACCTGGCATGGGACGGCCAGTGGCTGGGCCTCGGCCTGCTCGGCGTGCTGTTCTTCGTGCCAGCCTGGTTCTGGCTGCCGGCCCCGGCGCCGGTCAGCGCCCAGGCCGCCACCCATCTGCCGGCCCCGCCATCGCGGCGCTGGATGGGGCTCTTCATCGCAGCCTACTTCTGCGCCGGCTTCGGCTACGTGATCAGCGCCACCTTCATCATCGCCATCGTCGAGAAGCTGCCGATGCTGGCCGGCAAGGGCGGCTGGGTATGGGTCATCGTCGGCCTGGCGGCCGCGCCGTCCTGTTTCCTGTGGGACCGCATCGCTACCGCCGGAGGGCAGATCCCGGCACTGCTGCTCGCCTATTGCCTGCAGATCGTCTCCATCCTGCTGCCGGCCTTCAGCGACGGCACCGCCGCCAACCTGGCCAGCGCGATGCTTTATGGCGGCACCTTCGTCGGCATCGTCAGCCTGACCCTGTCGATCATCGGCCGCTGCTTCCCGGCCAACCCGGCCAAGGCGATGGCGCGCCTGACCCTCAGCTACGGCGTGGCGCAGGTGGTCGCCCCGGCAATGGCCGGCTACATCGCCACGATGACCGGCAGCTACAAAGGCGCGCTGATCGTCGCTGCATGGGTGATGGCAGCGGGGATGGCTCTACTGGTGGCGCTGATGCGCCAGCAACGGATCGAACGCGACGCCCAACGCACGGCGTAAACGCAAGAAAGGCCTGCCGCAGCAAGCCTCTCCGCTTTCACATCGGCCGGCCCGGCCCCCCACCGGGCCGGCCGACGCAAATCACTTCAAAGTCGCCAGATAGGCCAGCAGCTCGGTCCGTTCAGCTGCACTGGCCAGTCCGTCGTACTTCATCTTGCCGCCAGGCACGAGCTTCTTGGGCGCCGTCACGTAGGCGTCGATCTTGTCCGGGGTCCAGGTGATGCCGCTGGCCTTGAGACCATCGGAATAGCTGGCATCGGCCACCGTGGCGGCCTTGCGGCCGACCACACCGAACAGGCTCGGCCCCTTCTTGTTCTTGCCTTCGCGCACGCTGTGGCACTCGGCACACTCGGTAGCGAACACGTCCTTGCCCTTTTCCACATCGCCCGCGGCGCGGGCCTGGAAGCTCAGGGAGCTGGCTGCCGCGGCCACCAGCAGCGGCAGGACGGTACGGGAGATCATTTTCATCACGTCACTCCGTCAGAACGAGGTCCACGCGAACAGGAACAGCGTGTTGTTGTCCTTCGCGTCGCGGCCGTTGCCGTCGTAGTTGGTCTTGGCGCCGTTGTACTTGTCGTACATCGTGTATTGGGCACCAAGGCGGACGTTGGCCCACGGAGCGCCCCAGGAATTCTCCTTGCCCCACGGCGTCCAGTCGGCCTGCAGGATGTAGCCGGAGGTGTTCGGCGAACCGTTGGCGAAACCGTCGCTGTACAGCGTGGCGTCGGAGCTGCCGTGGGTCACGAAACGGCCGATGGTGGCGCCCCAGGTCTGCATGTAGTGATAGGACGCGTTCAGCTTGAACTCGTTGAGACGGCCCTTCAGATTGTCGGCGCCGTCGGTGGCGACGAGCTGGTTGCGGGTCTGGCGTTCACGGATGTAGCTGGTGTTGACCGTCGCCACGTGCTCGCGGGTGCCGAGGAACTGGTAGGACGCATCGACGCCCACGTCATTGAACTTGTTGGAGCCCGGCGTGCTGCGGTCCGGCTGGACCGAGGTGTTGAGGCCGAAGATGCCGGCGTTGAAGGCCTGCTTCTTCAGATCCTGGAACACCGCCAGGCGCCAGTAGGCGGTATTGCCGCCGACATGGCCCATGTCGCCCGCCTTCTCCAGGCCCAGACGGCTCTGCATGGTCGGGGTCAGCGCCCGGTAGGTGCCCAGCTCGGCATACACCATGTTGTTCCAGAAGGTGTAGGCGGACACGCCGGTGACGCGGTGCTCGAGGCCGCCGTTGATCATCGTGGCAGCATCGCCCTGACCGAAGGCCACGGCAGAGGCGGTGTAGGGGAAGCTCCACACCGGCATGCTGTTGAACGGATCCTGCACGCCGGGATTGTTATTCACCGAAACGCCGAAGACAGTTTCCTTGCCGGCCACCTCGGTGGTGTGGGCAAAGCGCACGTCAGCCTGGTCGATGGACGTGCGCTGGCCGATGCCGTCGTAGGTAGCCTGCACGAAGGCACCGATCTTGTCGCTCAGACGGCCGGCCAGGAAGACCGAGGCTTCGTCGAAGGAGTGGTTGTTGTTGGGGCTGGACTTGTCCGGCGCCGGGTCCTGGTTCTTGGCGGTGCGCGTGAAAGACGCCACCACCATGCCGGACAGGGGCACTTTGCCGCCCTTGCCGTCGGAATCGGTGTAGCCGCCGATCTTGAACTTCACGCCATAGGGCGTCAGTTGCGGGCCGTAGGCGCCAATGTGGCAGGCCGCACATTCCTGCCCGGTCTGGCGGGCAAAGCTCGGCACGGCATGGGCGGCCGGCGCGGCGGCGAGGAAGCCGGCCGCGGCCAGCACCAGGCCGGCCGTATGCCGGATCGCGGACAGACGGGTTTTCCCCCCGGAAAGAATCGGATGCATGTTTGTCCTTGTATTTGTGGTCAAGAAAAAGGCGAGCGAGCCCGTGGCGGCATGCTCTCGCGGCGCCACGGGAAGAATCGGAGAAGGCTCAGGACTGGCGGGCCGGCAGCATCGCGCGCAGCACGTTGTCGCGGCGCACGAAGTGGTGATAGAGGGCGGCGGCGGCATGCACGCCGACAAGGCCTATCAGCAGCCAGGCGGCGTTCTCGTGGTATTCGGCCAGATCGTCGGCGAGGTCTTCGTCCTCCTCGACGATGACCGGCAGGGTAACCAGGCCGAAGAGAGACACTGGCTTGCCATGGGCGCATGACAGCGCCCAGCCGATCAGCGGTAGCGCCATCAGCAGCACGTAGAGGGCCAGGTGCGCCAGTTCGGCCGCGAGTCGAGCCAGCGGCGACATGTCGCCGGTCGGCGGCAGCGGCCGGTGGGCCAGGCGCACGACGATGCGGGCCATCGCCAGCAGGGCGATGGTGAGGCCGATGCTGCGATGGATGTTCATGAGGGTGGCGCGCAGGGCCTTCTCCTCAACCCCATCACGCACGAAGGCAATGCCAATCACCAGCGCGATCAGCAGTGCCGTCGCCCAGTGCAGGAACACCATGGGACGGGGCCGACGCAGGCCGGCGGAAGAGTCGATGACGGGGGATTCGGAAGTACTGTGCATGACCATCGGGACCACTTTGGATGACCCGGCGGACCATAGCGGTCGGCAGCCTTCAATTGCCTGACAATCCGTAAGGGATTATCCGATCCGGCATGAAGCGCGGCATTGCACGGGCGAACTCGCTCGCCCCCGAGTCATTGCCGCGCAGGCGCGATCACGTCGGAGGCATCCGGAAAGACAACCCGGATGCATGTGCCGCCCCCCTCGCTGCCGCTGGCGATCGTCACGTCGGCGGCATGGCGGTCGGCCACCTCCTTGACGATGGCAAGACCCAGTCCGGTGCCCGGCACACCATCCCCCGCAGCCCGGTAGAAGCGCTCGAAGACCCGGCTGCGTTCGCTCTCCGGGATGCCCGGCCCATCGTCCTCGACCTCGACGAAGATCCCCGCCTCGTCGCTGCGCCCACAGCGCACGGTCACCCGACCGCCTTCCGGCGTGTAGGCGATGGCATTGTCGATCAGATTGGCCAGCATTTCCCGCAACATCCAGCTGGACCCCAGCACCGGCGCCGGCGCCGTCTCGAAGCCCAGGTCGATGTGCTTGGCGAGGGCGTCGTCGAGTAGATCGGACGCGGCATCCTCCAGCAGCGCGGCCAGGTTCACAGGACGGTGGTCGCTGATCAGCGCCCCTCCCGACGACGAGCGGGCCAGCGCGAGCATCTGGTTGGTGAAATGGACCAGGCGGCCGGTGGACTCGCGCAGACGCTCGATGCGCGGCCGGGCCTCCGCAGGCAGGGCCTCGACGGCCAGCTCAAGCTGGGTCTGCAGGCCGGCCAGCGGCGTGCGCAGCTGGTGGGCGGCATTCGACAGGAAGGCCTGCTGAGCCCGCCCGGCCCGCCCCAGGTGCTGCAGCAGACGGTTGATGGCCCGCACCAGCGGACCGGCCTCAGCCGGCACACCGCTCTCGGCAATCGGGCTGAAGTCGTTGGGGCCACGGGTGGCAATGCTGTGGCCGAGAGCGTCCAGCGGCTTCAGCGCATAGCGCACGCCAAAATACACCAGCAGCAGCGCCGTTGCGATCAACAGCAGGTTCGGCCAGAAGATCGTCGCCAGGATGCGATGGGCGGCACTCCGGCGCTTGAGGGTGGTTTCGGCGACGATCACCGTCGCTGTCATGCGCGGACTCTCGTAGCGGTAACTGGCGGTACGCACCGCGCGCTTGCCCACCGTCGCATCCTGCAAGATGCTGCGGTTGGCGACCTCGGGCCGTGGCAGCAGCAGCAGTTCGGCATCGCCGGCGATCACCTTGTCGTGGCTGTCGAAGACCACATACTGGACCTTGTCGACGGCGTCGGAGCGGAGGATCTCGTCGGCCGCCGGCGGGATGTCCACCTCGATATCCTTGTCGTCGTCGTCCCGCTCCAGCCGCGTGACCAGGGCCACCACGGTGCCGGCAAGCGCATTGTCATAGGCCTCGTCGGCGATGCTCAGCGCCGAACGGTAGTCGGCGATCATGCTGGCCGCCAGCAGGATCAACAGCGGCCAGGAAATGACCATCAGCAGCCGGTTGCGGAGCGCACGCCCCTCACCGCACCGCGGCATCGCCCTCTCCGGCCTCGATGCGATAGCCGATGCCACGCACCGTGCGGATACCGACCCCGCTGTCGGCCAGCTTGCTGCGCAGGCGCGATACATAGATCTCCACCGCATTGGGGGTGATCTCCCGGTCCCACTGGCTGAGGCTGTCGGCCAGCTTCTGCTTGGCGACCACCTTGGGCGCCACCAGCGCCAATTGTTCGAGCACGTCCCACTCCCGCCCGGTCAGCTCCAGCTCGACGCCGGCCAGCGTCGCGCTGCGCCGCTGTACGTCGAGCGCCAGCGAACCGACGCTCAGCACCATGCTGGCCGCCGCCCGGCTACGCCGGATCAGCGCCCGGATGCGGGCCAGCAGCTCGGGCAGCAGGAAGGGCTTGACCAGGTAGTCGTCGCCGCCCACGTCCAGGCCGACGACCCGGTCGTCCAGCCCGTCACGGGCCGTCAGGATCAGGATGGGCGTCAGTACGCCGCGGCGGCGCACCCGACGGATCAGCTCCAGCCCGTCCATGCCCGGCAGGCCGATGTCCACGATCGCCAGGTCGTAGGCCGTGTGCGTAAGCACCGCCTCGGCCGGCTCGGCGGCTTCGAGCCGGTCCACCATGAAGCCCTCCCGCTCCAGGCCTTCAACCAGGCCGGCGGCCAGGGTCTTGTCATCTTCAACCACCAGAATACGCACGCTCGAAAGCCTCCGTCAGTTGCTGTCGCCCAGCCCGTCGCGCCAGAAGCGCTCCATCGCGATGTACGCGTAGGACGCCGACCAACCGATCAGCAGCAGGCCGTTGAGGGCCTCGGTTCCCGCCAGCAGGCGGACGTCTCCGCCGGGCACCACGTCGCCGTAGCCGAGGGACGTGAAGGTCTCGGTGGAAAAATACAGGCACACCGCAAACGAAAAACGCCCTACGTCGCCCACCGACCCGAGCTCCGCATAGCGCACCAGCGCAAACACCGCGAAAGCGTACAGCGCGATCTCCAGAAGATGGGCGATGAAGGTGCCGAGTATCACGACGATCAGCTTGGCCCGCGGGCGGATGGCCAGCTCGGGCAGCCACAGGCTCAGGCCGCGCAGCACCTCGTAGTGGATCACGGTAGTCAGCACAACCAGCAACAGGCAAACGGAAACGATCAGGGCCATCGGCGCGGAAACTCCTCAACAGGCGGCGGCACAGCCGCCGGCCCGCATTCTGTCACGCCAAGCTGACAACAAGCTTCAGATCGGCTCGTCATCGCCGTAGCCGATGACCGCCTTCACCTCGAGGAACTCCTCCAGCCCGTAGGCGCCCCACTCCCGCCCCAGGCCCGACTGCTTGTAGCCGCCAAAGGGCGCGGCGAGGTCCACTGGCGCGCCGTTGAGGTGCACATTGCCGCTGCGCAACTGCCGCGCAACGGCCCGCGCCCGCCCCAGGTCGGCCGACGACACGTAGCCCGACAGGCCGTAGGGCGTGTCGTTGGCGATGCGGATGGCGTCCGCCTCGTCCTTGTAGGGCAGGATGGACAGCACCGGACCGAAGATCTCCTCGCGGGCGATACCCATCTCCGGCGTCACCCGGCTGAACACAGTCGGGCGCACGAAATAGCCGCGCGCGATGCCATCTGGCCGGCCCGGCCCGCCGGCCACGAGCTTCGCCCCACTTGCGATGCCCTGCGCGATGAAAGCCTGCACACGCTCGAACTGGGGACCATTGGCCAGCGGCCCCATCGTCGTCGCTTCATTCAAGGGATCGCCAACGACCACCCGCTCCAGGCTTGCCGCGGCGATCGCCTCCACCTCGTCGAGACGCTCTTCCGGCACCAGCATGCGCGACGGTGCGTTGCAGTTCTGTCCACTGTTGGTCATCAGGCTCAACACGCCATGGCGCACGCTCTTCGGGAAGTCCACGTCGTCGAGCAGGATGTTGGCGGACTTGCCGCCGAGTTCGAGGGCGACCTTCTTCACCGTGTCGGCAGCGCCCTTCATCACCTGCTTGCCGGCCCGCGTCGAGCCGGTGAAGGACACCATGTCCACCTCGGGATGGGTGCTCAGCGCGTTGCCGACGCCCGCCCCATCGCCATTCACCAGGTTGAAGACGCCGGCCGGCACGCCGGCCTCATGCAGGATCTCGGCCATCACGATGGCCGAGAACGGCGCCAGCTCGGACGGCTTGAGCACCATCGTGCAGCCCGCCGCCAGCGCCGGCGCGATCTTGCAGGCCATCTGGTTGGCCGGCCAGTTCCACGGGGTGATCAATGCGCAGACGCCGATCGGCTCGCGCAGGATGCGCGTCGTGCCCTGGGTCTTTTCAAAGGGGAAATCCTTCAGCACCGCCAATGCGGTCTTGAAATGGGCCAGGCCGGAGCCCGCCTGGGCGCTGGCTGCCAGGGCCTTCAACGGCGCGCCCATCTCCTCGCAGATGGCGCGGGCCATGTCGTCGTAGCGCTTCTTGTAAGCCGCACAGATGCGCGCCAGCAGGTCCAGGCGTTCCTCGCGGGACGTCGCCGCGAAGGCTGGAAACGCCGCCCGGGCCGCAGCCACGGCGGCCTCCGCATCGGCGGTGCTGCCGATGGCGATGCTGCCTGCGACCGCCTCGGTGGCGGGGTTGATCACATCCAGGCGGGCCGTGCCGAGGGCTTCGACCCACCGCCCGCCGATGTAGAACTGATGATGGTTGCGCATGTCTCCGTCCTCCTTATGATCATTGAGAACGGAAAGTACAGGAAACGGCGGCGGGCCGGGAAGGCACCGCCTCCCGCCAGGCTCAGGCCTGATCGATGCTGAGGTAGACCTGGGTCTGGTTGAGCAGCAGGTAGGCGATCTCGCCAAAGGTCATCGGTCCGACGAGAGACCCGGAGCGCCGCCCTTCCAGGCCGCAGTAGAGGTAGTTGAGGATGCAATTGCACGACCACAGCGGCGGATGGTCCGGCTCCGCACCGATCGCCGCGCCGAAATCGGCCGGCGCCGCGAAGCGGTATTCCACGTCGTCGAACACCGGCGCGTAGAAGTCCACGCGCCCGGCCTGGGCATCCACGGCCTTGATCGACACGTTCACCGACGCACCGCCGTAATCCGCCACCAGCGGCAGGCGGATGTCCGCGTGGCGGGTCGCCAGGTAGCTGGCGAAATCGGTCTCTACGCCATTGACCAGGCAACGGCTAGCCGAGAAACCGGTCTCCGGGAAGCGCAGGCAGTCGCCGTCGCCCTGCTCCATGCGGTTGAAGATCTCGATGCGGGCGTATTCGCTGTCCGGCAAGGGCACGTGCATCACCACCGCCCGCTCGCCATCGAATGCGAGGTCCCTGCCATCGACCACCAGCGGCGCAACGCGGCCGGAGTCGGCCAGGTGGCTGCCGGCGATCCAGCCGACGATCGGCTTGATGAACATGTCCGTGAAGCCCGGCGCTTTGCGGGCGTACAGGGAATGGATCGCCGAGAAGGCCGGGATGATGATCAGCGTGAAGCCGTTGGACGGGCCATCCTCGCAGACGTGCTCGAGGTCGGTGATGTCGTAGAAGCGGATCGTCGGCGCACCCGCCATCGCCGGGATCTCGGTGACGAACACCTGCTCGGACGTCACCAGGCCGCCCTCGTCACCCATGAAATAGGGGATCGTGCCACCTATCCAGTTGCCGGCCGGCAGGCGACGCAATAAGGTCTCGTCACCAGAGATCATCAGGAAGCGGCCCGACGCGATCAGCGCGGCCGCCTCGTCCACCGTCGTCAGGCGGTTCGCAGGGGCATTCATTATTGGTTCTCCCTCGGTAGAACAGCGAGACGGCTCAGGCCGCTTCTTTGCTGAGTTGCTGCAGTTCGTGGGACAGCATGCGTTCGTTCTTGACGAAGTAGCGGTGCAGATCGCGCAGCTTCATCATGCGCACCTCCTCGTCGGCGATGACCGCCACCTGGGAGCGGATGCGGGACAACAGCAACTGGAGGCTCAGCACGCGCACGTCGATGTTGAGCGTGCCATCCACCAGGCGCAGCCACACCGGATCGGTAAGACTGGGCACCTGGCTGCCGGGCAAGGGTTTCACGCCGTCCTCGAAATACGCGAGCACCGCGCTGAGCGGCCGCTGTGTCCCACCCTCCTGAGCCGGGGCTGCCTCGCCGACGCTGTGCTGTCCCTTGTCGAGGGCATAACGATAGCGCCAGAGTTCGCCCATCGGCACCTCGAGCAGCGTGCACACTCCAGCCATCCCGACGCCTTCGTTGAGCAGGGACAGGATCTGCCGGTCCAGCGCCCGCGTGAAGGGCATGCCCGCCTCCCCTGCCCACTGTTGGCGCGGCAGCTCGCTGCCCAGCGGCGGCCTCACCCGTACCTGCACTTTCCAACCGCCAAAACCGATGTGGCGCCACATCACTTCCGGACCGCTCTCCACGGGCTTGCCGCGACCGAAGCCGAACCAGCTCCGTGGTGCCTCCACGCCAATATAGACATCCATGCAGCGGTTGAACTCGTCGGCGCGACAGTCCAGGACCGTCCACGGCTCCTGGACCTGCAGCAACTGGCGCCACAAACTCAGTGCATCTGCCATACCCACCTCACTCGATAATCATAGCCGGTGCGCCATGCGCGCCGGCCCAGGGAAGGAAGCAAAGTGGAGAACCGCTGGCAAAGGGCATGCCAGCATCGTGTTCCAGCGGCGCCAACCACCCTTTTCCGCGCGGGCCGGGGCATGTCCATACCGATGCCGGCGGCACGCAGCAAATTGCCGCAGCGCACCATGTACTGCATCTGAACACCTGCTCCCGCGGCAGGCGCAGATGCCTGCTTCAGAGCGAGTCAAACGGCACAGCAGAAAACCCATCCACATTTCCGTGCAAACGATATTACCGCCTGCACAGACACTTGGGGCTTCCACCAAAGAGGTATTGGTGCCGCTCCAAACAAAAACGGAGCCGGCCTCCCGAAGGAAGCCGGCTCCGATCACTTGGGCCGCCGCTCAGACCCGCGCTCAGGCCTTGGCAAAGCCGATGCGGCCGTTGTCGCTGCTCACCCGGATGGTGTCCTTGGCAGCGAAGCCACCTTCGAGGATGCGCTTGGCGAGCGGGTTCTCGATGTGCTCCTGGATCGCCCGCTTGAGCGGCCGCGCGCCGAACACCGGGTCGAAGCCGGCCTTGGCCAGCTCGAGCAGCGCGTCGTCGCTGACGTCCAGATGCATCTCGAGCTTGGCCAGACGCTTCTCCAGATAAGCCAGCTGGATCCGCGCGATGGACGCGATGTGCTTCTCGTCGAGGCCATGGAAGACCACCACCTCGTCGATCCGGTTGATGAACTCCGGCCGGAAGTAGGTCTTCACCTCGCCCATCACCGCCAGCTTGATGATCTGGTAGTCGTCACCGGACATCTGCTGGATCATCTGCGAGCCGAGGTTGCTGGTCATCACGATCACGGTGTTCTTGAAGTCCACCGTGCGGCCCTGGCCGTCGGTCATGCGGCCGTCGTCGAGAACTTGCAGCAGCACGTTGAAGACGTCCGGGTGGGCCTTCTCGACCTCGTCGAAGAGGATCACCGAATACGGCTTGCGACGCACCTGCTCGGTCAGGTAGCCGCCCTCCTCGTAACCCACATAGCCCGGCGGTGCACCGATCAGGCGGGCCACCGAGTGCTTCTCCATGAACTCGCTCATGTCGATGCGGATCAGGTGCTCCTCGCTGTCGAACAGGAACTCGGCCAGCGTCTTGCACAGCTCGGTCTTGCCGACGCCCGTGGGGCCGAGGAACAGGAAGGAACCGTAGGGCCGGTTCTCGTCCGACAGGCCGGCGCGGGAGCGACGGATCGCATCGGCCACCAGGCGCACCGCCTCATCCTGGCCGACAACCCGCTGGTGCAGACGCTCTTCCATCTTCAGCAGCTTCTCACGCTCGCCCTGCATCATCTTCGACACCGGGATGCCGGTGGCACGGGACACCACCTCGGCGATCTCCTCGGTGCCCACCTCGGTGCGCAGCAGCTTGTTGACCGGCTTGGTTTCGCCGGTTGCCTCGGCCTTCTTGAGCTGGGCTTCGAGCTGCGGCAGCTTGCCGTACTGCAGCTCGGCCACCTTCTCGAGCTTGCCTTCCCGCTGCAGCTTGGCGATGTCGGCCTTCAGGCGGTCGATCTCTTCCTTGATCTGCGCCGAGCCTTGCACCGCCGACTTTTCGGCCTTCCAGATTTCCTCCAGGTCTGAGTATTCCTTCTTGATGCGGGTGATCTCTTCCTCGATCAGGCCGAGGCGCTTGAGGGACGCTTCGTCCTTCTCCTTCTGCACCGCGAGTTGCTCGATCTCCAGTTGGATGCGACGGCGTTCGAGCTTGTCCATCACCTCCGGCTTGGAATCGATCTCCATCTTGATGCGCGACGCAGCCTCGTCGATCAGGTCGATGGCCTTGTCGGGCAGGAAGCGGTCGGTGATGTAGCGGTGGCTCAGCTCAGCCGCGGCGACGATGGCCGGGTCGGTGATGTCCACGCCGTGGTGCAACTCGTACTTCTCCTTCAGGCCGCGCAGGATGGCGATCGTCGACTCGACGGACGGCTCCTCGACCAGCACCTTCTGGAAGCGGCGCTCCAGCGCGGCGTCCTTCTCGATGTACTTGCGGTATTCGTCCAGCGTGGTCGCGCCGATGCAGTGCAGTTCGCCGCGGGCCAGCGCCGGCTTGAGCATGTTGCCGGCGTCGATGGCGCCCTCGGCCTTGCCGGCGCCGACCATCGTGTGGATCTCGTCGATGAACAGGATGATCTTGCCTTCATCCTTGGCGATGTCGTTGAGCACCGCCTTCAGGCGCTCCTCGAACTCGCCGCGGTACTTGGCACCGGCCAGCAGGCCGGCCATGTCGAGGACCAGCACCTTCTTACCCTTCAGGGTCTCCGGCACTTCCTCATTGACGATGCGCTGGGCCAGCCCTTCAACGATGGCGGTCTTGCCGACGCCCGGCTCGCCGATCAGCACCGGGTTGTTCTTGGTGCGGCGCTGCAGGATCTGGATCGCCCGGCGAATCTCGTCGTCGCGGCCGATCACCGGGTCGAGCTTGCCCTGACGGGCGCGCTCTGTGAGGTCCACGCAGAACTTCTTGAGGGCTTCGCGCTGGCTCTCGGCATCCGCGCTGCCCACGTTCTGGCCGCCGCGCACGGCGTCGATGGCCTGCTCCAGGGCCTTCTTGGTCAGGCCGTTTTCTTTCAGCAGGCGACCAGCCTCGCCCTTGTCGTCGGCCAGCGCGAGCAGGAACATCTCACTGGCGATGAACTCGTCACCGCGCTGTTGAGCAGCCTTGTCGGTGAGGTTGAACAGGTTGCTCAGGTCGCGCCCGACGGACACGTCGCCACCATGGCCTTGCACCTTGGGCAGGCGCTCGAAGGCCTTGATGAGCGCAGCCTTCAGGCCACCCACATTGACGCCGGCGCGCTGCAGCAGGGACGCGGTGCTGCCGTCCTCCTGGGCGAGCAGGGCCAGCAGCAGGTGCTGGGGTTCGATGAACTGCTGGTCGTTGCCGACGGCGAGGCTCTGGGCCTCGGCGAGGGCTTGCTGGAACTTGGTGGTGAGCTTGTCGTAGCGCATAAGGCCTCCGGATTTTGGTCTGAGGCCTAAATGGGGCGGCACCCGTGAACTTCAAGGCCACCGACGCGACAAGCTGATCTATATCAACTCAGGCTCCCCCCCGCTCAGCGCATCTGGAACAGCTCCTGGTGGACATCGGCGTCGGCCAGGCCGTGGGCGACGAAGTCCTCCCGCAAGGCCTGCCCGAATGCCGGTGGGCCGCAGAACCAGACACTGGCATCCGCCCACTCCGGCACCGCGGAACGGATGCGCTCGCCGTCCAGCCGGCCGTCCCGCTGCCCGACCAGCAGGTGCAGACACACACCGGCCGCCGCGGCATCGGCCACCAGCTTGTCGATGGCAGCCTGTTCGAAATCCGCGGTCGGATGAAACAGGTCGATGCTTTGCGTGCCCGCGGAGCGAGCAAGCTGTTTCATCCGCGCGACGAAAGGCGTGATGCCAATACCGGCGCCGATCCAGATCTGGCGCGGCTTGCGGTCCTCGAAATCGAAACAACCGTACGGGCCTTCGACGCGCACCGGCATGCCCACGCGCAAAGTGTCGCGCAGTCGGCCGGTATGATCGCCAAGGGCCTTGGTGATGAAGACGATCCGACGCTCTGCTGCATCCCACGCCGACGCGATGGTGTAGGGATGCGCGCCCTCCTTCGGGTTGGAGGTCACGAAGGCGAACTGCCCCGCCGCGTGTCCGGACCAGCCCGCGTCGAGGCGTATCGCCGTCTCCAGCACGCGCAGCTCCGGGTAGTAGGTCAGCGACTCGATCCGCCCGCCGACCCGCCGCCGGGCGCCTATCCGCCCCGTCAGGGACAGCAGCGCAGCCAGCACACCGGCAAAGATCAACACCGCCATCACCCAGCCGATCGGCTGCGTCCAGTAGGCGAACTTGATCAGCACCAGCGAGTGATAGGCCAGCACCAGGAACAGCGCTGCCAGCCATTTGTGGGTCTTGGTGAACAGGTGGTAGGGGAAACGTTTGACGAGGGCCAGCGCGATCAAGACGACCGCCACGTAAAAGGCCCATTCGCCGAGGGACTCCGCCGTTCCGCGCTGCGTGCGCAGCCAGCCTTCGACCAAGCCCAGGCTGTCGCCAGACGGCGGCTTGCGCGGAGGCCGCACCAGCCAGCCCCAGCCGACCATCCACTTGGTGCCCTTCGCAAGCCACCAGTGCAGCACGCCGGCGACCAGCGCCGCGATGCCCAGCCACTTGTGCAGGCGGTACATCTTGTCGAGCCCGTCGAGTTGCGGCTCCAGCCACTTCGGCCGCACCGCCAGCAGCATGCCGACGCTCATCGCCCCGATGGCGATCACCCCGCTCAGCTGGACGAACACCGTCCGGAAGGAAAAATAAGTGAAGGGCTCGGGCACCAGCGTGTCGGCCAGCAGCCACAGCCCGGCAAGCACCAGCAAGGACGCCCACAAGACGAGTTTGATGCGTTTCATGTTCTATCTCTATTCAAACAAATGGCGCGACACGTCCACACCAACTCACAGCAACAAGCGCTAACCAACACGGATGCGCTCCCCGTAGCCGGTCATCTCCAGGTAGCCGCGGCCGACTTCCCGTCCGCCCTCGACGACCCGCACCGCCCCTTCCCAATACACCGAGCCGGTGGAGCGGCGGCTGTCCAGCTCCTGGTCATCGAACAAGGGGCGCAGGCCGAACTCTCGCTCCCCGACGCGCAGCCGCCATTCCACCGGATAGGTGATGGCGGTACGCGGCGAACGCCATTCCCGGCCGGGCGTGAAGATGATCTCCGCTGGGCGCATGACCCGCGCCCCGCCACCGGCCAGCTGCCACGTCGCCGCCGCCCACAGTGCCTGGCCCTGCCCGTCGCGCAGGCGGAAGGCCATCAGCGCGCTGCCATCGTCCAGGTTGAGGCCGACCCAGTCCCAGCCCTTGGCGCCCTCCGGCAGTAGTTCGCTGGACCATTCGTGGTCCAGCCAGGCCTTCCCGCGCACCGGCTGTCGCTTCCCGTCAAGGGTCACGCTGCCACTCACCGCCAGCTGTGGACGGCTGTAGTAGTAGCTGGCATGGCGCGGATCGGCTGCCTTGGCGCTGAAGCCGCCCTGCCCGTTGAGCAGCGGCGGACCAGCCGGCTGCAGCTCCAGCGCGCAGGCGAAATCGTCGGCATGCACTTCGGCGCGATAGCGCCCGCCATCCAGCGCGAAGCGCCAGTCGCCGACCCACACGCCGGTCTGCCCCAGCGCGAAGCCAGCCCGCCCGAAACCGACCCGTGCCGAACGTTCCCCGTGGCGCAGGCGCCCCAGGCGCGGATCGGCAATCGCCGCGTGGGCGAGGATCAGCTGGCGCGGCGCGAAGGCGCTCGGGCTATCCTCACCCACGCCGGTGCGGACGCGGAAGAAGGTGGTCTGGAAGCCCAGCGGACTGCCGTCCGGCAGGCTCAGCCAACCGGTGGCGTACCACCACTCGGTACGGAAATCAGGATGAGCCCCGTGGTCGGCCGGGAAGATCAGCCGCCGGCCCGGCAGTACTGGCGCAAAGTCCGCCGCCACAGCGTTACGCCCGGCCGCCCCAAGGGCCAGCGCCAGCAGGAAAAGACGCCGCTCCATCACCAGTCCTCCCGCACCGCCAGCACCGCATCCTGGCGCATCGCCTGGCGTCCGGCGAGCACCGCAGCCAAGGCCGCCAGCGCCACCAGCCCACCGCCGAAAGTCAGTAGCGACAGCCACGGCACATGCAGATCCATGCTCCAGTGGAAGCTCTGCCGATTGACCACCTCGATCAGCACCAACCCGATCGCCCCACCCGCCAGCAGGCCAGCCAGCACACCGACACCGGCCGCCAGCGCGCCCTCCTGGGCCAGCATCCAGCCGATCTGGCGGCGCGTCAGCCCCAGGTGGCGCAGCATGCCGAACTCCTTCCGGCGAGCCGCCGCCAGCGCCGCGAAGCTGGCCGCCACACCAGCCAGGCCAATGGCCACCGCCACAGCCTCAAGCAGGTAGGTCACCGCGAAGGTACGGTCGAAGATGCGCAGGGTAATCGTGCGGATCTCCCCGGGGAAGGCCAGCTCCAGCACACCTGGGCCGGCCAGTGCGGTAAGCGCGTTGGCCGTACGCAGCGCATCCGCACCGGGCGCGAGGTGGATCGCCGCGTCGTTGACGAGGCGGTCGCCGGTCAGGCGGCGATAACTGTCGAGGTCGATCATCACCGCGCCGGTCTGGCGTGCGTAGTCGCGCCACACACCGGCCACCGTCAGGCGCACCGGCTTGCCGGCCAGCGGCAGCTCGACCTGCTGGCCGGGCCGCCAGCCGTACAAGTCCTGTACGGCCTCGGAGATCCATAGCGACGGCCCATTCACGGCAAGCGGCTGGCCGACCAACGGCAGCCCGCCGCCAGCGGCCGACATCGGCCGCGCCAGCAGCGCCACCGGTGCGTGCCCGGCGGCCAGGCGTAGCCCGTCGTGGCGGGTGAAGGCCACGGACCCGACACCAGCGGTCGCGACGATGCGCGCCTGCAGGGCTTCGTCCAGATAGCTGCCGGACTGGGCGCGGCCGGCCCGCAGATAGAGATCGGCCGGCAGCAGCTGGGTCAGCCACTGGTCCACCGAATCCCGGAAGGACGCCACCATGATCGCCATCGCCGCCGCCAGCGCAACGCTGGTCAGCACGCCGGCGGCCGCCACCACCGCGTGGCCTGGCGCAGCCGCCAACCGGGCTACGGCCAAGCGCACCGCCACCGGTCCGCCAACCGGCATCAGACGAGCCAGCAACGCGGCGATGGACGGCAACAGCAGCACCGCCCCGGCGAGCACGCAGGCCACCGCCAGATAGCCGCCGAAGGGCAGGCCATCCACCGGCGGGATCGCGCAGGCCGCCAGGCTGCCGGCCAATAGAGCCAGGCCGAACAGCGGATGGCCGCGCCCGCCGTGCAGCGCTGCCTCGTCGCCCGCCTTCAGGGCCTGGGCCGGCGCCACCGTCGCAGCCTCCTTGGCCGGCGACCACGCACCAGCCACGCCAGCCACGACACCAAGCAGCGCATAGATCGCACTGGCCAGCGGCTGGAACTGGAGGCGCGGTGCCAGGCCGGAGAAGTAGCCAGCCCCCAGGTCGCCACCGAGCAGCGCCAGCGCTCCCCACGCCAGACCATGGCCGACGGCCACACCGAGGATGCCACCAAGCAGGCCGACCACAGCGCCCTCGCCGACCAACCAGCCGAACAGGGTTCGCCGGGGCAGGCCGATGGCGCGCAGGAAGGCGAACTCGCTGCGCCGGCGCACCACCGACAACGCCTGCGCCGAGAAGACCAGGAAGCCGCCGGTGAGCAGCGCAATCGCCGCCAGCAGGGTCAGGTTGACGCGGTAGGCCCGCGACAGGTTCGCCGCCTGGTCCGCCTCGGCAGCCGGCGTCTCCACCAGCACGCCGTCCGGCAGTACGGCCTGCAGGCTGCGTCGGGCGGCTTCCGCATCGACACCGTCGCGCAGGCGCAGGTCGATACGGCTCAGGCGGCCAAGCTTGCCAAACAGGGTCTGCGCGGCGGCGATGTCCATCACGCCGAGGCGGCGGTCGTCGCCCAGCGCCGGCAGGTCGCCGGCCACTTTCAGCACAACCTCTGCGCTGCCGGCCTGCACGCGCAGCAGATCGCCCGTCTTCACGCCGAGCCGCTCGGCCGCCGCGCGGGACAGAAACACACCGTCGCCGGCGAAGATCGCAAAACGGTCGCCGCTATCGGCGCGCGGCAGCAGCTGCGGCGTGACCCGCGCCAGCACGAAGGCATCGACGCCCAGCACCTGCAGGGATTCGTCACGCCCGACCAGCCGCGCCTCGACCTCCAGTACCGGGCTGGCCTCGGCCACGTCCGGGCGGGCCGCCAGCCGCGCGTAAAGCTGCTCGTCGAAACCACCGCGTGGCCCGACCACCTGCAGGTCCGCCGCGCCCGCCATGTTGCGCAGGCCCCGGTCGAACTCCGACAGCGCCGCCTCGTGCACCGCCTGCACGGCCATGCCCAGCGCCACGCCGAGCACGATGGCGACCAGCGAGAACAGCGTCGCCAGCCGCCGCCGGGCCAGGGAGCCGAGGAACACCGGCGCCAGGCGCCTCCACCCCATCACCTGTCCGCTCACCCGCGCAGCCCCTCCGCCGTCAGGTACAGCGTGCGGTCGGCAGTGGCCGCCGCCTCAAGGGAATGGGTGACCAGGATGCCGATCGCCCCGGCGGCGCGAACGCGCTCGGCCAGCAGGGCCAGCACCCGCGCCGCGTTGGCCGGATCCAGGTTGCCGGTCGGCTCGTCGGCCAGCACCAGCCGCGGCGCATGGACCAGCGCCCGGGCGATGGCGACCCGCTGCATCTCGCCGCCCGACAGTTCCCGCGGCCAGCTGTCGCCCCGCGTCCCCAGCCCCACCGCGTCGAGCAGCTGGCGGGCCGGGCCGTCGGCGGCGTCCCGCTCGACGCCCTGCAGCCACAGGGGTAACGCCACGTTCTGGGCCACGTTGAGATGCGGCAGGATGTGAAAGGCCTGGAACACGAAGCCCAGCTTGTCCCGGCGCAGGCGGGTCAGTGCGTCCTCATCGTGCAGGGCGTAATCCTCGCCGTCGAGGCGCAGCCGGCCGCCATCGGGCCGGTCCAGCCCGGCGATCAGGTTCAACAGCGTGGACTTGCCGACCCCCGACTCACCGACGATGGCCACGTACTCGCCGGGCGCGAGGCGCAGGGAGATGTCCCGCAACACGCTGCGGCCATTGAAGCTGCGGGACAGGTTTTCGATTTCGAGCATGGGCAGAGACGAAGCTGGGCGGCTGGACGAGAAAAGAAACAGGAATCAGCTGATGAGTTCGGCCATGGCGGTGATTGGTTCCCATCCGGACCATGGGAGCACATTCACGCCTCGACGGACACCGTCCGGACATAGCAAGGAGCGAATTTGCCTCCGCAGTGACCTCTGCCGCGGAAATTCCCGGCCACGCCGGCATTGCCGCAGCCCGCGGCCAGGCACCACGGGTATACTCCGCGCGCCGATGCCCGTCGAACACTACGAGAACTTTCCCGTCGCCTCCTTCCTGCTGCCGGCGCACCTGCGCGAGCCGGTAGAGGCCATCTACGCCTTTGCCCGCAGCGCCGACGACATCGCCGACGAGGGCGATGCGACACCGATCATGCGCCTGGCACGCCTCAACGACTACAAGCGGGCACTGCTGGCCATCGAGCAGTACGGCCCTTTCGACGACCCGACACTGGAGCCGATCTTCAAGCGCCTGAGCCGCAACATCCGCGACTTCGGGCTGCCGATGCAGCTCTTCCGGGATCTGCTGGACGCCTTCAGCCAGGACGTGGGCAAGACCCGCTACGCGGACTTCGACGAACTGTGCGACTACTGCCGCCGCTCGGCCAACCCAGTCGGGCGCCTGCTACTGCACCTCTATGACGAGGCTACGCCGGACAACCTGGCAGCGTCGGATCTGATCTGCACCAGCCTGCAACTCATCAATTTCTGGCAGGACGTGGCGGTGGACTGGCAGAAGAAGCGCATCTACCTGCCACTGGCCGAACTCGAACGCTTCGGCGTCAGCGAAGCCTGCATCGCCGACGGCCGCGTAACGCCGCATTTCACCGCGCTGATGGATTTCCAGATCCAGCGCACCCGCTGCATGATGCTGCGCGGTGCCCCCCTCGCCCACCGCCTGCCCGGCCGCATCGGCTGGGAGCTGCGCCTCGTGGTACAGGGCGGACTTGCGATACTCGACAAGATCGAGGCGAACGGCTATGACGTGTTCCGCCGCCGTCCGACCCTCGGCAAGACAGACTGGCCGCGCCTCGCCTGGCGCGCCCTTACCCGGTAGCGCCCGATGACCGACCCCCACGCCTATTGCCAGGAGAAGGCCGCCAGCAGCGGCTCCAGCTTCTACTACAGCTTCATGTTCCTGCCCCCCGAGCGGCGCCAGGCAATCACCGCCCTGTACGCCTTCTGCCGGGAAGTGGACGACGTGGTGGACGAATGCCACGACATGCAGATCGCCCAGGCCAAGCTCGACTGGTGGCGCATGCAGGTGGCCCAGGTCTATGACGGCGCGCCGGAACACCCGGTCGGCCAGGCCCTGAAGGACATCAACAAACAGTTCCCGCTGCCCCGCGAGCAACTGCTCGAGATCATCGACGGCATGCAGATGGACCTGCAGCAGACCCGCTACCTGGACTGGAAGGCGCTGCAGCTGTACTGCTACCGCGTGGCCAGCGTGGTCGGCCTGCTGTCCGCCGAGATCTTCGGCTACAACAACCACCAAACCCAGAAGTACGCCCACGATCTGGGCATGGCTTTCCAGCTCACCAACATCATCCGCGACGTGGGCGAGGACGCCCGCCGCGGCCGCATCTACCTGCCCATCGACGAGCTGCAGCGCTTCAACGTGCCGGCCCGGCAGATCCTCGATGGCCAGCATTCGGACAACTTCCGCGAGCTGATGGCCTTCCAGACCCAGCGCGCGCGCCAGTTCTACGACCAGGCCTTCGCGCTGCTGCCCGACGAGGACCGCAAGACCCAGCGCCCCGGCCTGGTGATGGCGGCGATCTACCGCACGCTGCTCGACGAGATCGAGGCCGACGGCTTCCAGGTGCTCGACCGCCGCACCTCGCTGACGCCGCTGCGCAAGATCTGGATCGCCGGGCGCACCTGGCTGCGCGGCTGATGCACACCGGCCCCGACATCGCCGTCATCGGCGGCGGCTACGCCGGCTTCGCGGCCGCCGTCACGCTGGCCCGCGGCGGTGCCAAGGTCACGCTGTTCGAATCGTCCCGCGTGCTCGGCGGGCGCGCCCGTGTCGTGGACAAGGACGGCTACCGGGTGGACAACGGCCAGCACATCCTGCTCGGCGCCTACACCGAAACCCTGCGCCTGCTGCGCCTGGTCGGCGTCAGGCCGAGCGTGCTGGAGACGCGCAAGCTGGCCCTGGTCTATCCGGGCGAATGCGCGCTGCGCGCCGCCCCACTACCGGCGCCGCTGCACCTGGCCATCGGCCTGCTCGGCGCCAAAGGCCTGGACTGGCGCGACAAGCTGGCGATGGCGCGGCTGATGCGCAGCCTCAAGGCCCGCAAATTCCGCGTCGAACCGGATCGGCCGGTCGCCGAACTGCTCGCCGAAACCGCCCAGACCGACAGACTGACCCGCCTGATCTGGGAACCCCTGTGCGTGGCAGCCCTCAACACGCCGGTCGCCGACGCGTCGGCGCAGGTCTTCGCCAACGTACTGCGCGACAGCCTGGCCGCCGGTGCCTCGGCGTCCGACCTGCTGTTGCCGCGGCTCGACCTGTCCGAGCTGTTCCCCGTGCCGGCATCCCGTTGGCTGGCCATGCGCGGCCACACAGTGCGCATCGCCGAACCGATCAAGGCCATCGAGAGCATCGGCGGTGGCTACCGGCTCGACGGAGACCCGTGGACCACGCTGTTCGAACATGTAGTGATCGCCACCGCGCCCTATCACGTCGCACCGCTGGTGGAGACACTGCCGGCGATGGCGCCAGTGGTGGACAGCCTCGCCGCGCTGCGCCACGAACCCATTGTAACGGCCTGGCTGGCCTTCGACGGAGCACTGAACTTCCCGGAGCCGATGATCGGCCTCAGCGGCGGCTACGGCCAGTGGGCCTTCGACCGCGCAGCCCTGGGCGGCGAGCAAGGACTCGTCAGCGTGGTCATCAGCGCCCGCGGCGCCCACCAGGAGATCAGCAAGGAGGCGTTGGAAGTCGCGCTGCTGCAGGAGCTGCAACATGTGCTCGGCCAGTTGCCGACGCTGGCCTGGTCGCAGATCATCACCGAGAAGCGCGCCACCTTCTCATGCACGCCGGGCCTCGTCCGCCCCGGCGTCACCACGCCGCAGCCCGGCCTGTGGCTGGCCGGCGACTACGTTGCGTCGGACTACCCGGCCACGATCGAGTCGGCCATCCGCAGCGGCGTACAAGCCGGTCGCAGTATCCTCAAACGCTGCGGCTTGAAGGAACAGATTCTCCCGTAGCTGCAGCCTGTCCAGACAATGAGCAGGTGGGCGCACATTACTGTGCCCGCAAAGCCTGGCGCCGCCCGTGCTGAACGTCCCGGAGAGCAGCCTCCCCGAGCCCGTTTCTACACCAGCTTGCCGGCCGACAGCCGCAAGCTGCGCCCACAGCGCTCCGCCAGGCTGGTGTCGTGGGTCACCAATACGAGGGTCGTGCCGGATTCGACGTTGAGGGAGAACATCAGCTCGATGACCGCCTCGCCGGTGGCCACGTCCAGGTTGCCGGTCGGCTCGTCGGCTAGCACCAAGGCCGGACGCGGCGCGAAGGCGCGGGCCACCGCGACGCGCTGCTGCTCGCCGCCGGACAGCTGGCGCGGATAGTGCCCCAGGCGGCCACCCAAGCCGACCCGCTGCAGCCAGCCCTCCGCTTCCTGGCGGGCATCCTTTCGCCCGGCCAGTTCTAACGGCAGCATCACGTTTTCCAGCGCTGTCAGCGCCGGCAGCAGCTGGAAAGACTGGAACACAAAGCCCACGCACTCGCCGCGCAGCGCCGCACGGCCGTCCTCGTCGAGGGCGAACAGGTCCTGCCCGCGGATATGCACGGAGCCGCCGGACGGCGAATCCAGCCCGGCCAGCAAGCCCAGCAGCGTAGACTTGCCGGAACCGGACGCACCGACGATGGCCACCGCCTCGCCGGCGGCGATGCTGAAGGAGACGTCCTCCAGGATGTGCAACGCGCCACCATCGTCGGTGGCAACGGTGCGGCTCAGATGTTTGACGTCGACCACGGGCGCCAGCGCAGCCACCGTGGATGAGGAATCGGTTCGGGTTCGGGTCAGCATGGCTATGTGGAGTGGGTTTTCGGCGATAGGTTCAGCACCGGCGCGCTGATCATTACGATTATCCGGGCCCGAAATGACATCCCGCCACCGGCCGCGGCCCGTCAACGAACAAGGGCAGCCCGCAGGCTGCCCTTGATGCACGGGACCGGAAAAACTCAATCCACGTGGTAGTTCGGCGCTTCCTTGGTGATCTGCACGTCATGGACGTGGGATTCGCGGATGCCGGCCGAGGTGATCTCGACGAACTCGGCGCGGGCGCGCATCTCGTCGATGGTGGCGCAACCAACGTAGCCCATGGAGGCACGCAGGCCGCCCATCAGCTGGTGGATCACTGCCGTCACCGGGCCCTTGTAGGCGACGCGGCCTTCGATGCCTTCCGGCACCAGCTTGTCCACATTGCCTTCGTTGTCCTGGAAGTAACGGTCCGCGGCGCCCTGTTGCATGGCACCGAGGGAACCCATGCCCCGGTAGGACTTGTAGGAACGACCCTGGAAC
Organism: Pseudomonadota bacterium; assembly: GCA_018241685.1. GTDB lineage: Bacteria > Pseudomonadota > Gammaproteobacteria > Burkholderiales > Rhodocyclaceae > Zoogloea. Next base: position 56,121 of record JAFEDJ010000023.1, read on the forward strand.
AGCACGGTTTCGCCCGGCGCTTCCTCGGTGCCGGCGAACAGGCCGCCGAGCATCACGACGTTGGCACCAGCCGCGATGGCCTTGGAGATGTCGCCGGAGTAGCGGATGCCGCCGTCGGCAATCATCGGCACGCCGGAGTTGGCCAGCGCCGTTGCCACGTTGTCGACCGCGGTGATCTGCGGCACGCCGACACCGGCAACGATACGGGTGGTGCAGATGGAGCCGGGGCCGATACCGACCTTGACGCCGTCCGCGCCCGCTTCGACGAGCGCCAGGGCTGCCGCTGCGGTGGCGATGTTGCCGCCGATGACGTCCACCTTCGGGAAGTTCTTCTTGACCCAATTCACGCGGTCGAGCACGCCCTGGGAGTGGCCGTGGGCGGTGTCGACGACGATCACGTCAACGCCGGCTTCGGCCAGCAGTGCAGCACGTTCCTCGGTACCGGCACCGACACCGATGGCCGCGCCGACACGCAGACGGCCGAGGCTGTCCTTGGAGGCGAGCGGGTGCTCGGTGGACTTCATCATGTCCTTGACGGTGATGAGGCCGGCCAGGCCGCCGTCTTCGCTCAGCACCAGCACGCGCTCCAGGCGGTGCTTGTGCATCAGCGCGCGGGCCTCGTCGAGGCTGGTGCCTTCCTTGACCGTGACCAGGCGCGCCTGGGGCGTCATGATCGCCGAAACGGGCTGGTCGAGATTGGTCTCGAAACGGGTGTCACGGTTGGTGACGATGCCGATCACCTTGCCGCCATCCACCACCGGCAGGCCGGAGAACTTGTGGGTGCGGGTCAGGGTGAGCACCTCGCGGACCGTCATGGTCGGCGGGATGGTGATCGGGTCCTTGAGGATGCCCGATTCGAAACGTTTTACCTTGGCTACTTCGGCTGCCTGCTGCTGGGGGGTCAGGTTCTTGTGGATGATCCCGATCCCGCCTTCCTGCGCGAGCGCAATGGCGAGGCGTGCTTCGGTGACGGTATCCATCGCGGCGGATACCAGCGGAATATTCAGGGTAATGTTGCGCGTGAGTTTCGTCTGGAGGCTGACGTCGCGCGGGAGAACGCTCGAATGGGCGGGGATGAGAAGGACGTCATCAAACGTCAGCGCCTTCTGGATCACTCGCATGGCTTTAATCCCTAGAACCAAATCCGTATTATACGCAGTTAGCCGCCCGGCGGCAAAAGTTTGTCCTACCGGAGTATCGAATGCCGCGCAAGTTCCTTTTTGTCCTTCTGGCCTGTGCCGCTCCGGCGGTCCTCGCCCAGGCCATCTACAGCTGGAAGGACGCCAGCGGCCATGTCCATTACTCCGACGCCCCACCCCCCAATGCCCAGGTGCGTACGGTGAAACAGGCGCCGCTGGCGCCGCGCCCTGCAGCATCAGAAGCAGGCGTCGGCGCGCCCCAACAGAGCATCGCGGAAAAGGAGCTGGCGTTCAAAAAGCGCCGTGCGGCGGCAGAAGAAGCGGAAGAAAAGGCCCGCAACCAGAAACAGGCGGACGAACAGCTACAACAGGACTGCACACGCTTTCGGCAGCAACTGGCCGGCCTGGAAGCTGGCCAGCCGGTAATGCGCCCCAACGACGCCGGCGAACAGGTCTACATCGGTGATGACGAACGCGCGAGCGACGTCGCACGCATCCGCCAATATCTGGAACGATCCTGCAAGTAGGGCGACGCGGTACAGCCGATAAGCTCAGACGTCCGCCGGACCGCCGCCCTTCTTCATGACCTTCCCCTCTTCGGCACGCTTGCGGCGCACCTCCTTGGGGTCGGCAATCAAGGGCCGATAGATCTCGACCCGGTCCTTGTCCCGCAATACCGTATCGGCCTTGACCAGCTTGGCAAATACGCCGAGCTTGTTGATCTTGGCCAGATCGATCTCGGGATGCTTCTGCAGCAGGCCCGAGGCCTCCACTGCCCGTTGCACCGTGCTGCCCGCCGGCAACCTGAGGCGCACGATTTCCTGGCGCTCCTTGAGCGCATAGCAGACTTCGACGTTGATCGAATCGGACATGGTCAGCCCTTGCGATAGATTTGCGAGGCGCGCTTGACGAAGGAATCGACGAAAGTATTTGCGATGTGGCTGAACACCGGCCCCACCGCCTTCTCGATCAGGCGGTTGGAAAACTCATAGTGCAGGTTGAACTCGACCTTGCAGGCGGCATCGCCGAGCGGGATGAACTCCCAGCTGCCGTCCAGGTGCGTGAACGGCCCATCGGTCAGGCGGATGTGCATGTGCCGCGGATAGTCCTTGTCGTTTTCGGTGCTGAAATGGGACTTGATGCCGTGGTAGTTGATGTGCAACGTGGCCTTGGTGACCTTCTCGTCACGGCCATGCACCTCGCTTCCGCCACACCAGGGCAGGAACTTGGGGTAATCCTCGCAGCGGTCCACCAGATCGAACATCTGGGCCGGAGTGAATTCGATCAGAACGGTTTTCTTGACGGCTGCCATTGGAGCGCGGGCGAACTAACGAGCTGTTAAAATGCGCGATTTTACGCGTCCGTTCAAGCCTACGCCAATGAGCATCATCGACAACCGCAAGGCCTTCCACGATTATTTCATCGAGGAAAAATACGAAGCCGGCCTCGTGCTCGAGGGCTGGGAGGTCAAGGGCATCCGCGCCGGGCGTGCCAACATCAAGGAAAGCTACGTGGTGATCCGTAGCGCCGAGATCTTCATCGTCGGCATGCACATCACGCCGCTGGAGTCCGCCTCCACCCACGTGCATCCCGACCCGACCCGCACCCGCAAGCTGCTGCTGCACGCCGAGGAAATCGCCAAGCTGATCGGCAAGGTGGAACGCGCCGGTTATGCACTGGTGCCACTCGACCTGCATTACGCCAAGGGCCGTGTGAAGATCAGTGTCGGCCTTGCCAAGGGCAAGAAGCAGTACGACAAGCGGGAAACCGAGAAAGAACGCGACTGGGATCGCGAGAAGGCGCGCCTGATCCGCGCCAAGGGCTGAGGCCTCCCGGCGGTCGCCCGATCCCAGGGCTGCCGCCGATATCTACTCGGTTTCGCCCAGGGCCCACTCCACGTCCAGGCGCTCCAGCGCATCCACCGGCTGGCACGCCCCGGCGGCCGCAAACAGTTCGTGGGCGCGGCCGTGCTGCGCGGCGCCGAAGGCCAGCAGGGTCGAGCGGGCGTATTCCGCCAACACAACCGGCGACTGGGGATTGAGCTTGCGGGCCGTCTCGAAGTGCTCGATGACGGCCTCCTTGCGGGCGCCATAGGTCAGGCCGGCCACCACGCTGCCGATCTTGTCGATCACTTCGGCGTTGTAGACGCCCAACGCTACATAGGCGTCGGCGTGGTCGTTATCCAGCTCGACGACGCGCTGCAGGCAATCCCGCACCTTGCCACCGAGGCCACGGGCCAGCGCTTTCACCACCGAGATGCTCTGGCTGTAGCGCCCCAGCGCCAGGCCATGCACATACCAGGCGTTGGCCCAGTTCGGCGCCAGTTCGGTCAACGCCGTGCAGAATCCAAGCGTTTCATCGAGGATGCGGGTACGTCGCAGTTCGTCCTCTTCCAGGTGGGCGGCATAAACGACGGCCGCCCGCGCGGCCGCTACCAGCCCCACCGGACCTGCCGCCAGGCCGTATTCGACGGCATCCGCGAAATCCCCCGCATGGTAGGCACGCCAAGCCTCCTCGACCTGCTGCGCGGCAGCCGCCGGATCCGGTACATGAGCCTGCAGAGCCGGATTCGCATCGAGCAGCGCATGCACGCTGGCAACGTCAGGATAGGGTTCCCGATCGCCCCGGTGCAGGCGCGCCCAGTTGCTCGACAGGGCCGTGCCGCCGTAGCGATAGACCCGATTGCCATAGGGAAAGCGCTTCCAGCTGCGACGGCCGCCATCCTGCTCCGAGCGGGCTTCGGCCACGCGCTGCCGTGAACGGCGCAGGGCCATGCTCCAGTCAAAGCTCAGATGCATCGGCAGTCCTTTCCCGCGAATGGAGCCCGATGACGGGCACGCTCGAAAAATGCCAAGACCATCAAGGACGGTACAGGCAGGCCGCGGAGAGTAGCACCCCGCTCACCATTAAGCATGCTGCGCCGCGGCAACGCGGCGGCCCGTTCAGGCTGCGATCCGGTCCATGAAACGGGCCAGCTGGATATCCAGTTCGGTCAGCCCACCGGCATCATGGGTGCTCAGCACAACCTCCACCCGGTTATAGACATTGCGCCATTCCGGATGGTGATCGAGTTTTTCCGCCATCAGCGCGACCCGCGCCATCCAGCCGAAGGCCGCATTGAAATCGGGAAACCGGAACTGCTTGCGGATCGCATCGCGATCGGGCTCCAGCTGCCATCCCGCCAGATCTGCCAACGCCGCCTGGCGCTGCGCCTCGTCCAGCTTCTGCGCTCTCATCGGAATCTCCTCCTTCATCAACGCAGGGAAAAATCCACCCGGCTGGCCTTCGCCTTGGCCTTGCCGTCGTCGCCCTCACGCGGCGCCAGCAGGAAGACCCGGTCGGCCGGCACCTGCCCTTTCTCGAGCAGCCAGTTCTTGGCCGCCTGGGCGCGCTGCTGGGCGAGCAGGCGCAGGTCCTCGTCGCTGACGGTGGTGTTGGCGAGAATCAGCTTCTCCATCTCCGCCACCGGCAGGTCCTTGGCGAGGCCGATCAGGTTGCGGGGCTTCGGGAACTTCTCGTCCTTGTAGACGCGGGTCAGCAGCGCCGGATACTCGGCGGCGGCGTCGATATGCACGCGGCCATCCTCGCCGAGCGACTCGCCCTTCTTCGCCATGTCCTTGATCTTCAGCGCCTCAACCTTGCCGAGCATGACCGCATGCTTCAGGCCCTCCCGGTCGGTCTGTGGATCGACGCGGCCAGCGATGTCGAGCTTGAGGCCGGTCTTCTCGGTCATCGCCTTGGCGATGGCCTTCAGCTTGGGCTCGGCGCTGTCGGGCAGGCGCGCGAAGCCGGGGTCGAATTCCAGCCAGGCCAGTTCCTCGCTGTTGCCGCCGAACATCGAACCGAGCAAGGCGAACGGCGAGGTGATCGCCTTGCCGATCAGATTGACGAGAACCTTCCAGATGATGCCGCCGATGCTGAACTGCGGATCGTCCAGCGAACCGCCGATCGGCAGGTCCAGATCGATCTCGCCGCGGCTGTTCTTCAGCAGCGACACCGCCAGCAGCACCGGCAGCTTGAGGGCATCCGGGCTGTCCACCTTGTCGCCGAAGGTCAGCTGGTCGAGGAAGACCTGGTTGCTGGCGGTCAGCTTGCGGTCCTCGATCTTGTAATTGACGGTGGCCGACAGCTTGCCCTTCTCGATGCCATAGCCGACATACTTGCCTGCGTAGGTGGACACGCCGGACAGCTCGAAATCCTTCACCGAGGCCTTGATGTCCAGCGCCTTGTCCTGGCGGAAGGGATTGAGCTTGCCTACGACCTCCACCGGCGCCGCGTTGTCCACCTTGCCGCGCAACTCCAGCTCGGCGATCGTGCCCGGGTCGGACGACAGGCCGACCAGGCGCCCGCCCATGCCGGTCAGGTTGGCGTCGTAGTTGGGCCGGATGAAGCGGTCGCTGTAGGCGATGTTGCCGCCCTGCAGCGTGATCCGCTTGATCGACACGGGCGGCAACGGCTCGGCCGGCGCAGCGGCCGGAAGCTGCGCCGTCGCCACGCCGGGCGCGGACAGCTTGCCACCGTTGGCCTTCTTCACCGCGTCCTGTTCGTCCTTCTGCTCCTGCGCCCGCTGGGCGGTGATCTCGCGGATGTTGAGGCCGCCCTGGGCGTCGAGGATCAGGCGGGTGTAGAAGTCGCTCAGCGCGATGTCGTCGATGCCTACCGCCAGTGGTGCCAGACGGATGTCCACGCCGCCGAAGTACAAGGACTTCCAGCGCAGGAAGTCGGCGGCGTTGAGCTTGTCCACCGACGCAAAGTCGCCCACCGTCAGATTGCCCTTGAAGCCGCCCTTCATGCCGCCAGCCGCCGGCAGTTCGAAGGCCAGCTTGCCGCGGGAGGTCACATTGCCGCGGGTGATCGCGATCTTCACCTTCTCGGTCACGTAAGGCTGCAGCATGGCCAGGTCGACCGCCTTCAGGTCCAGATCCAGGCTGCCGGCCAGCGGCGCAAGGCCGACCGTGCCGGCCACGCCGATCTTGCCGCGCTTGTTGATCGCTGCCCGCAGATCCACCCTGGCCTTGCTGCCCTTGGCGGTGGACAAGCCATCCACCTTGATGGCCAGCGGCTCTGCGTTGAAGACGATGGACGGCGAAAGAGTCTGGTCCTCCAGGCGCACACCCCAGTCGTCGAGGGCAACGTGCTTGACGCTCACCTGCCAGTCGGGACCGGCCGGCGCCTTCTTGGCGGGCACTGCAGCATGCTTGCGCGCCGACGCGGCCGACGTCTTGGCGGCCGGTGCATCGCTGGCGGCGGCGAACTGCTCGGCATTGAAGTGGCCATCCTTGCCGCGCACAACGGCCAGACGCGTCGCCTTGCCGAGCACTTCTCCAACCATCACGCGGCGCGTGGCCGTATCGACCTCGGTGTCGCGCAGTTCGAGCAGGCCGACACGGGCCAGCGGCGTCTTGTCGCCCTTCAGGCGCACGCCCAGGTCCTTCAGCGCGACGCTCTCCGCCTTCAGCTGGACCTTCGGCGCACCGGACTCCTGTGCAAAATCATAAGCCAGGCGTGCATCCACCTTGCCGGACGCCACCTCGCCCTGTTTCAGGAAAGGCGCGTAATACGGCCGCGGCCCGACCAGGTCGAGTCCACTCAGCTCCAGCGTGCCGGAGGCCTTGAGGGTCGCCACGTCCACGCTGCCCTTGTGCTCGACATGCTCACCCGCGTCGGTGGCAAAACCGGCCTCCAGCTCCGCCGGCGTACCACCGGCCAGGCTGAACTTACGCAGGGAAACGTGCAGGTCCTGCAGCGTCTTGCGGAAAGGGCCGGCGGGCAGATCGTCGCTGAAGGCGACGCGTCCGCCAGTGAGCTTGAGCTCGTTCAGCGTCAGCGCGAAGGGCTTGTCCTCGGCGGCTTTCGGCGGCTCGGTCGGCGTTGGCGCTTTGGGTGCCGGGGCGACGACCGGTTTTGGCAACAGCGCGAGTAGGCTGATCGCCCCGTCGCGCTGGCGCGCCACCGTCACGTCAGGCCCTTCGATGGAGACCGTGCCGATGGCCACCTCCCTTGCCAGCGGCGCCAGCTTGTCGATGCCAACCTTCACGGCCGCCAGCTTGATCGCCGGTCGGCCGTCGGCATGCTGCACCTCGACGCCGTCCAGCCCGACCGAGCCTTTGACGCTCACGCTGGGCGGCTGGCCCACCGGCTGCGCGAAGCTCAGCTCCAGGTCGGACGACAGCCTGGCACTCGGTAGGCGAAAGGTCTTCTCTACCGGCAGGTAATCCACGTAGCGGGTCAGGTCGAAGCCATCGAACTTGATGCCGACCACCGACTCGCGGCTGAGGGAAAACGGCTTGGACTTGCCCTTCACGACAAAGGGCGCCCCATTCACCTTCAGCGCCAGCAGCGGCTCGACGAAGGTCTCCACCTGGGACGGCAGGTTGGACACAAAGGGCACGCCCAGGTTGAGATCAGACACCACCTGCTTCTGCTTGAGTGGACGGTCGTCGAAATCGATACGCCCCTTCTCGACGCGGATGTTATGCACCGCGAAATGGGTCTTGGAACCGTCGTCGGGCTTGTTGAGGATCTCGTCGATGACGTCCGACCAGTTGTAGCGCTGGCCTTCCAGGCGCACCACGCTGACCGTCGGTTCGACCAACGTCACCTCCTCCACCACCACGCCGCCACGCAGCAGGGATTCCGCCTCCAGGTTCACGTACAGGGACGCAAAGCTCGCCGCGGGGCTCTTGCCGTCCGGCTCCAGCATGCGGAAGCCGCGCACCTCGGCAGACAGCGCGTAGGGGTTGATCGAGACTCCCTCTATCGTCACCGGACGATGCAGCAACTCGCCGAGCTGCTTCTCGGCCACCGATTTGACCAGCGGTGGGGCGATCCAGAACCCCGCCACGCCCACCAGGGCCACCGCCGCCAGCCCCCGCAGCGCCCATTTCGCCGGACGTCCGGCGGCGCGCAGCTTATCGATCATGTTCTTGTCCCTTGTTCTCCGCGCGGATGGCGCAGGCGAGCTTTTCGTTCAATATCCATCAAGCCTAGCAGCGTAAGCCATTCAGGCAAATGACGATGTAAGCAGTGTTTGCCCTGGCGCAAGCCAGGGTCTATCCTCCCCGCCCTTTCCGGCCTTACCTTCGCTCGCCAAGTCCATGAATCCGCACACCAAACCACCTGCAGCCGGCTCTCACTTCGACGTCATCGTGATCGGAGCCGGCGCGGCGGGCATGATGTGCGCAGCCCAGGCCGGGCAGCGCGGCCGCCGCGTGCTGATCCTCGACCACGCCAGCAAGCTCGCGGAGAAGATCCGCATCTCCGGCGGCGGCCGCTGCAACTTCACCAACCTGACGGTCGGCCTCGCCAACTACCTGTCGCGCAACCCGCAATTCTGCCGCTCGGCGCTGGCCCGCTTCACGCCCGCCGACTTCCTCGACCTGATGGCCCGCTACGGCATCCCCTGGCACGAGCGGGAACACGGCCAGCTGTTCTGCGACGACTCGGCCCAGGACATCATCGACATGCTGCGCACGGAATGTGAAAACGGCGACGTGCGCTGGGCGATGCCGTACACGCTCAACGGCGTGACGGCCGGCAGCACGCCCGAGGCGCGCTTCCTGCTCGACACCAGCCACGGCCACTTCGGCTGCGAAAACCTGGTGATCGCCACCGGAGGCCTGTCGATCCCGAAAATCGGCGCCTCGCCGCTGGGCTACCGGATCGCTGAGCAGTTCGGCCTCGCCATCGTGCCGCCCAAGCCGGCGCTGGTACCGCTGACGCTGCCGCCGGAAGAACTGGCCATCTACAAGGAACTAGCCGGCATGGCCTTCGACGCCGTCGCCGAGTGCGGCGCCGGACACTTCCGCGAGAACCTGTTGTTCACCCACCGCGGCCTCTCCGGCCCGGTGATCCTGCAGGTATCGTCCTACTGGCAGGCGCGGGACTACGGCGATAGCGACGGCGGCCGGCAGGTCGTCGTCAACCTGTTCCCGGCAGAAGACGTCCGCGCCTGGCTCGGCGAACGGGCGCGCAGCAAGACCCTGCTCTCCAACCTGCTCGCCGACCGCCTGCCCAAGCGCTTCGCCCACGCCTGGTGCGAGCAGCGCGGCTGGAACCGCCCGGCCAACCAGTTCAACCCGAAGGAGCTGGACGCCATCGCCGCCGCGCTGGCCGGCTGGACGATCACGCCCAACGGCACCCTCGGCTACGCCAAGGCGGAAGTCACACTGGGCGGCGTAGACACGCGGGAACTGTCGTCGAAGACCATGGAAGCGCGCAAAGTGCCTGGCCTGTACTTCGTCGGCGAAGTCATGGACGTCACCGGCCACCTGGGCGGTTACAACTTCCAGTGGGCCTGGGCCTCGGGCTACGCAGCCGGCCAGGCGGTCTGACGGGCATCACGACAAACGAAAGCCCCAAAAACAAAGGCCCGCATGACGCGGGCCTTTGTCCATCACAGCAGGCAGGCGCTTACTTGGCGGCAGCAGCCAGACCGTCGAGGATTTCCTTCTTGGCGTCTTCGACGGAGCCCCAGCCGGTCACCTTGACCCACTTGCCCGGCTCCAGATCCTTGTAGTGCTCGAAGAAATGCACGGTCTGCTTCATCAGCAGCTCGGGCAGGTCGTCGATGGTCTGGACCTTGTCGTACAGCGGGGTCAGCTTGGACACCGGCACGGCGACGACCTTGGCATCCACGCCGCCTTCATCTTCCATCTTCAGCACGCCGACGGGACGGGCACGGATGACCACGCCCGGCTGCAGCGGGAAGGGGGTCACGACCAGCACGTCCACCGGGTCGCCGTCGCCAGCAACGGTGTGCGGCACGTAGCCGTAGTTGATCGGATAGCGCATGGAGGTGCCCATGAAGCGGTCAACGAAGACGGCGCCGCTGTCCTTGTCCACTTCGAACTTGATCGGATCGCCCTGAGCGGAGATCTCGATGATCACGTTGATGTCGTTCGGAACATCCTTGCCAGCCTTGACCTGATCGAAACCCATATCACTACCTCCCGTTATTAGATATAAGACAGCTCGGCATTATAAGTGAGCCTTGTGACGCTGGGACAAACCCTTATGACAGAAAGCACTCAATCCGAGTCGAAGCCGGCATCCTCGATCACCGTGCGCAGCGCGTTGGCCGACACCTTGGCCGGGTCGTAGCTGACACGCGCCTCGCCCTGCTCCAGGGAAACCTCCACGCTGGCCACGCCCGGCGTCGCGGACAGCGCGCCGGTCACGTTCTTCACACAGCCCTGGCAGCTCATGCCGCCGACCTTGATCACCATGTCTTCCATCGTTTTTCCTTTCAGTCGGTTTTTCCCGGGCGCCAGCGCCGCAGCAACAGGGAGTTGCTGACCACCGACACCGAACTCATGGCCATCGCCGCACCGGCGATCACCGGATTGAGCAGGCCCAGCGCCGCGGCAGGAATGCCCAGCACGTTGTAGATGAAGGCAAAGAACAGGTTCTGGCGGATCTTCCCGAGCGTCGTCCGCGACAGGGAGATCGCGTCGGCCACGCTGTTCAGGTCGTTGCGCACCAGAGTCAGGTCGGCGGCCTCGATGGCCACGTCGGAGCCGGCGCCAATCGCGAAGGACACGTCCGCCGCCGCCAGCGCCGGCGCATCGTTGATGCCATCACCGACCATCGCCACGCGGCCACCACTACGCAGGGCCTCCACCGCCGCAGCCTTTTCGCCCGGCAGCACCTGGGCCTTGTATTCCGAAATACCGGCTTCCGCCGCGATGCGCGCCGCCACCGCCGGATGATCGCCGGTCAGCATCACGACCCGCACGCCGAGCGCCTGCAGGCGCGCCACCGCAGCCTTGGAACCGGCACGCAGCGGATCGGCGAGACCCAGCGCGCCCCACGGCCGCCCATCGACGGCCACACACACCGGCGTCAAGGCCGCATCGAGCAGGGGCTGCAGCACCTTGGCCGGCAGCTCTGCCCCCTGCCCGGCCAGGAAGTCCGGCGAGCCGATCCATACTTCGCGCCCATCGACACGACCGCTGACACCTTTGCCGCCGCTCGTCCGTACCGCATCGGCCAGGCTCCACTGCAGGCCGGCTGCCTGCGCCGCATCGACGATGGCTTTCGCCAGCGGATGGTGGCTAGCCTGCTCGACCGCCGCCGCGACAGCCAGCAAGTCGTTCGCCGCCACGCCTTCCAGCGGGCGAACATCCAGCACTGCCGGGCGTCCCTCGGTCAGCGTTCCGGTCTTGTCCACCGCCAGCACGGCAATCTTCTCGGCCAGCTCCAGCGCCTCGGCGTTGCGCACCAGGATGCCGGCACGGGCGCCCTGCCCGGTCCCGACCATCACCGCGGTCGGCGTCGCCAGGCCCAGCGCGCAGGGGCAGGCAATCACCAGCACCGCCACCGCATTGACGAGGGCCGGCGCCAGCTCGCCGCCCAGCCACCACCACGCCACAAAGGTCAGCGTGGCGATCGCCACCACCGTCGGCACAAAGATCGCGGCGATGCGGTCGGCCAACTTCTGCACCGCCGGCTTGCCGCCCTGGGCCTGCTCGACGAGACGCACGATACCGGCGAGCAGCGTCTCGGTGCCGACGCCGGTGGCCCGACAGCGCAGCACGCCATCGCCATTGACCGTCGCCGCGAAGACCTTGTCGCCGGCCTTCTTGGGCACCGGCACACTCTCGCCGGTCAGCATCGCCTCATCGGCAGACGACTCGCCGCTCAGCACCTCACCATCCACCGGCACCGAATCGCCGGCACGCAGCACGAAGACCATGCCCGCCATGACGCGCTCAACCGGAACCTCCTGCAGCGCGCCATCCTGCTCGACCCAGGCGGTAGGCGGCTGCAGGCGCAGCAGCGCCTCGATGGCCGCCGACGTGCGCGCCCGTGCCCGCGCTTCCAGCAGCTTGCCGAGCAGCACCAGCGTGATGATGCTGGCCGAGGCCTCGAAATAAACATGCAGATCATGGCGGTCGAACATCACCACCACCAGGCTGAAGAAGTACGCGACGCTGGTACCCAGCGCCACCAGCACGTCCATGTTGGCGCCGCCGCCGCGCAGGGATGACCACGCGCCCTTGTAGAAACGTCGCCCGATCCAGAACTGCACCGGCGTCGCCAGCAAGCCCTGCAGCCACTCCGCGTGGTGGGCCGAGGCGTCCAGCCCACCGGAGAACATGCCGATCATCTGGACCAGGAAAGGCGCGCTAAGCAGCGCCGAGATCCAGAACAGCCGCAGCTCGGCGCGGAACTCGGCCTCCTTGCGCTGCTTGTCGGCCTCGCGGTCGCGGGCGATAACGGGGGTCGCAGTGAAGCCGGCCTTGTGGATCGCCGCGATGATGGCTCCCGGCTCGGAGAGCCCCGGCACATAGCGGACGCGCGCGGTTTCTGCGGCGAAATTGACGCTGCCCTCCACGCCGGGCAGGCGATTGACGACCTTCTCGATACGCGCCGCGCAGGCGGCACAGCTCATGCCGGACAGGCTCAACTGCAGCGTCTGCGGCGCCACATCGAAACCGGCCTTGCGGATCGCCGCCAAAATGTCCGGAGCACCGGCTCCATCGGGCCCGGCGGCCAACCGCGCCTTGCCAGTGCCGAAATTGACCTCGGCGCTGATACCGGGCAATCGGTTGAGTACCTTTTCGAGCCGCGTCGCGCAGGCCGCGCAGCTCATTCCGGAGACCGGCAGGTCATAACGCATACCGGACTCGTTCCCCATGGCCTGCCTCCCTCAGCCCACCAGCAGCACGGGCAGCGTGGCCCGCTGCAGCACCCGCGTCGCCACCGAGCCGACGAACAGATCCGCCACCACGCCTCGGCCGTGCCGACCGAGGCACAGGTAATCGCACTCCAGCACGGTCGCCTGATGGAGCACCACATCTGCCGGCTGACCCACGAGGATATGCGGCGTCACCGGCAACCCCGCCGCCTTCAGGCGGGCCATCGGCGCCTTGAGCACGCCCTCGCCTTCGTCGCGGTAATAGGCATCCAGGGCTTCGCGGGCCACATGGCGGGTCGCAAATTCGATGGGAATCGGCGGATGCACGTACAGCACATGCACATCCGGCACGCTCTTCAGTTGGTCCGCCAGCGCGATCACCTGATCGACGACGCGCTGGGCAACCGGAGAATCATCTACGGCCAGCAGGATTTTCATGATTCGCTCCGCCTTCCAGAAAAAGACTCAGAAATGGCAGACCACGCCATTCCACAGATTGCTGCCGAGGGTAGGCGTCGTCACCAGCCCATACACGCCGAAGGCCAGCACCACCAATCCAGACCCCGTGCGCACCGCCCGGTTCCGCACCACATCGCGCAGCCGCTTGAGCAGCATGCCAGCGAGCAACAGGTTGGGCAGCGTGCCAAGGCCGAAAGCCAGCATCAACCCCGCACCGCGCTCCGCCGAGCCGGTCACCAGCGCCGTCGCCAGCACGCTATAGACCAGGCCACAGGGCAAAAAACCCCACAGCAGGCCAAGGGGAAGGGCCTGGCTCACGCTGCGCGCCGGCAGGAAGCGCCGGGTCAGCGGCTGGATGCGCGCCCACAGCTTGTGGCCGAGTTGCTCGACACCAGACAAGGCCCGCGTGAAACCGGTCAGGTAGAGCCCAAGCGCCACCAGCATCAGGTTGGCGGCCACGTACAGAACCAGCTGGATCGGCAGGATGTTGTTGAACAGCAGCCCGACCGTACCGATCGCCCCCATCGCCGCACCGGCCAGCGTATAGCTGCTGATCCGCCCGACGTTGTAGGCCAGGTGCAGGGGCCAGTCACTGCGCCGCTGGCCGGGCAACTGCACGGTCAGCGCGCTGACGATGCCGCCGCACATGCCGACACAGTGGGTGCCGCCGAGCAAGCCGATGAGGAAGACTGCGAAATAGCCGGTTTCGGGCATGGAGATTCAACCTGGACAAACAAAAACGCCCCGTGGGCAACACGGGGCGCGTTCCAACACTTGGCCCGGCATTCTAGCCCGCCCACCTCGGAGCGGCCAGCCGGCCGGAAGTTCAGATCACCTTCGAGTAACGGGTGCGCTCCCGGTCGGCGCGCAGGTACTTGTCAAAGACCATCGCAATCGCCCGCACCAGCATGCGGCCGGCCGGCAGCACGGTGATCCACTGCTTGTCGATCTTCAGCAAGCCGCCCTTCTCCATCTCGCGCAAGTCGGCGAGTTCTGCGGCGAAATACTTGTTGAAGTCGATCAAGTGAGCAATCTCGATGGACTCTATGGACAGCTCGAAGTGGCACATCAGCGCCTGGATGATCGCCCGCCGCAGCAGGTCGTCCGGCGTCAGCTCGATGCCGCGCAGCACCGGCAGGCGGCCAGTGTCGATGATGTCGTAGTACTCGTCGAGGGTCTTCACGTTCTGCGCGTAGGTCGGGCCGACCTTGCCGATCGCCGACACGCCGAAGGCCAGCAGATCGCACTCCGCGTAGGTGGAGTAACCCTGGAAGTTGCGGTGCAGGCGCCCCTGGCGCTGAGCCGTGGTCAGCTCGTCGTCCGGCTTGGCGAAGTGGTCCATGCCGATATACACGTAGCCCGCCTCGGTCAGGCGGCGGATCGCCAGCTGCAGGATCTGCAGCTTGGTCTCGCCGGACGGCAGCTGCGCGTCGATGATGCGGCGCTGGGGCTTGAACAAGCTCGGCAGGTGCGCGTAGTTGTAGATCGACAGGCGATCCGGCGACAGCGCCAGAATCTGCTCGAGGGTGCGGTTGAAGCTGATCACGTTCTGCTTGGGCAGGCCGTAGATCAGGTCCACGCTGACCGACTTGAAGCCATGGGCCCGCGCCGCGTCGATCACCAGCTTGGTTTCTTCCTCGCTCTGGACGCGGTTGACCGCCTTCTGCACGTCCGGATTGAAATCCTGAATGCCGACGCTCATGCGGTTGAAGCCCAGCTCGGCCAGCAACGCAACGGTGGCTTCGTCCACCTTGCGCGGGTCCACCTCGATGGAATACTCACCGTCCGGCACCAGCGTGAAGTGCTTGCGGACCATGCCCATCAGGCGGCGCAGTTCGTCGTGGGACAGGAAGGTCGGCGTGCCGCCGCCCAGGTGCAATTGCAGCACTTCCCGCGGCCCGTCGAGCTTGGCCGCCTGCATGTCCACTTCCTTTTCGAGATAATCCAGATACTTGGCGGAGCGACCGTGATCCTTGGTGATGATCTTGTTGCACGCGCAGTAGTAGCAGATCGTATTGCAGAAGGGGATGTGGAAGTATAATGAGAGCGGTTTGCCGATTCCGCCGACAGTGCGCCTCCCGAGCCAGTGCTCCAGGGCATCGGAGTTGAACGCCTCGACGAAGCGGTCAGCGGTCGGGTACGACGTATACCTCGGGCCATTCACATCAAACTTGCGAATGAGCTCGGGATCGAATATCAGGTCTTTTTGTGTCGTGTTCATGGTGCACTTCTGTTGGTTGCGCTGAACAATCGCAGAATCGATCCAAAACAGTATTGACGTGGATCAAAGGGCTCCAAACGTTGGTAAAACCATCCAGTTCAGGTGATTGCGCGTGCAGATGAAATCGGTGATTCCGGTGACGGTCGTGGACATCAAGGTCGCGTGTTCCCAGTGCAACCTGCGGGAATTGTGTCTTCCCTTCGGCCTCGACCCCAATGAGATCGACCAGCTCGACGAGCTCGTCGGCAGCCGCCGCAAGATCAAGCGGCAGCAGCACCTCTACCGCTCCGGCGACAACTTCGAGGCGATCTACGCAATCCGCGCCGGCTCGTTCAAGACCGACGTGATCCTTGAGGACGGCCGCGACCAGGTGACCGGCTTCCAGATGACCGGCGAAGTCCTGGGCCTAGACGGCATCAGCACCGAGCACCATTCCTGCAACGCCATCGCATTGGAAGACAGCGAAGTCTGCGTAATCCCCTTCAACCGGCTCGAAGAGCTGTCACGGGAAGTAGAGAGCCTGCAGCACCAGTTCCACAAGATCATGAGCCGCGAGATCGTCCGCGACCACGGCGTGATGATGCTGCTCGGCTCGATGCGCGCAGAAGAGCGGCTGGCGGCCTTTCTGCTGAACATGTCCCAGCGCTTCACCGCACGGGGCTTCTCGCCGTCGGAATTCCACCTGCGCATGACCCGCGACGAGATCGGCTCCTACCTGGGCCTCAAGCTCGAGACGGTATCCCGCGCCTTCTCCCGCTTCCAGGAAGAAGGCCTGGTCGCCGTCCAGCAGAAGCACATCCGCATTCTCGACACGCCGGGCCTGAAGCGCCTGCTCAACCACCACGCCGCCTGAGCGCCGCCGGCACCCGGCCTCACAGCCAGGCCAGCCAGCCGAGCGGATCCTTGCTGACCGCCACCGACACGATCCACGACAGCGTCGCCAGCGCGCCCACGTAGGCCGCGGCGCGTTGCGCACGCGGTCGCGCCGCCTTCAGCGCAACACTCCCCAGCCCGATATAGACGAGCAAGCCCAGCACCTTGGCCGTCAACCAGGCATGCACAAAGGGGTATTGGGCAGCCATCCAGGCCAGGCCGAGCGCACTACCCAGCAGGCAGGAATCGACAACATGGGGCAGCACCCGGGTCAGACGCGCCCGCAATAGCGGCGAGCCGCTGAACGACCACCAGCCCCGCAATGCGAAGCCGCAACCGCTGAGCACCACGCAGGTGATGTGGAAATGCTTGAGAGCCAGATACATGCCGCGCCTCCATCGTTCCGCGGCAAAGCTCCGGGCTGCCGGCGGGCCCCGCAAGAACGGGGCCGCAACACTTTAGCTGCGCAGCACGCCCACTTCCAGTGCAGCGAACCAGTTAATGAATCGCTGCACGTCCGCCCCCTGGTAAATGGCCCCATGCTGCGGCACCAGCATGTCGATCTCCAGGCGGGAGACGCGCTCGCACCAGTCGCGCTTGGCCCGGTCCGAGCCCATCCAGCGCTTGTGAAAACCTTCCGCATGGCGGATGTGGCGGGAGAAGTCCTGCACATACAGCTCGTTATGATCCGCCGGCAACAGGGCTGCACCGACATCGCCCGAGAACAGGATCTTGGCCTTTGGATCGTACAGATGGAAATTGCCCGACGAGTGCAGGTAATGGGCCGGAATCGCCTGCAGCTCAAGACCATCGAGACGGATCGTCATGCCCGAATCGGGGATCGGCACGAAGGTCGAATCCTGCCCGCCGAAATGGGGCAGAAAACTCTGCCACAACCAACTCGTATAGCACTTCAGGTCGGGCTTGAACTCCAGCCACAAGGCCAGCGAGGAAATGATGTCCGGATCCTGATGGGACGCGAAGATACCCGCCAGGCGTGTCGGATCGCACTCCGCCGACAACGCGGAGAATACCGACGGAAAGATCTCGATCCCACCCGGATCGCACAGCAGGGCCTCCTCCCCGTGAACGACCACATATTCATTGGTATCGATGATGTAACCAGGCTTGGTGGTATCCCGCGCGATCGCCAGCCAGCGATGTTCCTCGTCTTGGTAGATGCAATGGGCCTGTTTCATGGGTTTCCTAATCCTTTACGAGGCGTTCCTTGCCGAGAACTTCGAGGGATCGCTTGATCTGCGCGATCACCTCGGCAAAATCCGTCGAGACCTGCATCAATGCCGCACTGAAGCTGCCGCCATAGGCCGCCTCGATCTTCGCCGAACGAGCCAGCACACCGCCCAGTTCGACCAATTGCTGGGTTTCCTCGACCGCCGCGCGCAAACGCAGATCGAGGGAACGCAGGCGCACCTGCTGTTCAGCAAGCCGCGTGGCGCCACGCCTGCGAGCCTCCCGCGCACCCGGCACGCCCTCACCGCTGAGCCTCAAGGCCTCCGCCAGAATCGCTGCAATGCGCTGCTGCTGCACGACACCGGTGACACTCCCGACCGAGCCGGAAGTCATTTCCCTCAGGGATGCCATGTGGCGGGTCAGATCCTGGGCGAAGCGCCGCAACTCGTTGGACAGCACACCGAACCCGAGCGCCGCATTACCCGCCCGCTTGGCGAGAAAGATCGCATTGAGGGCCATCAGATTGATGCGGAAGGCCGTCGCCACGATGGCCTTGATCTCCTCATTGACCCGGACGATACGGGCAAGCTCGCCGGTCCGCGGAGCAATCCCGTGAAAATTCGGTTCTGGCGCATTCATGTGGACTCTCTGGAGCAGGCAAACAGTGGTGGCTGATTAACGGCGAAGATGCAATCGGCTTGAGCCATTCGATGCGGAAAAGACGGCACCACCCCAACGTCACGCCGCCGGCGCCGTAAACGAGAAAACCCGCTGACGAATCAGCGGGTTTTCTTGTACTTGGGGCGACATACCGGTTTCGAACCGGTGACACCTGGAATCACAATCCAGTGCTCTACCAACTGAGCTAATGCCGCCACTGATGACCGCCGATCGAAATCGCCGATCTAGAACCTTTTAAAGAGCCTGCCCGACAGGAATCGAACCTGTAACCCCCGGCTTAGAAGGCCGGTGCTCTATCCAGTTGAGCTACGGGCAGTTCGCCGTGGGCACCCGGGTCAAGCTTTGGTCGGGGTGGAGAGATTCGAACTCCCGACATCTTGCTCCCAAAGCAAGCGCGCTACCGGACTGCGCTACACCCCGAGAGCCGCGAATATTACACACCAATCGAAAGCTCGTCAAATAAAATTGGCACGAATTTTCATGTTCGACGAAATTCGTGCCTGCGGGACGCTTCAGGTCACGATGCATCACCTCCTCGCGCGCCCACCCGAACGCATGCCTTCCGGGTAAGCGTTGCATGCGCGCAACAAATTGAATTCACACAAATTGACCTAGATCACAGCTTTCGTTGTGCAACGCAATAAATCAGTAGGATTACCAATACCAGGATCCCCCTCGCAGGGTAAAATCCGGCCCGGCCCCAGACGCCCCGAAGCCCCGTGGCAACGGCAACCCAATAGCCGCACGATTCGCACTCACCCGAGTACCCATCATGAACGAACAGCACTACCTCACGCCCCTCTTCGAGCCCCGCTCCGTGGCCATCATCGGCGCCAGCGAAAGAGAGCTGTCCCTCGGCAACATCCTCGTCCGCAACATGCTGGAGGCCGGCTTCAAGGGCAAGCTGTTCACCGTCAATCCCAAGTACGACCAAGTGCTGGGCGTCCCCTGTTACAAGAGCGTCGAGGACATCCCCCAGCGCCTCGACCTGGCCGTCATCACCACCAAGGCCGACCGCGTGCCGGCCATCGTCGACGCCTGTGGGCGCGCCGGCTGCAAATCCGTGGTGGTGCTGCCGTCAGGCTTCTCCGACGCCGGGCCGCGTGGCCGCATGCTCGAGAAGAACACGGTCGAAAACGCCCGCCGCCACCGCATCCGCCTGCTTGGCCCCAACTGTCTGGGCGTGCTGCGCCCCGAACTCGGCCTCAACGCCAGCTTCGCCCACGGCGGCGCCATCAAGGGGTCGATCGGCCTGATCTCCCAGTCCGGCGCACTCTGTTCAGCGATTCTCGACTGGGCGCGGCCCAACAACGTCGGCTTCTCGTCCGTCGTATCCCTCGGCACCTCGGTCGACATCGATTTCGGTGAGGTCCTCGAATTCATGGTCTCGGACGCCCGCACCGAGAGCATCTTCCTATATGTAGAAGGCATCAAGGACGCGCGCCGCTTCGTCAGTGCGCTACGCGCCGCGGCCCGCGTCAAGCCGGTGCTGCTGATCAAGGTCGGTCGCCACCCGGCCGGCTCCCACGCCGCGCTGCTGCACTCCGGCGCCACGGTCGGCGAGGACGCGGTGTTCGACGCCGCCCTGCGCCGCGCCGGCGTGATCCGCCTGTACAACATGGGCCAGCTGTTCGCCGCCGCCAACGCGCTGTTCTCCCACTTCCGCCCGCGCGGCAACCGCCTGGCCGTGATCACCAACGGCGGCGGCCCCGGCGTGATGGCCGCCGACCGCGCCGCCGACCTGCGCATCCCGCTGGCCACGCTGTCCGATGGCACGATTGCCAAGCTCAACGAAATCCTGCCGGCCAACTGGTCCCACTGCAATCCGGTGGACATCATCGGTGACGCCGACCCGGAGCGTTACAGCAAGACTCTCGACATCGTGCTGGCCGACGAGAACGTGGAAGGCGTGCTGACCATCCTGACCCCCCAGGCCATGGCCCGCCCCACCGAAGTCGCGCAAAAGGTCATCGAGATCGAACGGGCTGCCGACAAACCGGTGTTCACCTGCTGGATGGGCGAGGAGCAAGTCCGTGAGGGGCGCAAGCTGTTCGAGACAGCCGGCATTCCCACCTTCCGAACGCCGGAACCGGCGGTCGAGCTGTTCGGCCACATCTCGGCCTACTACCGCAACCAGAAACTGCTGGTTCAGACGCCGAGCTCCCTGTCCTCCGACCTCAACCCGCCGTCGGTGGAAAGCGCCCGCCTGGTCATCGAAACGGCCCTGTCCGAACGCCGCAAGAACCTCAACGAGATGGAGTCCAAGGCCCTGCTGGCTGCCTTCCGGATCCCTATCGCGCAGACTGTCGTCGCCCGCTCCGCCACCGAGGCAATGGTGCTGGCCGAAGAACTGGGCCTGCCGGTCGCCATGAAGATCGACTCCCCGTCGATCACCCACAAGGCCGACACCGGCGGCGTGCGCCTCAACCTCAGCGGCCTCGCCGCCGTGCGCTCCGCCTACCAGGAGATCCTTGAGGAAGTGAAGCGCAAGCGCCCCGACGCCATCATCAACGGGGTTGCCATCGAACCGATGGTCATCAAGCCCTACGGCCGCGAGCTGATGGTCGGCGCCTTCCGCGACCCGATCTTCGGGCCGGTGATCACCTTCGGCGAAGGCGGCGCCCACGTCGAGATCCAGGCCGACCGCGCGGTAGCCCTGCCGCCGCTCAACAATTACCTGGTCAAGGATCTGATCAAGTCCACCCGCGTCTCCACGCTGCTTGGCGAATACCGCAACATGCCGCCGATCAATATGGAGTCGCTGGAGTTCGTGCTGCTGCGCATCTCCGAAATGGTCTGCGAACTGCCGTGGATCCGCGTGATGGACATCAACCCGCTGATCGTGGACGAGCACGGCGCCGTCGCCGTCGACGCGCGCATCGTGGTGGACAACATCGCCCCCACCGCCGACCGCTACGACCACATGGCGATCCACCCCTATCCGTCGCACCTGATCACCAAGATCTCGATGCCGGAGGGCGAGATCACCGTGCGGCCGATCAAGCCCGAAGATGCGGATCTGGAAATCGAGTTCGTGCGCAAGCTGTCACCGGAGACCAAGTACCTGCGCTTCATGAACACCCTGCGCGAGATGCCGCCGGCGATGGTCGCCCGCCTCACGCAGATCGACTACGACCGGGAAATGGCCTTCGTCGCCACCATCGAGGAAGACGGCGTCGAAGTGGAAATCGGCGTGACCCGTTACGCGGTCAATCCGGATGGCGAAACCTGTGAATTTGCGATCGTCGTCGCCGAGGACTGGCAGCACCGCGGCCTCGCCCGGCGCCTGATGGGCGTGCTGATCGAAACCGCGCGCAACCGCGGCCTGCACGCGATGACCGGGATCTTCCTGTCGAACAATGAACGCATGCTGAAATTCGTCGCCAGCCTGGGCTTCGTGCTGACCAACGACCCGGAAGACAACACCGTCAAGCACGGCATCCTGACCCTGCAGGGCTGAGGATGAACAACACCAACCAACCCGTCCGCTGCGCCTGGTGCGGGGACGCCCCCCTGTACCAGGCCTACCACGACGAGGAATGGGGCGTGCCGCTGCACGACGACCGCGCCCTGTTCGAGCTCCTGACCCTCGAAGGCGCCCAGGCCGGGCTATCGTGGATCACCGTGCTGCGCAAGCGCGAGAACTACCGCCAGGCCTTCGCCGGCTTCGACCCGGCCGTCGTGGCCCACTTCACCGAAGCCGACCAGGCCGCCCTCCTCGCCAACCCGGGCATCGTCCGCAACCGCCTGAAGGTCGCCTCCACCATCGACAACGCCCGCGCGTTCCTGGAAATCCAGGCCGAGTTCGGCAGCTTCGACGCCTGGCTGTGGCGCTTCGTGGATGGCCAGCCGATCCACAACAGCCTGCGCAGCCTCGCCGACGCCCAGGCCAGCACGCCGCTGTCCGACCAGCTCAGCAAGGCGCTCAAGAAGCGCGGCTTCCGCTTCGTCGGCACAACCATCTGCTACGCCTTCATGCAGGCCGCCGGCATGGTCAACGACCACACCACCGACTGCTTCCGCCATCAGGAAGTCGTCGCGTTATCATCGCGCCCTCTGTAACACTCAAGCGCCGGCCTGATGGGGCCGGCCCGCGAAAGATGACCGACCAGATCGAAACCGCCGAATTGCACGGCCAGCCCGTGCTCAAGCTGCAGACGCCGGACGGCGCTGTCGCCCTGATCTCCCTGTTCGGCGCCCATGTGCTGTCCTGGACACCCGCCGGCGGCGAAGACCGTCTCTACCTCAGCCCCAAGGCGGTTTTTGACGGCGCCACCGCCATCCGCGGCGGCGTGCCGGTGTGCTTCCCCCAGTTCGCCGGCCTCGGCCCCCTGCCCAAGCACGGCTTTGCCCGCAACCGCCTCTGGGAAGTCACCAGCACCCGCGCCGGCAAGGACTACGCCGTCGCCACGCTGCGCCTCGCCGACGACGAAGCCACCCGCGCCTTGTGGCCTCACGCCTTCGCCACCGAGATGAGCATCTCCATTGGCGGCGACCGCCTCGACATGGAACTGGAAGTGGAGAACACCGGCGACACGCCGTTCAGCTTCACCGCCGCCCTGCACACCTACCTGAAGGTGCGCGAAGTGGAGGCCCTCAGCGTCGACGGCCTGCGCGGGCTGGAATACCGGGACAGCGCCGACGGCGACCGGATCAAGAAGGAAACCGGCGTCGGCCTCGCCATCGACAGCGAAGTCGACCGCGTGTATCACGGCGCGCCGCGTACGCTGCTGGTACGGGAGAATCACCGGGCGATGGGCATCCACACCGAGAACTTCCCCGATGTGGTGATCTGGAATCCGTGGGAGGAAAAGTGCGCGGCTCTCGCCGACATGCCTGCCGACGGCTTCCGCCGCATGCTGTGCGTCGAAGCCGCCGCGGTGAAGGAGCCTGTCGAACTGGCTGCCGGCGCCAACTGGTGGGGCCGGCAGACCCTCATCGCCATGTAAGAAACAACCTCAAGGAAACGTCGGGCAGCCCCCGGCTTCCTTGCCCCCACGGGATGGGCCGGGCAACGCCCAGCCCTGGGGACGCTCAGTTGGCTGCACGCACCGTGTCGGCCACGTTGCGGCCATTAACGCGGACGATGGCGACGGTATGGCCGGAACCATCCATCTCCACTGGTTCCACTGTCACGCTGCCCGCATCCAGCGCCCGTTGCAGGCGCTGCGTAGCATGCTCGGACGTCATGCCCGGCTCACGTGAATCCAGCCCCTGGACCCGGATCTTGCGACCACCCTGGTAGAAGGTCGCACCGTCCATCGCATAGGCCCGCGAAGCCCCACGCGCCGGGCGTGAGGGCGTCGGCGTCGTCACAGCCAGCGGTACATTGCCGGACGACGCAGAGGCGCCCGGCACCGGAGCGAGCGGCGTGCTTACGGGCGCTGGCGACGTGGCCGCCGGACGCGGAGCCGGGGCGGGAGCAGGTTCAGGAGCGGACTGCGCATTGACCGCCGCAGCCGCCGCGGCAGCGGCTTCAGCCGCCGACATGCCGGCCGTCGAGACCGCCGACGGAGCTCGAACGGCGTGGGCTTGCGGCACCACGGCCTGGACTGCCGGAGCCGACGGCGCACTGATCACCGGCGGCGGAATCACCATGGTCTGACGCCCGCCGGCCACGGCTGGCGGCGGCACCGGAATCGCCGCACGGCGCTCCGCCGGCGGCAGCGGCGCCGAATTCGGCGTGAAGGCCTCACGCCCCAGCGCTTCGCGGCCCGTCATCGGCGCATAGGCCTCCCGCCCGATGGCGCGGCCATGGCTGCGGCTAGGCGGCTTCGGCGGCTCGACGCGGGACTCGACGGTCTTAAGCGCGGCAGCCTTGGCAGCCGCTTTGGCATCCGGCGAAAGGGGAGCAGCGACCTGCGGCGTCCGCTCCTCCCGGGCCGCCTTGCCGTGATGGCGGCGGTCATTACGCTCGGCCTTGCCCTTTCCCTTGCCCGCCTTGCCGCCTTTCTCGGCAACCGCGGCTTTGTCATGGCGACCGGCCTTGCCGGCCTTCACGGCATGGCGCGGCGTTTCGGTCTTGGCAGCCTTGCCCGAGGCGGACTTGGCCGAAGAGGTCTTTTTGGATGCGCTGGCCTTGGACTCGGAAGACTTTCCGACCTTGGCGGTCTTTTTGGCCTCCGGCTTGGACGCCGGAGCTGCCTTGTGAGCACCGGCCTTGGCCTGGTGATGGGCGGCAGAGGCTTCGCCTCCGGCCATCATCAGGCCCAGCGCCAGTGTCAGCGCGGCAATCTTGGGATTCATGCGGTGTGCTCTCCTGCTGCTGTGTCGGGCCGCCCCAAGGGGCTCCCCGACTGGATGTACGCGAAAACGGCAGTCTGCGCGACATGGATAATCGTGAGATTTTACCGGAAACTCCACCGGCTACGGACTTGCAGGCGCGGCTGCCTTTCTGCACCATGCGCCCTTTTTGAGGCCTTCCCCCGTCCATGCTTCTGCCGATCGAACAACGCATTGCCGCCGAACTAGGTGTACAGCCCCGTCAGGTTTTCGCTGCCGTGCAGCTTCTCGACGAAGGCGCCACCGTGCCCTTCGTGGCCCGCTACCGTAAAGAAGTGACCGGCGGCCTGGACGATACCCAACTGCGCAACCTCGAAGAACGCCTCGGCTACCTGCGCGAACTGGAAGACCGCCGCGCCGCGGTGATCGCCAGCATCGACGAACAGGGCAAGCTCGATCCCGCCCTGCGTGAAGCCATCGAGAACGCCGAAACCAAGCAGCGCCTCGAAGACCTCTACCTGCCCTACAAGCAGAAGCGCCGCACCAAGGCCCAGATCGCCCGCGAAGCCGGCATCGAACCCCTCGCCAATGCACTGCTGGCCGACCCGACCCTGGTGCCGGAAACCGAGGCCGCCGCCTATTTCAATGCCGAAGCCGGCTTTGCCGACACCAAGTCGGTGCTCGACGGCGCCCGCCAGATCCTGATGGAACGCTTCGCCGAGGACGCCGAACTGATCGGCAAGCTGCGCGAATACCTGCAGGACCACGGCGTCGTCGCCTCGACGGTGATCGCCGACAAGGAGAACGACCCGGCCGCCGCGAAGTTCCGCGACTGGTTCGACTTTCGTGAGGCCATCGGCACCGTGCCCTCCCACCGGGCACTGGCCCTGTTCCGCGGCCGCAACGAAGGCTTCCTGCGCCTGCAACTGGCCCTCGACTCCGACCCCACCGACGGCAGCACGCCCGGTCCCAACCCCTGCGAAGGGCGCATCGCCGGCCACTTCGGCGTCAAGGACCAGGGCCGCGCCGCCGACGCCTGGCTGCGCGAAACCGTGCGCTGGGCGTGGAGCGTCAAGATTTCCCTGCACCTGGAACTCGAACTGCTCGGCCAGCTGCGCGAACAGGCGGAAGAAGAAGCCATCCGCGTCTTCGGCCGCAACCTGAAGGATCTGCTGCTCGCCGCCCCCGCCGGCGCCCGCGCCACGCTGGGCCTCGACCCTGGCCTGCGCACCGGCGTCAAGGTGGCCATCGTCGACCAGACCGGTAAGCTCCTCGACACCGCCACCATCTACCCCCACGAGCCGCGCCGCGACTGGGACGGCAGCCTGCACACGCTGTCGAAGCTGTGCGAGAAGCACAACGTGTCGCTGATCGCCATCGGCAACGGCACCGCAAGCCGCGAGACCGACAAGCTCGCCGCCGATCTGATCAAGCTGCGCCCCGAGCTGCACATGACCAAGATCGTCGTCTCGGAAGCCGGTGCCTCGGTGTACTCGGCCTCCGAACTGGCCGCCAAGGAATTCCCCGACCTGGACGTCAGCCTGCGCGGCGCCGTCTCCATCGCCCGTCGCCTGCAGGATCCGCTGGCCGAGCTGGTCAAGATCGATCCCAAGTCCATCGGCGTCGGCCAGTACCAGCATGACGTCAATCAGACCCGCCTGGCCCGCGCGCTGGATTCGGTGGTCGAAGACTGCGTGAACGCCGTCGGCGTGGACGTGAACATGGCGTCGGTGGCGCTGCTGACCCGCATCTCCGGCCTCAACGCCACGCTGGCCGCCAACATCGTCGCCCACCGGGACGCCAACGGCCCCTTCCCGAGCCGCGCCGCGCTGCTCGACGTGCCGCGCCTCGGCCCCAAGACCTTCGAGCAGGCCGCCGGCTTCCTGCGCATCACCAACGGCAGCAACCCGCTCGACGCCTCGGCGGTGCACCCGGAAGCCTATCCGGTGGTCGAACGCATCCTCGCCGACATCCGGAAGAACGTCCGTGACCTGATGGGCGACGCCCGCGCCATCGGCCAGTTGAAGGCCGAGCGCTACACCGACGAACGCTTCGGCCTGCCCACCGTGCAGGACATCCTGAAGGAACTCGACAAGCCCGGCCGCGACCCGCGCCCCGAGTTCAAGACCGCCAGCTTCAAGGAAGGCGTCGAGGACCTGAAGGACCTGGCCGTCGGCATGATCCTCGAAGGCGTGGTCACCAACGTCACCAACTTCGGCGCCTTCGTGGACATCGGCGTGCACCAGGACGGCCTGGTCCACGTGTCGGCCCTGTCCGACCGCTTCGTCAAGGACCCGCACACCATCGTGAAAGCCGGCCAGGTAGTGAAGGTGAAAGTCACCGAAGTGGACCTGCCGCGCAAGCGCATCGCCCTCACCATGCGCATGGGCGACCAGCCCCAGGCCGGCGGCCACAAGCCTGGCGGCGACCGGCGCGACGCCCCGCGCGGCGGCCAGCGTCCGGCCGGCAAGCCGAACCGCGAACCCGCCCTGGCTGGCTCGCTGGCCTCGGCCTTCGCCAAGGCCCTCAAGAAATAAGCCCGCACCCACTCCGGGGCGGCTAGAATCCGTCCCATCTGTTTGATTTGCCAGCGACGCCCCCCGGGGCGTCGCGCTGTTTTCCCCATGACCACGATCTACGGCATAAAGAACTGCGACACCATGAAGAAGGCCTTCGCCTGGCTCGACGAACATGGCGTCGCCTACACCTTCCACGACTACAAGAAGTCCGGCATCGACTCGGGCAAGCTGCACGCATGGAGCAAGGCCATCGGCTGGAAGAGCCTGGTCAATACCCGTGGCACCACCTGGCGCAAGCTGTCCGCCGAACAGCAAGCCATCGAAACCCAGAGCGCCGCCGTGCAGCTGATGCAGGAATTCCCCAGCCTGATCCGCCGCCCCGTCATCGAAACCGACAGCGGCCAGCTGCTGGTCGGCCTCGACACAGCCCTCTACACCAGCTTCCTCACCGCGACGGGCACCCCGGAATGAGCAACTCCTACATCCAGCGCTTCCTGCTCGAAGAGCTCGACATCCGCGGCGCCGTCGTCAAGCTCGACGACGTCTGGCAAGGCATCCTCGAAAACCGCGACTACCCGGCCAACGTCCGCGACCTGCTCGGCGCCATGAGCGCCATCGCCAGCGTCATCGGTGGCAACCTCAAGCAAGCCGGCCGCCTGACCATCCAGCTGCAGGGTCATGGCCCGGTCAGCCTGCTGGTGGTGGACATCAACGAAGCCCTCAACCTGCGCGGCTACGCCAAGGCCGCCCCCGAAGCCGCCGGCAAGCAGGGCATCGCCGACCTGCTCGGCGACGGCCAGCTGCTGCTGAGCCTCGACATGCCCGGCCTGCGCCACCCGTACCAGAGCTATGTGCCGATCGAAGGCGACAGCGTCGCCGAGATCTTCGAGCACTACCTGACCCAGTCCGAACAGCAACCCGCCGCGCTGCACACCGCCGCCTCGGAAAACGCCGCCGCCTGCCTGTTCCTGCAGAAGCTGCCGGACGCCGACAAGAAGGACGCCGACGGCTGGGACCGCGTCACCCGCCTGGCCTCGACGATCCGCCCCGACGAGCTGCTGAATCTGCCCGCCGACGAAGTGCTGCTGCGCCTCTTCCATCAGGAAACCGTACGCCTGCTGGACGCCCGCGAAGTCAGCCACGAGTGGCCGCAGGACTGGGACAAGGTGCGCGACATGCTGCGCTCCCTCGGCCGCGCCGAACTGGAGTCCATGCTGGCCGAACACGGCGAAGTGCTGATCCACGACGACCTGTCGAACCACGAATACCGCTTCAGTGCGGACGACATCGCCGCGCTGTTCAACGAACCGCCCACCCTTCACTGAAACAACCCATTGCACCCGCGGACTTGCCCGAAACCCTGCTGAAAAGTAGACTTCCACAGCTTTAGTCCGCACTCACGCAACACATCTTCTATGGCCGACGCTTCCCAGGGCAAACTGATCGAGTTCAAAGGCGCCAGCCTGGCGGTGATGACCGCCTACGTCAGGGAGACGGACGCCGTGCGTCTCGCCGACGCCATGCACATGATGATGGGCGGCATGCCCGACTTCTTTGCCGGCGAACCGGTAGTGCTCGACTTTTCCCAACTCGCCGGCGCGCCCGACTGGGTAGACTGGACCGCCATCACCAGCCTGCTGCGACGCTACCAGGTACAGCCCATCGGCGTGCGGCATCTGCCCGAACACCTGCACGAAGGCGCCCGCCGCGCCAATCTGGCGATGCTCGGCAAGGAAGGCATGTCGGCCGAAAGGCCCGTCGCCACGCCGCAACCCGCCGCGCCGGTGCCCCAGCCCGAACCCGTGGCGGCGCCCGCTCCGGCCCCTGCGCCGGAACCCGTCGCCGAAGCCCAGCCGGCCACCGGCAATACCGCGGCCCCCACACTGATCGTCGAGCGCCCGCTGCGCTCCGGCCAACAGATCTACGCCAAGGGCGGCGACCTGGTACTGCTCGCTGGCATGAGCCCCGGCTCGGAAGTCATCGCCGACGGCAGCATCCACGTCTATGGCCCGCTGCGCGGCCGTGCCCTCGCCGGCGCCCGCGGCGACACGTCGGCCCGCATCTTCAGCACCAATTTCGGTCCCGAGCTGGTCTCCATCGCCGGGGTGTACCGCACCTTCGAACGCGGCATCCCGCAGAACGCTGCCGGGCGTGCCGCCCAGGTGCGCCTCATCGGCTCGGACAACCAACATACTCTCGAAATCACCCCGCTTCAGAACGACCACTGAAGCGACACCATTATTTAAGGGGATCCCGTGACACGCGTCATCGTAATCACGTCCGGCAAGGGCGGCGTCGGCAAGACCACCACCAGTGCGAGCATCTCGTCCGGGCTGGCCCTGCGTGGCTTCAAGACCGCGGTCATCGACTTCGACGTCGGCCTGCGCAACCTCGACCTGATCATGGGCTGCGAACGCCGCGTGGTGTACGACCTGGTCAACGTCATCAACGGCGAAGCCAACCTGAGCCAGGCCCTGATCAAGGACAAGCACTGCGACAACCTGTTCATCCTTCCCGCCTCGCAAACCCGCGACAAGGACGCGCTGACCGAGGAAGGCGTCGAGAAGGTCCTGAAGGATCTGTCCCACCAGGGCTTCGACTACGTGGTGTGCGACTCCCCCGCCGGCATCGAGCGCGGCGCCGTCATGGCGCTGACCTTCGCCGACGAGGCCATCGTCGTCTCCAACCCCGAAGTCTCCTCGGTGCGTGACTCCGACCGCATCCTTGGTATCCTGCAGAGCAAGAGCCGCCGCGCCATCGAAGGCCGCGAACCGGTCAAGGAACACCTGCTGATCACCCGCTACTCCCCGAAGCGCGTCGAAGAAGGCGAAATGCTGTCCTACAAGGACGTGCAGGAGCTGCTGCGCGTACCGCTGATCGGCGTGATCCCCGAATCCGACGACGTCCTCCAGGCCTCCAACCAGGGCACGCCCGCCATCCACCTGAAGGACAGCGACGTCGCCTTCGCCTACCAGGACGTGGTGGCCCGCTTCCTCAGCGAAGACCGCCCGCTGCGCTTCGTCAGCTACGAAAAGCCCGGCATCCTGAAGCGACTCTTCGGAGGCAAGTAAGATGTCCCTCCTTTCCTACTTTTTCGGCTCGAAGCCCAAGACCGCTGCGGTAGCCAAGGAGCGCCTGTCGCTCATCATCGCCCACGAGCGCACCAGCAACCGTGCACCGGACTTCCTGCCCGCGCTGCAGAAGGAGCTGATCGAAGTCATCTCGAAGTACGTCAATGTCGGCCTCGACGACATCAAGGTCCAGCTCGAAAAGCAGGACAACTGCGAGATCCTCGAAGTGAACATCACGCTGCCCGAGCAGCCTCAGAAATAAACCAAACTGCCCGGATGGTGAAATTGGTAAACACAGCGGACTTAAAATCCGCCGCCTCACGGCCTACGGGTTCGATTCCCGTTCCGGGCACCACGCAATTCCAGGCAATGGCCCCTTATGGGGCCGTTGTTCTTTATGATAGGAATGATCGTAATTCCTCGTCGTGAATGGAGAGTAAGGCAATGACGGCCAGAGAGGCGGAATCAGCGCTACTTGCCCGGTGCTCTGCCATCGCACTGAAAGTTGCCCAGTCGGCGCAGGACCAGCGCGAGGCCAATGTGTTCCGCTTGGCGGCAATGGTCGTTCAGTCTCGATTTCCCGTCGAATCCAGGTGCTTGATGCAAGCCAGCGAGCAGTATTTCGCCTTACATCCGGACGAGAAACTGGCCCCGGCAGATGTCGTCAGAAAGGGCTGGGTCTTTAGCCTGCCTCGCTTGCGGGACATGCTGACTCACCAGCTCCGTGGGCATTGAACCCATGTCAACGAACCAAGTGTTTCATACCCGCACTGCGCTGGCGGAAGGGCTGCGGGAATTATTCAAGCAACTGGCGGATCGCTTGTCGCTGTGCCCCCCCGTCAATGTGTACCTGGCTGGTGGGATGGCCGTTCATCTCTATACGGCCAATCGCGTCACGACCGACGTAGACGCGGAGTTCGGGGGACGCATCTATCTTCCGAATGACCTGATGGTTGAAGTAACACTTGAAGATGGCAGCCAGCAGGTCGTCTATCTCGACACCAATTACAACTCGACCTTTGCGCTGCTGCACGAGGACTATCTGGATGACGCCATCCCGGTAGATCTCGGCGTGGATCAGTTTCGCGTGCATGTCCTTTCCCCAGTAGATCTCGCCGTGAGCAAGATCGCCGACTCGCCGACAACGATAAAGAGGACATCGCCGCATTGGTTCGACTCGGCCTGACCACGGCCGATGCGATAGAACAACGCGCAACGAGCGCCTTGGCAGGCTACGTCGGCGGGCAGGCCATGTTGCAGGTGAATCTACGAGATGCCGTCGCGTTGGCCCGTCAAGTCGAGACTGAGCGGCAGGCTGGCGCATGAGCTGCCCCCAAAGAGTGTCTGCCTGACCTCCGTAAAGTATTGAATGAACAGATAGAAACGTACAATGCCAAACACTATCGCGGACTTGAAATCCGCCTCACGGCCTACGGGTTCGATTCCCGTTCCGGGCACCATGATTGCCGGCGCTTGCCGTTTCGCGCTGTGATCGTTCTCGACCTCAGCTGCGACCAAGGACATCGCTTCGAAGCCTGGTTCGCCTCCAGCGACGCCTTCGAGGACCAGCTCGCCCGGGGTCTGGTGAGCTGTCCCCACTGCGGCACCCACCAGGTCAGGCGGCTGCCCTCGGCGCCCTACGTGCAGACCTCGTCCCACGCCCGGCCGCCTGCGGAGCCGGACCCGCAGGCCATCGCGGCCAAGCTGATCGAAGCCCTGCGTGCAGCCGCCCGGCAGTCCGAGGACGTCGGCGAGCGCTTCGCCGAGGAAGCCCGCCGCATTCACCATGGCGACGCCGAAGAACGGGCCATTCGCGGCCAGGCCAAGCCCAGCGACATGATCGAGCTGCTCGAAGAAGGCATTCCCATCCTGCCCGTCCCACCGGACAAGGACGACCTGCACTGAGCATCCGCATCGGGGAGCGGCTCATCCCCGGCCGTTCACCACCGTCACCCGCCCCTCCGTCTCACGGACGAGCCGCTCCGCCAGCGCATGGCGGGCCGCGGCTTCACCATGGACCAGATGCACCTCCGCCGGCAACACCAGCATGCGGGTGACGAAGCGCACTAGGTCGTTCTGGTCCGCATGCGCCGAATAGCCGGACAGGGAATGAATGCCGGCCCGGATCCCGATGCGCTCCCCGTCGATCTCCACATAGCCGCCCTGCGGCCCCCAGGTCTGGATCGCATGGCCCGGCGTGCCGCGGGCCTGGTAGCCGACGAACAGCACATCGTGGCGTGGGTCGTGCAGCATCGCCTTCAGATAGTTCATCACCCGCCCGCCGGCGCACATGCCGCTGGCGGCGATCACCACCGCCGGCTCGCCGCTGCGGGCCAGGCGGCGCACCGTAGCCTCGTGCGCAGCATGATCCTCGATCCCCGTCAGCTGCTCGAAGGCCAGCGGCTTGCGGCCGGCACGCACGCGGGCCAGCCCCTCCTCGTCCCAGAACGGCTGCAACTCCCCGTACAGCCGCGTGAAGCGCCCGGCCAGCGGTGAATCCAGATAGAACGGCAGGCTCGCCCAGCTTTCCGCATGGGGCCCCGGCTGGCGCCGCTGCTGGTACAGAATGTCCTCGAACTCGTAGAGCAACTCCTGCGTACGGCCGATGCTGAAGGCCGGCACGATCACCGTGCCACCGTTGCCGAGCGCCTTCTCCACCACCGCCTGCAACTGCCGGCGCCGGTCGTGGCGGTTCTCATGGACCTTGTCGCCATAAGTGCTCTCCAGCACCACCACATCCGCCGCCTCGGGCGAGCGCGGCGCCGGCAGCAGCGGCGTGAACGGCGCCCCCAGATCGCCGGAGAACACCACCCGCCGCACCGCGCCGCCGGCCCGCGTGACCTCCACCTCCACATAGGCCGAACCGAGAATGTGCCCGGCGCGCTGCAGGCGAATCCGGCAGCCCGCTCCCTTTGCCCCATTCCCGTCGAACACCCGGTACCAGGTGTTCCACTTGAGCGGGCGGATGCGCTGCTCGACCATCTCCAGATAACGCTCCACCAGCCGCGCATCACGGCTCACCCCGAACGCGAAGGCATCCGCCAGCACCACCGGCAACAGCCTGGCGGACGGCTCGCTGCACAGGATCAAGCCCTTGAAACCCGCCGCCAGCAACCACGGAATCCGCCCCACGTGATCGATATGCACATGGGTCACCACCAAGGCCCGCACAGCCTCCAGCGGAAAACCGATCTCCAGCCGATCCTGCGCCCCCGCGCCGTCCGGCGCCGTCTCCGCGCCCTGGAACAGGCCGCAGTCGATCAACAGGCTGTTGATGTCATCGATGAAGAACTGGTGACACGACCCCGTCACCCCGTCGACCGCACCGTGATGGATGATGTTTGCATTCATGGCGGCAGTTTATACGCCGCACAAAAAATTCCATACAGATAAATTGAAGCGCACCCGACATCCCCTTGGGCACAAGTCACATTGCAAGGCAGAGCCTCGCTGTATATCTTTGTGTACAACGAAATCTCCGGAGCGCCCGTCATGAACCGTCCCGCCCACCTGTTCCAGGCCGACAATGCCGCCCCAACGACGCCCACATGGATGGAGGACGCATTCACCCCGCCGGCCAAACTGCCCGCCGGCAGCTTCGTGCGGCGGCGCACCCGGCTGCACGAGCTCGACGGCTATTTCCACTGCTCGCTGATCGGCACCTGCCTGAGCACGGCCGATCTACGCAAGCTCATCCCCAAATATTCCGAACTGGATCGCACCAAGGCCACCGACCTGGACATCCACCACATGGCCGTCCGCCTCTCCGGCGAAGGGGGCCCCGGCGCCAAGGCCCTCAACAAACTGCTCGACACCCTCTATGCCGCCGACCTGAAACGCTTCCAGCGCCACAGGAACGACGACGAGCTCTATGCCGCGTGGACCGAATGCCTGCGCCACGGCGACGTTCCCGGCACCTACTGGGCCCTGATGACCCACCCGGCCACCTCCCTCAGCCTGCGCCAGCTGGTCTTCGGCGAAGTACACATGCTGTCCCACCTGGTCGGGGCCGCCAACCGCGCCGACATCCGCCGCCTGCTGGCCCTTGAAGAAGACAACGCCCGCCTCAAGGAAAAGATCGAACGCCAGCAAGCCCGCCTGCAGGAACTCGCCCAGCAGCACAGCGCCCTCGAACGGCAGCGCGCCGCCGCCCCCCTCCCCACCCCGGAGGACGCCCGCATCACCCAACTGGAAGCCCAGGTGCACACCCTCGAAACCGCCCTGCAAACGCAAAACCAGCAGGCCGCCCACCACGAAGCCCGCGCCAACAAGCTGGAGGAACGCCTGCAGGAAGCGGAAGACAGGGCCCAGGAACTCAAGACCGCCCTTGCCGAATCACGCCGCTTCGGCGACGAGATCCGCGCCGAATTCGAAGCCATCGACCGCCACCTCACCGCCCAGTTCTCCGACGCCGCCCCCACCCAGGGCAGCATCGCCGACGCCCTGCGCGGCAAACGCATCCTCTACGTCGGCGGCCGCCCCCATTCATCCCAGGCCATCCACGCCATGGTCAAGACCGCCGGCGGCGAACTCATCCTCCACGATGGCGGCATCGAAGACCGCCGCGGCCTGTTTGCCAGCAGCCTGGCCAACACCGACCTCGTCGTCTTCCCTACCGACTGCGTCGGCCACAACGCCGTCACCCTGCTCAAGCGCGCCTGCGAACGCCACGGCGTCCCCTACCGGCCGCTACGCAGCGCCGGCCTCGCCAGCTTCGCCGCCCTGGCCGCCGAACTGGCCCGGACGGAAAGCAGCAGCACCGCCTGCCCGCCCCTATCCCGCTTCTGCCTCCACCATGGCTAGAACACCGGTCCCAGTACCCAGTGGAAACGAGCCCTGCGCCGAGTCCCTCCGGCGCACTACATTTCCTTGCATTTCTTAACCGCCCCTTGCGGAGACTTCGGAAAGAATGCTCTCCGGATTCCACCACCTGCGAAGGAGACACCCATGAGTCATGCACACGAGAATCTGAACGCCAGGACCACCGCCGGTTTCCAATTCACCTTCACCGACGGTCAGGTAACGGGTATCGGCCTGGAGTACGGCACACACACCCATAGCCTCACCATCCCCAGCAACACCACCTTCACGGTAACGGATGGCGTCATCACGGAAACCCTCACCAAACCGTGGGGCACCGACACCATCCAATACACCCAGGACGCAAACGACGCCACGCTCTACCACATCACGTCCGAAACCCACACCATCGCCGAACCCGACACCACCGACAGCCAGGGCCACCTCCACGGCTACACCTTCACCATCAGCGACGGCGCCGTGACGGGCGTTCAAGTGGTCACCGGCACGACCAAGGACGATGACGACGACGGCAAGACCATCACGCACAACCGGGAGATCTTGCCCGGCCAGCACTTCACACTGAACGCCGACGGCAGCGTCACCGAGACCACCCTGTCCGGCAGCACCGTCAAGACCATCCAGTTCGTCGCCGACGCCACCAGCGGCTTCTACGCCATCGCCTCCGAAACCACCACCTTCATCCAGGCCGGCAGCGCCACCACCCTCCTCAACGTGCAGCCCCTCATCCGCGACAGCTTCACCTTCGATGCCAGCGGCGCCATCACCCAGGTTGAAGCGGTCCGCCCCGACGGCAGCACCAAGGTCCTCAACACCTCCCCCAACACCACCTTCACCGAACTCGAAGCCGGCTACGTCCTGGAAACCTTCACCAAGGGCCACAAAAGCTACTTCGAGGTCTACCACGACGGCAATGGCGACGGCATCTACACCAGCGTAGCCCAGGGCAGCGGCACCGCCGTCGACCTCATCGGCCTCAAGGCCCAGATCGACGCCACCGTCGACTCACTGACCTGAGCCCCCCGCTTCGTGAAGGGCGACCGAATCCGCTATCGCCTCGCCCTGCACGAAGTGCGCGATCCCCGGATCGAGTTGCGCAGCAGTCACACCGACCGGCGCAAGCGATGCAGGGTCGCCTTCTTACGCTTTTCCGCCCTCCAGCCACGCCGTCACCTTGCTGGCGGGCATCGGGCGGGCGATGGCGAAGCCCTGGGCGGTTTCGCACCCCAGGCGCGTCAACTGGACCACATGGGTAAGCGTTTCGGCCCCAGTGGCAACCACCGGCCAGCGAAAAGCGTCCGCCAGGGCCAGGATGCTCCGCACAACGGCACGGTCATCCGGATGTTCCAGCATGCGCCCGACGAAGCGGCGGTCGATCTTCAAGCGCACCGGTGGCATGCCACTCAGATACGTGAAGCGCGCAAAACTCGTCCCGAAACCGTCGATGGCGAAGCGGATACCCCGCTCCGTGCACGCCCGCACCTGCCTCAGTAACGCCGGCATCTGCTCGATCAATGCCCGCTCCCGCACCTCCAGCTCGAGATCGGCAGCTGACAAATCGGGATAGGCATCGATCAACGCCCCGATGTACGCACTCAAATTGCTGCGCTGGAGCGAACGTGCCGAAATATTCACGCTGATCGGCACCCGCACCCCCACCGCACGCCATGCCGCCATCTGGCGCACGGCCTCGTGCAGCACCCACAGATCGACCCTCTCCGCGGTCCCTGCGTCGTCCAGCAACGCACGAAAATCCCGCGGCAACAGAATCCCCCGGTCCGGGTGCCGCCAGCGCAGCAACGCCTCCATCCCCGTCGCCTGCTGCGTACGCAACCCCAGCTGAGGCTGGAAGAACAGGCAGAACGCCCCGCGGGCAAAGCACTCGAAATCCCGCCCGAGCTGGCGCGCCGTCGACAGACTCAACAGCGAATCCGGGTTGTCACACTCGAACATCTGCACGCCTCACCCCCCAATCATCGTCAAACCGGAAGCACTCCGCCCAAGCCCGCACCTCCTCGGCCGGCATCGGCGGCGCCACGCAAAAGCCCTGGATCACATCGCAGCCCAGCTCCGCCAACAGGCTCGCCTGCGCCGCCGTCTCCACCCCCTCGGCCACCACGGTGTGATGGAACGCATGCCCCAGGCCCAGCACGCCCGCCACAATAGCCCGGTCCTGCTCATCGTCCACCATGCCCGCCACAAAGGAACGATCGATCTTCAGACTGCCCACCGGCAGGCACTTGAGATGGCTCAGGGACGAAAAGCCCGTACCGAAATCATCGAGCGCAAAGCGGATCCCTCCCGCCGCACACCGCTCAATCTGCGCCCGCACCTGGGCCAGCGGCGCGATCAAGGCCGTCTCGAGAATCTCCAGCTCGAGATCCAGCGGCGACACCTCCGAACTGCGCGCAAACAAGCCCTGCAGATACCCACACAAACCGGCCCGCCGCAACGCATGGGGAGACACATTCACGCTCACCGACGTCCTGAACCCCACCCGCCGCCACGCCGCCAGTTGCCCCACCGCCGCCTGCAGCACCCACAGGTCAATCCACTCCGCCGTCCCCGGATCGGCCAGCAAACCCGCAAAGTCCTGCGGCAACAACACCCCACGGGTCGGGTGGCACCAGCGCAGCAAAGCCTCGAAACCCACCAGGCTGCGCGCGCCCAACGCCACTTTTGGCTGGAAGAACAAGCAGAACGCCCCTTGCCCGCTCCCCGCCTCGCCCCATATCCCGCCGGAATCCCGACCGACGGCAAGCTCATCACCATCACCTATCACCAGCCTTCTCCTCCATGCGCACAGCCGCGCTGAAACGCTCCGGATACAGTAACTGCTCCTCATTGATCAGCTGCCGGCCCAGCGCCTCCGCCAGGCGCGCCGCCAGCTCCGGCGAAGGACGCTGCACACCGCACTCCAGCGCCGAAATATGCGGCTGGGTCACCTGAACCAAACGTGCCAACTGGCTCTGGGTCAGCCCCAGACTCATACGCACAAGGCGCAGCGGCGTTGTCATGAAGCCAACCTCATATGC
>JAFEDJ010000024.1 GCA_018241685.1 Pseudomonadota bacterium
AGCTGGCGGCGCGCATCGAGCAGGCGACGCAGAAGGTCTTCGCGCGCGGCTATGAAGGCATGTCTGCGGCGGAAAGAAAGTCGCTGATGCAGTCGCTGCAGAAGATCTTCCACAACTTCGCCGACAATTGACGCGGGTACCGGCGTGTGCAGGGCCGGCATGCCGCTGCCGGCCTGAAGGCATTGGTGACCGAAACCCGGCAGGCGCTGGAGCCGCTCGACGCGGCCGAGGTCAACGGCTTCTTCGGCCGCGACATGCGCTTCGAGATCGGCGACCGGCGCTTCGACTTCATCGCGCAGGATTTCCTCGGCATGATGCGCAAGAAGGGCTGAGCGCATCGA
Source organism: Pseudomonadota bacterium (assembly GCA_018241685.1). Lineage (GTDB taxonomy): Bacteria > Pseudomonadota > Gammaproteobacteria > Burkholderiales > Rhodocyclaceae > Zoogloea. Next base: position 342 of record JAFEDJ010000024.1, read on the forward strand.
ACATCGCGCGGAGAACACCGCAAGGAGACACCCAATGGGCATCGCATACGTGGTGGGGCAGATAGCAGTGAAGGACGAGGGCAAGTGGGCCGAGTACCGCAGCAAGGTTCCCGAGACCTTCGGCCCCTGGGGCGGCGAAGCCGTGTTCCGCGGCAAGCAGTTCGCCGCCCTCGCCGGCCAGTGCCCGCACGCCGACGTGGTCGTGCTCCGCTTTCCGAGCACCGACGCGCTCGAGAGCTGGTTCAAGTCGCCCGCCTATCAGGCGCTGATCCCGCTGCGCGATGCGGCGGCGGAGGTGGTGCTGACGGCTTACGAGGCGTGATCGTCATTACGTCGCTGCAGGTCATCGGTGTGTGGTCTCCTTGGAGCCAGCCCGTGTAACGCGAGGGTTACTTTGGGTGTCGTTACTCGTAGAATGATTTCATGGAAGCTCAACGCATCACGCTAGCACTCGATGATCACTCGGGAGGTTTTGAAACCACCCCGAATCGTGTTCGTTTGGCGGATTTGGTCCGCTTTGCTGACGATGTGCAGACTTTCCTGCGGGGTGCGACTCGGGAGATCGATACGCAGAGCCTGGAGGTAGCAGTCCGCCAGGGCTCCCTCGCCATCCAGACCGCTCCCATTCCGGTGGCTCCCCGGCTCTTTGCCGACCTTCAGGCCTTGCTGGATGGTGATTTGCTGGATAGCTTGGACGCCAGGCGGAAAGAGGTGGTGGAACGCTGGCAAAAGGCCGCCCGCCAGACTCGAGGCCTTGCCTACAGGATTTCAGCCCCCTTCATGCAACGCCCTGTAGTGGTTAGTGCAGACTCCGATTACCGTGGGGACGATGCCGATCAATGGGTTCAGGTTGAGCGTTACATCCGGGGCGAGATTCAGGATCTAGGCGGCAGCACAAAAGCCAATGCACATGTTCGGCTGCCCGACGGCTCCACCCTGAGAGTCACCACGGACAAGGACTTGCTGCGGGAAGACACGGTCAACCGTCTTTATAAGACGGCCATGCTGCGCATCAAGGCTGAATTCAACGTGCTCACCCGCGAGCTTCGTAATGCTCGGTTGATGGAATTTGTGGAGTACGTCGATCAGATTGATGAGGCCGACTTGGCTCGCCTTACGCGCCGCGGTGCGAGCGCCTGGAAGGATGTGCGCGACCCCACAGCCTGGGTGGATGAATTGCGGGGAGGGGAGCATTGAATAGCGTCCTGCTGGACACCAGTTTCCTCATAACGCTGGCCGATCCTTCCAGGCCGCACCACGCCGCCGCCCATCGGTATTTCCGTGAATGCGTTCATCGGCAGATACCGATGTATCTGTCGACGATCGTCATCTCCGAATTTCAGGTCAAACAAGCCATCAACGACCTGCCGTTACGAAATCTGGTCGTGCTGCCGTTCAATGTCGACCACGCCATGCGCTGTGGTGTTCTGATTCGGCAGTTGTCGCGTGATGCAACCGATGATCGTGTGCGCGTCAAGGATGATTTCAAGCTTATTGCTCAGTGCGACTGTGAAGGTATCAGCCACCTGCTGAGCGAAGACGAAAGCACATTGGTCAAGTATCTTGCCCGCTCTCAGGCCCCTGGTCAGCCCGTTACCCGGTCAGTCCTTCTGAAGCAAGGCTTCGACGTTTCATGGTTTGAAAACGGACAGTTCAGATTGCCCGATTAGCGGAGTACCACTCTTCGGGCAGGAAGCGGCTTTACCGCCTCCTGCCTCTCTCCGACCAGACAACAAGAAGGCCAACCCTCTCTGGTTGCGGTCCATCACCGCCACCGTCTGAACTCAGCGCAGCACACCGAGCTTCGATTCGGGGTCGCAAAGGCGATTGAGCACCATCAGACGGATCAGCGCTTCCTCGTCCGTGGTGTGCCGCGTGCGGCGGAACACCCGACGCAGCCCCGAGAATCCGAGCGATTTCCACAGTACGGTCAGCGCCCACACGTCACCGCGCGAGCGCGGGGACTCGATTTCGCCGACCGCCGATCCGGTGCTGCAGTTCCGGTCGCCGGCCCACGCCTCAGCGCATCGAGCCGAAGAAATCCGCATTGGTCTTGGTCGCCCGCAGCCGGGTAATCAGGAACTCGACCGCCTCGAGGTCGTCCATCCCGTGCAGCAGGCGGCGCAGGATCCAGGTCTTCTGCAGCACGTCCGCCGGCAGCAGCAGCTCCTCGCGCCGGGTGCCAGACCGATTCACGTTGATCGCCGGATACACCCGCTTTTCCGCCAGTCGGCGGTCGAGGTGCAGCTCCATGTTGCCGGTGCCCTTGAACTCCTCGTAGATCACGTCGTCCATG
>JAFEDJ010000025.1 GCA_018241685.1 Pseudomonadota bacterium
CACGGCAGCCAGCACAGGCCGTAGAAAATGATCTGCGTCGCCCACACCAGAATCCACCGCCAGGTCGCAAAGCGGCCCGTCACCGCACGGGGGTAAACCTTCTGGCGGACGGCGTAGAGGGTGTCCTCGGCTTCACCGGCCTGCGCAGTAGCGGGACTGGTCTTCTTGGCAGCTTGGGTGTCTGGCTGACTCATGATCGCAATATCAAAATATTCTTATATTCCAACCCAAAAACACCCCGGGGCCTGCCCGGGGGGTTCTTGATAGCGAGCAATGTTGCGTCTCGCCGAAAAAGCTTACTTCTTTTCTTCCGCCGGAGCTGCGGCGTTCTTGGAGAGGCTCAGTACATAGCCGGCAAGCAGATGTACCTTGTCCTCACCGAGGAAGTCCTTCCAAGCCGGCATGCGGTTGGTACGGCCATGGGTCACGGTCTCAATGATCGTGGCTTCGGACGAGCCATACAGCCAGGTCTTGTCGGTCAGGTTCGGTGCGCCAACGGCCGGGGTGCCCTTGGCTTCCGGACCATGACATGCGACGCAGTTCTGGGTAAAGATCTCCTTGCCACGCTGGGCGCGCAGGGAGTCATTGGCCAGGCCGGACAGGGAACGCACGTAGTTAGCCACATCCTTGACGCCATCGGCACCAAGCGCCGGGCCGAACGGAGGCATCATGCCCTGACGACCTTCCAGAATGGTGGTCTTGATGGTTTCCGGCTCGCCGCCGTACAGCCAGTCATTGTCGGTCAGGTTCGGGAAACCCTTGGCCCCCTTGGCATCAGCACCGTGACACTGGGCGCAATAGGTCAGGAACATGCGATGGCCCATGGCGTTGGCTTCCTTGTCGGTAGCCACTGCATTGAGGTCCATGCCACGATACTTGGCAAAGATCGGGCCATACTTCTCGGCCGCGGCCTTCTGTTCAGCTTCCCACTGACCGGCGGAAGACCAACCCAGCTTGCCCTGATTGTTGCCGAAACCAGGATAAAGGGTCAGATAGGTGATCGCGAAGATGATCGTGATCCAGAACATGTACATCCACCAACGCGGCAGCGGATTGTTGTACTCCTGCAAAGTCTCGTCCCACACGTGATCGTGCAGGCCGACCGGGCCCGAGGTCCGCTTGGTCGTGTTGGAAATCAGCACGAACACGCAGAACCCGATGCTCAGGAACACCAGCACCATCACCCAGGCGTTCCAGAAACCGCTAACGAAGTCAGCCATTTTTATTTCCTTCCTTGGTTTGCCGCCCCGAATCGGAGGGCGGCAAGTCGTCCTCGCCGAACGGCAGGAGCGCAGCCTCGTCGAATCCCTTTCGTGCACGACCGCTGTACGCCCACAGGCTGATACAGATGAAACATACAAAGCCCAGGACGGTTACGACCGTACGTGCGTCATTGATATCCACGATGTGCTCCTGCGTTCTCCGAATTGGATTACTGTTTTTCCGGAGCCGCGGGGGCCGGAGCGGCAGCAGCCTCAGCCGGTGCAGGCGCAGCGGCCGCCACGGCCGGAGCCGCCGGCTTGCCGGCATTCAGCGCGGTGCCAAGACCCTGCAGGTAGGCGATCACAGCCTCCAGTTCGGTCTTGCCTTCCAGCGCCTTGCGGGCACCCTGAATTTCCTCATCGGAGTAAGGAACGCCGACCTTGCGCAGCGCGGTCATCTTGGCCTCGATGTCGTCAATCTTCGCCGGGCGATCAAGCCACGGGAAAGCCGGCATGTTGGACTCGGGAACGACGTCACGCGGGTTCAGCAGGTGGATGCGATGCCATTGGTCGGAATAACGGCCACCAACGCGGTGCAGATCGGGACCGGTACGCTTGGAGCCCCACTGGAAGGGGTGGTCATATACGTACTCGCCAGCGACGGAGTAATGGCCATAACGCTCGGTTTCGGCACGGAACGGACGGATCATCTGCGAGTGGCAGTTGTAGCAGCCTTCGCGGATGTAGATGTCGCGGCCGACGAGGCGAACGGGATCGTAGGGCTTGAGGCCTTCCACCGGCGTGGTGGTGGACTTCATATGGAACAGCGGCACGATTTCCACCAGGCCGCCGATACTGACGGTCATCAGCGTGAAGACGATCAGCCAGCCAACCTTACGTTCGATAAAGTCGTGATTCGATTGAGCCATGATTATTCTTTCCTCCCGATCAGGCGTGAGCGCCGGCAGGTGCCAGCACCGGAGCTTCATAGGCCTTCTGACCGGCGATGGTCTTCACCATGTTGTAGAACATGATCAGCATGCCGGTCAGGAACAAGACACCGCCGAGAACGCGGATAGCCCAGAACGGGTAGCTAGCCTTCACAGCTTCAACGAAGGAATAAGTCAGGGTGCCGTCCGGGTTGGTGGCACGCCACATCAGGCCCTGCATGACACCGGAAATCCACATGGAGGCGATGTAAAGCACGATGCCGATGGTCGCGATCCAGAAGTGGGCAGTGATCAGCTTGGTCGAGTACATCTCGGTCTTACCGTACATGCGCGGAATCAGGTAGTACATGGCGCCAATGGAAACCATCGCAACCCAACCCAGTGCGCCGGAGTGCACGTGACCGACGGTCCAGTCGGTATAGTGGGACAGCGCGTTGACCGTCTTGATCGACATCATCGGGCCTTCAAAGGTAGACATACCGTAGAAGGACAGCGAAGTGATCAGGAACTTCAGGATCGGGTCGGTACGCAGCTTATGCCAGGCGCCGGAGAGGGTCATGATGCCGTTGATCATGCCACCCCAAGACGGAGCCAGCAGAATCAGGGAGAAGACCATGCCGACGGACTGAGTCCAGTCGGGCAGCGCGGTGAAATGCAGGTGGTGCGGACCCGCCCACATGTAGGTGAAGATCAGCGCCCAGAAGTGCACCACCGACAGACGGTAGGAATACACCGGACGACCGGCCTGCTTCGGCACGAAGTAGTACATCATGCCCAGGAAGCCGGCGGTGAGGAAGAAGCCCACCGCATTGTGACCATACCACCACTGGATCATCGCATCCTGAACACCGGCGTAGGCGGAGTAGGACTTGGTCAGGGTGACCGGGACTTCAGCGCTGTTGACCAGATGCAGCAAGGCAACGGTCAGGATGAAGGCGCCATAGAACCAGTTCGCCACGTAAATATGCGTGGTCTTTCGGGTGGCGATGGTGCCAAAGAACACGACGGCGTAGGAAACCCACACGACCGTGATCAGGATGTCGATCGGCCACTCCAGTTCGGCGTATTCCTTGCCGGAGGTGAACCCCAGCGGCAGCGAAATCGCAGCCAGCAGGATGACCAATTGCCAGCCCCAGAACGTAAAGGCTGCAAGGCCCGGGGCAAACAAGCGGGTGTGGCAAGTACGCTGCACACAGTAGTACGACGTTGCAAAGAGAGCACATCCACCAAACGCAAAGATCACCGCGTTGGTGTGGAGCGGGCGGAGCCGTCCAAAGTGCAGCCATTCGGCAACGTTCAATTCGGGCCACACGAGCTGTGCTGCGACGATAACGCCGACCAGCATGCCCACGATGCCCCATACCACCGTCATGATGGCGAACTGCCGCACGACTTTATAGTTGTAAGTCTGCGATTGCATGTGAGTCACCTCATCAAAAGAAAACAAAACCCCCCTGACTGCTCGACGGACGGACCGGCGGCAGGCTTCGCGGAAGGATACGCCGCGATAAGAGCGGCATTTTGACACAGATCAACTTTATTGCGCCGCAAGAAGACCTGGGCGGCGTGGCGAACCGGAGATTTCCAGGAATAAGGCCCTACTTGCGGATCGGCCTTATGAAGGGATAAGGAAAGCCTTTAAGACCTACTAGAGAATAGGGTCTTTCCTCGCAAATATTCCTGTCGGATTTACGACAATTGTAAGGTCTCACAACACCACACCTTCCAATAGCGACAAAAAAACCATTGATTCATATGAAAAAAGACTGCGGCCCTGGGTGGCACAGGATGTGCGTTTGCGTTCGCTGAACAGTCAAGCGACGTTGCGACAGTCCTTTCAAACCTCGATGGGATCCGATTGACACGGCGCGCTTCAAGTAAATAGCCGAGCCCTGGACAGCCCTGCTTGCGGAAATCCGAATCCCGCAGGAACACCACCCGCCAGGGCCCGAGCACATCAGGAGTTCCGAACCATGCAAGTCGGTGTTGCTTATTCCGAACCATCCCAGCAGGTCTGGCTGACCATAGAAGTACCGGACGGAGCATCCGCCCGCGAAGCCATCGAAGCCTCCGGGATACTCAGACAGTTCCCCCACATTGACCTCTCCAGCCAGAAAGTCGGTGTATTCGGGAGACTGGTCAAGCTGGAAGCCCCGCTGAAGGCGGGCGACCGCGTGGAGATCTACCGCGGGATCATCTGTGATCCCCAGACCGTACCACGTCGTCAGTTGGACGATGACGACGACGATTGAAGACGTTCGCCACCGCATGCCCTGACAGGGCGCTGGGGCCAGTGCTCCAGCCCCTCTTCCCGGTATCACCGACCATCGGGCGATCAAATGCCTCGGCACGCCCCTGCCCCACAGGATTTGTCACCTCGCGCGCGCTCCTTCCACGCGCCCATCCCGGCTTGCGGCCTGCAGACCGGGATTTCAAATGCGAGCCTTGTTCAGATTCCCTCAAGCCACAGCCAGAAATAGAAGGAGCACGCCCATGAACGCGAATCCGAGCTGGACCGAGCGCACCAAGGCACTCGAAGCGTCCGTCGTCGAAGTCTGCACCCTTGTCCCGGTTTCAGCCGGCCCCGGAATCCTGGCCAAGGAGCTGGCCCGCCACATTCCGGAACTCCATTTCCGCCGGACTCTCTGCCGCGGTGGCTGGTATCGCCTCGGCGGCGTCCTTGCGGCAAACGGATCGCGCATCTCCGACGACCTGGAAAGCTGGGCGGAGATGACGCTCGCGGCCTGCGACGGGGATTTCGAGGCCCTGCGCGACGAATACGCGGGCAAGGATCTGATCGCGACCCGCCGCGTGGGTCGTACCCATTACTTCGTCGCCTCCACCGGCGACAAGTCCACCGATTTTCTCCAACTGGAGATCGAGGACCTGCAAGAGACCCAGGCCCATACGCTGTTTGCCCAGACGCCCGCACCAGGCGCCATCGATGAACTCATCGACCCGGATCTCGGCCACCACAACGGACAGCCGGTCGGGCTTCCTTATTACACGTTCCGGCGCCTCACCCACATTGGTGACCTGCTGGCCCGCCTGCGCCAGCAAGCACCAGAAGCGCAACCCATCCACCGCTTCAGCGATGACTGGAGCGAGTCCAGCGCCGGGCATGCCACCGCCTTCAGCAACCAGTGGGTCATTGCAGTGCGTGAGCATCTCGACCGCTTCCAGCAGAACGTCATCCGCGCCCAACCGGTGCCGGCCATCGACGGCGAACCGCCGGTCTTCGGTGCACGGGAAGGCACCCGCGAACTGGCCCTTCACGACGCACTGGTGTCCTTCGACAGGGCAGCCGGCTATCCCTTTGCGTGGTACTTCCACATGCTAACGACCAAGGCCGTGCCCCACTGGGTGGCACGCGTGGTGATGGAAGACGCCAACGCGGGCTTCGCCTACCTCCCCCGCCGCGACGAAGACGTCGTACGCCGCTGGCTGCACTCACCCTACGCACTGTAATAGGGCAAGGGGCTGGATACGGGATGCTATTGACGGGAAGCGCACCAGCATGGGGCAAGAGCCCTGCGCAGGATCAGGCGGCACATCGGACTACGCACCGTACCAGCCCCTCCCGACGCCCCCAGGCCCTTGAATCACAAAAAGAAACAAAACCCGCACGAGATCGGACAGGGTGAGCACGACAAACAAGGCCCGCTACTTGCTTAACAGGCTCATCACCCACCATTGGTCCCAGCGCCAGGGGCTACAAGTCAAATCCGCCCCTCACCGGGCGCTGTTCAGAGTCGAGGTTTCGCGATGTCAGAGGTCACCAACGGCCGCCCCCGTTCGGACGGGGATGCAAGCGGCCAGCCGCCGACAGCCGTGCGTGTAGAAGCACTCCGGGCGGCCCTCGCCAAGGCCCTCGAAAATGCGTCGGGCAATGACGACTTGGTCGGCGAGATCGCTGCCGCCCAAGCGTTTCCGAGCCGTATCTGGCTGTTTCTGGAGGCTGTCGAGCAGGCCCCGATCGCCATCTCGATCACCGACCCCCAGGCTCGCATCCTGTATGCCAATCCCGCCTTCGAAGGCGTTACCGGCTATGCCCCCAGCGAGGTATTGGGTCTCAACGAATCGATCCTGTCCTACAAGACCACCCCACGCTCCGTTTACGAAACGCTGTGGAAGTCCCTGCACGAGAAGAAGACCTGGAACGGAACCCTCGTCAATCGGCGCAAGGACGGCTCCCGTTACATCGCGGAACTGACCATCACACCGATACTGGACTCCAAGGGGGAAACCGCCTACTGCCTCGGCATGCACCGGGACGTCACCGCACTGCACGCCCTCAAGCAGAAGGTCCAGAACCAGAAGGCGCTGATCGAGTCCGTCATCGACGTGGCACCGATCGCCATCGCACTGCTCGATGACCAGCAGCGGGTCGTGCTGGACAACCACGAATACAAGCAGCTGACCGATGATCTCGGCGTGACCGACCCGGCGAAGCAGGTCCTCGCGGAGCTGCGCAATACGATCGGCTTGGCCTTCGAACCACCCAAGCTCGGCGGCCGCAACTTCGTCGACGAGGAAATCTGCGTACACCCGATCTCGGGCAAGGCTGCACGCTGGTTCTCCTGCTCCGGCTCCTGGTTCGAACAACAGGATGCCAAGGCCGACTCCTTCTTCGATCCCCAGGCGCGTGCCTACCTGATGCTCCTCATCAAGGACATCACCGCCGCCAAGCGCCAGCGCGAGATGGAGCGCATCGGCGCGATCCGCGCCACGATGGCCGAGGCCGAACTGGTGCAGAGCCTGCGCGAGACCCTGTCCGGCGCCGTCTACCAGCTGCGTGGCCCGCTGAACATGATCCGTGCCGCCGCCAACATGCTCGACCGCCGTGGAACCCAGATCGACACGGCGATGCTGAAGAACGCCCTCAAGGAAGCGCTCACCGCCGGCGAAGCCGCGCTGGGCACCTTTGAGGCATCGATGCCGGAAGCCCCGCAGGAAGCCACCGCGCCGGTCAATCTCAACGACATCCTGCGCGACGTACTGATGCTGCTCACCGAGCGCCTGCTCGCCGCCGGCATCACCGTCGCGTGGCAGCCCACCTCGCGGCTCAGCCACTTCCACGGTCGCGCCAACATGCTGCGCAGCATGTTCAAGGAGATCGTCGAGAACGCCATCGAGGCGATGAACGAGCGCGGCCGCAACGTCCGCGAACTCAAGGTCCGCACCGAAGAAAAGGACGGCCGGATCGTCGCCGTCATCGAAGACACCGGACCTGGCATATCGCAAGAGCTGCGGCACAAGGTTTACGAACCCTTCTTCACAACCAAACGCCCCCTCTCCCATTCCGTCGGAATGGGCCTGGCCATCGCCCAGGACGTGGCTACACGCCACGAAGGCACCATTGACATCGACCCGGACTACACCGGCGGATGCCGTTTCATCATCGGTTTCCCTCCATCGGGAAGCTGAGCCAATGCACGCCATTGAATGGACCCGACGCCCGTGAGCGAAAATCTGATCCAGGCCCCTGGCGCCCTCCTTGAGGCAGAGCTGGATACGCTGTTCAGCGTCAGCCAGATCCTGTCCCGCTCCCTCGACTTGCAGGACACCCTCAAGGAAGTGCTCCAGGTCATCGGCGAAGGCTGCGGCCTGCGCCTAGGCCTCGTCGCCCTCCTCAGCGACGAAACCGGCAACGAACTCTTCATCAGCGCAGCCCACGGCCTCGACGTGGAGGCCGCCGGCCACATCCGCTACTCCCGCGGCGAGGGTATCCTCGGCCTGGTGCTGGAACGCGGCCGCAGCGTGATCCTCGACGAAGTCGCCCGCGAACGGCGCTTCCTCGACCGCCTCGGCGCCTACGCGCCCGACAAGCCCTTCATCGCCGTGCCGATCCGCATCGGCTCCGAGTTGGTTGGCGTACTGGCCAGCCAGCCCGACACATCCGACGACGGACTCCTCGACGAACGCGCCCACTTCCAGGAGATGGTCGCCAACCTGATCGGCCAGAGCGTGCGCCTGGCCCGCCAGGTCGCCAAGGAGAAGCGCGACCTGGTGGACGAGCGCGACGACCTGCGCCGGGCAGTACGCGGCCAGTACGGCTTCTCCTCCATCGTCGGGCGCTCCGAGCCGATGAAGCGGGTCTTCGACCAGCTCCGGCAGGTCGCCAAGTGGAACACCACGGTGCTGATCCGCGGTGAGACCGGCACCGGCAAGGAGCTCATCGCCAGCGCCATCCACTACAACTCGCCGCGCTCGGCCAGCCCCTTCGTCAAGCTCAACTGTGCGGCGCTGCCCGAAAACCTGCTCGAATCCGAACTCTTCGGCCATGAGAAAGGCGCCTTCACCGGCGCGGTGTCCCAGCGCAAGGGGCGTTTCGAGCAGGCCGACGGCGGCACCCTCTTCCTCGACGAAATCGGCGAAGTCTCCGCCGCTTTCCAGGCCAAGCTGCTGCGCATCCTGCAGGAAGGCGAACTCGAACGCGTAGGTGGCAGCCGCACGCTGAAGGTGGACGTCCGCGTCATCGCCGCCACCCACCGCGACCTGGAAATGGCCGTCGAGGAAGGCAAATTCCGCGAGGACTTGTACTATCGCCTCAACGTGATGCCGATCTACGTGCCGCCGCTGCGCGACCGCATCGAGGACATCCCGGAGATCGCCAATTTCCTGGTCACCAAGATCGCCAAGCTGCAGGGCCGTGAGTTGGGTATCACCGACAGCGCGCTACGCCTGCTGACCCAGCACATGTGGCCGGGCAACGTACGCGAACTGGAAAACTGTCTGGAGCGCGCCGCAGTCATGTGCGAAGGCTCTCACATCGACCGCGACCTCGTTCTGTTGTCCGGTATCGAGGAACGCCTGCAGCCGCCCCGTCCGCGCGCAGCCAGCGCCGCCGCCCCCGTCAGCAACGTGGATCTGGGCGACGAGAACATGGACGAGCGGGAGCGTGTCATCGCCGCGCTGGAGCAGGCCGGCTGGGTGCAGGCCAAGGCCGCACGCCTGCTCGGCATGACCCCGCGGCAGATCGCCTACCGCATCCAGACCCTCAACATCACGGTCAGGCAGATCTGACCGCCACACCGCTCAGTTGACGACCCGGGTCGACGGCGCCAACGGCTCGGGCCCGGGCTGGCTGAGCACGGTCAACGCTTCCCAGTTGCTCACCAGCTGGGCGGCGCATCCCCTGAGGATGCCATCCAGACGTTCATCCGCGCTGACCACCCGCAGATGCGTGACGATCGACTGGGCCACCGCCGCGCTGCGACGGGCGGGGAAACTGCTCATCAAGGTAAGCAAGGCTACCAGCGCCAGATCGGGAGACGTCTCGTAACCAGGCAGGCCATCCTCCTCCTCGCCGCCTCGGCAGTAGCACGGGATACTCATATCCGCACCGCGTAGTATTCGACCACGTGCTGGACCGCCACCGGGAAAGGCACCTCGCTGGCCTCCGGCAGACGGGTCACGATGGCCTGAAAAGCCTTGCCGTCGCTGCTCAGCCACTCCGGGTGGGTCAGGGCCGGCTGCTCGACGCACTCCAGCACCATCGGCATGCGCCGCGCCTTGTCGGTGAGGACAATGACGTCACCCGGCTTGATCCGGATAGACGGGATATTCACCGGCTGGCCGTTGAGCAGCACATGCTTGTGGCGCACCAGCTGGCGGGCCGCCACCAGCGTCGGCGCAAAGCCGGCGCGGAACACGAAGTTGTCCAGACGGCGCTCCAGCAGTTCGAGCAGCTTGGTGCCGGTGGGCGCCTTGGCTCGCTTGGCCTCACGGAAGAGCCGCTGCAGCTGGGCTTCGGTCAACCCGTAGTTCATTCGCAGCTTCTGCTTCTCGATCAGCTTGAGACCGTAATCCGACTTGCGCCGCGGACGCGCACCGTGCTGCCCGGGCGGATAGTCCCGCTCGTCGACAGACTTTCGGGACAGGCCTGGCAACTCGCACCCGAGGGCGCGCATGACCTTCAAACGGGGACCGGTATAACGAGACATCGACAGAGATTCCTTGGACGAAAACGAGGGCGGCACAGTGCCGAAGATCACACCGGCCCTGCCGCCAAGACCCCCGACAACAGCAGCGCCAGCAAGCAGACGTTGAACAGCATCGATCGCATTTCCTGACTCCTGCAACGGGGAACCGGAATCCATCTTAGATGGGAGATGAATAAATGTAAACGATAATGATTTGCATTTATATATCAATCCGGGTAGATTTCCCCCTCCGGCAGCCTGCTGCCACCTTCATCCTCACCTGCGTCAAGCCAGCCAGCCCGGGCCTTCCGAACGCCAGCTAGCCAGATGTTTTCAATATCTGGAGATCCGTCGTGCCCGGTACCCGTCCCGCCTCCTGCTTCAGGAAATCCCCCCTCGCCTTCCTCATCGGCACAGCGCTTGCCGGAAACGCCTGCCTTGCCGCCTCCGGCGACGAAACCACCACGCTGGGCGCCGTGATCGTCTCGGCCACCCGTACCGAAACCACGGTGGACAGCGTGCCCACCACTGTCACCGCGATCAGTGCGGAGAACATCGCTCGGCGCCTTCCCCACGACGAAGCCGCCCTGTTCGAGGACGAGCCGGACGTCGTCGTGGCCCGCGACCTGCGGCGCTTCGGCGCGAGCTCGGTCAACATCCGCGGAATCGAAGGCAACCGGGTTCTGCAGCAGGTGGACGGCGTTCGCCTGCCCGATTACTACAACGGCGGCGGCCCCTCCAACGCAACGACGTCCAGCTCCGACAGCCCGGAGTTCGATTTTCTGAAGCGCGTGGAAGTCCTGCGCGGCCCTGCCTCCAGTCTCTATGGTTCCGACGCTCTCGGCGGCGTGGTCAGCTACCTGACCCTCGACCCCCGCGACATCCTCGGCGACCGCGACGTCGCCGTCCGCTACAAGGCCACCTGGCGCGGCGCCGACAACAGCCTGCAGAACACCGCCTACTTCGCCGGCGGCAACGACACCGTCGAGGCCCTGCTGGCCCTCACCCGGCGCACCGGCAGCGAACTGGACAACCGGGGCGAGACCGGCGGCAGCAGCGCCGGCCGCGAGCAGCCCAATCCCCAGGACAACCGCTCCCGCGGGACCCTCGCCCGGCTCGTCGTCAAGCCGGCCACCGGCCACCGCTTGCGCTTCACCTACGAGGACCGCCACCAGCACAGCGACAGCGAACTGCTGCGCCTGTCCACCTCCCTGCCCCGCGTCAGCGCCGCTGATGGCAGCGAGGATGCGCGCCGGGAACGCTTCTCCGTCGATTGGGAATGGAAACCTACGGCCGGCCTGGTGGACCGCCTGCTCCTCTCGACCTATCACCAGAGCGCCGCCAACCAGACCTACACGCTGCAGAAACGCAGCGCCACCACCAGCGGCTGCTCCGGCACGAGCAGCGGCAGCAACACCTGCCTGGTGGACATGAATTTCGACTTCCGCCAGCAAACGACCGGCGTGGGCCTGCAACTGGAAAAGGGCCTGAATACCGGCGCCCTCGATCACTTCATCGTCGTCGGTGCCGACTGGCGCCGCCACGAACTGGCCGAGATCCGCGACTACACGATCACCAACCAGACCACCGGCAGCGTCGGCAAGACGCTGGCCGGCGACACCTATCCCCTGCGCGATTTCGCCCCCGGCGAATCCGACAGTCTGGGCCTGTTCGCACAGGACGAGATCGGCATCGGCCGCCTGGGCCTGACCCCCGGCCTGCGCCTCGACAGCGTCAAGCTCCGCCCCGACGCCATCAGCAAGACCATCGGCACGCAGACCTTCTCGGCCAGCAGCCAGGATCACTCCGCCGCCTCCCCCAAACTGGCCGCCGTATGGCGCCACAGCCCGGCGACGTCGTTCTACGGGCAAGTGGTGCGTGGCTTCCGGGCGCCCAACTACGAAGAAGTGAATGGCCTGTTCTACAACGCCGCCCAGAACTACGCGAGCCTGCCCAACCCGAACCTGAAGCCCGAAACCAGCACCGGCATGGAAGTAGGCACCCGCTTCAAACTGGCGGGCGGCAACTTGCAACTGGCCCTGTACAACAACAAGTACAGCAATTTCATCAGCAACGAACTGGTGTGTTCCACCCCGAGCGGGGCCAGCGCACCGGCCTGCCTGGGCAACGCGGTGCGCTCCGTATATCAGTCGATCAACCTGGCCAGCGTCCGCATCCGCGGCGCGGAGCTGCGCGGCCAGTGGGCACTGCCCCATGGCTTCCGCAGCGCCGGCGCCATCGCCTGGGCCGACGGGGACGTGACCTCGGCCGGCCAGCCGCTCAACACCGTCGACCCTGCACGTCTTTACCTCAACCTCGGCTGGGACGGCCACGCCGCCAGCCGCCCCCTGGCCGTGGATGCGCGTCTGCGCGCCGCCCGCAAGAAGGATCAGGTGGACCGCAGCGCGGTCGATTACTTCCGAACACCCGGCTACGCGGTGCTCGACCTCTCCGCCAGCCTGCAGCTCCATCGCAACGCCAGGCTCAATCTTGCCCTCAACAACCTCTTCGACAAGAAATACTGGCTGTGGAGCGACATCCGCCAGGTCGGCCTGAGCAGTACCGATGCCGGCCCGGCCTTCTTCACCCAGCCCGGCCGCAACCTGAGCGCCTCTCTTCAGTTGGATTTCTGAGCATGCGTGCCGCCCACCGGCTGTTCTTGCGGCTCGGCCGCCTGCTCGCGCCCGTGCTCTGCCTGATCCTGCTCAGCGGCAGTGGTGAAGTACTCGCCGGCCGGATCCTCGTCATCAGCACCTCACCGGTCCAGCCGGGCAAGTTCCTCAAGCTGACCGAAACGGCTAAAGCACACGGTCTGCAACTGGAGGCCCGCTTCGCCGAGAAGCTGCCCGCCGACAGCGGGCCGACGTTGTTCGGGGGTTACGACCTGGTGCTCTTCGACACACCCCGGGAGCATCTGCAGGCCTTCGTCGAGACCCGCCTGGCCAACGCCCTGCCGGGCCTCAAGCAGCCCTTCCTGTGGCTGCACGAGGGCAATCCCCGCTGGCAGGGCCTGCCGGACGGGTTGGCCCAGCGCCTGCACACCTATTATGTAAACGGCGGGGCCCTCAACTTCGACGCCTTCCTGGCGACCCTCGCCGCGCACCTGGATGGCAAGCCGACGGGCGGTATCCGCGAGCCCATCGTCTTCCCCAAGAGCGGCGTCTATCACCCGGACCATCCCGGCCTGGTCTTCGCCGAGCCCGCCGCCTACCTGCGCTGGAAGACCGGCAGCCCCACGCCCGTTGCACCGATCATCGCCATCGCGCTGCACCAGCAGTACATCGCCGCCGAGCAGACCGCCTTCATCGACGACCTCATCCGCCGCATCGAACGGAGCGGCGCCGTACCCCTGCCCTTCTACAGCCCGGTCATGGACCCGGACGCCGTGCGGCGCATGCTGCGCGTCGACGGGCGCCCCCTTGCCAATGCACTGATCAACACCCAGATCATGCTCAACCCGGACGGGCGACGCACCGAATTCGCCGACCTGGGCATCCCCGTCGTACAGGCCATGCCCTACCGCAAGGGCGACGAGGCCGCGTGGGCCGCCGACCCGCAAGGCGTGGCACTGATGGACGTGCCCTTCTACCTGGCCCAGGCCGAATACGCCGGCGTCACCGACATCCAGATCGCCGCCGCCACCCGCAAGTCCGACGACCAGATCGCCCCCATCGCCGGTCAGGCCGCCGCCGTCGTCGCCAAGGCCGTGCGGCTGGCCCGCCTGCAGCGCACCGCCAATGCCGACAAGCGCGTCACGATCTTCTTCTGGAACTACCCGCCGGGCGAAAAGAACCTCTCCGCCTCGTTCATGAACCTGCCGCGCAGCCTGGTCGGTACGCTGGCCGCCCTGCGGACCCGGGGCTACGACACCGAGACACCGGGCGAAACCGAGCTCACCCTGTCATTGCAACGACTGC
The DNA here is from genome assembly GCA_018241685.1 of Pseudomonadota bacterium. GTDB lineage: Bacteria > Pseudomonadota > Gammaproteobacteria > Burkholderiales > Rhodocyclaceae > Zoogloea. Next base: position 13,995 of record JAFEDJ010000025.1, read on the forward strand.
TCGCCCCCTACTATCAACCCGCCGGCGACCAGCGGGAACTGGAATCCCTGCTGCGCGACGGCCTCGCCGAACGCCTGCCGCTGACGACCTACCGGCACTGGCTGGCCAGCCTGCCCGACTCCGTGCAGCAACAGATGAAGGCGCGCTGGGGCGAGCCCGAACACTCGTCGATGGTCGTCCACCAGGACGGCCAGGCCTGGTTCGTCATTCCCCGCCTGAAGCTCGGCCACGTCAGCCTGTTGCCCCAGCCGCCCCGCGGCGAACGCGGGGAGGACAAGGAAAAGGCGCTCTACCATTCGTCCAGCGCCGTCCCGTCCCACTTCTACATGGCCGCCTACCTGTGGGCGCGGGAGCAGGCCAAGAGCGACGCCTTCATCCACTACGGCACCCATGGCAGCCAGGAGTGGCTGCCCGGCAAGGAGCGCGGGCTGGCCGTCAGCGATTTTCCGATGCTCGCCGTCGGCGACGTGCCGGTGTTCTATCCCTACATCGTGGACAACATCGGCGAAGCCACCCAGGCCAAGCGGCGGGGCCGCGCCACCATCATCAGCCACCAGACACCGCCCTTCGCCCCCGCCGGCCTGCACGCCGCACTGACCCGCATCCACGACCTGCTCCACAGCTGGCTGGCCCAGGACGACGGCGCAGTGAAGGACAAGTTGCGCGCCGAGTTCCTGGCTGGAGTGCGCAAGGAGCACATCGAGCGCGACCTGGGCTGGTCTGAGGCCCGCATCGAGGCGCAATTTCCGGTCTTCCTCGGCGAGGTGCACGACCATCTCCATGAACTGGCCCGCACGGCCCAACCCCTCGGCCTGCACACCTTCGGCCAGGGCGCCGGCGAAGACGCACGGCTGGCCACAGTACTGATGATGGTTGGCAAGGACTTCTGGGAAGGCGTCGCCGGCCCAGGCGAAGAGGCTGACGAAATGCTGGTCGGCGACTACACGCGCCTCAGGGAATCGACGCCCTACCGGCGGCTGAAGGCCATCGTCACCGGCCAGGCCGACCTCGCGGCCCTCCCCGCCAAGGCCCGCGCCGCCGCCGAACGGGCCAGCCAATGGTATGCCGCGCTGGACGCGGCCCCCGAGATGGCAGCCCTGCTCGAGGGCCTGGAAGGCCGCTACATCCCGACCAGCTATGGCGGCGACCCGATCAAGAACCCCGACGCCCTGCCCACCGGACGCAACCTGTACGGCTTCGACCCCTCCCGGGTACCGACGCAAGCCGCCTGGGAGGCTGGCCGCGACGCCTTCGAACAACTCCTCGCCACCCACAAGGCCAAGAGCGGCAAGCTCCCGCAGAAGCTCACCTTCACCCTGTGGTCGGTGGAAACCATGCGCCACTTCGGCCTGCTCGAAGCCCAGGCCCTGTGGGCCATGGGCGTGGAGCCGGTCTGGGACGCCGGCGGACGGGTCGAGGACGTCAGGCTCATTCCGCGACAAATCCTCGGCCGCCCACGGGTAGACGTGGTGCTATCCGCCACTGGGCTGTATCGCGATCATTTTCCCAACGTGATGCGCCTGCTCGCCAAAGCGGCCAGACTCGCCGCCGAAGCGGATGAGGCCGACAACCCGGTGGCCGCCAACACCCGCCGCATCCAGGCCGAGCTGCGCGCCCACGGCTGGGGTGAAGCCCAGGCCCTCAACGCCGCGCAGACACGCATCTTCTCCTCCGAGTCCGGCCGCTATGGCACCGGCCTGGACGACGCCGCGCTGGCCACCGACACCTGGAAGGGCAAGGCCGAAGGCGACCGCAAGCTGGCCCGTCTGTACCTGTCGCGCATGCAGTTCGCCTATGGCCCAGACGAAACGAGCTGGGGCCAGCCCGGCACCGGCGGCGAGAACCTCTACGCCGCCCACCTGAAGGGCACCGAGGGCGCGGTGCTGTCGCGCAGCTCCAATCTGTACGGCATGCTCACCACCGACGACCCCTTCCAGTACCTGGGCGGCATCGCCCTCGCCGTCCGCCACCTGGATGGCAAGGCGCCGGAGCTCTATATCTCCAACCTGCGCGGCCAGGGCGGTGGCAAGGTGGAAGGCGCCGCCGGCTTCCTGGCCAAGGAGCTGGCCACCCGCAACTTCCACCCCGGCTACATCCAGGGCCTGATGAAGGAAGGCTACGCCGGCACCCTGCAGGTACTCGACGGCATCAACAACTTCTCGGGCTGGCAGGCCGTGGCGCGGGAGATCGTACGCGACGACCAGTGGCAGGAGTTCGTGGATGTCTATGTACGCGACAAGCACCGCCTCGGCCTGCGCGACTGGTTCGAACGCCACAACCCTCACGCCCTCGCCCAGAGCATAGAGCGCATGCTCGAGGCCGCCCGCCAGGGCTACTGGCAGGCCGACAAGGCCACCATCAACGAGCTCAAGGCGCGCTACCGGGAGCTGGCCGAACGGCATCAGGTCCGCAGCGACAACGCCGCCCTGCGCAGCTTCGTCGGATTCGGCATGGCCCAGGCCCGCCCCGCGGCCACGCCAACGTCCGGCGCCACGCGCGCCGCGCCGGACGCTGCTGCGCCGAACGTACCGCCGGCACCGGCCGCACCGCCCCCCGTCCAGGGCCTGCGTCTCGACAAGGTCGCCCCGCCGGCGCCGCCAACGCCCAGCCGGGCCGCCGCGGGCCTGCTCCTCGTCGCGCTGGCCACGCTGGGCGGAGCCCTGCGGGGCCGCCTCGCGCCCTCTTTCTGACCTCCGACACACCGATACCACCGACCATGAATCATCAACTCGAAAACACCATGTATGACGTGGCCCAGCTCTTCCTGCTGCCCACGCTGGTCCTCATCGCCCTGCTCTTCCTGTTCGCCTTCTGGTCCCTCGGGGAATTCGCCCGGCTGGCCTGGCAACGAAGGGGCGACGGCGGCCGCCCGTTGCTCAATGCCTTCCGCAGCAACCCGTCTCTTACCGAGGACGAACTCGACCTGCTCGCCCACACCCTGCTCGAAGCACCACGGATCGCCAGCCGCGTCACACCCATGCTGGGGCTGGTCGCCACCATGATTCCCATGGGGCCGGCCCTCAAATCCCTGTCCGACGGTGATCTGGCCCAGGTCTCCCACAACCTGACGGTGGCCTTCTCGGCGGTCATCCTGGCCCTCATCGCCGCCTCCATCACCTTCTGGGTCACAAACGTACGCCGCCGCTGGCTGGCCGAGGAGATCGTCCACATCGCGCGCCTGCGGCAGGAGGCCTGACCATGGGCCTCAAGCTCCTGCACGAACCCGAAACCGAAGATCCCATCCTGTCGGTGGTCAACCTCATCGACATCTTCCTGGTGGTCATCGCCGCGCTGCTCATTACCATCGCCAAGAACCCGCTGATGAATCCCTTCAGCCGGCAGGACGTGACGGTGATCAGCGATCCCGGCAAGCCGACCATGGAAGTCACCATCAAAAAGGGCGAGAAGGTCGAGCACTACAAGGCCAGCGGTGCCATCGGCAGCGGCGACGGCGAGAAGGCCGGAGTCGCCTACCGCATGAAGGACGGCTCCATCGTCTACGTTCCGGAAGGTGGCGACGCCCCAGCGCAACGCTGAGCAATGATTGGCACGCCCAGCGCACCGCGAACTCCCGACCGCCGACCGGCGTCCACCGGCAGCCCGCAGACTTCGACGGCACAACCGAGCCACTGCACCATGAAACTACGTCTGATCGCCCTCCTCGCCGGCTTCGTCCTGTGTTGTGCCACCCAAGCCAATGCCCCCGCCGGCGAGCGCATCGTCGATACCCGAACAGGACAGACGCTCACCCTGCCCGAACTGCTCGCCCGTCTCCGCCAGGCGGATTTCCTGCTCCTCGGCGAAATCCACGACAGCCCGCTGCACCACCGCCTGCGCGCCGAGTTGATCGCCGCCCTCGGCGCACGGCGCGTGGCGGCCGAACATCTGGACAGGGGGCGACGTCTCGGCGCCGGCCCCGTCGAGCACCTCCAGGCCGACCTGGAGGCCGCCGGCTTCGACGCCAAGGCCTGGCAGTGGCCGGTGCACGAACCGCTGTTCGGCGGACTGGCGCGGGCCGGCATCGAGATCATCGGCGCCAATCTTTCCCGCGAACAAGCCCGTAACGTGGTGCGCAACGGTATCGCTGCCCTGCCGTCCGACCTTGCCGCCACGCTGGCGGCCGGCCCGCTGTCCGACGCCACCACGCGGGCGCTCGACGCCGATCTCCTGGACAGCCACTGCGGCCAGTTGCCGGCCAGCCGGGTGCCCGGCATGCGCCTCGCCCAGCGCGCCCGCGACGGCGCCATGGCCACCGAACTGATGCACCTCGCCGAGCGTCCGGCGATCCTGGTCGCCGGCAACGGCCACGTGCGCGGCGACTACGGCGTTCCACAATTGCTGGCCCACCTCAAGCCCGGCGCCCGCATCATCAGTGTCGCCTTCGAGGAGACCGGCGACGGCCCGGATACGAGCGGCTCGCCCCGCCCCTATTCCTACATCTGGTACACCACCCCCACACCCAGGACGGATCCATGTGCCGGCTTCGGCGCCAAACCTTGATGCAAGCGGTTCTTCAACTCCGGGGCAAATCAACCTTCATTCAGTTTTTTTCGAACAATAACTACAGGCAATTCTGATTTTATTTAACCCAGACAGCCGCTATCCTTCATTGGTCGCTACCCCAATCACAGGAGACACGCATGAAATCCTTTGCCCTGATGGGCGCCGCCCTGGCGCTGGGCCTGACCCTCATAACCAGTGATGCAGACGCCGCCAAGCGCTTCGGTGGCGGCAAGTCCTCGGGCATGCAGCGCCAGGAACTCAGCCAGCCCAAGTCCCCCAACGCCACGCCGGCAACTCCGGCCCAAGCACCGGGTGCGGCCGCCGCTCCCCACGCCCAGCCGGCCGCCGGCGCCGCCGCTGCTGCGGCCACGCCCAAGCGTTCGTGGATGGGCCCGCTGGCCGGTCTGGCCGCCGGTATCGGCCTGGCCGCGCTGGCCTCCCACTTCGGCTTTGGTGAAGAGCTCGCCTCGATGATGACGATGGCCCTGATCGCCTTTGCCGCCATCGCGCTGATCGGCTTCTTCATGCGCCGCCGTGCGGCCTCCCAGCAGCCGGCGCTGGCCGGCGCGGGTGCGAGCCCGATGCAGTATTCCGGCGCGCCGCAGTCCTACGGCACCAACAGCAGCAACGCGACGCCGGCTTTCGGTGGCGGCAGCGCTGCCCCGGCAGCTGCTGCGCCTGTCACCGCAACGTCCGTCCGTAACATCCCGGCAGATTTCGACACTGAAGGCTTCGTACGCCACGCCAAGGTGAACTTCATCCGCCTGCAGGCCGCCAACGATGCGCGCAACCTGGACGACGTACGGGAATACACCACGCCGGAGATGTTCGCCGAGATCAAGATGGACTGGATGTCCGAGCCGGCCTCTGCGCAGAAGACCGACGTGGTATCCCTCAACGCCGAAGTCATCGACGTCGCCGAGGAAGCCGAGCGCTACATCGTCACGGTGCGCTTCACCGGCCTGCTGCGCGAGGAGCCGAACGCCGCGCCGGAAGGCATCGACGAACTGTGGCACCTCACCAAGCCGCGCAGCGGCAACGGCGGCTGGCTGCTCGCCGGCATCCAGCAGAACGGCTGATTCTTCTTTCAGTACCAGTACCAGTAGCACCAACCGGCCACTACCCTCACCCTGCCCGCGGCCTTCCGGCCCGAGCAGGGTTTTTTTCAGCCCGGCTCGGCCTGGGTCACGACGCCGCCGCTGCCCATCGCCTCCAGCCCGGCCTTGGCCGCATCCGAGATGGCCAGCACGCAGGGGTGGGTCAGGCGCCGTTCGACCGAGATCGCGTAGTACTCGATCCGCACCTCCTCCGCCCGTCCCAGCACCAGCAAGTCCCCGGTCCCGAGGATCTCCTGCTCGATCGCCGTCGGCACCACGAAGGCCCCGACGCCGGCGCGGCCGAAAGCCGTCATCAGCGCCGTGTCGTCGAACTCGCCGACGATGCGCGGCCTGAGCCGCTTGCGATCTAGCCAGTCCTCGAACTTGCGGCGGATCGCCGAATCCTCCCCGGGCAGCAAAGTCGGCAAAGTCCCCATACAGGCCGGAAACACCGGAGGCTGGTCACCCAGCAGGGAACGCGCGGCAATGAAACTCAGGCCCGACTCGCCGAGGCGGTGGTTATAAGCCCGCACATCGACGCTGGGCGGAATCGGCGAATCGGCAATCACCAGGTCGAGCTTGTGCACCGCCAGTTCGGTCAGCAGACGGTCCAGGCGCCATTCCCGGCAGATAATGCGCACCGGGTCGGTCGGATCCACCGCCGGCCGCAGCAGGCGGTAAGCAATCGACTTGGGCACCGCATCCGACACACCGACCCGGAATTCCACCGGCCGCCCCTTCGGATAATGACGTAGCGCCTGCTCCAGTTCGGCGCTCAGCGAGAACATCTCGTCGGCGTACTCCATCGCCATGCGCCCTGCCGGCGTCAGCTCGAGGCTCCGCCCGTCACGGGTGAACAATTGGGTGTCCAGGCTGTCTTCCAGCAGGCGGATCTGGCCGCTGATGGTCTGCGGCGTGACATGCAGCGCCTCGCCAGCCTTGACCACGCCGCCGCTGCGCGCAGTCTTCCAGAAATAGAACAGATGCTTGAGATTCACGGCTCGTCACTGCTTTTGTAAAGATTCGAATATATCGAAACAAAGCTTCGATTAATACGTCTTTACCTGATTCATTGATGCCCATACAGTGGACCTTCCAAAACGCAAAGGAGATAAGAATGGAAGTCCAGATCAAGGCCAAGGGCCTGCCTGCTGCCAAGACCCTGCGTACCCATGCCGCACGGCGCATCCAGGGCGCCCTCGGCCGTTTCGGCCACGTCGTCCAGTCCGTCAGCGTGCGCCTGTCGGACATCAACGGGCCCCGTGGCGGTGGTGCCGACAAGCTGTGCCGCATCGTCATCGAGATGAAGAACCGCTCCCTCGTGATGGAAGAGCTCGGCGACGATATGCGCCGCGTCATCGACCGCATCACCGAGCGCGTGCAGCACAACGTCGGCCGCCAGATCGAGAAGCTCGCCGCCATCAACCGCAAGCTGATGCCGGAACCCGCGCTGGTGCCGATCCGCGCGTGATGCCGGATCGCCCCTGATCGCGAAAATCCGCGGCCTCCCGGCCGCGGTTTCGTACCTAGCTGTCGCATTCCTCACGCTGCGGGCCGCCCGCCCTGTGACATTCACTACAGGCAGGCCCCACAGGAACACGACATTCATTAAATTTCAACTACTTAAGCAAACACCCCGAGCTGGTACGCGGCTTGCAATTCCACACCCACAAACGAACCGAGTGGGGACCAACCATGGAACTGCCAGTGATCAGCAATACCGCCGAATCCGGCGGCGGCGGGTGTAGTTCGCATTCCTGCGGCTCGACCGCGGACCAGCTCAATCAGATCCCGGACGAAATCCTGCAGAAGGTGTTCAACCACCCCTGTTATTCGGAAGACGCCCACCACCATTTCGCACGGATGCACGTGGCCGTCGCCCCGGCCTGCAACATCCAGTGCCACTACTGCAACCGCAAGTACGACTGCGCCAATGAATCCCGCCCCGGCGTGGTGTCGGAACTCCTCACGCCCGACCAGGCCGCCAAGAAGACCCTAGTCGTCGCTTCGGAGATCCCGCAGATGAGCGTGCTGGGCATTGCGGGGCCGGGAGACCCCTTGGCCAACCCCGAGCGTACCTTCGCGACCTTCCAGATGCTCAGCGAACACGCTCCGGACATCAAGCTGTGCGTATCGACCAATGGTCTGATGCTGCCCCAGTCGGTGGACGAGATCGCCAAACACAACATCGACCACGTGACGATCACCATCAACTGCGTCGATCCCGACGTGGGCGCCAAGATCTATCCGTGGATTTTCTGGAACAACAAGCGCATCAAGGGCCGCGAAGGCGCCGCGATCCTCATCGAGCAGCAGCAGAAGGGCCTTGAGGCGTGCATCGCCAAGGGCATTCTGGTCAAGGTGAACTCGGTGATGATCCCCGGCGTCAATGACGAGCACCTGAAGGAAGTCAGCCGCGTCGTGAAGTCCAAGGGCGCCTTCCTGCACAACGTCATGCCGCTGATCGCCGAGGCCGAGCACGGCACCTTCTACGGCCTGACCGGCCAGCGCGGCCCCACCCAGGACGAACTGCAGGCCCTGCAGGACGCCTGTGCCGGCGACATGAACATGATGCGCCACTGCCGCCAGTGCCGTGCCGACGCCGTCGGCCTGCTCGGCGAGGACCGGGGTGCGGAGTTCACGCTCGACAAGATCGCCGAGTACGAGCTCGACCTGGAAGGTGCGGCAGCCCGCCGTGCCGAGGTCCGTGACCGCATCGCCGCCGAGCTGGAAGAGAAGCGCAACGCCAAGGCTGCCGCACCGGCACCGAAGCTGGTCGCCCTCGACATGAGCGGCCTCGCCACCAAGGAAGCCCTGCGGCCGGTCAAGATGGCCGTGGCCACCAGCGGCGGCGGGCTGATCAACCAGCACTTCGGGCACGCCAAGGAGTTCCTGATCTACGAGGCCTCCGAGAAAGGCGTGCGCTTCCTGGGCCATCGGAAGACCGACCTCTACTGCACCGGCGGAGACACCTGCGGCGACGCGGACACCACGCTGCAGCAGACCGTCAAGGCGCTGGAAGGCTGCGAAGTGGTGCTGTGCTCGAAGATCGGCTACGAGCCTTGGGGAATGCTGGAAGAAGCCGGCATCGCACCGAACGGCGAGCACGCCATGGAAGGCATCGAGGACGCGGTGATGGCCGTGTATGCCGAGATGGCCTCCGCCGGCAAGCTTGTCGAAACGGCCGAAGTCCCCGCCCAGTCTGCCGCCTGATCCAGGTATGCAGACCGTTCCTGGAGCGCCGCCCGCCAGAGCGGCGCTCCAGGAACCCTACCCTAGCCATAAGAAGGAGCGCTGCGATGGCACTCGAAATCAACGACCTGTGCGTGAACTGCTGGGCCTGTGAGCCCCTTTGCCCCAACAAGGCGATCTACTCCGCAGCCCCTCACTTCGAGATCGACCCGGACAAGTGCACCGAATGCGCCGGCGACTTCGCCGACGCCCAATGTGCAGCGATCTGCCCCATCGAAGGGGCCATCGTGGATGAACTGGGGGATGCCCTCAACCCGCCGGGTTCGCTGACCGGCATCCCGCTACAACTTCTCGCCGAAGCGGCTGGCAGCGCGGCCGGGACGGCAGCCAAGACGTCCTGACGGGAGAGGCACGATGCAGACCATCGAGTTCTTCGAAAAGCCCGGCTGTTCGACGAACACGAAGCAGGTGGCCAGCCTGCGGGCTGCGGGGTGCGAGGTCGCCCCCCGCAGCCTGCTGTCTCACCCGTGGACCGCTGACAGCCTGCTCGCCTTCCTCGCCCCGCACCCCTCGGCATCCTGGTTCAACCGGGCTGCGCCCAGGGTCAAGTCGGGCGAGATCGCCCCCGAGGCCTTGTCCCGTGACGAAGCCCTCGCCGCGCTGCTGGCCGAGCCGCTGCTGATCCGCCGCCCGCTGATCCGCATCGGCGGCACCCACCTGCTCGGCTTCGAGCCGGCCGCCATCGCCGCCGGCCTGGGCCGCTCGCCCGACGGCTTCCTCGCTACGCCGCCCGGCGAAGGCTGCAGCCACAAGCCCGACACGCCGCCCTGCGGCAGCGGAGCCCCCGGATGATCTCGGCCCCCGTTCGCCTGCGCCGGCCCGGCGGCGATTTCGACGCCGTCCCGGTGGCGCGGGACGTGCACTGGATCGGCGCCCTCGACCCGACCCTGCGCAGCTTCGACATCATCCTCAAGACCGCCAACGGCACCACCTACAACAGCTACTGCGTGCGGGGCAGCGAGGGCGTGGCGGTCATCGACACGGTGAAGGCCGAGTTCGCCGACGAGTTCTTCTCCCGGCTCGAACAGGTGGCCCGCTACGACGAGATCACCACCATCGTCCTCAACCACCTGGAGCCCGACCACACCGGCGCACTGCCCGAACTGCTGCGGCGGGCCCCCCAGGCGCGCCTGTACATCTCCCACCGCGCCCCGCTGATGCTCAAGGGCCTGCTCAAGTACGACGGCGAATCGCTGGACTTCACCACCGTCACCCAGGGCGACACGGTATCGCTCGGCGACCGCAGCCTGCGCTTCCTGCACACGCCCTTCCTGCACTGGCCCGACACCCAATGCACCTATCTGGTCGAGGACGGCATCCTGTTCTCGGGCGACATCTTCGGCTGCCACTTCTGCGACCCGCGCCTGTTCAACGACCACGTCGGCGACTTCCGCTTCTCCTTCGAGTACTACTACCAGCACATCATGCGGCCCTTCCGGGAGCACGTGCTGGCCGCCCTGCCCCTCGTCGAAGAGCTGGCGCTGAACCTCATCTGCCCGGCCCACGGCCCGATCCACCGGGACGCCCCGCGCGGCTATGTGAAGCGCTACCGTCAGCTCGCCGAAAGCCAGCTCGCCAACGAGGCCAGCCAGCGCGACAAGACGCTGGTGATCTTCTATATCTCCGCCTACGGCAACACCGCGGTGATGGCCCAGGCCATCAAGGACGGCGCCGAGACCGTGGACGGCGTGCGGGTGTCGGTCTACGACCTGCAGGGCGGCGAAGTCACCCCTTTCGTGGACCTCATCGAGGAAGCCGACGGCCTCGCCATCGGCTCGCCGACGATCAACGGCGACGCCGTCAAGCCAGTCTGGGACCTGCTCTCCTGCCTCACCCAGGTGCCCCTCAAGGGCAAGCTCGGCGCCGCCTTCGGCTCCTACGGGTGGAGCGGCGAAGCGGTCGGCATGCTCGAAGACCGCCTGCGCGGACTCAAGCTGCGGGTGCCCTGCCCGGGCATCAAGCTCAAGCTCATCCCCACCGGCGAGGAACTCGCCGACTGCCACGCCTTCGGCCGCAACCTGGCCCTCCAGCTCACCGGCCAGGCCGGCTTCCGCGTCGTGGACATCGCCGAACTCGCCTGACCCCCATCGATTCCGAAACCCCCCATTTCCCGGAGGACATTCCCATGCCCAAGGCACAAGTACTGTTTGAAGACATCGGCGTCGCCGTCACCGTGCCCGCCGGCACCCGCCTCATCGAGGTTTCCGAAAAGGTCGGCGCCGGCATCACCTACGGCTGCCGCGAAGGCGAATGCGGCACCTGCATGATGAAGATCGTCAAGGGCATGGAGAACCTGGCCAACCCTTCGATGCTGGAGACCAAGGTGCTGCAGGAACAGATGGCCGGCCGCCAGAACCGCCTGGCCTGCCAGGCCCAGGTGCTGCAGGGCGAGGTCGTCGTCCGCCCGGGCTGAAGCACCTGAAGGAGCACCACCACCAGCGACAGAGAGAATCGTTGTGGAACCCGCGGCCTCCGCCATACCGGCTCCGGCCGCATCACTCAAGTAGGAGGAAAACCATGGCACTCATCACCTTCACCAGCCCGATGCACAAGGACAAGACCGTCTACGCCGTGGCTGGCAGCCACAAGAAGACCGTCCTCGAACTGGCCAAGGAAAATCACGTCCCGATCGACTTCGGCTGTCAGAACGGCGAATGCGGCACCTGCCTGTGCAAGGTCACCAACATCACCAAGGGCGGCGTGGTCCACGCCGGCCCGCTGACCAACAGCGAGCGCAAGACCCTCAAGGAACTCGGCAAGCTGTCCGCCGATGAAGAAGCCAAGATGGACGTGGACGACTTCCCGACCCCGTGGCGCCTGGCCTGCCAGATGATCGTCCGCGACGAGGACGTCACCATCGAGTATCCCAGCGCCTGACCGCCGGCGGCCGGTGATGCAAAGCTCCATGCCCGACCTGCACGCCGTGCTGGAGCGGCCGGCCGCTGACTTTGCCGCCCGGGCCGGGGCCGCCTACCTGGGCCTCGCCCTGGGCGACGCGCTGGGCGCCACCGTGGAGTTCATGACGCCGCGGGAGATCCAGGCCCAGCACGGCTGCCACCGCACCATCCGCGGCGGCGGCTGGCTCAAGCTCAAATCCGGCGCGGTCACCGACGACACCACCATGGCGCTGGCCCTCGGCGACGCGATCCTGGCAGCTGGCGGCATCGACGCCCACGCCATCGGCGAGGCCTTCGACACGTGGATGCGCGCCAAGCCGGTGGACATCGGCAACACCGTCCGCCGCGGCATCATCGAATTCCGCCGTACCGGCCGGCTCGAAGCCCCGCCCAGCGAGCACGATGCCGGCAACGGCGCCTGCATGCGCGTGCTGCCGGTCGCTCTGGCGACCCTTGGCCAGCCCGAGGACGCGGTACGCGCCGCCTGCCGCGTGCAGGCCCACCTGACCCACAACAATCCCCTCTCCGACGCCGGCACCGAGACCATCGTGCTGATGGTCCAGGACGCGCTGCGGGGTGCCGACCGGGACACGCTGATCCGCCGGCGCCTGGCCCCGCTGCTCGCCGCCTTTCCGCTCTTCGACCCGGCCGGCAAGCGCGAGGAGAACCCGTCCGGTTTCATCAAGGACACCCTGCGCGCGGTCTTCCAGGCCCTGCTCGACACCGACAGCTTCGAGACCTGCCTGATCGACGTGGTCAATCGCGGTGGCGACGCCGACACCACCGGCGCCATCGCCGGCATGCTGGCCGGCGCCCTGTACGGCCCCGGCAGCCTGCCCGAGCCCTGGCTGGCCGCCCTCGACCACGGCGCCCGCCGGGCCTGTGCGGTCCAGTCCCAGGCACTGCTTGCACAGGCTTGCGGCAACACCCCCGCCACGCTGTAAAATCGCGGCCCGAAAAGCCATCTGCGGGACCAACTACCCCGCCATGACCGCCATGTTGCGACTCTCCGAACTCCGCCTGCCCCTCGACCATCCGGAAGAGGCCCTGCCCGCCGCCGTCATCCAGCGCCTGGGCATCTCCGCCGACCAGCTCGTCAGCTTCAAGGTCTTCAAGCGCAGCTACGACGCACGCAAGAACGTGCGCCTGTGCTTCATCTACATCATCGACCTGGAGGTGAAGAACGAGGCGGCGCTGCTGAAGAAATTCGCCGACGACCTCCACGTCAAGCCGGCACCGGACACTGAGTACCACTTCATCGGCAAGGCCCCGCCCAACTTCACGCAGCGCCCGATCGTCATCGGCTTCGGCCCCTGCGGCATCTTCGCGGCGCTGATCCTGGCCCAGATGGGCTTCAAGCCGATCGTGCTGGAACGCGGCAAGGCGGTACGCGAGCGCACCCAGGACACCTGGGGCCTGTGGCGCAAGAACACCCTCAACCCGGAGTCGAACGTGCAGTTCGGCGAAGGCGGCGCCGGCACCTTCTCGGACGGCAAGCTGTACAGCCAGATCAAGGACCCGAAGCACTACGGCCGCAAGGTGCTGACCGAGTTCGTCAAGGCCGGCGCACCGGAAGAGATCCTCTACGTTTCCAAGCCCCACATCGGCACCTTCCGGCTGGTCGGCATGGTGGAAGCCATGCGGGCCGAGATCTGCGAGCTGGGCGGCGAGATCCGCTTCCAGCAGCGCGTCACCGACCTGATCATCGAGGACGGCCAGGTGCGCGGCGTGCGCACCTCCACCGGCGACGAGCTGCGCAGCGACCACGTGGTGCTGGCCCTCGGCCACAGCGCCCGCGACACCTTCGAGATGCTCCACGAGCGGGGCGTCTTCATGGAGGCCAAGTCCTTCTCGGTGGGCTTCCGCATCGAGCACCCGCAATCGCTGATCGACAAGGCCCGCCTCGGCCCGCATGCCGGCCACCCGCTGCTCGGCGCCGCCGACTACAAGCTGGTGCATCACGCCTCCAACGGCCGCGCGGTGTACAGCTTCTGCATGTGCCCGGGCGGCACCGTGGTGGCTGCCACGTCGGAGCCGAACCGCGTCGTCACCAACGGCATGAGCCAGTATTCGCGCAACGAGCGCAACGCCAACGCCGGCATCGTGGTGAGCATCGACCCGAAGGACTACCCCGGCGGCCCGCTGGCCGGCATCGAATTCCAGCGCAAGCTGGAGAGCCACGCCTTCGTGCTCGGCGGCAGCACCTACGAGGCCCCGGCCCAGCTGGTCGGTGACTTCCTGCGCGGCAAGGCGTCCACCGCGCTGGGCGGCGTGGAGCCGTCCTACAAGCCCGGCGTGCTGCTCGGCGACCTGGCCACGGCGCTGCCCGACTACGCGATCACCGCGATGCGCGAGGCGATCCCGGCCTTCGACCGGCAGATCCGCGGCTTCAACATGTACGACGCAGTGCTCACCGGTGTCGAAACGCGCACCTCGTCGCCGCTGCGCATCACCCGCGACGAGAGCTACCAGAGCCTCAACACCAAAGGCCTCTACCCGGCCGGCGAAGGCGCCGGCTACGCGGGCGGCATCCTGTCGGCCGGCGTCGACGGCATCCGGGTTGCGGAAGCCGTCGCCGCCAGCCTGCTCCAGCAGGGCTGAGCCCAAGCGTGGCAGCGGCCGGCGCCGTCGCCACGCAACAGCTCGCTCAAGGAAACGTCGGACCACCCCGCGTTTCCTCGTCCCTTCCCCGGGCCGGGCGCAGCCCGGCCCGGGGAGCGCTCAGAAGCGGTAACGACCACCGAGCATCAGCGACTTCGGCGTGAAGTTGGCCGGCAGGTTGGTATCCCCGTCGAAGCCCTGACAGGTGCCGCCCGCGCACAGGGAGTTCTTGCCGCCGTTCTTGTTGCTGACCTGGGCGTAATACAGGTACAGGTCGGTCTGCTTGTCGAGGGCGTACTCGTAGCCCAGGCCATAGTGGTCCGAATCCCGATCGGTGCTCATGCGGTCGTCCAGGTGGCTATACACCGCCCGGAAGGTATGCACGTCGCGGAAGGGCACCGAGGCCCCCAGCCACCACACGCGACGGTCGAGCTTCTTGCCGACACCGTCCTGCTTGTCCTCGCCGATCAGGTACTGGGCATAGACCTTGGCCACCTTGAAGTCGTAGGTGGCGGCCAGGTTGCGCGCGGTGCGGCGGACGTCCTCCGTGGCCGGCGCGGTCACCGTGCCCTGGCGCAGGAAGTTCAGGTAGCCGGCGCCGACGAACAGATCGCCGTTCTTGTAGGTGAGCGTCGCGCTGCCGCCCTTGCCCTCATCCTTCGGGCCGGTGCTGGTGGTGGAACCGGTCACGCCGACATTGCTGCGGCTGTTGTTCTCCATCCCCGCCGAATAGGCCACGTTGGCCTGGAAGCCGCCGAACACCGGCGAGGCGTAGAACACCCCGTTGTCGAAGCGGCTCGCCGCCGCGCTGGACCACAGGCGGAACGCGGTCGCCCCGCCGATGGTGAACGGATCGGAGGCGCTGGTGATCGAGTAGATCGGCGCGTAGTCGCGGCCGAAGCGGATGTCGCCGTAGCGCCCGCGCAGGCCGACGAAGGTGTTGCGCGAGAAGATCGCCACGCCGGTCGTGTTGGGCGCCGACGAGGACGCCGCGCCCTGGCCCGGGTTGCTGATGTTGCTGGAGTGGCCGGTGTTCTGCCCGTTGTCGAAGGAAATCCCCGCCTCGAGCTGGAAATAGGCCTGCAGGTCGTCGCCGAAGTTGCGCTCGCCCTTGAAGCCCAGCCGGCTGGCCGAGCCCAGGCCGCTCTGCACGCGGACCTTGTGGCCCTGGCCGTAATCCCCGTATTCCACGCCGGCATCGGCGATGCCGTAGATCGTCAGCCCGGACGGCATCGACAACCCCTTCGAGGCCGGCGCCTGCGCGGCAGCACTCTTCTCGACCTTGGCCACCATCTTGGCAGTCTCGGCCTGCGCTGCACTGGCTGCGGCCAACTTCTTTTCCAGCTCCTCCAGGCGGCTGCGCTGGGCGGCCAGCTCAGCGCGCAGCTCGTCGGTGACATCGGCCATCGCGGGGGTGGCGGCTGCGGCAAGCGCCATCAGGCTGGCCGTCACGGCCAGATACGCGGGAGTGTGTCTCATCTCTACCTTCCTTGTTTTATGTGTGGGTCGCCCACCCCGGCCAGTAGCCGTTACGGGCAGGACGGATTTCAGCCAAATCAGCTTTCGATCCGCTTTCGATGAAGGTCAGAGGTGCTATCGGGGCAGCGCGGCGAAGCGCAGGAAGAAACCGCACACCTTCGGCGCGCAGACGGTGATCAGCACCACCCGCAGCACATGGGTCGCGGTAATGAGCGGGACACCCAGGTGCAGCACCTTCGCGGTGACGCACATCTCGGCCATGCCACCAGGCGAGGCGGCCAGCAGCAACGACGGCAGGGACACCGCCCCGCGGGCCGCCAGCGCGAGCACGAAGAGGCCCGACAGCAGCAGCGCCAGCAGCGTGCTCGCCGCCGACACCGCCAGGAAACGCGGCGCCGCGCGGAAGAACTCCGGGGAGAAGCGCCCGCCCAGGGCCACGCCGAGCAGCAGTTGGCCGCCGCCCACCAGCCAGCCCGGCAACGCCGACAGCGGCAGCTGCGCGGCGGTCAGCGCGGCGATGCAGGCCAGCGGCCCGAGCACCCAGGCGTTGGCGATGCGCAGGGCGCGGAACACCCCGACGCCCAGCAGCGAAGCCGCCACCAGCAGAGGGAAGCGCCCCCATTCCACCGCCAGCAGGGCCGGCACGTAGCTGTCACCGCCGCGCCCGCCCCAGTGGTACAGCACGAAGGGCACCACCGACACCACCATCATCACGCGCAGCGCGTGGGCAGCCGCCACCCGGTCGGGTGCGCCACCCTGGCGCTCGGCCAGCACCACCATCTCGGACGCACCGCCCGGCAGCCCGGCGAAGAAGGCCGTCGCCGCGCTGACACCGGCCCAGCGGTGGATCAGCCACGCGCTGACCATCCCGATGCCCACCGCGCTGCCGGCCATCAGGCCGATCAGCAGCAGGTTTTCGGCGAGATGGGCAAGGACCAGCGGCGTGAAGTACAAGCCCAGCGCCGTGCCGATGGCCCACTGGCCGGCCTGGCGCCCGCCGGGCGGCCCCTCGATCATCCAGCCGGCGACGCGCGCCAGCGCCACGCTGAACAGCGGGCCGATCATCCACGGCAGTGGCACATGCAGCGCCTGGGCCAGCGCACCGGCGCAGGCAGCCAGCCCGAGGGCCGGCAGGACCCGGCCCCAGCGCAAAGGGAAACGAAAGTCGGGAGACATGCTGGGCAATCCGCGCAAGGGAGCGGGACGGCGGCGACGCGCCCTGCCCGCTCCATGAAAAAAAGAAACCCCGCCACCTCCCGCTGGGGAAGCATGACGGGGTGGAAAGCCCGGCGCCACGGGACCACTGGCGCCGGTAACAGGGACGGTTCAGCGCATCGGCGGCGTCAGAAGACCCACACGGCGTCCGGCGGAAACTCCAGCCAGCGGCGCCCGCTGGCTTCCTGCCGGCTGCCCCAGGCGCGCAGCAGCGCGCTGCCGGCGTGGAAGACGTACTCGAAACGGTCGCCGAGGAACATGGAGGTGGCCAGGTCGATGCCGACCCGGTGCTCGGCCGGCCCTTCGGCCAGGCGCACCTGCTCGACGCGCACCACCACCGACACCTCCTGGCCGACCGCCGCGTCGTTGCGGCGCTGGCCCCACAGGCGCAGCCCTTCGCCGACCTCGACGCAGGCCTCGCCGCCGCGGATCTCGGCGACACGCCCCTTGAGGATGTTGTTGCTGCCCATGAAGTCGGCGACGAACAAGGTCTTCGGCTGGCTGTACATCTCCTGCGGCGTGCCCTGCTGTTCGATGACCCCGCCGTTGAGGAGCAGGATGCGGTCGGACATGGCCATCGCTTCGGACTGGTCGTGGGTCACCACCAGCGCCGACAGCTGCATCTCGACGATCAGGTTGCGCAGCCAGGCGCGGGCTTCCTCGCGCATCTTGGCGTCCAGGTTGGACAAGGGCTCGTCGAGCAGGATGACCGGCGGGTTGTAGACCAGCGCCCGGGCGATCGACACCCGCTGCTGCTGGCCGCCCGACAGCTGGTGCGGGTAGCGCTCGGCCAGGTGGGCCAGGCCCAGGTTCTTCAGCGCCGCCTGGACCCGCTCGGCGATCTCTGCGCTGCCAACCTTGCGCAGCTTGAGCGGGTAAGCCACGTTGTCGAAGACGGTCTTGTGCGGCCACAGGGCGTAGGACTGGAAGACCAGCCCAAGGTCGCGCTTCTCGGCCGGCACGTCGATGCCGGCGGCGCCGTCGTAGATGGTCCGCCCGGCGATCTTGACGCGGCCTTCATGCGGCTGTTCGAGGCCGGCGACGGCCCGCAGCAGGGTCGTCTTGCCGCTGCCCGAGGGCCCCAGCAGGGACACCACCTCGCCGCGCCGCAGCTGCATCGAGACGCCCTTCAGGATCGGGTTGCTGCCGTAGGCCAGGGCGAGGTCGTCGACGGTCAGGATGGTCTTGTCAGTCATGAAGTTTCACTCCGAAACGCAGCGCCAGCGCCAGGCCGCAGCCCACCAGCAGCATGTTGATCAGGGACAGGGCGGCGACCACGTCGACCGCGCCGGAGGCCCACAGGGACACGATTTGCGCACCGATCACCTCGGTGCCGGGCGACAGCAGATAGACGCCGGTGGAATACTCCCGCTCGAAGATCATGAAGATCAGCAGCCAGGAGCCAAGCAGTCCGTTGCGGATCAGCGGCACCGTGATGTCGCGGGATACCCGCGCCCGGGACGCGCCGACCAGCCGGCCGGCCTCTTCCAGCTCGGGGCCGACCTGCATCAGCGCGCTCTGGATCAAGCGCATGCCGTAGGCCAGCCATACCACCGCGTAGGCGAACCACACGCTGAACAGCGTCGAGCGCAGCGGCGCCAGGAAGGGCACGAAGAGGAACACCCAGAACACCGCCAGGCCGGCCATCAGGCCCGGAATAGCCCGCGGCGTGAGCACCACGTAATCGACGAAGCGCGACAGCCCATCCGGCTTGCGGTGCGTGGCCAGGCCGATCAGCAGGTAGCCGCCCACCGCCACCGCGCCACCGAGGGTGCCGATGAGCACCGAGTTGAGGATCGAGCGGATCATCGTGTCCTCCTCGAACACCGCCCGGAAGTGGTCCAGGGTCAGCACTTCGAGCAGGTTGATGCCGGCACCCCAGCTGCTCACCACCGAGCGCAGCGCCACACCGGCCACCGGCACGACGATGGTCAGCACCAGCCATGCACCGATCAGCGCCAGCGCCACCCACTTCCAGCCGCCCAGGGCCAGGCGCCGCTGGCGTGCCGACTTGCCCTTCACGGCGACGAAGCGCTGGGCCGACTTGAGCAGCACCCGCTGCAGCAGCACCAGCGGGAAGGTCACCGCGATGATGCAGGTCGCCACCGCCGCCATCAGGTGGTAGGACGGCGTGCCGAGCTTGTTGGTGAGCTTGTAGAGATAGGTGGTCAGCACCAGATGGCCTTCCGGATCGCCGAGGATCAGCGGCAGGCCGAAGATCTCGAAGCCCAGGAAGAACACCAGCACGCCCACGTAGAGCAGCGCCGGCGAGACCATCGGAATGGATACGTCGCGGGCCACGCGGAACGGGCTGGCGCCGCTCAGGCGCGCCGCCTCCTCCACGTCCGACCCCAGATTGCGCAGCGCCGACGAGGAGTACAGATACACGTGGGGCACGTGGGTCAGGCCGGCGATCAGCACGATGGAGGTCATCGAGTAGATGTTCCACGGCACGCTGCCGAAGAGCTGCTCGAACCACACCGAGAAGAAGCCCACCGGCCCCAGCGACACCACGTAGCCGAAGCCGAGCACCACCGGCGAGACGAAGATCGGGATGAGGATCGGTGTCTCCAGCCAGCGCCGGCCGGGCAGGTCGGTGCGCACCATGATGAAGGCCAGGATGGCCCCGAGCGGGATGGCGATGACGCTCATGCCGACGGCGATGATCAGGGTGTTCTTGGTCGCCGACCAGAAGTCCGGATCGTCGAAGATGAAGGCGAAGGCCTCCAGGCTGAGGCGGGCCGCCGGCATGAAGAACGGCCCCGACAGCACGCTCTGGTAGAACACCAGGCCGAGGGGGAAGAAGACGGACAGGGCGAGCGCAGCCACCACTGCCCGCCTGGGCAATGTCTGAAACATGGGAGTCACCGATGGGTTGGCGTGGATCGGGACGCCGGCCGCGGCATCAGGCCGGGCCGGCGGCGGAACCGGGAGGCCCGCTTACTTCGCCTTGACGGCGCCGTTCCACTGCTTGATGAAGTCGAGGCGCTTGGCCTGATCGAGGTAGGTCAGCAGGCCGGTACCGATGGGCACCGGGCGCAGCGCGTCGCCGAGCTGCTTCTTGAGGCCGCTGGCGGTGGTCTCGCCTTCGACGTCGCCGCGGATCGCGTAGAGATCGGCCTTGTTGGCGATGATCTCCTGGCCCTTCTTCGACAACACGAAGTCCACCCACAGCTTGGCCGCGTTGGGATGGCGCGCGCCCTTGGCGATGAACATCACCCGCGACAGCACCAGCGTGTAGTCCTTGGGCAGCACGATACCCAGCGACGGGTCCTTGCGGGCACGGGTCAGCGCGTAGGCCGCGTTGAGGTTGTAGCCGATCAGGTTCTCGCCGGAGGCGATGCGCTCCATCATCGTGCCGGTGGCGCCCTGCACGCGTACCGCCACGCCGCCGAAGGCCTTCAGCAGATCGTTGAAGCCGGCGCCGTTCACCTGCTTGTCCTGGGTCACCAGCATGAAGCCGACGCCGGACTTCTCCGGGTCGTAGGTGGTGACCTTGCCCTTGTACTTGTCGGCCTGGGCGCTCAGCAGGCGCACGAAGTCGGCGTGGCTCTGGGGCACGTCGGCAGCCGGCACCAGGCGCTTGTTGTAGACGAAGCCGACCGGCTCGTAGGTGGTGCCGAAGGCCTCGTTCTTCCAGTTGGCCCAGTCGGGCAGCTTGGCCGTCTCGGCGGACTTGTGGGGCTGGGCGTAGCCGTCATTGACCAGCTTGACCTGCAGGTCCATCGCCGACGACCAGGTCACGTCCGCCGAGGCGCCGGCGGCGCTCTCCGAGATGAAGCGGTTGTACAGCTCGGTGGTGCTCATGTTGCTGTACTCCACCTGGACGGCGGGGTACTGGGCGCGGAACTCGCGGATCAGGTGGTTGGCCTGCTCGTTGTCGGTCACCCCGTAGATCACCAGCTTGCCTTCCTTGGCGGCGGCAGCGGCCAGTTCGGACGGGGTCTGGGCCAGCGCCGGCGCTGCGCCGAAGGCGGCCGCCACACAGGTGGCGACCAGCAGCTTGCCGAAACGGCGGCGGGAAGCGGGCAGGAACGTGTTCATCATCTTGTCTCCTCTATCTTTTCTGTGATCCGTCGGCCGGTTCCGCCGGGGCTTTGCGCCCTCTGGCGGACCGTCTGGGATGGATCATTCGCCGATCGCCTTTCGATTCGCTTTCAGTCTTTTCCGGCGCTAACCTTGGCCCATCTCCCCTTTTTACAAGAAAGCCGCCCCCATGCGCATCCTCCTCGTGGAAGACCACCCGGAACTCGGCGAGTGGCTGGCGAAATCCCTGCGCCAGGCCGGCTATGCGGTCGACGTGGCTGACCGGGGCGACCACGCCGAGCACTTCCTGCTGTCCCAGGAGTACGACGGCGTGATCCTCGACCTGACCCTCCCCGGCAAGGACGGGCTCGACGTGCTGCGCGGGCTGCGCGCCCGCGGCTCGCGCATGCCGGTGCTGATCCTCACCGCCCGCGGCGCGGTGGACGACAAGGTCAAGGGCCTCAACCTGGGCGCCGACGACTACATGGCCAAGCCCTTCGAACTCAACGAACTGGAGGCGCGCCTGAAGGCCCTGCTGCGCCGCTCGGCCGGTTTCAATCCGGTGGTGCGCATCGGCCGGCTCGATTTCGACACCGTCAGCCGCCTGGCCAGCGTCGAGGGCCGCCCGCTGGCCCTCACGCCGCGCGAGCTGGCGGTGCTCGAAGCCCTGCTGCTGCGGGCCGGCCGCCCGCTGGCGCGGGAGGCCCTGTTCGAGAAGGTCTTCAGCCTCGACCAGGAAGCCCGCGCCGAAGCCATCGAGATCTACGTCCATCGCCTGCGCAAGAAGCTCAACGGCTCCGGCGCCTGCGTCACCACCGTGCGTGGACTCGGCTACATGCTCGGCCCGGAAAAGACCGACACCCCATGAGGACGCTCAGCCTCAAGCGCCGCCAGACCTTCTGGCTGGTCGGCGTGCTGTCCCTGCTGCTGATCGTGGACGCCTGGTTCAGCTACGGCGACGCCCAGCAGGCCGCCAACCAGGCCTACGACCGCTCCCTGTCGGCCTCCGTGCGCGGCATCGCCGAGCGCGTCTATGCTACCGAGAGCGAGGTGGTGGTGGATGTGCCCTACTCAGCGCTGGAGCTCTTCGAATCGGGCAGCGCCGACCGCATCTACTACAGCGTGCAGATTCTCGGCGGCGACATCATCACCGGCTACGATGGCCTGCCGCCGCCCCCCGCCGGCGACCACAACAAGGCCATCTTTTACGACGGCAGCTACCGGGGCGAATCGGTGCGCATCGGGGCCCTCGTCAAGCCGCTGTACCGGCCCGAGTTTCCCAAGCCGGTGATGATCGTCGTCGCGGAAACCACCAATGCCCGCCAGGAAGTGGTGGCCCACCTGTTCTACCGGGAATTCGCCCGCAAGGCGCTGGTCATCGCGGTGGCGCTGACCGTCGTGCTGCTGGCCACGATCTTCGCGGTGAAGCCCATCGACCGGCTCGGCCAGACCATCCGAGCCCGCCACGAGGACGACCTGACGCCCCTCGACGGCCGTGACGTGCCGGCGGAGGTCCTGCCGCTGGTCGGCGCCATCAACCACCACCTGGACCGCATCGGGCGGATGCTGGAAGCGCGCCGCCGCTTCATCACCGACGCCGCCCACCAGCTGCGCACGCCGCTGGCGGTGCTCAACACCCAAGCCGAATACGCCCTGCGACAGGACGACGCCGGCGAGATGCGCCATGCGGTGGAAGCCCTGCACCACAGCCTCGGCCAGGCCACCCGGCTGGCCAACCAGTTGCTGTCCCTGTCCCGCGCGGAGCCGATCAACGGCCTGATGCTGAAGCAGGAGGACGTGGATCTCGCCGCGGTGGCGCGGGACGTGGTGATCGATCTCCTGGTGCTCGCCGCGAAGCACGACATCGACCTGGGCATCGAAGGCGGCAACAGCCCGGTGATCGTCCGCGGCCAGCCGCTGCTGCTCCGCGAGATGATCTCCAACCTGGTGGACAACGCCTTGCGCTACACGCCGGCTGGCGGCGTCGTGACCGTGCAGGTAGATGTGCAGGCGGACGGAGGCGACGCGCCGCCGAGGGCCCGCCTGCGCGTGGTGGACGACGGCCCGGGCATTCCGCCCGACAGTCGGAGCGCAGTGTTCCTGCGCTTCTACCGCCTGCCCGGCAGCGACCACACGGGCAGCGGGCTGGGGCTGTCGATCGTGAAGGAGATCGTGCTCGGCCACCACGGCGACATCGAGCTGGACGACGCCCGACCGGGTACCGCCGAACGGCCAGGGCTGGCCGTCACCGTGCGCCTTCCCCTCGCCGCCGCAGCGGACTCAGCGCACGATGAATGAACGGAAGCTGTTTTCCTTGCCGAGGACGAGCCGGCCGAACTCGTCCAGCAGTTCGGGGCCGACGGCTTCCGCCGGCACGCGACAGGAGGCGAAGCCGAAGCGCTCCAGATTGCGTGACTCGATGACCACCTGGCGGTTCTCGAAGTCGGCCCGCCACACCACCTGCACGCTGATCTCATCGTTCACCGTGAAGGTGCCGAGTTCCAGCTCGCGCTGGCGATTGCGCCGCTCGACGCATTCGAAACGCAGCCCGAGATCGAACAGCATCTGGCGCAGGCGTTCGACCGCATGGCCGGCGCGCTCGATGATGCGCACACCGCCGCCCTTCAGCGTGTAGCCGAAGGTCACCCGCTCAATGCGGCCGCCATCGCTCTCGGCCTGAGTACGGAAATCGGCAAAACCCTCCAGCCAGGCCAGGTTGCGAAACACGTCGCCGGCATCCAGGAAGATGTAATTGCGCGCCACCTGGGGCTTGAGATAGTTGAGCTGGGTGCTCAGGTCGTGGAAATACTCGAAAGCCGCCCGCAAGCGCCGGTCCAGGCTGGTCTTGGCTGCGTCGACCCGCTCGAATGCATCTTCGGCAGCCCGCTGGCGGGTCTCCACCTCACCGCGCAGCTGGTCCAGCAGACCGCCGCTCCGCACCGTCGGCAGCGGTTCCTCGTTTTTTTGCACGTCCGCCGCCTGGCCACCCAGACGCACCGGCGGAAAATCGTTGCCCGGGACCTCGTGATAAGTCTCCTTCGAACGGGGCAAGCCGGTATAGCGGGAGTCGATCTCCTGCACGCGTTTGCGCGCCGCCTCCAGGTCAAAGGAATTGATATCGGCGAGCAGGGCCTCGGCCTCCGCATCCAGTGTGTCTGCATTCGTGTCCTCGCGTCGGCTCCGGTCCTCGTCCGGACAGGCGTCCGGAAGAGAAGACGAGGCCATGCCGCGGCCGGGCGGGAAAAAGGGATCGGGTTGCACGGCAGTCAAGACACCACGTGATATTGATCCGCTGGAAGGACCGGGGTTATTACAGATGCAAGTATTCCGCTGCCTGCGGGCCGGGTCAATCCCGGAATGGTGCGGGATTACCCTCCAATCCCTGTGAAAAATTCCCAGTCCCAGAAAATCTATCCCCGAAACGGGCAGAACCCAGCATGGATCCCTGCCTGCCGCCAGGGAAACTTGCGCGCGTAAAGAACATGCAGTTAGACTCCGCGCCGTTACGGGTGCCGACCCTGCGTCTGCAGGGAAGGTGAAACGGGAAGTCCGGTGACGTCGGGAGCATGCTCTCCCCGACCATTCCGGCGCAGCCCCCGCTGCTGTAAGCCTGACGAATCTGCTCTACGCCACTGGGTTTTTCCCGGGAAGGTTGGCAGACGAGAGTGAAGGCGAGCCAGAAGACCGGCCTGTGACGATTTGGTGTGGTACAGGCCCCGGGGTGTGGGCAGATCCGACCGATGGGCTTGCCCAGACCCGTTGCCGTCCCGTTCCTCCTGCCTTTTTCCGGAGCCGTCGCCGCCACAGGTCCGCACCCGCCTGGTCCGTATGCATTTGTTCTGCGCATCCCCGTTGCCCTGCCGCACTTCGTTCAATCGACACGAAGGGAAGCAAACATGCACATCGAACCGGGGTACGTCGCCAGTGCCAAGATCGTCGCCGCCAATGCCGCCGCCGTAGCGCTGCTCGGCAGCCAATCCGTCCATCTCCTCAAGCAGCCGCAGCTGATCGTCCGCACGCTCATCGCCGGCGTCCTGTTCACGCTGTTCATGCAGGCCTTCCACCTGAAGGTCGGCCCGTCCGAACTGCACTTCCTCGGCGCCATGCCGATCTACCTGTCCCTCGGCTTCGTACCGGCCCTGTTCGGCTTCGCCATCGGCCTGCTCGCCCAAGGGCTGATTTTCGAACCGACCGATCTGGTGCACCTGGGCGTCAACACCCTGTCCCTCGCCGTGCCGCTGATGCTGGTGCATGCCACCTTCGGCCAGCGCCTCGCCAAGCTGGATATACGCAGCATCCTCAAGCTCGACGCCGCCTACTACAGCGGCGTGACCCTGATGGTCGGCTTCTGGCTCGCCATCGGTGAGGTCGCCACGCCCTTCTCCGCCTGGCTCGCCTTTGCTTCGTCCTACGCCGCCATCGTGATGGTCGAGCCGATCTTCACGCTGCTCGCCCTGCAGGCCATCGGCCGCCGCCAAGACAATGCGGCCGTGCGCTTCTGCTTCGCTCCGCAGGCTGCCTGATGGCCGGCAAGGTCTGGTTCGTGGGCGCCGGTCCGGGCGACCCGGAGCTGCTCACCGTGAAGGGTCGCCGCCTGCTGGAAGAAGCCGGCGCGATCCTCTTCGCCGGTTCGCTGGTGGATCAGGCGGCGACGCTGTTCGCGCCGCCCGGCTGCGAGATCCGCGACTCCAAGGACATGACGCTGGAAGAGATGAGCGCCTGGCTCCTCGACCAGACCACCCGCCACGCCACCGTGGTGCGCCTGCAGACCGGCGACCCCGGCCTGTACGGCGCGCTGGTGGAGATGACCCGCCCACTCACCGCCGCCGGCATCGAATGGGCGGTGGTACCGGGCGTCTCGTCGGCCTTCGCCTCGGCGGCGGCGGCCGGCGAAACCCTGACGCTGCCGGAAGTGACTCAGACGGTGATCCTGACCCGCGTCGCCGGGCGCACACCGATGCCGGCGGGCGAGGAGCTGGAAGCCCTGGCCACCCACAGGACGACCCTGTGCATCTTCCTGTCCATCACCCTGCTGCATGAGGTGCAGCGCGCGCTGCGCGCCGCCGGCTGGGCCGAGGACGCACCGATCGTGGTGGTGCAGAAGGCCAGCTGGCCGGGCGAGGAGAAGATCGTCCGCGGCACCCTCACCGACATCAAGAAACGCTGCCAGGCCGAGAAGATCGCCAGCCAGGCAATGATCATCGCCAGCCCCACGCTGGGCGCCGCCGA
The DNA here is from genome assembly GCA_018241685.1 of Pseudomonadota bacterium. Classification (GTDB taxonomy): domain Bacteria; phylum Pseudomonadota; class Gammaproteobacteria; order Burkholderiales; family Rhodocyclaceae; genus Zoogloea. The sequence continues at coordinate 40,294 of JAFEDJ010000025.1, forward strand.
CTGGCCGACCCTGGCCCGCTCCAAGCTCTACGACCCCGCCTTCGGCCACCGCTTCCGCAAGGCTTCGGCCGCCTCTGAAGAGACTTCCGCATGAACGACACCACCCTGCTCCTCGTCGGCCACGGCTCCCGCAACCGGGACGGCAACAAGGAAATCCTGCACTTCGCCGCCCAGTGGCGCGAACGTCACCCGGCCTGGCGCATCGAGGTGTGCTTCATCGAGCACGCCGACGTGCTGCTCGCCGAAGGCCTCGACCGCGCCGCCACGGGCAGCCGCCGCGTGGTCGTGCTGCCCTTCATCCTCAACGCTGCCGGCCACGTGAAGATGGAGCTGCCGGCAGCCATCGAGGATGCCCGCGCCCGTCACCCCGGCGTGGACTTCGGCTGCACCCGCCACCTGGGCATGGGCCGTGAAATCCTCGCCGTGCTGCAGGGCCAGCTCGACCGCCTGATGAAATCCCTTGCGACGCCCGACCCCCAGACCACCGGCGTGGTCCTGCTCGGCCGCGGCTCGTCGGACGCCGGTGCCAACGGAGAACTGGCCCGCATGGCGCGCTGGCTCTTCGAGGACAACGATCACGAGCTGGTGGACCTGGCCTTCACCGGCGTCACCTGGCCACGCCTCGAAACCGTCGTCCAGCGCCAGGTGCGCCTGGGCATGACGCAGATCTGCGTGGTTCCGGTGTACCTGTTCACCGGCGTGCTGATCGAACGCATCCAGGCCCAGCTGGAACGCCTGCGCCAACAGTACCCGCAGGTCGCCTTCGCGCTGGGCACCCACTTCGGCTTCGACAAGGGCATCTTCGACCTGCTCGACGCCCGCGTGGCCGGCGCCGAATTGCCGGAGGGCGGCCTGCTCGAATGCGACGGCTGCAAGTACCGCCAGGCCGCCGAGGCCGAGCACCTGCACGACCACAGCCATACCCACACCGGCCATGCCGGCTGCGGCCACAACCATGACCACGAGCACGGCCATGGCCACGACCACCCCCATGAACACGCCCACGCCTGAGCCCGCCATGAGCGCCAACACCGTCACCGAACAGCTCACCGCCGCCGGCCGCGCCATCGAGCACGACTCCTTCGCGATCATCGACCGGGAAGCCGGCCCCCACGCCTACAGCGCCGAGCAATGGCCGCTGGTGCGGCGGATGATCCACGCCAACGCCGACTTCGAGTTCAACGGCCTCACCGCCTTCCACCCGCAGGCCATGCAGGCCGGGCTGGAACGCATCCTGGCCGGTAACACACCGGTCGTCGCCGACGTGGAGATGATCTGCGTCGGCCTGTCGAAGCCGCGCCTGGCCCACTTCGGCATGACGACCCACCAGTTCATCTCCGACCCGGACGTGATCGCCGCCGCCCAGGCCGAGGACACCACGCGCGCCGTACAGGCCATGCGCAAGGCCCACCGGCATGGCCTCCTCGACGGCGCCATCGTTGGCATCGGCAATGCGCCCACCGCGCTGATCGAGGTCGTCCGCCTGATCCGCGAGGAAGGCGTCCGCCCGGCCCTGGTCGTCGGCATGCCGGTCGGCTTTGTATCGGCGGCCGAATCCAAGGACCTGCTGATGGAGCTCGGCGACGTACCGTGGGTCGCCATCCGTGGCCGTAAGGGCGGCTCGACGCTGGTCGTCGCAGCAATCCACGCCATCCTGGGCCTGGCCGAAGAGCGCCAGCGCCAGGCCGCCTGAGGCCACCGATGGCTGCAGGTCACACCCTCCCCGAGAAGGTCCGCAAGGGCGATCCGAAACGGGATCGCGGCAACCGCACGGGCTTCTCCACCGGCGCCAACTCCGCTGCTGCCGCCGCCGCTGCGACCCTCGGGCTGGTCCAGGGCCGCGTGCCGGAGGCGATCGAATGCGTGCTACCCAACACCCAGCGGGTGCGCTTTTCCATCACCGACGGGTGGACCGACGGCCTGCACGCCCGCGCGGTCAGCATCAAGGACGCCGGCGATGACCCGGACGCCACCAACGGCGCCCACCTCACCGCCGAGGTCGAGCGCCTGCCCGGCGCCGCCGGCCAGATCGTGCTGCGCGGCGGGCCCGGCGTCGGCACCGTCACCAAGCCCGGCCTCGGCCTCGACGTGGGCGGCCCGGCCATAAACCCGGTTCCCCGCCGCAACATCACCGACAACGTGCGCGCCGCCGGCGCCCCGATCCTGGAAGCCGGCGACGGCATCGCGGTGACAATCTCGGTGCCCGGCGGCGAGGAGATGGCCAAGAAGACCCTCAACGCCCGCCTCGGCATCCTGGGCGGCATCTCCATCCTCGGCACCACCGGCATCGTGCGCCCTTACTCCACCGCAGCCTTCCGGGCCAGCGTGGTACAGGCGGTGGATGTGGCCGCCAACCAGGGCCAGACCAGCGTGGTATTCACCACCGGCGGGCGTACCGAGAAATGCGCGATGCGCAGCTTCCCGGAGCTGGACGAAGCCTGCTTCGTGCAGATGGGCGACTTCGTCAAGGCGGCCTTCCAGACCGCCGTCAAGCAGGGCATGCAGCACATCATCGTCGGCGCGATGGTCGGCAAGCTCACCAAGATCGCCCAGGGCCTGTCGGTCACCCACGCCTGGCGTGAGGAGGTGGACCGGGAGCTGATCGCCTCGGCCGCCGCCGAAGTCGGCGCCCCGCCTGATCTGGTCGAGGAGATCCGCGCCGCAGAAACGGCCCGCTTCGCCGCCGAACGGCTGGCCGAGCTGAACCTCACCGTCGCCTTCCACCAGGCCCTCGCCGAGCGCGCCATCCGCAGCCTGCGCGAGCGCTACCCCGGCCCCCACCGTCTCACCGTGCTCGCCTGCAATTTCGAAGGCGTGCCCATCGTCACCGTCGAAGAACATGAACTCGCCTGAACTGTGCCGCATCGTCGGCATCCTCGATGACGGCTGGTTCGGCCTGGGCGACCCGGCCCGCACCACCCTCATCGAATCCGATCTCCTCATCGGCGCCCGCCGCACGCTGGATCTCGTGGCCCCCTACCTCCCTCCCAGGGTGGAACTGCGAGAGATGGACGGCCAGCTCGGCCGTGCCCCCGAGTGGGTCCGTGCGGCGCGCGGCGCCGGCCACACCAGCACCGTGCTGGCCACCGGCGACCCCCTGTGCCACGGCATCGCCAGCTTCCTGGCCGACAAGCTCGGCACAGATGCCATTACCGTGCACCCCGCGGTGTCCACGCTGCAACTGGCCTTCGCCCGCTTCAGGAAATGCTGGCAGGCCGCCGCCATCGCCTCGGTGCACAGCCGCGACGCAGGCGAATGGCAGATCGGCGCGACGCCCGAGCACGGCCTCTACCCCCTCATCCGCGCCGCCGCCCGGCATAAGCTGATCGGCGCCTTCACCAGCCCGGACAACAACCCGGCGCGCATTGCCCGGGCGCTGATCGCCGCCGGCCACAAGAACGACTTCTGCCTGTCGGTCGCCGCCCGCCTGTGCCTGCCGGACGAAACCCTGTTCGCCGACCTGCCGCTGGGCGACGCCGCCGGCATGGACTTCCCCGATCCGAACATCGTCGTGCTGGAGCGCATCACGCCGCCCGACAGCCGCGCCACCTTCGGCTTCGACGATGCCGACTTCGTGCAGCGCGCCCCCGAGAAAGGCCTCATCACCAAGCAGGAAGCCCGCGCCCTGTCCCTCGCCAAGCTGGGCCTGCGCCCCGACAGCCGGGTGTGGGACATCGGCGCCGGCTCCGGCTCGGTGGGCCTCGAAGCCGCCCGCCTGGCTTACGACGGCCACGTGTGGGCCATCGAGAAGAACCCCGGCGACGCCGACAACGCCCGCGAGAACGCCCGCCGCCTGAAGGCCAGCAACTACACGCTGATGGAAGGCAAAGCACCGGCCGGACTGGATCAATGGCCGGATCCGGACGCCGTCTTCATCGGCGGCTCCGGCGGCGAACTGGCCGAGCTGATCCGCCTGATCCTCGCCCGCCTGCGCCCCAACGGGCGCCTGGTGATGAACTTCGTGACGCTGGAGAACCTCGCCGCCGCCACCGCTGCACTCACCGAAGCCGGCGCTACGTGGGATGTCGTCCAGCTGCAGGCCGCCCGCAGCCAGCCCATCCTCGACATGCATCGCCTCGCCGCGCAAAACCCGGTGTGGATCGTCTCGGCCACCCCGGCCGCGCCCCAACAGCAAGGAACCCCGCAATGACCGCTCCCCGCCTCGGACGCCTGATCGGCGCCTCCCTCGGCCCCGGCGATCCCGAACTCATCACCCGCCGCGCCTGGGCCGCGCTGCAGTCCGGCGCACGCTGGCTGTACCCGGTGAAGAAGGCCGAGGAATCCTCCTACGCCCTCGGCATCGTCGAACGCGGCGGCCTGGCCGTGCCGGAAGATGCCGCAGCCCTGGTCTTCCCGATGACCCGCGATCCGGTCGCCCTCGCCAAGGCCTGGTCCCGCGCGGCGAGCCGCACCGTCGAGCTGCTGCGCGAGGGGCGCGACCTGGTGTTCCTCGTCGAAGGCGACGCCTCCACCTTCGCCACCTTCGGCCACCTGGCCCGCGTAGTGCGTGAGCTGGCGCCGGAGGTCGAGGTCGAAACCATCCCCGGCGTCAGCTCCTTCGCCGCCGCCGCGGCCGGCACCGGCCTGTCCCTCGCCGAAGAGGACGAGACCTTCGCGGTGATCCCCGCCGCCTACGGCGTGCCGGTGGTCGAGCGCCTGCTCGACGAGTTCGACACGCTGGTGCTGCTGAAGGTCAAGCCGCTGCTCGACGAGATCCTCGACCTGCTGACCCGCCGCGGCCTGCTCGCCACCAGCTGCTTCATCGAGAAGGTCGGCTCGCCGGAAGAACGCATCGTCCGCGACGTGGCCAGCCTGGCCGGGCAGAAGGTCAATTACCTGTCCCTGATGCTGGTGCAGAACCCCAAGCGGGTCCGTGGCGAACTGCGCCGCGGCTGCCGCAAGCACGCAGCCACCGCCCCTGCCTGAGCGGGCGGCGTAGCCAAACGACACATCAACCAGACAACCAGAAGAACGCCCAACGGAACCCCGAGCATGTCCCAGCACCTGCCCTTCCCCACCAGCCGCATCGCGGTCGTCTCCATCACCCGCCACGGCATTGCGCTGGCCGGCCGCGTGGTCGCTGCTCTGCCCGGTGCGCGCCTGTTCGCCCCCGAGAAGTTCGCCGCCGAGGCCGAAGCCGCCGCACCGGGCGTCGCCGCCTGCTACGCCGGCAAGACCGGCGAGCAGATCCCCATCCTGTTCTCCAACTTCGACGGCATCGTCGCCATCGTGTCCCTCGGCGCGATGGTGCGGCTGGTCGCGCCCTACCTGGTCAAGAAGGAATCCGACCCCGGCGTGGTGGTCATCGACGAGGCCGGGCGCTTCGTGATCCCGATGCTGTCCGGCCACCTGGGCGGTGCCAACGCGCTGGCCGGCACCGTCGCCAGCGCCCTCGACGCCACGCCGGTGCTCACCACCGCCTCCGACGCACGCCAGACCCTGGCCGTCGATCTCCTCGGCCGCGAACTCGGCTGGACCTTCGAAGCCAGCCACGACGAGGTCGTGCGGGCCAGCGCCGCGGTGGTGAACGACGAACTGGTAGCGGTCGTGCAGGAAGCCGGCAGCCCCGACTGGTGGCGCAAGCACGCCAACGGCCGCAACGGCCCGCTACCCGGCAATCTGGTGCCTTTCGCGCGCCTGGAGGACGTGGAGCCGGAACGCTTCGGCGCCGTGCTGTGGATCAGCCACCGGGACGAGCCAGCCGAGCTGGCCCCGCGCCTGGCCGGCAAGCGCGTCATCTACCGCCCGCCGGTCACCCAATGAACCCGCGCCAGCCCGTCGCCCTCGGCATCGGCTGCGACCGCGGCACGCCGGCGGCCAGCCTGGCCTGGGTCGTCGTCGAGGCACTGGCCCTGTGCGGCGCCAGCCTGCAGGACGTGGTCGCCGTCGCCAGCATCGACCTGAAGGCCGACGAACCGGGCCTGCAGGAGTTGGCCCACTGGCAGGGCTGGCAGATCACCTTCTATCCGGCCGCCGCGCTGGCCGGCATCGAAGTCCCCAACCCGTCGGAAACCGTCCGCAAATACACCGGCACGCCGTCCGTCTCGGAGGCCGCCGCACTGCTCGCAGCTGGTACCGACATGCGCCAGTTGCTCGTCGAAAAACACAAATACCGCGGCCCCGACGGCCGTAACGCCACCGTCTCCATCGCGAGGATTCCCCAATGAACGACATCGCCTCCGCCGCCCCCCGTGGCAAGATCATGCTGGTCGGCCTCGGCCCGGGCAGCCACGAACATCTCACCGCCCGCGCCCGCGCCGCCATCGCCGAAGCCGACACGGTGATCGGCTACGTCACCTACATCCGCCTGGTGGCCGAGCTGCTGGAAGGCAAGGAAGTCATCAAGAAGTCGATGACCGAGGAACTCGACCGGGCCATCGAATCCCTCGACCGTGCCCGCCAGGGCAAGAAGGTGGCGCTGATCTCGTCCGGCGACGCCGGCGTGTACGGCATGGCCGGGCCGACTTTCGAGGTGCTGTTCCAGGCCGGATGGACGCCGGATTCGGACATCGAGGTCGAGATCATCCCCGGCGCATCGGCCATCAACACCTGCGCAGCACTGGTCGGCGCACCGCTGACCCACGACTTCTGCGCGATCTCCCTGTCCGATCTGCTGACCCCGTGGCCGACCATCGCCCGCCGCCTGGAGGCGGTGGCCGCCTCCGACTTCGTCGTGGCGCTCTACAATCCCAAGAGCGGACGCCGCACCCGCCAAATCGTCGAAGCCCGCCGCCTGTTCCTGCGCCACCGCCGGCCGGACACGCCGGTGGCCATCGTCAAGTCGGCCTACCGCCCCAAGCAACGCATCGAATTCACCACCCTCGAGCACATGACCGACTGCGACATCGGCATGCTGTCCACCGTGCTGATCGGCAACTCCAACACCTTCGTCAAGCATGGCCTGATGGTCACGCCACGGGGCTACGCCAACAAGTACGACGTGGACAGCGGCACCACCCGTGACGGCGAGAAGGCCGGTCGCTCCCTGTCCACCGGCCTCGACGGCTGGCTGGCCACGCTCCACGCCAGCGGCCGCAGCGCCGCCGAGCTGGCGCAGGAATACCGCCTGCCCGAGGACTACATCGCCGAGCTGCTGGCCGAGCCTTTCGAGGCCGCCAGCGCCGCTCCCGCCGAGGAGGCCGAGGCGTGAGCGAGCCCATCAAGCCGAAGATCGGCGGCTACCGCCGCCACCTGCTGGTATGCACCGGCCCGCGCTGCACCGCCGACGGCCAGTCGCAGGCCCTATTCGACAGCCTCGGCGCCAAGTTCAAGGTGGCCGGGCTCGATGCCGGCGAGCTGCGCGTCAAGCGCACCCGCGCGGCCTGCTTCGCCGCCTGCAAGGGCGGCCCGATCCTGTGCGTGCAGCCCGACGGCACCTGGTACTACGGCGTCACCGACGCGGTGATGGACCGCATCGTCGACGAGCACCTGGTCGGCGGCCAGCCGGTCGCCGAGCACGTCTTCCACCAGGCCGGCGAGCCGGACTGAACGCCACGTACCGATGCCCGCACGCCTCTCCCGCCTCCTGCATCTTTTCCATCGCTGGCTCGGCATCGGTGCCGGCCTGCTGGTGCTGGGCTGGTTCGTCTCCGGCCTGGTGATGCTGTATTCGCCCTTTCCGCGCCTGACGGTGGAAGAGCGGGTGCAGCATCTGGAAGTCCTGCACAGCGAGGCAGTGCGGATCAGCCCCGCCGACGCGGCCGCCCAATGCCCCGGCACCCCGCGCGGCGCACGCCTGTCCATGCTCTCCGGGCGTCCGATCTATCACTTCAGTGGCGGCAAACCGGCCTGCAGCGTGTGGGCCGACGACGGCCGCTGGGTCGGCCCGGTATCCGCGGAGATGGCCAGCGAGGCGGCCCGGCGCTTCCTGCCTAGCGTGGCGCTGGCGCAGCCGGAACGCATCGAGCGCGACCAGTGGAGCGTCTACAGCAGCTACAACGCCCACCGCCCGCTGTACCGCATCGCGGCTGACGATGCGGCCGGCACGGTGCTCTACGTATCGTCGAAGAGCAGCGAGGTACTGGCCGACACCAATCGCCGCGAGCGCCTGCTCGGCTGGCTGGGCAGCGTGCCCCACTGGATCTACTTCACCCCGCTGCGCAGCGACGACCTGGGCGCCTGGCGCGTGCTGGTGCTGTGGCTGCCGCCCGTTGCGCTGCTGACCGCCGTCGCCGGACTGGCGCTGGGCATCCAGCGGCTGCGTGTGCGCCGACGCTACCCGCGCGGACAGATCACGCCTTACCACGGCTGGAAACGCTGGCACCATCTGGCCGGGCTGGCCGTCGGCGGCTTCGCCGTCACCTGGCTGCTGTCCGGCTGGCTGTCCAACCATCCCTTCGGCCTGCTGGAGATGAGCAGCCCACCGCCCGGCAGCGCCCAGCGCCTGGCCGGCGGCCCCTTCCACCCGTCTTCCAACATCGACCTGCTGCGCCGCCAGCTGGCCCAGGTGCCCGATGCCCGCGAAGCCGAGTGGTATCGCTTCGGCGGCCGGGACTACCTTGAAGTACGCACCCCGACTGGCCCCCGCCGGCTGGACGACCAGGCTCATGCCGCCGCCCCCATCGACGTGCCCACCCTCGCCGCCGCCGTCGAAACCATCGAGCACCTGCCGGTGGCCCAGGCCGAGCTGATCGACCACGAGGACCTCTACCACTACGGCCGCAACAGTCCCGCGGTGCTGCCGGCAGTGCGCATCCGCCTGGCCGACGCCCAGGACACCACCTGGTATCTGGACCCGGCCACCGGCCGCATCCTGCAACGCATCGACGATGCCAACCGCTGGCACCGCTGGGTCTTCAACGCCCTGCACCGCCTCGATTTCCCGCCCCTCGCCAGCCTGCCCGGGCTGCGGGAGGGGCTGATCACCCTGCTCTGCCTGCTCGGCGTCAGCCTGGCCGGCAGCGGCTGTGTGATCGGCTGGCGCCGGCTGTTCCGCCGGAGCCGCCCCTCTGCCTAGCCGCCTCGAAAGAGCCTCCATGAAAAGGCGTTTCGCCCGCCCCTGCGGGGGACGCAGCATCTGATCGGCGGCGCAGTGGACCGGCGGTAGCCGGGCACGCACGGCGTCTGCGTCGGCCCGCCCATCGGCTTCTGAACCGACACAGTTCATAGGGGGCACCGCGAACCAACTTCTGGGGTGGCATAACATCTTTCACGGCATACCGAATCAAGTTCGCAAACGCCAGATAAGACTTCGGCCAACTCCGAATCATCTTACGCACAGGCCGAACTTGAATCCGTGATTTCCGGATTTGATACTGCCCGGCGAACATTCGATGAGCACGCGGCAATATTGAATGTTCACCCCGATATGCCGATAAAGCAGTCAGACACAAGCATGGCGCCGTCGCGACATCGTCATCGCGCCCTGTTCGTGACGCAACAGACTTGAACGCTGCAAGGCGATGGAGGATCCTTGATCCGTCGCCCGCCAATGGACGGCACATAACAACAACAGCACCAAATGAGCTTTCGAGGAGCCGCGATGGGCACTGCCCTGGAGACGCTTCTCCACTACTTCGGACGCCTCGTCCTGCCCTGTCTGGTCGCATTCGGCGCAGCCGGCCTGGCCCACGGCGAGGACGCACAGCAAGTCTTCCGCGTTGGCATCACCTCCTTCCGTGACAAGTCGGTCACGCAGCGGGAATGGGGGCCGACGATGGATTACCTGGCGGAGAAGATTCCCGGCAGCCGCTTCGTCGTCGTACCGATGGGCCTGCAGGAATTCGAAGCCGCCCTCAGCCGCAACGAGATCGACTTCGTCATCACCAACCCTGAGCACTACATCGTGCTGGAGGCGCGCTATGGCGTGTCCCGCGTCGCTACGCTGGTGAAACGCGAGAATGGCCACCTGGTCAACCAGTTCGGCGGCGTGGTGTTTGCGCGCAGCGACCGCCACGACATCCACGGCCTGGAGAACCTGAAGGGAAAACGGATTGCCTCGGTGGACCGCACGTCCTTCGCCGCCTACCTGCTGCAGTACGATCTGATGAAAGCGCACGATGTCGACATCGACCGCGACTGCCAAGTGGATTTCCTCGGTTTTCCGCAGGACTTGAGCGTCACCGCGGTACTGGAAGGACGCGCCGACGTCGGTTTCGTCCGCACCGGCGTGCTGGAGGCGATGGCCCGCGAAGGGCGGATCGACTTGGCACAGATCCAGATCCTGCATGCCATGCCGAGAGACAGCTTCCCCTTCCTGATCTCGACCGGGCTTTACCCTGAATGGCCTTTTGCTGCCGTGCCGCGGGTACCGATCGACATCCGCAACCAGGTTGCCGCAGCGCTGCTGATGATGCCGCCGGACACGCCGATGGCGCAGAGCGCACGCTACTACCGCTGGTCCACGCCGGTTGAGTATCTCAGCGTACAGAGCCTGATGCGGCGGCATCACATCTACCCCTTCGACAAGGTCGAGGCGATCACGCCGGCGCAGATCTTCCGGCGCTACGCGCCCCACATCCTGCTGGTCGCACTGGCCGTCGTGCTGCTGATGGCCACGCTGTACCTGCGCGCACGCCGTCTGAACCGTGCGTTGCTCCAATCCCGCCAGCAGCTCAACCACCAGGCCCATTACGACGCCCTGACCGGCCTGCCCAACCGCAACCTGCTCGACTACGATCTCGAAAGGGCCCTTAGCCAGGCACGGCGCACCGGGCAGGAGTTCGCGCTATGCCTGATGGATCTGGACGGGTTCAAGCCGATCAATGACCGCTGGGGCCACAAGGTCGGCGACGAGGTGCTGCGGGAAGTCGCCCAGCGTCTGCAGGGCAGCCTGCGCACCGGCGACCGGGTCGCCCGCTGGGGTGGGGATGAATTCGTGCTACTGCTCAACGGGGTCGCCACCCAGCAGCAGCTGACCGAGATCATCGAACGCATCCTGCACGTGGTGGCCATGCCGCTCGACAGCTGCAGCGGTGCCCACGTCTGCGCCAGCATCGGCGTCAGCCTGTACCCGCGAACGGGCACGGACGCCGACGGCCTGCTGAAAGCCGCCGACGAGGCCATGTACAAGGCCAAGGGCGCCGGCGGCAACCGCTGGGCCGCCCAGACATAGGCATGAGCGCCCCAGCGGCGCTCAGACGCTGAACTGCTCGACCGAGGCCTTGAGCTGCCGGGCCAGGCTGGCCAGATCCCCGGCGGCAGCCGACACGTCGCGCACGATGCCCGAGGTTTCCTCGGACATCTCCACGGTGCGCTGAACGTTGCCCGCAATCAGGTTGCTCGTCGCACTCTGCTCGTGCAACGCGGTCGAGATTTCCGCCACCGACGCCAGCACCTGCTCGATGCTGCCCTGGATCTGTCCCATCGCCGTATCGGCCTGCCCGGCCATCTGGACGCCTTCCTCGACACTGGCGAGACCACCGTTCATGCCTTCGACGGCGGCCTGGGTGTCGCTCCAGATGCGCTCGATCATCCCGGCGATTTCCTGAGTGGACAGCGCCGTCCGCTCGGACAGCTTGCGCACCTCGTCGGCCACCACCGCAAAGCCGCGCCCGTGTTCCCCGGCACGGGCGGCCTCGATGGCGGCATTCAGCGCGAGCAGATTGGTCTGGTCGGCAATCTCCTTGATGACGCTGACGATGCGCGAGATCTGGTTGGAGCTTTCGCCGAGGGACATCACGCACTCCGACGAACGCGTCACCGACCCGGAGATTTTCTGCATCTCGCCGACCATCTCCTGCACGGCCCGGGTCCCGCTACGGGCCAGGGCCCCCGTCTCCGACGCATGGAGGTCCACCTCCGACGCATTGTCGGCGATGTTGCCGATGCAGGCGGTGAGTTGCTCGACCGATGCCGCCGAAGCGGCCGAGGCGTCGTTCTGGCGTTCCGTCGCCTGCAGCATCGCGCTCGACGAGGCGGACAGCCGCTGGGCCGAGGTGGCGAGTTCGGCAGCACTGCGGACGATGCGCCCGACGATCTCCCGCAGCCCAGCCTGCATCTGCCGGGTTGCGAAGAGGAGGCTGGAATCATCCCCCGGCCGTGTGACGATCTCTTCCGACAGCTTGCCCTGGGCGATGTGCCGCACAACGTCGATGACGTAGCGCGGTTCGCCACCCAGTTGCCGGAGCAGGCGGCTGACGATCAGCCCGATGAGCAGGAACAGCACGAGTTGCAACAGCGCCTGGCCGATCCACAGGCCGCGGTTGAGGGCCCGCAGGGCCGCCATGTCGCTTTCGATATCGATGGTCACGCTGGCGCCGCCCAGCACGAAGCCCTCTTCCACGCCATGGCACTTGAGGCATTCGATACTGCGGAAATTCTTCATCGCCACATAGGGAACGACGACGCGCAGCTGACTGCCCCCAGACGACGGGTGGAAAAGACGGATTTCCTCCTTGCCGGATTGCAGGATCCGCTGGTCCAGTTCGTCCACCGGCAACTCCTGCGGTAGCGCCGGCGGAAACTCCTCGTCCAGTTGCTTGGCACGGAAGACACGCAGCTCGCGGATGAACTCGGACTTGCCAATCTTTTCGACGTAAAGCGCGCGGCTCTTCTGATCACTGATGACCTCGCCGTCGCCGGCCTTGGTGATCATCAGCGTATTGAGGCCGTTGATGGCGCCATCGGCAACCATCCGCGCCCGGTCGGTAGCAGCTGCCAGGGTCTGCCGCTCGAGATGCTGCATGAGCCACAACTGCATCAGGACGAAAACCAGCACCAGCGCCCCCTGGATCAGAAGCTGCAGCCTGGCCCGGAGCCCGAGTCGCGGCCACCACGATGAAAGCCAATCCAAAATGTCTCCCTGCAGGGCATTGCCCATATTGTCGATAAGGGAATTAGATCATATGGCATCCATCACAGCCATTTGCAGGCATTCATCCACAGGACGGACAAAGTAAAGACGCCCCAAAAGGGGCGTCTTTACTGGGTATCTGGCGGAAGCGGTGAGATTCGAACTCACGATGGGTTTCCCCACGCCGGTTTTCAAGACCGGTGCATTCAACCACTCTGCCACGCTTCCAATGCATTGCCTTGCGCATATGCAGGGCGCGCATTCTAACATGTACGCCCGTTTCGCCAAGCCGCATGAAATCGGGCTGCGGTTGAAACTTCCTGGAGCCTTCGCTACTCTCAGTCCGTGCAGGCCATCCTGCTAATGTCATTCGGAGGTTTTACATGCAACTCGACACTTACGGTCAGCAAACGCAGGTTTTGTCGCAAGGCGCCAACCGCGTGCTGCGCAACACCTATCTGCTGCTCGCACTTTCCATGGTGCCGACCGTTGCCGGTGCGCTGATCGGCGTACAAATGCAGTTCTCGTTCCTGGCGGGCAGCCCGCTGATGAGCTTCCTGCTCTTCATGGGCGTCTCCTTCGCATTCTTCTACGGGATCGAGAAAAACAAGAACAGCGGCGTCGGCGTGGCCCTTCTGCTGGCCTTCACCTTCTTCATGGGTCTGATGCTGTCGCGCATCCTGCAGGTGGCGCTCGGCTTCTCCAACGGTGGCTCGATGATCGCGCTGGCCGGTGGTGGCACCGCGGCCATCTTCGCGACGATGGCGGGCATCGCCAGCGTCTCCAAGCGCGATTTCAGCAGCATGGGCAAGTTCCTGACCGTCGGCCTGGTGGTCGTGCTGATCGCCATGGTGGCCAACATCTTCCTGCAGATGCCGGTGCTGCACCTGGTCATCTCGGCGGTCGTGGTGCTGCTGTTCTCGGCTTACATCCTGTACGACATCAGCGCCATCGTGCAGGGCGGCGAGACCAACTACGTGACGGCCACGCTGGCGGTGTACCTGGACATCTACAACGTGTTCGTCAGCCTTCTGAACCTGATCATGTCCTTCACCGGCGAACGCGACTAATCGTTGCAAGCATCGCAAGAATCAGCAAAAACCCCCGGCTCGCCGGGGGTTTTTGTTTGCAGCCTCGTCCTGAACGCTCAGTCCCGCTCGAACAACGCGATGGATTCCACGTGGGAAGTCTGCGGGAACATGTTGGCGATGCCCGCGCCCTTCAGCCGGTAACCCTTCTCCTTGGTCAGCACGGCCGTATCGCGGGCCAGCGTGGCCGGGTTGCAAGATACATAGACGATGCGCTTCGGCGCTTGTTCGCCGAGCGCCTTGACCACCGCGATGGCGCCTTCCCGCGGCGGGTCGATGAGCATCTTGTCCAGATGACCAAGGGCCGCCAGGCTGTCTTCGGTGGCCTCGAAGAGATTGGCGGCGTAGAACTCGCAGCGCGCCGCCAGGCCATTCGCGGCGGCGTTCTCGCCAGCTCGGCGGACCAGCGTCTCGCTGCCTTCCACACCAATCACATGGGCGCCCAGCGCAGCGATCGGCAGACTGAAGTTGCCGAGTCCGCAGAACAGGTCGGCAATACGCTCGCCGGGCTGCGGATCGAGCAGTTGCATCGAACGCCGCATCAGCACGCGGTTGATCCACATATTGACCTGGGTGAAATCGGTCGGCCGGAAAGCCATCGACACACCGAACTCCGGCAGCGTGTAGGCCAGACCGGGGGCTTCGGCGGGATGCAGGCGGTGGGCGGAATCGGGTCCGCTGGGCTGCAACCACACCTGCACCTGCTCAGCCTCGGCAAAAGCCTTCAGGCGTGCCGTGTCGGCCTTGCTGAGCGGCACGATGTGGCGGAACACCAGCACCGTGATCCCTTCGCCGACGGCGATCTCGATCTGCGGCAGCCGGTCGGGCACGGACAGGCCCGCCACCAGCTCGCGCAGGCGCGGCACCATGTCCGACACATGCGGCGGCAGGATCGCACAGCTCTCCATCGGCGCCACATAGCTGCTGCGCCGCTCGTGGAAGCCGATCAGTACGCCGCCCTTGCTGGGCACATCGCGTACGGTGAGACGGGCGCGATAACGGTAGCCCCAATCCGGTCCAACGATGGGCGGATACAGCACATCGGGCTTGGCGCGACCGATGTGCCACAGGGCGTTCTCCAGCACGCGTTGCTTGGCTGCCACCTGGGCACCCGGCTCCAGGTGCTGCATGCTGCAGCCGCCACAGACGCCGAAATGCGGGCAGAGCGGTTCGACACGCTGAGAGCTGGATTTCAGGATACGGTCCGCATCCGCCAGTTCGTAGTTAGGCTTGACCTTGTGGGATGTGAACGTCACCCGCTCGCCAGGCAGGGCACCTTCGATGAAGATCGTCTTTCCATCGAGATGGGTGACGCCGCGCCCCTCATGGTCGAGGGATTCGATGACCGCTTCGCGCATGGCCGGGAGTCCAGAAATGAAGGGCGCCATTTTAGCGGCGGGACCGGTCTTTGCAAGGCGAACGGCTATAATCGCGCGATGATGAATACACTTCTGGGCGGCCTGACGGCGGAGGAATTCCTCGCCGAATACTGGCAAAAAAAACCACTGCTGATCCGCCAGGCAGTTCCCGGCTTCACCGGCGTCGCAACCAAGGACGAACTCTTCGAACTGGCCCGCGACCCTGACGTGGAATCCCGCTACGTCACCCACGACAACAAATCCTGGGAAGTCATCCGCGGCCCGCAGAAGGCCTCCGACCTGCGCCGCAAGAAGCACCCGTGGACGGTGCTGGTGCAGGGCCTCAACCTGTTCTGCCCGGATGGCGACGACCTGCTGCACCGTTTCGACTTCATCCCCCAGGCACGCCTGGACGACCTGATGGTCAGCTACGCGATCGATGGTGGCGGCGTCGGCCCGCACTTCGACAACTACGACGTGTTCCTGCTGCAGGGCATCGGCCAGCGCCGCTGGCTGATCAGCAACCAGGACGACCGCAGCCTCGTCGAGGATGCGCCGCTGAAGATCCTGCAGAACTTCCAGCCCGTGCACGACTGGGTGCTGGAGTCCGGCGACATGCTCTACCTGCCGCCCCACTGGGCCCACAACGGCATCGCCATCGGCGAATGCACGACCTATTCGATCGGCTTCCGCTCGCCGACGTCCCAGGAACTCGCCCAGCAGTTCATGGGCCACCTGCAGGAAACGATCCAGATCGACGGCATCTACGCCGACCCGGACCTGAAACTCCAGGCCCATTCGGCTGAAATCGGCGATGCGATGATCGACCGGGTGGTCGACACCCTCAAGCGCATCACCTGGACCCGCGAGGACGTACGTGACTTCCTCGGCGCCTATCTCACCGAGCCGAAGCCCCACGTCTTCTTCGACTGCCCGGACGAACCGCTGGAGCATGAGGAATTCACCGCTGCCTGCCTGGCCGATGGCTACCGGCTCGATGCACGCAGCCTGCTGCTGTTCTCCGACGGCCGCTTCTTCCTGAACGGCGAGCCGGTTCCCGTCGAAGAGGAAGACCTCCCGGTCCTGCAGAATCTGGCGGATCAACGTCGGCTCGATTCGGTCGTCGGCCTGTCCGAGGAAGGCCTGGCTCTGCTGTATGATTGGTACTGCTGCGGCTTTGCACATCCATCAAAATCGCTGATGGAATAAGGCGCAAGTTTGATCAAAGCGCTTGACAAGCGCTTGTCTCTGTTGCGGCAACGCAACAATGTCTTTATTCAAGCACTTCGTCCGTGATAGCATTCGAACCAGATCGGGTCCCCCACCTGATTGCTCCTAAATTTAGGTTGTTGTACTTCATTTATCGATAAGGGAAATCAACAATGAAACAATCTCTCCTGGTTGCTGCTCTCGTTGCACTCGCTGTTTCCGCTTGCGGCAAGAAGGAAGAGCCGAAGCCCGTTGAAGCTCCGGCCCCCGCTCCCGCTGCTGCTCCCGCTCCGGAAGCCAAGCCCGCTGAAGCCGCTCCCGCCGCTGCTCCGGCTGCTGACGCTGCCAAGCCCGCTGACGCTGCTGCTCCGGCTGCTGACGCTGCCAAGCCGGCTGACGCCGCTGCTGCTCCCGCCGAGAAGAAGTAATCAGGTTTTCTCCGGTAGCAAGAAAAGCCAACCTGCGGGTTGGCTTTTTTGTTGCTGTTTTCCGGTCGTGTTCTGCGCAGGTATTCCGCAATCGCAGAGGCTAGGCCAAAAAAATGCCGGGGCATGCCCGGCATTTTTGTAACAGCAAGCAACAAGCAACCTTACTTGAGCTGGTCGAACAACAGACCCAGGATCTTGCGAGCGGAATCGGACGTGTCCGTACCGCCTTCGCGGGTCAGCACCTGCACCGATGAACCGCCGTCGCTGTTCTTCACGTAAATGCGGTACTGGTTGCCAGTCTGGATCGACTGTTTGGAATCGCTGCTGCGCCAGAAGGCCAGCTTGGACAGCAGCCCTTCGTCGCCCTTCTTCTTGACGTCGACTTCCGGATCCACATAGCGCACGTAGTAAATGCCCTGGGAGCGATCCCGGTCTTCCACAGTGAAGCCGACGCGGTCGAGAGCCAACCCCACACGCCGCCACGCACGGTCGAAGCCTTCCTGTACCTGCAGCACGGAAGCACCACCTGACGCGCTCTGCAGCTTGGCCTTGTCGGCTACCGGCGCCGCGGCGATCTGCGCCTTGGCACGCGTCTCGTCGGCACCGAGACGGATCATCAGACGTTGCAGGAACTCCGCTTCCAGTTCGGGATCTGCCGGACGCGGCTGCCAGATCGTGCGGTCCTTGGCTTCGTTCGGGTAGATCTCCACCATGCCGCGATGGCTGATGTAGATCTCGACCGAGCCGGACTCGTTCCCGGTTTCAAAGCGGGTACGGAACTTGTCGCGCTCGGGGGTCGAGTACAGGCCATCGATCACCTTGCCGAGCGTACGGCGAATGATGTCGCTGTCGATCTTGGCGCGATTCTCGGCCCAGTCGGTCTCCATCACTCCGATCTCGGGGCGATCAACGTTCAACAGAAAACCGTTTTCCTGCCAGAACTCACGGACTTGCGGCCACAGCTTCTCCGCCGTACCCGGCACGACCAGCCAGCGCTGACTGCCGGAGCGTTCGATGCGCATCTTGTCGATGGACTGGGGAGCAACGACGTTCGCGGCGGGCTTGACAGCCGTGGCGCCACCTCCGGCCTGTTGCCCGCTACGCTCCGCGTTGTAGGCGGAGAACGTGGCGGAACCCTTGGGGTTCAGATCCGGGACAGCATAGCGATCATCCGCGGCAGGCGTGGTGAGATCGGGCGGAACCTCCAGCGAAGGCAGCGTGGCGGCAGTTGCCGCACTCTTGTAATCGATTTTCTTCGATTCCAGCAAGGAACCGGAGCAACCGGCCAATGCAATCGTCGCTACGACGATTGCCGAACCGGAAGCCAGCTTTCGGCTTTGCATGCGTAACCCTCGGGATGGGAAATACAAACTCAAACTTCGATGCCGGCCTGACGCATGGCGTCACGCACGCGCTCGTGACAGCCCTCGGACAAACGCGTCAGTGGCAAGCGGATGCCGGACCCGATGAGACCCATCTGTTCGACAGCCCACTTGACCGGGATGGGGTTGGCTTCGCAGAACAGGTGGCGGTGCAGACCGACCAGCTTGGCGTTGATCTCGCGGGCCTTCACGCCATCACCGGCGGAAGCGGCGACGCACAGCTCATGCATCAGGCGCGGCGCCACGTTGGCGGTAACGGAGATGGTGCCATGACCACCCAGCAGGATGAAGGCCAGTGCGGTCATGTCGTCGCCGGTATACAGCGCGAAATCCTTGGGGGCACGGGCGATCAGGTCGCAGGCGCGGTCGATGTTGCCAGTCGCGTCCTTGATGCCGATGATGTTGGGGATTTCGGCCAGACGCAGCGCGGTGTCATTGGACATGTCCGCCACCGTGCGCCCCGGCACATTGTAGAGAATCATCGGCAGCGGGCTCGCCTCGGCGATGGCACGGAAGTGCTGGTAGAGGCCTTCCTGCGTCGGGCGATTGTAGTAAGGCACGACCGACAGGCTGGCGATCGCACCGGCTTCACGCGCGAATTCGCTCAGCTCGATGGCTTCTCGGGTGGAATTCGCGCCCGTGCCGGCGATGATGGGAATACGTCCAGCGGCATGCTCGACGGCAACGCGGATCAGTTCGCAGTGCTCCTCGACGTCCACCGTGGGCGATTCGCCGGTGGTGCCGACGACGACGATGCCATCGGTGCCTTCCTTGACGTGGAAGTCGATGAGGCTGCGAAAACGGGAAATATCCAGGCTGCCATCTTCGAGCATCGGGGTAACGATGGCGACAATCGAACCGGTAATCATGAGCTAGTGCTGGAGAGGGAAAGTTGGGTATTGTACCCAATCACTTCGAGAAGCATAGACGGGTGCAAACAGCCGTTACCAAAAGGCACCCACAACCGTGACGAAGTCACGCCAGCCATGAAACAAAAAACCCGCCGAAGCGGGTTTCGGGAGAGCGACAGCGACCGGCTTACAGATCTGCCAGGCTCTTGACGTGGGCAACCACGCTGCGGGCCAGCGACGACAGGGAGTAGCCCCCTTCGAGCAGGGACACGATGCGGCGCCCGGCGCATTCGGCGGCCACGGTCTTGAGTTGTTCGGTGGCCCACACATAGTCGGCCTCGACCAGGCCCATGGAGCCCATGTCGTCCTCGTAATGCGCATCAAAGCCCGCCGAGATGAAGATCATCTCGGGTGCGTGGTTGCGCAAAGCCGGCATCCAGATGTTGGTAACTACTTCACGGAATACATCCCCCCGACTGCCCGCCTTCATCGGCACATTGACCATGTTCGGGGCCGGATTGTCAGCGCCGCTGTAAGGGTAGAACGGGTGCTGGAAGATGCTGACCATCAGCACCCGGGGGTCGTCCTTGAAAATGTCCTCCGTCCCGTTGCCGTGGTGCACATCGAAGTCCACGATCGCAACCCGCTTCAGGCCGTGCTCCTCGAGCGCATGCCTGGCAGCCACCGCAACGTTGTTGAAGAAGCAGAAGCCCATCGCTTTGCCGGCCTCGGCATGGTGACCGGGCGGGCGGATTGCACAGAAGGCGTTCTCTGCTTGGCCGGACAACACCAGATCGGTGGCGTAAATACCTGCACCCGCAGACCTCAACGCAGCCTTCATGGTATTGGGGCACAAGGCGGTATCCGGATCCAGGTGACGGATGCCGTGCTCGGGCACGCTGGCGAGCAATTCCTCGACGTGCTCGCGGGGATGCGCGCGGGAAAGCTGCTCTATCGTGGCCTGCGGCGCATCGTGGAAGGCCAGGTACATGTCGAGCCCCGCTGCGATCAGACGGTCGTTGATCGCACCGAGACGCTCCGGGGATTCCGGGTGATGCTCACCCATGTTATGCAACCAGCAATCCCGGTGCGTAATGAATGCGGTACTCGTCATAAACTCTCCCCTGCCTCTCACAGTGTTTTGTTATACGTCGCGAATGCTGGCACTCTCCGGCGCACGCCTTGTCCGGCGCGAACTCCACGACCTTGCGTCGGTCTGTGGAGCACGGCGCCGAGAGCGCTGTTGTGGAATCATTATCCCCTTAACTCCAGCCTGAAAAAAGCCCGCCCCATGCCGCATCAGATTGCCAATCGACTTGCCGAAGCCACATGCAGGATCATTCTTGGCAAGGAACATGCCGTCCGTCTCGCCCTTGCCTGCGTGTTGGCCCGCGGCCATCTGCTGATCGAGGACATCCCGGGCGTCGGCAAGACGACCTTGGCCCACGTCCTCGCCCGCGTGCTAGGCCTGCAGTTCCAGCGCATCCAGTTCACCAGCGACATGCTGCCTGCCGACATCGTCGGCGTGTCGATCTTCGACCAGCGGGAAGGCGCCTTCCGCTTCCATCCGGGCCCGGTGTTCTCCCAACTGGTGCTGGCCGACGAGATCAACCGCGCAACGCCCAAGGCCCAGAGCGCCCTGCTCGAAGCCATGGAGGAACGCCAGATCAGTGCTGAAGGCCGCACCTGGCCGCTGCCCGAGCCCTTCTTCGTCATCGCCACGCAGAATCCGGCCGAACAGATCGGTACCTTTCCGTTGCCGGAAAGCCAGCTCGATCGCTTCCTGATGCGCATCTCCATGGGCTATCCGGATCCCGTCGCGGAACGCGCGCTGCTTGCCGGGGAGGATCGCCGGGAGATGCTGGCGCGCCTGCAACCCGAACTCCAGGCCGACGAACTGGCCGGCCTGTTTGCCGCCGTACGCCAGGTTCACGCCGCCCCCCGTCTGCTCGATTACGTGCAGGCGCTCCTTGCCCACAGCCGCCAGGGCCCGGGCTTTGCCATCGGATTGTCGCCCCGGGCCGGCCTGGCCATGCTGGCGGCCGCCCGGGCGTGGGCCCTGCTGGCCGGACGTGATCATGTACAGCCCGAAGATGTGCAGGCCGTCCTGCCAGCTGTTGCCGGCCACCGCCTGCGCGCAGCCGACGACGCTCCGCTGCTGCCCGACCAACTGGCACGTCGCCTGATCGAAGCGGTGCCGCTGCCCGGATGAAGCTCGCCCCCCTGCACACGGCCTTCGAGCGCTGGCTGTTCCGCGTCAGCGCCCCGGAGGCACCGCCTATCCTGCTGGGCCAACGGCGCATCTTCGTGCTGCCCACGCGCTTTGGGCTCACTCTCGGCGCCACCCTCGCAGTGATGCTGTTGACGTCGATCAACTATTCCCTGAGCCTGGGCTATGCCCTGACTTTTCTGGTCGGCGGCGTCGCCTGGATGAGCATCCACCACGCCTTCCGCAACCTGGTCGATCTGAGCATTGCCCCTGGCCGCGTCGAACCGGTTTTCTGCGGCGCCCCTGCGCACTTCGGCGTCCTGCTGAACAACCCGACAACACGCCCCCGCATAGGACTGCAACTGCGACCGACACGCATCACGCCTGCCACGACGCCAGAACGCTTCGACCTGCCCGCGGCCGGCCAGGCCCTGCAGCACGTCGCTATAGCCACTACGCGTCGCGGGTGGCTTCAGCTCCCCCGCCTGACCCTGGAGACCCAGCATCCACTCGGTCTGATCCGCGCCTGGAGCCTACTCCAGCCCGATCTGCGCGGACTGGTCTATCCGATGCCCGACGCCCATGCCCCCGGCCTTCCCTACGGCCTGGACGACCTCCCCGGCGACAGCCCCCGCAGCCACGGACAGGACGACTTCGCCGGTCTGCGCCATCACCAGCCGGCCGACTCACCACGTCACGTGGCCTGGAAAGCCGTGGCCCGGGGCGGCCCATGGCGTACCAAGACTTTCGATGGCGGCGGGCGCAGCACGATCTGGCTCGACTGGCAGGCCCTGCCCGCCGGCCTGGACACCGAGGCCCGCCTGTCCCGCCTGGCCCGCTGGGTCATCGACGCCGAGCAGGCCGGCCTCGAATATGGTCTGCGGATTCCCGGCACGATGCTTCGTCCAGCCCACGGCGCCCCCCACAAGCACGCCTGCCTCGTCGCTCTGGCGCTATTCGGCCCTGACCATGACTGAAACCGGCCTGCGCCCCGACCAAGCCGGCTGGCTGATCGCCAGCGCGGCCATCAGTCTGGCACCCCACGTCGAGCACCTTCCCCCTGCCTTGGCGGCCATTTGCGCCCTGCTGCTGGCATGGCGCGGCGCCATCGCTGCCGGCAAGGGCCGCTTGCCACACCGTTTCGTCTTGCTGAGTCTCGGCACCTTAGTGGTGGGCCTGGTCTTGCTGGAGTACCGACATCTGTTTGGCAAGGATCCCGGCATTACCTTCCTCGCGGGACTGCTGAGCCTCAAGCTACTCGAAACCGACAGCCGTCGTGACGGACGGGTTGTTCTGCTGCTGTGTTTCTTCATGCAGACCGGCCAGTTCCTTTACCAACAGGGCATGCTCATCGCGGCCCTCGCCCTGCTCGGCACGACGACGGCCATCGGTAGCCTGTTGGCACTGGAGGGGCCGCCCCTCGCGCCAAAGGTGCGCCTCGCCTCCGCCGCGCGGCTGGCACTGCAAGGCGTTCCGCTGATGCTGGTGTTGTTTGTCCTGTTTCCCCGCGTACAAGGCCCCCTATGGGGATTGCCGGCGGATGCCTACAACCGGGTCAGCGGACTGTCGGACAACATGACACCGGGTGACGTGGCGCGCTTGAGCGAATCCAGTGAAATTGCCTTCAGAGCGGCCTTCACCGGTGAACTGCCGCCGCCCTCGGAACGCTACTGGCGCGGCCCCGTTCTCAACCTCTTCGACGGCCACAGTTGGCGCGCGGGCCGAAACGACATGGCCTCACGCCCGAGCTATGCCGCCCAGGGCGTCGCCTACCCATACACACTGACGCTGGAAGCCCACAATCAGCGCTGGCTGCTAGCCCTTGATTTCCCGGGCGACGCCCCCGGCCTACGCTATGGCACCGACTTCCAGCTGATGTCGGCCGAACCGGTGCGCAGCCGGATCCGGCTCTCGCTGGTGTCCTATCCCCATACTCCGGTTGGTCTCAACGCCACGCCTCGCGAACTGCGCGAAGCCTTGGCACTGCCCGCCGGCAGCAATCCACGTACCCAGGCGCTCGGCGTCCGCATCAGACAGGAAGCCCGCGATGCCGGAGATATCCTCCAGCGAGTCATCGCCGATTTCCGTCGGCGCAGCCTGAGCTACACCCTCGACCCACAACCGCTTGGCCGTGACGACGCGGACAACTTCCTGTTCGACACGAAAGAGGGCTTCTGCGAACACTTTGCCTCCGCCTTCGTCATCACCATGCGCGCGGCAGGCGTCCCGGCGCGGGTCGTCACCGGCTACCAGGGCGGCGAACTCAACCCGGTGGACGGTACGCTGGTGATCCGCCAATCCGACGCCCACGCCTGGGCCGAAGTCTGGCTGGCGGGACAGGGCTGGAAACGTATCGACCCGACCGCGGCCAGCGCCCCTCGCCGCATCGACGGCGGCCTTGCCGCGGCCCTGCCGGACGACGGCCACCTGCCGCTGCTGGCGCGCAGTGATCTCGCCTGGCTGCGGACATTGCGCAACCAGCTGGATGCCCTGGACAACCGCTGGAATCAATGGGTTCTCGGGTACAATCCGGCCCGCCAGAAAGCGCTGCTCTCCGGAATGGGCATAGCCGATGCCGACTGGCAGACGATCACTGCCCTGATGGCTGGTGCCTGCGCTGTCGCCATGGCTCTGCTGACCGCATGGGCGCTACGGCGCCGCACAGCGGCAGACGCCCTGGACCGCAACTGGTCGACGTTCTGCAAACGCCTTTCCTCCGCGGGTCTCCCGCGGGCGGCTTGGGAAAGCCCGCAAGACTATGCCCAAAGGATCTCCACACTACGGCCGGATCTTGCCGACACCGTGAATCGCATCGCCACCGAATACGCCCGTCTGCGTTATGGCCCCGCCGGCATCGCCCCCGCAGCCCTCCAACGCCTGAAGCACGCCATCAAGCATTTCCACCCTCGATGAAAACAGCCCTCCTCCGTCGGCACCTGACGCTCTCCCTTCTGGCCGGCCTCCTCGCGTCGGTAACCGCCCACGCCGCCGATCGTTACGCCGACCGCCCCGAAACCCAGCAATTCATCGCCGAGATGCAGCAACGCCATGGTTTCGACAAGGACGCGCTGACCTACATCTTCCGCCGCGCCCAGTATCTACCGTCGGTGATCAAGGCCATCTCGCCGCCAAAGGATCCTGGCGTACGTTCCTGGCAGCGCTACCGGGGCCGTTTCATCGAGCCGGTACGCATCAAGGCTGGCGTGGCTTTCTGGGATCGTTACCAGGACACCATCAAGGCGGCGAGCGAGAAGTACGGCGTGCCGGAAGAGATCATCGTCG
Organism: Pseudomonadota bacterium; assembly: GCA_018241685.1. Lineage (GTDB taxonomy): Bacteria > Pseudomonadota > Gammaproteobacteria > Burkholderiales > Rhodocyclaceae > Zoogloea. Next base: position 64,834 of record JAFEDJ010000025.1, read on the forward strand.
GCATCATTGGCGTGGAAACCATCTACGGCCGCAACACCGGCAACTACCAGGCGGTGTCGGCCCTGTCCACGCTGGCCTTCGACTATCCTCGGCGCGCCGAGCTGTTCCGCAGCGAACTGGAAAACCTGCTGCTGATGGCGCGCGAACAGCACCGCGACCCGCTCGACTACCAGGGCTCCTACGCCGGCGCGCTGGGCCTGCCCCAGTTCCTGCCAAGCAGCGTGCGCAACTACGCGGTGGATTTCGACGGCGACGGCCAGATCGACCTGCTCAACAGCCCCAAGGATGCCATCGGCAGCGTTGCCCGCTACATGCAGATGCACGGCTGGGAGAGCGGCGCCCCAATCGCCCTTCGCGCCAGCGTGACGCAGGGCGCTGACCTCGCTGAACTGATCGCCAACGACGTGGATCCAGCCTTCGATCCGGCCACGCTGGCCAGCCATGGTGTGAAGGCCAGCAGCGGCGAAATGCCTACCAACAAGGCCGCCTTCGTCGAGCTCGTCACTCCCGGCGAAAGCAGCGAATACTGGCTCGGCTACCAGAACTTCTACGTAATCACCCGCTACAACCGCAGCAGCTTCTACGCGATGTCGGTGTTCCAACTCGGCGAGGCGGTGAAGGCCGCCCGCGAGACCACTCTCGCGAACAAGCGCTGACGCCTGAAGCTGGAGCCGGGGGCGAATGAACTCACCCCCGGCTCTTGCATTAGAACAATTCCAGCACCTTTTCCGGCGGCCGGCCGACCACGGCCCACTCACCGCACACGACGATCGGCCGCTCGATGAGGATGGGATGCGCCACCAGCGCGTCCAGCCACTCGTCCTCGCTGAGCGCGCGTCCCTTGTAGTCGGACTTGTAGATGTCCTCGCCGGTACGCACGATGCTTTCGGCCGGCACACCCAGCTTCCTGACCAGTTCAGCCAGCTCGGCCCGGCTCGGCGGGGTCTTGAGGTATTCGACGATTTCCAGTGCAACGCCCTTTTCCTGCAGCAAGGTGCAGGCGGAGCGGCTCTTGGAACAGCGGGCATTGTGATAGACGCGAACGGTTTCGCTCATGGGTTTCAATCCTGACGGGAGATGAGTTGGCGGAACGCCGCGGCGGTTGGCCGGCATTCCGCCCACCGCCCCGGACTAGAGAAGCACATCCTTCGAGACGCCACGCCGCTTGATGATGCGGCGCAACTGGCCAAGCGCTTCGAGCTGGATCTGGCGCACCCGCTCGCGGGTCAGCTCTAGGCTATCGGCCAGCTCCTCCAGCGTCTGCACCTCGCACTCGTCGATACCGTAACGGTGGCGGATCACCATGCGCTGCTTTTCGCTGAGCTGGCCGATCCACTCGCGCACGAGGGTCTCCACTTCGAGATCCTGGATCTGTACATCCGGCGTCTCGGCATCGTCGTCTGCCAGGGATTCGCCGATGGACAGGGTTGGATCGATATCCAGCGGCGCATCCAGCGAGGCCGTGTGCTCGTTGAGGGCCAGGATCGCCCGCACATCCTCCACCGGCCGCCCCAGCTGGCGGGCCACGTCCTCGATGGTGGTGTCGCCGTTGCTGGCCGCTTCGAGCTGGCGCTGGCAGCGCAGCACCTGGTTGAGCTCCTTAACCACATGCACCGGCAGGCGGATCGTGCGCGACTGGTTCATGATCGCCCGCTCGATGTTCTGGCGGATCCACCACGTCGCATAAGTGGAGAAGCGGAAGCCCCGCTCGGGATCGAACTTCTCGAGCGCGTGGATGAGGCCGAGATTGCCCTCCTCCACCAGATCGAGCAGCGGGATGCCGCGGTTGAGGTAGTGCTTGGCGATATTGACGACCAGACGCAGGTTACGCTCGATCATCGTCTGCCGGGCCACGAAATCCCCCTGCCGGACCCGGCGGGACAGCGACAGCTCCTCATCCGCGGTCAACAGCGGATTGGCACCGATTTCGTTGAGATACAGCTGGGTGACATCACCCAGGAATTCTGTGTCGGGGGACTGCGCCGGGACTTCGAGAAAGGCCTCGACCTCCGGGGGCAGGTCCTGCTCGGGACTTTCGAGTTCCTCAGGAACGGCCGGATCGTACATGGAGCCCTCTCTGAACCGTGGGGAGACACTCTGGGAGACAACAGTTCATGCAGCGCCTCCTGCCAGTACTCACCCAAAGTTCAGCAAGGGTGATGCCCGGCGACTATAGTCTTTCATATCAGCGCACCGTTCGACCCTGCCCAGCCCCTTGCGGTACTCAGCGCGAGGGCAGGAACTTGCCTGGATCGACTGGCTTGCCCTGCTTCCGGATCTCGAAGTGCAGCTTCGGGCGATCACTATCGGTGTCGCCCAGTTCGGCAATCTTCTGTCCCTTGCTCACCGCCTGCCCTTCCTTGACCAGCAGGTTCTGGTTGTGGGCGTATGCGCTCAGGAAGTTATTGTCATGCTTAACGATAACGAGTTTGCCGTAACCGCGCAAACCCGTACCCGCATAAACGACGCGGCCACTGGCTGCCGCAAGGACGGGGTCACCGGTCTTGCCGGCCAGATCGACGCCCTTGCTCGAGGTTTCGTTGAAGCCGGCGATGACCTTGCCAGCAGCCGGCCAGGCCCAGTCTATCTTGCCATCATCGCCGCTTGCAGCGGACGTCGGCTTGGCTGGCTCGGGCTTTTTCTCTTCCTTGGGCTCGGGCTTGGTTTCCGCCTTGACCGCCGCCTCCGGCTTTGCACTTTCAGGCTTGGCAACATCCGGCCGCGGTTCGACCTTGGCCACGACGATCGGCGCCTCCTGCTTCTGGGCCTGTGCCCAAGCCTGCTCGGAATACGCGACCTTGCCGCCCTTCGGCTCCCGGCGGACGCCGTCACTGCCCACCGCAGCCGCGGAAGCTGCAGCACCGTTGGTGGCAACCGGACGCACGTCGACACCAGACGAGGTCACTGGACGCGTCACGGCACCGGACTCGGGCGGACGCACACGGAGTTCCTGCCCGACCTCAATCAGATTGGGGTTCTCAAGCCCGCTCCAGGCGGCGATGTCCCGGTAGTTCTGCCCGTTATCGAGTGCAATACGGATCAGCGTATCGCCCGGCTTGACGATGTAGTACCCCGGCCGTGCCACCTTGGGTTGCGGCGGCGGCACCGGGGTTTCAGTCTTTTCCGGCACGGAGCCCGCAGGACGCGTCGTGCGCTCCGCAACCGGTGCAGGCGATTTGGTGGCGCACCCGGCCAGCAGCAGGGTGATCAGGAGACTACTGGTACAAACGCGGGACAACATCATTGGTTATGCATAAATCATTCTGTGCCGGGCAGCAGGGGTACGAAGCGCACCGCGCTGAGGCGTGTTTCTCGGATGCCGCGAGCCGTTCGCTCGATCAGCACCAGCACCTGCTCCCCTGAACCGACCGGAAGAATCAGCCGGCCGCCTTCAGCCAGTTGCTCAACCAGTGCCGGCGGCACCTTCGGCGCCGCCGCAGCGACGATGATTGTGTCGTAGGGCGCGGCCTCCTTCAGCCCCACACTACCATCGGCATGTTTCAGGCGCAGGTTGGGACGACGCAGGTAACGCAGGTTGTTACGGGCACGGTCGAGCAAGGGGCGCAGTCGCTCCACCGAATAGACTTCCGTGGCCAACTGCGACAGCACGGCAGCCTGGTAGCCACACCCGGTTCCGACCTCCAGGGTCTTGCCGAGTTCGCGGCCAGCCATCAACAATTCGATCATGCGCGCGACAACGAAGGGCTGAGAGATGGTCTGCTGCAGGCCAAGAGGCAGTGCCGTGTCTTCATAGGCCCGCGAAGCCAGCGCCTCCTCGACGAAGAGATGGCGCGGCACGGCCATCATGGCGGCCAGCACGCGCTCGTCGCGTACCCCCTGTTCCTTGATCCGCTCGACCATCCGGGTCCGCGCCCGCAAAGTGGTCTGCAACGCGGCGCGCAGCACTTCGCTGCTCATTTGCCCAGCCAGCCGCGTACGGTTGAAATCTGCCCCTGATGGGTCAGATCGATCTGCAATGGCGTAATGGACACATAGCCATTGGCCACTGCATGGAAATCGGTGCCATCTCCGGCATCCTGAGCCGCGCCAACCGCGCCGACCCAATACACGGTCTCGTTGCGCGGCGTCACCGACTTGACGGTGGGCTCGGCCTTGTGGCGCTTGCCCAGGCGTGTGACCTGAATGCCCTTGATCTGGTCGTAAGGCAAATCGGGAACGTTCACGTTGAGCAACGCAGGGATACCGATCGGCTCCTGCTGGAAACGCTCCACCAGCTCACGAGCCACCCTCGCTGCACCGGAGAAATCCGAAGCGCCCTTGGCGACCAGGGAAATGGCGATGGACGGAACACCCAGCAGGAACCCCTCGGTGGCAGCGGCAACGGTACCGGAATAGATCGTGTCGTCGCCCATGTTGGCGCCGTGGTTGATCCCCGACACGACCATGTCCGGCAACTCGTCCAGCATGCCGGTGACGGCAAGATGCACGCAGTCGGTAGGCGTACCATTGACGTAATGGAAACCGCTGGCCGCCTTGCGCAGGGACAAGGGGCGATCGAGGGTCAGGGAGTTGCTGGCGCCGCTGCGATCCCGCTCCGGAGCAACCACGGTGACCTTCCCGACTTCAGACAGGGCTGCCGCAAGGGCATGCAGGCCAGGAGCGAAATAACCGTCGTCGTTGCTCAACAGGATGCGCATTGGAATCCGGGATCAGGCTTTCAAAACAGGTGGAAGAAGGCTCGCAGAACGCTGTCGCGAGGACTGTCGCCCTCGCCGGCCGCTACATGCAAGAACCTTGGACAGGCGGCGAGTTTAGCAGAGTCGGCTCGGCCGCTGCTAGGCGCAAACCATGCGGCGGCGCACCGCGGCGCCCATGCCGGGGAAAGGCGAATTTGTTTTTGCGGTCCTGGAATAAACGACCCACGCGTACTGTTTAAACGCTACCCAGCCACACAACACGGAGACACGGCCATGAACAAACTGCTACTCGCCACCAGCCTTTCCATCACCCTCGGCGCCTGTGCCAGCATGCACGACACCTCGCCGGCCCAGAGCCGCTACGGCATGCTCACCGACGCCCAGGGCATGACCCTCTACGTCTTCGACAAGGACGCCGCCGGCAGCGGCAAGAGCGTCTGCAACGGCCCCTGCGCCACCAACTGGCCGCCGCTGCTGGCCAGTGAAAAGGACCAGGCCCGCGGCGACTGGAGCGTCGTCGGCCGTGACGACGGACGCCGCCAGTGGGCCTACAAGGGCCGGCCGCTCTATACCTGGAGCAAGGACCAGAAGCCCGGCGACACCAGCGGAGACGGCTTCCTCAACAACCAGTGGCACATCGCCCGCCCGTAAGCAGCTCCACGCCCGATGTCCGCCGAGCACGCCATCCTCGCCGAGATCCCGCGCCTGCGCCGCTACGCACGGGCGCTGACCGGCAACGAGGCGGACGCCGACGATCTGCTGCAGGACACCCTGGAGCGGGCCCTCGGCAAATGGCTGCTGTGGCGGCCGGGCAATCTGCGGGCCTGGCTGCTGACCATGATGCACCACGTCTTTCTGAACCAGCTGCGCAAGCGGCCCGCCCTCGTCACCCTGGACGACGACACCCCTGCCATTCCGGTACGCCCCCAACAACAGGATGAACTGGAGGTGCGTGACCTGGATCGCGCCCTGAGCCGCCTGCCCCCCGAGCAGCGGGAGATTCTGCTGCTGGTCGGGTTGGAGGAACTCAGCTATGCCGACACTGCCCGCGTCCTGGGCATTCCACAGGGAACCGTCATGTCGCGCCTGTCCCGCGCCCGCGAGCGGCTGCGCGCCATCCTGGCCGGCGAGGACCGGCCAGTGCATCTGAAGGTTGTGAAATGAACAAGGAGCACGTCAGCAAGGACCAACTACACGCCTACGTGGACGGGCAATTATCCGCCACGGATTCGATGCGGGTCGCCGCCCACCTCGCAACAGCCCCGGATGACCAGGCCAGCGTCGAAACCTGGCGCGGCCAGAAGGCCCTGCTGCATGCGGCCTACGATCGCCAGCTCGACGCCGCGATCCCCCACACCATCACCGCCCGCCTGAAAACACAGCGCCACAAGCCCTTCCGTCAGGCGGCCATCGCAGCGGCTTGGCTCGTCGTGGGCATCGGGGTCGGCATCATGGCCGACCGCCAACTCGCCCTCAACGCTGCCCCACCCGCCCTGACCAGCCTGCCGCAACGGGCAGCCGTCGCCCACGCGGTGTTCACGCCTGAAGTGCGCCACCCAGTGGAAGTCGGTGCCGACCAGGAGGCGCACCTGACCGCCTGGCTGTCGAAGCGCCTGGGTCATGCACTGCGCGCTCCCAAACTGGCGGCCGAAGGCTTCCACCTGGTTGGCGGACGCCTGATCACCGCCGACAACGGCCCCGGTGCACTGCTGATGTATGAGGACAGCGGCGGCCAACGCCTCACGCTGTACGTGTGCGCCGACAATCAGGACAGCAGCGCCACCGCTTTCCGCTTCGCCCACCAGGACGGCGTCTCCACGTTCTACTGGATAGACGGTCGCCAGGCCTACGCCCTCTCCGGCAAGCTCCCGCGCGACGCGTTGCTGCCGATCGCCAGCACGGTCTACCGGCAACTCAACGGTGACGGCTAGGTCGAAGGGCTGGCCGGCACCCGATGGGTGATTGATGCCGTGCCCACCGGCGCCCGGCGCAGATGAAGATCACCTCCGCGTGCGGCACTGTAATTTTTGCGCTCCTGCTCCGTCTACATCATCACGAATAATCACAATGGACACGCTGCCATGCTGATCCGCCGCCCCATCGACATCCTGCCCTCCGAAATCACCTCATCCGAGCTGTACCATGACCGGCGCCGCTTCCTGACCCAGTCCACCGCCCTCGCCTTGGCGGCAGCCCTGCCCGCCAGCCTGGCCCGCGCCGCCGGCCAGAGCCTCGGCCCGCTGACCAAGAGCCCCTACAGCATCGGTGAGACGCCGACCCCCTACAAGGCCGTCACCACCTACAACAACTTCTACGAACTCGGCACCGACAAGGCCGACCCGGCCGAGAACACCCGCCGCCTCAAGCCCGCACCGTGGACGCTGCGCGTCGAGGGGCTGGTGAACAAGCCACGCACCTTCGGTATCGACGAACTGCTCAAGCTCGCCCCGCTGGAGGAGCGTATCTACCGAATGCGCTGCGTGGAGGGCTGGTCGATGGTCATCCCCTGGGTAGGCTTTCCGCTGGCCAGCCTGCTCAAGCTGGTGGAGCCCCAGGGCAGCGCCAAGTACGTGGAGTTCGTATCCCATTACGACAAAAGCACCATGACCCACGGGGTGCTCGACTGGCCCTACAACGAAGGCCTGCGCATCGACGAGGCCCGCCATCCGCTCACGCTGCTGGCAGTCGGCCTGTACGGCGAGGTGCTGCCGGTCCAGAATGGCGCGCCGATCCGACTGGTGGTGCCGTGGAAGTACGGCTTCAAGGGTGCCAAGTCCCTAGTGACGCTGCGCCTCACCGACAAGCAGCCGCTCACCGCATGGATGAAGGCCGGGCCGAGCGAGTACGGCTTCTACTCCAACGTGAATCCGGAGGTGGACCACCCGCGCTGGAGCCAGGCCACCGAGCGACGCATCGGCGAGTTCTCCAAGCGCAAGACGCTGATGTTCAACGGCTACGCCGACCAGGTCGCCTCAATGTACACCGGCATGGACCTGCGCCGCTTTTTCTGAACACTACAAGAAACGACCACCATGACCCCGACCAACCCCCAACTCGGCGCCATCAAGACGGCCCTGTTCGTCCTCTGCCTGTTGCCCGCCTTCCTGCTGTGGCGCGGACTGGAGATGGACACGCTGGGCGCCAACCCGATCGAGGCGCTGACCCGTGCCACCGGCGAGTGGACGCTGCGCTTCCTGCTGATCACCCTATGTGTGACGCCGCTGCGCAAATACTCGGGCTGGCACTGGCTGGTGCGCCTGCGCCGCATGCTCGGGCTGTTCGCCTTCGCCTACGGCGTGACGCACCTGCTCACCTACGTGTGGCTGGACCAGTTCTTCGACTGGCACGCCATCGCCAAGGACATCCTCAAGCGCCCCTTCATCACCGTCGGTTTCGCCGCGCTGGTGCTGATGACGCCGCTGGCCGCCACGTCCTTCAACGCGGCCATTCGCAGGCTCGGCGGGCGCCGCTGGCAGGCCCTGCACCGGGCCATCTACCCGATCGCGGTGATGGGCTGCGTGCACTTCTGGTGGCTGGTCAAGAAGGACATCACCCAGCCGCTGATCTACGCCGCCATCACCGCCGTCCTCCTCGGCCTGCGCGCTTGGTGGCGTGAGCAGGAACGCCGCAAGCAACTGGCCGGCGGCTACCAGCCTGCACACGGCCCCACGGGCAAGGTCATCCGGATCTTCCAGTCCCACTGAGATTCACCCCGCCGAACTCACCCTGCAAGCACGAAGAGATCCCCAGCACGGCCTGCAGCGAATTCAGGCAAACATCACAAACCCGGACAGGATATTGGGCGATAATCCGGCGCGATCAGCACACGTACCGCAGCTGGCATATCGCCCATCGAAAACGGGGCCCGTAGAGCAGTCTCTCTCCGGTTCAATCCAGCGGTGGCATCGCCCCCCAACGACCTCGTTCCGGTTTACCCCCAATCAAGACTTCATGAGCGTCCGCCAAGCAGTACGATTCACGACCCTCGCCACCGTGGCCAGCTTCATCCTTTCGTTGATCAGCGTGGTCGTCGTATCGCGTATCCTCACCCCTGAGGAAATCGGCGTCTTCTCAGTGGCCGTGTCCGTCATTTCCTACACTCACATCCTGCGCGATTTCGGTGTGGGGCAGTATTTCGTGCAACTCAAGGAGATCACCCGCGATCACCTGCGAGCAGGCTTCACGGTGATGCTCCTGATCTCGTGGTCCATGGCCCTGATTCTATTTTCGCTGCGCGTTCCCCTGGCCGCCTTCTTCAAGCACCACGGCCTGGAAACCGTATTTGCAACCCTGGCCATCAATTTCCTCATCCTGCCTTTCGGCTCCCCCATCATGTCGATGCTCAAGCGGGAGATGCGCTTCGACCGATTGGCCATCGTCAGCGTAATGAATTCGGTAGTTCAGGTCGGGGTAACCGTAGGCACAGCCTTGGCCGGCGAAAGCTACATGAGCATGGCGTGGGGATCCATTGCAGGCAACGCCGCAAACGTCATCCTGATGTCCTGCATGAAACCCGAAATAGCCCTGCTTACACCGACACGCCGAGGCCTCGCCACGGTGCTTTCATTCGGCAGCAAATCGAGTGCTGGCTCTCTGGTTGGCGAGCTGGGTGTCAGCGGCCCCGACCTGATTCTCGGCAAGACCCTCGGCTTCACCGCCGTCGCCATTTTCAGCCGCGCATCGAGCCTCAACAACATGCTGCTGGGCAAGGTCAACGACATCGTCCGGCAGATCTTTCTTCCCGCGTTTGCCCAAGGCATTCGGGACGGCAAGAATCCGGCGGACATGTATGCCGACGCAATGCGCCTCATTACCGGCATCACCGTGCCCTTGCTGAGCACCTTGGCAATACTCGCACAGCCGATGATCCTCTTCTTCTTCGGTCAGCAGTGGCAGGACGCCGGGGCTCTGGCCTTATATCTCTGCCTCTATCAAATCGTCCGGACCCCCACTGAATTTGCGTCCAATGCACTCATCGCCGGCGGTCACGCCAGCACGGTGCTCCGCGCCGAGGCCATCAGCCAAACCAGTATTCTGGCCATTCTGTGCCTATCCGTCCGGCTGGATCTGCACACCGTTGCTTGTCTGCTGCCGATTGCCTCGTGCATTCACTTCCTGTCCTTCGGATATGCCCTTCGCGCGCACTACGGCCTTTCACACCAAGCACTGATTGCCGCCGTTCTGCCCAGCTACAAACTGATTCCGGGAACTCTCGCCGCAACGGGCATCCTGGAGATTGCAATTCGTACAGGCTACTGGCAGCCCTCCGCCTTCCTGCATCTGGCAAGTGCATCCTCGCTGGCCGCCTGTGGTTACATCTGGACGCTGCGCCGGTCCGGGCATCCGGTCCGCGAAGAACTCGTACGCCTGGTCCCCCCTCTCTCAAGGCTACTTGGGGAACCACAAACCGACCCCCACTAACGCGCCAGAGCGCTCCGTGGCAGTTCAGCCGAAAAAGGGCCTCTCACAGGCCCTTCCACCTCCTCAGTGCTTTACTTCGGACGGATCGCCGACTTGGGGCGGAAGGCCTTGACGACGGCCTCGTCGGTCTCGATGTAGGGGCCCCCGATCAGATCGATGCAGTAGGGCACGGCAGCGAAGATGCCATGCACCTTCTGCTGCCCATCGGCCTCCTTGAGGCCTTCGAGGGTCTCGGCGATGGCCTTCGGCTGGCCTGGCAGGTTGATGATCAGGCTCTGGCCGCGGACCACCGCCACTTGGCGGGACAGGATCGCCGTCGGTACAAAGGCCAGGCTGACCTGACGCATCTGCTCGCCGAAGCCCGGCATCACCTTGTGGGCCACCGCCAGCGTGGCTTCCGGCGTCACGTCGCGCAGCGCCGGGCCGGTACCGCCGGTGGTCAGCACCAGCGAACAACCTGCTTCGTCGCACAGTTCGATCAGGGTCTGCTCGATGGACGGCTGATCGTCCGGGATCAGGCGGGTCACCGCCTCCCACGGCGTGGTGAGGGCCTTGCCCAGCCAGTCCTGCAGCGCCGGGATGCCCTTGTCTTCATAGACACCGCCCGAGGCCCGGTCGCTGATGGACACCAGGCCGATCTTCACGCCCTCGCTCATTCCTCGTCTCCAGCCTGGGTCTGCATCTCGTCGCCGCTCTCGTCGGGTAGCTCACCCTCCTCCAACTCGCGCAGGACCCGGAACAACTCCCGGTAGGCACGCGGCGGCTTGTTCTGCTCTTTCTCCTTGATCGCATTGCGGCGCAGTACGCGGAGCTGCTGCAGATCGGCGCCCGGGTGGGCGACGGCGATGTCGTGGAGCGTCTTTTCGTCCTCGATCAGCTTGGTGCGCAGGTTTTCGAGGCGATGCATCTTGGCCGTCTCGACCGCCGACACGCCCTTGAAGGCGTCCAGCGCGGCGCGGATCGGCTCCGGGTCCACATTGCGCATCAGCTTGCCGATGTATTGCAGCTGGCGCCGCTTGGCTTCGTGGGACGGGAAGCGCTGGTAGTCCTTCACCGCGTCGCGCAGATCCTCGTCCATCGGCACCTTGGCCAGGCGCTCCTTGCCGAGGGCGACCAGTTCCTGGCCGAGATCCTGCAAGGCATGGCTGGCGCGCTTGAGCTCCGACTTGCTGGGGCCGGTGTCTTCTTCGTCTTGATGATATTTGTAGTGGGCCATCTGGGGGCAGGAAGTGCTCGGGAAGGGTAAGATTATAGCCTTTAGCCCCTCTCCAACCGGATCGCCATGGCCGACAACCGTTTCAGCTTCACCCAGGATCAGCTCAAGACCATCGCCGAAGACATCCTCAAGTTCGCCCGCAAGCGCGGCGCGACGGCCTGCGAGGTGGATGTTTCGGAGGGCTTCGGCCAGTCCGTCACGGTCCGCCGCGACGAGGTGGACACCATCGAATACAACCGGGACAAGGGTGTTGGCGTCACCATCTACGACGGTCAGAAGCGCGGCTACGCCAGCACCTCCGACTTCTCGAAAGAGGCCCTGAAGTCCACCGTGGACGCCGCCGTGTCGATCGCCCGTTTCACGGCCCCCGACCCGGCCGCCGGCCTGCCCGACGAGGCCCTGCTGGCCAGGGAGTTCCCCGATTTCGACCTCTACCACCCGTGGAAGCTGTCCACCGAGGAGGCCATCGAACTGGCCCGCAAGTGCGAGCGCGCCGCCTTCGCGGTGAGCCCGGAGATCCGCAACTCCGACGGCGCCAGCGTATCGATGCAGGAAGCCCACTTCATCTCGGCCAACAGCCTCGGCTTCCTCGGAGGCTACGCCAGCTCCCGCCACTACCTGTCCTGCTCGGTGATCGCCGGCGAGGGCGACGACATGCAGCGGGACGACTGGTATTCCACCAAGCGCGATCCGTCCGAGTTGGCCGATGCGGAAGAAATCGGCACCTTCGCCGCCCGCCGTTCGCTGGCCCGCCTCGGCGCCCGCCAGATCCCGACCTGCGAGGTGCCTGTCTTGTTCGAGGCCCCGCTGGCCGCCGGCCTGATCGGCGCCTTCGTGCACGCGGTGAGCGGCGGTGCGCTGTATCGCAAGTCGTCCTTCCTGCTGGACAGCCTGGGCAAGCAGGTCTTCCCGTCCCACATCCAGATCTCCGAGCGCCCGCACCTGGCCAAAGCCTTCGCCAGCAGCTCCTTCGACGACGACGGCGTGGCCACGCAGGATCGCGAAATCATCATCGACGGCGTGCTGCAGGGCTACTTCCTCAGCACCTACTCAGCGCGCAAGCTGGGCATGCAGACCACCGGCAACGCCGGCGGCAGCCACAACTTGCTGGTCAAGCCCGGCCAATACGACCTGGAGGGCCTCATCAAGCAGATGGACCGCGGCCTGCTCGTCACCGAACTGCTCGGTCACGGCGTCAATTACGTGACCGGCGACTACTCTCGCGGCGCCGCCGGCTTCTGGGTGGAGAACGGCAAGATCCAGTACCCGGTGCATGAGATCACCATCGCCGGCAACCTCAAGAACATGCTGATGGGCATCCAGGAAATCGGCTCCGACGTGCTGGTGCGCGGCTCAAAGCACTGCGGTTCGATCCTGGTGGACCGCATGACCGTCGCCGGCGCCTGACCGGCAGGTCTGCCCCAAGCAAGGAGACGCGAGCATGGAAAGACGTTCCTTCCTGAAGCATGCCGGCGCCGGCATGGCCGGCGTTGCAGCCACGGCGGCGCCAGCCGTCGCAGCCGATCTGCCAACCATCAAGTGGCGGCTCGCCTCCAGCTTCCCCAAGACCCTCGACACCATCTTCGGCGCCACCGAATCGGTGGCCAAGCACGTGGCGGCGGCCACCGGCGGCAAGTTCCAGATCCAGCTCTTCGCCGCCAACGAGATCGTGCCCGGCCCAGGCGTGCTCGACGCGGTCAAGGACGGCACCGTCGAGATCGGCCACACGGCGTCCTATTACTACGTCGGCAAGGACCCCACGTTCGCCTTCGACACCTGCCTGCCCTTCGGCCTCAACAGCCGCCAGCAAACGGCATGGATGCTCAGCGGCGGCGGCCTGGAGCTGATGCGCGAGTTCTTCCGCGACTACAACATCCACCTGATCCCCTGCGGCAACACCGGCACCCAGATGGGCGGCTGGTTCCGCAAGGAGATCAAGTCCCTCGACGACCTCAAGGGCCTCAAGTTCCGCATCAGCGGCATCACCGGCCAGGTGCTGGCCAAGCTGGGCGTGGTGCCGCAACAGATCCCGGGCGGCGACATCTACCCGGCCCTGGAAAAAGGCACCATCGACGCCGCCGAGTGGGTCGGCCCCTACGACGATCTCAAGCTCGGCTTCAACCGGGTCGCCAAGTATTACTACTACCCGGGCTGGTGGGAGGGCGGGCCGCAGCTCTCCATCTACGTGAACATGAAGCACTGGGCATCGCTGCCGAAGGAATACCAGGCCATCCTCGAGGACGCCTGCCTGCGCGCCCACTCGGAGATGCAGGCCAGCTACGACGCCAAGAGCCCCGCCGCCCTCAAGCAACTGGTCGGCTCGGGCACCCAGCTGCGCCCCTTCCCCAACGAGGTGATGGCGGCGGCCTTCAAGACTGCGCTGGATCTCTACGACGAAATCGCCACCAAGAACGCCAAGTTCCGCAGGATCTACGAGGCCTGGAAGAAATTCCGCGACGACCAGCTGCAGTGGTTTGCGGTAGCGGAAAACCGCTACGACAACTTCATGCAGGCGACCCGCGTTGCCACCCGGGCCCGCAACAACAAATAGGCAAACGATGCCCGGCCCTCGTGGGGCCGGTTGATTCACCCACGGACTTCGTTTCAACAGCGGCGGGCAAACGAATGCCCGCTGCAACGGCCTCCGCAGATCTTGCTCCCGCTCCTCGCCGCCAGATGCACCTTGTATCCTTGAAGCCATCCCTTCGCTTGCCCGGAGGCCTCCAACCATGATCGCTGCGTTTGCTCTCCTGCTGGCCTTCCAACTTGCCGGCGAGGCCCTTCGCGTCGCACTGCACCTGCCGGTTCCCGGCCCGGTGATCGGCATGGGGCTGCTGCTGGTCTACCTGATCGCCCGCCGCGGCCCTTCCGAATCCCTGCGGACAACCTCTGGCACCCTGCTGCAGAACCTGTCGCTGATGTTCATCCCCGCCGGCACCGGCGTCATGCTCCACGGCGCCCGCCTGTTCGATGAAGCCGGGCCGATCCTCGTCGCGCTGGTTGCCAGTACCGTGCTGGGTCTGGCCGCCACCGGCCTGACGCTGCACTTCCTGACCCGCAAGCGCAAGCAGGAGGCCTCGCGATGAGTCCGGAAAGCATGACCGAGATCTGGGTCTATCTGTCCGCCCAGCCGCTGCTGTGGCTGACCTTGACGCTGGCCGTATATCTGCTGGCGCTAGCGCTGCACCGCAAGGCCAAGGGGCACCCGGTGGTCAATCCGGTGCTGGTGTCGGTGAGCATCCTGGTCGTCCTGCTGCTGGTCACCGGCACGCCCTATCAACGCTACTTCGATGGCGCCCAGTTCGTGCACTTCCTGCTCGGCCCGACCACCGTTGCGCTGGCGGTGCCCCTCCACGCCCAGCTCAAGCGCCTGCTCGCGATGGGCGGACCGCTGCTGATCGCGCTCGTGGTCGGCTCGCTGACCGCCGGCCTGTCTGCCTACGCGATAGGCGCCTTGCTGGGGGCAAGCACACCGACAGTGATCTCCCTGGCGCCCAAATCCGTCACCACGCCGATCGCGATGGGTGTCGCCGAACGCCTCGGCGGGCTGGCCTCGCTGACCGCGGTGTTCGTGATCCTGACCGGCATCTTCGGGGCGATCTTCGCCGACGGCATCCTGCGCCGCCTCGGCGTAAAGGACGACGCCAGCATCGGTTTCGCCCTCGGCCTGGCCTCCCACGGCATCGGCACCGCGCGGGCCTTCCAGCTCAGCGAGCAAACGGGCGCCTTCGCCGCGCTGGCGATGGGCCTCAACGGCCTGTTCACCGCCATCACCCTCCCCTGGCTGCTACCGCTTCTGGCACCGTTGCTCAAGTAGCGCTGCGTGAACTAGGGTTGCCATCAATTTGCCCACGGCGTATGCGGCCCCGATAATCGGGGCCGTTGCCATTTTTGCTGCACTGCATCCATGGACTTGCTGATCGATGTGATCCTGCGTGCCGGCCGCTCGGCGGTCGAGCTATCGTTCTTCGTGCTGCTACCGGTGATGATCGTCATGCTGTCCCTGATGCGTCTGCTGGAAGCCAAGGGCGTGCTCGACTGGGTCGTCGCCCAGCTGGCCCCACTGCTGCGCCCCGTCGGCCTGACCGGCCTGGGCGTCTTCGCGGCGCTGCAGATCAATTTCGTCAGCTTCGCCGCCCCCGTCGCAACGCTGACGATGATGGACCAGCGCGGCGCCTCCAGCCGCCACCTGGCCGCCACGCTGGCGATGGTGATGGCCATGGCCCAGGCCAACGTATCGATGCCGATGGCAGCGATGGGCCTGCATTTCGGCATCGTGCTCGGCTGGTCACTGGTTGGCGGGCTGGCCGCCGCGGCTGCCACCTATTACGGCTTCGGGCGCGGGCTCAGCAGCACCGAACACACTGTCGATGAAACCCTGCACCATCCGGTGGCCGAGAGCGCCAAGGGCATCCTCGACGTGATCAACCGGGCCGGTGCCGAAGCCTTCAAGATCGCCGTCGGCTCGATCCCGATGCTGGTGCTGTCCCTCACCGTGGTCCTTGCCCTACGCCGTCTGGGCGCGCTGGACGCCCTCACCGGCCTGCTATCGCCGCTGCTGCTGGCGGTCGGTGCCGACCCGACGCTGATCCTGCCGACCCTCACCAAGTACCTGGCCGGCGGCACCGCGATGATGGGCGTCATGGACGAGATGCTGCGTGCCGGCACAGCCAACGCCGCCACGCTCAACGGGGCCAGCGCGGGCCTGCTGATCCACCCGCTGGACGTACCCGGCGTGGCGGTACTGATCTCCGCCGGGCGGCGCGTCGCCGACGTTTGGAAGCCTGCCACCCTCGGCGCGCTGGTCGGCATCGCGGTGCGCATGGCAGGGCACATGGTCGCCGGCTGAGTCCGTTGCCGTCGGCGTGCTGCAGTGCCACACTGACAGGCATTCCGAGGCCCCTCGACAAGGAAAGTGGGCCCGTCCATCTCCTGGAGAGCCCCATGTCGACTGCGTCGCATCTGCATTCCCCAGCCCCACGCCAGTACAAGTATTACGAATTCGTGATGGCGGCCTTCGTCGCCGTCTACCTGTGCTCCAACCTGATCGGTCCCGCCAAGGCTGCGCAGATCGTCGTTCCGGGCCTGGGGCCGGTGACCTTCGGCGCCGGCGTGCTGTTCTTCCCGATTTCCTACATCTTCGGCGACGTGCTCACCGAGGTATACGGCTACGCCCGCGCCCGCCGCGTGATCTGGGCCGGCTTCGGCGCCATGGTCTTTGCGTCGGTGATGGCCGCGGTGGTGGTCGCCCTGCCGCCGGCCCCGACGTGGACCAACCAGCCTGCCTACGAGATCGCCTTCGGCTCCACCTGGCGCATCGTCGCCGCCTCGCTGACGGCCTTCTTCTGCGGCGAGTTCGTCAATTCCTACGTGCTCGCCCGCATGAAGATCCGTAGCCGCGGCCGCCACCTGTGGCAACGCACAATCGGCTCGACGATCTTCGGCGAGGGCGTCGACTCCCTGCTGTTCTATCCCCTCGCCTTCTGGGACTCCGGCCTGATTCCCAATGCGCTGCTGCCAGGCATCATGCTCGCCCAGTTCATCACCAAGGTTGGTGTCGAGACGCTGTTCACGCCGCTCACCTACAAGATCGTCGCGTTTCTGAAAGAGGCCGAGCGGGAGGATCACTACGATGTGGACACCGATTTCTCACCCTTTTCCATCAAGGTGTGACGGGTCTTGCGGCAGCGCGGCATTTCACTAGGCGAAATCGACGCACCTGCGATACCATTCCGCGTCCTTGAATCAGAGGCAGGAAATCCGTTGTCCACGCCAGAAACCGCGAAAAGCCCCATCCAGGTCATCGAGCGCATGATGAAGCTGCTCGACGTCCTCGCCGAGCACCCCGATCCGGTGCCCCTCAAGCAGCTCGCTGCGGAAACCGGGCTTCATCCTTCCACGGCCCATCGCATCCTCGGTGCGATGAGTGGCAGCGGCTTCGTCGAACGCAGTGACGGCGGCGCCTACCGCCTGGGCATCCGCCTGCTCGAACTGGGCAGCCTGGTGAAGTCGCGCATCTCCCTACGAGAAACCGCCATGGCCGCGATGGTGCGCCTGCACGGCACCACGGGCGAGAGCGTCAACCTCGGTATCCGCGCCGGCGACGAGATCGTCTATGTGGAACGGACCTCCAGCGGCAAGTCCGCCGTGCGCGTGGTGCACATCGTCGGCGCCCGCGCCCCGCTGCACACCACCGCCACCGGCAAGCTATTCCTCGTCGAAGACGGCGCCCAGAAGGTCAAGGAATACGCCCGCCGCACCGGCCTGCCGTCATCCACGCCCACCTCCATTACCACCTTGCAGGGCCTGGAGAAGGAGCTCGACAAGGTCCGCCGCCATGGCGTCGCCTATGACCTGGACGAGGTCGAAACCGGCGTGCGCTGCATCGCCGCCGGCATCCGTGACGACAGCGGCGACCTGATCGCCGGCCTGTCCCTGTCCACCCCGTCCGAGCGTTTCAACCCGGACTGGGCCCCGTTGATCCGCCAGACCGCCGACGAGATCTCCAGCGCGCTCGGCTACGTAGCTCCGGCGACACGCCAGACCTAGGTCACAGTTCTCCTTGGGTCGTGAGGGCGAATGAGTCTCCCCACGGGAACGGCCCGCGCATGATCCGCAGGGCCAGCCCTGCCCTGACGATGCAAAAAAGGCGCCTCTCGGCGCCTTTTTCATTTCAGCCCAACAACTCTCAGGTCGCCGGACCGTGGCGGCCGGCGGCGGCGAGCTTCTGCTGCACCGCGGCGCTCTCCAGCCAGCGCTTGACCCGCTGGGCGTCCGCCACCCGCGTGAAGCGGCCGAAGGAATCCAGCAGCACGATGATCATCGGCTTGTTGAGCATCCAGGCCTGCATCACCAGGCACTTGCCGGACTCGTTGATGTAGCCAGTCTTGGACACACCGATCTGCCAGCTCGGGCTACCGACCAGCGAGTTGGTGTTGTTGAACTGCCGCTGGCGGCCATTGAGCGACACCACGTAGTTGGCGGTGGTGGTGAATTCACGGATCAGCGGATAGCGGGAGGCGGCCGACACCATCTTGACCAGGTCACGGGCGCTCGACACGTTGGCGGAATTCAGCCCCGTGCTGTCGGAGAAGCGCGTGTCGTGCAGACCCAGCGATGCGGCCTTGCGATTCATGGCGGCAACGAAAGCCGGCAGGCCGCCTGGGTAATTCCGGCCGAGGGAAGCCGCAGCGCGGTTCTCGGAGGACATCAGCGCGAGCCGCAGCATGTCGTCCCGCTGCAGTTCGGTGCCCACCGGCACATGGGAACTGCTGTTACGCAGGGTGTCCACGTCGTCCTGGGTAACAGTCAGCGTCTCGTTGAGGGACAGACGGGCATCCAGCACGACCATCGCGGTCATCAGCTTGGTGATGGATGCAATGGGCACCACGGTGTCGGAGTTCTTTTCGAGCAGCACATTGCCGGTGGCCTGGTCCGTCACCATGAAAGCGGCAGACTGGAGCAGCGGATTGCCCTCATGGTCGATGTCATGGCTGACAGCAGCGGCAACTGCATGCTGGGCGTGGCGCGACGCATGTGCGACCTTGCGCCCCTGCGGTTTGTCCTCTGCCGCCCTGGCGACCTTGCTTCCCCTGGCCTTGCCTGACTTGGACGACTTGGCCACCTTCTCGGCCTTTTCGACCTTGGGTGCAGCCTTGGCGGTGTGGGCCTTCTTCGACGCCGCATGATGCGCCGCAGCGAACGCATCGCCGGGCACCGCGGTGTTGAGTGCAAAGACGCTCAGCAGGGTGAGTACAGTAGTACGGATCTTCATCGTCTTTCAAACTGGTTCATGGCAGGAAGAAACCCTTCTTCCCTATGAAAAATCTTCGCGACGGACAGGCCCCGCGGGTGGAATTCGGTTCGCTCCGGTGAATGCTCATTGAATGAGCACCGCAACATGACCGGGCGGCACAAACGCAAACAACATACTTCTTATTCAAAATAAGGGGTTATTTTAAATTTTTGAAGTTTTTTGTGAATGATTTTTTTGCACATTTCGAGCAGACGACTCCCATTGGCGCGCATGGGCACCCGCCGCTAGCCATCGACCCTCAAAAAACGGGCCAGTTCCGCACGCCGGCTGATCGCATCCCGATACCCGAGCTCCATCAAGGAACGGGTGTAACCCTGCTCGAAAAGCAGGTAGGAGAGCAGCACAGAACCGTCTTTCCGCATTGCACCAATACTGCTCAGGACCATGCTCAAAGCCCGCGGCAAAGTCTGGCGGTGCCGCGCGGCCAGGTAGTCGAGACGCTGGGACGGTGCGATCACCAGCGTTTCGATGGGGCGCAGCGGAATGCCCGCAACGGCGCGCTGCTCCGGCGTCAGCACCGAGAGGGTTGCATTGATGCGCTCCAGGCGCTCCAGGTCCATCGCCAGCCCATCCAGGAAGATGCTCGACATGGCGTGGCCGGCCACCTGGGCCGGCGAAGGGTAGCAGTCGGTGCGCTGCCGCGCCTCCTCCGAACGCCGCCCGCCGGCAATCACGAGGATACGCTGCGCGCCGAGATGAATGGCCGGACTGATCGGCGCAAGCTGGCGCATCGAACCGTCGCCGAAATACTCCCGGTTGATACGCACCGCGGGAAAGACGAAGGGAATCGCACTGGAGGCCAGCAGATGATCCACCTCCAGTTCGGTGCGCATGCCGATGCGCTTCTCCCGGCGCCACGGCTGCAGATCGTCGCAGGCCTGAAAGAAGGCCAGGTTGTCGCCCGAGGTGTAACCCGACGCGCTGACCGAGACCGCCCGCAGATGCCCCGCGTCGATGGCCCGGCCAATGGCGGAGAAATCGAGCTGCGCCTCCAGCAGTTCGCGCAGCGGCGTGTTGTCGAGCAGGGAGCGGGGTGACTGGCGCACCAGCGCGCCAAACAGGATCGCCGACGACCAGCGCATCACCGACTGAGTGATCGCCGCGGTATCGGCCCTATAGACATGGTGGACGTGGAAGTTGCGCCAGATGTAGGCGAGCTTGCGCACCGCCTCGTTGAAATTGGCGGAAAAAACCGCCAGCGCCGCCGCATTGACGGCGCCGGCAGATGTCCCGCACAGGATCGGGAATGGATTTTCGCGGCGCCGTCCCCAGACCTCCCGGATGGCGATCAGCGCGCCGACCTGATAGGCCGCCCGCGCCCCGCCACCGGTCAGGACCAGCGCCGCCGTGCCCGCCTCCGCCATCCCGCCGCCCCTCCGTGATAGATATCACGCAGTTTAACGGCCGCAGACGACGGAGACATTAGGACAAGATCAACGACCGGCTTCGACCACCGTCAGCGCCGTCATGTTGACGATCCGGCGCACCGTTGCCGTCGGGGTCAGGATGTGCACCGGCTTGGCCGAACCGAGCAGGATCGGGCCGATGGTCATGCCTTCGCCGGCGGCGGTCTTGAGCAGGTTGAAGGCGATGTTGGCGGCGTCCAGCGTCGGGAAGATCAGCAGGTTGGCGTCCTCACTCATCTTGGCGTTGGGGAAGACCTGCTTGCGGATGCCCGCATCCAGCGCCGCATCACCGTGCATCTCGCCTTCCACTTCCAGGTCGGGATGCTCGTTGTGCAGCAACACCAGCGCCTTGCGCATCTTCTCAGCGGTCGGCGAGTTGTCGGTGCCGAAGCTGGAGTGAGACAGCAGCGCGATGCGCGGCTGGATGCCGAAGCGACGCACTTCGTCAGCGGCCAGGCGGGTCATCTCGACGATCTGCTCGGGCGTCGGGTCGTAATTGACGTAGGTGTCGCACAGGAACACGGTCCGATCCGGCAACGCCAGCAGGTTCATCGTGTAAAAGTTGCGCACGCCCTTCTGGCGACCCAGCACCGTCTCGATGAACTTGAGGTGCAGGTGGTGCATGCCGTAGGTGCCGCAGATCATCCCGTCGGCGTAGCCGAAGTGCAGCAGCAGCGCGCCGATCAACGTGGTGCGGCGGCGCACTTCGCGCTTGGCGTAATCCACCGACACGCCCTTGCGCTCCATCAGCGAGTGGTAGTGGGACCACAGCTGGTTGAAGCGCGGATCGGAGTCCGGGTTCACCATCTCGAAGTCCAACTCGGGCCGCAGGCGCAGGCCGAAGCGCTCGATGTTGTGCAGCACAACCTCAGGACGGCCGATCAGCACCGGACGGCAGGTGCCCTCGTCCACCGCGGTCTGCACCGCGCGCAGCACGCGCTCGGCTTCGCCTTCCGCGAAGATGATGCGCTTCGGCGCCTGCTTGGCGGCCTGGAACACCGGCTTCATCACCAAGCCGGACTGCCACACGAAGTTGTTGAGCTGCTGGCGGTAGGCGTCGAAATCGGTGATCGGGCGCGTCGCCACGCCGGACTCGATGGCCGCTCGGGCCACTTCTGGAGCGATCTTGACGATCAGGCGCGGGTCGAAGGGCTTCGGAATGATGTACTCGGGGCCAAAACCGGACAGCTTCTCGCCGTAGGCCGCCGCCACGATGTCGGAAGCCTCGGCACGGGCCAGTTCGGCGATGGCGCGCACGGCGGCCAGCTTCATCTCGTCGGTGATCGTCGTCGCGCCGACGTCCAGCGCGCCGCGGAAGATGAACGGGAAGCACAGCACGTTGTTCACCTGGTTCGGATAATCCGAACGGCCGGTGGCGATCAGCGCATCGTCGCGGACCTTCTTGACCTCTTCCGGCAGGATCTCCGGCGTCGGGTTCGCGAGCGCCATGATCATCGGCCGCGACGCCATCTTGGTGACCATCTCCGGCTTCAGCACGCCACCAGCGGACAAGCCGAGGAACACGTCGGCGCCCTCGATGATCTCGCCCAGCTTGCGGGCATCGGTCTTCTTGGCGTAGCGCGCCTTGATCGGATCCATCAGCGTCGTACGGCCTTCGTACACCACGCCTTCGATGTCGCTCACCCAGATGTTCTCGACCGGCACGCCGAGCATCACCAGCAGGTCCAGGCAGGCCAGCGCGGCCGCGCCGGCGCCGGAGGTCACCAGCTTGATCTTGGAGAGGTCCTTGCCGAGCAGGTGCATGCCGTTGAGCAGCGCCGCGCCGACGACGATGGCGGTGCCGTGCTGGTCGTCGTGGAAGACCGGGATCTTCATCCGCTCGCGCAGCTTGCTCTCGATGTAGAAGCACTCCGGCGCCTTGATGTCCTCGAGGTTGATGCCGCCGAAGGTCGGCTCCAGCGCGGCGATCATGTCGATCAGCTTGTCCGCATCGGGCTCGTCGATTTCAAGGTCGAACACGTCGATGCCGGCAAACTTCTTGAACAGCACGCCCTTGCCTTCCATCACCGGCTTGGCGGCCAGCGGGCCGATGTTGCCCAGACCGAGCACAGCCGTGCCGTTGGTGACGACGCCGATCAGGTTGCTTCGGGACGTCAGCGACGCGGCCTCGGCCGGATCCTCGACGATCGCATCGCAGGCCGCCGCCACGCCGGGCGAGTAGGCCAGCGACAAATCCTGCTGGTTAGTCAGCGCCTTGGTTGGCGCGATTGCGATCTTCCCCGGCTTGGGCAGACGGTGGTATTCAAGTGCGGCCAGGCGAATTTGCTCATCCATTCAGGTATCCCTCTCCATTGTTGATGTGTGTGTTTGTGTCCTGTCATCATCCGACCAAATTACCGTTACGGCAATTCGTGACTTCCACAGCTCAAAATGCCATCCGAGTAGATTTCTCTACGCCGTGAACCATGGCATAATATAAGGCTAAGTCAGTCGGGTTAATCCTGATTGACGTTAATAATACGCGCCGAGCCCTGGTGGCCCAACAAGACGCGATTGCCCAGCCGGAAACCTCCCGAACCGGCACTTGAAACAACGCATCCGTAACGTCCTGGAGAATCGTCAGATGTCTCAAAGCATTGCCGAAGCCGCCATCGCCGCCGCACCCGATTACGTCAAGCACGAAAAACTCAAGCAGTGGGTTGCCGAAATCGCCGCCCTCACCGAACCCGATCGCGTGGTGTGGTGTGACGGCTCTGAAGAAGAATACGACCGCCTGTGCGCCGAGATGGTCGAAGCCGGGATGCTGATCAAGCTCAACCCGGAAAAGCGCAAGAATTCCTACCTCGCCTGGTCCGATCCGTCCGACGTGGCCCGCGTCGAAGACCGCACCTACATCTGTTCGGCCAACAAGGACGACGCCGGCCCCACCAACAACTGGGAAGACCCGGCCAAGATGCGCAGCACCCTGAACGGCCTGTTCAAGAGCTGCATGCACGGTCGCACCCTGTACGTGATCCCGTTCTCCATGGGCCCGCTCGGCTCCCCCATCGCCCACATCGGCGTGGAGATTTCCGACAGCCCCTACGTGGTCACCAACATGCGCACCATGACCCGCATGGGCAAGGCCGTCTTCGACGTGCTCGGCACCGATGGCGAGTTCGTGCCCTGCGTGCACACTGTCGGCGCTCCGCTGGCCCACGGCGAGAAAGACTCCCGCTGGCCCTGCAACCCGACCACCAAGTACATCGTCCACTACCCCGAAACCCGCGAGATCTGGTCCTACGGCTCCGGCTACGGCGGCAACGCCCTGCTCGGCAAGAAGTGCTTCGCGCTGCGCATCGCTTCCACCATGGCCCGCGACGAAGGCTGGCTGGCCGAACACATGCTGATCCTCGGCGTGGAAAGCCCCGAAGGCGAGAAGACCTACGTCGCCGCCGCCTTCCCGTCCGCCTGTGGCAAGACCAACTTCGCGATGCTGATCCCGCCCAAGTCCTTCGACGGCTGGAAGATCTCCACCGTCGGCGACGACATCGCCTGGATCAAGCCGCGCAAGGAAGCCGACGGCTCCACCCGCTTCTACGCGATCAACCCGGAAGCCGGCTTCTTCGGCGTCGCCCCCGGCACCTCCGAAAAAACCAACTACAACGCGCTGGCCACCCTGCGCGAGAACATCATCTTCACCAACGTCGCGCTGACCGACGACGGCGACGTATGGTGGGAAGGCATGACCAAGGAAGCCCCGGCTCACCTGGTCGACTGGCAGGGCAAGGACTGGACCCCGGAGATCGCCAAGGAAACCGGCCGCAAGGCTGCGCACCCGAACTCCCGCTTCACCGCCCCGGCCAGCCAGTGCCCGTCCATCGACCCGAAGTGGGAAGATCCGGCCGGTGTACCCATCTCCGCCTTCATCTTCGGCGGCCGCCGCGCCACCACCGTGCCGCTGGTCTACCAGGCCTTCAACTGGAACTTCGGCGTTTACATGGCCGCCACCCTCGGCTCCGAAACCACCGCGGCAGCCTTCGGCGCCCAGGGCGTGGTCCGTCGCGATCCGTTCGCGATGCTGCCCTTCTGCGGCTACCACATGGGCGACTACTTCAACCACTGGCTGAAGATGGGCCACACCGTTGATCAGGCCCCTGGCATCTTCTGCGTCAACTGGTTCCGCATGAACGAGAAGGGCGAGTTCATGTGGCCCGGCTTCGGCGAGAACATGCGCGTGCTGAAATGGGTCGTTGACCGCGTCCGCGGCCGCGTGCACGCCACCGAGAACGCCCTCGGCTGGATGCCCCAGTACGAAGACATCGACTGGACCGGCTCCGACGTGACCAAGGCCGAGTTCGAAGCCCTGGTCAAGATCGACGCCGACGCCTGGAAGACCGAGCTGGCCGGCCACCAGGAATGGTTCGACAAGCTGCAGGACCGCCTGCCCAAGCAGTTCACGCTCAAGCGCGAACTGTTCGAACTGGCCCTGTCGGTGTAAGTTCACAGCAGCCAGCCGGCTGCTCAGGTAGCGCAAGAAAGCGTCGAGCAATCGGCGCTTTTTTGTTGCCCCATCCCATTCACGAAGAACGACACCATGACCCGCAGCGCCCGCCGCATGGCCGACATCCAGCCCTTCCACGTGATGGAGATCCTCAAGCGCGCCCACGAGCTCGCCGCCAGCGGGCGCGACATCATCCACCTGGAAGTCGGCGAGCCCGATTTCGCCAGCCCCCAGCCCATCGTCGAGGCTGCTCAACGCTTCCTGACCGGTGGCCACGTGCATTACACCCCGGCCCTCGGCCTCACCGCGCTGCGCGAAGCCATCGCCCGCCTCTACCACGACCGCTTCGGTGCCGACGTCTCGCCAGAGCGCATCATCGTCACCCCCGGCGCCTCCGGCGCGCTGATGCTCGCCCTCGCCGTCCTCACAGATCCGGGTGACGAATGGCTGCTGCCCGACCCCGGCTACCCATCGAACCGCCACCTCGTGCGCAGCTTCGAAGGCAACCCACGTGCGCTGCCTGTAAACGCCAGCACCCGCTTCCAGCCCACACCCGCCCAGGTCGAGACAGCATGGACGGCGCAGACCCGCGGCCTGATGGTGGCCAGCCCGGCCAACCCCACCGGCACGCTGCTGACGCTCGACGAGATCGTCGCGCTGCAGGAAACCGTGAGCCGGCGCAACGGCGTGCTGATCGTCGACGAGATCTACCAGGGCCTCAACTACGGTGTGGACGCCTGCACCGCCCTCAGCCGGCTCGACGACGTCTTCGTGGTGAACAGCTTTTCCAAGTATTTCGGCATGACCGGCTGGCGCCTCGGCTGGCTGGTCGCTCCCGAAGCCTACGTGCGCGACATCGAGAAGCTGGCTCAGCACTTCTTCATCTCGCCCTCCACGCCGGCCCAGCACGCCGCGCTGGCAGCGTTCGAACCATCCACCATCGCCATCCTCGAAGAGCGCCGGCACGAGTTCGCCGAACGTCGCAACGCACTGCTCCCCGCCCTGCGCCAACTCGGCTTCAAATTCGCTACAGAGCCCCAGGGCGCCTTCTACCTGTACGCCGACATCTCCGGCATCGCGGAGGACAGCCAGTCGCTGGCACGCCTGCTCATCGAGGAAGCCGGCGTCGCCACGACACCCGGCATCGACTTCGGCAACAACGCGCCGGAACGCCATCTTCGGATCGCTTATACGACGGGAAGTGCACGCCTGATCGAAGCGGCGGAGCGGATTGCCCGCGCTCTATAGGGGCGAACTCATGAGCCCATGATTCGAAAAGAAGACGCAACCGGCACACGCTCCCCCCCCAAAGCAAGACAGACGACACAAGCCCCTTGGATAATGCACGCATGAGCTTACCGCACCTCTCCGGACCAACTCGCGTCCTTCTCGTCCTAATGCTGGCAATCAGCCTGCTGGCTAGCCTGGAAATCCTGCAAGTACTTCCGTCAGGACTGGGGCCCTTCGCGCTGGCCTGGAGTATCAACAACCATCCCGTCTCGTCTTGGCTATGCAGCGTAACAGTGGTTCTTCTGTTGATCCTCAGTGGTCGCCCCCTGTTCAGCCTCATGATAGCTGCACTCAGTTTCTCAGCACTGATCTATGCATCATGGGTCAAGATCGATTACCTCGGCAAGCCCATGACGCTAGCGGACGTTAGATTCTTCGCATCGAATCTGTCCGAAAACGCAGTGCTCTTCAATTCCTACCCTGCACTTGGCGCGATGCTTCTCGGAGCGCTAATGCTAGTACTACTGACTGCGCTCCTGATCTGGAGGGTAGAGAAACCCCGCCACCACTCCATTCGCCCACTCGGTAGCCTGATCCTCGCGGGACTAATGCTAGGAGCCTGGCTGGCCCATGCTGACGGACTCAGTTCCGCTTTCCCACGGCCGGCCATCTTTAGTGATGATCGCTCCCTCGGAAACGGCTTCACGCAACTTCAGAAGTTCGAGACCACCAAAGAACGAAACCCTGCTGATCTCCTTGAGATCTTTTTCACGGACGCATCCACCCGCTTCTCACTCCCGCCTCGCGTCAGCCAGCAGCGCTTTCATCCATCGTCCCAAAGCACCGCCACCGGCAAGCCCGACATTTTTGTGGTTCTGGAGGAGAGCACTTTTGACCCTGCGCTTCTCGCAGCCTGTCGGGACGTTCCTGCCTGCCAGCACCCCATGTTTACCCAAGCCAAGCCTGGTCAGGAGTCAGGCCCCCTGTTCGTACACACCACAGCGGGTGGAACTTGGCTATCTGAATTTACATTTCTGACCGGTTTCGACTGGAGGGTATTCGGCCCTGCCGGGAGCCATGCCCCCGTGAGTCTTGCTCACAACATGCGCGCACCGCTGCCCAAGCATCTACAGACACTCGGCTATCAAACCATCGCTATCTACCCCGTTGCCGGAAACTTTCTGAACGCCCGCAAAGCGTACCAACACTATGGCTTCGAACATTTCCTGGCGGTAGAAGACATGAACTTGAGTTCTGACTGGAGGCACACCCTCGATAGTGCACTATTTGCCAAGGCACTTGATACCGCAGCCAAGCTGCGCGATGGTCGGCCGCTGTTCGTGTTCCTGCTAACGATCCGCAACCACGGCCCCCATGCCGCAACACTCGCAGAACTCCCCTCCCCCGCTCCCCCTGCGCTCGCCTCACTCCCCCCTGCCTTTGCTGACTACATGTTGAGACTGGGAGATTCTGCCCAAGCAATGGAGCAACTCGAAAAGCGCTGGCTTGATGACCCTCACCCCCGGATCCTGGCTTGGTTCGGCGATCACCAACCGCAGTTTGCCAGCACGGCCAGACACGCCGGAAATTATGCGAGCAACCACTTTATAGAACAGCCCGACGACAATCAGCTGCGCTTTGTAACCTGGTACTCAATCCTCACGAACCCAGCTGCTCGGACGCCAACAACCACCTCCGATAAGGTTTCGGACATCGCATATCTAGCCCCCCGACTTCTTCAGATCAGTGGCCTCCCATCCCAACCCAGCGATGACGCCACCCGACTCATCCAGCAAATCTGCCCCCATGGCCTGGCTCTCTGCGCGGACACAAAAGCGGTTAGAGAATACCTTTCCTTCCGGATCTGGGAACTGCATGAGGTGACCGGAGCCTCGCAATGAAGTCCGACCTGCTTCCCTTCTGGCGCTCCTTCCTGCGCGACCCGCGGCACATCGGCGCCATTGCGCCAGCGGGACGCCCCCTCAGCGACGCCATGGCCCGCGAGGTCCTTGCTGTCGCTCACCCTGGCATCGTGATCGAACTCGGAGCAGGTACGGGCTCGATCACCCAGGCCTTGTTCGAGGTCCGTCACCGAATGACCGAACTCATCGCCGTAGAGAAGACCCCCGAACTAGCCGTACGCCTGCGTCAGAAGTTTCCGGGTATGCGCATACATGTGCATTGCGCGAGCGAAGTCGAGCGGCTTTCGCTTCCCCGACACTGCGACCTGACGCTGGTGTCATCACTCCCCTTCCGCTCTCTGCCGACGCGAGACAAGCAGCGCCTGAGCAGTGCGATCGCGAAAATCAGCGAAATGGCCTCCCACTTTAGACTGATCCAGTACAGCTACTTTGGCCGCCTCCCTTTTCCGAGCCCCACGAAGAATCTGGTCTGGCGACGCAGTCACACCATCGTGCGCAACCTGCCCCCTGCAACCGTCTGGGTGCTGGAACAGACCTGAGCAAGACCACCCCAAAAAACGAAAAAACCCGCCTCTCGGCGGGTTCATCTTCCCCAGGCTCGGGCACGCGTCAGGCGCCGACGAGCCTTCCTCCACTGCGGGCGACCTGGCTCAGCATAGCCTTCACAGCCATCACCTTGCTCGCATACGGTGCCGATGGATCGCCAACGCCACCGTACTGCTGCAGCGCCCGCTCCACAGAGCCGGTGCTCTGGATGTACTCCTTGAGCACCAGCGCACCGACGCGGATGTTGGTTTCAGGGTCGAACAACGCGCTCTTGTCCGACTTCACATCCACCTTGTCGGGGTGGAACTTGGGGATCACCTGCATCAAGCCCTGCGCACCCAAGGGGCTCTCTGCAAAGGGATTGAAGCGGGACTCGATGGCCATCACGGCCACCAGCAGCAGCGGATCTACACCCACGCTGCGTCCGGTTTGCTGAGCGGACGCCAGCAGGGGCTCAAGAGCCACGGCCGACACCTGGTAGCGCTTGGCCACATAGGTCTTGACGCGCTGCAGATCAGGGCTGAGCTTGACCGGCGACGCGCTTTCTGCCGCCTGGATGATGTCAGCCTCCGACTCCGCAGCCACTTCGGCAACAGCAGCGACAGGTACTTCGGTACTACCCGTCAAATTATCAAGGGATAAACCCTGCACACCGTGGTTGGCAATCCGGGATGCCACGAACAGCGTGAGGACGAGCCCCGCGACAAGAAGACCGCCGTGGGCGAAGTGAAGCATGTATGAAGCCGCGTGACGTGCGAACTTCGCGATACGAGTTGCGAACATGGGCTCTCCTTTCTGTGGCCACAGTCCAGCAAACGCACACGCACAACCGCCCCCAGGACAGCAGGGACAGAAAATCCGTTTATATCACCCGACAGCCCTCGAAAAAGCAGGACCGGGTTCAACTCGTCAGCCAACAAAACCGGCCGACGGCGCTCGAAGGACTAGGTCGCCAGGGGTTGATCCAAACACGCTGATGCAACCAGACAGCGTGCCAAAAAAAGTACCGAGCCAGACCTCGGACAGGTCAGTAACCGGGGGGAAGAAGGCCGGTTATGCGGCGGCTCAGGCACCGACTTGTAACAAGAAATTTGCGCTAAAAATGCACACGAAGCGCATTCTATTGATTCGACTGTGTTTTGTCAATCCAGCTCGAGTTTACTCGGCGAAAAATAATGCACAAGGCATTTTATAAATACCCTGCAGATTGACGTCCCCCGCCGATGATTCAGCGCTGGATTAAGCGCCACGCCCCTTTTCAGAGGCACTCAGAAAAACTCAGTCAGGACGCTCCGACACAGGAAAGGACCAGACCATCAAGGCCTCTTCGACAGCCTCTGCCGCCCCTTCCGGCTCGATCAGTGTCGCCGTACGGGCATGCCCCTTCGCATCGAGACAGCGCCGCAGGCGCCCCCACGCGAAGTAGGGACCAGGGTCCGTCTTGCGTCCCGGCGCAATATCGGAATGCCCCGTGATCCCCTCGATCGGAAAGCGCTCGCAGAGCTCAGTCAACAAGTTGGCCAGCACCTCGTACTGCACAGCTTCGAAGGGCAAGGTATCGCTGCCTTCCAGTTCGACACCGATAGAGAAGTCGTTGCAACGCTCACGCCCGTGCCAACACGACACGCCGGCATGCCAGGCGCGCAGCTCGGGATCGACGAACTGGATCAGCTCGCCAGTGCGGCGGATGAAGAAATGAGCGGAAACCCTCAGGTGATGGATGCCCGCGTAGTAAGGGTGTGCTTGCGGATCGAGGGTGTTGGTGAAGAGTTGCGTGACGCCAGGACCGCCGAAGCGGTTGGGGGGGAGGCTGATGGCGTGGATGACCACCAGATTAATTTCCGAAGCACACGTGCGTGCGTCGAAATTCTCAGACAACGACAAAACTGCCGTGCTCATGCCATCTGCTTTCTCATGAAGACGCAATCACTTACTGGGTCTAGCGATATTGAAACCTGCCCGCAGAGTGGGAAGCAAAAGCCCAAACTCAGTCAGCAAACTAGACCATTGCGTGTCATGGAAACGAAAACCCCCCGCCTAGCAATACAGCCAGACAGGGGCTTTCCAGAATTTACGACAATCTACTCAAATTCAGCAGAATGCTGCGTTGCTGCAAGCCTTGGTCCAGACGATAGAGCCATTGTTGAGCGCAGGAGTCAAGGTTACGGTCGCACCATTAAGCGGAGCTGCCGACACTGCAGTGGCAACTACAACACCGGCATCAGAAGCCGTGACACTCACGACATTGCCATAGGCCCCCTGAGCAGCAGGCACGTTCCCAGCCGCATTGCCGTTTCCACAGCCAGTGATAGCAGTACTACCGGCCAGACCCGCAGCCATGATACAAGCCTCGACAGCCCCCTTCATCGGAGCCGTAGCATTCACGACCTCGGTGAACTTCGCCTTGTTGGTGTAGTTCTGATACTGCGGCACCGCAATCGCCGCCAGGATACCGATGATCGCCACGACAATCATCAGTTCGATCAGCGTAAAACCGCCTTGCTTTTTCATGATGTGATCTCCACTCGTTGAAATTTGGTTGGTGCGGGCTGGTGCCTCGTACGTGCCGACATATGCAACCAGCGTGCCAAACCTCATGCTTTCTTTTTTTTCATTTTGAAACAGTCTATTGACGGGTACTAGGCCGCCTGGCCCACACATCCCAGCTCCGGAAACCCATCTTTCATGTGACGTTTTTCGTCACCTACTGCCAAGATTCGTCAGTCCCGGCAGCTTGTTCAGGTTCCAGCTGAACAAGTTCAAGTCCGGGGCAAATCTCGCCTTTGCGCTGAACTGGCTGCCGTCCGGGATAGCCCCGTTCAGAGTGGAGATGAACAGGCCCCCTGGCGGTGAGATCAACTGACATCGCCCAAGCACCAGAAACACCCTTGCTGCGAATTCCTCTGCCGACAAGCTGTCGAATCGGCGGTAATCGATTGAATTCTCCCCATCGGCCTGAAAAGGAGAGACTCGATGGACGCCCCCAACGACAAGTACGTCCCGGCACGCATCCTGTGGTTGCACCGCTGGAGCCCCCGGCTGCTGTCCTTCCGGCTCAGCCGGGAGGCGGGTTTCCGCTTCGTGCCGGGGCAGTTCGCGCGTCTCGGGCTGCATCAGGCCAACGGGGTGCCGGTGTGGCGGGCCTATTCGATGGCCTCGGCGACCTGGGACGAGCACCTGGAGTTCTACTCGATCATCGTGCCGGACGGTGCCTTCACGTCCCGCCTGGAACTCTTGCAGGTCGGCGACGAGCTGATGATGGAGCGCCAGCCCTTCGGTTTCTTCACTACCAACCGCTTTGCCGATGGGCGTGACCTGTGGATGCTCGGCACCGGAACCGGGCTGGCGCCTTACCTGGCGATCCTGCAGGACGAGAGCACCTGGACGCGCTTCGAGCACCTCATTCTGGTGCATTGCGCGCGCAATGCCGACGACCTCGCCTACCGCGCGGAAATCGCTGCCCTGCGGAACCATCCCCTGTGGGCCGAGCACGGTCACAAGCTGATCTACCAGCCGGTCGCCACCCGCGACGACACCGTTGCCGGCGCGCTCCACGCGCGCATTCCGGCGCTGCTGCAGAGCGGCGAGCTGGAAGCCCGGCTGGACATTCCGCTGACCCTCGCCGACTCCCGCATCATGATCTGCGGCAGCCCCAACATGGTCCATGACACTCACAAGGCCTTGCTCGGGCGGGGCTTCCGTCTCAGCCGCCTGGCGGCGCCGGCACAGATTGCGGTGGAGAACGCCTGGTGAGCTCTCCCTTTCAAAGCAGAGGCGCACCAAGACGGTGACAATCCTCATCTTCTAGCCATCCGGGCATTAGAAATTCAAAGATCTGCGCATTAATTTGGTGCGCATACTCCGAATCTGCACGATCATGGTGCCACGCCGTACCATACCCTGATGGCAAGCCCTTCATTCATCAGTACTTTTCACCAAAATAGAGCTGGCACAGCACCTGCTTGGTGCCTCGCTTCATTTTCGGAGCCCAAAATGGAGCAAATCAGTAACACCAGCAACGTTGTCTTCGTGCTGCTAGGCGCCATCATGGTGCTTGCGATGCACGCCGGCTTCGCCTTCCTGGAGGTCGGCACCGTCCGCAAGAAGAACCAGGTCAATGCCCTGGTCAAGATCCTCACCGACTTCGGCGTGTCGGCCATCGCCTACTTCTTCATCGGCTACACCGTGGCCTACGGCGTCAACTTCTTCTCCAGCGCCGAAGTGCTGGCGCAGAAGAGCGGTTACGAGATGGTCAAGTTCTTCTTCCTGCTGACCTTCGCCGCCGCCATTCCGGCCATCATCTCCGGCGGCATCGCCGAGCGTGCCAAGTTCCATCCGCAGAGCGTCGCCACCTTCCTGCTGGTCGGCTTCGTCTATCCCTTCTTCGAGGGCATCGCCTGGAACGACAACCTCGGCATCCAGCCGTGGCTGGAAGCGGCCTTCGGCGCCAAATTCCATGACTTCGCCGGCTCGGTGGTGGTGCATGCGGTCGGTGGCTGGATCGCGCTGCCCGCCGTGCTACTGCTCGGCGCCCGCCGTGGCCGCTACACCAAGGACGGCAACGTGGCCGCCCATCCGCCTTCCAACATCCCCTTCCTGGCCCTCGGCGCGTGGATCCTGACCGTCGGCTGGTTCGGCTTCAACGTGATGTCGGCCCAGACCCTCGACAAGGTCAGCGGCCTAGTCGCCCTCAACTCCCTGATGGCGATGGTCGGCGGCACGCTGGCGGCGATGGTCCTGGGCAAGAACGACCCGGGCTTCATCCACAACGGCCCGCTGGCCGGCCTGGTCGCCGTTTGCGCCGGCTCCGATCTCATGCATCCGATCGGTGCGCTGGTCACCGGCCTGATAGCCGGCGTCTTGTTCGTTCAACTGTTCACCATCACCCAGAACCGCTGGAAGATCGACGACGTGCTCGGCGTGTGGCCGCTGCACGGGTTGTGCGGCGCCTGGGGCGGCATTGCGGCGGGCATCTTCGGGGCCAAGGCGTTGGGCGGCATCGGTGGGATCAGCATCGTGTCGCAGTTGATCGGCACCGCCGGCGGCATCGTCGTGGCCGCGGCAGGCGGCACCATCGTCTATGGCGCACTGAAGTCCATCGTCGGCATCCGCCTCGACGCCGAGGAAGAATTCGACGGCGCCGACCTGACGATCCACAAGATCACCGCCACGCCGGACCGGGAAACACACTGGTAAGCCACGCAGTAACGAGCATCACGAAAAGCCGGCCATGCCGGCTTTTCTTTTTCGTGGAGACCGTGCTCCATCCACCTTGCCTCCCCCGCCCTCGCACCTTAACCTCTGCCTGCCATCGACACCCTTGCCGGAAGCCCGGCCCAGGCGCATGCAGACACTTTCCCGCCTCGACCGCCCCCTGCGGGCCGCCCGGCGCATCGCGCTGAGCCATTACACGGCCAGCGGCCTGGTGGCCGCGCTCGGCATGCTGCTGATCTCCGGCGGCATGCACTTCTACTTCGGCGCCTTCGCCGCGGCAGCGGCATCTGTGGGCGTGGCCATCGTGATTCCGCCGGACCAGCCGGCGCCCCAGCGCGGCAAGTTCTGGCAGCTGCTACCGGCCGCGCTGATCGGCCTGCCGCTGTTCCTCGCCGTCCAGGCCCTGCACAACTCGCCGGTGCTGCTCGGCCTGCTGCTGGTGCCGGCCAGCTTCGTTGCGTTCCTCGCCGGCGCATGGGGCAAACGCGGGCTGCCGATCTCCATCTCGATCATGTTCGCGGTGGTGCTGTCGATGGCCGTGCCGGTCCATGAGGGCGCCGGCAGCATCGCGACGACCGGCCTGTACTGCGCGATCGGCAGCGGGGGCTACCTGGTGTTCGCCAGCCTGGCCAACTCGGCCCTCAATGCCCGCTACCGCGTGCAGATGCTGGCCGACGTGCTGTTTGCGCTGGCCGGGCTGATGCGCTGCCAGGCGCGGCAGTTCGGCGCCCTGAGCCAACCGTCCGACGCTGCGCCGCTGATCGGCGAGCTGCTGCGACGCCAGGCCGCGCTGGCCGACCAGCTGCAGGCAGCCCGCAACATTCTGCTTGAATCCCCGCGCACGCCGCGCCGCCAGCGCCTCGCCGGCATGCTGCTGCAGGTGCTGGAGATGCGCGACCATCTGCTGGCCAGCGAGTTGGACGTGGACACGCTGCGCACGCACCCCGGCCACCCGCCACTGCTCAATGCCCTCGGCGAGATCCTCGGCGCCCTGGCCGACGAGTTGGACGGCCTCGCCGACGCCCTGCTCATCGGTCGCCCACCCGAACCCTTCGCCAGCCACCGCCCCCAGCTCGCCCGCCTGGAACTGCCCGACGAAGAAGACCGCGGCGCCAACGGCAGCACCCCGTCGACGGCGATGCTGGCCCGCGGTCTCAGCAACCGCCTGGGCCACATCAACGACGAAACCCTGCGCCTGATCGCCCTCGCCCGCGGCGAGGAGCTGCCCGACCTGAGTCTGGTGCGCACCGCCTGGCAGGCCTTCGTCAGCCCCACCGCGTGGTCCTGGCAACCGCTCTCCGAGCTGTGGCACTGGAACGCCCCGCCGCTGCGCCACGCCATCCGCGCAGCCCTCGCCATCGGCAGCGCCTACGCGCTGTCCCTCGCCGTGCCCTGGGGCACCCACGACTACTGGATCCTGCTGACCATCGTCGTCGTGCTGCGCGGCAGCCTGGCCCAGACCGTCGAACGGCGCAACCATCGCGTACTGGGCACGCTGCTCGGCTGCGTACTGACCGGCGCGCTGCTGGCCGCCCATCCGCCGGCGCTCTTCCTGCTGCTGGTCGTCATGCTGGCCCAGGGCATCGCCCACGCCTTTGCGATCCGGCGCTACGTCGTCGCCGCGGTCGCCGCAACAGTCATGGGCCTGGTGCAGAGCCACATGCTGAACGCCGGCAGCGCCACCTTCGAAGTCATCGAGCGCATCGCCGACACGCTGGCCGGCGTCGCCATCGCCTGGGCCTTCGCCTACGTGCTGCCCAGCTGGGAGCGCGGCCGCATCCCGGCCCTCGTCGCCCGCAGCCTCGCCGCCCAGGCCCACCACACCCGCGTCGCGCTGGGCCTGGGGCAATTGCAGGCGGTGGACAACGAACCCGAGCTGGCCTGGCGGCTGGCCCGGCGCGAAGCCTACGACAGCCTGTCGGCGCTGGTGCAGGCCACCCAGCAATCCCTTGCCGAGCCCCGTGCGGTACGCCCGCCGCTGGAAGCCCTGGGGCGTCTGCTGGCCCACAACTACCAGCTCCTCGCCCAGCTCACCGCGGTGAAGACGATGCTGATGTCGCGCCGCGGCCGCCTCGACGCCGCGCGCATCCAGCTCCCGCTACAGCAGGCCAGCGAGGCCATCGGGCAGGCCCTGACTGCACCCGCGGCAGCATTGGCGCCAGCGCCCTGCGCTGCAATGGAGAACCTTGCCCTGCCCGACCCCTTCGAACAGGATCTGAGCCCCTGGCTGCTGCGCCGCCTCGGCCTGGCCAGCGAGCTCGCGGCGCAGGTCAGGGAGGATGCGGAGCAGGTGTTGCGCCCGACGCCGAGGGTGCCTGGTGGCGAAATGCAGGAAGGTGCCGGGCAGGCTGCTGCGGGCGAGTGAATTCGCCTACACAAGCATTCAGCCAGCACCTTCCCGCTCATTGCATGTTCCCTTCCCAGGCCCAAACACGCAAAAAATCCCGCCGAAGCACAATGCTCGGCGGGATGCGAAAGACCGGCGGGTAGTTTGGGAGGGAGAGGTGCCCGCCGGGTGGGAAAAGTCGGTACAAGTTCAGTGCCGCAGGTCGCTCTCCAGCCGCCCGCGATGGGAAAACAGAAAACCGAGGCAGACGAACAGCAGCACGCCCTCGATCCACAAGGCCGCCTGTACGCCCCACCAGGCCGCCAGCAGGCCGGCCGCCAACCCGCCGATGGCGTCGAAGCCGAAGCGCGTCGCCATGAAGAAGGACACCACGCGGCCGCGCATGGTCTCCGGCGTGCTCGACTGCAGCAGCATGTTGATGCCGGCATTGCAGACGGTGATGCCGAAGCCCAGCAGCACCAGCCCGGCAAAGGCCAGCGCCGGCAGGTGGCTGGCGCCGATGCCGACCAGCGCCACCGCGCTGATCGCCACCGCGGCGACCACGCCCTGGCTCAACCGCGCCAGCGAACGCACGCGGGTCAGCATGACGGTCCCCAGGAAGGCCCCGCCGCCCGCCCCGCCCCACAGCCAGCCGAGGGTCTTCGCATCGCCGAGGAAGACGTCCTTGGCCAGGATCGGCAGCAGCGTCGCGTAGCTCGACGCGGTCAGGTTCACGCCGATGACCACGCCGATCAGCACCCGCACGTACCAGGTGTCCCACACGTAGCGCGCGCCTTCCTTGAAGACCCGCCCGACCGGACCGCGCACCGGCTCCGGCATGTGCCCGTCGGCGCGTAGCACCGCAAAGATCAGGGCCATGAAGGACAGCGCGTTGAGGCCGAAACACACCGCCTCCGAGCTCAGCCCCAGCAGCAGCCCGGCCACCGGCGGCCCAAAGAAACGGCCGCCGTTGACCAGCATCGAGTTGAGCGCCAGTGCATTGGGCAAGTCCTCACGGCTTTCCACGAAGGCGTTGATCAGCGAATGACGCAGCGGCGCGTCGAAACTGCCCAGCACGCCGAGCAGCAGGGACATCGCGACGATCAGCGTCGGCCCGATCCAGCCCAGCGCCGTCAGCACCGCCAGCGTCAGCGCCTGGGTGGCGAGCAGGGACTGCACAATAATCAAACAGCGCCGCTTGTCCTGCTTGTCGATCCACGCGCCGGCCAGCGGCCCGAGCAGCAACTGCGGGGCCAGCGACGCAAAGGTGGTCACCCCCAGCAGCGCGGCCGACCCGGTCAGCCGGTACACCAGCCACACCAGCGCCACCTGCTGGATCCACGAGCCGAGCAGTGACACCGCCTGGCCAAAGAAGTACAGCCGGAAATTGGCCGACCGCAACGCGCGTATCGACTCGGGAACCCTTCTCTCACTCACCCCTGCACACTCCGCAAACCGTCTGACCCTCAGCTTCTCCTCGCCTGGGCCGACATGCGGACCGGCGCGTTGGAAGCCCCGAAGCCGGCATAGCCGTCACGGCGCTGGACGATTTCGAAGAAAAAGCGGTCCACGAACATCTGGGTATAGAAGTGGAAGAATTCCCCCTCCTCGTTGCGGTCATAGAGGACCCCGAGGCGGCGCATGCGTTCGAGCAGCGCGTCGTCCAGCTCGAAACGGGCCGGCAGGTCCTCATAATAATTGTCGGGCACGTCGAGCAGCGCGATACCGTGCTTGGTGAGGTACTCGGCGGTCGCGAAGATGTCGTCGCTGGCCAGCGCGATGTGATGCACGCCGCCGCCCTGCAGCGCCTCCATGCTGCGCCCGGTCACGGTGGCGCGGCTGTGGGACACATTGAGGGCGATACGCAATGAGTGGTCCGCATCGACCATCGCGCAGCTGCGCACCAACCCGTTGGGGTCGGCCAGCTCCATGCTCTCCTGCGGATGCAGGCCCAGCACCACGCGGTTGAACAGCACGCCGGTATCGAACTGCTCGAAGGGGAAGCCCTCGGCCAGGTGATCCACCTTGTAGATGCCGGCCTTGCTGCGGCCTTGCTTGGCCGGGTCGACGACGAAGTCGGTCTCGAGGAAACCTTTCTCCTCCAGCGCCTGGGACACGAAGTAGATGATGCTGTCGTCCACCCCGCGCAGCGCCGGGATCAAGGCCTCGTTGGGACCCACGCGGCCGGCGTGGCTGGGCACGTGGAAGGCCACGCCGCGGTTCACTGCCCGCTGGCCGTCGTCGGTGGCGAGGCCCAGCGCGCAGATCGACGGCCCGCGGCGCTGGAAGTAGTCACTGGCGAAGGAGCCCGGCTCGTTGTTGAGCACCAGGCGCACATCGCCCTGCTGGTAGAGCTCGACGTTCTTGGTGCGGTGGGTGCCGGAGTGATCGAAGCCCAGGCCCAGCAGCGCCTTGCCGAGAGCCTTGCCGGACGCGTCGTCCACCGCGAACTCGATGAAGGACAGGCCGCGCAGCTTGGGCGGCGCCGGCGGGTTGAACAGCTCGATGCGCTCGGTCAGCGCACGGGTCACCGGATCGCTAACAGCCTGGGCTTCCAGGCGGGTACGGATCTGCTCCTCGAGGTAGAGCAGCGACGAGAAGGCGTCGAGGGTCGTGCGGCGGTTCGGGGCGGCGCGGAATACGTCGTTGAAGATCTCCAGCGACAGCGGCCCCGGATAACCGGCCTTCAGCACATGCTCCATGAAGCCGACCAGGTCGAAGGTGCCCTGGCCCGGGAAGCAGCGGTAGTGGCGGCTCCACTGCAGCACGTCCATCACCATCCGCGGTGCGTCGGCCAGTTGCAGGAAGAACAGCTTGTCGGCCGGGATCTGCTCGATGCCGGCCGGATCGTCACCACGCGACAGGATGTGGAAGCTATCCAGGCAGATCCCCAGGTGCGGGTGGTCGGCCTTCTTGACGATGTCCCAGGAATGGCCGTAGCGATTGACGTGATGGCCCCAGGCCAGCGCCTCGTAGGCGATGCGCAGCCCGCGCTCGGCGGCCTTCTCGGCCATCGCGTGGAGTTGCGAGGCCATCAGCTCGTCGTCGCAGATGGTGTTCGGCTGCACGTTGGAGCACACCAGCAGCATCGGTGCGCCCAACTCGACCATCAGGTCGAACTTGCGCTGGGCGCGGTCCAGGTTGCGCTTGAAAC
Source organism: Pseudomonadota bacterium (assembly GCA_018241685.1). Taxonomy (GTDB): domain Bacteria; phylum Pseudomonadota; class Gammaproteobacteria; order Burkholderiales; family Rhodocyclaceae; genus Zoogloea. The sequence continues at coordinate 104,187 of JAFEDJ010000025.1, forward strand.
GGGCGTCGTCCACGCCATCCATGTCGCGGAAAGGCTGGTACAGGTCGATGCCCAGGCCCAGGTCGGCACAGCGCTGGCGGATCTCGCGCGGCGACAGGCGGCTGTAGATGAGGTCGTTCTCGAAGATCTCCACCGCGTCGAAACGCGCGCGGGCAATGGATTCCAGCTTCTCTTCGAGGGTTCCACTGATACATACAGTGGCAATGGCTCGGCGCATCAAGGGTCTCCGCCTGTTGTGCTTGTTTATAGACAGAATGTTAGGCAGGCCGTTGCGGGTGGGCCATTGCCCCACCGGGCTTACGGCGCGATAATCGCGCACCTTTTATCAACAATCGCGCGCTTTGCACCGGCGGCTTCCACGGCGGGCGCCTCGCGACGGAGACACGGAAATGGCCGAAGAAGAACAGGAACTCGACCGGCGCGACTGGATTGCCGGCCTTGAAAAGGGCTTGCGCATCATCGAGGCGTTCAACGACGCGCACCCGCGTCTGACCCCATCGACGGCGGCCCGCCGCACCGGCATCACCCGCACCGCGGCGCGGCGCTACCTGCTGACGCTGCAGCACCTGGGCTACGTGGACAGCGACGGCACCCATTTCTGGCTGACGCCGCGCATCCTGCGCCTGGGCTGGTCCTACTTCGATTCGGCCAAGGTGCCGCGGGCCGTGCAGCCCTTCCTGCAGCGGATCAGCATCGAACTGGGCGGTTCGGCCTTCTTTGCGGTCCTCGACGAAGATGAAGTGGTCTTCGTCGCCCGCAACGGCATCGGCCGCGTGCAGAGCCTGGGTTTCGTGCTCGGGGCGCGCATCGCCGCCAACCTCGCCTCGGCGGGCATCGTGTTGCTGGCCTGCAAACCGCCCGAGGAGGTGGAGCGCTGGCTGACAGGGCGCAAGTTCATCCCCTACACGCCGCACAGCTACACCAACACGGAAGACGTCCGCACCGTCATCGACAAGGCGCGGACCAACGGTTACAGCATCCTCGAACAACAACTGGAGCAGGACCGCCGCGGCATCGCCGTGCCGGTGCGGACCCGCGCCGGCGTCGTCGTCGGCTCGATCAGCGTCAGCTTGCCGATCGGCAACGAGAGCTCCCAGCAGGCACTGACCCGCGCCCTGCCGGTGCTGCGCGAGGCCGAGCACGCGCTGCTGTCCTTGCTGTAGGCCCCGTCAGCGGAGCGCCGACACCGCGGCGCGCAGGGCCAGCAGGTAGCTGTCCACGCCGAAGCCGCAGATCTGCCCCTTCACGATGTCGGCAAACACCGACACGTGGCGGAAGGCCTCGCGGGCGTGGATGTTGGACATGTGCAGTTCGACGACCGGACAAGTGAGGATCGCGAGCGCGTCGCGGATGCCATAGCTGTAGTGGGTCCATGCGCCGGCATTGATGAGCACCGCGTCCACGCCATCGGCGAAGGCCTGGTGGATGCGCAGGCACATGTCGCCTTCCTGGTTGGTCTGGTAGCTGTCCACCTCGACACCCAGTTCGCGGCCCAGGGCCTGCAACTGGCCATCGATCTCTTCCAGCGTGACGGTGCCGTACTGCACCGGGTCGCGCTTGCCGAACATGTTGTGGTTGATACCGTGCAGCATCAGGATCTTCTTCATTGTGCTCATCCTCCTCAGTACTTGATCTGTGCCACGGCGCGCAGCTCGTCCGGCGTGGCGGTGCCGAAGCCGAAGAACTCCAGGTAGGCCGGGATCATCTCGAACAGCATGTCGGTGCCGACCTGGAACGGGCACCCCTTGGCCTGGGCGGCGGCGAGCAGCGGCGTGATGGCCTGCTTCATCACCACTTCGCCGACGAAGGTGGTCGGCGCCACGCGGTCCATATCGAAAGGCAGCGGATCGTCTGCCTTCATGCCCAGCGGCGTGGCATTGACGATCAGGTCGAAGCCGGCCGGATCGTTCGAGCCGATGCTGACCTTGAGTTCAGGGTAGTGGGCGACGAGGCGTTCGGCGAGGCTCTTCGACGACGCTTCGAAGTTGTCGAACAAGGCCATCTCGGCGACGCCGGCAGCAGCCAGTGACGCAGCAATCGCACAGCCCACGCCACCGTTGCCGGACACCAGCACGCGCTTGCCCTTCAGCTCGAAGCCCTTGCGCAGCACGCCGCGCACGAAGCCGGCGCCGTCGAACTGATCGCCGAGCAGCGTGCCGTCGGCGCGCAGCAGGATCGCGTTGCAGGCACCGGCGACACTCGCGGTAGGCGTCACCGCATCCACCAGCGACATGGTGGCGACCTTGTGCGGCATGGTCACCAGCGCACCGCGCAGGTTGGTCATCCTGCGCAGGGTCTGGATCGCCGCCGGGTAGTCCTCGGGCTTGACGCCCATCGGCATCACCACCGCGTCGATGCCCTTCGACTCGAACCACGGGTTGTAGATCATCGGTGCCTTGAAGGCTTCGGTCGGGTAGCCGAGGTGGGCGATGACGGTCGTTTTGCCACTGATCATGCGTGTCTCCTTTTTATCCGGGGAAAGCGGCGACGTCCGTTGGCCCTCTCTGGGCGGAAAGCTGGCGGTGCATCGCGCCGTTGCGGCCAGACCCGGAACACCCCGGGCGACGCAACATGGAGCGCAGCTTAGCGACGCGGACACACCGGCAAAATCCACCAAATGCCGGTCTCGGGCGATTAACGCACAGGACTGCGCGACAATCGCCCATCTTGGATTCTGCATCGCAGCAACGCTCAGCGCAGGGGGACCGTCAGTTCCCGGATCACGGCGGCGGGATCCGAACGCACACCAACGGATCGACAGGGTCCGCATCGCAGCGAGTCCATCCCAGCGGACGCTTTCCACTTTTCCTGCGTTGAATCGGGTTCCGACACCCATTTTCCGGATGCATTGCAGCAATTTACGGCCTGGTTCCCGTTACTTCCGAAGCTGCGCGGCAATCGCGCAGCCGCAATCAACAATCGCGCAAAGCGTGCGTTGAGCCGGGTTTTTCGCAGGAACCTCCTCTGTAAGCTCGGCCCCGTACTGACCCAACGAGGTCGGCAACGCCACACAGGCCAGATCCCACGAGCTGGCACAACAAAGACAGAGGAGACATCCATGATTCGACAAAAGACCCTGCCCGCCCTGCTGGTGCTCGCCGGCATCACCACCTTCGCCGGCCCCCGCGTCGCGGTCGCCGGTGAGCTCGAAGAGCTCAAGGCCCAGCTGCAGGCCCTGCAGTCCCGCATCGAGAAGATGGAGGACAACCAGAAGCAGGCCGCCACCGTGAAGGCCGTCGTCCCGGCGGGTGCGTCGGCGGCCTCCGGCGTCACCGTCGGCACCGCGCAAAGCCCGCTGAGCCTCAACGTCGGTGGTGGCACCGTCACGCTGTACGGCAACCTCGACGAATACCTCAACTACATGAAGAGCAGCTCGGGCGCCACCATCGCCTCCGCCCAGGACGGCGCGGCCCTGCGCAGCCGCATCGGCTTCAAGGG
>JAFEDJ010000026.1 GCA_018241685.1 Pseudomonadota bacterium
CCCTTGAAGCCGATGCGGCTGCGCAGGGCCGCGCCGTCCTGGGCGGAGGCGATGGTGGCGCCCGAGCTGCTCTTCATGTAGTTGAGGTATTCGTCGAGGTTGCCGTACAGCGTGACGACACCGCCGCCCACGTTGAGGCTGAGGGGGCTCTGCGCGGTGCCGACGGTGACGCCGGAGGCCGCCGACGCACCCGCCGGGACCACGGCCTTCACGGTCGCGGCCTGCTTCTGGTTGTCCTCCATCTTCTCGATGCGGGACTGCAGGGCCTGCAACTGGGCCTTGAGCTCTTCGAGCTCACCGGCGACCGCGATGCGTGGGCCGGCGAAGGTGGTGATGCCGGCGAGCACCAGCAGGGCGGGCAGGGTCTTTTGTCGAATCATGGATGTCTCCTCTGTCTTTGTTGTGCCAGCTCGCGGGGCCTGGCTTGTGTGGGATTGCTGCCGGCGCTTGTCTCCCGGGCCGGCTGCGGGTACTCGGGCCTTTCCGGCTTAGCTACGAGCTCGCGCCACCGCATGCTTGGCGGCGCGGTAGCCGAACACCAGGCCGGGGCCGATGGTGATGCCCGGCGCCGTATACACCCCGCCCATGATCGAATGCATGTCGTTGCCGACCGCGTAGAGGCCGCCGATGGGCTGCTCCGCGCCGTCCAGCACGCGGGCGTCTACATCTGCCGCGAGGCCGGTGGAGGCGCCGATGTCGCCGGGGTAGAGGCGCACCGCGTAGAAGGGCGCCTCGCTCAGTGCGCCCAGGTTGGGGTTGCGGCCGGGCCAGGTGGCGTCGCCGATGTTCTGCTGGTAGGCCGTTTCGCCGCGCCGGAAGTCCGGATCGACGCCGCTCTCCGCGTAGGCCTTGATCTTGGCGACGCTGGCCTGCAGCCGCGCCGGATCGATGTCCAGCTTGCGGGCGAGCTCGTCGATGCTGCCGGCTTCGGTCAGGTAGCCGTCGGCGAGGAAGGGGCCGAGCCCGCTGCCGCCGGGTCGCACCATGCCGAGGCCGTACTTGCGCAGCGCGCGGGCATCGCAGATCAGGTAGGCCGGCACGTCGGCGGCCGCGTGGCCATCCGCCAGGCTCTGCTGCATGCGCAGCGCGAACAGGTGGTAGGACGTACTCTCATTGACGAAGCGGTCGCCGGCCTGGTTGACCGTCAGCATGCCCGGCTTGGCCCGGTCCATCACGAAGTGCGGGAAGGCCGCGGTGCTGCCGTCCGCCCGCTTGCGCAGCGACACCGGCGCCCAGAAGGCATTGGTGTCGTGGCTCGGGCCGTAGTGGGCACCGAGCCCGCGGGCCAGTTCCTGGGCCTGGCCGGTGTGGCCGGGGGCGGCCGGGCACCAGCTCATGTCCACCTCGCCGAGCATTGCCTTGCGCAGTGCCGGGCTGCGGTTGAAGCCGCCGCTGGCGAGGATCACGCCGCCCTTCACCTGCACGCGGCGCTGCTGCCCCTGTTGGGACAGGGTGATCGCCTCCACGCCATCGGCACCGCGTTCGATGTCGGTCACCGCGGTATTGAGCGCCAGGCTCACCTTGTCGTGTTGCGCGAGGGAATACAGCAGGCGGGCCACCAGCGCGTTGCCCATCACCAGGCGCGTGCCGCGGGAGTGGCCGAGGCGGTCGCGGGCGTGGCGCAGGATGATCTTCAGCGAGTGCCGGAAGGACGCCAGCGACTGGGTCATGCCGAGCAGGTGGTTGATGTCGTTGCGGTCCACCATCATGCCGCCGAGTACCGTGAATTCCGGGATCGGCGGGCGGATCAGCGCGAACAGTTCACCGAGCAGGCGCCCGTCGAAGGGCATCGGCTCCAGCGCCCGGCCGGTCAGCGTCGAGCCGGTCAGATCGGAGATGTAGTCCGGGTGCTTGGCGTAGGGGCGGTATTTGACCTCCGACTGCGTCTCTATATAGCGCACCGCCTCCGGGCCGGTTTCCAGGAAGGCCTGGCGCAGTGCGGCGGGGCTGCGTTCGCCGACGGCGTTGTCCAGGTAGTGGGCGGCGTCGGCCAGCGTATCGGTCGGATTGACCTTGGCGGAATGGTGGGTGCCGGGCACCCAGGTAGTGCCGGCGGACAGCGCGGTGGTGCCGCCGACGTAGCTGGTGTGTTCCACCAGCAGCACGCGGGCACCCTCGATGGCGGCGACCAGCGCCGCCGACAGGCCGGCGCCGCCGGCGCCGATCACCACCACGTCGTAACTTTGCGGCTCGGCCAGGTCGTCGAGCTGTGTGATGACTTGCATGTCACTCACCCAGCAGGAAGTCGACCATCAGGTCGCAGACCCGGCCGAACATGTCGGCGCCGGTGGAGGTGCCGCAGCCGAGGGCGCGGGCGGCGGCGATCAGCGGGGTGATCGCCGGGGCGGTGATCACGCAGCCGACGAAGGTCTGCGGCGTCAGCTTGCTGACGTCGAGGGGGTAGGGGTCGCCGTCCTTCATGCCGACCGGCGTCGCGTTGATCACGATGTCGAAGCCGCTCGGGTCGGGGCTGCCGTGGCTGACCGGGCATTGGCCTAGGCCGGCTAGGCGGTCCACCAGCGTGGTGCGGCGGGCGGTGTCTTCGTCATGGATCGCCAGCGCGCTGACGCCGGCCACCACCAGTGCGTGGGCAATCGCCGAACCGGCGCCGCCGGCGCCGACCAGCAGCGCCTTCTTGCCCTTCGGCTCGCAGCCGCGGTCGCGCAGCGCGGACACGTAGCCGAGGCCGTCGAACATGTCGCCATGCCAGCTGCCGTCCGGGTTGCGGCGCATCACATTGACCGTGTGCAGGAAGGCGGCCCGCTCGGAGGTCGTCGCGCACAGATCGAAGCAGGCGAACTTGTGCGGCACGGTGACGATGATCCCGTCCACGTTCTGGGCCAGGGACACGCCGTCCAGCCAGGCGGCCAGCTTGGCGGGCGCCACGTGGGCGGGCATCACGTAGGCGTTGCGGTCATGGGCGTGGAAGGCCTGGGTAACGCCGGCTGGCGACTTCACCTGGGCGATCGGGTCGCCGACGATGAAGTGAACGCGGGTGGCTCCGTTGAGGGGCTGCGACATGGTTTTGTCTCCGTTGTGGGTGTCAGGAGATTCCATTCTACAAAAAACAGAACAAGATTCCACTATTGAATCTAGTTCCGTTTTATCTATAATTCGATCGTCCGCCCGCCATGGGGTTGCAGGTCCCGGATAAATCCGGCAGGTAAGAGCCTGGCAAACCCAACCTCATCGCGCCGCGTCGTGCGGCGCTGTTACTAGAACTGGAGCAATCATGAGCGGAGTACTCGAACGAACCCTGGGCATCCTTGAGCTGCTGGCCCGTCACGCACACGGCCTCGAACTGGCCACCATCGCTGACCAGCTCAACATTCCGCGTAGCGGCGCCCACCGCCTGCTCACCGACCTCGCCCGCTGCGGCTATGTGCGCCAGGTGCGCGAGCAGGGCGACTACGTCCTTACCACCAAGCTGGTGTCCCTTGGTCTGAGCTATCTCGGCCACTCCGGCATTGTCGATATCGCTCAGCCGCTGCTCGATCAGTTGGCCGGCGTGTCGGGTGAGCTGGTGCGCCTGTCCGTGGTGGACGGCGACCGCCTGACCTGGGTGGCCCGTGCCCAGGGCGCCCGCCAGGGCCTGCGCTATGACCCGGAGATGGGCAGTGACGCGCGCCTGAGCTGTTCCGCGTCGGGCCTCGCGTGGCTGTCCACGCTGAGCGACGAGCAGGCGCTGGCGCTGGTGTCCCAGCAGGGCATCGGCCAGCCGACCGAATTCGGCCCCAACGCGCCGGCCACCGTGCAGGCGGTGCTCGACGGCATCAACGAGACGCGCCGGCGTGGCTACAGCGTGACGCTGGAAACCTACACGCCGGGTCTCAACTCGATGGCTGCGCCGGTGCGCCTGCGTGATCAGGCGGCGATCGGCGTGATCTCCATCGCCGGGCCGACGGTGCGCTTCAGCGAGGACAAGATGCACGCGCTGGCCGGCGAGCTGATCGCCACCACCGAGCAGATGGCCGCCGCCAGCGGCGCCTCGCCCTTCTTCAACATGGCGCGCCGATCCGGTGCGCAACCCATATACGCACCATGATCCAAACCGATCTGCTGGTCATAGGCTCCGGCGCCGGCGGCCTGTCCGCTGCCGTCACCGCCGCCCACCTGGGGCTGCGTGTGCTGGTCGCCGAAAAGGACGCCCAATACGGCGGCACCACTGCCTGGTCCGGCGGCTGGATGTGGATTCCGCGCAATCCACTGGCCGTCGAGGCGGGCATCGTCGAAGACATCGAGACGCCGCTGTCCTACCTGCGCCACGAGCTGGGCGACCAGTTTGACGAAGCGCGGGCGCGGACCTACCTGGAGCACGGGCCGCGCATGGTGGACTTCTTCCGCCGCCATACCGCGCTGCAGTTCATCGACGGCAACGCCATCCCGGACTTCCACGGCAACACGCCCGACGCGGCGCTCGGTGGACGTTCCCTGTGCGCGGCGCCCTTCGACGGCCGCCGCCTCGGCCGGCAGATCGACCGACTCAAACCGCCTTTGCGCGAAACCACCCTATGGGGCATGGGCATCGCGTCGGGGGCTGAACTCCGGCATTTCATGAACGCCATGCGCAGCGCGGCGTCCTTCCGCTACGTGGCCGGCAAGGTGCTCGCCTACTGGCGCGACCAACTGCAGCACGGCCGCGGCATGCGCCTCGTCAATGGCAATGCGCTGGTTGCCGGCCTCGCCGCGTCGGCCTTCGAGCGCGGTGTGGAGATCCGCACCGACAGCCCGGCCCGCCGCCTGCTGGTGGAGGAGGGGCGCGTCGTCGGCGCGGTGCTCGGCGGACCGGACGGGGACGTGGAGGTGCGCGCCAGCCGTGGCGTGGTGCTGGCCTGTGGTGGCTTTCCCTTCGATGTGGAGCGCAAGAAAGCCTGGCTGCCCCACGCGCCGAGTGGCCGCGAGCACTGGTCGGCGGCCTCCCGTGGCAACACCGGTGACGGCCTGCGCATGGGCGAGGCCATCGGCGCCGCGCTGAACGGCCAGCTGGCTCAGGCCGCCGCCCTCGCGCCGGTGTCGCTAGTGCCCCGCGCCGACGGCAGTGTTGCGCACTTCCCGCACCTCATCGAGCGGGCCAAGCCGGGCCTTATCGCGGTGACGGCGGAGGGCAAGCGCTTCACCAACGAAGCCGACTCCTATCACGACTTCGTGCGCGGCATGCTTGCCGCCGTGCCGGCCGGCCGGCCCGTCGAAGCCTGGCTGGTCTGCGATCACGCCTTCATCCGCCGCTATGGACTGGGAGCCGTCAAGCCGGCGCCGATGCCGCTCCGCCGCATGCTCGACAACGGCTACCTGAAGCGCGGCGCCACGCCGGCCGAGCTGGCTCGCCAGTGCGGCATCGCCCCCGACGCGCTGGTGCAGACGCTGCAGCGCTACGGGCAGATGGCCCGCGCCGGCCGCGACGAGGATTTCGCCAAAGGCGAGACGCCCTACAACCGCGTGCAGGGCGACGCCGCCTCCGGCCTGCCCAACCCCTGCATGGCGCCGCTGGAGCAGGGCCCGTTCTACGCGGTGAAGATCGTCCCCGGCAGCCTCGGCACCTTCGACGGCCTGTGCGTCGATGCCCAGGCGCGCGTGCTCGACGGCCACGGCCAGCCGATTGCCGGCCTCTACGCCGGCGGCAACGACATGGCCAGCATGATGGGCGGCCACTACCCGAGCGGCGGCATCACCCTCGGCCCGGCCATGACTTTCGGCTACCTCGCCGCCCACCACGCCGCCGACCAGCCCCTGCTGTCTGCTGATACCGACCCTGCACCGGCATCCCGGATTCAACCCAGCTACGTTTGAAGCCCCCAAAGGAAGACCCCATGTTCTACGAACTGTCCACCATGACCCTGCCGTTTGGCACCGCCGCCCAGGCGGCCGCCAATGTGCAGGCCTTCGCCACCGCCCCCGACGCCCGCGGCGAACTGCTCGCCTGCTGGTTCACCGACATCGGCACGCTCAACCAGATGATCGTGCTGCGCGGCTTCGACGACCTCGCCACGCTGCGGGCCGAGCGTGCGCGCACCCAGCTCAGCGCCAGCCCCTTCGGCTGCGGCGAGATCTTCCAGAGCCTGGAGCAGCACAGCTACCAGGGCTTCCCGTGGATGAAGCCGGTGCGCCCGTCGGCCGAATCCGGCATCCGCGGCCCGGTGTATGAGATCCGCACCTACGGCATCAAGCCGGGCGGCGTGCAGGCCACCATCGACCTGTGGGAACAGGCCGTGCCGGCCCGCGAGGAAATCTCCCCCTGCGTGGTGGCGATGGTGGCCCTCGACGGCCCGCTGCGCTTTACCAACATCTGGGCCTACCCGACCGTCGACGCCCGCGGCAAGGCCCGCGCCGACGCCGTCGCCAAGGGCATCTGGCCGCCGAAGGGCGGCCCGGCGCACCTGACCACCGCGATGACCTCCACCATCGCGCTGCCGACGGCCGTCTCGCCGCTGCAGTGATGCCCGCCATGGAGCGTCCCTTTTCCCTTGCCTACCTGACGTCCAACACCCTGGCGCCGCCCGAGGCCATCCGCCTCGCCGCGGAGCTGGGTTACGGCTTCGTCGGCCTGCGCCTGCTCCCCAACATGGCCGGCGCGCCGCAGCAGTTCATGATCGGCCTGCCTGACGTGCTGCGCGAAACCCTCGCCGCGACGAAGGAAACCGGCGTCGGCGTGTTCGACCTGGAAATCATCCGCCTGACGGACGACTTCGAGCTCGGGCGTTGCCTACCCTTGATCGAGATCGGGGCGGAACTCGGAGCCAAAGCCCTGCTGGTGGCCGGCGACGATACCGAGCCCGGCCGCCTCGCCGCCAACTACGCGCAGCTGTGCGAAGTGGCCCACCAGCACGGCATGACCGCCGATCTGGAGTTCATGCCCTGGACGGCGGTGCCCGACGCAAAGGCCGCGCTGCGGGTCGTCGATGCGGCGGGACGGCCGGTCGGCGCCGGCATCCTCGCCGACGCGCTGCACTTCGCCCGCTCGGACACCACGGCAGACGATCTGCGCGCGCTGCCGTGGGAGTTGCTGCATTACGCGCAGATCTGCGACGCCCCCACCGGGCTCACGCTGACGGTGGAGGAAATGATCCACGCGGCGCGCTGCGAACGCCTGCTGCCGGGGGAGGGCGGCATCGATCTGCGCGGCATGTTCGCGGCCTTGCCCGCCGATCTGCCGGTCAGCGTGGAGGTGCCGCACATGCTCCGGATGGCCGAGGTCGGGCGGGTGGACTGGGCGCGTCAGGCCCTCGCCGCGGCGCGTCAGGTGATCGATCCCCAGCCCTGAACGGATGCTGCAGCGCAGCACCGAGGACGCCGGAGAACGAAGAGGAGGAAAGGCTCATTGAGCCCAACGTGGTGCGCGATTATCGAACAAGTTGTGACGGCAATCGCGCATCACCCGCATCGACCCAGTTAATTCGGACATCGCTATCGTTAATCTAGCCTCACTTCAAAGGCTGCAAAGGCAGCACCGCCCGAACGATCCGAATTGCTGCAACACACAAAAAATAGTGGAGACAACCATGCGTAGTCCTAGCGAACAAAAGCCTCACGGGACCCAGCAGACCAAGAAAGCCACCGCCAGTGGCTGGATCGGTTCCGTGCTGGAGTATTACGACTTCTTCATCTACGCGACCGCCGCGTCGCTGATCTTCCCGCAAGTCTTCTTCCCCCAGGGCGACCCCCAGATCGCCATCGTCGCGTCCCTCGCCACCTACGGCGTCGGCTACGTGGCCCGTCCCATCGGTGCTTTCGTCCTCGGTCACTGGGGCGATACCCACGGCCGCAAGCAGGTGTTGTTGATCTGCATGTTCCTGATGGGTATCTCCACCATGGCCGTCGGCCTGCTGCCCACCTATGACCAGGTCGGCCTGCTCGCTCCGATCCTCCTCGTCGTCCTGCGCCTGATCCAGGGCTTCGCAGTGGCGGGTGAAATCTCCGGCGCCAGCTCGATGATCCTCGAACACGCACCCTTCGGCCGTCGCGGCTTCTACGCCAGCTTCACGCTGCAGGGCGTGCAGGCCGGCCAGATCCTCGCCGCCGCCGTGTTCCTGCCGCTCGCCTACTTCATGCCGACCGAAGCCTTCAACAGCTGGGGCTGGCGCATTCCCTTCCTGATGAGCTTCGTCGTCATCATCGCCGGCTACATCATCCGCCGCGAAGTGGAAGAGACCCCGGCCTTCGCCCAGGAGAACAAGAAGGGCGACGTGCCCAAGGCCCCCGTCATCGAGGCCATCCGCGAATGCTGGCCCGACATGCTGCGCGTGATGTGCGCCTCCCTGATGAACGTCATCCCGGTCGTCGCCACCATCTTCGGCGCCGCCTACGCAGTCCAGCCCGGCTACGGCATCGGCTTCAGCAAGGACGTCTACCTGTGGATTCCGGTCCTCGGCAACTGTCTTGCCGTGCTGGTCATCCCCATCGTCGGCAACCTGTCCGACAAGATCGGCCGCCGTCCGCTGATCATCGGCGGCTCTCTTGGCGCCGGCCTGCTGTCCTTCGGCTACCTGTACGCCATCAGCATCCATAGCGTGCCGCTCGCCATCGTCATGTCCCTGCTGATGTGGGGCCTGGTGTACCAGGGCTACAACGCGATCTTCCCGAGCTTCTACCCGGAAATGTTCCCGACCCGCACCCGCGTCTCGGCGATGGCCATCTCCCAGAACATCGGCACCATGATCACCGCCATGCTGCCGGCCCTGTTCGCCACCGTGGCCCCCCCGGGCTCCAGCAACATCCCGATGACCGTCGGCGCCATCGCCTTCGGTGTCACCGTCATCGCCGCCATCGCGGTCTGGACGGCCCGTGAAACCTACCGTGTCCGCATGCACGACCTGGGCAACCGCGATGCCAGCCCGGTGCCGAAGGCCGAGTACGACGCACTGCGCGAGCAGGCCTTTGCCGAAGCCCGCAAGACCTCCTGGGCCTCCGCGTTCTCCATGAAGCACTAAGCCGAGCGAATCACCCAGGCAAGGCCGCAAAACGGCCACCGGACATGTCTCCGGTGGCCGTTTTCAATTGGGCCACAAGAAAGGAAGGAACCCAACCATGAAGCTTTCACGACGCCTCGGCCTCATCGTCGCCAGCGCGATCCTGGGGCTGATCGTGGTGGCCGGCGTGGCGCTGACCACGCTGCGCACCACCATGCTCGACGAACGGCGCAACGAACTGCGCACCGTCCTCATCCTCGCCACCCAGACCGTGGCCCGCTATCAGGCGCTGGAGCAGGCCGGCACGTTGAGCCACGCCGACGCCCAGGCCCGCGCCATCGAGGCCTTGGCCGCCATGCGTGACGGCAAGACCAAATACGTCTGGGCGCGCACCACCGACGGCCTCGGCCTGGTGCTGCCCAACATGAAGGACACCGGCAGGATCGACCTCGGCAAGATGCTGCCCGACGGCCGCCACGACTTCGAGCGCTACCTCGACGCCCTCAAGGGCACCGAGTTCGGCTACGCGGAAATCCTCGTCAAGAAGCCTGGCACCGACGTGGAACTGCCCAAGATCAACGGCGTCACCAAAGTCCAGGGCTGGAACTGGGTTCTCGGCTACGGCGCCTGGGTGGACGACATCGACAACGCCTTCTGGCGCCTCGCCTGGCGCTTCATCGGCCTCGGCGTGGTGGTGCTGATCGTCGTCGCCGTGCTCGCCGGCCTCATGGCACGCAGCATCTACCGGCGCATCGGCGGCGAACCTGACTACGCCGCCCAGGTCGCGCGGGAGATCGCCGCCGGCAATCTCGGCCAGCACCTCGACGTGCCCAAGGGCAGCGACAGCCTGCTCGCCTCCGTCGCCCACATGCAGGCCAGCCTGCGCGAGATGATCGACGGCATCCAGCGCGGCGCCACCGTGCTCGGCCACATCTCCTCCAGCCTCAGCCGCCAGATGACGCGCATCGACGAAGCCAGCCAGCTGTCGTCCGACGCCACCTCATCCACCGCCGCCGCCATCGAAGAACTGTCAGTCAGCATCGACCACATCTCCGGCAGCGCGCGGGAAACCGAGGACAACTCCGTGCACTCCAGCCAGGTGGCCAGGGACGGCGAGCAGATGGTCCAGCGCGCCGCCGACACCATCCAGGGCGTGTCCCAGCAAGTGAGTGAGGCGGCCCGCCTCATCGAAGGCCTGCTCGACCGCTCCTCGCAGATCGGCGGCATCGCCAGCGTCATCAAGGAGATCGCCGACCAGACCAACCTGCTCGCCCTCAACGCCGCCATCGAGGCCGCGCGGGCCGGCGAACAAGGGCGCGGCTTCGCCGTCGTCGCCGACGAAGTGCGCAAGCTCGCCGAACGCACCACCAGCGCCACCGGCCAGATCACCACCATGGTCGCCGCCGTCCAGGCCGACACCGGCTCCGTCGTCGGCAGCATGCAGGCCATCACCCCGCTGGTCGGCCGCGGCGTCGACATGGCCACGGCCGCCGCGGCGTCCCTGCGCGAGATCAGCGCCGGCGCCGAAGCCACCGTCGCCAAAGTGCGTGACGTGGCCAGCGCCACCGCCGAACAAAGCCAGGCCGGCACCAGCGTCGCCCAGCACGTCGAACGCATCGCCCGCATGGCCGAAGAGTCCGCCGCATCGGTACGGGCCGCGGACGAAGACGTGAAGCGGCTGGAAACCCTGGCCAGCGAACTGCGGGAATCGGTGGCGCGGTTCCGCTTGTAAGGTCCCGTGCCCCATCCGTGCCGTGCCCCTTAACGCTTTATGACACTTTCCCCAAAGTGTGCACAAGTACCGCAGTCCCGCCCCGCGCCGTCTTTCTCAGCAAAATTTCCGCGCTAATCTTTCCGGCCGGCCCTGCCTGGCCGGAGAGACCCCGTACGAGAGAAGACGATGACCGACGCGCAGACTTTCAATGGAATCGACAGGCTGGAACGCAGCGACGACTGGGGCGTGTACAAGACCCTGCTCGAATCGACCAAGGCGATTCCGTGGAAGATCAACTGGCAGACCAAGCAGTTCGACTACATCGGCCCACAGATCGAAAGCCTGCTCGGCTGGCCGCGGGACAGCTGGCTGGGGGCGATGGACTGGATCGAGCGCATCCATGAGGAAGACCGGGAGTGCACCGCCAACTTCTGCATCCGCCAGTCGGAGCAGGGCGTCGATCACGAAGCCGACTACCGCGCCCTGAAGGCCGACGGCAGCTACGTGTGGATCCGCGACGTGGTGCATGTGATCCGCGACGAGAACGGCGTCACCACCGACCTCGTCGGCTTCATGTTCGACATCACCGAACGCAAGGAGATGGAAGACAAGGTCCTCCAGCTCAACCGCAAGCTCGAAGCCCTGGCCAAGCAGGACGAACTGACCGGTATCGCCAACCGGCGGATGTTCGAGCAGACCATGGTGGCCGAATGGGCGCGCGCCCTGCGCAGCGGGCAGCCCCTGTCCCTGCTGCTGTTCGACGTGGACTACTTCAAGAATTACAACGACCACTACGGCCACGTGCGCGGCGACGCCTGCCTGCAGCGTATCGCCCAGGCGATCAGCGCCATGCCCGTGCGCTCCAGCGACCTGTTCGCCCGCTACGGCGGTGAGGAGTTCGCCATGGTCCTGCCTGAAACCCCCACCGACGCCGCCCTGCAGATCGCCGAAAAGTGCCGCCAGCTCATCGCCGACCTGCAACTCCCCCACGCCATGTCCCCCACCGGCAGCGTCACCCTCAGCGTTGGCCTGTGCACCATGGTGCCGGACGTTACCGGGGACCACGTCGCCATGATCGAGCGCGCCGACGAAAAACTCTACCGGGCCAAGCGCAACGGGCGCAACTGCGTGTGCGCGTAAGCGCAGCTTGAATGCAAAAACGTCTGGCGCTCCCGATGGAGTCGCCAGACGCTAGGGACTACGACGGCGCCGCATTGTTAATTCAATGCGGTCCCGGAATCCTGACTGTCCACGCCCTGCGACACACCATCTTCCGGCACGTCCGTCTGCGGAGCGTTGGCGTTGGCCGCTTTGTTCGCAAGCTTCTCGCGACGCTTTTCTTCCTGTTTCTGCTTCTTGGCCAGATCTCGCTGGCGCTTTTCGAACTGGTAGTTTGGCTTAGCCATGATGGCTCCTCCTGAAGGCCCAGTCGGCCGAATGGACAACGAAGTCCCATGCGGAAAGACGGGCGTGTCCGATACGTTTTAACGGCGTTGTGCCCGCGGAGCGTGTGGCGTGCGGCCCTCGATGTGGCGGAAGGTGATCCGGCCCTTGCTCAGATCGTAAGGGGACAGTTCAAGCGAGACCTTGTCGCCGGCCAGCACGCGGATATGGTTCTTGCGCATCTTGCCGCCGCTGTAGGCTACCAGCATGTGTCCGTTATCGAGGGTGACGCGAAAGCGCGAATCCGGCAGCACTTCCATCACAACACCTTGCATTTCAAGCAAATCTTCCTTGGCCATAATCGTTTCTCCTGGGGTAAATAAGGTCAAGCCCGAAAGAAACGGGGCTCAGGGGTAATGCTCATTCGGTCGGCGCAAAGCCGTAGTAAGAACCGTAGGGCGACGGCTCCGGTTCATAGGCCGCAACCTTGATTGCGTCCGCCAGCGTGATCTGGTTGGTGAAGCCGTCGATCCCGCCGGCCTCCCTGAGCCAGCGCTCTTCCACCTCCTGGTCGCTCAAGCCATGCAGATCGAGGTTCCTGTCGAATCGCTCAGAGCGGTATTCGAAAGCCGTGTCATGGGCAATGAACAAGGTATGGGGGCAGGCGGTGATGAGCGTCTCGTCAACCGGATCCGCACCCATCACCCGCGTGCCGCAGAACGGACAATGGACGGGGGTGTAGTAGAAAGTCCTCAGCTCGGTTCGCTGGATGGCATTGGTCATGCTGTTCTCCATGTCGTTGAAACGGCGTGCGTTGAAGGCCGCTCGCGCGCCGTTTGCGTCTCATCGCAGGGGCTGGATAAACGATGAAGGTCGGCATGAGACAGACCGGCCAATTCGCGACGACCCGATTGAGGCATCGGGTGCCACCAGGCATCTCCGCAGGGCAGGGCGGCAATGCTCGCGTCGGAGCAAGGGCATTCGAGCCGTCGCTCTGTGCTGCGCTGGAGTGATGGATTTCTTGCTGAAGCTGCATGGAATTCAGAATGATCCGATTCCACGCCTGTGCCGACCATCAAGTCGGCACAAGAGCTTGCAAGCGGCTGATAGGACTCAACCGCTTTTGAGACAGATGCCGGGAAAATCAGGCGATCTGGATGTTGCTGGCTTGCTTGCCCTTCGGGCCGGCCGTCACGTCGAAATTGACGCGCTGACCTTCGGTCAGGCTCTTGAAACCCGAGGATTGAATCGCGGAAAAGTGGGCGAAGAGGTCATCGCCGCCGTCGTCGGGCGTAATGAAACCAAAACCCTTGGAATCGTTAAACCACTTCACGGTACCTGTAGACATATCTTGAATCTCCGAAAAATTACGGGGCATAGCCCCTGAATGGGGCGAGATCAAGAGGGCGAGGTAAAAATGGGGGAATGCTGCCGCAGGACTGCGGATACTAGACCAACAAAATCACGACACAACTAGAAATCGCTGCGTTTCACGATACGCACTATTCGACGACATAGCAAACTAAATCTGAAAATAAAATCATCCCGGGCGCCCTTCCCATCTCCCTCGCCTTCACCCTCCGCGGCCATGATCGAGCGCGCTTTACGCGCCGATAACGCGATCCCGCCCGAGGTGCTTGGCCTCGTAGGCCGCTTGATCGGCCCGCCGAACAAAGGTCTCCGCCGTGTCATCCGCTTTCAACTGGGTAACGCCGACGCTGAGCGTACTGCCATGGGCTACTGCGCCGGCTTCGTTGCCGTTGAATTGCCGCCATTCCTCGACCAATCGCGTGGCGGCCGTGTGCGCCGCGGCCGCATTGGTCTCCGGCAGGATCACGGCAAACTCGTCACCGCCAAAACGAAACAGATGGTCGGCCTCGCGCTGCCATTGGCGCAGGTACTCGGCAATCAGCCGCAGGACGCGGTCGCCTTCCTGATGCCCATGGGTATCGTTGATCTGCTTGAAGTAATCAATGTCAAACACCATCAGCGATAGCGGATGGGCGTAGCGCGCGGCCCGCGAGATCTCATTGTCGAGCACCTCATGAAACCGGCGCGAATTGTAGAGCTGTGTCAGATCGTCGATCCAGCTGAGCGCCTTGAAGCGCTCATTGCTCAAGTGCAGGGCCGTCTCGGCCTGCCGGCGTGCAGTCACATCCTGCAAGGTTTCGATCGCACCGATGGGCGTGCCATGCACGTCGCAGATGCGGGCGGCCGTGAAATACAGCCAGCGCCCCTCTTTGCCAAAGTCGGGAAAGAAGTCCTCGGCCTCATAGGTGCCGGGGATTGTCGAAGAAGGCCGGAACTTGCCGTGGTAAAGCGCATCGACCTGATTGTTCGCCGCGCCATCGAGGACCAGATCGGCCATGACCATTCGGTCGCAGGCGTAGAACGCCTTTCCCTGATCCTTGGTGCCGATGATGGCACGCGCAGATACGCCGGTCAGAACCTCACACGCCATATTCCAATGAATCACGCGGTGTTCGCTATTGATCAGGAAGCAAGCCACGGGAAACGCGTTCAGCACCGACGCCAGGATCTGCAGCAATTCCTCACTGCTGTGTTTGCTGTCGAAGCGTTCCGTCAAAAGAGAATGCAAAAGCATAGGGCGAATGTGAAGTTAGTACGGCAAATACCCACGTGTTGCTGTGATTTTACCGTGCGGGGCGCGCTTTTAGAATTAACCGTGATTGCATGGGTAATTCTCGCCCCTCGTCCTCCGCAAAATTAATAGCATTGGCATTTCCTTTTTCTGTCGGCACTCCGGATCACGCCGGCACACAAGGATATGCCTGCATGCAGAACGCCATCGTCATTGTGGTCGGCGGCGTGGGGATTGCCTCTTCGTTGCAGTATGAACTCCAGCTCCTGGCACGCGTTGTTGTACAAACTGCCAGTCCCGACGGGTCGGCTCCGGGCATGAGGATAGCTGCAGATGAGGCCCTCTGCGGTGTCCGCGGCGATGGCGCCCACGACACCAAGGCCTGCGCGAATTTGCGCAACAAGGCCGTTGCCAACGAGACTGACTGGATTGCTGCCTTAACGCTGGTTATATTTCGGGCAGTGTAAATCTGGGGTAGGTACATGCGTGCCAAGCTGGCAGGGTTAGTGGTGTTTGCTCTTTCGGCGGCCTTGACCGTCGTTCTTTTCCTCAATGCGCTGGAAGCAGAGCGGAACAACACCCGGCTTGAATTCGGACAAGCGGCCGCAATCCGGATAAATGCTCTACGCACCGAGGTGCAAACCACGCTTGAGGTGCTGGCACTTGTGTCGCGACATTTGGAGCTGGTGCGAGGAGGAACCCTGAAGGGCTTTCAGCACTATGTGGCACCGATGCTTGCGCAGCATCCTTATTTGCAAGCCGTCGGATACAACCCTCGGGTCTCCGGCATTGAGCGTGCGGCGTTCGAAAGAAAATCGCGCGATGAATATCCCGATTTCCGTATCAGTGAGTCTATGGGGCAGGGCAAGTTCGTGAATGCAATCGAGCGGGACACGTTCTATCCCTTTCTCTATGCGGAGCCAGTGAACCAGAACCGGGCTGCCATCGGATTCGATGTGGCAATGGAGACACGCCCGAATCCACGCTTTCCGCGGCGAGTGGCAATCAATAAGGCAGTCGAAAGCAGCAGCATCGCGGTGACGGAGCCGATTTCGCTGGTATTGAGCAAATCAACCGGCCAGACGGGGGTGATTGCATTTTCGCCCCTCTACCGCGATGACATTCGCGGGCAGGCTCGCCTTTTCGGCTTCGCCACGCTCGTGATACGCGTGGGTGACATGCTGCTCTGGTCCCAGCGCATGGCCGAGGCGCGGGGCTGGAAACAGGTCGCCCTGTCCCTTCAGGACGTTTCGGAGCCGGTACCGCTTGAGATGTACAGCGCAGCGGACAAGAGCCGTTCCCCCCTTTCCCATGAAGAGTTCATCGACGTGCCGGGGAATAGAAAATGGCGTGTCGTCGCAACGCCGCATGCGGGGTCGTTCAGCCTGGCCCCTGGCCGGGGCGAACTGACCCTGCTCGGGTCTGGCATCGCCTTGAGCGCCATGCTCGGTGTTCTTGCCTACACGATCGTCGGACAGTCCGACTCCATCAGGCGGCAGGTCCGCGAGCGCACAGTGGAGTTGGCGCAAGCCAATGGGCAATTGCAGGATGAAATCAAGTTACGTCGCGATTCGGAGCATCGGCTGCGCCAAGTGATGACACTGCAAAAAGCCGTCCTGTCGAACGCGGGGTACGCCATTATCGCGACCGATCGGGAGGGCACCATCCGGGTATTCAATACTGCCGCCGAAAAGATGCTGGAATATTCTTCAGCCGAGGTGATCGGGCAGATGCTTCCGTCAGTTTTTCATGATCGGGAGCACCTCCCGGACAATGACGGCACGCGTTTCAAGACAATCGTCTCGCCATTGGACAGCGTCGGATCCGATCAATCGGTGGAGCAGGAAGTCACCTACTGGACCAAGTCTGGGAAAGGAATCCCGGTGATGCTCTCCATATCGAGCATGATCGATGAAACAGGCGAGCGGGTCGGCTACATTGGCATTGCCCACGACATATCCATGCACAAGGCCGCACAGGCGCGAATCAACCATCTGGCGTTGTACGACGCCCTTACGGATCTGCCGAACCGCGTACTGTTGCTCAGGGAACTCCACCAAGCCATACAGAACGCCAAACGTTTCGAGTGCCACGTGGGCGTGCTGTTCGTCGATCTGGACCGGTTCAAAAACATCAATGATTCATTGGGGCATCACGTGGGGGATGCGCTGTTGAAAGAAGTGGCTGATCGACTTCGATCCTGCTTGCGAGGTGGCGACCTGGTTGCACGGATGGGGGGCGATGAATTCGTCGTAGTCATCACAAGCATGGAGCGCCTGCAAGACTCCTGCGACGTCGCCGCACGGATACTGGCCAGCGTCAGCGCGCCAATTCAAATCAAGGGGCATAACTTTGTAGTGACGCCCAGCATCGGTATCGCCGCCTATCCCGACGACGGCACGGACAGCGGTACGCTGATCCAGCATGCGGACACTGCCATGTACAGTGCCAAGGAGTTGGGACGCAACAATTACCAGTTCTTTACGCGAAACATGAACCAGCTGGTATCGGAGCGCTTGCGCACGGAAACGCGCATTCGCGAAGCACTCCGGGACTCTCGCCTCGTCCTCCACTACCAGCCTCAGTTCGATCTCCGGACACGTCAATTGATTGGCGCTGAGGCGCTTGTGCGTATCACTGAGAACGGCGTGCTGATTCCGCCTGGCCAGTTCATCTCGGTGGCAGAAGAAAGCGGGCTGATCCTTGAGGTGGGGAACTGGGTATTGGAGGAGGCGGCGCGACAAAGTCAAACCTGGGTTCAGCAAGGCCTGAACGTGGTTCCGCTTGCCATCAATGTGTCCGCACGCCAGTTCGAGCAGCCCGGCTTTGCAGAGTCCATCCAGGCGCTGCTGGAAAAATCAGGTCTCGCCGCCAACCTCCTGGAAATTGAACTGACGGAGAGCGTTGTGATGAAATTCGCCGAAAAGGCCGAGAACGCCCTGTGGGCATTGAAAAAAATCGGGCTGCGGATCGCAATAGACGATTTCGGAACAGGCTTCTCCAGCCTGTCCTATCTGAATCGCTTTCCCATTGATCGACTTAAGGTCGATCGTTCGTTTGTGGTTGGTCTTGAATCCGGGACCGAAGAGAACTCCATCGTTCCTGCAATCATCAGCCTTGCCCACCAACTGAAGATGGAGGTCGTGGCGGAAGGCGTAGAAACAGATCGCCAGGCTGATTTACTGTTGGGATGGGACTGCGACGTGATTCAAGGATATCTACTGGGCCGTCCCCTGACTGCTCACGAAATGGAAAAGCGACTTCCTCACCGCGAAATTCCTGACACAGACACGCTCCGGGCAGGGCATTCGAGCCTCTGATCTGAACTGTCGATCAACCTTGATTCAACCATCCCGCCCCGCCCATGCCTCTTGAATTCACCCTCCGCAGCGCCCAGCCATCCGACGCACCGGCCGTGGCCGACCTGATCGGCGGCCTCGCCCATTACTTCCTCGCCGATCCCGCCGCTGCGGAGGCGGGGCCCTTCCTGGAGAACTTCTCCATCGACGCGGTCGCCCGCTGCATCGCCGACCCGGCCATCGACTACGTGGTGGCCTGCGTCGGGACCGAACTGGTCGGCGTCGCCGCGCTACGTGGCCAGATCCACGTACACCACCTGTTCGTCCGCGCCGACCTGCACGGGCAAGGCATTGCCCGCGGCCTGTGGCAGCGCCTCAAGGCCGGCGCCGGCGACACCCCCCACTTCACGGTGAATTCATCCCTGTACGCCGTGCCCACGTACGCAGCCTTCGGCTTCGCCCCGACCGCGGAAGTGCAGGCCCGGAACGGGGTGCGCTATCAACCGATGGCGCTGCAGGCAGCCTGAGCACAAGATTGCCGACACGTCCGAGCCCGGAGCGAAGTGCTCGAGCCTCCGATTTGAACTCTCGAAGCCCGGACTTGAACTTGTTCAGCTCAGACTTGAACTGGAGATTCCCGGACTTGAACTCTTGATGCGGCGAGCTGAGCTCGAGATCCTCGGAGATGAACTTTCGATGCTCGGAGGGAAGCTCCTGATGCTCGGAGGGAAGCTGGCTCAAGTCGGACGGGAGCTGGCTCAAGTCTGAGGGAGGCCGGCTCAACGTTGATTTGAACTTGCTCAGCTCGGAGCTGAGCAAGTTCAAATCGGAGCATCAAAGGCGGGGCTCAGAGGGAGGTGAACGCGGCTGGGAGGGAAGTGGGCTCAGCGTGGAGTTGGCTGCGCTGTAAGAAAAGCATTAACGGCTCCCCGTGATGTTCAGCGGGGGCTGTGTTTTGGTCAGTGAGTTCTGCTGAGTCCTACAGCATCGAGTTGGCTGCTTGAGTTGGGCGGGGAAGGACTGCTTATCGGCCAATGCGGACCTTGGGCTGCCGGCCTGACTCGGACAGCAATGCGCCCGTTACCTGCCGCACACCCGGTGATGGCGTCGAACGGCAACCTCTCCATCCCATCAATGTATGGGTGCCCCCGACCCGAAGTGCCATTGCCCGAAGCGGCTTAAGACATGACCGGCTCAGGGCCGGTGTCAGGTGAATACCTGATCTATACGTTCTATTTTACTGAATGAGCGTCTAGCACTTGCACGATTCTGTCTAGAACAGGCTCAAACCCATCAAAGTTAATGCTACCTTTGTTCTTCTTCACAACATGCTCAGAAAATAAGTGCTTTCCATATTGTGTCGCGGGGTCGAACTTGTCCTGTCTACTGAATTCCTTACCTCCCAATTTGGTATCAAGAACCGCCTTTTCGAAAAAATCCTCGATTGCCGTTTCCTTACCTTTCTGCTTAGGAACTGGAACAACGTAGAGATTGTCTCGGATGTGGTAATACGGGAGGCTTCCATCAATAGCTGACTTGCTGAACGTAGCCTTTTTTATCGCAGCAAATATTGGCTGCGCACCAGAGTCGTTATCAACTACAACTATCACCGGGCGGCGCTTTTCACTGTATTTGAACCCCTTGAACGCTGCTCCATAATTCCCTATAAATTCCGCTAAATCGCCCGTTCCACCCCCGAGATGAAGAATTCTGTCCGTGGTGTTCGAGTAGTTAAAGAAATTCAACTGTAGCGTAATCTTCGCGCCACTCACATTAACCAACTTAGGGTATTTCCCGGATAATTTTTGCAAAGCACAGCGGAGATAAACGTTATCCGTTTTGCCCTCGCAAATCACGAGGGGTTGAAGTGGTCTAAAAATCGTGGAGAACAATAGAAACTGCCGATAAACTCGCTCATGGCGATCCATTTCTCGAACAGGCCGGCGAGACAGCCTTGAGTCACTAGCTACGCTTTTTTTTATTGTTTGTCTGTGTAATTCAAAAAATCGCACGGAATCAATAAAACTGAGCATTCCTCGCAGCCGCGCCTCAGTCCCCGCCTCAACCTCTTCAATCCATGCGCCGGCTTCATCTCGAAATGTTTTTCGGACCGTGAACTCACCTCTAGTAACCAGTGAATGAACCATTGCACGAACGTTCTTGGCGTACTCAGCTCTAATATTGAGCTTCGAGTTAACGACGATTCCCGTTACGTCTTGTCGGAAATCTTTGAATTGCATCCTCGTCTTGGCTGGATTTATTTCGAAGCGGCATCGCTTTATCTCATTTGCGAGCTGCTTTCCAGGAACCCAAAGATTAGTATCGCCGACTCGCTGAGCAATTTCGGGCGGAAAATTCTTCCGGTTAGTAGAGAACGTCAAGTCGTCCGCATAACGGGAATATTGACACCCGGCCTGTGCTGCTAGCTTTGCCATCCGGATATCCAAAATGTGTCCGATAAGATTGGATATGCTCGGTGAACAAGGGCTTCCCTGGGGCAACTCCCTGTTATGGCAGGCAATTTGTGCAATAGTACGGGCCAAGCTTGAATCAAGCGCAAAATCTCGGTTTTTCTCAAAAAACCGCCATACTCTGCCGAAATGAATCGTCCCGAAAAAATCCTTCAAGTCTATATTGAAGATGTAGCGTTTCTTGCGATGGATTGCCGCATTTGTCATTATAGAATGCTTAGGGCGAAATCCGTGGCAAAGAGTGCCCTTTGTCTTTCTATGAGAATTTATCTCGCTTACGCAATCTTCAAGGAGATGAGCAACGCTCTTCTGTAGCCTTTTCAGTTCTGGAATGGGCGCACTAATTTTTCGAAGTCCGCCAGAGCGCTTCTTTATCTCGAAATCTTTATATTTTTTGGAATCATCAATTCCGTGAATAATGTACGCCAACCCCTTTGCCTTGTAGCCCAATACGTCAGCAAAGGCATGTAAGGAGCTAGCAGCCTTTAGTTTCTTAAGACGGGTCATGGAATCCTTGGTCCAGGTGGGCGCTACGGATACTCTTTGGCAGCTACATCGCCGACATATTGCTACGACGACGCAAGGGCAATCTACCCATACATGACTTCCATCTGTCGCGAAGCACGACAATAAATCTATCCGTAGGCCCAGAGGAAGAATATCACATGATGCTGCGCGGATAATGCCCGATTGAGGCGAAATCGCCACATCCGTTTGGTGGTTCAGAACTACGTATCGCGCTGTTCGAGTAACGGGTTTCTGCGCTTCGCGTTAGCCCGCCCGCTTTAAAGACCGACCGGGCGAACGTCGCCGGTCGCGATGACGCGGTAGAACTTGCGCGTCACCATTGCTTCCGTCGCCCGGCGACCGGTTAGACTGAACGGCAGGTAGCCGGTGCATTGCCGCCTGATTGGGCGCAGCGGATCAACGGCAAGTCAGGCCGATGAGCAGACGCGGCTCTCCACATTGTTCAACTCCTATTCGGTTTCATTCGAAACCTCTGTCTTTCTCATCATTGGCTACATCCGCACTCCTATGATTTGAGGTCGGAGCGGACTTGTGTCCAATGATCGCAGTCGGCTATCTATCAGCCTAATCATGTTTCTTTTGAATAGATGTATGTATCCCATGAAGACCGGGGAGCTTTCAGCGAACCAATTCACATTTTTCAAATTTCACAGACTCACCAATCCTTTGACGATTTCCCCATTCGTCCCCGTCATCCCCTCCCTTGACGCCCCCGCAACACCCAGCCGATACTCCCGCCCGTCGCTGAAACAACAGCGACCGGGTTTGGAAGCCCGATCAGCAAGGCGGACAACAGCCGCGCCGCGGCTATTTTTTTGTCCGTACACCCGAGGTGCGCCTGTGATCAATGGCGGGCCGGGTGGGGAGGCTTCGGCCTGCCGGTTCCTTGTTGCCGGTCTTCCAACCCTGCTTTGGCCCGCCGCCCGTTTGGAAGCGAGTGGCGGATCAGTCCATCAACAAGGAGTCCGCACCATGGCTGTTTCCACCCTGGCGTGCGTCGGTTCGCACGCGTCCATTCTTAATGCCGTCGTAATTGTTCCGCTTCTTCCGCGCCGGGCGCGGGGCGAGGGGAGGGCGCCGCGATGAATACGCCGCTCAGTTTCCCCGCCCCGGCGGGGCCGTTCTATCGGCTGGCCGAGGAGGCCAATGCGCTGGCCATCGTCGATCAGCTTTCCGCCCGTCAGGTGCAGTTGCTGTCCTTGCTCGCCATGACCTATGGCGATGCGGGGGATGCCTTCCGGCGCATGAATCCGACGCTGCAGGACAATTACCTGTGGGCGTGCTCGATGCTGGCCCAGGAGATGCGGGATCTGTTCGAG
>JAFEDJ010000027.1 GCA_018241685.1 Pseudomonadota bacterium
AAAGGCAAGCCCGTGCTGGTGCTCGGCACCACCGAGCCCGACCGCCTCAGCGCTGTCGTCGTCACCCCGCCGGCCCGGCCGCGTATCTTCGATCCCAACCGCGACTGGTTCCGCGCCCGCGGCGAAGGCAATGCCTACCTGCCCTGGTGGGGGCTGCGCAAGGACGCGGACTGGGCGACTTATCCGCAGGGGTTCTCCGATTGAACATCAGCCATTCCTGGAGGCAGCAATGAAAGGCGTCATCCGACTCGGTGATCCCACCAGCCACGGCGGCAGCGTGGTGCAGGCCAGTTCGTCTCACCATGTGATGCACCGAGGCGTGGCCCGCGTGGGCGACCGCTGCATCTGCCCGATGCGCGGCCACGAGAACTGCGTGATCGCGGAAGGCGACCCGAAAGTACTGAGCGACGGCATCCCGGTGGCCTTCGACGGTCACAGGACCAGTTGCGGGGCGACGCTGATTTCCACGCTGAGCAGCAGCGGACGCGCCTGATTCCGCCCGGCGTCCGTAAAATGGCGGCTCCGCATCGCTCGCAAACTCGACCGCCATGTCCGGCATCACCGACTACCCTGCTTTCGTCTTCGCCATCATCCTTTTCCTGCTGATTCCCGGCCCCGGCAATCTGGCGCTGATGACGTCCACCGGCAAGGGTGGCATTCGCGGTGGTCTGGCTGCAACCTGCGGTGTGATCCTCGGCGACCAGGTATTGATGTGGCTGGCGGTGGGCGGCGTGGCGGCGCTGCTGGCGATGAATCCACTCGCTTTCCAGGCCGTGCAGTGGCTGGGCGCCGCCTACCTGGGCTGGCTGGGGCTGCGGATGCTGTGCGCCAAGCCCGGGCAGGCGCCGGTGCTCAACATCCGCCCGCGGCATTACCTGCGCCAGGCGCTGCTGATCACGCTGCTCAATCCGAAGGCCATCGTCTTCTACATGGCCTTCTTCCCGCTCTTCATCGATCCGGCCCGCAATCCGGGCCTGGTCACCTACGGCATCATGGCCTTGAGTATCGCAGTGCTGACCTTCGTGTACGGCCTCATTGCGGTGCTGCTGACCCATGTCCTTGCCGAGCGGCTGCGGAGCAACCCGATCCTGTCTCGTGCTCTGGAGAAACTGGCGGGCAGCGTGTTGATCGCCTTCGGCATCAAACTGGCGGTAACACGCTGAATCGTTGTCGATTTTTCTTACACAAAGCGCCCCGCCGTTTTTTGCGGAACGCCAAGCCTTTGATATGAAAGAGGGTTAATTTCAAGGCACGTATGATGCATGGTGTGACCAATCGCACATGATCCACCTTGTGCCGGTCCGGTTTCACGGAGACACCCATGCAATACTCCGGCCTGCCTACCTGCCTTGCCCTCGCGTTGCTCTGCGTCACTCCGCAAGCCTTCGCCGCGAATTACAGCTTTTCCGGGCATCTCGATGATTCAGGCAATGCCGCGCTGATGGGCAGCGATCTGGGCGCGCCGCAGTTCACCGATGATGCTGCGGTTGCAAACAACGTCGCGCTTTATACCTTCAACGTGACGACCGGCGGGGCCGTCAACTTCACGAGCCTCGGCTTCGCCGGTGGTGGCGTCGATCCTTATTTCAGCCTGTTCAGTGGCAGTGGCAACGCGGCCAATTTCATTGGTTCGAACTACGTACAAGCCTTTTCGACGGGGGGCGATTTCGCCTTCAGCTTTGTCCTCGCCCCCGGCGACTACACGCTGACCCTCGGCAGCTTCGCCAACATGTCGATTGCCGAGAATGCGGGCATCGGTAGCCTAGGTGACGGCTTCAGCGGCCTCGGGCAACCGGGCGCTCTCGGCTCGACTTTCTACAAACTCAACGTCGGCGTCCCCGACCGCTCCAACGGCGCTCCCGAGCCGGGAACCCTGCTGCTACTGGGGATCGCCGGCGTCGTGTTCGGAATCATCCGCTACTACCTGTCGCGCCGCCGCTAGCCGCGCTCTCCAAGCAATGCGGCCAGCCCGCCCCACTCCGGCTTGAAAATCTCCGCGTCCATCAGCGTCAGATCGCGGATGATCGGCCGGAAGCGCATGTGGGCGAGCACATCCCGCTCCAGGTCGATGCCCGGCGCGATCTCGGTCAGCTCCATGCCCTCCTCGGTCAGCCGGAACACCGCTCTCTCGGTTACGTAGAGCACCGGCTGGCGGATGCCCTGGGCGTAGCGGCCGCTGAAAGTGATCTGCTCGACCTCTTCGAGAAACTTGCTGTACCCGCCTTCCTGAACCACCGTCACCCGGCCGTCGTCGATGTCCACCTGCAAATCGCCCGCCGTGAAGGTGCCGCAGAACACCACCTTGCGGGCATTCTGCGTGATGTTGATGAAGCCGCCGCAGCCCACCGGCCGCCCGTTGAACTTGCTGACGTTCACATTGCCGGCCGCATCGGTCTGCGCCAGGCCCAGGAAGGCCACGTCAATGCCGCCGCCATCGTAGAAGTCGAACTGGGCCGGCTGCTCGATGACCGCCTCCGCGTTGAGCGCGTGGCCGAAGTCGAAGCCGCCCGCCGGTACACCGCCGATCGGGCCAGTCTCCAGCGTCAGGGACATCAGCTGATCCACGTGCTCCTCGGCGGCCACCGCGGCGACACCTTCCGGCATGCCGATGCCCAGGTTCACCACCGCGCCGGCCTTCAGCTCCATCGCCGCCCGCCGCGCGATGATCTTGCGTGGGTCGAGCGGCAGCGGCGGCGTGGAGCCGCGCAGCACCTTGATGTCGCCCGCGTAGGCCGGATTGAAGTAGGTCGCCATGGTCTGCAGGTGGTTTTCCGCCTTGCCGACCACCACATAATCCACCACCACGCCGGGGATCTTGACCTGCTTGGGGTGTAGCGAACCGGCGCGCACCACGTGCTCCACCTGGGCGATCACGATGCCGCCGCTGGCCCGCGCCGCCTGGGCCACCGACAGGCTCTCCAACAGCACGCCTTCCCGATCCATCGTGATGTTGCCTTTCTCGTCGGCCACCGAACCGCGGATCAGCGCCACATCCACCTTGGGTGCCTTGAACTGCAGCCACTCCTCGCCATCCATCTCGATGAGCTTCACCAGGTCTTCCTCGGTCCGGCGATTGACCTTGCCGCCCTCGATGCGCGGATCGACGAAAGTGCCCAGTCCAACCTTGGTGATGAAGCCCGGCCTGCGCCCCGCCACCTGGCGCGGCAATAACGCCAGCACGCCCTGGGGCAGGTTGTAGGCCTCGATGCGCTCCTCCATGATCAGCTTCATGAGGTTCGGCCCGCCGACGCCGAAGTGCCCGCCGACCAGCCGTTTGATCAGCCCTTCATGGGCGAAATGGTGCATGCCCCGGTCCTTGCCGTTGCCGACGCCGGTGGAGTGATACAGCGTCAGGTCACGCGGATGGCCGGTGGCGAGGAAGGCCGCCTCGATGGCCTTGGCCACTTCCTCCGGGAAACCGGCTAGGCCCATACCGGTGCAGAACACGGTGGCGCCATTCGGAATCAGGCGAGCGACGTCGCCCGCCTCGATGAAACGGGTAGTCATGCATTTCTCCTGTAGGGGCGAGTTCGCTCGCCCACAGACATCATTCAACGCTCGGAAGGCGAGTGAATTCGCCCCCGCAGACAAGACGAACAGAGTCAGAAAGCGGTTTCGCTGAAGGCAGACAGTGCGGGACCGGCCGTCTGAACGGTCTGCGCGCGGGCAGCCACTTCGGGCAGCACGGTGGCAAAGTAGAAGTGGGCCAGCTCCACCAGGCTGCGCAGATACACCGCATCGCCCTCGCCGGCGGCCAGCTGAAGCCGCGCGGCCTGGGCCATGCGCCCCATCTGCCATGCGCCGACCACGCTGCCGAGCAGGTGCAGGAAAGGCACCGCGCCGGCCAGCACGTCGACCAGACGGGTCTTGCCGTTGGCGAGTATCCAGTCCGTCGTGCCTTCCAGCGCAGCGACGGCTGCGTCCAGCCCGTCGGCCAGCGCTGCGAAGTCATCGCCGCGCAGCGACGCCGCGCCGTCGCGGAGTTCCGTGATCAGCTCGCGCAGGGTTTCGCCGTTCTCGCGCAGGATCTTGCGGCCGATCAGGTCGTTGGCCTGGATGCCGGTGGTGCCTTCGTAAATGGTGATGATGCGGGCGTCGCGGAAGAACTGGGCGATGCCGGTCTCCTCGACGAAGCCCATGCCGCCGAAAACCTGGATCGCCTCGTTACAGACGTCGTTGCCGACCTCGGTGCACCAGCCCTTGGCCACCGGCATCAGCAGGTCCACGTAGCGCCGGGCCTTGCCGGCTGCCGCCGCGTCAGGGCTGTGGTGGGCGATGTCGAACCAGCCGGCCGCGGTATACAGCAGGCCGCGCATCGCCATCACGCCGGCGCGCATGCCGAGCAGCATGCGCTTCACGTCGGGGTGGTGGATGATGGGCCGCCCTGCTTCGCCGCTCACCGCATCGCGCCCCTGCACGCGCTCGCGGGCATAGGCCAGCGCGTACTGGTAGGCCCGCTCGCCGAGGCCGAGGCCCTGCACGCCGACGCCGAAGCGGGCTTCGTTCATCATGATGAACATGGTTTCCAGGCCCCGGTTCGGCTGGCCGACCAGCCAGCCGACCGCACCCCCGGCGTCACCGAAGCTCAGCGTGCAGGTCGGGCTGCCGTGGATGCCCATCTTGTGTTCGATGGAGATGCAGCGCACGTCGTTCTTCGCGCCCGGCTGGCCGTCCGCATCGAGCAGATACTTGGGCACAATGAACAGGGACAGCCCCTTCACACCGGCCGGCGCGTCCGGCAAGCGGGCCAGCACCAGGTGCACGATGTTGGGCGTCAGCTCGTGCTCGCCGTAAGAGATGAAGATCTTCTGCCCGAACAGCCGGTAGCTGCCGTCCGCGCCCTGCTCGGCACGGCAGCGGGTGGCCGCCAGGTCGGAGCCCGCCTGGGGCTCGGTGAGGTTCATCGTCGCCGCCCATTCGCCGCTCACCACCTTGCCGAGCCACAGGGCCTTCTGCTCGTCGGATGCGGCGATCTCCAGCGCCTCGGCCTGCCCCACGTTGAGCTGCGGCAGCATCGTGAAGGCCATGTTGGTGGAGAACCACATCTCCCACACCGCAGTGGACAGCAGCTTGGGCAGGCCCTGGCCGCCGTGCTCGACGGGCAGCGACAGGCCGATCCAGCCGGCCTCGGAGAACTGCTTGTAAGCCTCGGCCCAGCCATCGGGGGTGATCACCCGGCCGTCCTCCGTCAGCCGGCAGCCCTGCAGATCGCCCTGGCGGTTGATCGGTGCAAGCACGCCGGCGGCAAACTTGCCGGCCTCTTCCAGCACGGCGTTCACCAGGTCCTCGCTGGCCTCCTCGCAACCCGGCAGGCGGGCGATGTCATCGAGTCCGGCCAGCGCCTTCATCAGGAATTGCATGTCCCGCAGGGGAGCTTGATAGTCGGTCATGGTGGCGTCTCCACAGCCGGGCCCGCAGGCCCGGGTTTCAGGTTGAAGGGATCAGAAGCGGTAACGCAGGCCGATCATGCTGGCATTCTGCGAGCCGCCGGCGGGCGGCGAAATGCCGGCGCCGACCGATGCCGCGTACTGGGCCTTGGAGCTGTTGTCGATGTGGGCCAGTTGCAGGTAGGTCGAGAAGTCCTTGTCGAAGGAATAGAAGCCGCGCAGCACGATCAGGCTGCCATCCCGCTCCTGGTCCTTGTTGAGGATGCGCTGGAAGCTGCCGTCCACCGAGATGCGGGTGGTGATTGGATGCGCGCCTTCCACGTAGTAGATGTCCGACTTCACCTGCGCCGCGGCGGCATCCACCTTGCGGCCCAGCCAGCCGAAGCCGACGCGGCCCTGGCCCAGCTTCACGTAGCCGCCCAGTGCGGTGCGGGTGTCGGTGTCGCCGGAGTTGGTGAAGGCGATCGCCGCCGTGCCGTTGAAGAAGGACGCGGTGGCGCCGGTGCCGCCGTGCTGCACGTCGGTGGCCGCCGCCACACCGAAGCGCTCGTCGTCGTAGCGGATCATCGCCGACCAGCCCTTGCAGGAATCGGCGTTGCCGGCAATCTCGCCGGCGCAGGTTCCGGACGACGGCGTGCCGCCCTTGGTATCGCGGCCGGCGCTGTAGTTGATGCCCATCGACAGCTTGGAGAAGGTGCCGCGCCACGCGACGCTGTTGTCGAAGCGGGCGCTCGGCAGGTAGTAGTCGAAGGAACCCAGACCATAGATGTTGGGGCCCAGCAGGTCCGAGCTGTCCATGCCGAACAGCAGCATGGAGTACTGGCGGCCGAAGGTGAAGGTACCGATCGGCGTGTCGATGCCGGCGTACAGCTGGCGGCCGAACAGGCGCCCGCCCTGGCCCAGGGAGCCATCGTCCATGTTGAAGCCGGCCTCGGCGACGCCAATCGCCTTGTAACCGTCCGTCAGGTCCTTCACCGCCTTCACGCCAACCCGCGACGCGATGGTGCCGGTGACGCTCGGCAGCCGGTTGAGGCTGCCCTTGCTGGTGCCCTGCTGCACGTTGCCGATATGCTCGTAACCGCCGTCGAGTACCCCGTAGAAGCTGAGCTGCGGCGCACCCGGCACCAGGCTGGCGACCTTCGCGCCGACGCTCGTCGCGGGGGCCGCAGCCGGAGCCGCGGCGGGCGCGGCAGCCTGTGCGGCGCGCAGGCTTTGCAGTTCAGCGAAGATCTTCTGGATCAGCACCTTCTGCTCGGCTACTTCGCGCTTCAGCGCATCGTTCTCCGCGTCGGCAAAGGCCGGCAGCGCGGCACCGAGGCCGCAGGCGGCCAATACGGCGACAGCCAGCGGGCGCTGCCAGGTGTTGAAGGTTTGTGCGGTGTGACGGTTTGTTGTTTTCATGCGTGGTCTCCTCCTTGGTCCGGCATCGAGGCCGGAATGGTTTTGCCCGTACGGGCGCCTTCACGGGGCGTCAGTCGCCATTCCATGAATCCTTGGGACGCACGGGCCCCGGGCCGGTCCGCGACGGGTCAGGTCGGCGGCGCGGCCCCAGTGGGCGCGTCAGATAGGGAGCAGGCCGGGCTTGCCCGGCGTTGGGTCAGCGGGCTATTCGCATAGCGCGCGGTAGTCCTCGGGGATCGGCACCGCACGGATGCGCAGCGGATCCTCCGGGTCCTGGCGGGCGAACACGCGCACCTCGCGGCCTTCGCACAGCACCGTGTCGCCGCGGCGGGCGACGTGGCGCATCACGAAGCTCTTGGTGTTCCAGGCCTCCACCGACGACTCGATCTCGATGTCCTCGCCGTAGGTGGCCGAGTTCATGAACTTAGCCTGGGCATCCACCAGCGGCGTGCCGATGATGCCCCGCTCGGCCGTGGTGTCGCGCCAGCTCGGCACGCCGCAAGCGGTGAAGAACTCCCGGCTGGCCGTGTCGAACCACTTGAAGTAATTGGCGAAGAAGACGATCTGCGCCGGATCGCAGTCGCTGAAGGCGATGCGCAGGCGGTGGGTGTGGCTGCGGGCCATCGTCGCCTCCCTACTTCGCCGCCAGACGGGTCGCCCCGTCGAGGCGGATCGTCTCGCCGTTGAGCATCACGTTCTCGACGATGTGCTTCGCCAGCGCCGCGTATTCCGCCGGCTGGCCGAGGCGCGGCGGGAACGGCACCGACGCGCCCAGCGAGGCCTGCACCTCGGCCGGCAGCGTGTGCATCATCGGCGTGATGAACAGGCCCGGCGCAATGGTCATCACGCGGATGCCATGGCGCGCCAGCTCGCGGGCGATGGGCAGCGTCATCGCCACGATGCCGCCCTTCGACGCCGCGTAGGCGGCCTGGCCGATCTGCCCCTCGTAGGCGGCGACGGAGGCGGTGTTGATGATCACCCCGCGCTCGCCATCGGGGCCGGCCTCGCCCTTGCTCATCGCGTCGGCGGCCAGGCGGATCATGTTGAAGCTGCCCACCAGGTTCACCTGGACCACCTTGGCGAAGGCGTCCAGCGCCAGCGGCCCCTCCTTGCCCAACACCTTGGCGGCGTTGCCGATGCCGGCGCAATTGACCAGCCCGTGCAGGCCGCCGAAGCGGCTCAACGCCAGCGCCACGCAGGCCTGGGCATCGGCCTCGTCGGCCACGTTGGTGCGCTGAAAGGCGGTGCGCTCGCCCAGTTCGGTCACCAGCCGGTCGCCGAGTTCGGCGTTGAGGTCGGCGATCACGACATTGGCGCCGGCAGCGTGGAAGGCCCGCACGGTGGCTTCGCCGAGGCCCGAGGCCCCGCCGGTAACGATGAAGCTATGGTTATGAAGCTGCATTGGCTGTGTCTCCGTATGTTTTTGTGGCTTTGTCTTCCTGCCGCGGCAATCAGGCGCTTTCCAGCAGCACCGCCGCGCCTTGCCCGCCGCCAGCGCAGGCCGAGGACACGCCGTACTGCTGGCCGGCCTCCTGCAGTTCGCGGGCGACGGTGAGGGTCAGGCGCACGCCGGAGGCGCCGAGCGGGTGGCCGATGGCGATGGCGCCGCCATGCACGTTGGCCTTGTCCCGGTCCAGCCCCAGTTCCCGCTCGCAGGCCAGGAACTGGGCGCCGAAGGCCTCGTTGATCTCGACGCGGCCGATGTCGCCGACGCTGATGCCGGCCTTGGCCGCCGCCGCGCGGATGGCCGGTGCCGGGCCGATACCCATGATCTCCGGCGGCACCGCCACCACCGCACCGCCGACGATGCGGGCCAGCGGCTTGAGGCCGTGGGCGCGCACCCAGTCGCCGCGGGCGACGATCACCGCTGCCGCGCCATCGACGATGGCCGAGCTGTTGCCACCGGTCTGGACGCCGCCGAAGGCCGGCTTGAGCTTGTTGAGGGTTTCGAAGGAGGTCGGGCGCACGTGGCCGTCCCGCTCGAAGCGGGCCAGCCGGTCGGCCAGCTTGATGCCGCGGGGCTTGTAGCCTTCCAGTTCCCAGGTGGCGTTCTCGACGGCCGTCACCTCGTCGGCGAACCAGCCGCTCTCCCAGCCGGCGCAGGCGCGGGCGAAGCTCTGCTCGGCGAAGCGATCCACCTCCTCGCGGCCGATGCCGTAGCGGCGCGCCAGGTTCTCGGCGGTGTCGCCCATGCCGATGCCGGGCGCGGTGTCCTTGGTGGCTTCCCACAGGAAGTCGCGGAAATCCACCTGGCCCATGCGGAAGCCGGCGCGGTGGGTGTAGGCCGCCACCGGGTTGCGCGACATGGACTCGGTGCCCACCGCCAGCACCACGCTGGCCTTGCCGAGGGTGATCTGGTCGGCGGCACTCAGGATGGTCTCGAAGCCAGTGCAGCACAGGCGCTGCACCAACAGCGCCGGGGCCAGCGGATTGACGCCCGAATACAGCCCGATGTGGCGCGGCAGGAAGTAGGCGTCGAAGCTCGACTGGGCCATGTTGCCGGCGATGATGGCATTCACCTCGCTGGCCGGGATGCCGCTCTTCGCAAACAGCGCGCGGGCGGCGCAGATGCCCAGATCGGTGGCGGAGGCGTCGCGCAGCGGGCCGGCGTAGTCGGCGAACGGTGTGCGCTGGCCGGCCACCAGCCAGATGTCGTCGTAGGTGGTGCCGAGGGCGGCCGCTTCGGAGGCGGCGAAAGCGTGGGTGCTCATGTGCGGGGTCCTTGTCCTTTGCGCTGGAGGAATTCGCCGATGCGGCCGGCCACTTCGGGGCTGGTTTGCGTGAGTGCGGCGGTGAGGGATTCGACGAAGAAGCCGTCGTCGGTAGCCATGTTGTCGATGCGGGCGATGGCCGAGCACATCGCCCAGTTGGCCATCGGGGCGTTCTCGGCGACGCGGGCGGCGAGCTGCTGGGCCTTGGCCAGCGCCTCGCCCTTGCCCACCACGTAGTGGGACAGGCCCAGACGCTGGCCCTCCTCCGCGTCGAGGATGCGGCCGGTCAGCATCATTTCGCACATGCGGCCCGGCCCGATGATCTTGGCCACGCGCACCGACGCGCCGCCGCCGACGAAGATGCCGTGGCGGCCTTCGGGCAGCTGGTAGATCGTGGTCGGCTCGGCGACGCGGATATGCGTCGCGGTCGCCAGCTCCAGCCCGCCGCCGATCACCGCCCCGTGCAGCGCGGCGATCACCGGGATGCCGCCGTGCTGGATGCGGTGGAAGATGCGGTGCCACCACTGGGAGTGCTGCATCACACCGAAGGGCTCCCGGTGCTGGTGCTCGGAAAGGTCGAGGCCGGCGCAGAAGTGGTCGCCCTCCCCAGCCAGGATGATCGCCCGGGTACCTTCGGGTGTCGCCGTCAGGGCTTCATCCAGCGCCCGCAGCAGGCGGTCGGACACCGCGTTGCGCTTGGCCGGCCGGGCCAGGGTGATCGTGTAGATGACGCCATCCTGCGACGTCTTGACGAGTTGTTCACTCATTGCTGTTTCCTTTTGTCGTTCTTGTCCGTCTTGTCGCGGCCTACACCGCGCCGTGCACCGTGATGACGGTCTTGTCAGGCACGTCGGCGTACAGGTAGGCCACCAGGTCGGCGCGGCGGTTGAGCACCGCACGCTGGTTGATGTAGCCCTTGTCGGTGATCTCGCCGGCCTCCACCGACGGCGGTTCGGCAACGAGCAGCGCCCGCGCCGGATAGGTTGAGGTGCCGCCGCCCAGGTTCTTCATCATCGCCATGCCCTGGCGCACGCGGGACAGCACCGCCGGGTTGGTGAGCACCTGCTCCACCGGAGCGTCCGGCGGCAGGCTCGGGCACAGGGTCCGGCACTCGGGGATGTTCGGGAAAACCAGGAAGCCGATCTCGTCCCGGTCGTGGCCGGTGACGACGATGTCCTGGGCCACCGGCTTCAGCGCGTCGATGCCGGCCACCCGCAGGGAACCCACGTGCACCCAGGTGCCGGTGAGGAGCTTGAAGTCCTCACCGACGCGGCCGTCGAAGACCAGCCCGAGGGCCGGGCGCACCACATCGACGAACTCCACCGCGTCACCGATCATGTAGTAGCCCTCGTCGTCGAAGGCCTTGGCGGTGACGTCCGGCTGGCGCCAGTAGCCGGGGAAGACGTTGGGGCCCTTGACCCGCACCTCCATCTTGTCGGCGGCGGGCACCAGCTTCAGCGCGGTGCCCGGCACCGGCACACCGATCACACCGGAGCGCACCGCGCGGAAGTGGCAGTCGGTGGCCATCGGCCCGGTCTCGGTGGCGCCCCACGAAGACACCATCAGGATGCGCTTGCCGGTGGATTCCTCCGACAGGTCTTCCAGCGCGCTCCACAAGTGGTTGGGCAGCGCCGCGCCGGCGTAGAAGATGAACTTCAGGCGGCGGAAGAAGTTGTCGCGCAGCGTCTTGTCCTCGCGCAGCAGCGGCACCAGCATGTCGTAGGCGCGCGGCACGTTGAAGTACACCGTCGGCGAGACTTCCTTCAGGTTGGCGACGGTCCTGGCGATCTGGGCCGGCGTCGGCTTGCCCTCGTCGATATAGAGCGAGCCGCCCCAGCGCAGCACCATGTTGAAGTTGTGGTTGCTGCCGAAGGTGTGGCTCCACGGCAGCCACTCCATCAGCACCGGCGGCTCCTCGGCCAGCACCGGCCACATCAGCTCCTTGGCCTTCTGGTTGGAGCACATCATGCGCTGGGTGTTGATGACCGCCTTCGGCGTGCCGACCGAGCCGGAGGTGAACAGGAACTTGCCGATGGTGTCCGGCGTGATGCGTGCGAAGGCCGACAGCACCGCCGCCTCGTTGGCCTCCCCTTCCAGTTCGGCAAAGGGAAGCGTGCCGTCCGCCCGCGCGCTGCCGCCGCCGGCCACCACCACGCCGTTGTGCAGGTGGCGGATCGCCTCGATGGCCGGCAGGAAGCGCTCCACCGGATCGGCATAGATCACGCCGGGGCGCAGCAGCTCGATGTTGCCCTTGAGCTTGGCGTGGTCCTTCGACAACAGCGAGTTGCCGGACGAGATCGCGCAGGACGGCACGCCAATGTGCATCGCGGCAAGCATCAGCAGCGCGTGCTCGATGGAGTTGTCCGACAGCATCACCACCGGCCGCTCCGGCGACAGGTTCTGGCCGAGCAGCCAGCTGGCGATGCGGACCACGCGCTGGCGCGCCTCGCCGTAGCTCACCTCGATCCACGCCCCGTCCGCGCCGCGCTGGGCCAGGAACATCCGCTCCGGCGTGACGCGGGCCCAGTGCTCCAACCACTCGCCGACGCAGCGCGCGTAGGTGTCGGGCAGCGGGATACCGGAGCGCAGGATGCGGGTGCCGTCGGCGCGGGCCTCGATCAGCACCAGCGGCTCGGTGAACATCGGCCGGCTGAGTTCGGTGATTTCATTGAGCATGT
The DNA here is from genome assembly GCA_018241685.1 of Pseudomonadota bacterium. Taxonomy (GTDB): domain Bacteria; phylum Pseudomonadota; class Gammaproteobacteria; order Burkholderiales; family Rhodocyclaceae; genus Zoogloea. The sequence continues at coordinate 12,178 of JAFEDJ010000027.1, forward strand.
TCATCGCCCCATCCTTACTTGGTGAGCAGCGTATAGGCGCCGCCGACCACATGGATCAGCACCCGGCCGCGCTGGTCGAGGCCGAAGTGGTCGGTCGGGCTCATGTTGTAAACGCCGTGGGTGGCGACCACCTCCTTGTTGCTCTCCAGCGCGTCGCGCAGGGCCTTGCGGAATTCCGGCGTGCCGGGCTTGGCCTTCTTGAGGGCCACCGGCACCGCCGCCTCGATCAGGCGGTAGGCATCGAAAGCATGGCCGGCGAAGGACACGAAACTGCCGGCGCCGTACTTCTCCTCGTACTTCTGTACGAACTCGATGCCGAGCTTCTTGGACGGATGGCTGTCGGGAATCTGCTTGGCGGCGACCACCGGGCCGACCGGCATGATCACGCCTTCGGCGGCCTTGCCGGCAACGTTGAGGAAGGTCTGGTTCACCGCCGCGTGGGTCTGGTAGATCTGGCCCTTGTAACCGCGCTCCACGAGCGCCGTCTGCGGCAGCGCCGCCGGGCTACCGGAGGCGGCGACGAGCACCGCGTCGGGCCGCGCCGACACCAGCTTGAGCACCTGGCCGCTGACCGAGGTGTCGTTGCGGGCGTAGCGCTCGACCGCCGCCAGCTTGATGCCGGCCTGGGCCAGCAGCGGCGTGACGACGTTGAGCCAGTCTTCGCCATACACGTCGGAGAAGCCGATGAAGCCGACGCTCTTCACGCCACGGGCCTTCATGTTGTCCACCAGCGCACCGGCCATCAATGCGTTGTTCTGCGGCGTGCGGAAGACCCAGGCGTTCTTGTCGGCCGGCACATTGACCGGCGAGATGGCGATCTGCGGCGTCTTGCTCTCGAAGGCCACCTCGGCGATGGCCACCGAGGCCGGCGTGCTGGCCGAGCCGACCAGCACGTCCACCTTGTCCTCGGACACCAGCTTGCGGGCGTTCTTCGACGCGGCCGACGGGTCGGTGGCGTCGTCGAGGACGATGTACTTCACGTTCTCGCCGGCGATCTTGGTCGGCAGGATCGCGAAGACGTTCTTCTCCGGAATGCCGAGGGACGCCGCCGGCCCGGTGGAAGACAGGGAGACGCCGACGGTGATGTCGGCCAGCGCGGCCTGGCTGGCCAGCAGCGCGGCACCGGAAAACACGACGGCGAGTTTCTTCATCCTCATTGTTGCTCCTTTGGTCTCATGCGCCCCTTTGTTGGGGCGTGGTTTTTGAATGAGCGGGTCTTGCTGCCCGGCTTCGTTCTGGTTTGCTGTTGTCCTTTTACTTGCTGGTCACGTCGCCAGCATGTCCTGGTGCTTGCCGCCGAGGCCCAGGTAGGCCTCGATGACTCGCGGGTCGTCACGCAGCTGGTCGGCCGGGCCTTCCATCGCCACCGCGCCGGTTTCCAGCACGTAGGCGTAGTCGGCCACCGCCAGCGCGGCGCGGGCGTTCTGCTCGACGAGCAGGATCGACACGCCGCGGCGGCGCAGCTCGGCGATGATGCGGAAGATCTCGCGGGTGATCAGCGGCGCCAGCCCCAGGCTCGGCTCGTCGAGCATCAGCAGCTTGGGCTTGGCCATCAGCGCGCGGCCCACCGCCAGCATCTGCCGCTCGCCGCCGGACAGCGTGCCGGCGGCCTGGCTGCGGCGCTCCTTGAGGCGCGGGAAGAGGCCGAAGACCTCTTCCATGGTGTCCCGGTATTTGCGGTCGCCGCTGCGGTAGCGGTGGAAGGCGCCCAGCTCCAGGTTGTCCTCCACGCTCATCTCGCCGAAAAGCTCGCGCTTCTCGGGCACCAGGCTCATGCCGCCGGCCACCAGGCGCTCCACGTCGGGCGCCACTTCCAGCTGGCCGTCGAAGCGCACCTGGCCCTTCGATTCGAGCAGGCCGATGATCGCCGACAACATCGTCGTCTTGCCGGCGCCATTGGGCCCGATCACCGTGACGATCTGCCCTTCGCCAACGCGCAGGCTGGCGTTGGTGAGCGCTTCGACCTTGCCGTAGGCCACGCACAGCTTGCTGACTTCCAGCACATTGCGGGTCGTCATGTTCATCACTCCACTCCCCCCAGGTAGGCTTCCAGTACGCGCGGGTTCTGCTGAACCTCGTCGGGCAGGCCTTCGGCGATCTTCTGGCCGAACTCCATCACCACCACGCGATCCACCAGCCCCATCACGAAGTCCATGTCGTGTTCCACCAGCAGGATCGCCATGCCTTCGCCGCGCAGCTTGACCAGCAGCTCGCCGAGGGCCTGCTTCTCTTTCAGGCGCAAGCCGGCGGCTGGCTCGTCGAGCAGCAGCAGGCAGGGGTCGGAAGCCAGCGCCCGGGCGATCTCGAGGATGCGCTGCTGGCCGAGGGCCAGGCTGCCGGCTTCGGCGTGCATGAATTCGCCGAGGCCGACGCGCTCGATCTGGTAGGCGGCCTCGCGCAGCAGGCGGGCCTCCTCGTCCCGGTCCAGGCGCCAGGCGGCCGGCAGCACGCCGCGGCTGCCGCGCAGGTGGGCGCCGAGGGCGACGTTCTCCAGCACCGTCATCCGCGGCAACAGGCGTACGTGCTGGAAGCTGCGGCTCATGCCGAGGCGGGCGATCTCCCGCGAGCCGTGGCCGGCGATGGACTTGCCGCGGAACAGCACCTCGCCGGAGGTCGGCGTATCGACGCCGGACAGCTGGTTGAACATGGTGCTCTTGCCGGCGCCGTTGGGGCCGATCAGCGCCAGGATCTCGCCGGCCTTCACGTGCAGGTTCATGTCGTTGTTGGCAACGAGGCCGCCGAAGCGCCGGGTCACATTCTTCGCTTCGAGGATCACCTCGCCGGCGGTCGGCATGGCCTTGCGCGGCAGCGGCTCGGCGGCGGCATCCACGTGGCGCACCGTGCCACGGCTCGGCGCCAGGCGGGCGATCAGCGGCCACAGGCCTTCCCGCGCCCGCTGCAAGAGCACCACCATCAGCAGGCCGAAGATGATCGTCTCGAAGTTGCCGGACGCGCCGAGCAGACTCGGCAGCCAGTCCTGCAGCCACTGCTTGAGCAGGGTGATCACGCCGGCGCCGACGATGGCGCCCCACACCTGCCCCGCCCCACCGACCACCGCCATGAACAGGTACTCGATGCCCACATGCACGCCGAAGGGCGACGGATTGACGAAGCGCTGCAGGTGGGCGTACAGCCAGCCGGACGCGGCAGCGTGCAGCGCGGCGATGACGAAGATGATCATCCGCGAGCGGGAGGTATTCACGCCCATCGCCTCGGCCATCACCATGCCGCCCTTCAACGCGCGGATCGCCCGCCCTTCGCGGGAATCCAGCAGGTTGCGGGTGGTCAGCACAGCCACCAGCAGGAAGGCCCAGATCAGGTAGAACAACTCGCGGCCCTCGTCCAGCTCCCACCCGAACAGGCTGATCGGCGGGATGCCGGTGAGGCCGGTGTGGCCGCCCAGGGTGTCCATGGTGCCGAACAGGAAGTACAGGCTCATGCCCCAGGCGATGGTGCCGAGCGGCAAGTAGTGGCCCGACAGGCGCAGCGTCAGGGAGCCGAGGACCAGCGCCACGGTGGCGGTGAGCAGCAGGCCGACCACCAGCGCGGCCCACGGTGAGGCCGCCCAGGCCAGCCAGGCCGGCAGATCCGGGCTGGTGGTGAGCACCGCCGTGGTGTAGGCACCGAGGCCGACGAAGGCCGCTTGGCCGAAGCTGGTCAGCCCGCCGACGCCGGTCAGCAGCACCAGGCCGAGGGCCACCATCGCTGCCAGGCCGATGTAGTTGAGCAGCGTCACGTAGAACTCGGGCAGCACCGCCGGCGCCACCGCCAGCAGGGCCAGCAGCGCGAGCGGCAGGCTGAGGGCGAAACGGGTGGCCGGGGCCGAGCCGGCGGTGGGCAGCAACGTCACGGCTGCGTTGCGGATGGGGGCGTTCATTCTTCTTCCTCCACGTGGTGGCTGGTGAAGGAGCGCCACATCAGCACCGGGATGATCAGCGTGAAAACGAAGACTTCCTTGTAGGCGCTGGCCCAGAAGGACGAGAAGGACTCCAGCACGCCGACCAGCAGCGCACCGGCGGCGGCGATGGGATAGCTGGCGAGGCCGCCGACGATGGCCGCGACGAAGCCCTTGAGCCCGATCAGGAAGCCGGTGTCGTAGTAGATGGTGGTCAGCGGCGCGATCAGGATGCCCGACAGCACGCCGATGAAAGCCGCCAGCAGGAAGGTGAGCTTCCCTGCGAAGACCGGCGAGAAGCCCATCAGGCGCGCGCCGTTGCGGTTGATGGCGGTGGCGCGCAGGGCCTTGCCGTACAGACTGCGCTCGAAGAACAGCCACAGCCCGCCGATCAGCGCCGCCGACACGGCGACCACCCACACCTGCTGTCCGCTGACAGTCAGGCTACCCAACGCAAACTGGGCATCGGAGAAGGCCGATGTGCGCGCCCCTTCGGCGCCGAAGAACAGCAGGCCGAGGCCGACCATCGCCACGTGGATCGCCACCGAGACGATCAGCAGGATCAGCACCGGCGCTTCCGCCACCGGCTGATAGGCGAGCCGATACACCAGCGGCCCCAGCGGCACGAGGATCGCCAGTGTGAGCACCGACTGCACGAGTACCGACTGACTGGCCGGCAGCGCGTACATCAGCGCGGCCAGTGTCAGCGGGTAGCCGAGACACCAAGCGAAGCTGGCTGCCAGCCCCGCCCGGCTGCCGCCGCGCAGCGCCTTCCACGCATCCAGCCCGGCAGCCAGCGCGCCGAGGACGACCAGCAGCCACAGGGTGGCGGGCACCTTGCCCTGCTGCAGCATGGCCATGGTGAGCGCCCCGTAGGCCACGTACTCGCCCTGGGGAATGAAGATGACGCGGGTCACGGCGAACACCAGTACCAGCGCCAGGGCCAGCAGCGCGTACACCGCGCCGGAGGTAATGCCGTCCTGAGTCAGGATCAGCGCAATATCCAGTTCCATCAAAGCCTCCCCGACCTGCCGGCGCCGCGGATCATGCCGCGCCACGCCCAAACCCGCAGGGGAACCGATGAAACCGGAGCTTGAGAGCTCGGTCTCGGGCACATCTGTTGTCTCCTCACATTCCTGTAAGTGGAACCGGACGGCGGCTTGTGTCGCTCTTTTCCGGTAGGCGCTGCCTTATGCCTGCAGCGTGATGCCACTCTATCGTTCACTAACTACCCTGTCAAACACTTGGATAACTAATTAGTTAAAATTTCGGTGACGGGTAAATCGGCCCGCGGCAGGGCCGCCGGCGGCTGGTTTAGACTGACGGGGACAGGAAAGGCAGGACACATGGCAACACAGCAGGCAACACCCACCGCCACCGTGCAGGACAGCGAGGCGGCGATTCTCGAACTGGCACGCAACGAACCCGAACTCGGTCAGGCAGCCGTCGCCCGACGGCTGCAGGATCAGGGCTACCGCATCTCCCCGTCCGGGGTCCGCTACATCTGGCAGAAGCACGATCTGGAAACCACGGTGAAGCGCCTCAACGCGCTGGCCGCCGATTCCGCCGAAGGTGTGGAGGCGCTGACCGACAGCCAGCGCGAGCTGCTCGAACGCAACTCCGTCACCGCCCGGCTGCTCCACCCGGGCGGCAACGACGGCACAGCGACGGACGAGCCGCTGGAGCGCAGCGAGATCATCATCAACGCGGCAGCCGAGCTGTTCAGCACCGCGGGCTACGACCGTACGTCGATCCGCGACATCGCCAGCCGCGTCGGCCTGCTGCCGGGTTCGATCTACCACCACTTCCCGTCGAAGGAAGAGCTCTACATCGCGGTCCATCGGGAAGGCTTCCGCCGCGTGCTGAAGCGCGCCAAGGCCGCCGGCCAGGGGATCACCGATCCATGGGAACGCCTGCGGCGGGCTTGCGAAGTCCACGTACACGGGATGACCGACGGATCCCCGGTGGACCGCATCACCGGCACCAACCTGGCCCTCATCGGCAACGAGAGCCTGCAGGCGCGCATCCAGCCCTTCCGCGACGAGTACGAACTGGTCTTCCGCGAACTGATCGACGCTCTGCCCCTGCGCCCCGGCGTCGACCCCAGCCTGCTGCGCCTGACCCTGCTGGGCAGCATGAACTGGGTCTATCTTTGGTACCGCCCGGGGCAACGCACGCCAGCCCAGATTGCGTCGGCGATGCTCGATATGATCCGCGACGGCGTGGCGCCCCTTGCACCACAGGACGGTCCGGAACACGCCGGGCCGGAAATTACTCACGGCGGACGCGTATAACTTAAGGCTTAGGAATAGAGCCTATTTATAATCAGGGGCCGAACTCTGACGCCCTGACTCCGTGCCAGCCGCCCCTTCCCATTCGATGCCCCGCCCAGTGCCCGGCGCCCGGAGTGCTCCGTGCTGAATCTCCGTATCCCGCGTCTGCGGGCCAGGCGCTTGCCGATACTCGCATGGCTCACGCTGGCGCTGGCCTCCGGGGCGGTCGGCATCTATTGGTGGCGCGTGGAAGCCTTCTACCAGCAGTTGCATGATGAGGCACTGGCGCAAATCAACCTGCGCGCGGTCGAACTCGCGGACTCCGTCGCCGCCCATACGGAAACCACCATCCGCAGCGTCGACCTGGCGCTGCGCCACCTGCGCGATGAATACGCGGCCGGGCGCGACATCGACGAAACCATCCGGACGATTCGCGAGAGCTTCCCCCCCAACGCCATCGTGCAGGTCGCCGTGATCGCCCCCGACGGCTACCTCCGGAAAACCAGCGTCGGCCACTCCGAACGGACCTACCTGGGCGACCGGGAACATTTCCGCGCCCACCTGGATACACCGGACGATCGCCTGTTCATCAGCCACCCGGTCCTGGGGCGCGCTTCGGGGGTGTGGTCCATCCAGTTCACCCGCCCCATCCGCCACAACGGCGAATTCTCCGGTGTCATGGTCCTGTCGCTCGCCCCCCAATACCTCGCCGACAGCCATCAGCAGATCGAACAGGGCGGCCGCAACGTGGTCTCCCTGTTCCGTACCGATGGAAGCTATCTTGTCCGCACCCCGCGGTTGCTCGAGGCGATGGGCAAGCGCCTGCCGGCCGACCGCCCCTTCCTCCGCAGCGACGCGCCGGCACAAGGCACTTTCCGGACGACGGCCGCATTCGACACGATCGCCCGCACCTATGCCTGGCATCGCCTGAACAACTACCCGGTAGTCGTCAATGTGGGCCTCGACGAGGATGTGTCGCTGGCACGCCTGAATGCCGACATCGACCGCTCCCATTTCCGGACCGCCGTTGGCAGCGCCATCGTCCTGCTGCTGGCGGGAATCGTCTCGCACCTGCTCCACCGCGCAGCCCGCCAGCAGGAAGCCCTGGTGGCCAGCGAGCGGCGCCATCGCTCCTTTTTCGAGAAGAACGCATCGGTCAAGCTGGTCATCGATCCGCAGGACGGCCGCATCGTCGACGCCAACCCTGCTGCGATACGCTATTACGGCTACCCGCGGGAGACGCTGCTCGAGCTGCGCATGAGCGATCTCAACCAGTTGGCGCCGGAGCAGGATCGCCTCGAAATGCTCCGGGCCCTGCACGAGGAGCGTACCTTCTTCACCGCCCGCCATCGCCTGGCAAACGGCAGCGCACGGGACGTGGAGGTGTATTCGGGGCCGGTGGACGTGGATGGCGGAACGATGTTGTACGCCATCGTCCATGACGTCACGGCCCGCCGCGAACTGGAGTATCGCCTCGCCGAGAGCGAGGATCTGCATCGCAGCCTGTTCATGACGGTCGCCGACGGCATCACCGTCATGAACAGGGACGGCAGGGTCGCGGCGTGGAACGAGGCCGCCCTCGCCATCCTCGGCGTCGGCACAGCAGACATGCACTCGCGCGGCTACCTGATGTACGACGCGGAGGGCACGCAACTGGCGCTCGCCGACTATCCATCGTCGCGCGCGGCCCGCGGCGAGTTCGTCGACCATCAGCTCTACAGCGTGCAGCACCTGGACGGCAAGCGCGTGTGGATCACCGTCAGCAGCCGCCCCCTGCATGTCGGCAGTGCCACGCAGGGGGCCGCGGTGGTGCTCTCCTTCTCAGACATCACCAAGCTGGTTGATGCCGAAGAGTCGCTGCGCGTCGCCGAATCCGTTTTCGAGGTGGCCAGCGAAGGCATCATCGTTACCGACACCGAAAACCGCATCATCGCCGTCAACCCGGCCTTCACGGTCCTCACCGGCTACACGCAGGCCGAGGTGGTCGGCAAGCGACCGTCCATACTCGCATCAGGCATCCATGACGCGGCCTTCTACACCAGCCTGTGGCAGCACCTCGAACGGGACGGACGCTGGGAGGGCGAGATCAGCAACCGCCGCAAGGATGGCCGCCTTTACATCTCGTGGCTGCGCATCAACGTCGTACCGGAACGGCTCGGCCACGGCAAACGCTACGTCGGCCTGTTCAGCGACGTCACCGACCGCAAGCGCGAGGCCGACGCAGTGTGGCGGCAAGCCAATTTCGATGCCCTCACCGGCCTGGCCAACCGCAAGCGCCTCGAAGACCGCCTCCAGCAGGCCATCACCCGCGCCCACCGTAACCAGACGTCGGTGGCGGTGCTGTTCATCGACCTGGATCGCTTCAAGCCGATCAACGACACGTACGGACATGCCGCCGGCGACGAGCTGCTGTGCCAGGTGGCCCGCCGCCTGGAGAACTGCCTGCGGGACGAAGACACCGTGGCTCGTCTGGGCGGAGACGAATTCATCGCCGTGCTGCCCGATCTGCAGACTGCGGACATCCCCAACCGGCTGGCCGAAAAGATCGTCTCGGTGCTGAACGAGCCCCATCGTCTGGGCGCCCATGTCGTCAATGTGTCATGCAGCGTCGGGCTCAGCCTCTTCCCCACCGACGGCGACACCCCCGACAAGCTGATCGCCGCTGCCGATGCCGCGATGTACAGCGCCAAGCAGGCCGGGCGCGGAACCTGGCAGCTGGCCTAGATCCGCCCTGCCCTCACTCCCGCAGTGATCAAGGCGCGGGGGCCGGACGACTCACCGGCAACACAACGGTAAAGGTGGAGCCGCAGCCCGGCACGCTGTCGACCTCGATGCGTCCGGCATGGCGCTCGACGATTCCGTAGCACAAGGACAGACCGAGGCCGGTCCCCTTGCCCACCGGCTTGGTCGTGAAGAAGGGATCGAAGATCCGGGCCCGGATCTCGGGGGCGATACCGGCGCCGGTATCGCTGATGGCAACCCGCACCGTGTCGCCATCGACATAGGTCCGGATGGTAATCGTGCCGTGGGTCGCGATGGCCTGGGCTGCATTGACCAGCAGATTCATGAACACCTGGTTGAGCTGGGACGGCAGGCACTCCACCAACGGCAGCTCGCCGTAATCGCGCACCACATCGGCCTTGTACTTGATCTCGTTGCGGACCACGTTGAGTGTGCTGTCGATACAGCCATGGAGGTTGGTCCACTCACGAACACTCTCCCCGGCCCGCGAGAAATCGCGCAGATCCTGCACGATCACGCGTACCCGCTCGGTGCCCTCCAGCGACTCCTCGATCAGCGGTGCCATGTCCTCGCGCAGGAAATCGATATCCGCAGCACGTCTAGCCTGCTGCAGGCGGGCCGCCATCTCCGGATCCAGGCGCACGTCACAGGACTCATAGACCGCCAGCACGTCCAGCAGCTTGGCTGCGTAATCCTTGAGGGTGCCGAGATTGGAATTGACGAAGCAGATCGGATTGTTGATCTCATGGGCCACACCCGCCGCCAGCTGGCCGATGGAGGCCAGCTTTTCCGACTGCAACAGCTGGCCGTGGGCATCCTCGAGCTGACGGATCAGCACCTTCTGCTCCTCCTTCTCACCCTCCAGCGCCACCTGGGTCAGCTTGTGCTCCTCGATCTCCCGCTCCATCCGAGCCTTGGCCTGCTGCAGCTCCCGGTTCATCGCCTCGTTCTTGCGCAAGGCGATCTCGAGTTCCTGCGTCCGCCGGCGGACCTGCTGCTCGAGCAGCAAGGTGTTCTGGAACATGCCGAAGCTGGAGGACTGGGAATTCATCGACTGCTCGGCACGCTTGATCAGCGCCGCCACCACCTTGTTGAGGCGCACGACTTCCGCCTTCAGGGCATCTTCCCCCTGCATCTCGATGCGTTCAGTCATGGCCCAGCTCCCGATATTCGCCGATCGCCAGCCCGGTCAGGGTCTGATTCACATGCACGCCCCAGAACTGCTCGCCATACGTGCAAAAGCCGACACTGTTCGCCTGCCGGTAAATCTCATCCACCGCGGATTTGAGCCCGCGCTGCCCCATTTCCAGGTTGCGCAGCACGCAGTCGAAGCCGAGGGTCAGCTGGGGCTCTCCCAGCGCATCGCGAATACCCTGAAAGGTCTCCTGCACATTGGCCAGCAGATCGGTGGCCTGCGCCACACGAAAGACCAACCCCTCCTCGATCGCGCAGTAGAAGGTCAGGCTGCCGTCCGGATTGACGCTGCGGATCGAGCGTACATAGTCCGAACCATTGATGACCACCACCACCGGCACGGCCGCAAAGGCATCGGGACGCAGGTCCTCGACACTGACTCCGGAGATCCGCGCATACTCGCTGGCCGCTGGCAGGCCGTTGATCTCCTTGACGATCCGCTGCCCCGCATCGGCGGCCGTGACCACCAGGCGCTCATCCAGACATTCGAAATGCTGGGTCTTGAACACACGGACCGGGCAATCGGTATGGGCCACCACCAACGCCGCAGCATCCTCGTGAAAGGCGCCATCGAAATAGACCTGCGTCTTCGCAAAGCGCAGATCATCGCCGGCCGAACCGCCCACCAGCGGCAAATTGCCGAGGCCATCCTGAAAAGCCCGAGCAACCAGCTCCTCGCGCACCGACAGCCCATCCACCAGCATCAGCGCAAAGCCGTTGCGGCGGCGGCCGTCATAAACCTCCGGCGCATCGTACAAGGCATAGGCAAAGCGTCGCCCAGCATCCAGGTCGAAATTAGCAAGACCGCTCAGCAAACCTGCCTGCACGGAGAAGTGTGCCCGCGCAAAGCTCGTGCCGGAAAGACTCCAGTCCCGGTATCCAACCGGACCGATCTCTCCCGCAGTCGTACAGCCCACCACGGTGACGCCCGGAAAACAGGCACACATCTCCGACGCCAGCACATCCAGATCGTAATGGCTCGAACAGAAGAAGATCACGACCGACATGTCCGGCTGCACGACACCGGCGTGAAACTCACGCACGGCTGCAGCGGCATCAACGGCACAGGACTGGGCAGAACGACAGGCGTGAACGACGTCCATGAGGGCTCTCTCTCGACGGTGGGGGGTCTTGCACTCCCCGTCGCGGCACTCTGCCGAAAACAGCGGGTCTTGGGAAGGGCGTATTACGCGCACTCCACTGCAGTCGCGCTCCCCCACACTGGGCGATAATCGACCCATCCCGCAGCCAACCCCACCCCATGATCGCCCGCAAGTACCTCTACCTCATCGCCCTCGCCCGGGAACGGCACTTCGGCCGCGCCGCCGAAGCCTGCCACGTCTCGACGTCCACGCTGTCGGCCGCCATCCGCGACATGGAGCACGAGCTGGGCGTCACCATCGTCGAGCGGGGACAGCAATTCTCCGGGCTGACGCCGGAAGGCGAACGGGTGCTCGAATGTGCACGCCAGATGGCCGCCCGGGCCGAGGGGCTGCGCCAGGAGCTCGCCCAGTTGCAGGACGGCCTGTCGGGCAAGCTCCGGCTGGGTGTCATACCTACCGCCCTCACTGCCGTCGCCGCGCTCACTGCGCCCTTCGCACGCCACCATCCGCACGTGGATATCGAAGTACTGTCCATGAGCACCCAGCAGATCCTCGCCGGGCTGCGCAGCTTCGAGCTGCATGGGGGAATCACCTACCTGGAAGCGGCGACCAGTGACCTGTCGGCCACGCCGCTATGGTGCGAGAACCACGTGCTGATCACTCCCGCTGGCGGTCCCTTCGAGCGTCGCGAATGGGTGACCTGGCAGGAAGCCGCCGAATTGCCCCTGTGCCTGCTGCCCCCCAACATGCACAACCGGCAGACCATCGACGGCGTCTTCGCGACCATCGGCCACAAGCCTCAGCCGACGCTGGAGACGGACTCCATCGTCAGCATCCTGGCCCACGTGGGCGCCGGCCACTGGTCGAGCATCGTGCCGCGTGCCGTACTCGACCTGATCGGCATCCCCAACGGCATCCGCGCCTACGATCTGCGCGAACCCGTCGTGGAATGGGCCACCGGCCTCATCCTGCTCAACCGCCAGCCGCGCTCCCCGATGGCCGAGGCATTGCTCGCCGAAGCACTACAACTGGAAGGCTAGACGCTCAGGGCAGATGGCGGCCTCTACCAGGCAGGAGGACGCGACCCCTTTCGCACGCAGCCCGGCCTGAAGATCTGCCGCAGACCGGGTTGCGCCTATCGAACAGGCTGACAAGATCGCGACTCAGGTCTTGAGCCGGACGATCAGACGTGGAAGCGGGCGATGCGCTCGCGCATGTTTACCGCCATTGCCTCCAGGCTTTGCGCGGCATGGGCAACGTCACGGATCGCTGAGGTGTTCTCGAAGGCCTGCCGGGAGATGTCTTCGATATGGCCCGAGATCGAGGCGCTGGCGGCGTGCTGCTCCTCGGCGGCACGGGCAATGTCGGCGACGATCTGGCTGACTTCGCCGACGCTGCCGTTGATGCTGCTGACCGAGTCGCCGGCCTTTTCCGCCAGCGTCACTCCGTTCAGCGCCATGCTCGAGACCAGACCGATTTCTTTCACCGCCTGCTCGGTACGCGACTGGATCGAGCCGATCATGCTGGTGATCTGGCCGGTCGACTGAGCGGTTCTTTCAGCCAGCTTGCGCACTTCGTCGGCGACGACGGCAAAGCCACGGCCGGACTCGCCCGCCCGGGCCGCTTCAATGGCGGCATTGAGCGCCAGCAGGTTGGTCTGATCGGCGATCTCGCGGATGACCGCGACGATGTCCGAAATGCGGAGGGACTCCTCGCCGAGTTGGTCGACTGCCTGGGCCGTGCCGGAGATAGATTGGGCAATGCGGCTCATTTCGCCGGAGGCCTGGGCAACGACACTGCGCCCTTCCAGCGTCAATTGCTGCGAGGAGCCGGCAATCCCGGTCAATTGCTGCAGGCTGTTGGTGGTGCTGGCGATGCTCTGACTGACCTCCTCGATGGTGCTGGCCGTCGAGGCCGCGGCATCGCTTTGCCGCGTGCTGCTTTGCTCGATGCGCTGGATGCTGTTGGTCAATTGCTCTGAGGCGGCAAGGACCTGTTGTGAGCTGGAGGAAATATCGCGGATGATCTCGCCAAATTTCTGCTGAAGCGCATTAAAGGCTCGGGCGATGGCACCAATCTCGGCACCGCTGCCTACGTCGATCGCCCGGCTCAGATCGCCGCTGGCGGCAGCCTGGTGCATACCGTCGCTCAACTGGGTCAAAGGCTTGGCGATGCTCATTGCGATAAACCAGGAAAGGGTCACCAGCAGCAGGATCCCGCAGGCGATACCGATGCCGATCACCCCGGCAGCCCGGAGGAACTGGGTATCGACGTCGTCGATGTAGATGCCGGAAGTTACAACCAAGCCCCACGGCGCATACAAGCGGGCCGTTGCCAGTTTGGGCAGCGGGGTCTTGTCAGCCCCACGCGGCCACAGGTATTCGACAAACTCGCCCTGGCCGCGCTTGGCGGCCTCGACCAGTTCATAGACGATGCGCTTGCCAGTACTGTCCTTCAGCTGGCTCTGATCCTTCCCATTCAGTTCCGGCTTGAAGGGATGTCGGACCATTCGGTACGTCGTGTCGTACTGGCTGAAGTAATTGCCTTCCCCGTAGCGTAGCGCGGCAATTTCGACCTGAGCCCGCTCCTTCGCTTCGTCCTGGGTAAGTTTGCCGCTCTCCGCCTCTTTGCCGTAGTGCTCAGCGATGCTGTAAGCGAGGTCAACGATTTCTCGCGTTTCGATGCGCTTGTCTTCGAGGATCGAGCCGCGCAGGATTGTCAGCCCATAGCCAGCGGTTGCAAGCATCAACAACAACGCTCCGACGACGAGCAAGGCCAGTCGGTAGCGGATTTTCAGGCTCGAAAGCATGCTTTTGAGGTAATGATTTATGGATTTTTACTCTGGCAGAATTTTCTTATTTCATCAATGAGTTAGCTCTCAAAGGCGCTAACAATTCACGACAAGCAATCAAAAAAAACCCGCATCGGTAACGATGCGGGTTTTCAAGGACCTAACGAGGCCTATCTGCTGAACATCAAACCTCGACGGTATCGGCGACTTCAACGAAGGCCGGGATCTGGTCGAAGTTCATGTAGCGGTAGACATCGGCCGCCTTGGCGTTAACCGCCTGGACCTTTTCCTGGTATTCGGCGACGGTCGGCAGGCGGCCCAGCAGGGCAGCGATGGCCGACAGTTCGGCGGAAGCCAGGTAAACGCGGGTGTCGATACCCAGACGGTTCGGGAAGTTACGGGTCGAGGTGGACACGGCGGTGGAGCCCTTGCGGATCTGTGCCTGGTTACCCATGCACAGGGAGCAACCCGGCATTTCCATGCGGGCGCCGGCCTTGCCGAGGACGCTGTAGTAGCCTTCTTCGGTCAGGATCAGGGCGTCCATCTTGGTCGGCGGAGCGATCCACAGGCGAGTCGGGATGTCGGACTTGCCATCCAGCACCTTGCCCGCAGCGCGGAAGTGGCCGATGTTGGTCATGCAGGAACCGATGAACACTTCGTCGATCTTGTCGCCGGCGACTTCGGACAGCACCTTGACGTCGTCCGGATCGTTCGGGCAGGCCAGGATCGGCTCGGTCACGTCGGCCAGATCGATCTCGATCACCGCGGCGTACTGGGCGGCGGCATCGGCCTGCAGCAGCGTGCCGTTGGCGATCCACTCTTCCATGGACTTGATGCGGCGCTTCAGGGTGCGGGCATCTTCGTAGCCTTCCGCGATCATCCACTTCATCAGGGTGATGTTGGAACGCATGTACTCGACGATCGGCTCCTTGTTCAGGGCCACGGCGCAGGCAGCGGCAGAGCGCTCGGCAGCAGCATCGGACAGCTCGAAGGCCTGTTCGACCTTCAGATCCGGCAGACCTTCGATTTCGAGGATGCGGCCGGAGAAGATGTTCTTCTTGCCCTTCTTCTCGACGGTCAGCAGGCCGGCCTTGATGGCGTACAGCGGGATCGCATTGACCAGGTCGCGCAGGGTGATGCCACGGGCGGTGGCGTCAGCCATCGTGCCCTTGAAGCGGACCAGCACGGATTCCGGCATGTCCAGCGGCATCACGCCGGTGGCAGCGGCAAAGGCGACCAGGCCGGAACCGGCCGGGAAGGAGATGCCGATCGGGAAACGGGTGTGGGAGTCGCCACCGGTGCCGACGGTATCCGGCAGCAGCAGGCGGTTCAGCCAGGAGTGGATCACGCCGTCGCCCGGACGCAGCGCAACGCCGCCACGGGTGGAGATGAAGGTCGGCAGCTCGCGGTGCATCTTGACGTCCACCAGCTTCGGGTAGGCCGCGGTGTGGCAGAAGGACTGCATGACCAGGTCGGCGGAGAAGCCGAGGCAGGCCAGATCCTTCAGTTCGTCGCGGGTCATCGGGCCGGTGGTGTCCTGGGAGCCGACGGTGGTCATCTTGGGCTCGCAGTAAGTGCCCGGCAGGATGCCCTTGCCTTCCGGCAGGCCACAGGCACGGCCGACCATCTTCTGGGCCAGGGAATAACCGGTACCCGGATCATTCGGCTGCTGCGGCAGACGGAACAGGGTAGACGGGGCCAGGCCCAGGGCTTCACGCGCCTTGGCGGTCAGGCCACGGCCGATGATCAGCGGGATACGGCCGCCAGCGCGGACTTCGTCGAGGATGACGAGGGTCTTGAGCTGGGATTCGGCAATGGTGGTACCGTTCTTGAGGGCGGTGACCTTGCCGGTGGCGCCGTCGACCGTCAGCTCGATCTCGTCGCCCATGTCCATCTGGCCGGCGTCGATTTCGATCGGCAGCGCGCCGGCATCTTCCATCGTGTTGAAGAAGATCGGGGCGATCTTGGAGCCCAGGCAGACGCCGCCGAAACGCTTGTTCGGAACGTAGGGGATGTCTTCGCCGGTGAACCACAGCACGGAGTTGGTGGCGGACTTGCGGGAAGAACCGGTGCCAACCACGTCACCGACGTAGGCGATCAGGTTGCCCTTGGCGGCCAGGCCTTCGAGCTGCTTCAGCGGGCCGCGGTTGCCCGGCTCGTCGGCTTCGATGCCCGGACGGGGGTTCTTCAGCATGGCCAGCGCGTGCAGCGGGATGTCCGGACGGGACCAGGCATCGGGAGCGGGCGACAGGTCGTCGGTGTTGGTTTCGCCGGTGACCTTGAAGACGGTCAGCTTCTGGCTGGCCGGAACTTCAGGGCGGGAGGTGAACCACTCGGCGTCGGCCCAGGACTGGATCACGGCCTTGGCGTTGGCGTTGCCGCCCTTGGCCAGTTCGGCAACGTCGTGGAAGAAGTCGAAGACCAGCAGGGTCTTCTTGAGGCCTTCGGCGGCCACGGTGCCGACTTCGGCATCGCCCAGCAGGTCGATCAGCGGCTTGACGTTGTAACCGCCGAGCATGGTGCCCAGCAGTTCGGTGGCCTTGGCGCGGGACACGAGGCCGACGGACAGCTCGCCCTTGGCAACCTTGGCCAGGAACTCGGCCTTCACCTTGGCGGCGTCGTCCACGCCGGCGGGGACACGGTAGGTCAGCAGTTCCACCAGGAAAGCTTCTTCGCCGGCCGGCGGGTTCTGCAGCAGCTCGACCAGAGCTTGGGTTTGCTGCTTCGACAGGGGCAGCGGCGGGATACCGAGGGCTGCGCGCTCGGCAACATGCTGGCGGTAGGCTTCAAGCATGGATACATCCTTCCTAGACGGTGGTTACGTGACTGTGGTGCTGACGCGTGCGACCGGCCGGTACAGGCCCGGAGCGCCTCTCCCTAATGGACTGGCACCATTGTTATAAATGACCAGGGCCAAGTCTTATATATATTATATTTTATTTCTCTGAGGATTGTGCGGTTGCACCAATCCAATTTTGCAGGCCGGTTACACTTTCCGCATCGAATGCACTTACCGACTGAAACAAGCGGCCAACGCGTCCTCGACGGCCTTGAAGGTGATTGGTTTGATCAGCAGTTCGTCGAAGCCGGCATCCAGCAGGCGCTGCTTTTCGTCGGGCAAGGCATGGGCAGTATAGGCAATCACGGGAAGCCCGCTGAGGCGGGGGTCTGCCCGCAGCACCGCCAGCACTTCCTCCCCGGACATGCCAGGCATGCTGATGTCGAGCAGCACGACGTCGAAACTTCCCGAGTTGAGGCGCTCGAGCGCCGTGGGACCATCCGCCGCCTCCTGGGTCTGCAAACCCAGCCGTGTCAGGAAGGCAACCGCAAGGCGCCGGTTGATTGCGTTGTCGTCGACAACGAGGACTTTCTTTTGCTCAGGAGACTGCTCGCTCATGGATGAATCAGGAGCCGGGCTCCTGTACAGGAAGATGAAGGATGAAGGTCGAGCCCTCGCCGAGCTTCGACGCCACGGACAGGCTGCCTCCCAGAAGCTGGGCCAGCTCCCGCGCCAACGCAAGGCCGAGGCCCGATCCACCGTGATCGCGGGTCACGAAATGATCCAGTTGCCGGAACCTTTCGAAGATGAGCTCCAGCGCTTCGGGTGGGATACCGCGACCGGTATCGAAGACCGCAAAGGCCAGCCGGCTACCGTCCCGACTGACCCGCAGGCCGATTTTGCCATTTTCGGTGAATTTCACCGCATTGTTCAACAGGTTGTTCAGCACCTGACGCACCCGCAGCACGTCGATATGGACCGTTTCCGGCAAATCGGGGGCCAGATCCAGTTCCATCTCCAGCCCCTTTGCCCGCGCATGAGCCCGGTGTGCAGCCACCAGTTCGCCGGCCAGACGGGCCACGTCCACGTCCGACGGCTTGAGCTCGATTCCACCGGCCTCGATCTTGGCCAGGTCCAGAATGTCATTGACGATATTGAGCAGATGTTCGCCGGAACTGTGGATGGTGGCCGCGAACTCCCGCTGGTCAGGTTCCGTCAGATCCAGGCTCAGTAGTTCAGAATAGCCGAGTATCCCATTCAGTGGCGTGCGCAGTTCGTGGGACATGCTGGCCAGGAATTCCGACTTCAGTCGGTAGGCCTCTTCCGCCTTGCTGCGCGCCTCCTCCGAGCGCAGGAAGGATTCCTGCACGGTGTCGGCCATGCGGTTGAAGGAGCGGGCCAGTTGCCCCATCTCGTCATCCGAACGCACGTCCAGCCGGTGAGACATCTCCCCTTTCTCGAAACGGCCGAGCCCCTGGACCATGTCGGTGATGCGCCGGGTGATGAACTGGGCCATCCAGATCGCCACGACGATCACCACACCTCCCATCATCAGCGTAGACAAGCCCAGGGCCGTCGCCGTTTCGGCCAGATTGCGCCCGATGGATTCGAGCAGGCCCTGACGGCGGGTCTGGAAGTCCCGGTCCCGCTCGGCGATGGTCGCGCCGATGCGCTTCGCCGACTCGGTCGCCGCGCGGTGGAAATCATCCACGTTGGCGCCGATGGTCACAAACCCG
The DNA here is from genome assembly GCA_018241685.1 of Pseudomonadota bacterium. GTDB lineage: Bacteria > Pseudomonadota > Gammaproteobacteria > Burkholderiales > Rhodocyclaceae > Zoogloea. The sequence continues at coordinate 30,691 of JAFEDJ010000027.1, forward strand.
AAGCCCTGCGGCGTCCGGCCATACTGGCCGGTGTAATAGGGAATGGCCGCCGCGGTGGTGAGTTTCCACAAGCCCGAAAAAAAGATCTCGAAAGAGCCCGAACCACCCTTCTCCGTCAGCTGGTTCCAACCCGCGCACTGGGGCGAGAAGTTCAGGTAACGACAATCCAGCGCTACCGTGCCGGCCTTGATCTGGGCAGCGGCCGGCTTCTTCTTCAGGGACTGTCCATCGAAAGGCTTCACTCCGGCGAGGAATTCCTGCGCTGACTGGCCGGACGCCTGCCAGGCTTCATACAGGGATTGGTCCAGCCACGGCACCACCGGCTTGCCGGTGGCGGGATCGTAGCCGGGGATGAAATAGTCCCGCGGATGGGAGATCGCCCGGCTGTTGTGATCCCACATGAAGGCATAGTTGCCGACGATGGCGTCGCTGATCTGCGTGTAACGCCGCTCCGTCGGGCTGATGCGGTCGGTGAACTGGCGGATGTGGTCGTGATCCAGCGCCAGCGTCACGTAACCCGTTACCTTGCCGCCCTGCACCACCGGCATGGCCCAGCGCACGATGGCGCGAAAGTGCCTACCGACCGGGTTCTCGGTGCCCGCGTAGGCGGACTCCTCAGGCCTGAAGTCGACACCGGCCTTGCGGGCGCTCTCCGGCAGGTAGGCACCGATCACCCGGCTGCCAACGTAAGCACCGATGACATCCGAAACGTAGATCTCGCCGGGCTTCAGGCGCTTGAGCTCCGGCCAGTAATGCTCGGCCCTGAGGAAAGTGCCTTCCGGACGGCTCACGTCCCGCAGGCCGGGCTGGGTCAAGGTTCCCGTCGTGACCTTGACGCGCTCCCGCCCCTGCAGATCGACAAAGCTCATCTCCACGAACAGCGGACGCTGCTCGGGAATACCGAGGAATTCGGGCGCCCGCGCACTGAAGGCCTTCGCATTGTCGCCCAGCGCCTGGCGCGGATCGGCGGCCAGCTTCGTGTCGGGAGTTTCGGGCTCGACGGGTTCCCAGCGCTTCTTGTCGGCGGACAGCTGCCAGCGGCCGTGCCCGTAGAGCGTACGGCTGCGGTGAGCCAGAAAACGCCGATAGGCCTCCGCATCGGGCGTCAACTCGGCGGCCTGGCGCAGATCGGAATCCCGGTCATAGAGGAACGCCGCCACCGCCCGCGCTGTGTCGGTGGTCAGCCGCTCCATGCCTTCCCGGGCCCGATCGTCGAGGGCGCGGATGGCATCGCCAGTCGCGGCGTCTCCCACCTGCTTGACGGTTGCCAGCATCACTTCCGCCATGGACTCCGCCTGGCCACTGACGCTCTGGCCCAGCCTCTGCGCCATGCTCCACGCCAGCAAGGCCAACAACACCAATGGAACCACCTTGATGACCACGAAAATCGCGATCAACTTGGCGCGGATCCCCTTCATCCATGCCCCGAACGCCATACCCCTCCCCATTGCCGGCGTGTCGCTCCAGGACCGCCGGCCCCCCGTCATCGATCGGATGTTTCTTGTTCCTCGGGACTTATCGGCCCGGCACCGGAAATCTCAAACAGGAACGCAGCTTGCCATACGCCTTGCCGCAGATGCGGAATCCCGCCGAGAATACCGGGCCCTGCCCATGAAGCTTGCACGCCCATGTCCTCCTGCCCCTGCGGCTCCCAAACCTCCTATACCGCGTGCTGTGGCCCTTACATCGATGGCGGTGCAGTTGCACCTACTGCCGAAGCCCTGATGCGCTCCCGCTACACCGCCTTCACGCTCGGCAACGAAGCCTACCTGCGCGCCACCTGGCATCCGGACTTCCTGCCCACCGACCTGCGCCTCGCCGACGAGCCTCCCACCAAATGGCTGGGGCTGGAGGTTAAGCGCCACCAGCAGCAGGATGCGGAGCACGCCATCGTCGAATTCGTGGCGCGCTACAAGATCGGAGGGCGAGCCCACCGCCTGCACGAAACCAGCCGTTTCGTGCACATCGACGGATGTTGGCTTTATACGGACGGCGACATCCATCCGCGCTGAAATCAGCAGGATGGAGCCCCCTTTTCCTGTGCCTTACGGCCTCAGATTCACATCGAGTCGGCGTCCAGAACGCTGACGCCATGAGGCAAGACGCTTCACCGGATCAGCCCTCAAGATTCGGCAGGCACAAAAGACAAGGGGGCGATTCGCTCGCCCCCTTTGTCAGACCGGAAACCCTGGCCTTTACACGGCTGCTACAACGTCAGCGGCAATCAGCTCGATGGTTTCACCGGCAAAGTCCACACGCTGGCCTGGCCTCAGCTTGGCCCGCTTGCGGTTCTCGATATCCCCGTCCACGAATACGTCGCCGTCCGCCACGCGCTGCTTGGCCTCGCCGCCGGAACCGCACAGGCCCACGGCCTTCAGGAGTTGGTCGAGCTGAATGAATTCGCCTTCAACGGAGAAACGAATGGTCATGGTGACACCCCTTGCGTGTGTTAAGGAAATGTTGCTGTCGGCAGGGATTGTGTCAGAGCCCGATCGCGCCGCCAAGCGGCTTGAACGGACTCGAACTCACTCGCCGAGAGGCGCCATTCCATGCCGCCGCCGGGCCCGCGCACAGCCTTCTTCTCCGATGTTCAGCGCCGCGTAGGGCGAGAAATCCCGGCACGGGCCGGGGCGCTTTTCGTAGATCGTGCACTTCACTTCGCGCCCTACCTCGCCGGCTAGCGCAATGCAGCGCGGCTCCGCTGCATCGGTGCCGCGCATCCGCACCAGCGTCGCGGTGAGCGGCACCGTCAGCGCCACCGGCACGCAGCCGCCGGGCGTGGTTTCCAGATCGGCGATATGGAAATCCACCCGGAAGCTGGCGCAGCAGGCGCCACAGCTCAGGCAGGGGTCAGCCACGGCTCAGTCGGCCCCACAACACTTCTTGTACTTCTTGCCGCTGCCGCAGGGGCAAGGCTCGTTACGGCCCGGGCCGCTCTTGGTAGCCCCCGCCGCAGCGCTGACAGCCACCGGCTCCGGAGCCGGCAGGCCCAGCGCACGCCAGTTCTGGTACAGATGCTGGACGGCGAAGCCCTTCTCTTCCAGCTCGGCCAGCTGCGCCTCCGTGTCGGGTTGAACCGCCACTTCCTCTTCGGGCCCGAGGATGGTCTCCAGCAGCGCCTCGGCGATGGACGTGTCGCCCACCTTGTCCGGCCACTCGGACGGCCACATCTCGAAGCCCTGCTCGAAGCCGTTACTCCACTCCTCACCGATGGCAGGATCGTCGTCGCCACCCTGGGCGTAGCAGAACGGCTGCCAGCCTTCGGCCTCGCCTTCCTCATCGCCCTCTTCGTCGCCGATCATCTCGATCAGGTCGTTGTAGTAGCGCAGCACCAGCTCAATGGCCTTCTGCAGGGACGCGCCGGAGCCGAAGCCCACCTCGCCCTCTTCGGCGGTCCACACGGCGGGGAGCCACTCCTCCACCGGAATCGGCAGCGGCGAGGCGACGATGGCGGCGAGGTAGCCGTCCAGCATCTCCATGTTCATGCAGTCGGCCGGCACTTCGTCCGACACCAGCAGTTCTTCGAGCTGCTCGAGTTCTTCTTCGGTCAGCGGAATGGATTGAGCGGTGGTCATTGCGGGGTTTCCTCCACGGTCGGTTGGCGATCGAGCTCCACCACACACCGGTAAAGGGTCTGGCCGGAATCCCGGTATTTGCGTTCGAATGGGGTCAGCGGCGACGGCGCCTCGAAGGACTCCCACGGCAGCTGGCGGCCGATCAGCAGCCCCAGCGCAATGGCGAATTCTTCCACATAAATGTTCCAGTTACTGCGGCACTCCAGCCGGCCGCCGAGGCGCGGCACGAAGGGGAAGACCGGGTGCGCATGCCAGCGCCGCGCCAGGTGGCCGATCTTCGGCCACGGGTTCGGATAGAGGATGTAATGGCGCGCCAGGCGGATACCGGCGTCGGCCATCAGACGCCAGTAGTCCACCAGGTCAGCGCGCACGAAGATCATGTTCTTCGGCAGCAGCGCATCCGGGTAGGGTTTCTTGCGGCTCAGGCGGTCTTCCGACTGGTCCACTCCGATCACCCAGTGGTCGGGAAAGGCCCGCGCCAGCTGGATGGTACTGTGGCCCACGCCGCAGCCGGAATCGAGGATCAGCGGTGCCTTACCGTCCCAGCCGGCCAGGCTGGCCTCGAAGGCCGCCTTGTTGTGGTCGAGGACGGGTTTGCGGAACTCGCAGCTGGCGTGCTTGGCCACCCGCTCGACGAGATGTTCATGGACGCCCTGCTGGGCGCTCTCCGGAATCTTTGAATTGGCGTACATCGGTTTGGGTCAGGCAGCGGCCTGCAGCAGCGGCACGCCATGGCGGCGCAGGACGTGGTCGATGGCCCGGCATTCGGGCTGGGCGCGCAGGTCCTGATAAAGAAGTTCGGCGGCCGGGAAATTGCGCCGCAGCATGTTGATCCATTGTTTCAGGCGGCCCGGCGCGTGGCGCGGCTCGACCTTCAGCTGCACGCGCTCCCAGAAGTCGCCGATGAGGTGCAGCAGCTCGCCCCACTCCGCGTCCCGGTCGGCCGGCACTTCGGCACCGGCGGCGATGCGCCGCGCCAGGAAGGGATCGGACACCGCGCCGCGGCCGAGCATCACGTCGTCCGCGCCGCTCACCGAACGGCAACGCCGCCAGTCGTCCTCGCTCCACACCTCGCCGTTGGCCACCACCGGCAACTTCACCACGTCGCGGATACGAGCGATCCACTCCCAATGAGCCGGCGGACGGTAGCCGTCGCGCTTGGTGCGGGCATGCACCACCAGGCCTTCGGCGCCGCCGGCTTCCAGCGCCCGCGCGCAATCGAGCGCGAGGGAGGTGTCCTCCACGCCGAGTCGCATCTTGACGGTGAAGGGAATGTGCCGCGGCACCGCGCGGCGCACCGCACCGGCGATGCGGTACAGGCATTCGGGATCGGCCAGCAGCATGGCGCCGCCGCCGTGGGAATTGACGGTCTTGGCCGGACAGCCGAAGTTGAGGTCGACGCCCGGCGGTGACAGCTCGCACAGGCGGGCGGCGTTCTCGGCCAGCGCGGCCGGATCGCTGCCGAGCAGCTGGACCACCACCGGCGTACCGCCGGACGTGCGCCCACCGTTGTCGATTTCGGGGCTGATACGGCGATAGGTGCGATGGGGCAGCAGGCTGCCGGAGACGCGGACGAACTCCGTCACCGCGCCGTCGTAGCCGCCCACCTGGGTCAGCACGTCGCGCAGCAGGTAATCGGCCAGCCCCTCCATGGGCGCAAGCAACAGTTTTCCCATCTAATCCACACACACCGCTCACGGTCGAAGGGCGCGATTCTACGGCGAATCGGCGAGCCGATCCCAGGTTTTTCAAGCCCTTGCCGGAGAAAAGGCAGCCGCCCGGTCAGTGTCCTGCGCCCTGCTCCGCCGCCGCTGCGCTGAGCTGCCCCTGTGCAAGATTCAGCTGCCGCGCCGCGTGCAGGTTGTGCAGCGTGATCTTGCGCACCTCGGCCTTGCTGGCCTCGATGTGGGAGCGCAGCAGAATGCTCGCCTGCGCCGCCTTGCGCTGGATCAGCAAGCGCAACAACTGGGCATGCTCGTCGTAGGTCGCCTGGATGCGCGCCGGGTTGGTGAAGTCCAGGCGGCGCACGATGCGGATCTTCTCGGTGACGTCCTGGTGCACGGCGGCCATTTCCCGGTTGCCGGTGGCCAGCACCAGGCCCTGGTGGAAGGCTTCGTCCAGCGCGGCGACGCGGTTGCCGTCGGTCAGGCGCTCCGCCGGGTCCACCAGCCACACCTCGGTCAACGCCGCCAGGTCCGCGGTCTGCGGCGCTTCGCAGATGCGGCTCACCGCCGCTTCCTCGAGCACGACGCGCAGGTCGTAGAGCTGGTCCAGGCGTTCGAAGTCGATGCTGCGCACGGACCAGCCGCTGCGGAAATAGACCTGCAGGAAACCTTCCCGCTCCAGGCGATACAGCGCGCCACGCACCGGCGTGCGCGACACCCCGTAGCGCTCGGCCACCTGGGTCTCGGTGAAGCGGTCCCCCGGCAACAGGTGGAAGGAGAAGATCTCGTCCTTCAGTTGCTGGTAGATCCGGTTGGCGAGGGCGTTTTCCTTGGTTCGGCCGGTGTTGCCCATGGGCTCAGGTCAGCATGCTCACGTGGGCCGAGACGACCCGCCAGCCTTCCGGGAAGCGCACCCAGGTCTGGCTCTGGCGGCCGACCGGATCGCCGTCCCGCAGGAACTCCACGTCGGCGGTGGCGAAGTGCTCATCGAAGGTGGTGATCACCAGGTTGCGCAGTTGTCGCGGCATGTTGGCGGGGGGAACGAAGTGCTCCCGATACTTGCGGATAGCGGCAGCGCCGTAGTGGATCTCGGCGATGCCGAAGCGCACGGTGAGCGGATTGTCCCAGAAAAGCGCGTTGAGCACCGCCACGTCGTTGGCGATCAGCGCGGCCTCGTAGCGCTCGAACACGGCGCCCAGTTCGGCCAGCACATGGGGAAGATTGATGGCGGGTGCGCTCATGGATTCGCTTTCGAGGGTTCGAGGGCGGCCATCAGCGCGGCCAGCGGGGCGCTCCAGCCGACGATGCCGCCCTGGGCGACGATCATGTCGATGGCGGCGGCCTTGAAGGCCGGAAAGTAGCTCGCGGTGGCGTCCTCGACCAGCAGGCATTCGTAGCCCCGGTCGTTGGCCTCGCGCATCGTCGTCTGCACGCAGACCTCGGTGGTCACGCCGGCGAACAGCAGATGGGTGATCCCTTTCAGCCGCAGGATCTCGCCCAAGGCGGTGGCGTAGAAGGCCCCCTTCCCCGGCTTGTCGATGACGATCTCGCCAGGCAGCGGCGCCACCGCCGGAAGGATGTCGTTGCCCGGCTCGCCGGCCACCAGGATGCGCCCCATCGGCCCCGTGTCGCCAATGCGCAGCGCTGCGTCGCCCCGCCCCCGCTTGGCCGGCGGACAATCGGAAAGGTCGGGCCGGTGCGCTTCGCGGGTGTGGATCACGGCGATGCCGTGGCGGCGGCAGGTGTCGAGCAACGCGGCCACCGTCGGAACGATCGCGGCCAGCCGCGACACGTCGTTGCCCAGGCTTTCGCCGAAGCCGCCCGGCTCGATGAAGTCGCGCTGCATGTCGATGACGATCAGCGCCGTGCTGGCCGGCGCGAAGGTGAAGCCGTAAGGCTGTGCGTCGACGCGGATCATGGCGCTCATCTCCTCAGTGCCCCGCCCCATGCCCGGCACCGCCCGCCATGTGGCGGCCGACCTCCGCCACATCCACGTAACCGGCCAGCGCCTGATGGGCGATGCGCCCTTCCGACATCACCAGGATGCGGTCGGACAGCTCCAGCAGCTCGTCCAGGTCTTCGCTGACCAGCAGGATTGCCGCGCCGTCGTTGCGGGCCTGGTCGAGCCGGCGGTGGATCGCCTCCGTCGCAGCGAAGTCCAGCCCGAACACCGGGTTGGCGACGATCAACAGGCGTACCGCGCCGGACAGCTCGCGGGCCAGCACGGCCCGCTGGACGTTGCCGCCGGACAGGTTCTCGATGGCCGCCGACGGATCCGGCGGCCGCACGCCGAAGGCCTCGATCCATTCCTTCGCCCGGCGTGTCAGCGCGCCGCGACGCAGGAAGCGCAGGCTGAGCCAGCCGCCGGAGAACGGCGCGATGTCGAAATCCCGCAGCCCCATGTTCTCCGCCACGCTCATGTTGGGTACACAGGCATTGCGCAGGGGCTCCTCGGGCAGGCTGAAGACACCGTGGCGGCGCAGCTCGGCCCGCGTCGCGCCGTAGCTCTCACCATCCACGTGCACCGCCCCGCCGCGCGCGCTGCGCTGGCCGAGCAGCACCTCGACCAGCTCCTTCTGCCCGTTGCCGGCCACCCCGGCAATGCCGACGATCTCGCCGGCGCGCACCACCAAGTCCAGCTCGCGCACCGCCGGCATGCCCCGGTCGTTGTCGGCGCACAGGCCATCCACCGCCAGGCGGATGTCCCCAGCCGTTCGCCCGGCATCGGCAGCCCGCCGCCGCGGCGCGGTGGCCACCGACACCGCACTGCCGACCATCATCTCGGCCATGTCCTGGGTCGTCAGCTCCCCAACCTTGCCGCTCCCCGCCAGCTTGCCGCGCCGCAGCACCGTGACGCTGTCGCCGTAGGCGCTCACCTCGCGGAACTTGTGGGTGATCATCATCACCGTCAGGCGGCCGTCCCGCGTCATGCCGTGCAGCAGGCCGAGCACCTCGTCGGCCTCGGCTGGGGTCAGCACCGAGGTCGGCTCGTCGAGGATCAGCAGGCGCTGGCCCAGGTAAAGCTGCTTGAGGATCTCCAGCTTCTGCTTCTCGCCGGCAGCCAGGTCGGCCACCCGCGCGTTCAGGTCGAGGCGGAACGGCGTACTGTCCAGAAAGGCCGCCAGCGCCGCCTTCTCCCGCCGCCAGTCGATGCGCAGCGGCAGGTCGCCGCGGGCCAGCAGCAGGTTCTCGGCCACCGTCATGCCCGGCGCCAGCGTGAAGTGCTGGTAGACCATGCCGATGCGCAGGCGCTGGGCGTCCCGCGGGCTGCGGATGGCCTGCTCACGACCATCCACCAGAAAGCTGCCTTCCTCCGGCGGGTGGTAGCCGACCAAACATTTCACCAGCGTGCTCTTGCCGGCGCCGTTCTCGCCGAGCAGGCAGTGGAAGCTGCCGGGCTCCACCTTGAGGGACACCTCGTCGAGGGCCGTCAGCGCGCCGAAGCGCTTGGTGACCCGATAGGCCTCGACGGCCGCGCCGCGGTTCTGCACGTCGGCCGCCAGCAGGGTGTGGGTGAGCGCGTCCATGGCCCTACTCCAGCGCCGCCAGCAAGGTGCTGGAATCCGACACCGCGCCGAATACCCCGCCCTGCATCTTGATCATCTTGAGCGCCGCCAGGTGGTTGCCATGGTCGGTGGCGCCGCAGCAGTCCTCCAGCAGCAGGCACTCGAAGCCCATGTCGTTGGCGTCGCGCATGGTGGTGTGCACGCACACGTCGGTGGTGATGCCGGTCAGGATGATGTTGCGGATGCCGCAAGTGCGCAGGACCAGCTCCAGATCGGTGGCGTAGAACGAGCCCTTGCCCGGCTTGTCGATGACCACCTCGCCGGGTAGCGGCGCCAGTTCGGGGATGATCTCCCAGCCCGGCTCGCCGCGTACCAGGATGCGCCCGCAAGGCCCGGCATCGCCGATGCCGGCACCGATGCGCTGGGAGCGCCAGCGTTTGTTGGGCGGCAGGTCGGCCAGGTCAGGACGGTGCCCCTCGCGGGTGTGGATGATGAAGAAGCCCAGGCTGCGCAGGCGCGCCAGCACCGCCTTGATCGGCCCGATCGGCGCGCGGGTCAGGGACAGGTCGTAGCCCATCTTGTCCACGTAGCCGCCGACGCCGCAGAAGTCGGTCTGCATGTCGATGATGATCAGCGCGGTGTTGGCCGGCGTCAGGTCGCCGTTCCAGGGCCAGGGATAGGGATCGGCTTCGAGGTGGAAAGCGGTCATGCTTGAAGCTCCTGCCAGGGTTGTCGTGGGTTCAGCGCTGGGTGAAGGACAGCTCGCCGGGCGCGCCGGCCAGGGTCTGCCCCGGCGTCCAGCTGGCCGCCATCAGGGCCAGGGTCAGCACATAGGGCGCCGCGTTGAAGAGGTAGTAGCCGGCCGTGATGCCCTGCGACTGCAAGGCCGGGCCAAGGGCCCCGGCGGCCCCGAACAGCAGCGCCGCCAGCGCGCAGCGCAAGGGGCTCCAGCGGGCGAAGATGACCAGCGCCACCGCCATCAGCCCCTGCCCGCTGGACAGGCCTTCGTTCCAGCTGCCCGGGTAATAGAGGGACAGAAAGGCACCGCCGACGCCGGCCAGGAAACCGCCGGCCGCCGTCGCCCCGATACGGATCGGCACCACCGGGTAGCCCAGCGCCCGCGCCGCCGCCGCGTTGTCACCGACCAGGCGCAGCGCCAGGCCCCAGCGGCTGGCCCGGAAGGCCCAGTGCAGCAGCCCCGCCAGCGCCAGCCCGACGGGCAGCAGTACGTTGATGCGCAGCGCCGAGCGGACCTGTTCATTGTCGCTCCACGCCCCCAGCTCCACGGACGGCAGCATCGGTGCCTGGGGCTGGATCAGCGGCTTGCCGAGGAAGAAGGCCAGTCCGGTGCCGAACAGCATCAGCGCGATGCCGACGGCGATGTCGTTCACCTTCGGCAGTGAACACAGGCCTCCGTGCAGCAGCCCCATCAGCACCCCGCACAGCCCGGCGGCCAGCACGCCCAGCCATGGCGAGCCGGTGAGCAGCGAGACCCCGTAGCCGCCCATCGCGCCCAGCACCAGCGTGCCCTCCAGGCCCAGGTTGATGCGGCCGGATTTTTCGGTGATGCACTCCCCGAGGCTGACGAACAGGAAGGGGGTGCTGACCCGCAGGGCACCGCCCAGCAGGGCCAGCGCAAGACTGCCGAAGGCCAGGCCGTCAGTGGTTTCAGACACGGCGGGCTCCTTTCCGATTGAGGGTTTCGAAGGCCAACAAGGCCACGAACAGCGCGCCCTGCAAGACCAGCACGGCGGCGTCGGGCAGATCCAGGCGCCGCTGCAGCAGGCTGCCTGACGCACCGATACCGCCCACCAGGATGGCGCCGGCGACGATGCCCAGCGGGTTGTGGCGGGCTGCGAAGGACACCAGGATGCCGGCGTAGCCGTAGCCCGCCAGCAGCGAGGCGTTGGCGCTGCCGTGCACCGCGGCCACCTCCAGCATCCCCGCCACCCCGGCCGCGCCGCCGCCGAGGAAGCAGGCCGCGATCAGCAGCGCGCCGACCGGCAGGCCGGCCATCAGCGCCGCCCGCGGATTGCCACCGACGACACCGACCGAGAAGCCGAACACCGTACGCCGCAGCAGGAACCACGCCGCCGCGCAGGCCAGCACGCCCCAAACGAGGCCCCAATGCACTTCCAGCCCCGGCAGCGGACCAATCAGCACCGCGTCGGGCAGCGGCGGCGTCGAAGGCTTGTTGAGGCTGGCCGGATCACGCAAGACGCCTTCGACCAGGAAATTGAACAGCGCGATGCCGATGTAGGAGAGCAGCAGGCTGGAAATGGTCTCGTTGATACCTCGCACGTGGCGCAGCCATGCCGACGCGGCGATCCACGCCCCGCCGGCCACGAAGCCCGCCAGCGCCATCAGCAGCTGCACCGGCAGGGCCGGCCAGCCGGCAGTCAGGGATGGCACCATCGCCGCGGCCAGCGCGCCCAGCGCCAACGCCCCTTCCCCACCTATGATCACCAGCCCGGCGCGGGCCGGCAGGGCCACGCAGAGCGCGGTGAGCATCAGCGGCGCAGCCCGCGCCAGGGTGTTCTGCCACGCGAAGGCGGAACCGAAGGCGCCCTCCACCACCAGCCCCAGCGCCTCCGGCGCCTCGAAGCCCTGGGCCGCCAGGAAGGCCGCGAACAGCAGCGCGGCAGCCAGCGCCGCGGCGGTAAAGGGCGCCAGCGGCGCGACGGCGCGCATGGCCCGGTTCATGGCGGCGTCCATGGCTCAGACCTGCCCGATCACGCCATCGACCAGATAGTTCATGCTCTCCAGCAAGGGATCCTGCTGGCCGAGCACCTTACCGGCGGCGATCACCGTCTTGCCGGTGTTGTCCAGCAACGGCCCCTTGAAGATCGGGAAATCGCCCTTCAGCATCGCCGCCTTGACCGCCTCGGACTTTTTCTTCGCCTCGGCCGACACCGCCGGCCCGAAGGGCGATGGCTTGACGAAGCCGTCCTTCAGCCCGCCGCGCAGGAAATTGACCATCGGCTTGCCGTCGAGGGTCGCCTTGACGATCTGCGTATACGGTGTCTGCCAGTCCCACTCCGCGCCGGTCAGGTAGCCCTTGGGTGCCAGCTTGGCCTGGCTGGCGTGGTAGCCGCAGCTGTACACGCCACGGCGCTCGGCGGTTTCAACGATGACCTTGGGGCTGTCCACGTGACAGGTCAGCACATCCACGCCCTGGTCGATGAGGCTGTTGGCGGCTTCGGCCTCCTTGACCGGCAGCGACCAGTCGCCGGTGAAGATCACCTTCACCGTCGCCTTTGGGTCCACCGAGCGCGCGCCGAGCAGGAAGGCGTTGATGTTGCGCAACACCTGCGGAATCGGCTTGGCGGCGATGAAGCCGAGTTTCTTGCTCTTGCTCGCCGAGGCCGCGGCGATGCCGTCGAGGTACTGGCATTCGTCGATGTAGCCGAAGAAGCTGCCGACGTTCTTCGGATGCTTGCCCGCCGTCCACAGCCCGCCGCAGTGGGCGAAACGCACGTTCGGGTATTTCTCGGCCATCTTCAGCACGTGGGGGTCGAAGTAGCCGAAGGACGTCGCGAAGATCAAGCTGGCCTTGTCCTGGTTGATCATCGCCTCCATGGTCTTCTGCACGGCCACCGTCTCCGGCACCTTCTCTTCCTCTACTACCTTCACGCCCGGCATCTTCTTGAGCGCCGCCACTGCCTGGGCCTGGGCCTGGTTGTAGCCGAAGTCGTCCCGCGGGCCGACGTAGATCACACCGACCACCAGCTTGTCGGCCGCGCCGGCCAGGCCGATGCCGAAGGGCAAGGCGCTGACGGCGGCACCGCTGCCGAGAATGCGGAGGATGTCGCGACGGCCGGCGGAGAAACGGGTTTGAGCCATGGTTGTTCTCTCTTTCGTTGGGGGGTTCAGGACAAGGTCGGGTCGGAAGGCGGCGCCGCAGCGCGCAGATGCGCACGCCAGCCACCGGTGGCGGAAATATCCTGGGCGCCGGCCAGGGCGGCACCCTCGCAGATGAAGCCCTTCACCTGCCGACCGTCGGCGAGGATCAGCGTGCCGATGCCCAGCGGCGGCGGAACCTCGGCGACGAAGCTGCCGAACAGGCGTAGCGGCATCTCCCACACTTCCACCTCGATGGCGTCCCCCTCGCCGCTCACCCGTTCGAGCCCAGGCTTGGGCGGCACGGTTCCGGGCAAGGCGTACAGGCGGTAGAGCGGCGCGGTACGCGTGGTCTCCACCAGACGGGCGGCCCGTTCGAGGAGCTGCCAGTTGAGCGGCAGACCACTCAGATGAGCGCCAACCACGGCCACCTGCACGGTGGCCTCCCGCAGCGGCAGGGCTGGCAGCGGCTGCTCCCGGCGCGGCGGCTCCCCTTCGGTCAGGCCCAGCCGCCGATGCAGGACGTGCTCCCAGCAACGCGCGGTTTCCGCCAGCAGATGATCGGCGCCGGACGGGCCGATCAGGGTCACGCCCGCCGGCAGGCCATCACTGCGGAACGGTCCTGGCATCGCCAGCGCCGACAGGCCGAGGAGATTGACGAAGTTGGTATAGCGCCCCAGCCAGGCGTTGCGCTCGATGGGCTGCTGGACGATCTCGCGCCGCGTGAAGTGGGCTGGCGCAGTCGGCACCAGCAGCACGTCCACCTGCTCGAAGACCTGGTGGCAGGCAGGCGCCAGCGCTTCCAGCCGATAGCGTCCGCGGAAGGCGTCGGCGGCGGAATGGGTGTCCGCACGGCCGATGATCGATGCGACGACCGGGTCGAGGCTGGCGTGCGGGGTATCGAGAAAGCTGCCCAACGCGGCCCGTCGCTCGGCAACCCATGGTCCGTCATAGAGCAGCGCCGCCACTGCGTGGAAAGGCGCCAGGTCCACATCCACAAGGCTCACACCGGGCTGGTCCTGCACTGCAGCGATGGCCGCGTCGAAGGCTTTGCGGGCCTGCACGTCGAGTTCCCCCTGCAGCCCGATCGGCACGCCGACCACCACGCCGCGGGGCTTGAGCCCGCGGGCCGGAACCGCCCCATCCGCGGTGACCGCCAGCACCTGCCAGGCATCGGTGACGGTGTGGGCGAAGATCGACACGCAGTCCAGGCTACGGCAGGCCGGCACCACGCCGCCGGTGTCGATCAGGCCCGGCGTCGGCTTGAGCCCGACCAGGTTGCAGAAGCCCGCCGGCACCCGGCCCGACCCGGCCGTATCGGTGCCGAGCGCGAAGGCCACGTGCCCGAGCGCCGTCGCCGCCGCCGAACCGGAACTCGAACCGCCGGAGATGTAGTCCGGGTGGAAGGGATTGCACACCGCGCCATACGGTGAGCGGGTGCCGACCAGGCCGGTGGCGAACTGGTCGAGGTTGGTCTTGCCCAGCGCGACAGCACCGGCCTCCTCCAGGCGCCGCACCGCGTCAGCCGAGCGCTCGGCCAGGTAGGCGAATTCGCGGCAGGCGGCGGTCGTCCTGAAGCCCGCCACGTCGATGTTGTCCTTCACCGCGAAGGGCACGCCGAGCAGCGGCCGGCGGGCCAGAGCGGCCACCGGGTCGGCCAGCAGGCTGGCATCCATTTCCGCCAGCCGCTCGCGCAGATCGGCGTGGGACGCCACGCTGATCCACACCGCCGGATCATCGGCGGCGGCGATCCGTGCCAGCAACGCACGCACCAGGTCGCCGGGAAGGAAACGCCCGCTCCGGTAGCCTTCGAGCAGGGAGGCGATCGTCAATACACGTGGCAGGCTGGCATTCACAGTTAGCACCCAAACTTGGATACAAGACAGAATCCAAGTTAGCAGCATGTATGCCAGTTAAATCATGCACCGCCTTCCCATAAAAATCATGGGCTTACGAATACGCGCAAAACGGCATCTCATGCGGCAGCGCACCATCAACGGGAAAATCCTGGAACGAGGCACGCTCCCGGTGCATTTCGGCCAGCCGCCGGCCGCCGCAGCACGCCGGACAGGCGTAACATTCGCCCCCCTGAATCCACCCGCCGTCACAGGAGCTCCCCATGCGCCGCCTGACCGCCACCAGCAGCCGTCGCGACCTCCTCGTCCTCGCTCTGCCGGCCATCGCGCTGGTCATTGCCGCCTTTGTGCTGGCCTGGCAGTTCGTGCGGCCCGCGCCGCCGAAAAAGATCGTCATCAGTACGGGGGCTGCCGGTGGCGCCTACCAGTTCTTCGGCGAGCGCTACAAAGCCAAGCTGGCCCAGGAGGGCATCGAGGTCGAACTGCGCCCGTCCACCGGTGCGGTCGAGAACCTGATGCGCCTGAAGACCGACGACAGCGTGGACGCCGGCTTCGTGCAGGGCGGCATCGCCAACGAGCCCGATTCGGAAGACCTGGCCACCCTCGGCAGCATGTATCTGGAGCCGGTGTGGGTTTTCTACCGGGGCAAGGACGACTACGAGCGCCTGACCCAGCTGAAAGGCAAGAAGATCGCCGTCGGCGTGCAGGGCAGCGGCGCCCAGCTCTTCGCGCTGCAGCTGCTGTCCGCCAACGGCTTCGCCACCCACGACCCGACGCTGGTGGCCATCGGCGGCATGGAGGCGGTGGACGCCCTCAAGCGCGGCGACGTGGATGCCTTCTTCGTGGTCGGCGCGCCGCAGGCGCCGGTGGTGGATGCGCTGCTCCACAGGGAAGGCATCAAGCTGCTCGACTTCGTCCAGGCGGAAGGCTACGTGCGCCACTTTCCGCACCTGCTGACGGTCACCCTGCCCCGCGGCGCCATCGACATCGCCGACGACCGGCCGGCCAAGGACATCCACCTGCTCGCCGCCACCGCCAACCTGGTGGTCAAGGCCGACATCCATCCGGCCATCGTCACCCTGCTCCTCAAGCACGCCCGCGAGATCCACAGCGCGCCGGGCCTGCTGCAGGCGGCCGGCGCCTTCCCGGCGCCGCAGGACCACGCGCTGCCGTTGCACCCGTCGGCACGCCGCTTCTACGAAAGCGGCCCGCCCTTGCTGCAGCGCTACCTGCCGTTCTGGCTGGCGGTGCTGATCGACCGCCTGATCGTCATGCTGCTACCGCTGGTGGCGGTGGTGATCCCCCTCTCCAAGGTGCTGCCGGGCATCTACAACTGGCGCATCCGTTCCCGCATCTACCGCTGGTACGGGGAGCTGAAATACCTGGAGAACGAGCTCGACCAGAGCCCCGCCGCCGCCCACAACGCAGAGGCCATCGACGCCTTCATCCTGCGCGTCGACCGCATCGAGCAGCGCGCGCTGCATCGCAAGCTGCCGCTGGCCTTCAGCACCGAGCTGTACACCCTGCGCGAGCACATCGCGCTGGTGCGCGGCCACCTGCAACGTCTTGCGGAAACTGCCACAGGCTCAGCAAAGTCCAATTGATAAACTCGTCGTGCAGGCGGCCATCCGACCGCCGGCGCTACGCAAACCGAGCCACACCATGAGTCCCCATCTCGATCTCACCGCCCCTTACGCCCCGCTGGTCCATCGCATCGAAAAGGAAGCCACCGTCGAGAACGGCCAGATCCTGCGCATCGACCATTTCCTGAACCACCGCATCGAGCCGGCCTTCATCTTCGAGCTGGCCCATGAACTGGCGCGGCGCCTGTCCTTCTTCCAGCCCAACGTGATCCTCACCGCCGAGGCGAGCGGCATCGCGCCGGCGCTGATCGTCGCCCAGACCCTCAGCGTGCCGCTGGTGTATGCCAAGAAGTACTCGCCGCAGGTGGAAGCGCCGGCAATCTCGCGGATCATCCCGTCGCCGACCAAGGGCGGCCATACCCAGCTGGTGATCTCCCAGCGCTACATCAAGGCCGGCCAGCGGATTGTCATCGTCGACGACTTCCTTGCCAACGGCCGCACCGCCACCGCCCTGATCGACATGGTGCGGGAAGCCGGTGCCGAGGTGCTGGGCGCCGGCTTCGTGGTGGAAAAGCGCTTCAAGCAGGGCCGCGAGCACATCGAGGCGCTCGGCGTCCCGGTGTCGACGCTGGCCCAGGTGGAGCGCCTGGAGCACGGCCACGCCATTCTGTCGCAGCCGAAGGCCGAGTAAGCCCCGCTACTTCGGCAAGGGGTAGAACAGCTGCTCGTTGCCGATGCGATAGGCCGAGATCGCCCGCCGGCCGTCCGCCGACGTGAGCCAGGCGATGAACTTCTCGCCAGCGGCCTTCTTGACGTGCGGATGTTTGGCGGGGTTCACCAGCATCACGCCATAGGGGTTGTAGAGCTTGGGATCGCCCGCATACAGGATGGCCAGATCCTGGCGGTTCTTGAAGCTGGCCCAGGTGCCCCGGTCGGCCAGCGTGTAGGCGCCCATGCCGGCCGCCATGTTCAGCGTCGGCCCCATGCCGGAGCCGGCCTCCTTGTACCAGCCCTGCCCCTTCGGCTCGACGCCCGCCGCTTGCCAGAAACGCAGCTCCGCCGCGTGGGTGCCGCTGCGGTCGCCGCGGGACACCCACGGGCTGCCCTTGCGGGCGATGCGCGCGAAGGCGTCCGTCGCATCCTTCGCCCCCTTCACGCCGGCCGCGTCGGCCACTGGGCCGACCAGCACGAAATCGTTGTACATCACATCCTTGCGCTCGACGCCGTAACCATCGGCGACGAACTTGTCCTCGGCGGGCCGGTCATGCACCAGCACCACGTCCGCATCGCCGCGCCGCCCCACGTCCAGCGCCTGGCCGGTGCCCAGGGCCACCACCTTCACGGCAATGCCGCTTTCCTTCTCGAAGATCGGCAGGATGAAATTGAACAGCCCCGACTGCTCGGTGGACGTGGTGGACGCGACCACGATGGTCTCGCCGGCCTGGGCCGCCGAAACCAGCACCGCCAGGCCCAGCACAGCCGATTTGATGAACTTCAAAACGCCATACGCCATGGTAGTTCTCCCTGGATGTAGAGCCGCGCGGCCTGGGAGGCCGGACGGGCGAAAAAACGCTGGACCGGGGCGTGTTCGCAGACGCGCCCGGCGTCCATGAACACCACGTCGTCGGCGAGCCGGGTGGCCTGGCCGAGGTTGTGGGTGGTCATCAGGATACGTGTGCCCTCGGTACGGATCTCCCGCACGATGCGCTCGATGGCCTCCACCGACGATGGATCGAGGCTGGCGGTCGGCTCGTCGAGGAGCAGCAGGCGCGGCCGCGTCACCCAGGCCCGTGCCAGCGCCAGGCGCTGACGCTCGCCGCCGGACAGCCCGCGGGCGCCGTCATCGGCCCGATGGACCAGGCCGACACGTTCGAGCACCGCACGGGCCCGCTGGCGCCGCTCCGCCGCCGGCACGCGCTGCGGCCACAACGCCAGCTCCACGTTGGCAAGCACCGAATCGCGCAGCATCTTCGGCTGCTGGAAAACCATCGCCACGCCGAACTCGGGACGACCGCCATCGCCTCCCCAATGAATCTCGCCGCTGTCCGCTTCGAGCAGGCCGCACAAAGTACGCAGCAACACGCTCTTGCCCGCCCCGTTGGGGCCGAGCAGGATGGTGATGCCCTCGCCGCCCAGTTCCATACTGAGCCCGTCGAGCACCGCGTGCCCGCCGGCCTGCCAGCGCAGCTCATGGATGCGCAGCGGAAACAGGGATGGCGCCGGCACCACGTCGTCCGCCCTCATGCGTAGCGCCTCAGCGCCCACTGGCGCAGCGCGTGGGCGACACCGTTGAGCAGCAGGATCACCGACAGCAACACCAAGCCCAGCGCGATGGCCAACGGCAAGTCGCCCTTGCTGGTTTCCAGCGCAATCGCGGTGGTCATCGTGCGGGTGGAGCGGTCGATGTTGCCACCGACGATCATCACCGCCCCCACCTCGGACATGGCCCGCCCCAGACCGGCCAGTACCGCCACCAGCAGGGAATGGCGGCAGTCATGGAGCAGCACGCGCACGCTGTCAAACCAGCCGAAACGCATCGCTGTCAGCTCTTCCTCGTATTCCCGCCAGGCATCCTCGACGACCTGCCGGGCGATGGCCGCCATCAGCGGCACCACCAGCAGGCTCTGGGCGACGACCATCGCCGTGGGCGAATACAGCAGGCCCAACTCACCCAGCGGCCCGGAGCGCGACAGCAGCAGATAGACCACCACCCCCACCACCACCGAAGGCAGGCCCATGCAGCCGTTGAGAATCACCACCAGCGCCGTCCGGCCGGGAAAGCGCCCGACGCCCAGGCAAGCCCCCAGCGGTAGCCCGAGCAGCGTACCGAGCAGCACCGCCAGGCCGCTGACCCGCAGGGACAGCAGCACGATCCCGGCGACCTGCTGGTCGAAACCGGTTAGCAAGGCAAAGGCGTCGGAAAAAGCCTGCGTGAGTCCGTTCATGCGCGGAACTTATTTGTAAAAAAACCCGGCTCAGCCGCCGCCGCGCTGCATCGCGAGATCGATGCGGGCCAGCAGCGCCCTGCGCGCGGCGCGGTCGCCCGCAGTGAAGCGCAGGCGCGCATGCAGCACTGGCAGGCGGAACAGGCCGATGCAACGCTCCGGCATCTCGCTGAGTTCAACCTCCAGTACCGCGCAGCCGTCATCAGCCCGCAGCCGGCCCGGCTCCAGCGTGCTGACGCCATGCGGCAGCGCCAGCCGCAGGCCCCGTTCAAACTCCGCCAATGTCGCGCCGACTTCCCGCACGAAGCCACCCGGCGCGCACACATCCTCCCCCCGCAGCAAGCATCAGCCTCCGGCAATCGGCGGCCAGATGGCGAGTTCGTCGCCCTCCTGCAGCGCGTGTTCGGGGCGCCCGGCGGGCGCGATGTAATGGCCGTTCACCAGCACGAGGTGCGCGCTCTTCTCCGGCAGCTGGTAGCGCGCGATCAGGTCGCCGACCGTCGTGCCGGGCTGCACGTCGAGCTCGATGCGGTTGCCGCGCCGCTCGGCCGGCAGGTAGTCGGACAGCGACGCGAACAGCTTGAAGACGACTCTCATGCGAAGGCGGCCACCGGGTGATGACGGGCCACCGAGTCCGGCTGCGTTGCCGCCAGGTAGGCCTCGAAGAAACGTTGCGGCGCCTGCAGCAGCACGTCCTTCCACGGGCCGAGCTTGAGCTTGCCCTGGATCAGCCCACGCAGCGCACCAACGTGCTGAGTCATACCGATGGAGGTGGCGCCGATCAACACGTCATCCTTGAACTGCAGGCTGAGGTAGCGGTAGGCCGCCTCGTCCACGTGCTCGACACCCTGCCCGTCCGGTTCGCCCCACCATTGCCCGAAGGACGTGGAGATCAGCCCCAGGGTATCCAGCACGTTGATCGCCAGCACGCCCGGCATGCGCGCATTACCGCCGGCCATGTTGATCGCCGCCACGCGGGCCTGATCGGCCGCGTTGGGCTGAATGGCCGACACCAGATGGGCGCCAGTGAACAGGTCCGGCGCCTCGGCCACGTCGCCGGCGGCGAAGATGCCCGGCACCGAGGTCTCCATGCGCGCATCCACCAGCACGCCCTTGGCCACATGCACTGGCGTCGCATCCAGGAAGGCGATGTTGGGCGCCACACCGGCCGCGACAATCAGCAGGTCGCAGGGCAGCAGATCACCAGTGGACACCTTGACCGTCAGCGGCGCGCCGCCGGCATCGCCCCGTTCGATACGCTCAACCCCCGCCGACGTGACGACACGGATGCCCTTCTCCTGCACCCAGCGCTTGATCATGCCGCCGGCCTTGGGCGTCATCATGCGCGGCACCATGCGGTCGCCCATCTCGACGACGGTCAGCTCGACGCCGCGCTTGGCCAGCGCCTCCATGATGATGCAGCCGATGAAGCCGGCACCGAGCTGGATCACCCGCGCGCCGGGCTTGGCATGGGCGGCGATGGCCCGCGCATCGGCCAGCGTCCAGCAGGTTTGTACCTCCGGCAGATCCACGCCGGGGATCGGCGGGCGCACCGGGTGGGAGCCGGTCGCCACCAGCAGGCGGTCGTAGCTCTCGAAATGGCCGTCGGCGAACAGCACGCGCTGCTGCGCGGCATCCAGCGCCACCGCCCGGGCATTGAGCTGGCGCACGCCGAGCTTGCCGAAATGATCCGGTGTCTTGCGCAGCCAGGTGCCGGATTCGTCGATGTTGCCTTCCAGCAGGTAGGGAATCGCCATCCGCGAATAGGACGGCTCGCTCTCGCAGCCGACCATCACGATCTCGTCGCGCGGCGCGGCGCGGCGCAGGGCTTCGACGGCCACCACGCCCGCCGGCCCGTTGCCCAGGATGAGGTGTTTCATCGGGGAGTCCTCGGATCAGGATCGCGCCGACGCGTGCCGTATGGCCGCGTCGGCGCAGGAAACAGGAAGCTGAAGAAGAATGGCGGGACACCTGCCCCGCCATCCCGCTCTTCAGAGCCCCAGGCGCTCCAGGGTTTCGACGGTCGGCACCCCGTCCGGCGTCCAGCCACGCAGCTTGTAGTACTCCGGCAGCATCGTCGCGAGGCCGTTCACCAGACCCTTGGCCGGACCGGTCTTGGCCGGTTCGGTGGTCAGGCGCGGCGGCAGGTTGTCGTCCTTGCTGGTCAGGCCCGCCGCATTGTTGAACAAGCGCTCCATGTTCCAGATCCGCTCGCCCATCGCGTTGAGCTTTTCCATCGACCAGTCGCCTTCGCAGGCCGCTTCGATCTGCGGCTGCACATCGGCCACGGTCCACGCGAAGGACGTGAACACGCAGATCCCTGCCGCGTCGAACACCGCCGTCGCATCCTGGAAGGCCTTCACCAGCTCCGGCTTGCCCTCGGTGGTGAGCGGATCGGTCTTGACCGGAATGCCCAGCACTTCCGACGCCACCGTGTAGCCACGCAAGTGGCAGGCACCCCGGTTGGACGTGGCATAGGCCAAGCCCATGCCCTGGATGCCGCGGGCGTCGTAGGCCGGGAATTCCTGGCCCTTGACGGTCATCGACAGTTCCGGGTGGCCGTACTTGGCGCACAGGCGCCGGGAACCCTGGCCGATCTCCTTGCCGAAGCCCTCGCCGCGGGCGGTCATCTCAGCCAGGCGCGCCAGCGCGGCGGCGGAGCCGAAAGGCGCCTCGGTGCCGAGCTGCTCCTTGGTCAGCACGCCCATCTCGTAGAGCTCCATCACCGCGCCGATGGTCGCGCCGAAGGAGATCGGGTCCATGCCCTGCTCGTTGCACAGCAGGTTGGCGTACTGCAGCGCCTCCAGGTCGCCGACGCCATTGGCGGCGCCGAGCGCCCAGGCCGCTTCGTACTCCAGGCCGCCGGACGCACCCCAGTACTTGGGATTGTTCACCACCGTGAAGTGGCCCTTGTCGATCTCGGCGATGCGCCCGCAGGCGATGGTGCAGCCGAAGCAGGCCGCGTTGGTGACCAGTTGCGGCTTGCCGTCGGTGGGCCGCTTCTCGTGCATGGCCTCGGCGGAGATCTTGCCGGCGTCCTCGAACTGCACGTCCTTGTGGTTGCGGGTCGGCAGCGCACCGATCTCGTTGATCACGTTCATCAGCACCTGAGTGCCGTACTTCGGCAGCCCCTGGCCGGTCACCGCGTTGTCGGCGAGGATCTTCTTCTTCTCGTTGGTGATCTTCATGAAGGCCTTCATGTCCTTGATGCCGGACACGCCCTTGGTGCCGCGCAGGGCCACCGCCTTCAGGTTCTTCGAGCCCATCACCGCGCCGACGCCGGAGCGCCCCGCCGCCCGGTGCAGGTCATTGACGATGCACGCGAACAGCACCTGGTTCTCGCCGGCCAGGCCGATGGACGACACGCGGATCAGCGGGTCCTGGTGGTGATGCTTGATCGCCTCCTCGGTCTCCCAGCAGCTCTTGCCCCATAGGTCGGCGGCATCGACCAGTTCGGCTTTGTCGTTCTCGACGTACAGATACACCGGCTTCGGCGAGCGGCCTTCGAAGATGATCATGTCCCAGCCGGCAAACTTCATCTCGGCACCGAAGAAGCCGCCGGAGTTGGAGCACGCCACGGCCCCCGTCAGCGGCCCCTTGGTGACCACCGTGTAGCGCCCACCGGTGGACGCCATCGTGCCGGTCAGCGGCCCGGTGGACATGATCATCTTGTTGTCCGGCGACAATGGATCCACCTTCGGGTCGATCTCCGACACCAGGTACTTGGTCGCCAGCCCGCGGGAGCCGAGGTATTCGTCGGCCCACTCCATGTTGAGCGGCTCTTCCTTGCAGGTGCCGGCAATGAGGTCGACACGCAGCACTTTCCTGTTCCAGCCCATGGTCGCCTCCTTATTCCGTGACGGCCGTGTTGGCCTTGGCCGCCCACGCCCGCATGCGGTCGAAGCCGGTCCAGTCGGCGTCCACATAGGTGATCGCCGCGGTCGGACAGGCTGCAGCGCAGGCCGGATCGCCGCCGCACAGGTCGCATTTCTGGACCTTGCCGGTGTCCTGGTTGTAATTGACGGTGCCGAAGGGGCAAGCGATCGTGCAGACCTTGCAGCCGACGCAAACGTCGTCGAAGACCTGCTTGGCGCCCGTCGCCGCATCGAGGCGGATCGCATCCACCGGACAGGCGTTCATGCACCAGGCCTCGGTGCACTGGGTACAGGTGTAGGGAACCTTGCGCCCCTCGGTCTCGAAACTGAAGACCTTGATGCGCGACTTGGAAGGATTGATGACCCCGGTGTGCTCCACCGAACATGCCATTTCACACTGCAGGCAGCCGGTGCACTTCTTGGGATCAATGTGCAGGGATTTCCACATCGAACGATTCCTCCTCCAGATGGATCGCGAACCGGCCGGTGCGGCCACTGCTGGGCCGAAGGGTCACTCCGTGGAGCGCCTCGAACATCCGCCGGACTCTATCTCCCGCCATGGCCCACCCGAAATGGGCCGCGTGTCTTTTGAGAATACGCCGCCGCATCGTGATGTCAATGCGCGGCGCGGCAAGGCTGGAGGGGTGGGCTTGAAACGTGACGCGAGGGAGCGGAAGGCGGTAGCACCGAAAGCTGAGAACGTTTGCCTTCGGCCCGAAGCGGACGGTCCAAAGCCTGTTTCCAAAGTCATCACCGGTCCACCGCGTTTCCCGGAAGCTGCCATTGGCGCCAACCCGGCGATATCATCCCGAGCACTGACCTCGTCGCCCGCCATGAGAAGAGATGGACCCGGAAAGCCAGGAGAAAAATGCCGAAGAATCCGGGTCCGCTCGCCAGTCCCGTGTCAGGGCGATTTTGCGGGTGACCAGCGGCAACTTCCTCGAGCAGTTTGACTTCTTCCTTTTCGGCTTCTTCGCCGTCAATATTTCCCGGACCTTTTTCCCATCGGGCAGCGAGTTCGCCTCCCTGATGCTGGCGCTGAGCGTTTTCGGTGCCGGATTCCTGATGCGTCCCCTCGGGGCTGTCGTGCTGGGCGGCTATATCGATGAGGTCGGGCGGCGCCGTGGATTGATCGTGACGTTGGCCATCATGGCCTGCGGCACCGGTCTCATCGCCCTCGTGCCCTCCTACGCAAACCTGGGCATTCTGGCTCCGATACTCGTCGTCGCCGGCCGTCTGTTGCAGGGCTTTTCGGCCGGGGCGGAGATGGGCGGGGTATCCGTCTATCTCGCGGAGATGTCTCCCCCTGGACACCGGGGTCTCTACACGGCGTGGCAATCGGCAAGCCAGCAGGTATCTATCGTCCTTGCTGCCGCTCTCGGCTACGGGCTGCACCACTGGCTTTCCCCCCAGGAGATTGACGAATGGGGCTGGCGCATTCCCTTCCTGATCGGCTGCTCCATCATTCCCTGCATCTTCATGCTGCGAAGAAACCTGGAAGAGACAACCGCGTTTCATGCCTGCAAACACCCGCCGGATACCCGGGAGCTGTTCGCGACCCTGCGTGCCCACTGGGCGACGGTGTTTTACGGAATGCTGCTGGGGGCGATGACGACCGTCACGTTCAACTTGATCACGGTCTACACCCCGACCTTCGGCCGCACCGTCCTCAATCTGTCAGCCACTGACAGTCTGTTGGTCACGCTTTGCATCGGGGTCTCGAATTTTCTCTGGCTGCCGATCGGCGGTGCGCTTTCCGACCGGGTCGGCCGGCAGGCGGTCCTGATGACGGTCGCCACGCTCGCGCTGGCGAGCGCCTATCCCGCGTTCGTCTGGCTGGCTGGTAGCCCGAGCCTGCCCCGACTGCTGGGCGTGCAGCTGCTCTTCTCCATCTACTACGGCCTCTACAACGGCGCCATGATCCCGGCGCTCATCGAGCTCATTCCATCCAGGATTCGCGTCACGGGGTTCTCGCTGGCCTTCAGCCTGGCCGCAGCCTTGTTCGGGGGCGTGACCCTGGCGATGTCCACCTTCTTGATCAATGAGACCGGTGACAAGGCCGCACCGGGCTACTGGATGAGCTTCGCCGCCGGCTGCGGGCTCGTTTCCACGCTGATGCTTTACCGCAAGAAGCCATCGGCAGATGCCCTCACAACCTAGCGCCGGCCACTCATATGGCCCGGACGGCCTGTTCCAGAAGTTCAGACAGTGCCTGCGCCGCCGGCTGAAGCCGTCCGCCCTTGCGGGTGATCAGTCCCAGCGTCCGGGTGATGTCCGGATCCGTCAGGGGAATGCTCACCAGATTGGGATACACATTGTCGCCGAGCGCCAGCCCCGGCAATACGGCCACACCGAGCCCGGCGGCCACCATGCTGATGGCACCAGTCACATGGTTGATCTCGTACTGGATGCTGGGCCGTCTTGCGACCTTGGCCAGGGCGTTATCGATCAGCATCCGATTGCCGCTGCTTTGCGAGACGGATACGAGCTTTTCACCGGCCAGGTCCGCCCACACCACCGTTTTCTCCCCCGCCAGGCGATGGTCCTTGCGTGCCATCAGGACGTAGTGCTCGGTATAAATGGCCTTGAAATCGATGTCGGCCTCCTGGGTGCCGATGAAATTCACCCCGAAATCCGCCTGTCCGGCCACCACGCAATCCAGAACATCCCGTGCACTCTCGTCGATGACCTTGACCCGGACGCCCGGGTGGGTTGAGGCAAATTCCTTCAGCACCGTCGGCAAGAGGTAATTCGCCACGGAGGGCACGCAGGCGATCGTAAGGCTCTCCCGGCGTAGCACCGTCCGTTCCGCCATGCCCTGCATGGCCATCTCCAGCTCTTCAATCACCGCTTCGGCGTGACCCAGAAACTGCCGGCCTTCATCCGTCAGGGAGACACGCCGCGTCGTCCGCTCCAGCAATCGAATCTGCAAGCTGGCCTCCAGTTTCTCGATACGCCGGCTCAATGCGGGCTGGGAAATGAACAGGCTCTCGGCCGCCGCCTTGAAGCTTGATTTCTCCGCCACGGCAATGAAGGCCTGGAGCTCGCTGATCTCGAAGTTGATGCGCACGGCTCATTAATCCATGAAATAAATGCAATTAACCTTTTAATCCGTGGAATGCATTATTGCAGCGGCCCACCATAAACACAAAGGAGACAAATGATGACGTGCTGGACGCCGGGCCGGAGCATGCTGCGGGGAATCATCGCAGCCAGCCTCGGCCTCATGGTTTCAATCGCCGCTGCCGATGACATCCACGTCGTCAGTTCCGGCGGCTTTGCTGCCGCCTACCGGGCACTCGCGCCCGGCTTCGAAAAGCAGACCGGCCACCATCTGGTGATCGCTTGGGGACCTTCCATGGGTGAGACCCCGCAAGCAATTCCGAATCGCCTGGCCCGGGGGGAAGACATCGACGTCGTCATCATGGTCGGCACTTCCCTGGATGAACTGATCAGCCATGGCAAGGTACTGGACGCCCAACATCAGGTTTTGGCCCGCTCCAGGATCGGTCTGGCGGTCAAGGCCGGAGCGGCCCTGCCGGATATCTCAAGCATGGAGGGCCTGAGGAAAGCCCTGCTGGCGGCCAAGAGCATTGCCTACTCCGACAGCGCCAGCGGCGTCTTCCTGTCGACGGTGCTTATCCCGCGCATGGGCATTGCCGAGCAGATCCAGGGCAAGAGCCGGATGATCCCCGCGGAGCCGGTGGGGCAGGTGGTCGCCCGGGGAGAGGCGGAAATCGGGCTGCAGCAGATCAGCGAGTTGTTGCCGATCCCAGGGATCGATCTTGTCGGTGCCTTGCCTGACGCCGCCCAGCAGATCACGCCCTTCTCCGCCGGCATCGTCGCAGACAGCAAGGGCCGGGAAGCGGCCAAGGCGCTGATCAACTACCTCGCCTCCCCCACCGCTGCCCCGCTGATCCGGCAGACCGGGCTCGATCCGGCCAACGACAACGCTCACTAGCCTTTGGAGCCCACCATGCAAAACACCAAAGCAGCCCGCGCCTCGAAGATCTCTACGGTCTTGCGCGTTACCAGCGGCAACTTCCTGGAGATGTTCGACTTCTTTCTGTACGGCTTCTACGCCACGTACATTTCCAAGACGTTTTTCCCGAGCGACAACGAATACGCATCTCTGATCCTGACCTTTGCCACCTTCGGCGCGGGCTTCCTCATGCGTCCCCTGGGGGCAGTCCTCTTGGGCAGCTATATCGACCGCATCGGTCGCCGCCAGGGGCTGATCGTGACGCTGGGCATCATGGCCTTCGGCACCATCCTCATTGCCTTCGTGCCGGGTTACGCCACCATCGGCATCGCCGCCCCCATCCTCGTCCTGATAGGCCGCCTGCTGCAGGGCTTCTCGGCGGGGGTGGAGCTGGGCGGGGTGTCGGTTTACCTGGCTGAAATGGCAACACCCGGCCACAAGGGCTTCTACGTCAGCTGGCAGTCGGCCAGCCAGCAGGTGGCCATCATGGCGTCGTCGGTCATCGGCTACCTGCTCAGCCAATGGCTGCTCCCGGCCGACATCAACGCCTGGGGATGGCGCATTCCCTTCTTCATCGGCTGCATGATCATCCCGGTGATCTTCATGATCCGCCGCTCCCTGCAGGAGACCGAGGAATTCCTGGCGCGCAAGCACCACCCCACCTTCAAGGAGATCGTCAGTTCCATCGCGCACAACTGGCGCATCGTGATTGCCGGCATGATGATGGTCGTCATGACGACGGTGTCCTTCTACCTGATCACCGTCTATACGCCGACCTTCGGCAAGAGCGTACTCCAGCTGAGTTCCGCGGACAGCTTGCTGACCACGTTCTGCGTCGGCATGTCCAACTTCTTCTGGCTACCCGTCATGGGTGCGGTATCCGACCGGTTCGGACGTCGGCCGGTATTGCTGACCTTCACGGTCCTGCCGATTCTCACCGCCTATCCGATCCTGTCCTGGCTGGTAGCGAACGTCAGCTTCGAGAACCTGCTGGTGACCGAACTCTGGCTGTCCTTCATGTACGCCAGTTACAACGGCGCGGCGGTGGTGGCCCTGACGGAAGTGATGCCCAAGCATGTCCGCACGGTTGGCTTTTCCCTGGCCTATAGCCTGGCGACAGCGGTTTTCGGCGGATTTACGCCGATGATTTCGACCTGGCTCATCGAAACCAGCGGCGACAAGGCGGCCCCGGGATACTGGATGACGTTCGCGGCAGTCTGCGGCCTGATCTCCACCGTGATCCTGTACCACCGGGGTGGGATCGCCGAGCGTGGCGCTCCCGCGCTGGCACCGCAGGGACAAGCCTAGTCCCGGGGTCATGCAGTGATGAACAAAGCCTCCGAACCGGCTACCGCATGGGCTGGCCTCTTGCGTCAGCTTCCAGCGATGGCCGGCAGCATCGTGGTCGCCGGAGCGGGGGCGCTTTTGTGGCGATTCGGCAATCTGCCGCTGCCGTGGCTGGTGGGGTCCCTGTACGCCATAGCCCTGGCACGCATCACCGGCCTGCCCTTGCTCGCCCCCCCGTGGGCCAGGCAAGGGGGGCAGTGGATCATCGGCAGCAACATGGGCTTGTATTTCACCTCAGCCGTTCTGGTGGAACTGGTCTCCCACGCCCCCCTCATCGTCGGGATGGCGTTCGTTTCCATGATGATGGGCGTGGCCGGCGCCATGCTGATCGTCCGCTGGCGTTTGGCCGACCGACCCACCGCATTTTTTTCGTCCATGCCCGGCGGGGCCTCGGAGATGGCCAACCTTTCCGATCTGTGGAACGCCTCCGTGGACAAGGTGGCAGCGGCCCACGCGACCCGGGTCATGTTGGTCGTGCTGATCGTTCCCCTCACCTTGACACTGTTTGGCCGCCACGGGGACAGCAGTGCATTACTCCATTCCAGGAGCGTCCAGTGGCAGCACTTTCCGCTGATGGTGGCCGCAAGCCTGGGGGGCGTCGGTTTGTTCAAATTGTTGCGCCTGCCCAATTCCTGGGTGCTTGGCACGCTTTCGGCCGTCGCTGCACTGTCGGTTCTTGGTGTCCCCCTGTCCGGGCTGCCGGACTGGCTGACGGCCGGTGGGCAAATGCTGATCGGCATTTCCCTGGGCTGCCGGTTCGGGCCCGGATTCCTGCGCAAGGCGCCGGCATTCATCGCGTGCGTCGTTGCCGTCAGCCTGGTGTTTCTGGCCGCGACGGCCTCCCTGGCGTTCCTGCTGGCGGCACCAATGGGCCTGGCCTTCCCCGGCCTCGTGCTCAGTTTCGCCCCCGGGGGCATTGCCGAGATGTCGCTCACGGCGAGCCACCTGAACCTCGGTGTTCCCCTGGTGGTCGCGTCGCACGTCGTCCGCACGGCCATCCTGACGCTTCTGGCCCCCGTCGGCTTCCGTATCTTTTGTCGGCTGAATGGAGGCGGCTGAGCAGTTCAGCTGAAGCCACGCGCCTGCTGAACGGCAGCTTGCGTCACAACGAACGTTGAGCGATCTGACTGCTTTCGAATTTTGCGACCGCCCGCAATGGATCGGTGGCGACCTGTCACGTCCCTTGCACTAGACGTCCGCTTCGGCCGATCACCTGCACGCATGGCAGACCGCTGGTTGGCCAAGCAACTTCGCTGCCGCAAGGCAGGCTCTCGGTGCCCCTGTGTTTTATGAAATTGAGTTGGAGCCACGGGCTTTGGCAAGAGTCACGGACAAGGTGTTGACGGGCAGGTACAGGGCAGCGGTCAAAAACGCCAAAGTCATGTGGCACAGGTAGACAGCATTGAAGTCGGCACGCTGCAAATGGGCACTGCCTAGAAGTAACACAGTGAGGGCAACCCCCATGACGGAGCCGATTTGGCGTATCGCCTGATTGATGGCGCCACCGACAGCGTAATGGTCTGAAGGCAAGTGGCTGACAGCAGCGCCCGATCGCGAAGGCAACACCATTCCTACGCCGACGCCACTCAACAGCATGCCCGGTAGCCAGTGCGTCAGATACGCGGGCTCAGTGCCGGGCACCAGTAAAAACCACAAGGCGCTGACGGCGTAGATCAGGCAGCCCCCGACCAGCCAAGGAACACGGCTAGGCTAATGACCCTGAATAACGGCCAGGGCGAGACAGTTGAGCTACGCTGCACGTTTGCCCTACTCCGCAGATTCTATGGTGAGTGAATTTGTTAATCTTACTGTGTCACTAAAGTGATGGATCAATTTCCTGCTCTTTTCCGTGTGCAGCAGGGACATCGCTGAAGGCTATTGGCCAGTATCTGAGCGATGGCCCACCGTAACGTCGAGATCGAATTGGGAACATGCCGCTGAGCGCGTCGAGCTGCCCCGCGGCATGTAATTTTCGGGTAAGGCAGGTTGCGGGCCGAATAGGGTGTTTTTTTTGGTGTCTTTGTGACGCAGCCGTTCGGCTACCAGAAAGCCATAGGCGGCGATGCACAAGGTCGCGTGATGGTGGAAACCACGCCAGCCCCGACCTTCATAATGGGCCAA
>JAFEDJ010000028.1 GCA_018241685.1 Pseudomonadota bacterium
GATGAAGATCACCCAGGACGTGCGCGACTTCGCCGCCAAGCAGGGCATCGGCGAAAACGAGGCGCTCAGCAAGGGCATGGAAACCAAGGCCGTCGAGTTCGTGAAGAGCGGCGCGGAGATCTACCAGAAGGTTTAAGGCGGGATGCGCTTGGTGGCGGCTGTTAGATCATCTCCCAGCCCAGCTTGCCGATCAGTACCGTCACCACCGCCAGGAAGGCCTTGCGCACGAAGCCGCTGCCATGGCGAACGGCCAGTCGCGTGCCGACTTGCGCGCCGGCCAGGTTGCATACCGCCATCGTCAGCCCGATGCCCCACAGCAGGGGGCCGTGGCTGGCGAAGAAGGCGATGGCGGACAGGTTGGTGGCGACATTGACCAGCTTGGCGCTGGCCGAGGCGCGCAGGAAGTCCATGCCGAACAGGCGCACGAAGCCGAAGATCAGGAAGCTGCCGGTGCCGGGGCCGAAGAAGCCGTCGTAGAAGCCGATCGCGGCGCCGAAGGCGGCGGCGCGCCAGCGGTCGGACGGGCGCAGTTCGCGGGTCGGCGCCTGGCCGAGTTCCTTGCGGCGGAAGGTGTAGATGGCCACCGCCAGCATCAGCACCATCACCAGCGGGCGCATTGCCTCGCGGGGCAGCCAGGCCACCACCGCGGCGCCGAGCCAGGCGCCGGCCAGCGCGGCGAGGGCCGCCGGCAGCACGACGAACCACGGGATCCGGACGGTCCGCGCGTACTGCCACAGGGACGCGCTGGTGCCGGCGATGCTCGACAGCTTGTTGGTGCCGAACAGGGTCGGGATGGCGACCTGCGGAAAGTGGCCGAGCAGGACCGGGATCTGGATCAGGCCGCCGCCGCCGACCACGGCATCGACCGCACCGGCGAAGAAGGCCACGCTGCCGAGCAGCAGGAGTTCGAGGGACATGGGGAAGGCGATTTCCGTTGGGGCGAAGTCATGCGTCCTCCTGGCGGATCTTGTGGCCGAGGGCGAATGAGTTCGCCCCCGCAAGGGGGGCGAGTTTCGGGGGGGCGAAGTTGGATCAGGCTACGGCGGTAACGCCGTCGTCGACCGGCAGGGCCTCGTCTTCGTCGTCGAAGGCTTCATCGACCGGGACGATGGCGTTTTCCCATTTGGCGACGACGCTGGTGGCGATGGCGTTGCCGAGCACGTTGGTGACGGTGCGGCCCATGTCGAGGAAGTGGTCGATGCCCAGCACCAGCAGCAGGCCGGCTTCCGGCAGGTTGAACATCGGCAGCACGGCGGCGACGACGACCAGCGAGGCGCGCGGGACGCCGGCGATGCCCTTGGAGGACACCATCAGCACCAGCAGCATGGTGATCTGCGTGGTCAGGCTCATCTCGATGCCGTAGGCCTGGGCGACGAACAGCGCCGCGAAGGTGGTGTAGATCATCGAGCCGTCGAGGTTGAAGGAGTAACCCAGCGGCAGCACGAAGCTGGTGACGCGGTTCTTGATGCCGAACTTTTCGAGTTGCTCCATCAGCTTCGGATAGACCGATTCGCTGGAGGCGGTCGAGAAGCCGACCAGCATCGGGCCGCGGATCAGCTTGAGCAGGCGGAAGATGTCCTTGCCGAGCACGAAATAGCCGGCGGCGATCAGCACGAGCCACAGGGCGGCCAGCGCGGCGTAGAAGCTGAGCAGCAGCTTGCCGAAGACGAGCAGCATGCCCAGGCCGTTGGTGGTGATGGCACCAGCGACGGCACCGAACACGCCGACCGGGGCGAAGCGCATCACGTAGTCGGTGACCTTGAGCATCACATGGACGACTTCTTCCATCGTGCACACCAGGCTGCGCGCGGTCTGGCTGTGCAGGTGGCCCAGGGCGGTGCCGAAGAACACGGCGAAGACCAGGATCTGCAGGATTTCATTGGCCGCCATCGCCTCGAAGATGTTCTTCGGGAAAACGTGGGTGATGAAGTCCTTCAGGTTCAGCGCGCTGGTCTTCAGGTTGGTGGCGGCGCCAGCTTCGGGCAGCGGTACGTTGAGGCCGGTGCCGGGCTGCAGCAGGTTGGCGAACAGCAGGCCGAGCAGCAGCGAACAGAACGAGGCGCAGACGAACCAGCCGAGGGCCTTGAGACCGATGCGGCCAACCGTCTTGGTGTCGCCCATGCCGGCCAGGCCGGCGACCAGGGTCGCAAAGACCAGCGGTGCGATGATCATCTTGATCAGGCGCAGGAAGACGTCGGTCAGGATGCCGAAGTAGGAGGCGATTTCCTTGGCCTGGGCGGGCGTGGCGGCCAGCGTGTTGCAGGCGTAGCCGACAATGATGCCGAGCACCAGGGCGATCCCGATCAGGGTCGTCAGCCGGTTCATTTTCATGATGTTCTCCTTGTTCCTATGAATGGAGGGCTGCTCAGGCGGCCCGGGTCGGGATCATTTGCGGCTTGGTCAGTATTTCCGGGCGCAGCACCTCGGCCAGCTGCTCGGCGTTCATCAGCTGGCGCGCGAGCACGATCTCGGCGACGCCCTTGCCGGTGGCGTGGGCTTCGGCAGCCACGTCGGTGGCGTTGGCGTAGCCGATGTAGGGGTTCAGCGCGGTGACGATGCCGATGGAGCGTTCGACGCTGGCGCGCAGGGCGTCCCGGTTGGCGGTGATGCCATCCACGCACAGGTCGGCCAGCGTGGTGCAGCCGCGGGACAGGTGCAGCACGCTCTTGAACAGGCTGTGGGCGATGATCGGCTCGAAGGCGTTGAGCTGCAGCTGGCCGGCTTCGGCGGCGAAGGTGACGGTCATGTCGTTGCCGATGACCTCGAAGGCGATCTGGTTCACCACTTCCGGGATCACCGGATTGACCTTGCCCGGCATGATCGAGGAGCCGGCCTGGCGGGCCGGCAGGTTGATCTCGCAGAAGCCGGCGCGCGGGCCGGAGGACAGCAGGCGCAGGTCGTTGCAGACCTTGGACAGCTTGGCGGCGACGCGCTTGAGCACGCCGGACA
Organism: Pseudomonadota bacterium; assembly: GCA_018241685.1. Lineage (GTDB taxonomy): Bacteria > Pseudomonadota > Gammaproteobacteria > Burkholderiales > Rhodocyclaceae > Zoogloea. The sequence goes on from JAFEDJ010000028.1 coordinate 2,950, forward strand.
GCTGGATGAAGGCGCCGCAGTCCTGGGTGGCTTCGATGAGGTTCGGGGCGGTGACCACCGGGATGCCGCTGACTTCGACCAGGCGGCGGCACACCAGGCCGGCGTAGTCCGGGTGGGCGTTGATGCCGGTGCCGATGGCGGTGGCACCGAGGTTGATCTCGCGGATCAGCAGCGCGGCTTCCTTCAGGCGCTCCTCGTCCTCGCCGAGCATGGTGGCGTAGGTGGAGAACTCCTGGCCGAGGGTCATCGGCACTGCGTCCTGCAGCTGGGTGCGGCCCATCTTCAGCACGTCGGCGAATTCGGTGGCCTTGCGTTCGAAGGCGAAGCGCAGGTGGGCCATGGCGTCCACCAGGCGGAAGATGCCCACGTAGGTAGCCAGCTTGAGGGCGGTGGGATACACGTCGTTGGTGGACTGGCTCATGTTGACGTGTTCGTTGGGGTGCAGGAACAGGTATTCCCCGCGCCGGTGCCCCAGGATCTCCAACGCCCGGTTGGCGATCACCTCGTTGGCGTTCATGTTGGTGGAGGTACCGGCGCCACCCTGGATGACGTCCACCACGAAGTGGTCGTGGTACTGGCCGGCGATCACTTCGCGGCAGGCCTTGACGATGGCGTCGGTGCGCTCGCTGTCGAGCAGGCCCAGCTCCTGGTTGGCCTGGGCGGCGGCGAGCTTGATCTGGGCGAGGGCGCGCACCAGGTCCGGATAGGCGGCGATGGAGATGCCGCTGATGTTGAAGTTCTCCAGGGCCCGCAAGGTGTGCACGCCGTAGTAGGCGGCGGTGGGAACCTGGCGGTCGCCGAGCAGATCGTGCTCCGTGCGGTAGATGGCGGTGGTGGTCATGCGTGTCTCCAATGCTTTTGAATGTCGTTTGCCGGGCCGTGGAGAGGCCGTCGTGCCCATTCATTTGCAGGAGCTGTGCCACCGCTCGGACCTCGATCCGAGTTTTTATGAGTATGTTTTTAAAGGGTTTTGTTTTCTCCGGTTACAGGTTCGTTCGGATTCCCGGAAAGGGGGTGAAAAAAGCATCCGGAAATCCGAACGGTGCGGTGGGGATGAGGGCTCAGTACCAGTTCGAATCGTCGTCGTCGCCCGCCTTGCGGGCAGCGGCCTTCACGCGGACGGCTTCCTCGCGCAGGAAGGTGACGATCTGCCAGATCTCCTCCTCGCCGAGGGCCATGCCGAAGGAGCCCATCTGCGTGTTGGGGCGGCCCTTGGAGATGGTGTCGAACATGAACTTGTCGGAGTTGGGGCCGCCGGGGGCCCAGGCGCCGCGCACGAGCTGCGGGCATTTGCCGCCGTGGCCGCGGGTGTTGTGGCACTGCTGGCAGTTGCGGCCGAACAGCTCCTCGCCCTTGCGGGCGGCCTCGGCGTTGCCGGCGAGGGGATTGGCCGACGCGGCGGCGGGGGCGCCGCCGGCCGGCGTCACGCCGAAGGCGTGGGCCAGGCCGCTGAGCCCGAGGGCGAGGCACAGGCCGACGGCGAACGCCCGTTGCCGGATGGCACGGGCGGTGAGGGAAGTGGGGAACGTGGGGTGTGTCATGGTTCTCTGGTGTGGGGATCGTTGGAGTTTGATCACGGCGCCAGGCCGTGGGCGCTCAGGATGGCGGCGAGGCGGCCGTCGCTGTGCAGGCTGTCCACCGCGGCATTGACGTCGGCCAGCAGGGCCGGGTCGCTGCGGCGCAGCGCGAAGACGAAGCGGGTGCGGCCGGCCTCGGGCAGCGCCAGGCCGTCGCTGGCCGAGGCCTGGCCCAGCCGCCGGGCCTCGGCGAGGGCCGGCTGCCACAGTGCGGCGGCGTCCACGCTGCCGTCGGCGAGGGCTGCGAGGAGTGCGCCGTTGTTGCCGTAGGGCACCCGGTGCAGGTGCTGCTGGAACAAGTACAGATCGGCCGGTGTGGCGGTGACCACGCCGATCCGGCCGAGCCGGCGGGCGTCGTCGAGCTTGCGGATCTGCGTGCGGGCGCCGACCAGCACATAGCCGGTTTCCAGGTAGGGCGTGCTGGCGGCCAGGCGTTTCTCGGCCAGCTCCTCGTTGGGCCCGCCGCTTTCCGGAATGCCGGCGAACAGCGCGCAGGCGCCGCCGGCGAGGTTCTGCGCGAGGGCCTTGCCGAGCCCGCCGCGGTTCGGGATGGTTACCCACTGCAGGCGGACTTCCCGGCCGAGTTGCCGTGCGACGGCGCGGGCCAGTTCGGCGTCGATGCCGCCGTCCGGCAGGCTGCTGGCCGAGAACGGGGGGTTGGCTTCGGCGAGGCAGACGGTCAGCGGACCGCCGCCTGGTTCTGCCGGGGGCGGCGCGCTGCCGGCCGGCTGGCCGTGGGCGAGCAGGGCCAGCAAGGTGCCGCAAAGGCGTGTGCGCGGTGTCATGGATCGCTCCGCGGGCGTGGCCTACGCTTTGGCCACGCCCGCCGCAAGGGCTGGGACGGGGTTAGCGGTACTGCGGCGAGAGGGCGAAGACCATCATGCCGCCGCCGCGGTTCTGGTGCTTGAACAGCTCGCCGTACACCAGCGGCCACAGGCTGCCGCCGCCGGGGCCGTAGACGATGGCCACGTACTGCTGGCCGTTCACGTTGAAGGTGGTCGGGTTGCCGTGGATGCCGGTGCCGACGTTGAAGCGCCACAGGGTTTCGCCGGTGTCGTCGCGCATCGCCGAGAAGTAGCCTTCGGCGTCGCCGGAGAAGACCAGCCCGCCGGCGGTGGCGAGCAGACCGCTGGTGGCCGGCGTGCTTTGCGGGCGCGTCCACGCCAGCTTGCCGGTGGTGGAGTCAAAGGCTTTCACGCCGCCGGTGTAGGGGTTGGCCTTGAGGACCTTGGACGACAGGAACCACTCGCCCCGCCGCCATTCCATCTTCTTGGCCTGGATATCCATCGAGCTGTCGATGTAGGGCACGTAGAGCAGCTTGGTGAGCGGGCTGTAGGCGGCCGGGTGCCATTCCTTGCCGCCGTCGAGGATGGGGGCGATGTCGGTGGCGACCTTGTCGTAGCCGGGCACCTTGTCCGGATTGACGATCGGGCGGCAGTTGCCCTGGAAGCCGGTGACCCAGTTCACGCGGGCGATCGGCACCACCCAGTTGCACTTGCCGCTGTCCCGGTTGATGGAATAGACGTGGCCGTTGCGGTCGGCATGCAGCCACACCTTGCGGCCTTGCTCGTCGTCCACCAGGATGGTTTCGTTGTTGCCGTCGTAGTCCCAGGAGTCGTTGGGGGTGTACTGGAAGTGGTGCTTGATCTTGCCGGTGGCGGCGTCGAGGGCCAGCGTGGAGTTGCTGTACAGGTTGTCGCCGGCACGCACGCGGGGGTCGAAGTCGGGTGAGGGGTTGCCGACGCCCCAGAAGATGGTCTTGGTCTTGGGGTCGTAGTTGCCGGTCAGCCAGGCGGAGGCGCCGCCGGTCTTCCAGGAGTCGTTGGCCCAGGTCTTGGCGGCGGGGTCGTTGGCGCTGGTCGGGCGGGTGGTGGTCTGCCAGACGGTCTTGCCGGTGTCCGGGTCGAGGGCGGTGATCTTGCCGACGTTGCCGCCCACGTCGGAGCCGGAGTTGCCGACCACGATCAGGCCGTTGGCGACCAGCGGCATCGAGGTGTAGATCTCGCCGGTACGGTAGTCGCCGAGCGCGACGTCCCACAGCACGCGGCCGGTGGTGTTGTCGAGGGCGACCACGTGGCTGTCGAGGGTCGCCATGTAGACCATGTTCTTGAACACCGCGACGCCGCGGTTGACGGCCTCGCAGCACAGGCGCGGGCCGATGTCGCCGGGCAGCGGATGCTCGTATTTCCACAGCATGCGGCCGCTTTCACCGTCGAGGGAGAAGACCTTGTTCTGGCTGGCCGTCACATAGATGCGGCCGTTGACGACAGTGGTCTGGCTGTCCTGGGCGTCGTTCACGCCGAAGGACAGGTTCCACTTGGGCACCAGCCGCACGACGTTGTCGCGGGTGATCTGGCGCAGTTGGCTGAAGCGGGTGGCCTGGTAGTCCTTGCCGTAGTGCAGCCAGTTGTTGGCGTCCTTGTCGGCATTGATCAGCATGTCCTCGGACACGTAGTTGGGGCGCCACTTGAAGCCGGCCTCCAGGACGTCGACGCCGAGGGGCGGCTCCGGATCGGCAGGGGCCGCGTCGGCCGCCAGGGCGCCGGTGGCGAACAGTGTCGCCAGCGAGGCGGCCAGCAGCGGCCGGGAAATGCGTTGGGTTTTTCTCATCGTTTTGTCTCCCGCTTTGAGCGTGGTGTGGTGAGGCTTGTCGTCGGGCCGCGCGAGGTGGTGTCGCAACGGCCGGCCAGTTCCTTCAGCCAGCTTTGTGCCAGGTGGTGAAATCTTTTCTTAACAAGGGCTTGCGATCAGAATTTGGTCGGCGGGCGAGACACTCTTCTCAATTTGGGCAGTCTGATCGAGACAGACGAGACAGCTGTCTCAAGCTCGCAGTGGTTCCCCGCGCGGGGCGGTGGAAGGGGCCGGAGCGGACGCGGATGGCCCGGAGGGTGTAGTCTCGCCCCTGTCGGGCGGGCGTCGGTCGCTCCTGTCCGTCATGCATCGCGTGCCGCGCGATGCGTCGAGGCCGGTCGGGACGACCGGGATGCGGGCCGGATGCGGTGTGTGACGAGTGGATCGATGTCTTTGCGGATTGCAATAAACGGGTACGGGCGGATCGGACGGTGTTTCCTGCGGGCCTTGCTGGCCTCGCCGATGCGGGAGGGGTTTTCGGTGGTGGCGATCAACGAGCCGGCCGATCTGGACAGCATGGCCTACCTGACCCGCTTCGATTCCACCCACGGCTGCTTTCCGGGCACGGTCGAGGTCGGCGAAGGCTGCCTGCGCATCGACGGCAAGGACATCCCGGTCTTCCACGCGGACACGCCGGAGGGTGTGGACTGGGGCAAGATCGGCGTGGATGTGCTGGTGGAGGCCTCCGGGCGCTACAGCTACCGGCCGGAACTGCAGCGTTTCCTCGATGCCGGCTGCCGGCGCCTGCTGCTGTCCCATCCGGGGCACAGCGCGGGGGACGTGGACCAGACGATCGTCTTCGGCATGAACCACGAGCTGCTGAACGGCGCGGAGCGCATCGTGTCGGCGGCATCCTGCACTACCAATGCCATCGTGCCGGTGCTGTCCATCCTCGACGAGGCCTATGGGCTGGACCACGCGATGCTGACCACGCTGCATTCGGTGATGAACGACCAGCCGCTGATTGACGGCTACCACCACACCGACCTGCACCGCACTCGCTCGGCGATGCAGTCGATGATCCCGGTATCCACCGGCCTGGCCCGCGGCGTGCAGCGCCTGCTGCCGCACCTGGCCGGGCGCATCGAGTCAAAGGCGATCCGCGTGCCGGTGGTGAATGTGTCGGCCATCGACCTGATGGTGACGCTGAAGCGCGGCACCGACGCGGCCGACGTGAAAGCCCGCCTGCGGGCGGCGGTGGAAGGCCAGGGCTCGGGCCGTATGGCCTATACCGACGAGCCGCACGCCTCCATCGACTTCAACCACAGCCCCCACTCGGCCATCGTGGACGGCGGCCAGACCCGCATGAGCGGCGACCGCCTGCTCAACCTGCTGGTGTGGTTCGACAACGAATGGGGCTTCGCCAACCGGATGGTGGACGTGGCCGCCTTCTGGGGTTCGCGGATGGCTTGAGTGCTTGTCCGGGGTTTCAGTCCCGGACTGGCGGAATTTCCTTCAGCGCGGGGCCGCGGCCGAACACATCGAGGATCGGGCGCAGATTGGCCAGTTCACGGCTACAGGTGGCGGCATCGTCGGGGCAGCTCCGCGCGAAATCCCGGCGGAAGTCGGCCAGTTGGCCCTGGTCGTGCAGGATGGTGGCCAGTACGTTGAGGGCGTCGATGCGCTCGGCGTAGTCGCCGGCCGTGATGCCGGCGCCGTAGAACAGTGTGGCGATGCGGTCGCGCCCGAAATGGTAGGCGTCGCCCTGGCTGCTGTCCGTCGAGCCGTCCTCGTCGAAGGTGACGATCAGCAGGCTGTTGTGAGCTGTGGCCCATGCGGCGTAAGGGCCGATATTCGTTTTGAGCCAGGTGTCCATGGCGTCGAGGGAGGCGCTGTGGGCGTCGTGCTGTTCGTTGGGGATCACCAGCGCCACGTTCGGTAGCAGGGTGAAGTCCAGTGGCCGGCCTTCGGCGTCCTCCGCGAAGCCACGCCAGCGGCGTCCCTGTGGGTCGACGCTGGCGTGGAAGGCGAGGTTCACGTCCGGGGGGAGCAGGAAGCGGCGGCGCCCGGCCGGAACGCTGTCAGTCCTTGCTGCGCCGGGCAGGGTGATCCAGTTGATGGCCGGGTTGTGCTTGCGGCGGTAGAGATCGAGCTTGGAGTCTGCATCGCCTTCCGCGTCCCACTTCGGGTGGGGCAGGCTCTCCGAGAAGCTCAGGAAACTCCGCCCGCCGGCGCGCAGGCTGGCCCCCAGGTTGGCGGTGACGAAGGGGCGGCGGGCCGCCGGGATCAGCTGGTTGCCAATGCCTGTGGCCTGTTCTGCGCCTGGGGTTACCAGGCGGTCGCCGTTGGGGGCGGATTCGGTTTTGCCGCGGTATGGTGAGGACAGATCGGCGAACCATGCCGGCAGCACGCCCTGGTTGCTCGCGGAAAACAGGTACAGGTAGTTGGGCTGGCTGGGGCGGGCCGACAGCGGGCGCTCGAAGCCGGCAGGGATGCGTCGGTAGGGCGTTTCGGCGGCCCAGGCGTTGGTGAAACGGGCGCCGTAGCGGGGATCGCGGGCCAGGCCGTTAAGGAAGGGCAGGGCCGGGTTGTCCCAGATGCGCCGCTCGCCGCCTGCATCCGCGGAACGGTTTTCGAGTACCACTAGGACGATGTGGTCGTAGGGCTTGGTCTTGGCCGGTGGCGCTGCGAATAGATGCGTGCTGGTCAGCAGGGCGAAGGCGGCGAGGTGGCGGAGACGCATGGGTGTCTTGGACGGTCGGCTGATGAAAAGACGATCGAAGTCGCCAGGGCGTTTGACGGGATCGGCAGGGCTTTGAGTGCTTGCCTTAGCGCGACGGTGTGCCGTGCAGGGTTTCCGTCTGTCTCAATTGCGGGAACAGGCGTGTCCACAGCGCCACGACCATCAGCGTGGCGGCGCCGCCGATCAGCACTGACGGCACTGTGCCGAACCAGGCGGCGGTGAGGCCGGATTCGAATTCACCGAGCTGGTTGGACGCGCCGACGAAGATGGAATGGACCGCGCTGACCCGGCCGCGCATGTCGTCCGGCGTCTGCAACTGCACCAGTGACTGACGGATCACCATGCTGACCATGTCGGTGGCGCCGCCGATGGCGAGGAAGAACACGGATAGCCACAGGTTGGACGACAGCCCGAAGGCGATGATGGACAGCCCGTAGGCAGCCACCGATGCGTACAGGATGCGCCCGACCGAATGGCGCAGTGGGTTGCGGGCTAGCCACAGGGCCATCGCCAGTGCACCGATGGCCGGCCCGGAGCGGAGCAGACCGAGGCCCCAGGAGCCGGTGTGCAGCACTTCGTGGGCGATGATCGGCAGCAGCGCGGTGGCGCCGCCGAACAGCACCGCGAAGAGGTCCAGCGACATGGCGCCGAAGACGATGCCCTGGCCGCGGATGAAGCGGATGCCGGCGACGAAGCGTTGCCATGCGGAGCCGGACAGCACGCGTTCCACGTGCACGTCGGGCAGGCGTGACAGGAAGACCGACGACAGGGCCAGCAGCAGTGCGGTAAGTGCATACACCACTGGTGCGCCGAGCAGGTACAGGAAGCCGCCGAGGGCCGGCGCAACGATGGTTGCCGCCTGCATCGCCGAGGCGCTCAGGGCCAGCGCCCGCGGCAGCGCGGCGGCGGGTACCAGGCTCGGCAGCAGGGACGCGCTGGCCGGCATCTGGAAGGTCTGGGCAGCACCGAGGAGCAGTACCACGCCGAAGATCAGCTCGCGGCTGACGAAGCCGGTGGCGCTGGCGATGGCGAGGACGGCCAGGCCGGCGGTCTGCACCAGTTGGGCTGCGACGGTCAGCCAGCGCCGGTCATGGCGGTCGGCCAGGTCGCCGGCGATGGCAGTGAGCAGGATGCGCGGCAGGAACTGGATCAGCCCGACCAGGCCTAGATCGAGCGCGCTGCCGGTGAGCTGGTAGACCTGCCAGCCGACCGCCACGTCCTTGATCTGGCTGCCGCCGCCGTACAGGATGCGGGCCAGCCAGAACAGCACGAAGGGGCGGTGCCGGCGCAGGAAGTCCGGCGCGTGGGGATCGGGTGTGGGGGCGCTCATTCGCCGCGGGACAGGGCCGGGCGGCGGCCGATTTCCACCTTCAGGTCGAGCTTGTCCTTGCCGCGGCGCAGCTCGACGTTGGCCTTGCGCCCCGGCAGGAGCGCCGCGATGGCTTCGAGCATGATCTGCGGGTCATTGACCTTGCGCCCTTCGACGGTCAGCAGCACGTCGCCTGGCTTGACGCCAGCCCGGTCCGCGGGGCTGCCGCGCATGACGCCCGAGATCAGTGTGCCGTCGCTGGACGGCATGCCGAAGGAGTCTGCCAGGTCGGACGTGATGGCCTGCACTTCGACGCCGATCCAGCCGCGCGTGACCGAGCCGCTCTGGATGATCTGCTCCATCACGCTGCGGGCCAGGGATACCGGGATCGCGAAGCCGATGCCGAGGGAGCCGCCGGAGCGGGAATAGATCGCCGCATTGATGCCGACCAGGTTGCCGGCTGCATCGATCAGGGCTCCGCCGGAGTTGCCGGGGTTGATCGCCGCGTCGGTCTGGATGAAGTCCTCGAAGGTGTTGATGCCCAGATGGGAGCGGCCAAGGGCCGACACGATACCCATCGTGACAGTCTGCCCGACGCCGAAGGGGTTGCCGATGGCGAGCACCACGTCGCCGACGTGGAGCTGCTCGGTGTGGCCGAAGGTGATCGGGTGCAGCTTGCCGTCGGTCTTGATCTGCAGCACTGCCAGATCGGACTCCGGGTCGCGGCCGACGATGCGGGCCGGCAGCTTGCGGCCGTCGTTGAGGGCTACCTCGATCTCGTCGGCGGCCTCGATGACGTGGTTGTTGGTGAGGATGTAACCTTCTGGTGACACGATGACGCCTGAGCCGAGACCGGAGGCGCGTTGCTGGGGCTTGTTGTTATTGTTCAGGCGGTCGCCGAAGAAGTGGCGGAACAGCGGGTCATCGCTGAAGGGATTGCGCTGGGCCTTCACTTCCTTGCTGGTGAACACGTGCACCACGGCTGGCAGCGCGGCCTTGGCGGCGTCTGCGTAGGAAGCGGGGCCTTTCCCCATCGGGAGCGCTGCCGGGGCCGCCGCTTCCTGGATGGTCACAGAGGGCAGCACGGCGCGCTCGCCGATCCATTCGGGTTTCAGCGTACTGACCACGAACAGGATCGCCACCGAGATGGTGACGGCTTGGGCAAAGATCATCCACAGGCGATGCATCGTAAAATCTGCGACCGGGGGTGCCCGAGGGCATCCGGAAATTTGAAGGGTTAAGGGGAGGCGGCCATGGACAGAGCCGAATTGCAGCGCTATCTCGACACTCTGCTGAATGTCGGGATATTTAAGGATTATTGCCCAAACGGGTTGCAGGTGGAAGGACGGGCCGAGGTGCACCGCGTGGTTTGCGGCGTGACGGCCAGCCAGGCGCTCCTCGATGCGGCGGTGGCGAAGGGGGCGGACATGGTGCTGGTCCATCACGGTTACTTCTGGCGTGGCGAGGACGGGCGCATCACCGGCATGCGCAAGCGCCGCCTGGCGACGCTGCTCAATAATGACATTAACCTGTTCGCTTACCACCTGCCGCTGGATGCTCATGCGGAGCTGGGCAACAACGCGCAGTTGGGCAAGCTGATGGGTTGGCATGCGGATGGTCGCTTCGGCGAGCAGGATCTGGGCTGGACCGGTTCCTTATCCCATGAGACCAGCCTGACGGCACTGGCCCGCCAGGCCGCCGCGCGGCTGGGGCGTGAGCCATTGGTGCTGGGGGATGCCGAGCGGACGATACGACGGGTGGCCTGGTGCACTGGCGGTGCGCAGGGTTATTTTGAGCAGGCCATCGCCACCGGGGTGGACTGCTTCATCTCCGGTGAGGTGTCGGAGCAGACGACCCACCTGGCACGGGAGTCTGGCGTGGCCTACCTGGCGGTGGGCCACCATGCCAGCGAACGTTATGGCGTGCAGGCGCTGGGCCGCCACCTGGCCGAAACCTTCGGCGTCGAAGCCGAGTTCGTCGAGGTGGACAACCCTGTCTGATCAGGCTGCCTTGCTGGCCGGACTGGGCTCCAGGTCCGCGAGGGTGAGTTCCAGGTTCGGCCGATAGGTGCCTAGTGTGTCGTCGAGGACGGCGACCAGCAGCAGGAGTTCTTCGACCACGTTGAGGGGGAAGCCCTGACGGGTGCCGTTCCGGTTGTCGCGCAGCAACTGGTGGATGTAGACCTGGGCTTCCCGGGTTCCCCACAACTCCTGCAGTTGGTGTATGACATGCTCCATCTGCTCGATGGAGTCCGGTGCTGCCCTGGACGCCTTGAAGTCGGCCCAGGTGATCGTCTTGACGTTGAAGGTCTTGTTGAGCTGACGGGTCAGTGCCTCGAACTCGGCCCGCATGCCGGCCACATGATAGACGTCGAGCAGCTTGAGCCACGGTTTTACGGCTTGGCGTGGATTGTGGCGGATGTAGTCGGCCAGGGTCTCGGCGGCACCTTGTGTGCGTCCAAAGGACATCATGATTTCCGCCAGTTCGAGGGCCGAATCCTGCTCGTCGACGGTTTCGTCGAAAGGAATCGGATGGGCCGGGGCAAACGTGCGCGCGGCCCAGTCGGTAGCCTCGTCTTGGGCGGGCTGCGGTGCGTAGGATTGCGGCGGGGGCACCGCTGGCAGTGCGGTCGGAGCGGCCTGGGCCTGCGGTGCGGCGGGAGTGGCCGCCGCCGCAGTGTGGGATTCGATTATGGGTTCGTGGGGGAGGGGCAGGGGCTCATCCGGTAGTTCCGCATCGACTGCGGTTTCAGATCCGGCCTCGGCGTGTCGCTTGCGCATCCACATCAGGGCCAGGCCGCCAGCGACCACCGCTACGATGCCGCCGAGTGCCATCAGCCAGTCCGGCATGACGCCAGGGCCGACATTGGCCTGCTGCGCGGTAGCGGGGGGCATGGGGCGCGAGGGGGGGGGCGGAGCCACCTTGGCCTGCTCAGGGGGCGCCTGCTCCGGCGCAGGGTGCCGGGCGGCCTCCTGCCTGTCCAGTTCCGCAATGCGTTGGCGTAGCACTGTCTGGTATTCCTCGAGGCGCTTGATCTTTTCGTCGAGTTCCAGTTGGGCCGAGATGCTTGCGTCGTAGGCGGACAGTGTCGATTTGCCGGCGGGAGGCTCCGGTGTGTCCGCCGCGGCGGGGGGGCGGGGAAGCTGGTAGTCGAGACGCAGTGCCGTGTTTTTGTCCTTGCTGAGGATCAGTCTGTCGCCATGCCGGTTCTTGCCTGTTCCTCTCCTGGCGGTCTTGTCGCGTGCACTGACCGTTGGTTGGCCGGCATGCTCCCCACGTTTGCCGGAGGACACCGTAACGGTCTGCGAGGATCTACGGGCCGGGGTGCTGCGAGCGCGCGATGAGGGGGGAACGCCGGCCGTGGGGGGGCTGATCTCAGGCGTACTGGCACGCTCGATCGGCGGTTGCAGAAGGATGGGGTAGTCGCGCTGGAGGTCCACTCCGCAGGTCATGCGCAGGCTGAGCATGGCTGCCGGATAGTTGATGGGCTCGCGGGTCGTGATGCGCAGCCGGTTTCCTTGGAGCGAGAGCCGGGCGTTCCGGATCCAGGGCAGGTCGTCAGCACTTGCCGTAGCAGGAGCGACAATCAAAAGACAGTCCGGCTCGATTGATTCACCCGCGTCAGGAGTCAGCCGCAGTTCTGCGCGCAAGGGTTGGCCCAGCGCGGAATGGACGACAAGATCACCTATCCCTGCCGCCATGACGGAAGGTCCAAATAACAGGGCAAGCGTCGCGACGAGTATGGAGAGGGGCTTTGGCGCGCTGTTCATCAATGGAGACGGAGGCGATGGGATCGCGGTTGCTTTGTTGTGCGTCGCGGCATTCAACAGTGCGCCGCAGTCGATACAATATTCTAGTGAAGTTTGTCTGTAGGCGCGGTGCCTTGTTTTCCGCGAAGCAGAGGCAAATGTTACGTGTCGTGAAATGGGCCACGGATTTTCTTTTGGTCCATTTGCGTATTGTCCTCCGTCATTTTGTTTTTTGATTTCAATGCCGCTTTCCGAACCTGTTGTCGGGCGTCGTCGTGCCCATACCCGCAGCATCGAAGTCCAGGGTTTTTTGAGGGACGATGGCCTGTTCGACCTTGATGCTCGCCTGACCGACGCGAAGGATGCGGACTATCCGCTTGCGTCCGGCATCCGCAAGGCCGGCGACCCGGTGCATGACCTGTTCATCCGCGTCACCATCGATAGTGCTTTCGAGGTCGTCGATGTGGAGGCTCATTCCGAGTGGGTGCCCTATCCAGGTGGTTGCGACACCATCGGGCCTGCGTATCGGGCGCTGATCGGCCTGAATCTGGTGCGTGGCTTCCGCAAGGCGGTCAGCGAGATGTTCAGCGATGTGCGGGGATGCACCCATCTTACGGAATTGCTGGCATCCCTGCCGACGGCGGCGATCCAGACCATGGCCACTTTCCGGCGTGACACGGGAGAGGGCGACGACGGCGGAAAACCCTTTCAGCTCGACCGTTGCCATGCCCTCGAAACGACCTCTCAGACGGTGATGCGCTATTACCCACGCTGGTACCGCAAGTCCGATTCCGCATAGCCCGGCCCTGCCGCCACTGTGCGGTGCAGCGTGAAAGCGGTTGTGCCCGAGGTTTCGTATATAATCGGTTGATCCAAATACTGACATGTCAAGAGGCAGGTCGGTCGAGGATGGTTTTCCGGCCAGCTCGGCAGCATAAGCGGGCAGGGTGGAAAGCGGGGCGGTACATACGTTGGACGAGGGAGAACGGCGTATGTGTCGCGGGGTGCGTGCTGGCCCCGAAGAGTCCCATCAACCAAGCGTGAGCGGCCTTTATAAGGCCAAGACTTCGATCGAAGGGCAACCATGAAAATTCACGAATATCAGGGCAAGCAAATCCTGAAGAAGTTCGGCGTAACGGTTCCGCGCGGTATTCACTGCACGACTGTTGACGACGCGGTCAAGGCAGCTGAGACCCTGGGTGGCAAGGTTTGGGTCGTCAAGGCCCAGATTCACGCCGGCGGGCGCGGCAAGGGCGGTGGCGTGAAAGTCGCCAAGTCCCTGGACGAAGTGCGCCAGTACGCCGGCCAGATCCTCGGCATGCAGCTGATCACCCACCAGACCGGCCCGGAAGGCCAGAAGGTGCGTAATCTGCTGATCGAGGAAGGTGCCGACATCAAGCACGAGTACTACGTTGCAGCGCTGACCGACCGCGCGACCCAGAAGGTTGCGATCATGGCCTCCTCCGAAGGCGGCATGGACATCGAGGAAGTCGCACACAGCACCCCCGAGAAGATCATCAAGGTCTTCGTCGACCCGCTCACCGGCCTGACCGACGAGCAGGCTCTGACGCTGGCCAAGGGCATCGGCATCCCCGAAGGTTCCGTGGCGCAAGCTGTGGACACCTTCAAGAAGCTGTACACCACCTACATGGAAACCGACGCTTCGCTGGCGGAAATCAATCCGCTGATCCACGAAGGCGACGGCACCATCAAGGCTCTGGACGCCAAGTTCAACTTCGACTCCAACGCCCTGTTCCGCCATCCCGAGATCGTCGAGATGCGCGACCTGGACGAAGAAGACGCGGACGAAATCGAAGCTTCCAAGTTCGATCTGGCCTACATCTCCCTGGACGGCAACATCGGCTGTCTGGTGAACGGCGCCGGTCTGGCGATGGCCACCATGGACACCATCAAGCTGTTCGGTGCCGAACCGGCCAACTTCCTCGACGTGGGCGGCGGCGCCACCACCGAGAAGGTGACCGAAGCCTTCAAGATCATGCTCAAGAACCCCAAGGTCAAGGGCATTCTCGTCAACATCTTCGGCGGCATCATGCGCTGCGACACCATCGCCACCGGCGTGGTCACCGCGGCCAAGGAAGTGCACCTGTCCGTCCCGCTGGTCGTCCGCATGAAGGGCACCAACGAAGAGATCGGCAAGCAGATCCTGCGCGACTCGGGCCTCCCGATCATCGCGGCCGACACCATGGCCGAAGCGGCCCAGAAGATCGTCGACGCGGTCAAGTAAGGAGTTAGCGAATGTCCATCCTGATCAACAAAGACACCAAGGTCATCACCCAGGGCATCACCGGCAAGACCGGTCAGTTCCACACCGAGAAGTGCCAGGAGTACGCGAACGGCAAGGAATGCTTCGTCGCCGGTGTGAACCCCAAGAAGGCTGGCGAGAAGATCTTCGATATCCCCATCTACGCGTCCGTCAAGGAAGCTGCCGGTGAAACCGGCGCTACCGTGTCCGTGATCTACGTGCCGCCCGCAGGCGCGGCTGCCGCGATCTGGGAAGCTGTCGAGGCTGACCTGGACCTGGCGATCTGCATCACCGAAGGCATCCCGGTCCGCGACATGCTGGAAGTGCGCAACAAGATGAAGGCCAAGGTTGCTGCCGGCGGCAAGGAAACCCTGCTGCTGGGCCCCAACTGCCCGGGTCTCATCACCCCCGATGAAATCAAGATCGGCATCATGCCGGGCCACATCCACCGCAAGGGTCGCATCGGCGTGGTTTCCCGCTCCGGCACCCTGACCTACGAAGCCGTTGCCCAATTGACCGAAATCGGTCTGGGCCAGTCTTCCGCGGTCGGTATCGGTGGTGACCCGATCAACGGCCTGAAGCACATCGACGTCATGCGCATGTTCAATGACGATCCGGATACCGACGCTGTCATCATGATCGGTGAAATCGGTGGTCCCGATGAGGCTGAAGCCGCCCAATGGTGCAAGGCCAACATGAAGAAGCCGATCGTCGGCTTCATCGCCGGTGTGACTGCCCCCGCGGGCAAGCGCATGGGCCATGCCGGCGCGCTGATCTCCGGCGGTGCCGACACTGCTGACGCCAAGCTCGCCATCATGGAAGAGTGCGGTTTCACCGTGACGCGCAATCCGTCTGAAATGGCCAAGCTGCTGAAGGCCATGCTGTAATCAGGTCTGTCGCCTGAAGTAAACCGCGCCCGTGGCTGCCGCCCGGGCGCGGTTTTGTTTTTAGTACCTTCATTTTTCATCGGTTGAGTCTTACATGTCCGAGTTCCTGCTACCGACGTTCTGGATTGGCTTGTTGCAGATCGTGGCCATCGACCTGGTGTTGTCCGGTGACAACGCGGTGGTGATTGCGCTGGCGTGCCGTCGTTTGCAGCCGGAGCAGCGGAGGGTCGGTATCTTCTGGGGTGTGGCAGGGGCCGTTGGCCTGCGTGTGGCGCTGACGGCGTTTGCGGCGAGCCTGCTCGGACTCGCCTGGCTCAAGCTGATCGGCGGGCTCGTGCTGCTGTGGATCGGCACCAAGCTGCTGCTGCCGGAGGATGACGGTAACCACGAGATCGACGCCGCGACCTCTGTGATGGGGGCGGTGAAAACGATCATCGTGGCCGACTTCGTGATGAGTGTCGATAATGTGATCGGCGTAGCGGGGGCCGCGGGAGACAGCCTGATGCTGTTGGGGCTTGGTCTGGCGGTGAGCATTCCGATCATCGTGTGGTCCAGCCAGCTCATCATGAAGTGCATGGAGCGCTTCCCGTTGATCGTCACGCTCGGGGCGGCGTTGCTGGGGTGGGTGGCGGGCGGGATGATCGTCGATGACCCGCTCTGGCGTTCCATCCTGGTCGATCATCCCGCATGGTTGAGGCCCGTGGCGGGAGGCGTGGGTGCCTTGGTCGTGTTGGGTGTTGCCCGTTTGCTGCAAAAGCGCACAGAGAACGTTCCGGAGCGGCAGATTCTTTGAGGCGCATTGCCTAAACTTCGACCATGGATCAACAACAGTCTGTGCGTTGGCGCATGGCCATGCTTTCCCATGTGGGGCGTGTTCGCGTCCGTAATGAGGATTACGTCTGTTGTTCCGAGCGCCTGGGCCTTGCTGTACTGACCGATGGCATGGGGGGGCATGTAGGTGGAGCCGTGGCATCCCGCCTTGCTGCCGAGGCCTGGATGGCGTACATGCAGATGGTCGTGGCACAGGGGGCGATCGATGAGGGCGAGCTGAGGGCTGCAGTTGCAGTTGCCAATCAGTCCGTGTTTGACGAGGCCCAGCGGGATCCGTTTCTGAGGCAGATGGGAACGACCTTGGTCGGGATCTGCCTGCCTGATTCCTGCGACCGCTTGTTGGCCTGTCATGTGGGTGATTCCCGCATCTACCGGTGGCGGAACGATGTACTCGATTGCCTGACCCGTGATCACAGCGTATTGCGGGAGCAATGCGACGCGGGCATGATTGACCCTCTTGCTCCCGGTCCCGTCGAGTTGCGTGGTCTGTTGACCCGGGCGGTTGGCGTGGCAGCCTGTGTCGAAGCCGATGTCGCTGATTTTCCGCTGCAAGATGGTGACATTTATCTCCTGTGCTCGGATGGGGTGACCGATATGCTTCCCGACACCGAAATCGCGGATGTGCTAGGGGCTCTCGGCGGGGCTCCCCGATTGGCGGCAGAGCACCTCATCGATCTGGCGAATGATCGGGGGGGCGTGGATAATGTTTCGGTTGTCATTGTGTCGTCGCGCCGGGCAGGACGGCTCGGCACTGAACTTGATTGAGGCTGGTTGTAGATAGGAAGAGTGATGCCCAGGTTGATATTGAGCATGGATGGTCTGGTGTTGAAGGAAATGACTCTTGAAAAGGAGCGCACTACCATCGGCCGGAAGCCGCACAACGACATCCAGATCGACAATCTGGCGATCAGTGGCGAGCATGCAGCGATCGTGACTATCCTCAATGACGCTTTTCTTGAGGACATGAACAGTACCAATGGCACCTATGTGAATGGGCAGCCGGTCAAGAAGCATGTCCTGAAGGACAGCGATGTGATCGAGTTGGGAAAGTACCGCTTGAAGTATCTCGTCGACAGTGCGGCGTCCGGGGCTGATCAGGGTGAGGCCGTGAGCTACGCGCAGGCTGCTGTGGCGACGGACGTGGGTTCTGCGTCGAATGCATCGGCGGATCTGACTTCCACCAATACTGCCGCTCCGGTGGGGGCGCTGGGGATGCTGCAGATTCTCAGCGGAGCGCATGCGGGGCGCACGCTGGAGTTATCCAAATCTCTGACCACTCTTGGCAAGCCCGGTACCCAGGTTGCGGTGATTACCCGGCGTCCGCACGGCTATTTCATCACCCACGTTGAAGGGACCGTCTTCCCCCTTGTGAATGGGCGCGCCCTGGATGCCCAGGCACATCGCCTGAACGACAATGACATCATTGAAATTGCCGGTGTCAAAATGGAGTTCTTTACGAAGAGCGCGACTTGACGGCGGTGATCCTCGTTCCAGGGATGGGGGGGCTGAAGTTCATTGGAATTTTTCCGACTATTCGCGAGGGCTGGGCGACTGGCCGATCGCACTTGAGAGGTGCCGAGATATCAAGATGAAAGTAAGGGTTCTCGGGTGCAGCGGCGGGATTGGTGGGCGCAGTCAGCGCACTACCGCCCTGCTGGTGGATCATGATGTGCTGATCGACGCCGGCACGGGTGTTGGTGATCTGGAGTTTGAAGAACTCCTGCGCATCGATCACGTCTTCGTGACGCACGCCCATCTCGATCACATCGCGATGATCCCCTTGCTTGTCGACACGGTCGGTGACGCACGTTCGATGCCGATCGTCGTGCACGGCTCCCCCGAGACGCTGCGTATCCTGCGTTCGCATATTTTCAACTGGCTGGTGTGGCCTGATTTCTCGTCGATTCCCGATCGCAGCAATCCGTTCCTGCGTTTCCAGGAAATGCGGGTCGGCGAGTCGGCGCGGATTGGAGGAGGGCGTGAGGTTACGATGCTGCCGGCACTGCACACGGTGCCAGCGGTAGCCTATCAGTTGTCGGTGGATGGGCGCAGTCTGGTGTTTTCTGGCGATACGGCGTACTCGGATGCGCTTATTGCAGCCATCAACAAGATTCCCGATCTTCGGCATCTGATTGTCGAAACCGCTTTCCCCGACGAGCAACAAGACCTGGCGTTGGCATCCCGTCACCTGTGTCCAAGCCTGCTGGCCTTGTTCCTGGAAAAGGTGAAGGCGAAGCCGGATGTATGGATTACCCACCTCAAGCCAAGTCGGGCACAGACGACGCTGCAGGAAATTACCGACAATTGCGGTCAATTCAAGCCGAAAGCGTTGTACAACGGTCTTGAAATCGAGCTCTGATTGCCGGGGACACCCGTTGCGTCGAAGTTACCGGTTCGTCTCTGTGAGTGTCTCTTCAAGTCAAGCGGCTGTATGAAACGTTTCATTTTCCGGATATGGCATTTTCATGAGTAGCAGTGCTCTCAGCAGACCGAGTGGCCGTGATGTGGCCAGTCGCCTGGCCTTCTTCAAAGGTCTTCAGGCCGTTACCAACAGGGTTCATGCAACCGAGAACATCGACGAGATAATCTTTGAGCTTTCGTCGGAGATCTGTGCGCTGTTTGCCGCTGAGCGCATGACCATTTATGTGGTTGATGACAATCGCAGCACGATCTCATCGCGGATCAAGACCGGTTTGCAGACCATCCGTACTATCCGGCTGCCAATCGCCGAGAACAGTGTGGCTGGCTATGTGGCGCTGACAGGGAAAATGCTCAATATCGCCGATGCGTACGATGAGCATGCACTAAAAGCCATTTCGCCGCGTATGGAGTTCCGGCGGGAGGTGGATGAGCGCTCCGGTTATCGGTCCCATCAGATGCTGGTGGCGCCGATCCGGCAGGACGAAGGTGATGTGCTGGGGGTCATCCAGCTCATCAATAGCCGTAGTGGCGAAGCTTTTTCGTCCGTGGCGGAAGAGGGCATCCAGGGGCTCGGGCAGACGCTCGCGATTGCCTTCTCCCAACGTCGCCATGCGCTGACCCAGCCCAAGTCCAAATACGAGGGCTTGGTGCACGATTCGAAGCTGACGGCGCAGGAGCTCGAGACGGCAACCAGCCTTGCACGGGAGCGTGGCATTTCCATCGAGCAACTGCTCATTACCGAATACGGGATCAAGCTGGCCGACATCGGCAATGCGATTTCCCGTTTCTTCGGGGTGCCCTATGAGCCTTTCCGGCCAGACCGGGTCAAGCCCTTCGATCTGCTCCGTAACCTGAAGCGGGACTATGTGCAGCAGGTCGAGTGGTTGCCGTTGGAGGAGGGGGCGGATGGCTTGGTGGTGATGGTTACCGATCCTGAGCAGGCAACGGCCTCGCGGATGGTGCAGAACGTCTTTCCGAAGGCGGTGCCTGTCTTCCACGTGACCACGCACCTGGAGTTCATGCAGACTGTGGCCCAGTTGTTTGCGGCCGGAGCCGATGATGCATCGGTGACTGAGCTGCTGTCCGACATGGGGGAGGATGAAGGGGAAGGAGGCGTCTCCACCGATGATGCGTCCGCTGCCGCTGACAATGAGTTGGTCAAGCTCGTGAACAGGATCATCGTCGACGCCCATCGTCAGGGGGCGTCGGACATCCATATCGAGCCGCGGCCAGGTAAGGAAAAGACCCAGATCCGTTTCCGTAAGGACGGTTCGCTGGTCCCCTACATCGAGATTCCGGCCAGCTACCGGAGCCCGATCGTTACCCGCATCAAGATCATGTGCGATCTGGACATCTCCGAGCGTCGCAAGCCGCAGGACGGCAAGATCAGGTTCCGACGCTTTGCGCCCCTCGATATTGAACTGCGGGTAGCGACGATTCCCACCGCTGGCGGCATGGAAGATGTGGTGATGCGATTGCTGGCCAATAGTGAGCCGCTGCCGCTCGATAAGCTTGGGTTGCTGGACAACAATTTCACTCGCCTGCAGCAGACGATCACCAAGCCCTACGGGATCTTCTTCGTCTGCGGCCCGACGGGCTCGGGCAAAACCACCACGCTGCACTCCATTCTCGGTTCGATCAATACTCCTGACACCAAGATCTGGACGGCAGAGGATCCGGTGGAAATCACCCAGAAGGGCTTGCGTCAGGTGCAGGTGAATCGTAAGGCGGGGCTCGATTTCCCGACGGTGATGCGCTCCTTCCTGCGGGCCGACCCCGATGTGATCATGGTCGGTGAAATGCGTGACAAGGAAACGGTGTCCATCGGCCTGGAGGCCTCACTGACGGGCCATTTGGTGTTCAGTACCCTGCACACCAACAGTGCGCCGGAGTCGGTGGTGCGCCTGCTGGATATGGGCATGGATCCGTTCAATTTCTCCGACGCGCTGTTGGGCGTGTTGGCTCAGCGACTGGCCAAACGCCTGTGCGGAAAGTGCAAGCAGGCCTATCAGCCGGATGAGGCGGAGATACGTCACCTGCTCGACGAGTATTGCGAAGACCTGCGCCATACGGCGGCTTTCCAGGAGGATCCGGTGCGAGCACGGGGCGATATTCTCAATGCCTGGCGTCAGCGCTACGCGGATGCACAAGGACGGTTCACGCTGTATGCACCGGTCGGCTGCGAACATTGTACCGGAGGCTACAAGGGCCGCCTGGGCTTGCATGAGTTGATGGTTGGGACCGCGCGCGTCAAGGAACTGATCCAGGAGCGTGCCCGGGTCGCCGTGCTGCTTGCCACCGCCCTCGAAGAGGGGATGCGGACGCTGCGCCACGATGGCATCGAAAAGGTATTGGACGGTCTGACTGACCTCAAGCAGGTGAGCAAGGTCTGCATTCGCTGACCGTGCCCACCTGCGCCCGCCCTCTCAATCGAGGCGGGCCAGCTTGGATTTGGCCATCGGCGGGTTCTTGGCGAAGTAGCGGCGCAGCCCACGTAGGATCGCGTCGGCCATGCGGTCCTGGTAAGCCTCGTCGTTGAGCCTGGCCTCTTCGTCCGGGTTGGAGATGAAGGCGGTTTCCACCAGGATGGACGGAATGTCCGGGGCCTTCAGCACGGCGAAGCTTGCCTGTTCGACCTCGCCCTTGTGCAGGCGATTGATATTGCCGAGTTCGCCGAGGACTGCCTTGCCGACTTTCATGCTGTCGTTGAGGGCCGCTGTTTGAGACAGATCGAGCAGTGTGCGGGCAAGGTGATCGTCTTTTACGCCCAGATTGACGCCACCGATCAGGTCTGCTGCATTTTCCTTCTGGGCCAGCCAGCGAGCAGCCGTGCTCGATGCACCTTTTTCGGACAGCACGAATACCGAGCTGCCGCGGGCTGTCGGGCTGATGAAGGCGTCGGCATGGATCGACACGAACAAATCGGCCTGCACCCGGCGCGCTTTGGCGACGCGCTGCTGCAATGGTACGAAATAGTCCGCGTCGCGGGTAAGCATGGCGCGCATGTTGGGTTCGGCGTCGATCTTGGCTTTCAATCGTTTCCCCACCGATAGCGTGACATGCTTTTCGTAGCTGCCAGCCGCCCCGACCGCGCCCGGATCTTCACCGCCGTGGCCAGGGTCAATGGTGATTGTGATCAGGCGACTGATGCTGCCGTCCTCGTCTGCCGGCTTGGTGGCGGGGCGGGATGCCTGCTGGGGTGGTTCGATGTTTGCCGGTTCGCGCTTGGCGGATTGTTCCGGTTTGCGTGCGACGTCGACGGCCTTGCGCGGTTCCTCGGGCCTTTCGGGCTTCTGGGGCGGTGGCGCACCGCCGACGACGGCTTCTTCAGGGGTGATCTTCTCGAGCAGCGCCAGCAGGGGGTCGACCGGCTCTGTCGGGTAGAGATCGAGTACCAGGCGATGGCCGTATTCGCCGATCGGCTTCAGTGTAAACACCTGGGGGCTGATTTCGGCCTTCAGTTCGATGACCAGCCGTACGACGCCCGGGCGGTTGCGCCCGGCGCGGATCAGTTGGATGTACGGATCCTGACCGGTGATCTTGGTCGGCAGGGACTGGAGCACCTCGTTGAGCTCGACGCCTTCCAGGTCGACGACCAGCCGTTCCGGGCTGTGTACCAACTGGTGGGTAAAATTGAGGACGTCCCGGCTTTCCAGGGTTATGCGGGTGTAGTCCTTGGCCGGCCAGACCCGCACGGCCAGAACACTGCTTTGGGCGGCTCGGCCCAGCGGACTGATCAACAGGAGGAGGCTGGCACCGGCGGAACCGATGAAGCGCCGACGCATGGCGGTGCCGACGTGCAGGGGAGTCAGTGGTGATGGGATGCGGCGAAACGTTCGAGACATGTGCGACCTTCTCCGCTCAACGGCCGAAATTCAAGAGTACGACCGCCTTCGGCGGAAAGCTGCAGCTGAACTTCGAGGTCTGCTGCCGGAAGATAAGGGTTCGCGCGATCAGGCCACTCCACAATACGAATGCCGTCGCCTTCGAAGTATTCTTCCAGCCCTGCCTCGAGAAATTCTTCTGCATGGGTGAAACGATAAAAATCAAAGTGATATACGATAATTCTAGAATCTTTGTACGGTTCGACCAAGGTATATGTTGGGCTTTTTACCTTCCCGGTGAAGCCGAGGCCGCGTAGCAGACCACGAGTGAGCGTTGTTTTACCAGCCCCAAGGTCACCGCGCAGGACGATGGTCAGGCGTGAGGGAAGGGCTGTTGCCAGCTGTTCGCCGGCGGCGAGAGTGGCATTTTCATTGGCGAGGTACAGGCTCCCGGAGGGGGCATTATCATGACTGGGATGAGCGTGGGACACGATAATCCTTCTGATGAACGAGGTGATCTGGCATCTCTGGCGTTGCAGATCAAGGACTGGGCACAAGCCCTGGGTTTTGATGAGGCGGGTATTTCGGATGTCGATCTGACGCATGCAGAATCCGGCTTGGAAGACTGGCTTGCCGCCGGTTGCCATGGACAGATGGATTATATGTACAAACATGGAACCAAGCGTTCCCGTCCGGCGGAGCTGGTCCCTGGTACGCGGAGAGTCATTTCGGTGCGTATGTCGTACTGGCCCGTGGCCAAATCGGCTGCAGATGTATTGGCGGACCCTGCCCTTGCCTACGTATCCCGTTACGCGCTTGGGCGTGACTACCATAAGGTGCTGCGCGGACGTCTGCAAAAGCTGGCGGACCGGATCAGTGCTGCGGTTCCCCACTGCTATCGGGTATTCGTGGATTCCGCGCCAGTGATGGAGGTTGCACTGGCCGACAAGGCGGGTTTGGGCTGGCGGGGCAAGCACAGCTTGCTGCTGTCGCGGCGAGTCGGTTCATTCTTCTTTCTCGGTGAAATTTATACCGACCTGCCACTGCCGGTCGATCCAGCTGTGGAGAACCATTGCGGCAGTTGTTCCGCTTGCATTGCTGCATGTCCCACGGGGGCCATCATCGCGCCTTATCAGGTGGACGCCCGCCGCTGCATTTCCTACCTCACCATCGAGTTGAAGGAGGCTATTCCTTTGGAGTTTCGCCGACTGCTAGGGAATCGGATTTACGGCTGTGACGACTGTCAGGTAACATGCCCCTGGAATAAATTTGCCCGCATCTCCGTTGAGGCTGAGTTTGCCCCGCGACATGGGCTTGATAATGCAAAACTGGTAGAGTTATTCCATTGGACAGAGAGGGATTTTGTCGAACGTATGGCTGGTAGTCCGATATACCGTATCGGTTACGAGCGCTGGTCACGCAATCTGGCCGTTGCGTTGGGTAACGCACCTCGTGAAATAGCGGTGAGGCAGGTCCTTGAGGCGCGTCTTGGGGCGGCTTCTCCATTGCTTGCAGAACATATCCAGTGGGCTTTGCAACAACACGATGCACAGCCCCGGGATGCCGCGGTATAGTTGGTGACGATGTTCCGAAAACAGTCAAAACTTCCCGTACACGAAACTCCGGCTCCGCAAACTCTAGCGGAAGTTACCGCCATGGAGTCATGGCGTTTCGATCCACTGTGCATCGCCGAAGACGATCCGAAGGTCGATGCGCCTAGCCACCGGCCGGACAAGTTCCGCATCAAGATGCTGATGCGTGACGGTGAGCGCCGCCGTGAAACCGAACTTCTGATCCAGAAGCGTTATGCGTGGCGCGGTTACGGCCAGCTTGACTCCAAGGACGAGCCGAATCAGCTGACGATGAACGCCGAGTTGTTCGGCCGTGTCTATGCAACCCTCACGGTCAATGTCGACTCACCTGCCGGGCTGGCGCTTGACAGCACCTATGGGGCCGAAGCTGCACGCCTGCGCGCGCAAGGGCGCAAGCTTTGCGAGTTCGGTCGATTTGCGATCGACCCATCGGCCCGCTCCAAGCGTCTCATCGCCTCCCTGTTCAATCTGCTCTACGTCTATTCGGCGCGCGTCAAAGGTTGTACCGACATCCTCATCGAGATCAATCCGCGCCACCGGGATTTCTACGAGAAGATGCTGGAATTCCGCCAGTTGGGTGAGGAGCGTACGTGTGAGCGTGTCAAGGCTCCGGCCCTTTTGATGCATATATCATGCGCTCGCATCGAGCAGCGGATGAAAGAAATCGGCGGGCGCTGGCGCGAGTTGCCGGATGAGAAATCGATCTACAAGTTCGCCTTCACGCCTGAAGAAGAACTGGAAATGATTGAGCGCCTCAAGAACTGATTAGTCCGGCCCCGCACCAGCAAGGGCCGGCTGGCGTAGAATCCCGACTCCTCTTTCCTCCGCATTTTCATGTCTGATCTTGGCAAGCTGCCCATCGGCGTCTTCGACTCCGGTGTGGGTGGACTAACCGTTGTGCGAGCGCTGATGGAGCGCTTGCCTCTCGAGAACATCGTTTATTTCGGCGATACGGCCCGCGTACCCTACGGTGTGAAGTCGGTGGCGACCATCGAGCACTTCACAGGGCAGATCACCGATTACCTGCTCGAGCAGGGCGTCAAGATGCTGATCATCGCCTGCAACACGATGGCGGCGGTGGCAGCACAGGTGGTCAAGCAGAAGGCGGGGGGCATTCCTGTGCTCGATGTGATCGACGCCGGGGCCCGGGCTGCAGTGGCGGAGTCCCGTTCGCGGGCGATCGGCGTGATCGGTACGCCGACGACGGTCAATAGCAACGCTTACGCGCGCCGTATGCATGCCATCGATCCCAACGTGCGCGTGTATTCCCAGGCCTGCCCGCTCTTCGTGCCATTGGTCGAGGAGGGGTGGCTGGATCATGAGGTTACGCGCCTGACAGCCCAGGAATACCTCAAGCCGGTGCTGGCGGAGAATGTGGATACGCTGGTCCTTGGCTGCACCCATTACCCGCTGATCAAGCCCCTCCTGCAGGAAGTCGTTGGGCCGGACGTGCATCTGGTCGATTCGGCGATCACCGTGGCCGAGCAGGCGGCCCGTACGCTGAACGAAATGGGCATCGCCAATCCTGGCGACAGCTTGTCCACCTACCGCTATACCGTCACCGACATCCCGCTGCGTTTCCAGACCATTGGAGAGCGTTTCCTTGGGCGTTCGCTGGGCCAGGTTCAGAAAGTAGACTGGTGAACAAGGGTGACGGTCCAAGTATGAAAAAGGCTGCGTGATCCGCAGCCTTTTTCATTTAAGCGTTCTTACGTTTCTGCCATAGCACGTCGCCACGGCCACCGGCGCGGTTGAGAACCCGGCCGAGCACGAAGAGAAGGTCGGACAGACGGTTGAGGTACTGGCGCGGTGCGTCATTGACGGCTTCTTCCTGCCCTAGCGCCACGATCATCCGCTCGCCGCGGCGGCAGATGGTGCGGGCCTGGTGGGCGAGGGCGGCAGCACGGGTGCCGCCCGGCAGGATGAAGTCCTTCAGTGGTTCGAGGTCGTCGTTGAAACGATCGAGCTCGTCTTCCAGATACTGCACCTGCTTGGCGGTGATCATCTCCATGCCCGGAATGCACACTTCGCCCCCCAGGTCGAAGAGGTCATGCTGCACGTTGGTCAGCAGCGTACGCACGTCATCTGGCAGTTCCTCGCACAGCAGTACGCCGATGGCGGCATTGACCTCGTCCACTTCGCCGAGGGTGTGGATGCGCAGGCTGTTCTTGGAAACCCGGTTGCCGTTGCCGAGGCCGGTGGTGCCGGCGTCGCCGGTGCGGGTATAGATCTTGGACAGGCGATGGCCCATTGTGCTGTCTCCTGAGGAGTTTGTGTTTTTGGAAGGCCGATTATAGCCAGCGGGGCACGGTAGGGAGGGATGCTACAATTTGCGGCTTTGATACCTGTTCTTCCCCGACCGTCGCAGTTGAGACAACCGGAGACCCCACGCCGATGAAAAGCGCCGAAATCCGCCAGAAGTTCCTCGAATTCTTCGCCTCCAAGGGCCACCAGATCGTGGCGTCCAGCTCGCTGGTTCCCCATGAGGATCCGACCCTGTTGTTCACCAACGCAGGCATGAACCAGTTCAAGGATGTCTTCCTCGGCTTCGACAAGCGCCCCTATACCCGCGCCACCACATCGCAGAAGTGCGTGCGTGCCGGCGGCAAGCACAACGACCTGGAAAACGTCGGCTATACCGCCCGCCACCACACCTTCTTCGAGATGCTGGGCAACTTCAGCTTCGGCGACTACTTCAAGCGCGATGCGATCACCTATGCCTGGGAGTTGCTGACCGAAGTCTTCAAACTGCCGAAGGACAAGCTGACCGTCACCGTCTATGCCGAAGACGATGAAGCCTACGATATCTGGACCAAGGAAGTCGGCGTGCCGGCCGACAAGGTCATCCGCATCGGCGACAACAAGGGGGCTCGCTACGCATCCGACAACTTCTGGATGATGGGCGACACCGGCCCCTGCGGCCCGTGTACCGAGATCTTCTACGACCATGGCGAGCACATCTGGGGCGGCCCCCCGGGATCGCCGGAAGAAGACGGCGACCGTTTCATCGAGATCTGGAACAACGTGTTCATGCAGTTCAACCGGGACGAGGCGGGCGTGATGCATCCGCTGCCCAAGCCCTCGGTGGATACCGGCATGGGCCTGGAGCGGGTCTCTGCCGTGCTGCAGGGCGTGCATGCCAACTACGAGATCGACCTGTTCCAGACCCTGATCAAGGCTGCGGCCCGCGAGACTTCCGACGCGGATATGGACAGCCCGTCCCTGAAGGTGCTGGCCGACCACATCCGCGCCTGTGCCTTCCTGATCGCCGACGGCGTGATCCCGGGCAACGAAGGCCGCGGCTACGTGCTGCGCCGGATTATCCGCCGCGCCATCCGCCACGGCTACAAGCTGGGCGCCCGCGCAGCCTTCTTCCACAAGCTGGTGCCGGACCTGGTCGCCGAGATGGGCGAAGCCTATCCCGAGCTGAAGGTTGGTGAGGCTCGCGTGACCGACATCCTCAAGCAGGAGGAAGATCGCTTCTTCGCCACCATCGAGAACGGCATGGCCATCCTCGAAGGCGAACTGGCGGCGATGGCTGCGGCCGGCTCCACCGTGTTCAACGGCGAGACTGCCTTCAAACTGCACGACACCTTCGGCTTCCCGCTCGACCTGACTGCCGACGTCTGTCGTGAGCGTAATGTGACCGTAGATAGCGCCGCTTTCGACGCTGCGATGGCCCGCCAGAAGGAGCAGGCGCGCGCCGCCGGCAAGTTCAAGATGGCCGCCAACCTGGAGTACGACGGCCCGGCGACCACCTTCCACGGCTACGAGAACCTCGAAGCCAAGGGCAACGTGCTGGCTCTGTATAAGGACGGCGTGGCCGTCAACGAGCTCAACGAGGGTGAAATGGGTGTCGTGGTCCTCGACGACACGCCGTTCTACGCCGAGTCTGGTGGCCAGGTCGGTGACCGCGGTGAGCTGCGTTCCGTGCATGGCATCTTTGCGGTGGAAGATACCCTGAAGATCCAGGCCACCGTCTTCGGCCACCACGGCGTGGTCACCACCGGCAAGTTGACTGTCGGCAATGGCGTCACCGCCAAGGTGGATACCCAGGCCCGTGCCCGCACCGCCCGCCACCACTCGGCGACCCACCTGTTGCACAAGGCTCTGCGCGAAGTGCTCGGCAGCCACGTTCAGCAGAAGGGTTCCCAGGTCGATCCGGACAAGACCCGCTTCGACTTCGCCCATACCCAGCCGGTGACGGCTGCAGAGATCGCCCGCATCGAGCGCATCGTCAATGACGAGATCCTCGCCAACGCCGCCACCGACGCCAGCGTGATGGACATCGAATCAGCCCAGAAGACTGGCGCGATGATGTTGTTCGGCGAGAAGTACGGTGATGAGGTGCGTGTGCTGACTATCGGCTCCTCCAAGGAACTGTGCGGCGGCACCCACGTGGCGCGTACCGGCGACATCGGCCTGTTCAAGATCACCCTCGAAGGCGGCGTGGCCGCGGGCGTGCGCCGTATCGAAGCCGTGTGCGGTGATGTGGCGTTGGCTCTGGTGCAGGATCAGCAGGCCCTGCTCGACGGCGTGACCGGTGCACTCAAGGCCCAGCCGCAGGACGTGCTGGCGCGCGTAGTCCAGGCGATGGACAACGTGAAGGCCCTCGAAAAGGAACTGGCCCGCCTGAAGAGCAAGCTGGCGGCCAGCCAGGGCGACGATCTGGCCGCCCAGGCCACCGACGTGGCGGGGGCCAAGGTGTTGGCCGCGACGTTGGAAGGCGCCGACGTGCCGACCCTGCGCGAGACCCTCGACAAGCTGAAGGACAAGCTCAAGTCGGCGGCTATCGTGCTGTCCAGCGTCAATGACGGCAAGGTCAGCCTGATCGCCGGCGTGACGGCCGACCTGACCGCTAAGGTCAAGGCCGGCGAGTTGGTCAACTTCGTTGCCCAGCAGGTGGGCGGCAAGGGCGGCGGCCGTCCCGATATGGCTCAGGCTGGTGGTACCGATGCGGCAGCGCTTCCCGCCGCGCTGGCTGCGGTGGCCGGCTGGGTGGGTGGCAAGCTGGGCTGAGTGCAGGCCCATGTTCCCGAGGCAGTGCGCGTCAGCGCCACTGCCTCAGACGTCGCCGGTTTTCCCTTCCGTCGGTGAAATGGCTTCAAGATGAACGGCCGGGCAGTCTGCCGGCCGTTTTTCCGTGGACGGTTCTGTGTAGAAGCTGAAGCCGTTACGACCGGCGCCCTTGACGAGGTACAAAGCCTGATCAGCCTTTTGGAAGAGGGTTTCGATGTCCTTCGCATCCGAAGGGTACAGGGCGATACCGATGCTGGCCGAAATTCGTGCATCGCCTTCCTTGAGGGCGTAGTGATTGGCCAATGTGCTCCGGATCGACTGGGCGATAGGCTCGACGTGCTGCCGATTCGTGATGCCGCCGAGGAGCACGGCGAATTCGTCGCCCCCGAGACGGGCTGCGGTGTCCATCTCGCGGATGCAGAACTCCAGGCGGTGGGCGACTTCGGCCAGCAATTGATCGCCGGCCAGATGGCCAAGGCTGTCGTTAACCTCCTTGAAGTAGTCGAGGTCCACCAGCAGCAGCGCGACTTCTGTCTTCGTGCGGTCGGCAATGTTCATATCCTGCTGCAGGCGGTCCAGCAACAGTCGGCGGTTGGGCAGATCCGTCAGCGTGTCGTAGCTGGCCTGGCGCCATAGCTGCTCCTCCGCACGCTTCTGTTCGGTGACACTTGAGTACATGCCGACCCGCCACTGCACCTGGCCGTTGTCGTCGTAGATCGTGTTGATCATCAGCCAGTCGGCAGCGATTTCTCCGTTGCGCCGGCGGTTCAGTATTTCCCCTTTCCAGGTTCCGGTGGCGTGAAGGCTCTCCCACATGCTGCGGAAGAAGGTGTGGTCGTGGCGCCCGGAGCTGAAAAAGGCAGCCTGTTGCCCGATCGCTTCTTCGGGCGTGAAGCCGGTGAGCCGGGTGAAGGCGGGATTGATCGCCACGATGCGATTGGTGGTGTCGGTGACCATGATGGCTTCGCCGACCGCCTGATAGACGAGTGAAGCCAGCCGCAAGGCATCCTCCCGCTCGCGGCGTTCGCTGCTGTCCCGGATCACCAGCGTTGCCATGCGCCCGCTCTCGGTTTCAGTCGGGGTCATGCTGACGCTGATCGGGAAGCTGCGCCCATCTGCAGCGAGGGCGATGAGGTCCACGTCGGAGACGGAATGGGACGGTTGAGTCAGCTCGTTCCACTCGGATGCCAGTAGGTTTCCGACAGGGCATCCGATCAGATCTTCGTACTGATAGCCGAAGGTGCTGAGCGCGCGTTGGTTGGCACGGCGGACATGCCCGGACGAATCGATGATGACCATTGCATCAGGGGCGGTGTCGAGCAGGATGCGCAGCTCCAGCTCCTTGCTGGCGATGTGTTTCAGATCCCGCTCC
Source organism: Pseudomonadota bacterium (assembly GCA_018241685.1). GTDB lineage: Bacteria > Pseudomonadota > Gammaproteobacteria > Burkholderiales > Rhodocyclaceae > Zoogloea. The sequence continues at coordinate 33,108 of JAFEDJ010000028.1, forward strand.
CGAAGTGACCAGGTGTGGATCAGCAGACTCAGCATGAGGAGGGTTGCCAATATGAAGGCGGCGACCTGTACTGCCGTCTTGGTGAGTTCGCGGTACCAGCCGAGCAGATAGTCATCATCAGCCAGCCCGACGATGATGTAGTAGGGATAGTGCTCCATGCGCAGATAGGCATTGGTCCGCTCGATACCGTCGATCTGCGTGACGGCGAGATAAGCGCCGTGCACGGGATTCGCCCGGATCGCCGCGGCGAGTTGGGGGGAGACGACCCGGGAGCCGATCTGTACTTCGGATGTGCTTGGGGCTGGATGGCGGGTGACTAGGCCGAGGTTGGCATCGCGCAGGGTTACCGCCCCGCCCGGCCCCAGATTGATGCCCGCAAACAGTTCGCGCAGGTGGGCCAGGCGGATGCTGGCGACGGCGATGCCGGAAAACTGGCCGTTGCCGGTATTGATGCGTCGGCTGAGCGTGATGATCCACTCTCCACCGATACGTCCCTGCAGCGGCGGGGAGATGACGAGGCTGGCCGACGCCGAGTCGCGGTGGCGCCGGAAATAATCTCGATCGGCAAGCAGTGCAGGGGTCCGGTTCAACTGGCCGCTGCTGGCGAGCAGGCTACCCTGTTTATCGACGATCAGAAGGCTGTGCAGGGCCGGCTGCCTGGAGAAGTGCTGTTGGAGAATGCTCTGGTAGCGCGTGGTGTCGTGCTTGCCCGCTAAGCTATCGTCAAGATCGTCCACCAGGGCCTGAAGCGTCAGGTCGATACGATCAAAGATGGCCGCGATGTCGTGATCGAGCAATTGCGCCAGATTGCGGGTGTTGATGATGGCGCGTTCCCGCGACTGCTCCAGCCCCTGGTATAGGGATTGAAAGGCTAGGCCGATGACCATCAGGTTCAGCAGAACCACGGCAATGATCAGCCGCGTCCGGAATTGGGATGCGCTGAAGCTTGCCGACTGAAAAGTGGGCACAGCCTTCATGGCTGCTCCTCCATCGAGGCGTGGAACTTATGACGGCGTCCCGGTGAGGGCTGTTCGGCTATTGCCAGCCGCCAGTCTCACTTTTTTCTCACAAGGGAGGAAGCGATTTGTGTAAAAAACCATCAGGCCGGGCCTGGCGGCGGAGCGGCAAGCCCGGCCTGATGGATCAGAACGGCAGTGCGACGCCCGGCCAGACGCCTTCGATGGCACGCCGGAAGTCGGCCTGGATGCGTTCGATGGCGGCCTGGTTGTCGGCTTCGAAGCGCAGGACGACCACTGGCGTGGTATTCGACGGACGGGCCAGGCCGAAGCCGTCGGCGTATTCGACGCGCACGCCGTCGATGGTCAGGATGCTTTCCGCACCGTTGAACTGGGCTTCGGCCTTGAGTTTGTCCACCAGCGCGAAGGGTTCGCCTTCATTCATCTTGATGTTCAGCTCGGGGGTGCTGGTGGCGTTCGGCAGGCCCTTGAGCGCCGGGTTGGCATCGGCGTGACGAGACAGGATTTCGAGCAGGCGCGCGCCGGTGTATAGGCCGTCGTCGAAGCCGTACCAGCGCTCTTTGAAGAACACGTGGCCGCTCATCTCGCCGGCCAGCGGTGCGCCGGTTTCCTTCAGCTTGGCCTTGACCAGCGCATGGCCGGTGTTCCACATGGTGGGCTTGCCGCCGCGGTCCTTGATCCAGCCGGCCAGGTTACGGGTGCACTTGACGTCGTAGATGATCTCGCCGCCGGGCACGCGGGTCAGCACGTCTTCGGCGAACAACATCAGCTGGCGGTCGGGGAAAATGATCTCACCGTCCTTGGTGACAACGCCCAGGCGGTCGCCGTCGCCGTCGAAGGCCAGGCCGATTTCGGCATCGGTTTCCTGCAGGGCGCGGATCACGTCCTGAAGGTTCTCCGGCTTGGAGGGGTCGGGGTGGTGGTTGGGGAAGTTGCCGTCCACTTCGCAGAACAGTTCGACCAGTTCGCAGCCTAGGCGCTTGAAGAGTTCCGGTGCGACGGCGCCGGCCACGCCATTGCCGCAATCCATGACGACCTTCATCGGGCGGGACAACTTTACGTCGCCGACGATCTTGTCGACGTAGGCCGGCACCACGTCGGCGTGGCTGAGCTTGCCGGGTTCGGCGGCGGTCACCAGATCGCCGTCGATGATGCGCTGGCGCAGGCCCTGGATCAGCTCGCCGAACAGGGTCTGGCCGCCGAGGACCATTTTGAGGCCGTTATAGTCGGGCGGGTTGTGGCTGCCGGTGACAGACACACAGGAGTGGGTGCCTAGTTCGTAGGCGGCGAAGTAGGTGAGCGGGGTCGGCACGCAGCCGACGTCGATGACGTCGACACCGGCGGCCCGGATGCCGTCGGCCAGAGCACCGGCCAGCTCCGGACCGGAGAGGCGCCCATCCCGTCCCACTGCGATGGCCTTCTGACCGCGGGCAACTGCTTCGGAACCGAGGGCCTGGCCGATTGCCCGTACGGCCTCGGCAGTCAGGGTCTTGTTAACGATGCCGCGAATGTCATAGGCCTTGAAAATCTCTGGGGCGGGAACGAACATGTTGTGGACTCCGGTCGGAAACGATGAGGGTTCGATTATACGCGGTGCACCATGACGACTGGGTGTGTTGACGGCACGGAATTTAACGTTTTCTTGCTGCTCTTACTGCCTCGCCGTCGGGGTGATCAGCGCTCTGTCTGAAAAAAGGACAGTATGCGCTGGGGTAGCCAATTCAGATGACCGGGCCATGCGCCGCTGACGAAGCCTACGTGGCCGCCTTCCGTGGGTTGCTCCAGCAGGACCGTGTCGGAAACATCTCGTCGGCCAGGCAGGTAATGGGCGGGAAGGAAAGGATCATTCAAGGGATTGAGGAGCAGGGTCGGTACCTGGATTCCTCTCAGATGTGGCTTGCTCGACGCCTGGCGCCAGTACTCGTCCGCACCCCGGAAGCCATGTAAGGGGGCGGTCACCAGGTCGTCGAATTCGTACAGCGTACGTGTGCGCCACATGGCGTGGCCATCGAAAAGCCCCGGATGCTGGCTCAGCTTGACGGCTGCATTGTGTTTGAGGGTGGCCAGGAAGTGGCGCGTGTAGAGGCGGTTGAAGCCCTGGGCCAGTACGTGGCCGGTTGCCGTCATGTCAACCGGTGGGCAGATCGCTGCGGCGGCTGTGACCAGCCCAGCTGTCGCACTGTTGCGGGTGCCGAGCCACAGCAGCAGAGCATTGCCTCCGAGTGAGACGCCAGCGGCGTAGCGGGGTTGCGTGGGGAAAAGATTGGCCAGACGTTCCAGGATCCAGCCGATCTCGTCGGCATCGCCCGCGTGGTAGCCGCGGGGCAGGCGGTTGGGTTCGCCGGAACAGCCGCGAAAATGGGGGATTACGCCATTCCAGCCCCGCTCCGCCAGATGCCGCATGAGGTGGCGTGCGTAAGGGGACCGGCTCGAGCCTTCCAGTCCATGAAAGAGGGTGACCAGCGGTGCACCGGGCTGATGCGGCAACCAATCGAGGTCGATGAAGTCGCCGTCCGGCGTGTCCCAGCGCTCCCGGTGGAGGGCCGGTGCCGATCCCTTGCGCAGCAGTGGCCAGATGGTTTGGGCGTGTCCGCCGGGGAGCCAGAGGGGGGCGACATAGGTCACCCTGTCAGGTGCGTTCGATGTCAATGGACCACGTGGGGGGCGTCGTTGCTGTGCAGGCTGTCCATATCGGGCGCGAGGGAAGCGTGATGCATGACCATGCGCCAGCCCAGCGCTCCGCGGGTGAACACGTTGGTGGCGATGATGGGAGGGTGGAGACGGTCATCGCCCTCCACATGCACGTGCTGCTGCAGGGTGTGCACGGCCGTCATGACACTGACCCAGCGTACTGGGTGGCTGATGTTGACGGTGATGCGGGTGCCGCTGGCGAAGAGTTGACGCCAGGATTCGCGGATCGCCGCGAGTCCGACGAGGCGGATGCTGCCGGGTTGGACGCAGACCACTTCTTCGTCCTCCGACCAGACGGCCATCATGCCGTCAATGTCAGCACGGGCCAGCGCGGCGTAGAACGCGGCTTCGGCATCGTCGGGTGATGTGTAGATCGGGTTGCTCATGCGTGTTTCTTGGATGGAAGTTCGCATGCGACACGGGGGCGTTGCCGCCCCCGTTCTGGCTGTGGCCCGATGAAGAGCCTCAGTGGTGTCCCTTGGGCAGTTCGCCCTTGAAGACGTATTTCGCGCCGCAGTAAGGGCAGGTTGCCTGGCCTTCCTTGGTGACGTCAAGGAAGACGCGCGGGTGCCGTGCCCATAGCGGGGCGTCGGGCATCGGGCAGTGCAGCGGCAACTCGTGGGCGGTGACTTCGATCGGCTTCGACTTGTCCTGATTTTCAGGCATGGGTTGCTCCGTGGGATCTTAGATGTAAGACAGCCATTCTTCGTATTCGGGGGCCTGGCCGCTGACGATCTGGAAGAAGCGGCTTTGGAGCTTCTCGGTGATCGGGCCACGCTTGCCTTCGCCGATGGTGCGGCCGTCCAGTTCGCGGATCGGGGTCACTTCGGCGGCGGTGCCGGTGAAGAAGGCTTCATCGGCGATGTAGATGTCGTCGCGGGTGATGCGCTTGGAAACCACGTCGAGGCCGAACTCCTTGGCCACGCGGATCACGGAGGCGCGGGTGATGCCGGTCAGTGCAGAGGCGATCTCGGGTTCGTAGATGGCGCCGTCCTTGATCACGAAGAGGTTCTCGCCGGCGCCTTCGGCCACGAAGCCATTGGTGTCGAGGAGCAGGGCCTCGTCGTAGCCCGCTTCGGTGGCTTCCAGGTTGGCCAGGATGGAGTTGGCGTAGGTGGAGGCCAGCTTGGCGCGCGGCATCGTGACGTTGACATGGTGGCGGGCGAAGGACGAGGTCTTCACACGGATGCCCTTTTCGAGGCCATCCTCACCCAGGTAGGCGCCCCACGGCCAGGCGGCGATCGCCACGTGGACGGTGGCGCCCTTGGTGGAGATGCCCATCTTCTCGGAGCCGTAGAAGGCGATCGGGCGCAGGTAGCAGGACTCGAGCTTGTTGGCGCGGACCACTTCCAGTTGCGCTTCCATCAGAACTTCCTTGGAGTAAGGAATGTTCATCATGTAGATCTTGCCGGAGTTCAGCAGGCGCTGAGTGTGTTCAGCCAGACGGAAGATCGCCGTGCCCTTGACGGTCTTGTACGCGCGGACGCCCTCGAATACGGACAAGCCGTAGTGCAGGGAATGGGTGAGCACGTGGGTGGTCGCTTCGCGCCACGGCACGAGCTTGCCGTCGTACCAGATGAAACCGTCGCGGTCTGCCATTGACATTGTGGGGATCTCCAGCTGAAAACAGTAAATTTCGAGCCCACGATTCTAGCTCATTCCGAGAGGCTGCGGACCCTCACCCGGAACGGGGTAAAATGCCGGCTTTGTCTGCAGCGGGATGGCGATGAGAGTCTGGAAGCCGAATGTGACGGTAGCGGCCGTGGTCGAGCGTGACGGGCGCTTCCTGGTCGTCGAGGAAGAGACGGAGACCGGGTTGCGCTTCAACCAGCCGGCCGGGCACCTGGATCAGGGAGAGTCCCTGCTGCAGGCCGTGACCCGTGAGGCGCTTGAGGAAACCGCCCATCACTTCAGGCCGGAGTTCCTGGTTGGTATCTACCAGTGGCCCAAGCCCGACAGCGACATTACTTATTTGCGTTTCACTTTCGGCGGCAGCGTCACGGGGTTCGATCCGGAGCGGCGCCTGGATTCTGGGATCGTGCGGGCCGTGTGGCTGACGCTGGACGAGTTGCGGGAGACACGGGAGCGCCATCGCAGCCCGCTGATCCTGCAGTGTTGCGAGGATTATCTTGCCGGCCGGCGCTATCCGCTGGATCTGGTGCGCTATTACGACGCCTGATGGCACGCAGGTGGGTTCTGGGCGCTGCGTTGCTGCTGTGTTTCGGTGTCGGGCACGCGGCTGAGCAGGTCGTGGTGTGTTTCAACTACGGTTGCCTGAGCGAGGCGACAGTGGTGTTTTCCGACGAACGCCTCGCCGAGGCTGGCGAGCGTCTGAAGCAGGCCATGTCGCCGATCGAGGAAAGGGCCATCCTGGCCCAGGTCATCGGGCAGCTTTATCGTTGGGCGGGCGAGCAGTCGCCGATTCATGCCGACAGGCCGGGGGATTTCCTTGATGACGACGTGTCCGGCAAGATGGATTGCATCGATCATGCAGAGACGACGACGCGCCTGTTGAAGATGCTGGAACGGCGCGGCATGCTGCGTTTTCATGTGGTGGATGAAGTGCATCGCCGGGTGCGCTGGCTGGTTGCCCAGCATTTCTCGGCGGTGATTCGCGAGAAGGACGTTGCTGCGCCGACAGGCGGAGCGCGATTCGTGGTGGACTCCTGGTTTGGGGAGCACGGCGATCCTGCCGTTGTCTTGCCCCTGGAAGATTGGCTGGATGGAGAGGGACCGAATGTCTCGTAAGGAAAAAGTCATCGTCGGCATGTCCGGCGGCGTGGATTCGTCCGTGGCGGCGATGCTGCTTAAGCAGCAGGGCTACGACGTGGTCGGCCTGTTCATGAAGAACTGGGAAGACGATGACGACGATGAATACTGTTCCACCCGGGAAGACCTGGTGGACGTGGTGTCGGTGGCCGATGTGCTGGGCATCGAGCTGGAGGTGGTGAATTTCTCCAAGGAATACAAGGAGCGGGTGTTCGCCGATTTCCTGCGCGAGTACGAGGCGGGCCGCACGCCCAATCCGGACATCCTGTGCAACTCGGAGATCAAGTTCAAGGCTTTCCTCGATCACGCGCTGGCCTTGGGCGCGGATCGCATTGCGACCGGGCATTACGCCCAGGTGCGCGAATGGACCAACGATGGACGCACCGAATACCAGCTGCTCAAGGCCGAAGACGGCACCAAGGACCAGAGCTATTTCCTGTATCGCCTGAACCAGACCCAGTTGTCGAAGGCCTTGTTTCCCATCGGCCATCTCTACAAGCGCGACGTGCGCAAGATGGCCGAGGCGGCAAACCTGCATGTGCATGCCAAGAAGGATTCGACGGGTATCTGTTTCATCGGTGAGCGTCCGTTTCGGGAGTTCCTGTCCCGCTACCTGCCGGCCAAGCCGGGCGAGATCCGCACGCTGGAAGGCGACAAGGTGATCGGCCAGCATCAGGGCCTGATGCATCACACCATCGGCCAGCGCAAGGGCCTGCAGATCGGTGGCATCAAGGGCAACCAGGATGATGCGGGTGAGCACGACGCCTGGTACGTGGCGCAGAAGGATATGGCGAAGAACGTGCTGTACGTCGTGCAGGGCCACGATCACCCGGCGCTGTTGAAGGATCGCCTCGTGATTACCGACCTGAGCTGGGTTGCTGGCCAGGATCCGCGTACGCATTGGGTGTACACGGCCAAACCGCGCTACAGGACGCCGGACGCGCCCTGTGAGATCGATGTCCTTGCCGACGGCCGGGCCGAGATTGCCTTCGCGCAGCCTCAGTGGGCGGTGACGCCGGGGCAGAGCGTGGTGATCTACGAAAGCCGGGTTTGCCTGGGTGGCGGGATCATCACGGCCTGAGGCTTCTGTTGGTACATAAGCAAACGGGCGCTATGGGGCGCCCGTTTGTTTTCAAGGACTCTGAGCCAGCCGGAAACTCGGATAGGCCCAGTTGTGCTCCCACGCGGCGCGCACCATGTTCGGGTACTCGGGGCGTCCGAGGCTGCCGTTGTAGCGCCCCAGCGCGCGGAACAGGTCGCCCCGTTCGATGTCCAGGTAATGGCGCAGGATCGTGCAGCCAAAGCGCAGGTTGGTGCGCATGTAGAAGAGGTTGCTCTCCTGATTGCCGATCAGTTTGACCCAGAATGGCATGACCTGCATGTAGCCACGGGCGCCAGCCGAAGACAGGGCGTATTTCTTGAAGCCGCTCTCCACCTGGATCAGGCCCAGCACCAGCTGTGGGTCGAGGCCGGCGCGGGTGGCCTCGTAGTGGATCGCTCGCAGAAGCTCGGAGCGGTAGGTTTCATCGGGGATGCGCTTGGCCAGCCTGCGGGACATCTCGGCCAGCCAGCGGGCCCGTTCGGGAGAGCGTTCGAAGCTTGGATCGAGCGGGGCCTGGTCGGCGACGGCCGCGTGTAGCGCGGCCTGCACGCTGGCGGCGAGCGGCTCGTAGAGCTGGTTGCCGGCATGCGCCATCGTCGTCCCGCCCAGCAGGCAGGTGGCCACTATGCGGGCGGCGATGGAACGCATGGGTAGCATGCTTCAGTCCTTCAGCTTGGCGATGACCGTAGCGGCGACGTCGCCAACGGCCAGCTTGGTGGCTTCGGCGTCGCGGCGGCCCTGGTATTCGACGACACCCTCTTTCAGGCTGCGGTCGCCGATGACGACGCGGTGCGGCGTGCCGATCAGCTCGTTGTCGGCCAGCAGGGAGCCCGGACGCTCGTCCCGGTCGTCGAGGAAGGCGTCGATGCCGGCTGCAACGAGTTCGCCGTACAGCTTGTCGGCGGCTTCGCGCACTGCTTCGGACTTGGCGTATCCCATCGGCACGATGGCCACCTGGAAGGGGGCGATGCCGTCCGGCCAGATGATGCCGCGGGCGTCATTGTTCTGCTCGATGGCGGCGCCGAGGATGCGCGAGACACCGATACCGTAGCACCCCATCTCCATGACCTGTTCCTTGCCCTGTTCGTTGAGGAACTTGCAGCCGAGGGCTTCGGAGTACTTGGTGCGCAGCTGGAAGATGTGGCCGACTTCGATGCCACGGCAGATGTCGAGGCTGCCCTTGCCGTCCGGCGAGGGGTCGCCGACGACGACGTTGCGCAGGTCGGCGGCTTCGGCTTCGGGGAAGTCACGGCCGATGTTGACGCCGGTGTAGTGGTAGTCGTCCTCGTTGGCGCCGGTGACGAAATCGGCCATCGCCGCAACGGTACGGTCCATCACCACGCGGCCCTGGAAACCGACGGGGCCGAGGGAGCCGGCATTGGCGCCGAAGGCGGTCAGGATGGATGCAGGGGAGGCGAAGGTCAGCGGATTCTTGACGCCGGCGACCTTCTGGGCCTTGACCTCGTTCAGTTCATGGTCGCCGCGCAGCAGGAGCAGTACCGGCTTGCTGCCGGACGCTTCGTCGCCGTCCACCACGATCGCCTTGACGGTCTGGGTGGCGGGGATCTTCAGGAAGGCGGCCAGCTCGTCGATGGTCTTGGCGCCGGGGGTATGCACCTTGGTCAGCGCAGCGCTGGCAGCGGGGCGCGGGGTGGTCGGCGCCAGGGCTTCGGCGAGTTCCACGTTGGCGGCGTAGTCGGAGTCCGGACAGTAGGCGATGTCGTCTTCGCCGGTTTCGGCGATCACATGGAATTCGTGGGAACCGGTGCCGCCGATCGAGCCCGTATCGGCCGCAACCGCGCGGAACTTCAGGCCGAGCCGGTTGAAGATGCGGTGGTAGGTGTCGTACATGTTGCGGTACTCCCGCTGCAGATCCTCGAAGGAGCTGTGGAAAGAGTAGCCGTCCTTCATGACGAATTCGCGGCCGCGCATCACGCCGAAACGGGGGCGGATTTCGTCGCGGAACTTCATCTGGACCTGGTAGAAGTGCTTGGGCAGCTGGCGATAGCTCCTCAGCTCTTTGCGCACCACGTCGGTGATGACTTCCTCGTGGGTCGGGCCGACGACGAAATCGCGGTCGTGGCGGTCCTTGAAGCGTAGCAGCTCAGGACCATAGAAATCCCAGCGGCCGGATTCCTGCCACAGCTCGGCCGGTTGCACGGCGGGCATTAGCACTTCGATGGCGCCGGCCCGGTTCATCTCCTCCCGCACGATGGATTCCACCTTGCGCAGGGCGCGCAGGCCCAGGGGCATCCAGGTGTAGATACCGCCGGCGAGGCGCTTGATCAGCCCCGCGCGCATCATCAGTTTGTGGCTGATGACTTCCGCGTCGGAAGGGGCTTCCTTGAGGGTGGAGAGGAAGAACTGGGAGGCACGCATGACAGAGTCCATTGTTAGTACAGCGTGCAATTTTAACGTGCACCTTGCGCCTTGGCGCCGCTTCTGTTGCATTGCACCGATTCGGGGCGTCGGCTTCCGCGGCAAGGGGAAATATGGAAGAATTCCGCACAGTTCATGAATTAAAGGTTGCACCATGCTCGACCGTGAAGGCTACAGGCCTAACGTCGGCATCATTCTGGTGAATGCGCGCAACGAGGTTTTCTGGGGCAAACGGATACGAGAACATTCCTGGCAGTTTCCGCAGGGCGGAATCAAGCACGGCGAGTCGCCGGAACAGGCCATGTACCGTGAGCTCTTCGAAGAAGTCGGCTTGAAGCCTGAGCACGTTCGTATCATCGGCCGCACGCGCGGCTGGTTGCGCTACGACGTGCCCAAGCACTGGATCAAGCGGGAATGGCGTAACACCTATCGCGGCCAGAAGCAGATCTGGTTCCTGTTGCGACTGGTGGGACGCGATTCCGACGTCTGCCTGCGTGCAAGTACTCACCCGGAGTTCGATGCCTGGCGCTGGAGTTATTATTGGGTGCCCCTTGAGGCGGTCATCGAGTTCAAGCGCGGCGTTTATCAGGCCGCGCTGCTGGAACTGTCCCGCCTGCTGTTCCGCGATCGAAGCCTCGATATCCCGGAAAGTTACCGACCGATAGTAGTGACCCCGGAATCCCCGGGAAAACCCTCCCTCTCCTGACAAGACGTGTGCCGAGTTGAAACTCGGCACACGTCTTTTTGTCTTACCCTCCGATTGTTGCTGGTTTTGTCGCCGCCTGCGATGCGGCGACGGGTCCGGGTATGCCGTTGTCGGGCAATCCCGGTTCATTGCTGTAGGGGCACATCGGGAGGACACACCATGGAGCGCTTGCACTATCAGCCGATCCGGCAGTTCCGGGTCAAGAGCGGCACCTGCGAAGTCGCGGATGCCTGGAGCCTGACCAAGGTCGTTGCGTCGTCGCCGGCCATCGAAGTGATGACTGACCTGCGACGAATCCCCGCGGCAACCATTTCCGATACGGTTTCGCTGGCCGAGGCCAATCACAGCATGATTTTGCGCGGTGTGCGGATGCTCTTCGCGACCGATAACGACCGCCGTGTGGTGGGCATCATCACGTCCAACGATCTGCTGGGCGAGAAACCCACGCGGGTTGCGCGGGAGCGGATGTCGCGGCACGAGGAGTTGACCGTGCGCGACATCATGGTGGCCACCGAAGAGCTCGATGCGGTGACGATGGCCGATGTCCTGCGCGCGGAGGTGGGGCATGTCGTGGCGATGCTGAAGGCCTGTGGGCGGCAGCACGCGCTCGTGGTGGAAGAGGAGGGCGGCATGGCGCCGGTGATCCGGGGTATCTTCTCGGCCTCGCAGATTGCGCGCCAGATGGGTATTCCCCTGCAGACCACGGAGGTGGCGCGTACGTTTGCCGAGATCGAGGCCGCCATCAGGAGCTGAGTTGGTAGGCCGGCAAGTGCTGGGGGCCGTGCGGGTTTGGCCCGGCGAAAGGGGAGGGGGAGTAGAATCGCGGCTGTCCTCCATCCTTCCCTTTGAAACCTGATGGCTGCAGTTTCCCGTTTGGCCCGCTCATGTATTCCGTTTTTCTTCGCTGCGGCAAGCGTCGCACTTGTGGGGTGTGCCAGCGGTGGTCGCACATACCTGTTTGAAGGAGAAACCAAGTCCGCTTGGAAGGAAGTCGAACCGGAGCTTCCCGCATTTCCAGAGCGCGCGAATCTGATCCCCCTCGACTTGGGGTCCGAGTCCACCTCGTTGTCTTTTATCGATGAGAAGTCGCTGACGCTCGCGGAAGATGGCGTCGTGCGCTTTACATTGATCGTGCGTGCTGCGGGCGGTGCCCAGAACGTGAGTTTCGAGGGTATCCGCTGTGAGACGGCGGAGCGCAAGCTCTATGCGATAGGTCGCAATGACCGGGAGTGGATCAGGCCTCGTGCCAGTGACTGGCAGAGAATTTCAGACAATGGATTCAACCGCCAGCACGCGTTGCTGGCGACGGATTTCTTTTGTCCGCGGGGAACTATCCCGCCGAACCGGGATGAGATCGTGAAATCCCTGCGGCAGGCGGCCGGCCTGCGTTGACATCAAATTTCGAGTGGAGTTGCTGTGATGCTGGATCAACTGATCATTGGCTTTGACAAGGCTTTGCGTACGGTTTTTGCGGACGCTTACACAGTGCGTCCGGTTCCGGGCGAGGCGCTGCCCGAGGCAGACCTGAGTGAACAGGAAAAGCGTCATGCTGCGTCCCTGATGAGAGTGAATCACTGTGGTGAAATCTGCGCCCAGGCCTTGTATCAGGGGCAGGCGTTGATGTCCCGCAACGAGGGTATCAAGGAAGCGTTGGCCGGCGCCGCGCACGAGGAGACGGAGCATCTGGCTTGGACCGAGCGCCGGATCGCGGAGTTGGGCGGGCGGAAAAGCTTCCTGAACCCGCTTTGGTACAGCGGATCGCTAGCCATCGGGATGCTGGCAGCCCGTTTTGGTGACGGCGTCAATCTGGGCTTCCTGGCCGAAACCGAACGTCAGGTTGAGGCCCATCTGAACAGTCACCTGGGCCGCCTGCCGGAGCAGGACCTGCGTTCCCGTGAGATCGTTGAGCAGATGAAGATCGACGAGGTGGCGCATGCCGACACGGCCGTGCGCCTTGGGGCTGTTGAGCTGCCAAATCCTGTCAAGGCAGCCATGAAGGCCACCTCGAAGGTCATGACCGGTGTTGCGTATTGGCTTTGATCCGGGCAGAGCCTAGACCTGAACGATTTCCCAGGTGTGTTCGATCTCTGCGGTCTTGCTGAGCATGATCGTGGCGGAGCAGTACTTGTCGGACGACAGCTTGATGGCTCGTTCGACGCTCTCCGGCTTCAGCTCATGTCCGGTGACGGTGTAGTGGAACGCGATGCGGGTGAATACCTTGGGGTCTGTTTCGGCGCGTTCTGCTGTCAGGCGGACGCGGCAGTCCCGCACATCCTGTCGACCGCGCTTGAGGATCAGGACGACGTCAAACGCCGTGCAGCCGCCTGCGCCAGCCAGCATCAGCTCCATTGGCCGGGGGGCAAGATCACGTCCGCCCGCTTCTGGGGCGCCATCCATGGTGACGATATGGCCGGAACCCGTTTCCGCCATGAAGGTCATGTCGCCAACCCACTTAACTACGCACTCCATTCTGTTTCCCTTCAATGTTGACTGTACGGAGGGGCTGGGCCCCTTCTGCAGGCGCTGATTGTAGCTGTCTTGCCGCAGAGGGGCTGGGGCGTCTCTATGTTGCGATGCCGCATTTTGGGTGCTCAGGGTTCTTCTGTGCGCGGGGTGGTGCGTGTATGGTACGGATTCTTTATCAATTAAATCATTGTGTTGAATGCTATTTATTGGAAATAAAAGAAATCTATTTGTGGATAGACAATTTTATTGTGCAATGCACAAAAAAATCTTGCACCAAGGGGGTTCGGGGGCGATAATTTCTTCAGTCCAGTTGCTTTTGTTGTTCGAAGCGGCTGAAAGGTGTCTCCTCCACCCTCCTCCTTTGGTGTGGATTTAGCGCAGATCTCCCCGATCTGCGCTTTTTTTTGTCTGAAGATAGGGTTTGACACTGCTTCTTTGCTTCGGGTAAAATCCGCGGCTTTCCGAATTATGGTCGTTCCCGGTGTCGGGAAAAGTCAGAGGGATCTTCATGAAAACGTTTTCTGCCAAGCCGCACGAGGTCAAGCGCGACTGGTTTGTCGTCGATGCGACGGACCTAGTCCTTGGTCGGCTTGCTTCCCAGGTTGCGCTTCGCTTGCGCGGCAAACATAAAGCCATCTACACCCCGCACGTCGATACCGGTGACTTCATCGTTGTCATTAATGTCGACAAGCTTCGTGTGACCGGCACCAAGGCCCAGGACAAAAAGTACTACCGCCACTCCGGTTACCCGGGCGGTATCTACGAAACCAATTTTACCAAACTGCAGCAGCGCTTCCCCGCTCGCGTGCTTGAGAAGGCTGTCAAGGGCATGCTGCCCAAGGGCCCGCTCGGCTATGCCATGCTGAAGAAGCTGAAGTGCTACGCTGGTGCCGAGCATCCGCATGCCGCACAGCAGCCCCAAGTTCTCGCGATTTAACAGGAGCCGATAATGGCTGTGACTTACAACTACGGTACCGGTCGTCGCAAGTCGGCTGTTGCTCGTGTTTTCATCAAGAAGGGCTCCGGCAACATCGTCGTGAACGGCAAGCCGGTCGATCAGTTCTTCTCCCGTGAAACCGGCCGCATGATCGTGCGTCAGCCGCTGGTTCTGACCAACTTCGTCGACACCTTCGACATCCTGGTCAATGTGACCGGCGGTGGCGAGTCCGGTCAGGCTGGTGCCGTTCGTCACGGCATTACCCGTGCGCTGATCGACTACGATGCAGAGCTCAAGTCCCCGCTGAAGAAGGCTGGCTTGGTTACTCGCGATGCCCGTGAAGTCGAGCGTAAGAAGGTCGGTTTCCGCAAGGCACGTCGTCGCAAGCAGTTCTCCAAGCGTTAATTCGCTTCGAGTATGGTCAAAAGGCCGCCTTCGGGCGGCTTTTTGTCATCTTGGCGTAGTATGTTGTTCCGGCGTAGTTCGGGTGTCTGCTGGTAGTTCATTTCCTGTTGGGGGCAAGCATGGTCAAGGTTGGTGTGGTTGGTGGGACGGGATATACCGGGGTTGAGCTGTTGCGCTTGCTTGCGCAGCATCCGGATGTGGAGCTGAAGGCGATCACCTCGCGTGGCGAGGCGGGGATGCCGGTGGCGGATATGTTCCCGAGCCTTCGCCGCCGGGTTGATCTGCGGTTTGTTGATCCCCAGGCGGCCGACCTGTCGGAGTGTGATGTCGTCTTCTTTGCTACGCCTAATGGGATTGCGATGCAGCAGGCCGCGGCCCTTGTTGCTGCGGGTGTGAAGGTCATCGATCTGGCTGCGGACTTCCGTATCTCTGATGTGGCTGAGTGGGAGAAGTGGTACGGGATGACGCACGCCTGCCCTGAGCTGGTGGCTGAGGCAGTGTATGGTCTGCCGGAGGTGAATCGCGAGGCTGTCAAGGCTGCGCGGGTGGTGGCCAATCCTGGTTGTTATCCCACTGCGGTGCAGTTGGGCTTCTTGCCGCTCGTCGAGGCTGGTGTTGTGCAACTGGACGGCTTGGTCGCCGATGCCAAGTCAGGCGTTTCCGGCGGTGGTCGCAAGGCGGAGACGCATATACTGTTCTCGGAGTCGGCGGACAACTTCCAGGCTTACGGTGTGGCTGGTCATCGGCACCTGCCGGAGATTCGGCAGGGGTTGTCGCGCTACGCCAAGGCGCCTGTCGGGCTGACTTTCGTTCCGCATCTCACGCCTATGATTCGTGGCATCCATGCGACGCTGTACGCACGTCTTACCAACGATGTCGATCTGCAGGAGCTGTTCGAGGCCCGTTTTGCTGGCGAACCGTTTGTCGATGTGATGCCGCGCGGGGCTCATCCTTCCACGCGTTCCGTGCGCTCCGCCAACATCTGCCGGATTGCGGTTCATCGTCCGCAGGGTGGGGATGTGGTCGTGGTGCTGTCGGTCATCGACAACCTCGTGAAGGGAGCGGCAGGTCAGGCGGTGCAGAATATGAACATTCTCTTCGGGTTGCCTGAAACTGCAGGGCTCGAGCAGATCCCGGTGATGCCTTGAACTAAAATCGAGTGTTTTTGTCGACTATTTGATGGTGTTGCCTTGACCCGTTGTTAGGTGCTGACCATAATTCGACGATCGTTTTGAAGGAGTTGTTCCATGGATGCCGTGACCGAAATGCCGAGCCCGTTTGTGTTTACCGATAGCGCTGCCAGCAAGGTGAAGGAGTTGATCCTCGAGGAGGGGAATCCGGATCTCAAGTTGCGTGTCTTCGTGACGGGCGGTGGCTGTTCCGGTTTCCAGTACGGTTTTACCTTCGATGAAATCCGCAACGAAGACGACACCGTTATGGAAAAGGAGGGGGTGATGTTGCTGATCGACCCCATGAGCTACCAGTATCTGGTAGGGGCGGAGATCGATTATACGGAGGGGCTTGAAGGCTCCCAGTTCGTGATTCGCAACCCCAATGCGACGAGTACCTGTGGCTGTGGTTCGTCGTTTTCCGCATGATCTGAGTCGTTGACGGGGCGGCTTGTTCCGCCTCGGTTGGCTTTGGTTCTGTAGAAGGGCGCCTGTCGCGTAAGTGGCAGGCGCCATTTCTTTGTGGGCGGGGCGGAATGTCGCATCCCGTTTTTCGGGATGGGCTAGAATTTTGGCTCTCTTTTTTTCGGGGTAGGGTGCGCTTGTGGCCGTGAGTAGCTTGGCTTGAGTGCTGCTCCGAGGCTGTGCAAGGATAGATATGACTGACATTACTGCGTCGCTGGAGTTGATCAAGCGTGGGGCGGATGAGCTTCTGATTGAGGCTGATTTGGTAGAGAAGCTTAAAGCGGGGCGTCCTTTGCGTGTAAAGGCGGGCTTTGACCCCACTGCGCCGGACTTGCACCTTGGGCACACGGTGCTAATCAACAAGTTGCGCCATTTCCAAGAGCTCGGCCATCAGGTGTTGTTCCTGATTGGTGACTTCACGGGCATGATTGGTGATCCTTCAGGCAAGAACACGACCCGGCCGCCGCTCACGCGTGAGCAGGTGTTGGACAATGCTCGGACTTATCAAGATCAGGTGTTCAAGATCCTTGATCCTGCAAAGACCGAGATTTGCTTCAATTCCAGCTGGATGGAAGCCTTGGGGGCGTCAGGTATGATCCGCCTTGCCGCCCAGCATACTGTGGCGCGAATGCTGGAGCGGGATGACTTCTCGAAGCGTTATTCGGCTCAGCAGCCGATCGCAATTCATGAGTTCCTCTACCCTCTGTGCCAAGGTTACGACTCCGTGGCGTTGAAGGCTGATATCGAATTGGGTGGTACGGATCAGCGCTTTAATCTGCTTGTCGGGCGTGAGCTACAGAAGCATCACGGTCAGGCGCCGCAGTGCGTGCTCACAATGCCGCTCCTTGAAGGGCTGGACGGTGTGAACAAGATGTCGAAATCCCTGGGTAATTACATCGGCATCTATGAGCCGCCCAACGAGATTTTCGGCAAGGTGATGTCCATCTCCGACGAGTTGATGTGGCGTTACTATGATTTGCTGTCATTCAAGGGCGCTGAGGAAATTAAAGGCTTGCGTGAGGCGATTGCCGGCGGACGAAACCCGCGCGATGTGAAAGTGATGCTGGCGCAGGAGTTGGTGGCTCGTTTTCATGGGCAGGCTGCCGCTGTGGCCGCCCTGGAGGACTTTGAAGCGCGCTTTCAGCGGAATGCGATTCCCGATGACATCCCGGAGGTTTCGTTGTCTGGCGGTGTGGAAGGGGTTTCAATTAGTGCGGTCCTGAAACAGGCTGGTTTGACGGCCAGTACCTCGGAGGCTCTGAGAATGATCGATCAGGGTGGGGTGCGATTGAATGGTGACAAGCTGAGCGAGAGGGGTTTGGTTTTGAAGGTTGGAGAGGTTGTTGTGCTCCAGGTTGGGAAGAGAAAGTTTGCTCGCGTGAGCGTGGTTTAAATTATTTTCTCGAATGTTGTTGACGGATTTTGATAATTCTTTATAATGCGCAGCTCTTTCGCTGCAGCGCGTTACGAAGTAAGCGCTACGGGGTGAGGAGGCAGTGCTGAAGCGGTGGGGTTTGTTTCA
>JAFEDJ010000029.1 GCA_018241685.1 Pseudomonadota bacterium
ACGACCTTGAGCATCAGCTCCTGGCTGTAGCCGACGACCTGCTGCTTGTCGTCGTAGTAGGAGAAGGGGATGGACGACTCCCGGTGGCCCAGGGAGATCGTTCCGCTGTCCTTGATCTTCTTGAGTGTCGGCGATTCCTGGGCGGCGGCCGGCAGGGTGGTGAGGCCGGCGGTCAGGGCCAGGGCGGCGAGGGTGAACTTGGGGATACAGGACATGAGCGGCTTCCTCCACGGGATGTCGAACGATCACGGATGGGGTGGTTTCGCCCGTCGCCCGGCGGCGAAGCGAGGCGGGGCGCGCCTTGGCGCGCAGTGCAGGCATTGTAGCCCGCTCCGTCGCCAGGCGGGCGGCTGCCGCGCGTGTGCCCGTTTGGCCTATACCGATTCGATACGCGCGTGGATGGCCTTGAGGTCGGCTTCGTCGAGGGTCTCGCGGGCCAGCAGATCGTGGGCCGTTTCCTCGAGGATCGTCCGGCGCGCGGTGAGGATAGACAGGCTGCGCTCGAAGGCCGAGGCGACGATGCGGCGCACTGCGCAGTCGATCTCGCGGGCGGTTTCCTCGGAGTAGGCGCGCTCCTGCGGCGGGGCCGCGTTCTGGCCGAGGAAGTTGGCCTTGTCGGTGTCGTAGGCCACGTTGCCGAGCTCGACGTCCATACCGAAGCGCATGACGATGGAGCGGGCGATGGAGGTGACCTTCTGCAGGTCGTCGGCGGCGCCGGTGGACACTTCGCCGAAGACGATCTGCTCGGCGGCACGGCCACCCAGCAGCACCGCCATCTTGTTCTCCAGTTCGGCGCGAGTCATCAGGAAGCGGTCTTCGGTGGGGCGCTGGATGGTGTAGCCGAGGGCGCCGACGCCGCGCGGGATGATGCTGATCTTGTGCACCGGGTCGGTGCCGGGCAAACCCATGGCCACCAGTGCATGGCCCATTTCGTGGTAGGCGACGACGGTGCGCTCGTGCTCGTTGAGGACGCGGTTCTTCTTCTCGAGGCCGGCGACGATGCGCTCGACGGCTACCGTGAAGTCCTCGACGGTGACCGACTGGCCGTTGCGGCGGGTGGCGACCAGCGCCGCCTCGTTGCACAGGTTGGCCAGGTCGGCGCCGGAGAAGCCCGGCGTCAGCGCGGCGACCTTCTCGGCGTCGGTGTCCGGGGCAAGGGTGATCTTCTTCATGTGCACCGCCAGGATCGCGATGCGGCCCTTCTTGTCAGGACGGTCGACGAGCACCTGGCGGTCGAAGCGGCCGGCGCGCAGCAGGGCCGGGTCGAGCACTTCGGGGCGGTTGGTGGCGGCCAGCAGTACCAGGCCGGAGGAGGAGTCGAAGCCGTCCAGCTCCACCAGCAGCTGGTTGAGGGTCTGTTCCTTCTCGTCATGGCCGCCCATCGCGAAGGCGCCGCGGGCACGGCCCATGGCGTCCAGCTCGTCGATGAAGATGATCGCCGGGGCCTTGGCGCGGGCCTGCTCGAAGAGGTCGCGCACGCGGGCGGCGCCGACGCCGACGAACATCTCGACGAACTCCGAGCCGGAGATCGAGAAGAAGGGCACGCCGGCCTCGCCGGCCACCGCCTTGGCGAGCAGGGTCTTGCCGGTGCCCGGCGGGCCTACCAGCAGCACGCCCTTCGGCACGCGGCCGCCGAGGCGGCCATAGCGCTGCGGGTCCTTCAGGAAGCCGACGACTTCCTTCAGTTCGTCCTTGGCCTCGTCCACGCCGGCCACGTCCTCGAAGCTGACGCCGGTATTAGCCGCCACATAGACCTTGGCCTTGCTCTTGCCGAGGTTCATGAAGCCGCCGCCGAGGCCCTGCTTGCCCGCGAAGCGGCGCATCGCGAACATCCAGATGGCGACGAAGATGACGGCCGGCAACACCCAGCCGAGGATGTCGCGGAACAGGGTGTTCTCGACGACGCCGGTGAACTTGATGTCGTACTGGCCGAGGTCCTTGGCCAGCGCCGGATCGACGCGGGTGGTGACGAATTTCTGGCGGCCGTCCTGCAGGGGCTGCTTGAAGGTGCCCTGGATGGTGTTGTCGGCGATGGCGATCTCGGCCACCTCGCCGGCCTTCACCATGCGCTGGAATTCGCTGTAGGGCACCGGCTCGACGGTGCGCATCTGCACCCACAGGTCGTGCAGCGTGAAGATCGCGAACAGCGCGAAGATGAAGTACCAGAGGCTGAACTGGGTTTTCTTTTCCATGGGGCAGGGCAGAGGGAGGGCGGACTGGTTCACCCCATATGGGGCCGTGAGCTGCGCCCTTCAAGCGGCAGCGGCGCCGGGCTGCGCACTTGGTGGGCCGCGTGACTTCCTTCCTGCTGACCTGATGGCGCGGTGCGAGTTCCGTCACGGGGCGGTTTTCACCAGCCGGACATAATGGCATCCGAGAAAAATTGAATCTGGATGCGCCTTCCATGTCTTCTGCCAGTTGTCTGCTCAAACCTGCATTGCGTCACTCCCTCCTGGCTTTCCTGGTCTGCGCGGGCTTGGCCGGAGGCGGTGTGGAGGCCGCGGTCCGTGCCCCCAACGACAAGGCCGTCCGCTACTACGAGGATGCGAGCGGGCGCTTCGCCCGCAAGGATTACGCGGGTGCCGTTGTCCAGGCACGCAATGCAATCCAGCAGGAGCCGGGCATGCTTGCCGCGCATCTGCTGCTGGGCAAGGCCCTGCTGAAGGATGGGCAGGCCGCGGCGGCCGAGGCCGAGTTCGAGCGTGCGCTGGACTTGGGCGTCAACCTCTCGGAAATTGCGCAGCCCTACGGCACGGCCCTGATGATGTTCGGCAAGAGCAAGAAGGTGCTGGAGCGTATCCGCCCGGATGGCCTGCCACCTGAAGCGAGGGCCGAAGTGCTGGCCATGCGGGCGACGGCCTACGCGGACGAGGGCAACATGCAGGAGGCCTTCCGTGCCGTCGATGCCAGCCGCCAGGCCGACCCGAAATCCCTGGCCCCCCTGCGCGCGGAAGTAGACCTGTCCCTGCGTGAGCGTAATCCCGAGCGGGCCCGCAAGGCGCTCGACACGGCGCTCGGCATGGCGCCGGCCGATGCCTCATTGCTGAGCCTGCGCGGCGCGCTGCTGCAATCCGCCGGTGATGTCCAGGGGGCGCTGGCGTATTTCGGCAAGGCCCTCGCTGCCGACCCCCGCCTGCTGGATGCGCTGGTGGCACGGGCGTCCCTGTTGATCGACCTGAAGCGTCCGGAAGAAGCCTGGCCCGATCTGGAGAAGGCGGCCGGCCTGATCAAGCGGGAGCCGCGCGTGGCCTATCTGAAGAGCTTGGTCCTGGCCGCCCGCGGTGACAGCAAGGCATCCCACACCCAACTGGAGGAGGTCACAGCGCTGGTGGATGCCCTTCCGGAGGATTTCGTGTCCCGCCAGCCGCCGCTGTTGATGCTGGGAGGGCTGGCGTCCTATGCCACCGGCCGCTCGGAACGGGCGAGGGCGCTGCTCGAGCAATACGTGCTGCGGATGCCCAAGGACCCCGCCGGCCGCAAACTGCTCGCCAACATTTACCTCGCCAACGGGGAGTTGGCGCGGGTCGGGGATCTGCTGGAGCCCATGCTGCGTTCCGGCGATGCCGACCAGCAGGTGCTGACGACGCTGGCTGCGTTGCGGCTGAAGCAGCGCCGCTACGCGGAGGCCGCGACGGCCCTGGAGGCGGCCGGGCGGATGTCCGGTGACGATCCGGGGATCGTCGCGCAACGGGGGTTTGCCCTGCTTGGCAGCCAACAGCCGGATCTGGGCCTGGCGACGCTGCGCCGAGCCTTTGACAAGGACCCGCGCCAGGTGAACGTGGCATCCGCCTTGAGCGCCTTGTATCTACGCCGGGGAGACAGGCGGAATGCGCTGCAGGTTGCTGAGGCCCTGCTCAAGGCCGTGCCGTCGGAAGGGCTTGCCTACAATCTGCTCGGGGCTGTCCGGTCCGCCAGTGGCCAGCCGGCAGAAGCCCGTGTCGCCTACACGAAGGCCTTGTCGCTGGCACCGGAGCTTGTGCCGGCACAGCTCAATCTGTCTCGCCTGGATATGACCGAGGGCAAGCTGGATGCCGCGCGCACGCGCCTGAGCGCGCTGCTCCGCAAGTCGCCGCAGCATGTGCAGGCGACCACGGAACTGGCGCGGGTGGAGATGCGGGCCGGCCGTCTGGCCGAGGCGCAAGGCTTGCTCGAGAAGGCCTGGGGCTTGGCGCCCGGTGACCCGCAGGTTGGGCTTGAGCTGTTGGGCTTGTACCGGCAGATGAACAAGGCTGAGCCGGCGCTGGCCGTGGCGAAGCGCATGAGCCAGGGACGCCCCGATGATCCGGCGGTGGCTGAGGCCCTCGGGCGATCCGCGTTGGCCATGGGCGACAAGGATGCGGCGCGAACGGCCTTTGCGACGCTGGCCAGGCTGATCGGGGCGAATGCCGAGCGGCTGGTCGAGCTCGGCAGGCTGCAATTGGAGGCCGGCGCCGCCATGGAGGCTGCGGCGAGCGCGGAGAGGGCGCTGGTGGCCCGGGCCGGCTATCTGCCCGCCCAGATCCTGCAGGTGGAGGCCGAACTGGGCGTGGGTAATTTGTCGCGGGCGGAGTTGCTGCAGCGTGCGCTACTGGCCCGCACTGCCAACGGGGCCGATGCACTGCGTCTGGCTGGCGACATCGCCATGGCAAGGAAAGCGCCGGTGGATGCGCTACGACATTATCAGGCAGCCATGGCCAAGGCGCCCGCGTCGAACCTGGCCCTGCGGGCCTTTGCCGCGGCGTTCCGTGCCGGAGACGGTGCGCAAGGGGTGGCCCTGCTCGAGGCATGGCTGCGGGGGCATGCGGATGACACCGCCGCGCGCACGGCGCTGGCCGAAGGCTATCTGCGCCTGAACCGGCTGGCCGATGCCCGCTCCACCTATGACGAAGTGCTCGCCCGCGATCCACGGAACGGCATGGCGGCCAACAACCTGGCTCAGGTCCTGCTGCGCCTCAACGATGCAGGGGCGGTGGCCGCCGCGGAGCGCGCCGCCAAGCTGGCACCGGGCGATGCCAACGTGCTCGATACGCTGGGTTGGGCGCGTGCCCGCAACGGGGCGCTGGATATCGGCTTGAAGACCTTGCGCGACGCCCGGCTGAAGGCGCCGGAGTCTCGTGACATCCGCTACCACCTGGCGTGGGCGCTGCACCGCAGCGGAAAGCGGGAGGAAGCGCGGGTCGAATTGGCGGCGGCGCTACGTGCCGAAGGGGAGTTCGACAGCGCACAGGAAGCCCAGCAATTGAGGGGTGAGCTCGGATTGTGAGTCGAAGTGTGAAATAGTTGTTGTCGGTATGTTTTACAGATTTCGATAATTTGTAGTAATTGAATAAAAAAATTGTTGTTTTTCATTGAATTATAGAATTGGTGCGGATTTTGCATTAAGAATCCCCAAGTGCCCGTCGTTCGTCGTGTTTCGACGAATCCGGGGCGTAAATTCTTTGTGGGGTGTGAAATGTCAAAATATGTGTTCGGGTCCCTGGCGCTGGGACTGGCGCTCATCGCTACGGCTCCGGTCCAGGCCGCGTCTTCGTGGAGTTTCACGACGGGGGGCACGGAAGCCAATGCGAACAGTTTTGGAAATACGCGTACATACTCGGCGGGCACCAACCAGAACGTGACCATCTCCGCGTGGTCCGATACGAAGAACAGCGGAAGCGGGGCCAACACTGTTACCAACGCATATATACAGAATGCGTATCTCGGCTCCTATTCGGGTGGTCTGGGCGTGACCAACCGCGATGGCGCAACTGGGGCTGGCGATACCAATGAAGGCACTATCGCGAATACGTCGGTGCCCGGCCACACGATGGACAACAGTGTCCGCTATGACTCGATGCTGTTCGACTTCGGAACGGGTAAGTCGGTCGCACTCAACAGTGTGACGGTTGGCTGGTGGTATTCCGATTCGGATATCACCGTGCTGGCCTACACGGGAACCGGCACACCGACCTTCGTCTCCGCCAATCAGGGCTACGCCAGTCTACTGAGCAGTGGCTGGAGCGTCGTGAAGGCGTCGGCGGGGACGACCGGTACCGCGAACTATTCCAATGCGGCAGGCAATACTCCGCAGCAGAGCAGCGATGCGAGCAAATACGTGCCGCTGGCGGTGAATGATTTGAACGTCAGTGCGCGCTACTGGTTGGTCGGTGCGCTCAACAATCTGGTGCAAGCTCTGCCGAATGGTGCCACCGTGAATGCGGGTAACGACTACGTCAAGATTGCGGCGATCAGTGCCACCTACAAGACGCCGGAGCCCTCCAGCATGGTGCTGGCGAGTGGGGCGCTGGCCGGCATTATGCTGATGCGACGCCGCCGGAAAAATTGACGGTCTTTCCTTTTTCAAGGATGACGACAAAAACGGCACCGTGAAGGTGCCGTTTTTGTTTCAGTGAACCCCGTACGCGACGGGGCCGGTCTGGATTCAGCGGTTGCCGTTGTTGCTGCGCGGCGAGAACAGCGCGGCCGGCTTGATGTCACCGGTCTTGCGGCCAGTGAGGGTGACGGCCGGGCGGGTGCTTTCTTCCAGCGCGGCCGGCGTGCCACGGTTCGGATTGCCGCCGTTTCCACCCCTTCCGTGTCCGCCCTGGCCGTTGCCCTGGCGGTGGATGTTGAAGCTGGCTTCCGGGTCACGATACTGCGGCTTGGCCTTGGATTTGTAGTCGACGCGGTTGCCGAAATCGTCGTCCATGTCGGCCTGGCGGGGAGCGCGCTGTTCGCGGTTGCCCGGTTCGCCACTACCACCCTGGGGCTTGTCGCCCCGGTTGCGACCCTGGCGCTCCTGCGGTTGTCCCTGGCGAGCGGGCCGGCCCTGGCCCTGGCCTTGTCCTTGGCCCTGTCTTTGGGGGCGGGACTGCTGGCCCTGGCCCTGGCCTTGAGCCTGCTCCTGGCTTTGACCCTTCGGCTTGCCCTGGCGCTGCCCCTGTTTCTGCCCCTGACCCTGCTTCTGGCCTTGGCCCTGGGATTGACCTTGGCCCTGCCCCTGGCGGCGGTCGCGGCCGCCGTTGTGGACGCCGCGGGGTTCGCGGGGCGGGCGCTCGTCGCTCTCGGCGGGGGCTGCGGAGGGCACGAAGTCGGGCACCTCGACCTTGTCGATGAGGCGCTTCATCAGACGCTCGATGTCCTTCAGCAGCGGCAGCTCTTCCCGGTCCACCAGGGACACGGCGGCGCCGGAGGCGCCGGCCCGGCCGGTGCGGCCGATGCGGTGCACGTAGTCTTCCGACACGTTGGGCAGGTCGAAGTTGACGACCTGCGGCAGCTGGTCGATGTCGAGGCCGCGGGCGGCGATGTCGGTGGCGACCAGCACCTGCAGCTTGGCGTCCTTGAAGTCGGCCAGCGCGCGGGTGCGGGCCGACTGGCTCTTGTTGCCGTGGATGGCGGCGGACGGGATGCCGTGCTTGGCGAGGTATTCGGCTAGCTTGTTGGCGCCGTGCTTGGTACGCGTGAACACCAGTACCTGGAACCACTGGTGCTTGTTGATCAGGAAGGCCAGCAGTTCGCGCTTCTGCTTCTGCGGGCACAGGTGCACCGATTGCTGCACCAGCTCGGAGGCGGTGTTGCGGCGCGCGACCTCGACGAAGCCGGGGTTGTGCAGCAGGCCGTCGGCAAGGGCCTTGATCTCGTCGGAGAAGGTGGCCGAGAACAGCAGGTTCTGGCGCTTCTTGGGCAGCAGCGCGAGGATCTTCTTGATGTCGCGGATGAAGCCCATGTCGAGCATGCGGTCGGCTTCGTCGAGGACGAGGATCTCCACGCCGGACAGGTCGATGGTGCC
This sequence comes from Pseudomonadota bacterium, assembly GCA_018241685.1. GTDB lineage: Bacteria > Pseudomonadota > Gammaproteobacteria > Burkholderiales > Rhodocyclaceae > Zoogloea. Next base: position 7,748 of record JAFEDJ010000029.1, read on the forward strand.
CTGGGTCTGGTGGTCGAGCAGGCGGCCCGGCGTGGCGACCAGGATGTCCACCTTCTTCTTGAGCTTGGTGATCTGCGGGTTGATCGCGACACCACCGAACATGACCATCGACGTGAGCGGCAGATGCTTGCCGTAGGTCTGCACGGATTCCTCGACCTGGGCTGCCAGTTCGCGGGTCGGCGTGAGGATCAGGCAACGGGGCCGGCCAGCCTTCTGGTTGTGGGCATGTTCCTCGGAGAGGATGTGCAGGATCGGCAGCGTAAAGCCGGCGGTCTTGCCCGTGCCGGTCTGCGCTGCGGCCATCAGGTCGCCGCCGGCGAGAACCTGCGGGATGGCCTGGGCCTGGATCGGGGTGGGGGCCGTGTAGCCGGTTTCGGCGATGGCCTGCTGGATGGGCTCGCTGAGGGCGAGATCGGCAAAAGTAATCGCAACCGGCGCGGGGGCGGCGGACTGGACTTGAGTCATGGGATGTCGGGCTCCTGCGACGGCCTGACCGCTCATGAAAAGCGGCACCAATCGGGGCGGACGCAACGAGAGTTCGTGATCGCGGGGCGATCAGTCGAAACGGATGAAAGATTGGCCTTTACGCTGATTGGCTTGCGTAAGGCACACGGATTGTACGGGCTTTGGCGGTTCTTTGGGGCGTTTTTTGGCGCTTGCGTGCGGTGTTTCGGAGCGCCGCACGCAAGCGGCGGGAGTGGTTGCCTCAGACTTCCGGCCGGGTGGCGACGTAGACCCCGGCGACGATCTGCGGCAGGCCCGCGACGGCCAGCAGCACCGGTGCATCCTGCAGCGCGAAGGCGCTCATGGCGAGCCCGAAGCTGAGACCACCGAGGGCGAACTGCTTGCCGCGCCGGCTGATCGTGCCGTTCTCCATCCACGCGCGCACGTGGGGGCCGACGGCGGGGACTGCGTACAGCTTGTGCTGCAGGCGCGGACAGCTCTTGCTCCACGCCCACGCGGCGACGATCCAGAAGATGGTGGTGGGCATCAGCGGCAGGAACAGGCCCACCGTGCCCACCGCGAAACAGGCCCAGCCGATCAGGAACAGGCTCTGGCGGCCGATGAGCTGGATGAGGCTGGGGGCCGGCGGCGCGACGGCGTCGTGGCAGGTGTCGGGGGGCATGATGCTTCCTTTCTTCTTATGGGCACTGGACCGGCTTGTGGCCGGAGCGTGCCGATGGTCGTGCTGAACTGTCTTCTGCCACTGGGCGGGCCGCGCATCTCCGGCGGGAAAGGCGATCATGCCGCCTGTCGTTGCAGCCACGCAAAGACCGCCCTGGCTCCCATGTAGTCAGTGTTTCCGTCTCAATGGTTCCTGCATTCCACAATTTGGCCTGGATATGAAGACCGTGAGTCGATCCCGGCGGTCGCTGACGCATGCGGCAAGCCTTGCGGAGTGTGCTGAAGCCAGTATCGGCGGAGGCGGGATGGAGCGTCCAGTTAATTGATTCTCTGCATTGAATAGAAATTATCTATTCAGACCGGGCGGCTCAGAGCTGTGGGCGGACCTTCTCGGCGAACAGCGTCAAGGCGTGGCGGGCAGTGTCCGGGTTGTCGGTGGCCGGCTTCAGCAGCAGGGTGTGCGGCGTGTCCAGCTGGGACTGCAGGGTCCGGACCTGATCGAGGATCGCCGCCGGATCGCCGACCAGCGCGTTGGCGAGTGGCGATGGGGCTTTCCTGTCCCGGGGCGGCTGGCGGCCCTGGGCACCCATGCGGGCCGGAAAGGCCTGGATGAAGGTCGCCGCTTCGTCGCAGGCGCGCTGGTGGTTTTCGTTGCACAGGAAGTAGCGGGCCAGCACGAAGGGCCGGCCGGGGGCCGTGCTGCAGTCCCGGTAGCGGCGCAGGGCTGGCAGCAGGCTGTCGACGGAGGCGGCAGAGGCGCCCATCAGGCCGAAGCCGCGGCGGGCGGCCAGGTCGATGCTGTCCTCGGCGAGGCTGGCGAGCCAGATCGGCACGGGGCGCTGCAGCGGGCGCGGATGGATGGTGACCCGGTCGGTCCAGTACCAGCGGCCCAGGTGGCTGACGTCTTCCTCGTGGAGGAGGCGGTCCACGACGCACAAGGCTTCCAGGGTCCGGTTGCGGCTGTCTTCCTCACCGACGCCGAAGTGCCGGAACTGCTGGGGAAAGGGGCCGCCGCGGGCGACGCCGAGCATCAGGCGTCCGCCGGACAGGGCATCGAGAGTGGCTGCGTCCTCGGCGACACGGATCGGATGGTGGAAGGGCAGCAGCACTGCCGCCGAGCCGAGGCGGATGTGCCGGGTGCGTCCGGCCAGCCAGCCGAGCAGCGGAAAGATCGATGCGCTGACGCTGAAGCGGTTGAAGTGGTGCTCGGTGACCCAAGCCTCCTCGATGCCGAGGGCTTCGGCCAGTTCAACGGTGGTGGTGGTTTCCGCCAGCGCGCGGGCCGGATTGTCGGAGGTGTTTTCGACGTTGGCGAAGAGGGCGAAGGACATGGTGGGGCTCCCGGTCAGCCGGTCAGCCTGGCGAGCTCGTCCTCGGGCAGGGCGCGGCCGAAAAAGTGGCGATAAAAGTAGTCGGCTTCCCGCCGCAGATCCTGGTCGGCCAGTTGTTCCGGATGGAGCAGGCGGGCCAGCCACAGGACGCCCAGCGGATGCTCGGGTGTGTAGTGGGTCCAGATGTGGGCGCCGTGGGGAACCCCATGGATGCGGCGGCTGCGCACGGCCGGCAGGGTGGCGAGGCGCGGATCGGCGGCGAGCTTGCCGGCTTCCTCGGCGAAGGCCAGGAGGATCACCTCCGGTTGCCAGGCCAGGATCTGTTCGATGGAGAACGGATAGACGTCGAGCCCGAGGGGGTTGTCGCCGGCCGTCACACTGAGGCCGCCGGCCCGCTCGATCATCTGGTTGGCCGGCAGCATGATCGGCTGGCTGAGGGTGCTGTAGCGCATGTACAGCACGCGGGGCCGCCAGGCCGGCTGGCCAAGGCGTCGGGCGATGCGGCTGCGTAGATCGCTTTCCCAGGCGAAGTAGTCGCGGGCCCGCGGCTCGGCCGCGAAAATCTCCGCCAAGAGGCGGATGGTCCGCTCGACGCCGTCCGGGCGGTCCCAGTTCAGCACGATGGCCGGCAGGCCGGCCCGCGCCAGGATCGCGGCGGCCGGTTCGCTGACCACGAAGGCGATGTCCGGCCTGAGGGCCAGCAGGGCCTCTACATTGGGCGTCCATGCCGGTGGTGGTCCGGACACCGCGGGGAGGCTGGCGATGCCGGGGGCGAAGTGGCGCTGCAGGCGCCATGCCGGTGTCTGGAAGGCGGCCGGCAGGCCGGTGACGATGCGCGGACCGAGCCCGAACAGGAACAGGAAGGCATTGACTGCCGGCGAGCCGCCCGCCGAGGCGATGCGTTCCAGCCGGGCGGGTATGGCGACGCGCCGTCCGGCCATGTCGGTCACTTCCCGGGGGGCGCCATGGCCGGAGCCGCCGCGCCCCAGCAGCAGGGTCGTGGCGGTGGCCGTCAGCAGGCGGCGGCGGGTGGTGGAGGTCATGCTCAGAAGCGTCCGTTCAGCGACAGCACCAGCGTGCGCGGGGCACCCGGGTAGTAGGTGGTCGCACCGGGGCGGGCGTCGTCCTGGCCGGCGTTGATCGAGGCGATGTACTGGCGGTCGAACAGGTTCAGCGCCGACAGGCCGATCTCCAGGGCCGGGCGTCCGCCGGCGGCCGCCAGCGTATAGGCGGCGTGCAGGTCGGCCAGCGTGTAGCTGTGCACCGCCTCGGTGTCGAGGGCGTCGCCGTAACGCTTGCCCACGTGGCGCAGCTGCGGGCTCAGGCGCCACGGGCCGCTGTGGTAGTCCGCCGCCAGCTTGGCGAGCAGGCGCGGTGCGTCGGGCACCTGCTTGCCGCTGCTCGCCAGCTGGGTGCCGGCACCGCTGCGGATGTCGTCGTCGAGGCGATTGACGTTCCAGGACAGGCTGCCGATCAGGTCTAGGGCGCTGCTCGCCGCCCAGGTCGCTTCGAGTTCGGCACCGTAGGCATGGGAGCGCACGCCAGGTTGCAGGTAGGACAGGCCGACGGCCGGATCGTAGGCGGTAACCTGCTTGTCCTTGGCGCGGCTGACGTAGAGGGTCGGCGCCAGGGTCACGGCGCCGTGGCGCCAGGACAGGCCGGCATCCACGGTGTCGGCGGTCTCCAGGCGCAGATTGCTCCACAGGCTCTGCAGGCTCACGCCGGCGGACTGGAAGCGGGCGGCGTTGCTCGCGTAGGTGGAGTACAGCGGGCCCAGCCAGGGATTGCCGACGCCCCGCCCGTAGGCCAGGCGGCCTTCCAGGGCCGGACTGAAGGCCCACTGCAGGGAGGCGCTGGGCAGCACCGCCGAGTAGTCGCTTTTCGTCGTGCTGAGGCCTGCATTGACAGCCGGGTTGAGGGCCAGCGCGGCGTCGCGGCCGAGATCGCCGATGCTGCCGGCGCTGTAGGTGGTGATGCCGGGCACGCTGAAATGCAGGTAGCGGACCCCCGCGGCGAACTTCAGCGGCCCGCTGCCGCCGGCCAGCTTGAGGTAGGGGCTGTCGTAATCGCGCTTGCCCATGTCGGCGAGGATGCCCCAGCGGCTGAAGACCAGCTGGCCGCTGCCATTGATGGCATACACCTTCTGGGCGAGCGGCGGCGGGATGGTGGCGATGCGCTGGGTCCACCAGCCGGCGGTGAGGTCGAGGGCGGCGAGGCGGGTGGCCACCTCGGCGACCAGCCCGCTCTGCTCCTGCTCGATGTCCATGCGCATCACGTTGCTGCCGCTGGCGGTCAGGCGGAAGCCATTGGTCTTCAGCCAGTAGGGGCTGAGCTTCAGTACGGTGTCGGCGCCGAGCCGCCAGTTGAATTTGGCGAAGATGTTGTCCTCGGTGAACTCCTGGTGGTTGAAGCGGTAGTAGAGGGCATCCTGGGCGGCGACGCCGGTCAGCCGCGGGTTGTAGTCGAAGCCGTTCCAGTTGCCGAGGTCACGGCTCTGGGCGTAGCTGAGCGGCCGGTAGTCGTCGCGGTTGAAGCTGTTATGGACGGCGTAGAGCTCGACGCTGGCATCCCGCCCCAGGGCCTGGGCGAAACCCAGCGTGGCGTTCTTGCGGTCCTGGTCGCCGGGGCCGCGCCATTTGTCGGTGGCTGCGTCGGAGGCGGACAGGAAGAAGCGCGTGCCGGCGCCGAAGCTGCCGCTGTCCACACGGGCGAACAGCTTGTGGAACTGCTCGCTGCCGGCTGCCGCGTGGACGCTGACGCCGGTCCGTTCCTGCGGGGCTTTCAGGCTCAGGTCCATGGCGCCGGCCAGGTCGCCGAAGCCAAGGCCCTTGTCGGCCGGCAGCGGGCCGCGGATCAGGCTGACGCCGGCCACGTTCTCCAGGTCGAACAGGTTGCCCATGCCGCCGTTGCCGACATTGACCGACGAGGGCACGCCGTCCACGGTCAGGGCCAGGTTGCTGAAGGTGTAGGCGGAAATGCCGCGGATACGCAGGAAGTTCTGGTCCACGGTCAGGCCGTAGGCGTCCTGGCCCGACAGATTGACCGAGGGCATCAGGTCGAGGGCCCGGTAGGGGCTGGTCTGGGCCGGGCCGCCGAGGATGGCGACGCCTTCTGCCGACACGGAGGACTGGCTGTGGCCGCGTCCGCTATCGGGGCCGACGAGGGGCGCTGCGTCGGCCCCGACATCCACCGGGGCGAGGACGGGATCGGCGCCGAGGGCCGGGAGCGCCAGCAGCCCCAGGCCGGGGGCGAGCAGGCAACATCGAATGGTCGAGGCTTTCATGCGGGGGACTCCGAAGGATGGGATTGGGGGTAACGGGGGCTGGGCGGGGTTTGGGCCGTCGCCGGCATGAAGACCAGCCGCCCGTCGGCAAGGCGGTGGGGCTCCACGTCCACGTCGTAGAGGCTGCGCATCAGGGGCCGGGTGAGGATCTCCGCGGGGGGGCCGTCGGCGACGATGCGGCCGTCCCGCAGGATCGCCACGCGGTGGGAGCCGTGCAGTACGTGGTCCGGGTGGTGGGTGGTCTTGAGGATGCCGAAGCCGTCGGCGGCCAGCGTGCGCAGCAGGTCGAGGAGGCGCAGCTGGTTGCCGTAGTCGAGGCCGCCGGTCGGTTCGTCCATCACCAGCAGGTGGGCGCCCTGGGCGAGGGCGCGGGCGATCAGCGCGAGCTGGCGTTCGCCGCCGGAGATCTCGGTGTACGGGCGCTCGGCCAGGTGTTCGATGCCCAGCCGGGTGAGGGCGGCGTCGGCCGCCTGCCGGTCGGATGGCCCGATGCGGCCGCTGAGGCCGGCGTGGGGCAGGCGGCCGAGCAGCACGACATCCCGCACCAGATACGGAAACGGGCTGACGTGCACCTGCGGCACATAGGCCAGCCGGCGGGCCAGCAGGCGCCGCGGGATCGACGCGATGGGCGCGCCGTCGAGGTGGATTGCGCCGGTGGCGGGGCGCAGCAGGCCGAGGAGCAGGCGCAGCAGGGTGCTCTTGCCGGCGCCGTTGGCGCCCAGCAGGGACACCACTTCGCCGCTGCCGACGTGCAGGTCCACGCCGTTCAGCACGGTTCGGCCGCGCCAGGCGTAGCGCAGGTCGCGGGCGAGCAGCGTGGCGCTCATGCCCACGCCTTTCGGGCCCGGCCGAGGACCAGCAGGAAGACCGGGATGCCGATCAGCTCGGTGACGATGCCGATCGGGATCTCGGTGCTGCTCCAGGTCCGCGACAGGCTGTCGGCGCCGAGCAGGAACAGGGCGCCGAGGCCGGCGCTGGCGGGCAGCAGGCGGCTGTTGCCGGGGCCGACCAGGAGGCGTGCGATGTGCGGCACGATCAGGCCGACCCAGCCGATCATGCCGGCCAGCGACACGGTGAGTGCCGAGACCAGCGTGGCGGCGGCGATCACCGTGTAGCGGACCGCGCGCACCGGTACGCCGAGGGTGCGCGCTTCGTCGTCGCCCATCGACAGCGCGTCGAGGGCACGGCCGAGGGCCGACAGCAGCAGCACGCCGCCGCCGATCGGCAGGGCCAGGCTGCCGACCTGGGTCAGATCGGCGACCGCGAGGCTGCCCATCAGCCAGTAGACGATGGCCGGCAGCTGGTTGTAGGGGTCGGCGACGTATTTCACCATCGACAGCAGGGACGAGAACAGCGCCGCGCTGACGATGCCGCCGAGCACCAGCATGACGATCGCGCCGTCGCCGAACAGCGTGGCGATGCCGACGCCGATGGCCACCGCGGCGACCCCCATTGCGAAGGCCAGCGCCTGGACCTGCAGCCAGTCCAGCGACAGCAGGATGCCCAGCGCCGCCCCGAAGGCCGCGCCGGCCAGCACGCCGAGCAGGCCGGGGGACACCAGCGGGTTGCGGAAGACCGCCTGGAAGGCCGCGCCGGAGCTGGCCAGCGCGGCGCCGACCAGCACCGCGGCGAGGACCCGCGGCAGGCGGATGCGCACGACCAGGTTGTAGAGCACCTCGAACTCTTCCGGCGGCAGCGGCCGCCAGCCCAGCGCCGCGCCGAGCAGGCGCAGGATGTCGTCCACCGGCAGCGGGTAGCGGCCGATGCTCAGTGCGGCCAGCATCGCGGCGCCGAGCAGGGCCGGCAGGCCGAGGAGCGGCAGCAGGGGATGGCGGGCGAGACTCATTGCGGCTCCGGGCGCGGGTCGCTGACGAAGCCGATGCGGCTCACCCCCTGACGGGAGGCTGTCGCCATGCTGCGCGCCACGGTGCCGTAGGGGGTGGCGGCGTCGGCCTGCAGGTGCAGCTCGGGAACCGGGTCGAGCCGTCCGGCGGCGCCCAGGCGGGCTTCCAGTTCGGCGCTGGAGATCGGCTGGCCGTTCCACAACAGCTGCCCGCCGGCCGTCAGCCCCAGGTGGATCGCGTCGGGGCGGGGCCGCGTCGGGGTGCTCGCGGCGCGCGGCAGCTCGACCTGCACCGAGTGGGTCAGCAGCGGTGCGGCGACGATGAAGATCACCAGCAGCACCAGCATCACGTCGATCAGCGGGATCATGTTGATCTCGGCGATCGGGCGGCGCTCGCCGCCGGGGGTGAGGGAGAAGCCCATCACGCGGCCCTCGCGACGGGGGCTGCGTGGGCGGGCGCAGCGCTGTCCGCCGGCCGCGGGTCGGCGACGGTCGGTGCCAGGCCGCTGACCAGAAAGCCCAGCAGTTCGTGGGCGAAGCCTTCCAGCTCGTCGAGCAGGCGTCGGTTGGCGCGCCCCAGCGCGTTGTAGGCCAGCAGCGCCGGGATGGCCACGGCGAGGCCACAGGCGGTCATCACCAGCGCTTCGCCAACCGGGCCGGCGACCTTGTCCAGGCTGCCGGCGCCCTCCGCGCCGATGCCGATGAGGGCGTGGTAGATGCCCCATACGGTGCCGAACAGGCCGACGAAGGGTGCAGTGGCGGCGACCGAGCCGATCACTGCGAGGCCCGCATCGAGGCGGGCGCCCGCCTCGGCGAGGCCGCGGTTGAAGGCCTGCAGCAGGAACACGTCGGGGGCCGACAGCTGGATCGCCGCCTGGCCGTCGCGGCGGCCGTTCCACTGGCGGCAGGCGTCCATGGCCAGGTGGGACAGGCGCACCCACGGACAGCCTGGCGGCCGGGCGGTCAGCAGGCGTTCGAAGGCGGCCGGCGACGCGCAGGCGGTGAGGCCGGCGGCGGACCGCCGCCCCTGGCGCCGCAGCTGGAAGACCTGCCAGCTCTTCAGGGCGATCTGGTACCAGCAGGCGAGGGACATCGTGAGGAGGACGGCGAGTACCAGGCGCCCGAGGGCGTCGGCGTGGGACAGGGAATGGAGGATGCCGCTGCTGTCGGCCATGGTCAGGATCTCCGCAGGGTGAAGTTGATGGGGACGATGACCCACGCGGCCACCGGGCCGTCGCCCTGGCGGGCGGGAACGAAGCGCCAGCGGCGCACCGCGTCGATGGCGGCCTGGTCGAGGCGCTCGAAGCCGGAGCCCTGATGCACCCGAATGTCGCCGGCGTGGCCGTCGGTGGTGACGAAGACCCGCAGCTGCACGCTGCCCTGTTCGCGCAACTGACGGCTGGCGGCGGGATAGTCGGGGGCCGGATTGCTCAGGTAGTCGGCGTCGAAGCGCGGCGGGCTGTCCGCCACGGGGGCGGTGCTGCGCGGCGCTGGCGCGGCGGCCTCGCGGGGCGTGGGGGATTCGTGGGCGCGGCTGTCAGGAGAGCTGTCGGCGGGTGGGGTGGCGCTGGGCGCCAGGGCGGGTGAGGTGGTGGGTAACGGGGCCGAGGCTGCCGAGCGGCTGGACTGCAGTGGTGTCGCCTGCGGGCGCGCTACCGGCCGAGGCGCCGGAGTGGCATCGGCGTGGGCTTGGGGGCGGGGCGTCCGTGGAGCGGCGGTCGGCGCCGGGGGCGCGGGGGGCGGCTGTGTGGGAGCAGCTGGTTCGGTGATCCAGGCGACCTGCAGGATCTTCGGTGGGGCCGCCTGCGGCGCCGGGGGGCTCAGGGCCAGCAGGCCCGCCGCGGCCAGGCCGTGGGCGGCGAGGACGACGCCCGCCGCACCGAGCCGGGGGGCTGCTGCCGGAGTGCACACCGTGGCGTTCATCCCGTCTGCCTCAGCGCGGCATCGATTCGGCGAGGGAGAAGAAGCCGTGGGCCTTGTCCAGCTCGCCGTCGCGGACGACCACCCGGTGGATCAGCCAGCGGCCGTCGCGCAGGCGCCACGCGCGCAGGGACTCGGCGTAGGCCAGGGTGCGGAAGGCGGTGGGGATCTCCGGCCCGCGGCTTTCCTCGAGCACGTAGCTGTGGGCGCAGTAGCAGGCGTTGTCGTCCTCGTCGCGGCCGAGGATGCGCGCGGCGGTGACCACGTAATCCATGTAGTGGTCGAAATACAGGGGCGCGATGACCTGCTCCTGCCATTCGGGGGGCAGGCCCTCGTTCCAGCGGATCGATGTTTCCGTGCGGCGGGTATGGCCGGGCCGGATATCAAAATATTGATGTGTATATAGCGTTACGTGAGACATGGTCGGGCCTCGTTTGTCGGTGGCATTGCCGGCCGTGTCGGCCGTCAGTGTCGTTGTTATTACAGTCTTTGTCGGTTGTGCTTCAGAAACCGTGGCCTTGCGCCGGATTTGGCGCATCACGCCGTTTCGTTATGTACTTGTGCAAATAGCGTGCCGGTGGGCGGGGGCTGCGGCAGGGTGGTCAGGGCGGCGTGCGGAGCGGGCCGGAGCGCGGCCAGGGGTGCGGGTTTCCGCTTCCATGCACCAAAAAAAGGCCGTGCTCCGTTGCCGGGGCACGGCCAAGGCGCGCTTTACGCGAGCTTGGAGTCTCACATCATGTGGGAGAGGGGAGGCCGTGCTGGGCGGCCATTGCGGCGTAGGGGCGGCGGGCCGGCGCCGCCTTGGTGGTACGCCGGTTGATCATGCGGATCGACATGGCTTCCAGCCAGTTCCAGTATTCCTCGCGCACGTCGTTGGGGAAGCCTTCCTCGTCCAGGGCCTGCCACAGGAGATCCAGCCAGGTTTCGCGGGCTGTTTCGTCGATGGTGAAGGGGAAGTGGCGGGTGCGCATGCAGGTATGGCCGAACTGCGGCGTGAAGTTGGCTGGGCCGCCACAGGCTTCGACGATGAAGTCGGCGGTCTTGTCGGTGCCGCGGGCGAATTTTTCATCGTCGGCTGGGAACAGGTGGCCGACCGGCGAGGCCCTCAACAGCGTGTGGTGGCGCCACACCACCGCGCGCAGGCGGGCTTCCCCGGCGCTGCGGATGACCCGCAGGGACGGAAAGGGGACGGGCGGGTAATCCGCATCGTGGCCGCTGGCGACCCAGCGGACGGTCTCGCCGACCTGCATCGCTTCCTGCAGGGAATGCACGGTCTGTTCCGTCGGCGGTGCGGCGTGGGCGTGCCCGTGCCCGCCGCAGCCACAGGCGGGGGCGTCGGCGGACAGCAGCGGCAGCTCCGTGGCGGAGGTGCTGGAGGAGGATGGAGCGGTCGAGGAAGAGGTCTGGCACATGCGGGCAATCTCCGGAAAAAGGGTCAGGGACGGGGCAGGAGTTCGGCGAGGTCGCCGTCGCTGACCTGCGTGTGCAGGAACAGGCGGTAGAACTCGCGGGTTTCCCGGCGCAGGTCCAGCGGCAGGCGGCTGGGGTAGAACAGGCTGGCCAGCCATTGGGCGCCGAGGGCGCGCATTGCGGACGGGGGTCGGTCGAGCCAGTTGAAGGGCCAGCGCGGCACCACGTAGACGCGGCCGTCCTTCACCGCACGGATGGCCTGCCAGCGCGGGTCGCTGCGCACGGCGGCGGCGAACTTCGGGTCCTGGGCGAGGATCACCTGCGGGTCGGCGGCGATGACCTGCTCCAGGCTGATCGCCTCCATGCCCATGTGGGAACGGGGTTCGCAGCGGTGGATGTTGTAGCCGCCGGCCAGTTCGATGGCCTCGGTGTGGAAGGAGCGGTGGCAGTCCGTGGTGAGGCCGGCCGGGCCTTCGGCGTAGTAGACGCGGACCCGTTCCTTTTCGGGGATGGCGGCGATGCCGGCCTTCAGGCGGGCCAGGGCTTTCTCGGTGTAGGCGGCCTGGGCTTCGCTGGCCTTGCCGTCGTGGCCCAGCAGGCGGGCGGTGAAGCGGAGCGCCGCTGGCCAGTCGGCGAGGGTGTCGAGGCGGATGAAGACCACCGGCATGCCGATGCGGCCGAAGAAGTTCTCCACCATCGCCCGGTCCACGAAGGGGCTCTGCCAGGCCAGCGCGATCTGCGCGCGGGTGCCCAGCACTTCCTCCGGGTTGGCGGTGCGGCCCATGCCGTAGACGCCGCCGAGCACCGGCAGGTCGGCGAGGCCGGCGGGCAGGTAGCGCCGGGCTTCCGGCTCGAAGACCAGGTTGACGCCGACCATCGTCTCCGGCGCGACCATCGCCAGCAGCACGCTGAGCGGTGGGGCGGAGCCGTAGACCCGCTCGATGTGGTCGGGGACCTGCACGCGGCGTCCGGCCATGTCCACGATCTCCCGCGCCGGTGCGGGCGGAGCGGCGAGGAATAGCAGGGCCAGCAGGCCCATCGGGCGGAGGATGTTGAGGAGGAGGCGCATGGCTTACTCGGCTGGAGGCAGGCGCCGGCCGGTGGCCGACAGGGGGAAGATCCACGGGCCGCCGGCGGCCTTGTCGGCGGCGACGAGGTCGGCCTGGCCCTGGGGCCCGGTGAGGTAGTCGGCGATGCGGCGGGCCAGGCGGCGGCGCGTGCCGTCGGCCGGATGGCGCGGGCCGGGCTCGACCACCACGAAGACCCGGCGCATCGCCGGGTCGCCCTTCACGAGTACCTTGAGGCCGGCGTCGGGCATCTTGCCGAAGGCCACCGGCATGTGTCCGACCACTGCGTAGGCGCCCTGGCGGGCGGCCGACAGCAGGACTTCCTGCGGGCGCTCGGCGTCGTCGTAGAGCTGCTGGCGCGGGCCGGGGCGCAGGCCGGCCTGGCGCCACAGGTGCTGCACGATGGTGAAGCTGCCGGGATCGCGGAAGGCCAGCAGTGGCGCGTCGTGGGCGACGATGCGGCGCAGCGCCTCGGCAGCGTCGGGCGCGTCGGCGATGTCGGCCGGGTCGGCGGCGGGGCCGACCAGCACGTGCTCGTTGAGGGCCCAGGCGCGTAGCGGCGCGGCGTAGCCCGCGGCGAGGAGCTGGAAGGTCTCGTCGCTGCCGTGGATCACCAGCAGGTCGGCCTCGCCGCGCTGGAAGACCGGCACGACGGTCTCCTTGGGCGCCGCGGCGACCAGTTCGATGGGAATGCCGGTGGCCTTGCTGGCCCGGCGGGCCAGTTCGGGCCACACGCCAGCCATCACCGGGCCGCCGACCACCGCCACGTGCAGCACCGGCGGCGTGGGGCTGGCGGCGGCGGGCCGGGCGACGGCCAGCAGCAGGCCAGCCAGCAGCGGCGCCAGGCGCCGCAGGTTGCGGGATGTCATCGCGGACCTCAGAAGCTCAGCGCCAGCTTGCCGAGCAGGGTGCGCGGGGTGCCGGGGTAGTAGTTGGTGGTGCCGGTCTGCAGGTCGCCGGAGTCAATCAGGCCGAGGTACTTGCGGTCGAACAGGTTGAGGGCGCTGAGGCTGGCGTCCACGCGGGTCGGGCCGATCTGCCAGCGGTAGCCCAGCTCCAGGTCCACCAGCGTGTAGCCGCCGAAGCGGTTGGTATGCACCGAGTCGTCGTAGCGGCCGCCCATGTAGCGCAGCAGCGGCACGGCGCGGAAGTCGCCGGCCTTCCATTCGGCGCCGAGGGTGCCGATCAGGCGCGGGGTGTCGGGGAACTGCTGGCCCTTCACGGCGACGACGGTGCTGGCCGCGGTGCGCAAGTTTTCGTCGAACACTGCGCGGCTCCACGATGCGCTGCCGAACAGGTTCAGGTTGGGACGCGCTTCCCAGCCGGCGGCCAATTGCACGCCGGCCAGGTGGCCGTTGCCGATGTTCTGGCCGTAGTTGAGACCGACCGTCGGGTCGTACACGTTCACCGACTTGTCGTTGATGCTGGCGTAGTAGACCGTCGGCTCCACGTAGCCCTGGGCGAAGCGCAGGCGCAGGCCGAGGTCGGCGGCGTCGTCGGTTTCCGGCTTCAGCTTGTTCCACAGGCTCTGGGCGAGGGCCTGCTGGCTGGCCTTGAGGTTGCGGATGTTGCTGTTCCAGATGTCGAAGGAGGCCGGGCCGATGTTGCGGCCGGCCGAGAAGCGCCCTTCGACGGCCGGCGTGAAGGCGTAGCGCAGGCCGAACCACGGCAGCACCTTGTCGACGGTCTGGCCGTCCACCGCCACCGAGACGCCCGGCGAGGCGGCCAGCGCGGCACGGTAGGACACGTCGCCGACACCGGTCTTGGTGTATTCGGCGAGGCTCGGCATTTTCTCCTGGAACCAGCGCAGGCCGCCTTCGACCTGCAGCGCCCGGTACTGCCAGGAGGCCATCGCGAAGAGGGTCTGGAAGACGTGGCGGCCGGTGACTTCGCTGAGGGTGGTCCAGCCCTGGTTGTTGCTGCTGGCGGTGGCGGCGGCCCAGCTCAGGCCGCTGGCGGTGGCGGTGTAGAAGCGCTGGGCGTTGGGCGGGCCGGGCGGCTGCATCGACGTGTAGCTGTAGCCGGCCTTCAGGCGGGTGGCGTCGATGCGGGTTTCCACGTCGGCGCTGGCGCCGAAGCTGTTGTGTTCCATGATCCACTGGCGGACCTTGTTGGTGCCGTTGGCATCGAAGGTGGAGCCGGATTCATCGAAGCTGAACAGCTTCAGGCGGGCCCGGGTGTCGTTGCTGACGCGGTATTCCGCCTCGCCGATGTAGGCCTGGTTGTCGAAGCTCTGGCGGTTGTAGGCGTAGTAGTTCTGGTAGTTGCCGGCCGCCGGCTTGGCGTCGTAGCCGGTGTAGCGGTAGGTGGACAGGTCGAGGGCCTGGGCGGCGGTCAGCGGCTTGTAGTTGTTCTGGTCGATGTTGCTGTTCACCGCCAGCAGCTTGAGGGTCAGCGGGCCGAGGTCGGTGGCGACGGCCAGCAGGTAGTTCTGGCGCTCGGCCTGGCCGGGGCCGCGCCACAGGTTGGCATGGGCAGTGGAGGCGGACGCGGCGATGCGCGTATTGGCCGGGCCGAAGCTGCCGCTGTCCACCCGTGCGAAGTAACGCTCGAAGCCGTTGTCGCCGCTGGCCGCAGACAGGCTGCCGCCGGCCTTGAGGGTCGGCCACAGGAGCTGGCTGTCGAGGGCGCCGGCGGTGTTGAAGAGGGCGGCCTGGTCGGGCGCGATCGGCCCCTGCGCCAGGCTCACGCCGGCCAGGTTCTCCACGTCGAACATCTGCAGATAGCCGGGGCCGGGGTTGATGTTGGACAGGGTCAGGCCGTCCACGGTGCCGACGGCGCCGTGCCAGGCGGCGATGCCGCGCACCCGCATGCCCTTGTTGCCGCCGATCCGGCTGGTCAGGCCGTAGGGGTCGAGGGCCTGCACCTTTACGGCCGGCAGGCCGGAAACCATCGTGTAGGGATTGCTGCCGCCGGGCGCGCCGAAGGTCTCCAGGCCGTCCGGCCCGACCTGATAGGTGGTGGCGGAGGTGTCCGGCCGCGAAGACAGGAAGCCGGCGTAGCCGGGCTCCGCGGTGCCGGTGACCTGGACTGCACTCAGCGTCGGCGTGTCGGCCGCGCGCAGGTCGGCGGAAATGAGAATGCTGGCGAAGGCGGCCCCGACCGCGGCAGCGACAGGGGTTGGCATGAAGGAGCGGGCCGTAGGGCGACGGCGCTGGGCGGAGCGGATTCTCATGGCAGGCACGAATCAAATTCGATGTGTTGTTGTTGATATAGCGTTGTTAGCAGCTGGCGTGCCCGTTTGCTGCATTGCACCCAAATGAAGCCTGTCTTGCCCGCTCTGGTGCGTCCGGAAAGGGTGCGAAATCCATTCTTACGGCGGATCAATTTATTTCCGGTTGCACTGAATCAGCCTTTAATTTGTAGGGTTTCAGACATCGTTATGTAGTAAGTTACACATCGATGCAAGGTTCTGCTTGGTTTTGTGTGCGGCGCACAAGGATTTCCCCGCAGGCATGGTCATTGCTGGGATTGAAGGAAAGCAGGTCTGTCTTTCGATATATACAAATTTATATAGATGGTGTTCAGGGGGTCTCTATGAAGAAGAAGCAGATGCAGGCGTGGGTGCTGAGCGGCGTGTCGGCGGCACTGGCCGGATCGGCGGTAGCGGCGGACGGGGTGTTCCAGCTCGGTACGGTGGATGTGGTGGCCAGCCCGGTCGATGCCGTACCCGGGGAAACCGTGATCAAGGGCGAGGCGCTGCGGGAGTTCAACCGCGACACCCTCGGTAATGCGGTGGCACTGACGCCCGGCATCAGCCTGTCCCGCAACAGCCGCAACGAGGACATCGTCTATCTGCGCGGCTTCGACGTGCGCCAGGTGCCGCTGTTCATCGACGGCATTCCGGCCTACGTGCCCTATGACGGCTACGTGGACTTCAGCCGCTTCACGACCTTCGACCTGGCCGAGATCCGCGTCGCCAAGGGCGCGGCATCGCTGCTCTACGGGCCCAACACGCTGGGCGGGGCGATCAACCTGGTCAGCCGCAAGCCGGTGAAGGAACTCGAAGGCGACCTGCGGGCCGGCTTCGGCGCCGGCGGCCAGCAGAAATACGCTGCCAATGTGGGCAGCAACCAGGGTATGTGGTACGTGCAGCTCGGCGCGTCCTACACCGACAGCAACTACTTTCCGCTGTCGAACAATTACTCGCCGAAGTCCATTCCGACCAGCGCCAGCAACGCGACCCGCAACGTGCTGGAGGACGGCGGTCATCGGGAGAATTCCTACCAGACCGACTCCCGCCTGTCCGTCAAGCTGGGTCTGACCCCCAACGCCACCGACGAATACGCCATCGGCTACGTCCAGCAGAACGGCCGCAAGGGCAACCCGCCCTACGCCGGCAATGCGCCGGGGCAGTACCTGAACATTGGCGGCGGCGCCAACAGCCGCTTCTGGCAGTGGCCGTACTGGAACCTGGAGAGCACCTACTTCATCGCCAACGTGGGGGTGGGGCAGGACCACGTCGTCAAGGCGCGGGTGTACCAGGACAACTACGACAACAAGATCCTCGCCTACACCAACGGCAGCTATTCCTCGCTGATCGCCAACACCACCAACTTCCCGAGCTGGTACAAGGATTCGACCACCGGCGTGTCGGTCGAGCTGGACAGCTTCGCGTTCAGCGGCCACGAGCTGGCCATCGCCTACCACTACAAGGAAGACAAGCACCAGGACAATGGCCTGGCCCTCAGCAAGAACTACCGGGACGTGACCACCTCCATCGCGGTGGAGGACATGATCCGCGTGTCCGACCTGTGGCGCCTGCGCCTCGGCGCCAGCCACGACCAGCGCGACGCGAAGGAGGTGTACTACTGGCCGACCGGCTCCACGTCCGGCACCAACTGGCTGGCCGAGCTGACCCGCAAGCTCGGCGGCGGGGCCGAGGCCTTCGCCAGCGTCGCCCACAAGACCCGCTTCCCGACCATCAAGGACCGCTACTCGGCGTCACTCGGCAGCGGCCTGCCGAACCCCGACCTCAAGCCCGAACGTGCCCTCAATGTCGAGACCGGCCTGCGCGGCAGCCCGTGGGGCGGTGCCCGCGGCCAGGCCAGCCTGTTCTACAGCCGCATCGAGAACCTGATGCAGCGCGTGAACATCATTCCGGTGTCCCTGTGCAACCAGCCGGGCGTCGGAGCGGCAACGTCCTGTGCGCAGTTGCAGAACATCGCCGAGGCGCGCCACGCCGGCGTCGAGCTGTCCCTGGAGCAAACCCTCGGCCATGGCTGGACGGTGGGCGGCAACTACACCTACCTCGACCGGGAAAACCGGACCTCGACGACCCCGCTCACCGATACGCCGCGCAACCGCCTGTTCGCCTACGCCAGCTGGAAGCAATCCGACCGCTGGGAATACCAGGCCTCGGTGGATGCCGAGAACGGCCGCATGGTGGCCTACGGCAGCGGCAATGCGGCGACCTACGTGAAGATGGGCGGCTTTGCGCTGGCCAACGTGAAGGCGGTGTACAAGCCGCTGCCGGCGTGGGCGCTGGAAGTGGGCGCGACCAACCTGTTCGATGCCAACTACGCGCTGGCCGACGGCTACCCGATGCCCGGCCGCATGTGGTTCGCCAACGGCTCCTACAAGTTCTGAGGATAGCGTCATGGACAGCCTGCACAAGCCTTCCCGCCGCGCCTTCGTGCGTGCCGCCGGCGCCCTTGCGGCAGCGGGGGCATCCGGCCGCCTGTGGGCCGCGCCGACGAAGGACGTGGTGGTGCTCACCGCCTACCCGGACGCGGTGGTGTCGCGTTTCGAGGCCGCCTTCGAGAAGGCCTGGCCCCAGTACCGTCTGCGCATCGTCTGGCGCATGCCCCACGACGCGTTGCCCTACCTGCGTCAGGCGGGGCAGGGCGGCGTGGACGTGTACTGGAGCGCGTCGCCGAAGACCTACGCCCAGCTCAAGGACGAGCATGCCTTCCGCAAGCTGCCAGTGAGCCTGGAGGGCCTGCCGGGGCGGGTCGGCGGTAGCGTTATCAACGATCCGGACGGCTTCTACGCGGCGTCCGAGGTGGCCGGCTACGGTTTCGCGGTGAATCCGGCCTACCTGCACAGCCACAAGCTGCCGCCGGTGGCCGACTGGAGCGACCTGGCCGATCCGGTGTATGCCGACCACCTGGCGGTGCCGGACCCGGTGGAGGTGGGCTTCGCACCGGTGCTGGTGGACATTCCGCTGCAGGCCTACGGCTGGGACATCGGCTGGGCGCTGTGGAGCGCTATCGCCGCCAATGCGGCTTTCACCGGGCGCGGCGGCACCTTCGTCAGCGACGAGATCGGCGGTGGGCGCAAGGGCATCGGGCTGTCCATCGACTTCTTCGTCGCCTCGGCGGTGGCCAATGGCGCGCCGGTCGAGTTCATCTACCCGCGCCAGGGCGGTGTCAATCCGGCCCACATCGCGGTGACCGCCGGCAGCCCGAACCCGGACGGCGCGAAGGCCTTCGTGGACTTCGTGCTGTCCGACGCTGGGCAGAAGATCCTTGCCCACCCGGACATCCGCAAGCTGCCGGTACGGCCGTCGGTCTACGCGGGCTTGCCGGCCGGCTACCACGACCCCTTCGCCACCGCCGCGCGGGGCGGCTATCTCTATGACAACGGCCGTGGGCGCGGCCGCGCGGCGCCGATTGCGGCGGCCTTCGGGCAGGCCTTCGTGCGCCCCCATGCGCGCCTCGTCGAGCTGTGGCGGCGCCTGCATGCGGCTGACGGGGCGGCCTGGAATACGGTCTGGCCGCTGCTGACGGCGCCGCCGCTGAAGGAGGCGGAGGCCGACGATCCGGCGATCCAGCGTGCCTTCTTCGCCCGCCGCGACGACCCGGCTGCCGAGGTGCTGGCCGCCGGCCTGGAAAAGACCTGGGCGAGCCGCGTCGATGCGCGTTATGCGAAGGCCGCCAGCCTGCTGGGGGTGGCCTGATGCGGCGGCTGAGTTTCCTGTTATTGGTGTGCGGCGCCCTCGCGGGGGTAGGCGCCCGGGCGTCGGCGGACTGGCAGGTGGTGGACGCCGGCCGCGAGGCTTTCGCGCGGCCGCTGGACGGCTTGACCGATGCGGAGCGGGAGCGCTTCTTCCGTGGCCGCTCCCTGTTCAACCAGAGCTGGGTGGTGGCGCCGGCCAAGGACGATCAGGTGGATGGCCTCGGCCCGCTGTACAACCGGCTGGCCTGCATCTCCTGCCACGCCCGCAACGGCCGCGGCCTGCCACCGGAGCAGCCGGACGAGCGCATGCAGTCGATGCTGGTACGGCTGTCGGTGGCAGGGCGCGGCCCGCATGGCGGACCGCGGCCCCACCCGGCCTATGGCGACCAGTTCAACGAGGAGGGCATCCCCGGCGTGCCCGGCGAGGGGCGCATCCGCCTGGGCTGGGTCGAGTCGAAGCGTCGGCTGGCGGATGGCGAAGTGGTGTCGCTGCGCCGTCCGACACTGACCTTCACCGAGCTGGGCTATGGGGCCATCGGCAAGGTGCTGATCTCGCCGCGGGTCGGCCAGCAGGTGGTGGGCATGGGCCTGCTCGATGCGGTGTCGGCGCAGACCCTCTCGGCACTGGCCGCCGAGCGCAAGGCGGACGGCGTGAAAGGGCGCGTGAACCGGGTGTGGAATCCGGAGAGTGCGGCGCTGGAGGCCGGCCGCTTCGGCTACAAGGCCAACATGCCGACGCTGCGCGCGCAGATCGCCGGTGCTTTCCTGGGCGACTTGGGCATCACGTCCGACCTGCATCCGGCGCAGAACTGCACCGCCGCGCAGTCCGCCTGCCGGCAGGCGCCGAACGGCGGTACGCCGGAGCTGAGCGCCCGCCAGCTGGATGATGTGGAGTTCTACCTGGCCCACCTTGCCGTGCCGGCCCGCCGCAATGCGGACAGTGAAGTCGTGCGGCGCGGCGAGGCGCTGTTCGCTGCCAGCGGCTGCGCGCAGTGCCACCGGCCGAGCCTCTCGACCGGCGCGTCGCCGCGTTTCCCGCGCCTCGCCGGGCAGACCATCGCGCCTTACACGGATCTGCTGATCCACGACATGGGGCCTGGCCTGGCCGACGGTCGGCCGGATTTTGCGGCGTCCGGGCGGGAGTGGCGCACGCCGCCGCTGTGGGGAATCGGGCTGACGCAGACGATCAGCGAGCAGCAGCGCTATCTCCACGACGGTCGCGCGCGCAGCCTGAGCGAGGCGATCCTGTGGCACGGCGGCGAGGCGAAGGTCGCCCGCCGACGCTTCGCTGCGCTGCCGATCCAGGAGCGCCGTGCGCTGCTGGCCTTCCTCGAAAGCCTGTGAGGCGAAGGGCGGTCAGCTTGCAGAAGGTGCTGGGGGCCGATTGATACGCAAATAAGCTGCGCAAATGCACTCTGATTGGGCATTCGCTATATTTGAGTGCATATAGAGGCCGCGTAGAGGTGCAGCGGCATGTGTGGCGTGTGCCACGGTGCGTGCCGAAGAAAGGAGGCTGGGCGGTGTCGGTGCGATCAGCCGACGAGGCCGAGGATCACCGACGGGGCCTTGAACGCGGCGGTGGCTGGAGCGCCGACTTTCAGGCCGAGGGTGACCGAGCTTTCATGGGTGATCGTGGCGTGGACGGTCTGCCCATTGCCGAGGGTGAGGGCTACGTCGGTGCTGATCGGCCCCTCGGTGATCGCCGAGATCGTGCCGTCGAGGCAGTTGCGGGCCGACAGCCTGGCCCCCGTGCCACCAGCCACGAGCAGCACCGATGAGGCTTTGACGAAGGCCTGGACGGGCGTGCCGGCGGCCAGGTTGAGCTCCCTGATCGCATCGTTGGCGACGGTGGCGATGATCTTCAGGCCGCCGGGCAGCACCACGTCCACCTCGGAGTTGATGGTGCCGAGCGTGATGGCGTCGATGGTGCCGTCGAAGGCGTTACGGGCGCTGATCTTCATGGGGCGTTTTCCGGAAACGATGGCTGCGGGCGCCAGCATGCGATGGTGCCGCCCGCTTGCGCAAGTGCGTCGATGCCTTTCAAGCGTGCGGCACTGCGGGTTGGTGGCCCGCTATTTGCTGGAGTACAGTACGCTCCGTTGTATATCGATATATATATAGGAACAACAATGACAACCCGCCGCACCATTCACCACAAGCTTGTCGGGAAGCTGACAGTCGATACCGAGTTCGGCACCTTTCTCGGCGACACGCGCATCCGCCTGCTGGAATCCATCGACCGCTACGGTTCGATCTCCCAGGCCGCCAAGGCCGTGCCGCTGTCCTACAAGGCGGCGTGGGACGCAGTGGACGCGATGAACAATCTGGCCGAGTCGCCGCTGGTGGAGCGTTCGGTGGGCGGCAAGCATGGCGGCGGCACCAGCCTCACCGACTACGGCCGCCGGGTCATTGCGATGTACCGGGCGGTGGAGCAGGAATACCAGGAAGCCATTGACCGCCTGTCGGCCCGCCTCGGTGACGGCGGGGAGGGCAGCATGCGCCAGTTCCAGACCCTGCTGCGGCGCATGTCGATGCGCACCAGCGCGCGCAACCAGTTTGCCGGCACGATCAGCGGCCTGCGCGAAGGCGAGGTGAGCTTCGAGGTGCGGGTGCGTCTCGACGATGCCAACGAAATCGTCGCGGTGATCACCCGCGAGAGCGCCGAGACGCTGGAGCTGGGCATCGGCCAGGACGTGCATGCCTTCGTCAAGGCGCCATCGGTGCTGCTGATCACCGATCCGCAGGCGCGCACCACCGCCCGCAACCACCTGTGGGGCGAAGTCAGCCGCATCCACGAAGGGCCGGTGAGCTCGGAAGTGACGATCACCTTGCCCGGCGGGCGCACCGTCACCTCGGTGGTGACCCACGACAGCATCGACAACCTCGGCCTCGCCATCGGCACGCCGGCCTGTGCGGTCTTCCAGGCCACGTCGGTGATCCTCGCCATCTTCGACTGAATTTCAACCTGACCGGAGTCCTTCGATGAAACCTTCCTTCCGTTCGCTCGCGCTGTTCGCCGTCCTCGCCGGTTCTTCCCTGCTGGCCCAGGCTGAAGAGGTGTCGGTGGCGGTGGCCGCCAACTTCACCGCGCCGATGCAGAAGATCGCCGCCGAGTTTGAAAAGGCCACCGGCCACAAGGCCCAGTTGGTGTTCGGCTCGACGGGCAAGTTCTACGCCCAGATCAAGTCCGGTGCGCCCTTCCAGGTGCTGCTGGCGGCCGACGACGAAACGCCGGCCAAGCTCGTCAAGGAAGGCGACGGTGTGGCGGGCAGCAGCTTCACCTACGCGATCGGTAAGCTGGTGCTGTGGTCGCCGAAGGCCGGCGTGGTGGACGACAAGGGCGAGGTGCTGAAGGCCGCCAAGTTCGAGCACCTGTCCGTCGCCAATCCCAAGCTGGCGCCCTACGGCCTGGCCGCGATGGAAACCCTCAAGGCTCTCGGCCTGGCCGACAGCCTGCAGCCGAAGATCGTCCTCGCCGAGAGCATCGGCCAGGCCCAGCAGTTCGTCTCGTCGGGCAGCGCCGAGCTGGGTTTCATCGCCTATTCGCAGATCCACAAGGACGGCAAGCTGATCGACGGGGGTTCCTACTGGCTGGTGCCGTCCAAGTATTACAGCCAGATCCGCCAGGATGCGGTGGTGCTGAACAAGGGCAAGGGCCAGGCGGCCGTCACTGCGCTGACCGCCTTCCTGAAGTCGCCGGCCGCGGCGGCGATCATCAAGTCCTACGGGTACGAACTCTGATCGATGGTTGAGCGATGGAATTGACACCGGAAGACTGGTCGGCGGTTCGCCTGACCCTCGAGCTGTCCACCCTCGTCACGGTGTTGTTGCTGATCATAGGGACCCCCATCGCCTGGTGGTTGGCCCGCACCCGGTCGCGCCTGCGCGGCGTGATCGGGGCGGTGGTGTCACTCCCTATCGTGCTGCCGCCGACGGTGCTGGGTTTCTACCTGCTGGTGCTGATGGGGCCGCAGGGGGCGGTGGGGCGCTTCACCGAGGCCCTCGGCCTCGGGCGGCTGCCGTTCACCTTCACCGGCCTGGTTGTGGCCTCGATCATTTATTCGCTGCCGTTCGTCGTGCAGCCTATCCAGAACGCCTTCATGGCGATGGGCGACCGCCCGCTGGAGGTCGCGGCGACGCTGCGCGCCTCGCCGCTGGTCACCTTCTTCACCGTAACGCTGCCGCTGGCCCGGCCGGGTTTCATCACCGCAGCCATCCTCGGCTTTGCGCACACCGTCGGCGAGTTCGGCGTGGTGCTGATGATAGGCGGCAACATCCCGGACAAGACGCGGGTCATCTCGATGCAGATCTACAACCACGTGGAAGCGATGGAATACGGCCAGGCCCATGGCCTCGCTGCCGGCCTGCTGGCCTTTTCCTTCATCGTGCTGCTGGGGCTCTACGCCGTCGGCGGGCGCAACGGGCTGGGGGGCGGGCGATGAGCGAGGCCGGCATCCAGTTGCAGTGCCGCTTGCCGCTGGCGGATTTCACCCTCGAGGCGGACCTGAACCTGCCCGGCCGCGGCGTGACCGCGCTGTTCGGAGCTTCGGGCTCGGGCAAGACCTCCCTGCTGCGCTGCGTGGCCGGGCTGGCGCGGCCGGCCGGGCGCGTGAAGATCAACGGCGAGTGCTGGCAGGACGACGCGCAGCGGGTCTTCCTGCCGACCCACAAGCGCGCCCTCGGCTACGTGTTCCAGGAGGCCAGCCTGTTCGCCCACCTGTCGGTGCGCGCCAACCTGGAGTTCGGCCGGAAGCGCATCGCCGCGGCGGAGCGCAAGGTTGGCTGGGAGGCGGCGGTCGAACTGCTGGGCATCGGCCATCTGCTCGATCGCGGCACGGCGGCCTTGTCTGGCGGCGAGCGCCAGCGGGTGGCGATCGCCCGCGCGCTGCTGACCAGTCCGCAGCTGTTGCTGATGGATGAGCCGCTGGCGGCGCTGGACAGTCGGCGCAAGCAGGAGATCCTGCCCTATCTCGAGCGCCTGCACGACGAGTTGGCGACGCCGATCCTGTACGTCAGCCACTCGCCGGACGAGGTGGCGCGGCTCGCCGATCACATGGTGCTGCTGGAGCAGGGCCGGGTGGTGGCCAGCGGGCCGACCGCCGAGCTGCTGGCCCGTCTGGACTTGCCGCTGGCCCTCGACGAGGACGCGGCGGTGCTGGTGGACACCCAGGTCGTCGGCCACGACGAGGATTACCAGCTGACCCGGCTGGGTTTCCCCGGCGGCGTCATCAAGGTGACCCGCAAGGCCCTTGATGTCGGGAAACGGGCCCGCCTGAAAATCCAGGCCCGCGACGTGAGCATCGCGCTGACCGGCGAGAACCCGTCGAGCATCGTCAACCGCCTGCCGGCGCGCATCGTCGGCTTCGGCGACGCGGCCCATCCGGCCCAGTGCCTGGTGCGTCTGGACGCGGGTGGCACGCCGCTGCTGGCGCGGATCACCCGCCTGTCGAAGGACCAACTCGGCCTGCGCGAGGGCCTGCCGGTCGTCGCGCAGATCAAGTCGGTGGCGCTGCTGGCCTGAGCTACCGGCCGGCAGCGCCGCCGGCCTTTACAGCATCATGATCACCGACTTCGGTTCGGTGTACAGCTCCAGCGCCGAACGGCCGGCCTCGCGGCCGATGCCGGACTGCTTGAAGCCGCCGAAGGGCATCACGCTCTCGATGATGTTGTGGCAGTTCACCCACACGGTGCCGGCCTGGATCTTGGGGATCAGGCGATGGACCCGCGCCAGGTCGTTGGACCAGATGCTGGCGGCGAGGCCGTAGGGCGTGTCGTTGGCGCGGCGGGCGATGTCGTCCAGGTCCTCGAAAGGCTGGGCGACGACCACCGGGCCGAAGATCTCCTCGCGCACCACCCGCATGTCCTCGCGCACGTCCACCAGCACGGTGGGCTTCACGAAGCAGCCCGGGCCGTCGCCGCCCGCCCCGCCGGCCGCCGCGCGGGCACCTTCCGACAGGCCGCTGCGCACGTAGTCGAGCACGCGGTTCTGCTGCACCTTGGACACCAGCGGGCCGATCTGCGTGCTCGGGTCGATGCCGGGGCCGATCTTCATGCCGTCGGCGATGCCGGCGAGCTGCTCCACCACCGCGTCGAAGCGGCTGCGATGCACGTACAGACGCGAGCCGGCGGTGCACACCTGGCCCTGGTTGAAGAAGATGGCCTGGGCGGCACCGGCCGCGGCGACCGCCGGATCGACGTCGTCGAGGACGATCACCGGGCTCTTGCCGCCCAGCTCCAGCGACACGCGGGTCATGTTCTCCATCGCCGCCTTGCCGACCAGCTTGCCGACCTCCGTCGAGCCGGTGAAGGCCACCTTGTTGATACCGGTGTGGGAGGCCAGCGCGGCGCCGGCGGTGTGCCCCAGGCCGGTGACCACGTTGAGCACGCCGGCCGGGTAGCCGGCCTGCTGGGCCAACTCGCCGAGGCGCAGGGCGGTCAGCGGGGTGTCCTCGGCGGGCTTGAGGATCATCGTGCAGCCGGCGGCCAGCGCCGGGGCGACCTTCCACACCGCCATCAGCAGCGGGAAGTTCCACGGGATGATCGCGCCGACCACGCCCACCGGCTCGCGGCGGGTGAAGCCGAAGAACTCCCGGTCGCGCACCAGCGGGGCCGACAGCTCCATCGTCGCGCCTTCGATCTTGGTGGCCCAGCCGGCCATGTAGCGGATGAAATCCACCGACAGGGCCACGTCCACGTGGCGCGCCATCGTCACCGGCTTGCCGTTGTCGAGGGCTTCCAACTCGGCGAATTCCTGGGCGTTGGCTTCCAGCAGGTCGGCCAGTTTCAGCAGCAGGCGCTCCCGGTCCACGGGGCGGTGGCGCGGCCATTCGCCGGATTCGAAGGCACGGCGGGCGGCCTGCACGGCGCGGTCGATGTCGGCGGACTCGCCGGCCGGCACGTGGCAGAAGGCCTCGCCGCTGGCCGGGTCGATGACCGGCAGCGTGGTGCCGGACAGGGCGTCCACCCACTCGCCGCCGATCAGCATCTTGCGCGGTGCGGCGAGGAAGGCGGCGGTGGCGGGGTTCAGTTCGATTCCATGGAAGCGGTTCATGTGGCGTGTCTCCTTCTTGTTGGGGGCGATCAATAGACGTACAGCACGCGGGCCTGGAGGGCGCTGGTCTTGGGCCCTTCCTCGACCTTCAGGTCT
Organism: Pseudomonadota bacterium; assembly: GCA_018241685.1. Lineage (GTDB taxonomy): Bacteria > Pseudomonadota > Gammaproteobacteria > Burkholderiales > Rhodocyclaceae > Zoogloea. Next base: position 33,774 of record JAFEDJ010000029.1, read on the forward strand.
TGCGAGTACTGGAGCTGGACCTGCCACTGCTTGTCGACGAAGGACGCCCAGGTGAGCATCCCGGTGCCGTTGTTCTTGGCGCCGGCCAGCTCGACGCCGTCGAGCTTCTCCTTGGCGCCCCAGGCGTGGCGGTAGGTGGCGGCGACGTAGGTGGCGTCGCTGAGGTGGTAGCGCAGGTGGCCGTGGGCCTGCAGCAGCGGGTCCTTCTGGGCCTTGGTGTCACGCTGGTCCTGGTAGAACTCGGTCTCGCCGATCAGATCGATGGTCCATTTGTCGGACAGCTTGCGGATGTAGCCGACCTGCAGGTCGGTGGCCCAGCGGTTGTTGCTGAGGGCGAAGCCCTGGTTCTTGTCGCCGCCGGTGGGGGCGGTGAAGAACACCGACCAGCCCAGGTGCTCGCCCTTGGCCAGATCGGCGAGGGTCCATAGCGTGGCGCCGAAGATCACGTCGCCGAGGCCGCTGGTCTTGCTGTCGGACAGGCCGATCTTCTGGTTGCCGAAGGGCACGATGATCTGCGGGTCGATGATGTAGTCGCCCAGCTTCATGAAGTGCACGTAACGCAGGATGCCGGCATTGACCGATAGGTCCAGGTTGTCGACGACCTTGTTGCCCTTGCTGTAAACCTTGTCGCCGCGGGGGAACTGGGCGTAGGCGAGGAGCAGGTTGGTGCCGGCGGGCAGGCCGGTGTAGTCGCCCGGATCGGGCCGCACGTCGGCGAAGGCCGGGCTGGCCGACAGGCCGGCGGCGAGGAGGCTGGCGGCGCACAGGCGCAGGGCGAAGCGCTGGGTGGTGGTCATGGTCTTGTCTCCTGGTTGTTATGGTTTGGGTGCTGCGGAATAAAAAAGGCCGCGGTCCGCCGGATAGGGGAGGGCTGTGACCGCGGCAAGAGGGAGCAGGTGCTCCGGAGGAGGCGGTGCGTCAGTGCCGCAGGCACTGCTTCATGGCTGTGGCCGCGGCTCAGGGCTTGGGCCGCACGGCGTCGGCGGTGCCCTGGATGAAGGCCTTGATCTTCTCCACGTCGGCGGCGCTGAGCTTGCCGGTGAAGTCGGGCATGCCCTTCTTCACGAAGGGGCCGTTGAAGACGAAGTCGGACAGGTTCTCGATGTCCTTGGCCGGCACGTAGCCCAGGTTGGGAACGTTGCCGCCCTTGTCGACGCCGGGCACACCGTGGCAGAACACGCAGTTGCTGACGTAGAGCTTGGTACCTTCGGGGATGTGGGCCGGGTCGTACTTGACGCCGGAGATCAGCTCACCCAGGGCGTAGGGCTGCGGCTGGGGCAGCGGTGCGTTGGCGCCGAGGGCGAAGGTGTAGACGCGGCCGTGGTCCTGCTTGTCGGTGGCCCGCTGCATCAGCCCGAACACGCCGCCCCAGCCCACCGCGATGGACACGTACTGGCGGCCATCCACCTCGTAGGTGACCGGCGGGGCGATGATGCCGGTGCCGATCGGGGCCTCCCACAGCTTGTCGCCCTTGTCGGCGCTGTAGGCCGCGAAGCGCCCGTCGGCGGTGCCGGCGAAGACCAGGTTGCCGGCGGTGGTGAGGGTGCCGCCGTTCCACGGCGAGGCGTATTCCTGGCGCCAGACCTCCTTCTGCTTGACCGGATCCCAGGCGATCAGGCGGCCGAAGGCCTTGCTCTTCGGCGGCTGGGTGTTGATCAGCATGCCGGTGTTCCAGCCGGTACCGGCCTGGGGTTGGCCGGGCTGCTTGTTGTTGTGGGACCAGCTGTTGTCCTCGGCCAGGTTGAGCGGCACGTTCTGCACCGGGAAGTAGGCCAGGCCGGTCTTCGGGTTGAAGGACATGGCGTGCCAGTTGTGGCCGCCGAAGGGGCCGGGGACGCTGTCGAAGGCCTCGCGGGAGCGGGCTTCGGGTGTCTCGATGGGGCGGCCGTTCTTGTCGTAGCCGGTCGCCCAGTTCACCTCGGTGAAGGGCTTGGCCGAGATGAACTTGCCATTGGTGCGGTCGATGACGAAGAAGAAGCCGTTCTTCGGCGCGTGCAGGATCACCTTGCGCTTCTTGCCGTCGAGGACGAGGTCGGTGAGGATCATGTCCTGCACCGAGGTGTAGTCCCAGTTGTCGCCCGGCGTCTCCTGGTAGTGCCAGACGTATTTGCCGGTGTCCGGGTCGAGGGCGACGATGGAGGCCAGGTAGAGGTTGTCGCCGCCGCCGGGGCTGCGCTTGCGGTGGTTCCACGGCGAGCCGTTGCCGGTGCCCACGTACATCAGGTTGAGCTCCGGATCGTAGGTCATGCTGTTCCAGGCGGTGCCGCCGCCGCCGTTCAGCCACCACTTGCCGGCCGGGTCCCAGGTCTTGGCGGCCTTGGCCATGGCTTCGTTCTCGAAGGGCTTGGCCGGGTCGCCCGGCACCGTGTACCAGCGCCATTTCTGTTCGCCGGTCTCGGCGTCGTAGGCGGTGAGGTAGCCGCGCACGCCGTATTCGGCGCCGCCGTTGCCGATGATCACCTTGCCCTTGATGACCCGCGGCGCACCGGTGACGGTGTAGGAGTGGCTGTGGTCCTCGATGGTGTCCTTCTCCCACACCGGCTTGCCGGTGGCGGCATCGAGGGCGACCAGGCGGCCGTCGAAGGTGCCGACGAAGACCTTGCCCTTGTACAGCGCCACGCCGCGGTTCACCACGTCGCAGCAGCCTTTGTAGCCGATCTCGCGGGGTACCTTGGGATCGTAGGTCCACAGCTTCTTGCCGCTGCGCACGTCCACCGCGTGCACCACGCTCCACGACGCCGACACGTACATGATGCCGTCCACCACCAGCGGGGTGGCCTCGACGCCGCGGGTCGATTCCAGGTTGTAGCTCCACGCCAGGCCGAGCTGCTTCACGTTGCCGGCGTTGATCTCGGTGAGCTTGCTGTGGCGGGTCTCGGCATAGTCGAGGCCGTAGGTCGGCCAGTCGTGGCTCGTTGCGGTGTTGGCGCGGACGGCCTTCTCGTCCACCCGGGTGGTGGCAGCGGCGATGTGTTCGCGGGAGCTCTTGGCAGGCTCGGCGAAACTGTAACTGGTGGTCAGGCCGAAGGTGGCCAGGAAGGCCAGCGCGAGCGCCTTTGCGAGCCGGCGGCGGGGGGCGTGAGGGTGGTGGTGCATCGTGTCTCCTGATTGACTTCGTTTGTTGAAGTTCTTTACTGTGGAACGCGTTTCCGCGGGATCGCGGAGCAGACTCCCGGTGGTGCACACATCGATTCGCAGCATCCGTGCCGACCTCGGGCGATACGTAAAAATCACAAGGAATCAGGCCTTTGCAGCCGCCAGGGGAGCGCCCGGAGAAAACACCGGGAAGGGCGGTTGACTTGAAACGAGTCAATCCGCGGCTGACGGTTGACTCGTTACTGGCCGCATCGAGGAGACAATTCATGGGCGAGCTGCTGGCAACTTTTGAAGCGCGGGTACAACGGGCCCGGCGCGATTTCTTCGACGAGGGGCGGATGCCGACCGGCCTCGTTTCCGACGCCGTGATCCGCTCTTGGGAACGGTCGCGCGGGCAGGGGCTGGAGGTTGCAGACCGGCGTGTGTTCAGCCCGATTTCCCGCCGGCAGGTGGCATGGATCGAGGAGCGCAACCGCCGCCTGGTGGAACATGCGCTGCCGGAGATGGAGAAGCTGCGCGCGGCGCTGGCCCGCGGCGGCTGGGGGATCGTGTGCACGGACGCCGACGGGGTGGTGGTGAAGGCCTTGTTCGGAAGCGGAAGTGCCTACCGGGACATGGACCGGATCTTCGAGGTGGGCCGGCCGATCGGCGAGGCAAGCATCGGCACCAGCGGCCCCGGCTGTGCGCTGGTGGACCGTCAGCCGGTGGTGGTGCGCGCAGCCGAGCATTTTCTCGACGAGATCCGCGGCTTCTCCTGTGCGTCGGTGCCGATCTTCGACCCGGCCGGCGATCTGGCCGGCGTGCTCGACGCCACCCGCTACTGCAACGGCGGGCCGGTTACGGTGCTGGAGCCGCTGGCGATCGCTGCCCGCGCGGTGGAGAACCGCATGCTGGCCGGCCTCGGCGCGGCGCTGACGATGGGTTTCCATTACCGTCCGGACCTGCTCGGTACGCCGCTGGAAGGGGTGATTGCCTTTGCTGAGACAGGGCAGGTGCTGGGCGCCAACGGGGCGGCCCGGCAGTTACTGGAACTGGCAGCGGAGGGGCAGGCCGGCATGGACTTCGCGGGGTTGTTCGATTGCCCGCCGGAGACTTTCAGCCTGGCCCTGTCCGGTCGCTTGGCCCAGGGCGTGGTGTGGAGCGACGGTGGCCTGCGCTTCGAGGCCCGTTTCGAGGCGGCCCGCAAGGGGTCGCTGCTGGCCTGCCTGGGGGAAGCCGCGCGAACCGCGCAGCGGGCCGGGACGCTGCCGGTCACGGCGCCCGCCGCGCCGGAGCCGAGTGAAGTGGACGGCGTGGCGGAGCGCGCGCTGCAGATCGCACGGCGTGCCTTCCAGCGCGACATCCCGGTGCTCATCAACGGCGAAACGGGCACCGGCAAGGAGGTGCTGGCGCGCCATTTGCACGACGGCAGCGAGCGCGCGGCCGGGCCTTTCGTGGCGATCAACTGCTCGTCCCTGCCGGCCGGGCTCATCGAATCGGAGTTCTTCGGCTACGAGGACGGCGCCTTCACCGGTGGCCGGCGTGGCGGGGCGCCCGGCAAGTTCGAGCTGGCGCGGGGCGGCACGCTGTTCCTCGACGAGATCGGCGACATGCCGCTGGAGTTGCAGGGGCGTTTGCTGCGCGTGCTGCAGGAGCGCAGCTTCACGCGCCTCGGCGGCGCCAAGCTGATCACCTTCGACGCGCGCATCGTTGCCGCAACCCACCGCAGCCTGGACGAGCTGGTGGCCAGGGGGGGCTTCCGGGAGGACTTGTATTACCGCATCAAGGGCGTGCGGGTCAGCCTGCCGGCGCTGCGCGAGCGGGCCGACCGGGAGGCCCTGATCGAGCGCCTGCTGGCCCGGGAAGCCGGTGACGGGCCCTGTCCGCCGCTATCGGCGGCGGCCCGCCGGCTGCTGCTGGGCTATGCCTGGCCGGGCAACATCCGCCAGCTGGGCCATGTGCTGCGCCTGGCGTTGACGCTGGCCGACGGCGAGGCGCTGATCGACGTGCAGCATCTGCCCGAGGAGTTGCTGGAGGATGCCGGCCGGCCGGTGGCTGCGGCAAGCGCAGCCGCACGGGACGGCCAGGCGTCCCTGCGCGACGTGGAGCTCGATGCGGTGCGGGCGGCGATGGAGAAGTGCGCCGGCAACGTGTCGGCTGCCGCCCGCTGCCTGGGCGTGGCGCGGGCGACGATGTACCGCAAGCTGCGCCTGCTGGAGGCGACAGGCGCCGCCGGCTAGCTTAGACGCGGAAGCGGGCCACGCTGCTGCGCAGCTGGTCCGCGACGCCGGTCAGGCGGCTTGCAGTATCGGCGGCGGACGCGGCTGCTGCTGCGTTCTCCTCGGACATCTGCGCGATGTTCTCCACGTTGCGGGCCAGCTCGGTGGAGGCACCGCGCTGTTCGTGGAGGGCGTCGGAGATGCTCTCGATGGCGCCCTGCATGGTCTGGGTGGAGGCCTGGATCTCGCCCATCGACTCGCCGGCGGTACGGGCGCTGATCACCACCTGGCCGACCAGCTCGCGGCTGGACTGCATGCTGTTCACGGCATCCACCGCGCCCTGCTGGATCGCGCTGACGACCTGGCTGATCTCCTGCACGGAACTGGTCGTGCGTTCGGCCAGCTTGCGCACTTCGTCGGCCACCACGGCGAAGCCGCGGCCCTGTTCGCCGGCGCGGGCTGCTTCGATGGCGGCGTTGAGGGCCAGCAGGTTGGTCTGGTCGGCAACCTCGCGGATCACCACGGTGATGCGGTCGATCTGCCGGACCTGCTCGGACAGGGCCTGGATGCGCTCGGCGGTGCTGTCCACCTGATTGGCGACCTGGCCGATGCGGTTGGTCGCGTCGTCCACGCCGCGGGCGCCGGCGGCGGCCTTGTTGCCGGCGTCCTCGGCCTGGCGGCTGGCGTCGTCGGCGCCCGAGCCCACGTGATCGATGCTCACCGTCAGCTCTTCGACGGCAGCAGCTGCGGCGGCTGTCGAGCTGGACTGCTGATTGGAGCTGAAGGATACCTGCTGGGCGGTGCTGGATAGCTGGGCGGCGGAGCCGGCCACGCTCTCGGAGCTAGAGATGATTTCGCGAATGGTCTGGGCCAGATCCTGGCGCATGGATTGCAGCGCTTCCAGTAGTTTGCCGATCTCGTCCCGCGGGCCGTGGCTGTCATTGCCGGCGGTGAAGTCGCCGGCGGCGATGCGCCCCGCGATCCGGTTGGCGTCGGACAGGCGTTGCTTGAGGTAGCGGGTCGTCGTCACGCTGATGAGGCCTTGCAGGATGGCCGCGACGACGAGTACCACGATGGCCGTGGTGCTGGCCCGGCCCTTGATCTCGCGGGCGTCGACGGTGGCCTGCTCGCCAAACTCTTTGTTGAACTTGAAGTGATCGTCGAGCTGGCTTTCGAACTTGCGCGCCAGCGGCACATGCTTGAGCAGGTGTTCCCTGGCCTCGGCCTTGCGTTGGGTGCGGGACAGGGCCAGGGTTTCGTCGAGGAGCTTGTCGAACTCGGCGAGCGTGGCTTTTTCTGCCTCGAGATACTGGCGGTCCCGTGAATTGGTAATCAGGCCTTCGTAATCCTTGAGAGCCTTCGCGGTGCTGGCCTGGGCCTCGCGGATCGACTTCTCGGTGGCCTCCATCTGCGCGGGGTCATCCTGCATCACGTGGCGGTCGGCCCGCAGACGGCTGCGGCTGTACCACAGGCGCGCGTCGTTGAGCTGGATGAGGCTCGGGATCACGTTGGCGCTGGCCTGGCTGGTGGTCTCGAAGACGCGTTCCGTCTCGTAGTAATTCACCGCGGTCAGGACGATCAGTCCGAGGATCGCGCAGCCCACTAAAAGCTGCAGGCGTTGAAGAATGGACATCGTGGCGTCTCCCTCTGATTCATCTGTTTATGGGATTTCCATCATGGTGGAAATCCTGATGGGGTAAATACGGCGGCGTTGAACATTACTTTAGGTGCGTGAAGTCCGTGCGTGAGGGGCGGTGCTGCGTGTGTTGGGCGGTGCGAGCCCGCGGACGGTCGTACAATCCACGCCTGTCTTACTGCGCTGCCGGTTTTACCGACGCTCTGCCCCGATGTCCCATGCTGCTTCCGTGCTCGTCCTGCCGAGCCCCTTCTTCTCCGATTCCGATACCATCCGATTGCTCGAAGCGGCGGATTGCGACACCCAGTGGATCTTGCGCCAGGTGGTTTCGGGCGCTTATGACAAGCCTTTCGTCATCGACGACGGGACGACGCGGACCCTGCATTTCTCCCTGTCGCTGATCCAGAGCACGATGAGTCTGAAGGACCCTTTCGCGCTGGAGCTGGATTACACCCAGGCGATGATGAGCTTTCTGTTGTTCCTGCCACGCCCGCGCCAGATGCTGATGCTGGGCCTCGGCGGCGGCTCGCTGGCCAAGTTCTGCTACCGGCATGTCGGCTCGGCGAAGATCGCCGTGGTGGAGATCGACCCGCATGTGATTGCCTTCCGCGACCAGTTCGAGCTGCCGCCGGACGACGGGCGCCTGCAGGTCATCGAAGGCGACGGCGCCGACCACGTGCTGCGCAGCGCCGACTGGGAGGAACGGCCGGATGTGATCATGATGGATGCCTTCGACCGTCACGGCCTGTCCGGCTCGGTGAGTTCGACGCAGTTCTACCAGAGCGTGCATGACGCGCTGGCCGGGCGCGGTGTGATGGTCGCCAACCTGGCCGGCGACAAGGCCGACCGGGAGGAGCATCTGGCGATGATCGCCGAGGTCTTCGACGACCGCCTGCTGACGATGGCGATCCCCGATGGCAACGACATCGTGCTGGCCTTCCGCGCGCCGTCCTTCGCCCCCCGCTGGCGGGACATCGCCAACCAAGCCAAGGCTTTGCGTGCGCGCACCGGGCTGGATTTCCCGAGATTCGCCGAGCGCCTGGAGCGCAGCCGGCGCCTGCGTTACGTGTGAGCGCGCGCCTTACGGCGCGATGCCTTGCGGGTGGCTGTACACCACCAGCCGGCGGTCGCGGGCGAAGCCGGCCAGCGTGACGCCAGTGTCGGTGGCGAGGCGGATCGCCAGCGCAGTGGGCGCCGAGACGGCGATCAGCGTGCGGATGCCGACGGCAGCGACTTTTTGCACCATCTCGTAGCTGGCGCGGCTGGAGACCAGCACGAAACCGTCCTCCGTGGGCCGCCCCTGGCGGGCCAGGTGGCCGAGCAGCTTGTCGAGGGCGTTGTGGCGGCCGACGTCCTCGCGCAGCGCGTGGATGCGCCCGCCCCGATCCATCCACGCGGCGGCATGCACGGCGCCGGTGGCGTGACGCAGGCGCTGCCAGCCGGGCAGTTCGGCCAGGCCGTGGCCGATGGCGGCGGCGGGAACCGGCTCGCCGGGCGGCAGCGGCGCAAGCGGGCGGGCGAGGGCGTCGAGGCTCTCCAGCCCGCACAGGCCGCAGCCGGTGCGGCCGGCCAGGTTGCGGCGGCGTTCCTTGAGGGCCACGAAGCGTTCGGAGGCGATCTGCAGGCGCAGCTCGATGCCCTTCGGATGCGGGTGCTGCTCGCTGTCGTAGAGCTCGCCGCGGGTGGCCAGGATGCCTTCGCTGAGGCTGAAGCCGAGGGCCAGGTCGTCCAGGTCGGACGGCGTGGCCAGCAGCACGGCGTGGGAGATGCCGTTGAAGACCAGCGCCACCGGTACTTCCTCGATGACTTCGTCGATGTCGCTGCGGGCCTGGTCGCCATCCACGCGCAGCACCGCGGTCTGACGGGTGGTGGGCCAGGTGTATTCGCTGTCGGCGGCGGGGAGGGGGCAGGAGGGGGTGTTCATCGGTGGAGCCGCGGGTTGGCGTGAGGGCGTCGCCCCATTGTAGCGGCGGCCACGGCCACGGGGCCGCTTTCAGGCGTGGGCGATGCGTGGGCCGCCGAGTTGGCGGGCCCGCAGCGCGCGCGCATCGGCCAGCGCCAGCAGGCCGTCGGCGTCGTCGGCGTCCTGCGGGAAGATGGCAATGCCGACGTGCGTGCCGAGCAGCGTGTAGGGGGTACTGTCACCGAAGGGGCGGTCGAGGGCGGCCAGCACCTTGGCGGCGACCTGGTCGGCATCGGCTGGGCGCTCCAGCTCGGCGAGCAGGATCACGAAGTCGTTGTCGTCCAGGCGGGCCACCGTGTCGCAGGCCCGCACGCAGGCACGCAGGCGGCTGGCGGTGTCGAGCAGCTGGCGGTCGCCGGCGGCCTGGCCGTCGAATTCATCCACGCCCTTGAAGTCGTTGAGATCCACCAGCACCACGCCGACCTGACCGTGCTGGCGCTGAGCGCGGGTGATTGCCTGGCGCAGCCGATCGGTGAGCAGGCGCCGGTTGGGCAGGCCGGTGAGGGCATCGTGGTAGGCGAGGTGGCGCACCCGCTCGTTGCCACGCACCTGTTCGGTGACGTCCAGCGCGATGCCGTGGTGGCCAATGAAGGCGCCGTGTTCATTGACGCGAGGCATGCCGCAGATGCTGAGCCAGCGGGGCTGACGCTCGTCGTCAGGGACTTCGAGGAGCAGGTTGCGAAAGCCGTGGCGATTCTCGAAGGCGCGCAGCGTGGCGGCCTGGCCGGCGGGTACGCCGTCGGCCCGGTGGAAATGCCACCAGTGGCGGCCGATGCTGTCCGCCAGGTGGTCGTCGTCGGCGCCGTGGCGGGTGATGCGGGTCAGGCGGTGCTGGGTGTCGGTCTGCCAGTACCAGTCGGCGCTGTGGCCGAGCAGGTCGTGCAGCTGGGCGCTGGCCAGTTGCTGGCGGGCCGTTGCGCCGACCCGTTCGCTGATGTCGCTGACGATCCACACCACCTGTCGCGGCGTCGGGCCCGGATCCACCGCCTGGGCGGCGATGTCGGCCCAGAAGACGCTGCCGTCGCCGCGGCGCAGGCGAGCGGATTCCCGGTAGGGCTGGCCACGCAGGAAGGCGCTGGCGGCGGCACGGGCATGGCGCCGCCATTCGCGACGGTCGGCCAGCCAGGAGGCCAGGCGGCGGCCGGCGATGTTGCCGGGGCCGTCGTGGATGAGTTCGGCAAAGCGCTGGTTGCTGTGTGCCACCCGACCGCCGTGGGATAGCACGATGGCCTCGCTGGCGTGGTCGAGCATGGTCTGGTGGCGGCGCCAGTGTTCGCCATCCGGCAGCTGCGTGGCGCGCAGGCTGCCGTGCAGCAGGTCATTGATGGCCACCGCGAGCAGCGCGAAGACGCCCAGCCACAGCCCCGCCAGCGGCAGGGCCGGCGGCGGGCTGGCGAGGGTCTGGATGAACAGCGGGAGCAGGGCGGCGCCGGTGAAGATCGCGTAGGTGCCGCGGCTGCGCGCCAGTACGCCGGCCCCTGCGACGATCACTCCGCCGAGGATGAGGAACAGCGTCAGCTGGGCGTGGGGGCTGGATTCGTAGGGGCCGAGCAAGGACAGGGTGCCCCAGGCGGCCCCCGCAAGAAGGGCGCCGACGCTGGCCAGGTAGGTCTGCAGTGCGCGGTCGTCGGCCTGGGCGGCGCTGCTGCGCCGGCGCAGGGGTTGGGTGGCCAGCAGTAGCTGGATGCTGCCGGTGCCCAGCCACCAGGCCAGCAGCGGGTAGGGCTGGGACAGCTGCGGCCACAGGGCGGCGACGGCCAGGATACAGGCCAGTTGGGAGATGACGTGGACGCGGAAGCGGGCCCAATTGCGCCGGTTGCTGTCGGCAGGCGCCAGCAGTAAGGACGGATTGGGTGGAAGAATGCAGCCTGACTTCATGCGAGGGATGGGAACGTGGCAGTTGCACTGGGCTTTGACGCGCATGGGTTTCGCGCGGCTGTCGGGGGCTGCGACAATGGCGGGTGATGGGCCTGCGCAGGAATCCGGGATTATCCCGGCACCGGGCGGTCGGAGGAATATGCCAAAAGTCATAAGATATGTGTTTGGATTTGCATTTCGTGGCGCCGGGGCGCTTTTGATGGAGCGCGCGCATGAGTCTTGAGGCGGATGCGGGGCGTGGGCTGGTGGTCGGCCGCTTCGCCCCGTCGCCGAGCGGCCCGCTGCATTTCGGGTCCCTGGTGGCGGCCCTCGGCAGCTGCCTGTCGGCGCGCAGCCAGGGCGGGCAGTGGCTGCTGCGCATCGAGGATGTCGATACGCCGCGCTGTGTGCCCGGTGCCGCCGAAGGCATCCTGCGCACGCTGGAGCGCTTCGGCTTCGAATGGGATGGTCCGGTGGTCTGGCAGAGCGCCCGGGGCGCCGCCTACCGGGATGCTTTCGCGCGCCTGCAGGCGGCGGGCCGGATCTTCGGCTGTGCGTGCACCCGCAAGGAGATGGCCGATTCGGCGCTGGCCCGGGACGGCACGCGGCGCTATCCCGGCACCTGCCGCGATGGCCTGCCGCCAAGCCGTGCGGCGCGGGCCTACCGCCTGCGCGTGGAGCCCGGCACGGTGAGCTTCGACGACCGCGTGCAGGGGACCATCGCCGAGGATGTCGCCGCTGACGTGGGGGACTTCGTGCTGCTGCGCGCCGATGGCCTGTTCGCCTACCAGCTGGCCGTGGTGGTGGATGACGCCGAGGCGGGCATCACCGAGGTGGTCCGCGGCGCCGACCTGCTTGACTCGACCTGTCGCCAGATCCTGCTGCAGCGCCTGCTGGACTTTCCGGTGCCGGTCTACGCCCATCTCCCGGTGGCCTGCAACGCCGCCGGCGAGAAGCTCTCCAAGCAGACCCTTGCCCGTGCGGTGGACGAGGCCGAGCCGGCCCGGCTGCTGGTGGAGGTGCTGGCCTTCCTCGGCCAGTGCCCGCCGGCCGACCTGGCCGCGTCGGGCCTGGCGGCGGTGTGGGCCTGGGGGCGCGACAACTGGTCGATGGACAAGGTGCCGCGCCGGCGCATCCAGCCGGCACCCGGCTACGCTTAGGGGCGAGTCGTCGCGGGAGGGGGGGCGAACTCCGTGCCGGCGGGGCGGGTCCACCGGCTATCGGTTGGGAGCACGGGGCTTCCGCTGGAATGATCAGACTGGAGATACGAATGAATGCAGTCCTATCCCGCGTCGTGCTGAGCGCGCTGCTGGGCCTGGCGTTGCCGGTGGCGGCGACGGAACCCGCGGCCAAGGTGGTGCCAGCAGCGCCACCGGCCCAGGAGGCCGGGCAGTCCTGCCCGGCGCTGCTTAACTACACCTTCCCGCGCCTGCAGGACGAATCTCCGCAGCCTCTGTGCCAGTACCGGGGCAAGGTGGTGCTGGTGGTCAACACCGCCAGCTATTGCGGCTTCACCGGCCAGTACGATGGCCTCGAGAAGATGTACGCCAAATATAAGGACCAGGGCCTGGTGGTGCTCGGCTTCCCGTCCAACGACTTTGGCGGCCAAGAGCCAGGCAGTAACAAGGAGATCGCCGATTTCTGCCGGCTGACCTACGGCGTCAAGTTCCCGATGCTGGGCAAGTCGGACGTGGTGGGCAGCGCCACCAATCCGCTCTACAAGCAGCTGGCCTCCATCACCGGCGAGAAGCCGAAGTGGAATTTCCACAAATACCTGATCGACCGCAGCGGCCAGAAGGTGCTCAGTTTCCCGAGTTCGACCGCACCGGACAGCAAGACCTTCGTCACCGCCGTCGAGCGGGCCCTCGCCGAACGTCCCTGATCACTGGGGCGCGGGCAGCGGAGCCCGCGTCGGTGCGCTACGCTGAAAAGAGGTGGCGGCCGATCCGCGCTTGCGGACGGTGGTCTGTGGGCCACCGGAAGCGGGAGCCGCGATGACCTGGTTCGGTCCGACGAATACGCCCATCACCGACTGGCGGGGCCGGCGGGTGTGGATCATCGGTGCATCCAGGGGCATCGGGGCGGCGCTGGCACTGGAGCTGGACCGGCGCGGCGCGCGGCTGGCCCTGTCGGCGCGCAATGCGCCGCGCCTGCGCCAGCTGGCGGCGGAACTGCACGACGCGCTGGTCCTGCCCCTCGACGTGACCGATGCCGGCGCCTTCACGCCGGCCATGCTGGACATCCTCGATAGCTGGGGCGGCGTCGATCTGGTCATCATCAGCGCCGGAACCTACACCCCGCTACGGGCCTGGGACCTGACCACCGACTCCGCCCGCCAGACCGTGCACACCAACCTGCTGGGCGTGATGGACGGCGTTGCCGCGGTGGTGCCCCAGTTGATCCGCCAGGGCGCCGGCGCCATCGCCATTTTCGGCGGCGTGGCCGGCTACCGGGGGCTACCCCAGGCGCTGGCCTACGGGCCGAGCAAGGCGGCGCTGATCAACTTTGCCGAAATCCTCTATCTCGACCTCGCACCACGGGGTGTGTCGGTCTTCCTGATCAATCCCGGCTTCGTCGCCACACCGCTGGACGCCAGGAACGACCCGGAGACGGCAACGCTGATCTCGGCCGAGGACGCCGCCCGGCGCATCATCCACGGCTTCGCTGGCGGCACCTTCGAGATCCATTTCCCGCACCGCTTCACGCGGATCATGAAGGTGTTGCGCTGGCTGCCCGACCGGGTCTACTTCCACCTCATCTCGCGGGGGGATGGCCTGTAGCCTGGCGGGTGATTCCGGTGTGCCCAGCAGCCGCTGCAGCAGTTGGCGTTCGCGACGCAGCCAGTCCAGTTCGAGCTGGCGCAGCCGGCGCAGGCGGGTCAGCACGGCGGCCAGGAGGCTGTCGCCGGCGGGGGGCGGCGCGATCAACAGGGTGCCGTCACTGGCCGCCCGCAAGCTGGTCCAGCCGCCTTTCTCCAGTTGCAGCGGAACGCCGGGTTCGAGGATCTGCGAGGCGTGCCAAAGCTGTTCGCCGAGCCAGCGCGGCGGCGGCGTGCAAGCCAGCCGGCCGTCCTGGACGATCAAGAGGGTGCCGGCGTCGAGCTGGAGCAGGCGCGTTTCCCCGGCATGAAAGCGCAGGCTGCGGATGGCGGAAATGGGGGCTGGCATCGTGGTGACTACTGGCGGTGAGGAATGGCTCCAGCCTACGGATCGGAGGTTTGCACCGACAGACACAGGGCCTGACTTTCTGTGCCGGTACAGCGGCGCTGCCGATGGACTGTTATGGTGCGTGTTGTGCCGATCTGTGCCTGTGTCGGCGCGTTCCGATCGGAGATCATCGGGCGATGGAAAACGCCGAATTCGAAGACCTGCTGTATGCCCGCGTCGCCGGCCACTACCGGCGTGCGATCCATGCCGGCGTACTGGCGCCGGGAGCGCGCATGCCTTCCCTGCGCACCCTCACGCGGACCCACCAGGTCAGCCTGAGCACGGCCCTGCAGGCTTGCCGCAGCCTGGAGGATGAAGGCTTGCTGGAGGCGCGGGCCCGCTCCGGCTACTTCGTGCTGCGCCAGCGTCACGCGCAACTGCAACCGGTACGCGAACCGGACCTGCGGCAGGCGCTGCCCGATCCGGCGTCCTTCAGCGGCATCCACGACCGGGTGTCGGATTTCGTGACCAAGTGCGAGCGTTTCCCGGTGCATACCAACCTGGCGCTGGCCTTCGGTGCGCCTGAGGCCTACCCTCAGGAGGCGCTGAAGAACGCCGCGCTGCGTGCCCTGCGGAGGCATCCCGAGGTGCTGGTCAGCCCGGTTCCGCCACAGGGCGATCCCGGCTTCCGCAAGGTGTTGGCGCAGCGCGCCTTGGCGGCCGGCATGCAGCCGACGGCGGACGAGATCCTCGTCACCCACGGATGTACCGAGGCGATCAACCTGGCCCTGCGGGCCGTTGCCCAGCCCGGTGACGTGGTTGCGGTGGAGTCGCCGACCTATTTCGGCCTGCTGCAGGTCATCGAGAGCCTGGGCTTGCGGACGCTGGAGATTCCCACCAGCCCGAGCCGCGGCCTGTCGGTGGAGGCCCTCGAGCTGGCCTTCCGGACCCATGAGCGGATCCGTGCGGTGGTGGTGGTGCCGAATTTCCAGAACCCCCTCGGTTCAGTCATGCCGGACACCGAGAAGGCCCGCCTGGTAGCCCTGTGCGAAGCCCACGGGGTCGCGCTGGTGGAGGATGACATCTATGGCGCCCTCGGGGATGACGGCCTGCCGTTGAAGAGTTGCAAGGCCTGGGACCGGACCGGCAACGTGATCTACTGCGGCTCGCTGCACAAGACGCTGGCGCCCGGCATGCGGATCGGCTGGATGATCAGCGGGCGCTGGCAGGCGCGGGTGCGCATGCTCAAGCACGCCCAGAGCCGACCCAACGACGCTCTGGCGCAGATCGCCCTCGGCGAGTTCATGGGGAGCCACGCCTTCGATCGGCACCTGGCCCGGCTACGGCGGCTGCTCAAGGCCCAGCGGGCGTCGATGGCCGAAGCCATCGCCAGCCATTTCCCGGCGGGTACGCGCCTCAACATGCCGCGGGGCGGCATGCTGTTATGGGTGGAGATGCCGGAGGGGCGTTCGTCGCAGACGGTTTTCGAAGCCGCGCTGGCGGAGGGCATCCGCGTGGCGCCGGGGGCGATGTTCTCCAACTCCACGCGTTTCGATCATTTCCTGCGCATCAGCTGCGGCTTTCCCTTCTCGCCGCGGATCGACGCGGCCCTGCGGCGCCTGGCGCAGATCGTGGCGGACGGCCGCTGACGGCCGTCCGTACCACCTCTCGCCGCTAGATCACCAGCTGGGTGCCCAGCTCGACGACGCGGTTGTTGGGGATCTTGAAAAAGTCCGTCGCGCTGGTGGCGTTCTTCGACATGAAGGCGAACAGGCGGGCGCGCCACGGGTTGATGCGGCGGCCGAGCACGCTCGGGATGACGGTTTCGCGGGACACGTAGAAGGTCGTCTCCATCATGTCGAAGGATTCGCCGTAGCGCTTGCAGCATTGCAGGGCCTGCGGTACGTCTGGATCCTCCATGAAGCCGTAGCGGATCACGATGCGCAGGAAGCTCTTGTTCATGCGGTGCAGGTAGATGCGCTCCATCTCGTTCACGTGCGGCGTGTCGGCGGTTTCGACGGTCACCAGGGCGACCCGTTCATGCAGTATCTGGTTGTGCTTCAGGTTGTGCAGCAGCGCGGCCGGCACGCCTTCCTTCGAGCTGGTCATGAAGACCGCGGTGCCATTCACGCGGTGCACGTCGCACAGGGTGTCGAGGAAGATCGACATCGGGATGCCCTGCTTGGCGAGTTCGCGCCGCACCAGCCGGCGGCCACGACGCCAGGTGGTCAGCACGGTGAAGGAGACCAGGCCGGCGGCGATCGGGAACCAGCCGCCTTCCGGGATCTTGAGGGCATTGGCGGCGAAGAAGGCGATGTCGACCGCGAGGAAAGCGCCGGCCACCAGCGCCACTACCAATGGGTGCCAGCGCCACAGCAGGACCATCACGAAGGCCACCAGCACGGTGTCGATGAGCATCGTGCCGGTGACCGCGATGCCGTAGGCGGCAGCCAGGTTGGACGAGTTCTTGAAGCCGAGGACCAGCGCCACGACGGCCAGGTAGAGGGTCCAGTTGGTGAAGGGGACGTAGATCTGGCCCGCTTCGGCGCCCGACGTATGGACGATCAGCATGCGTGGCAGGAAACCCATCTGCACGGCCTGGCGGGCCACCGAGAAGGCGCCGGATATGACCGCCTGGGAGGCGATCACGGTGGCCAGCGTAGCCAGGATGACCAGCGGGATCGTGGCCCAGTTGGGACCCAGGTGGAAGAAGGGACTTTCGATGGCGGCCGGTTCGTTGAGCAGCAGGGCGCCCTGGCCGAAGTAGTTGAGCACCAGGGCCGGCAGCACGAAGCCGAACCAGGCCAGGCGGATCGGAAAGCGGCCGAAGTGGCCCATGTCGGTATACAGCGCCTCGCCGCCGGTCACCGACAGCACCACCGAGCCCAGGGCCAGGAAGGCCAGGGATGGATGATGGGTGATGAAGCCGACCGCGTAGGCCGGATTGAGGGCGGTCAGCACCGCCGGGTGGCGGCTGATCTCGAGGATGCCGAGCAGGCCAAGGGTGGCGAACCACCCGATCATGACCGGCCCGAAGAACATGCCGACGGTGCCGGTGCCGCGCTTCTGGATGAAGAACAGCACGGTCAGGATCACCAGCGTCAGTGGTATCACATAGCGGGTGAAGTCCGGCGAGACGATCTCCAGCCCTTCCACGGCAGACAGCACCGAGATGGCCGGCGTGATCATGCTGTCGCCGTAGAACAGCGCCGCGGCGAAGATGCCCAGCAGGGATACGGCCCAGGTCACACCCCGGTTGCGGGAGTTCTCGGTGATCAGCGACAGCAGCGCAAGGGAACCGCCTTCGCCACGGTTGTCGGCGCGCATGATCACGCTGACGTACTTGACGGTGACCAGCGCCATGATCGACCAGAACACCAGCGACAGCACGCCGAGGATGTTGTCCGGCGTGACCGGGATGGGGTGATGCCCGTTGAAGATTTCCTTGAGGGCATACAGCGGGCTGGTGCCGATGTCGCCGAAGACGACGCCGATGGCACTGATGACGATGGGGGCGAGGGGCTTTCGGGAGTGTTCGGAGGACACGGCCGGGCTCTTTCTTTTTTGTTGATCGGGAATGTGCTGCTTGCGGTCGCCGGTCCATTGTCCGGGTCTGGCTCCCGCCGATATTGACCTGTCGCAAGCTGGTGCTCGCGGGCGGGGCCTCATCCACGCGTGTGCGTGGGGGCAAGGCGGGCGACAGATTACACCGTACGCCGTCGTGTGGTGCCCCTGCTGCAGCGGGGGATCGACGGGCAAAGAAAAAGGTGTGCCCGCCGGCGGCGGACAGGTTGATGGCGGGGGCGGCTTCTTGACGGAGAAGGTGACGGAGAGTGAGGGATTCGCCCTCCGTCACAGGGGCTGCTCAGGGTTTGAGGGCCGGGTGCTTGAGGGCGTGGGCTGCTTCCATCAGATAGTGGCGGCCTTCTTCCTCGTCCCGTTGCAGGCCCAGTTCGCCGTTGAGGTAGGCCATGGCCAGGGTCTGGCAGGCTTCCGGGTGGTCCTGCTCAGCGGCGGCGGTGTACAGGCGCACTGCTTCGGCGTCGTTGCTGGGAACGCCGTCGCCTTCCCGGTAGGCGTTGGCGAGGAGGAACTGGGCGGCGGCGATGCCGGCGTCGGCAGCCCGGCGCAGCCAGCGGGCCGCTTCGGTGTGATCCGTCTTCACCCCGTAGCCATCCCGCCACGCGATGCCCAGGTAATAGGCCGCGCCGGCATGGCCGGCCTTGCCGGCCGCCGAAAGCCAGGCGAAGGCGCGCGCCGCGTCGGTGGAAACCCCGGCGGCGCCGGCCGAGTACAGCTTGCCGAGCTGGAAGCGGGCCTCCACGTCGCCGTCCTCAGCGGCCCGGCGCAGCGACCGCAGCCCTTTCCCGTCCTGGTCGCCACGGCTCAGCAGGGCCAGGCCTAGCGTGCGGCGGGCGTCGGCCGTTCCACCTTCGGCCAGGTTTGTCAGGCGGGCCAGCGCAGCATCCTGCCGGCCAGGGCCGGCGAGGATCTGCAGCTGGGTCAGCTCCGCCGCCGTCGGGGCCGGCGCGCGGCTGGCCCAGGCGATGCCGCCCAGGGCCGCCGCCCCGGCCAGCAGGGCGGCGGCGAGGCGCGCTTGGCGGGGCTTACTTCGAAAGGTCAATCGCATACAGGGCGAGGCTCTTGCCGCTGCCGTCGTCGGCCTGCAGCTGGGTGATACCGGTCAGGCCGGCGGCCTGGGCGAGGGGCAGCTTGCCCGGCGCCGAATGGAAGATCACCTGGCCAGCGGTTGTCACCGGCGTGAAGCGCCAGCTGCGGTCCGAACCGTTGGCGGCGCGGGTGATCGTCTTCGCCGTCTTGATGTACTGGATCAGCACGTCGCGGTTGGCATCCGGCGACGCGTAGATGGTCTTGCTGCCGTCGAGGCCGGGGAAGCTGCCGCCGCCGCTGGCCCGGTAGTTGTTGGTGGCGACGATGAACTCCTTGGCCGGGTCGATGGCTACACCCTTGTACTTGAGGTTGACGATGCGGCTGCCGACCGGTTTGGTCACGTCGATCTCGTAGCGGATGTTGGCGCTGGTGAACATGTCGAAGTTGTAGCCGGGGAAGCTGCTGACCAGTTCCTGCTGGACGGTGCTCGCCGGGTCGATCTGGTTGAAGCGCTTGGCGGCGGTCTCCAGCCAGTTCTTGATGTCGGCGCCGGTGACCTTCACCGCGTAGATGGTGTTGGGGTACAGGTAGAGGTCCGCGGCGTTGTTGATGGCCAGGTTGCCCTGCTGCACGTCCGTGTAGTCGGTGCCGCCGGCGAAGCCGCTCTTGAATGGGGCGCTGACCGACAGCACCGGCAGCGCGGCGTACTGGGGCAGGTTGGCGGCCACGTATTTGGCCACGTAGTCGGCCTGGGCCTGGTTCACCAGCTCGATGGCGCCGGGATCGCCGACGTCGGCGAAGTAGCTGGACATCTCGAAGTCGGTGCTGCCGATCGGCGTCTTCACGTAGTCGATGGTGGCTTGGTGCTCGGTCGCGATGGCGGCGGCAACGGTCGGGTCGACGGCTACGTAGCTCTTGTCGGCGTTCTGCGTGGAGCGGGCCTGCACGATGGTCTTGGTCTTGTCGATGGCCCAGGTCTTGCCGTCGTAGGTGAGGTCGAACTTGATGACGCCCAGGTGCTTGCCCCAGTAGTTGGCCATCACCGTCGGCACGCCGTTCACGGTGCCACCTGCCTTGTCCACGCCGGGCAGGTTGAACTGGGCGACGGTACTGGTGGCGTTGGGGAAGATCTGGTGGGAGTGGCCGATCAGCATGGCGTCCACGCCGGCTACCTTGGACAGGTGGTAGCTGCCGTTCTCCATCGTCGGCGAGTAGGCGCTGTCGTCGAGGCCCCCGTGGGAGATGACCACCACCAGGTCGGCGCCCTTGGCGCGCATTTCGGGGATGTACTTCTCGGCGGCTTCCTTGACGCCGACCGTATACACCTTGCCGTCCAGCCAGCGCTTGTCCCAGCTCATGATGGTGGGGGGCGTGAAGCCGATGATGCCGACCTTGACGATGCCGGTCACCGGCTTGCCGTCCGGGCCGGTGGCGGTGACGGTCTTGTTGATGATGGTGTAGGGCTGGAACAGCGGGGCGTTGGTCTTGACGCTGTTCACGTTGGCCAGCACCTGCGGGAAGCTCGGGCCCTTGCAGGTCGGCTGGGCGGCCGGGTCGGCCAGGCCGTCCACGTTGAAGCGGTTGCCGGTGACCTGGCTCAGGAAGGGCAGGCCATAGTTGAACTCGTGGTTGCCGATGCCGCCGCCTTCGAAGCCGGCGGCGTTCATCACCTTGTAGATGGCCAGCGGCTGGCTGCAGGACACCGGGTTGACCAGCGCCTGGTAATCGGACAACGCGGTGCCCTGGATGGTGTCGCCGTTGTCGAGCAGCAGGGTGTTGGGGAATTCCTGGCGGGCCTGGGTGATCAGTGTGGCGGTGCGCTCGAAACCGAGGGATTTGTCTTCGGCGAGCTTGAAGTAGTCATAGCTGACCACGTTGGTGTGCAGATCGGTGGTTTCCAGCAGGGCCAGCGTGGCCTTGGTGCCGGTGGGTACATTCTGGCTGTCGTGGTTGCTGCTGCCGCAGCCGTGCAGGAACAGGCTGGCCAGCAGGCAGCCGGTGGCCACTTCGAGGCGGGAATAGGTCGTGGAAGACATGGAACACCAGGCGGGCGAAGGAAAGCCAGGGAGGATCGCCGCTGCTGGTTGCGGAAGCATGACGATATTCTTGCGTCCATGCGTAAAGGGAGTGAAGTCGGTGCCGTGGGGCAGGTTGCGTGGAGAGCGCAGGTTGCCCCACGGCTCGAAATGACGGGTGGCGCAATGCTGACGGTCTGCAATATGACTTCGCAATGTGCAAAAATGATAGCCCTTTCGGCCCATGGGCCATTTTTGGAGATTCCCATGGGATTGCGACTGAAGTTCAACCTGGTGCTACTGGCAGTGTTTCTGGCTGGATTCGGGGTGGCTGGCTACATTTCCCACGATCTGCTGTACCGCCACGCCCGCGAGCAGGTGCTCGGCGAGGCGCGGTTGGTCATGGAGGCGGCGCTGGCGATCCGCGGCTATACGGTTGGCCAGGTCAAGCCACACCTCACCCCGCTGATGGACAAGCAGTTCCTGCCGCAGACGGTGCCCGCCTATGCGGCCACCGAAACCCTCAACGAGCTGCACAAGAAGTACCCCAACTACGCCTACAAGGAAGCCACCCTCAATCCGACCAACCCGCGCGACCGGGCGGCGGACTGGGAGGCCGACCTCGTCAACACCTTCCGCAACACGCCGGACAGCAAGGAGATCACCGGCCAGCGCGACACCCCCACCGGCCCCGCGCTGTACGTGGCGCATCCGATCCGCATCGAGACGGCGGCCTGTCTGCCCTGTCACAGCTCGCCGGAGGCGGCGCCGTCGAGCATGATCAAGGTGTATGGCAGCGCCAACGGCTTCGGCTGGAAGCTCAACGAGGTGGTCGGCGCCCAGGTGGTGTCGGTGCCGATGTCGGTGCCGCTGGACAACGCCGCGCAGGCTTTCCGCACCTTCATGATGTCTCTGGCGGCGGTTTTCGTGGCGGTCTTCGCGGTGCTCAACCTGATGCTGTCGTGGCTGATCATCCGCCCGGTGTCGCGCATGTCGGACGCGGCGGACAAGATCAGCACCGGCGACTTCAACCAGCCGGAGTTCCCGGAGGGGGGGAGCGACGAAGTGTCGGTGTTGGCCAGTTCCTTCAACCGCATGCGTCGCAGCCTCGAGAAGGCGATGCAGATGATCGACGCCTGATTCGTCTCTCATCGTGAGCGACGAGAACCTTCCGTCCGGGCCAGGCCAGGATGACCTGCTAGCCCTGCCGTCCGGCTATGTCATCAACGAGTACCGCATCGAGCGGGTGCTCGGCGGGGGCGGCTTCGGGATTACCTACCTGGCCCGTGACACCCACCTGGACTGCCAGGTGGCGATCAAGGAGTACCTGCCCAAGGATCTCGCCGTGCGGCGTGACGGCCTTGCCGTACGGCCGCGCTCCAGCGAGGCGGCCAAGGGCTTCGAGTGGGGCCTGCAGCGCTTCCTGCTCGAGTCACGGGCGCTGGCCAGCTTCCACCATCCGGGCATCGTGCGGGTACTGCGTTATTTCCGCGGCAACGATACCGCCTACATGGTGATGGAATACGAGACCGGTCAGCCGCTGCAGCGCTGGCTGGTGGGGCGCCTGCCCCTCGACCGGGCGAGCCTGGTGCGCATCGTGCGGCCGCTGCTCGACGGGCTGGAGGCGATCCACGCGGCGGGTTTCCTGCACCGGGACATCAAGCCCGGCAACATCTACATCCGCGCCGACGGTTCGCCGGTGCTGCTCGATTTCGGATCGGCCCGCCGGCTGGAGTTGGATGGCATCGACCAGACCCTCACCGCGGTGGTGACGCCGGGCTTCGCGCCGGCCGAGCAGTACCATCGCCACGGCAAGCAGGGGCCGTGGACCGACCTCTATGCGCTGGCCGGCGTCATGTACTGGATGGTCACCGGCAAGCTGCCGATGGAGGCCTTCGCGCGCCTGCGCGAGGATGCCATGCCGAAGGCGGCTGACATCGGCAATGCGGATGCCTTCGGCGCCGGCATGCTGAAGGCCATCGACTGGGCGCTCAACCCGGACGAGGACAAGCGCCCGCGCCAGGTGGCGGATTTCCGTCGGGCCTGTCTGGCGCCGCCGACCGGCGGCGAGGCGTCCGAACCACCGGTGGAAGCGCCGCTGCCCCTCGGGCTGTCGGCGTCGGAGGCACGCACCTTCATCGGTGCGGTGCTGTTCGCCGATGTGGCCGTGGCGGCCAGCGACGAGGCGGCCCAGCGGGAAGGGCGCTCGCGCCTGGTGCAGATGCTCACCCAGGCCATCGCGCCGGTGCCGCCTACCACGCGGCTGGCGGTCAATACCAAGGAAGGCTGCGCGGTCTGCTACGTCGGTGATCCGGAGGATGCGCTGCGTACCGCGGTGCAGCTGGGGGATGCCGCGGCGGGCGCCGGGATCGGTGTGCATATGGGCATCAACCTCGGCCCGGTGCGGGTTGCGCCCGATCCCAACGGGCGCTCACGCATCCTCGGTGACGGCATCACCACGGCTTTCCGGGTGATGCGCTTCTCCAGCCCCGGCCAGGTGCTGGTGGCGCGGGCCTACTACGAGGTTATTTACCAGCTCAAGAAGAACGCCGGCGACTACTTCCGGCACATCGGCGTGCGCCGCGATCCCCAGGCCCGCGACCATGAGCTTTACGCCTATAGCGGGGTCAGCCTGCTCGCCAGCGCGCGGGTGGCCGACCTGTCGATCCGCCAGGCGGCGGTGGGTGGCGACCTGAGCCCGGCGGCCATCGAAGCGGCCGAGCGCATCCTGGCGCTGCACATCGGGCCGATGGCGAAGATCCTGGTCCGCAAGACCCTGCCGCGGGCCGAGAATCTGTCGGGGCTACATGAGTTGCTGGCGGCGATGATTCCCGATCCGGCGCCGCGCAGCGCTTTTCTGTCCAGCGTGGTGGCGGCGTCCGGGGCCGTGTCGGGGGCCGCTTCGTCGCGCAGCGTGCTTGGCACGGCTGCGCGCAGCTCGGCCAGCGTGTCGGCGGCGGCCGGAGCGGTCAGCGTGATTCCAGAGGCCGATCTGGCCCGGGTCGAGCAGATCTTCGCCCGCTACATCGGGCCGATGGCCAGGGTGCTGGTGCGCCGCGAATCCCGCACTGCCAACAGCGTGGCAACCCTGTGCCGGGCGCTGGCCAGCCATATCGACAAGGATGCCGAGCGCCGGCGTTTCATGAGCGAGGCCGGCCCGGCGGATTGAGTCCCGGTTCGGCATGGAGAACAGCATGGACGCACAACCGATTCGCCTGACTCCTGGCCAGGATTTGCGCCGCGCGCTGGAGTGCGCGCTGTTCGCCGAGGGCGGTTCGGCGGCCTTCGTGCTGGCGGGCATCGGCGGCCTGAGCGGTGCGCATCTGCGCCTGGCCGGCGCGGACGAGTTGTGGGCGCTGGAGGGCGACATCGAGCTGCTGAGCCTCAGTGGCTCCATCGCCGCCAACGGTTCCCACCTGCACGGGGCGGTGGCGACGGCCTCCGGCACCGTGATCGGCGGGCACCTGGGCTACGGCTGCGTCGTGCGCACGACCGCTGAAATCCTGCTGATGCGCCTGCCCGGCTGGGATTTCCAGCGCGAGCCCGACCTGCAGACTGGCTACGCCGAACTGGTAGTGCGCCAGCGGGCCTCAGACTTGGGCTGAGGCTTCGGTATTGCCGTTGGCCAGCGTGGCCACGGCGTCGGCGAGGGTCTTGATCGCGGCCATCGGCGGCGCAGCGCGCAGGTAGGCGACGCCGGTCTGTACATGGCTGATCTGGGGCGGTACTTCACGGATAGTCAGGTCGGCCCGGTGCTGAGACTGTTCCACCACCCGGCGTGGCAGCAGCGTCCAGCCAAGCCCCACCGACACGCAGCCGAGGATGCCTTCCAGTGTGCCGAACTCCATCGCGTCGGCCACCGCGTGGCCGCTGGCCCGTTGCCAGGCCAGTGCGCGGGTGCGGTAGGCGCAGCCCTCGCGGAACAGGATCACCGGCTGCAGCACCGGGTCGGCGCCGGCTGCGCAGACTTGTACCAGTTCCTCCATCACCAGCTCATCGAAGGCCAGGTCCGGATGGATCACCGGCCCGCCGATGAAGGCGCAGTCGAGCTTGTGGTCGAGCAGACGGTCGATCAGCGCGGCGCTGGTGTCGGTGCTGACCCGCAGTTCGACGCGCGGATGGCGGGCTCGCACGGCCTTCAGCGCGCGGGGCAGGTGCACCGCGGCGAAGGTTTCCATTGCGCCGATGCGCAGCTCGCCGGCGCTCTCGCCGACCTGGCGGACGGCGGCGCTGGTTTCCCGTTCGAGCAGCAGCATGCGGCGGGCGTAGTCGAGGAGCACCCGCCCCGATGGCGCCAGCTCCAGCCCGCGGCCCTTGCGGTGGAACAGCTCGGTGCCGAGCTCTTCCTCCAGCCGGCGGATGCGGCCCGTCACGTTGGACTGGACGGTGTTCAGCTTGCGGGAGGCGGCGAGGATGCCGCCTTCCTCGACTACCGCCTGGAAGGTGCGCAGCGCGACGAGTTCCATATTCATATCTCCATAAGAGAATTGAACGTTCTTAATAAATCATTTGATGAGATAGTTTAGCCTGTTTATCGTGTCCGCTCCAACCGTAAGGAGGCTGCTGCCATGAGCGAACACAGTTCTGCTGCCGAACGTTTCCGCGTGCTCGGTGCCGGCATCTTTAGCCTGGTGCTGGCGCTGGGCGTCGCCCGTTTCGCCTACACACCGCTGTTGCCGCTGATGCAGCAGCAGGCCGGGCTGGGCGTGGCCGAAGGGGGCCTGCTGGCGGCGGTCAATTACGCCGGCTACCTGAGCGGCGCGCTGCTCGCGTCGCTGATCGGCGATCTGGTCCTGAAGGACCGCCTGTACCGCATCGGCATGGTGTTGGCGGTGGCAAGTACCGCGGTGATGGGGCTGACCACCGATCCGTTGGTGTGGGCGCTGTCGCGCTTCGTTGCTGGCCTGGCCAGCGCGGCGGGCATGCTGTTCGGTACCGGGCTGATCCTCAACTGGCTGATCCGCCACAATCACCGCAGCGAGCTGGGCATCCATTTCGCTGGCATCGGCATCGGCATCACCGCCTGCGCGGCGGCGGTGGCGCTGATGAGCCAGTGGCTGGACTGGCGCCAGCAATGGTTGGCGCTGACCGTCTTCGGTGCCGTGCTGCTGGTGCCGGCCTTGCGCTGGCTGCCGTCGCCGGGGCGCAACCCGACCAGCCACAGCGCCGCACAGATGGCGGACCGGCCGCCGACGGCGGGCTTCCTGCGCCTGTTCATGGCGGCCTATTTCTGTGCCGGCATCGGCTACGTGGTCAGCGCGACCTTCATCGTCGCCATCGTGGACCGTCTGCCGGGCCTAGCTGGCAAGGGTTCGCTGGTGTTCCTGGCGATCGGCGTGGCAGCGGCGCCGGCCTGTATCCTGTGGGATCTGGTGGCGCGCCGCACCGGCGAGCTGAACGCGCTGATCGGTGCGGCGCTGCTGCAGATCGTAGGCATTGTGCTGCCGGTCACGGTGGGCGGGTTGGCCGCGGCGCTCGTCGGGGCGCTGCTGTTCGGTGCCACCTTCATCGGCATGGTGAGCCTGGTGCTGACGATGGCCGGCCGCTACTACCCGACCCGTCCGGCCAAGATGATGGGCAAGATGACGCTCTCCTACGGCGCCGCGCAGATCCTCGGCCCGGCTGTTACCGGCTGGCTGGCTACAGCGGTCGGCAGCTATACGGCGGGTGTGTACCTGGCGGCGGCGGTGATGGCGGTGGGCACGTTGTTGCTGGTGCTGTTGCGCAGCCTCGAAAAGCGGGAGATGTCCACCGCCGGCCTGCAGCCCTGTGCGCAGGGCTGAAGGTTGCGCCGTTACTGATCGCGCGCTCAAATGCAAAGGCCCTGCCGGACTCCGGCAGGGCCTTTTGGCAATGAACAGGCGGCGCGTTCGGCTTACTTGCCCGATTCGTTGTTGTTGCCGGTGGTGTTGTCGAGGCGCTTGGCCTCGTCCTCGCTGATGTATTCGAAGACCCGCACGACCTTCTGCACGCCGCTGGTGGTGCGCGCGACTTCGGTGGCGGCGCTACCCTCCCTCTGCGTGACGAGGCCCATCAGATAGACCGTGGAGGCTTCGGTCACCACCTTGACCTGTTGCACGCGGAAGTCCTTCTGGGGCACGAAGCGGGCTTTTACCTGAGAGCTGATGTAGCTGTCGTTGCTGCGCGCCGACAGGGTGCTGGTGGGGGCCACGCGCAACTCATTGACCACTTCCTTGACGTTCTCGACGGCGGCAGCAATGCGTCCGGCCTCGTCGCGGCTGGCCTCGTTGAAGGCTTCACCGGTCAGCAGCAGCTTGCGGTTGAAGGCGGTGACGTTGACGTGGACCTTGTCGCCGAGGGCATCTTCGATGCGCTTGACGCTCTTCCACTCGATGCTCTCGTCCTCCACGTAGGCACCGGAACTGCGCCGGTCGGAAACCATGGCAACAGCCATGCCGGTGCCACCGACGATGACCGGGATGCAACCCTGGGCTGCAGCCAGGGTACCGAGGACCAGTGCGGTCCAGGCCAGGGGCTTGCGGGCAAAGCTCATTCTTCCACTCCGAGGAAAAGGCAATCGATGCCGTCGCACAGGCAATGCAGGGTGACCAGGTGGACTTCCTGGATGCGCGCGGTGCGGTCGGCCGGGACGCACAGATGGATGTCGCCGGGGCCGAGAAGTTCAGCCATCTGGCCGCCGCCCTTGCCGGTGAGGGCTACCACGAGCATTTCGCGCTCATGGGCCGCGTGGATGGCCTCGATCACGTTGGGCGAGTTGCCGCTGGTGGAGATCGCCAGCAGTACGTCGCCGGGCTGACCGAGGGCGCGCACCTGCTTGGAGAAGATCTGGTTGTAGTCGTAGTCGTTGGCGATGGAGGTCAGCGTCGAGCTGTCGGTGGTCAGCGCCAGGCCGGCCAGCGGCGGGCGTTCCATCTCGAAGCGGTTCAGCAGCTCAGCGGCGAAGTGCTGGGCGTCGGCGGCCGAACCGCCGTTGCCGCAGGCCAGGATCTTGCCGTTGTTCATCAGGCTGTGGGTCATCGTTTCGATGGCCGCGGCGATGGGCTCGGCCATGAACTCGAGGGCGGCCAGCTTGGTCTGGGCGCTGTCGGTAAATTGCTGCGCGATACGGGCGACGAGATCCATCTTTGACTCCGGGAAAGTTGGCCGCGATTCTAGCATTTGCGCCGGTCGGCCAGCCGGAAGCGAGAAATCCGCTTACAAACCGACCTGCACGTCCACACGCAGCCGCTTCCAGGGATTGGGATCCTTCGCCAGCTTGCCGATGCGGCCGCCGATGGCGCTGCCGCGGTCCATCTCCTCGGCCACTGCCTGGTTCTCGGCGCGGGGCAGGTAGCCGAGTTTCTGGCCGCGCCATTCCACGCGCACCGCGAAGCGGTCGTGGGGGTTGTCGGGTTCGCGGATCAGCGTCAGCGTATCGCCTTCGTGCATCTCGTCCCACAGGATCTTGCCGCCGTAGTACTGGAAGCCGGCCAGCGGCGAACTCTGCACGAGGATGCGGACCTGCTGCGCTGTCGCTGGCGGGAGCATGCCACAGCCGAGCAGCAGGGCCAGCAGGACGCGCTTAATACGCATCGAAAGCGCCCTGTATCCATTCGATGCCGTCGCTGTCGAGGCGTTCGAGCAGCACCGCGTCGAAGCGGCAGGGCTGGTTGGCGTAACGCCGGCCGGCACCGTTCAGCCAGTAGCGGGCAGCGAGGATCACGCGCTGGCGCTTGGCTGCGGTGATGCTCGCCGCTGCGCCGCCGAAGCGGCTGCTGCTGCGCAGGCGCACCTCGACGAAGACCACGCTGGTCCGGTCGATGGCGATCAGGTCCACCTCGCCGCCGCGGCAGCGCACGTTGCGGGCCAGGATCGTCAGCCCGTGTTTTTCCAGATGGGCAGCGGCCAGTGCTTCGGCCGCTGCGCCGCGGCGCAGGTGTTCGGCTTGCATCGGCGGGGTGGCACGCCCACAATCTGCGTCCCCCGCCTCCTGTCCCCAGTCCTGCCATGCATCCTGCCCTTTCCGACGCATCGTCCGCCTCTCCGCTGAATAAGACGCCGTCATTGTATGTGGTGGCCACGCCCTTGGGTAATCTGCAGGACATGAGCCTGCGCGCGCTGGCCGTACTGAAGGCGGTGGATGCGGTGGCCGCCGAGGATACCCGCCACAGCCAGCGCCTGCTCGATGCCTTCGACATCCGCACGCGGCTGGTCGCGCTGCACGAGCACAACGAGCAGGAGGCCGCGGGATTGGTGATCCGCATGCTGGAGGAGGGCAAGCAGGTGGCGCTGATCACCGACGCCGGCACGCCGGCGGTGTCCGACCCCGGCGCACGGGCGGTGGCGCGGGTGCAGGACGCCGGTTTCCCGGTGGTGCCGGTGCCCGGCGCCTGTGCGGCTATTGCGGCACTGTCGGCCTCCGGCCTCGCCGACGGGCATTTCCATTTCCATGGTTTCCTGCCGACCAAGTCGGCAGCCCGCAAGACGGCGCTGGACAGCCTGCGCGGCGTGCCGGGCACGCTGGTGTTCTACGAGGCGCCGCATCGCATCGCCGAGACGCTGGACGACCTGGCTGCGACGCTGGAGCCAACGCGCCAGATCGTCGTCGCCCGCGAACTGACCAAGATGTTCGAGCAGATCGTGCGTATGCCGCTGGCCGACGCGCCGGCCTGGCTGGCTGCCGACGCCAACCGCGCCCGCGGCGAGTTCGTGCTGCTGGTGTCGGCGGCGCCCGCCAGTGAAGGCTTGTCGCCGGAGGCCGAGCGGGTGCTCGGCCTGCTGCTCGCCGAGCTGCCGGTGAAGCAGGCGGCCAAGCTGGCCGCGGCGATCACCGGGGCATCGAAGAACGCGCTGTACGAGCGGGCACTGGAACTGCGCGACAGTTGAACCGCTAGGCACCCCAAAGGGCAAGGAAACCTGGGGCGGCCCGACGTTTCCTTGCGAGGCGCTACCCGGTTTTCAGCGCAGGTGCTGGCCGTCGCGGCCGAGCAGGGTGACTTCGACGCGCTGGGAGCCGATGCGGTTGCCCTGGCCAAAGCGCACGCGGAAGCCGCCGAGATCCATGTCCAGGCTTTCGAGGGCCTGCATCACCGTGGCTGGGGTTGGCGTGCCCTTGGTGCGGCGGATCGCCTCGATCAGCACGCGGGCGCCGACGTATTCCTCGAAGCTCGTGTAGGACGGCTCCTCGCCCGGCGCGAAGCGCTGCAGCGCGGCGTTGTAGTCCCGCGCGATGCGCGTCACGCCGCTGAACGGCGAGGGCATGACCTGGGTGATGCCGACGCCGCGGGCCGCGTCGCCGCCGGCCAGCTGGTGCAGCTCGCGGCCGTTCACCACCGAGATGCTGAACAGCTGGGTGCCGGGGCTGACTGGCTGGTAGGCCTTCACGAAGGCGGCGGTCGGCCGGACCACGCCGATCATGATCACCGCCTGCGGTGAGCCGGCGGCGATGTCGCGCACGGCGGCGGCGACGTCCTCGGTGTTCTTCTCGTAGCTGCCCTTGCTGACGATCTTCAGCTTGTGCTTCTCCAGCGCCCGCTCGACGCCGGCCAGGCCGGCCTGGCCGAAGGGGTCGTTCTGGTAGAACACCGCGATGCGCTGCAGGCCGGAGGCAACGAACTGGCGCACCATGGCCTCGGTCTCGTCGCCGTAGCTGGCGCGGATGTGGAAGATCCACGGGTTGTAGGGCGAGCGCAGCGGCTCGCCGCCGGTATAGGGGGCGATCAGCGCGATGTTGCCGTCAGCCAGCACGCCATGCTTGAGCAGTTCGGCGATGTTGCCGGTGCCGGCGTAGCCGATCAGCGCCACCGCCTTGTCGCGGTTGATCAGTTCGTGGGTCAGGCGCACGGTTTCGGCGGTCTGGTAGCCGTCGTCCTTGACCACGTGGGTGAGGGTACGGCCACCGACCCCGCCGGCCGCATTGGCGGCATCGATGGCGATCCGCACGCCGAGCGCCATTGCCTTGCCGGTGCTGGCCAGCACGCCGCTGAGCGGCACGCTCTGGCCGATCACCACCGCTTCGGCCTGCGCCGGGCGGCTCGCCGAAAGACCCAGAATGAGCGCCAGCAGACATCCGCCGAGCAGCCCTCGTCTCCATGTGTTCAGCATCTTCATGCCTTTCTTATATGAAAATGGCGTGAGTATGGAGGGCGTTCGGGGCTTGGCTTATGACCTGCTGCGGGGTGGGCGAGTGACGAATTCCCCGCATTGGGTGCGGAGGGCTGGCGGCGTGACGGGGGCTGCCCGGCTCAGAAGCGCTGGCTGAAGCCGACGGTGAAGCTGCGCGGCGCGGTCAGCTGGCCGGCCTGCGGATCCAGCGGGTCGGTCTTGGCGTACTGGCTGACGGCCAGCTGCAGCAGTCCATAGATCTGGGTGTGCGGCGCGACGGCGTAGCTGAGGCCGGGGCTGAGGTAGAAGGCGTGGCCGCCCGACGCCGGGTTGGCGGCGGCGCCGCCGTCCCGCGGGCGGTGCAGCGCATTGAGCTGCAGCAGGCCGGTGAGCCCCGGTGCCAGCTCGTAGTGGGTACCCAGGTCCAGCTTGATCTCGGTGCCCGGGCGGTAGTCGCTGCGGGTGGCCAGGGCGGTCTGCAGCTGGGCGCTGGCGAACCAGCCCCAGCCGGTGCCCGGCAGGGTCTGGAAGTAGTAGGCGCCGAGGATGGCGTCGGTGCTGCCGCTGCCCGGCTGGGCGGAACGCTCCAGTGCGTAGGGCGTGCCCGGATCGGCCGGGTCGGGGGGGCTCATGATCTTGTTGGTGGCGCCGGTCGGCAGCTTGAGGCCGAAGCGCAGGCCGACGCCGGAGAACGGGTTGCCCGGATCGAGGCGGTAGCGGCCGACGACCCGCGTGTCGCCGATCTCGTGGAAGCTGGCCGACTGGGTGAAGGGGCCGTCGAGCGACGAATCGAAGGTGTGGCGGTGGTCGCGCATCACCACCGGCAGGCTGAGCGTGGCGCTCCAGCGCGCATTGAAAGTGTATTCGGCGTCCAGGTTGAGGAGCCGGTTGAGGCTGCGCTGGTTCTCGATCTCCTCGTCGCTGCCGCTGGGCGCGGCCGAAGCGATGCGGGAATGGCCAGCGCGCAGGGTGTTGGCCTTGGCGTAGGAGTAGCGCGCGTCGAGGCGCAGGCCTTCAGAGCTGGAAAGGCCCTGGGTATCCCAGTTGGTGTCCACCGTGCAGAAGGACGAGCCGCAGGAGGCATGGGCGGCAGGGGCCAGCACGGCGGCCAGCAGGGTGCAGAGGTATCTTTTCATGGGGCGCGCTCACGGTTGCCACGGCCGGCTGGCCAGGCAGAACGCGGCAGAGCTTAGCCGAGGGCGCCGGCCCGGCCCTGCGACACGATGTCGCAGCACCGGGCCGGTGTGGTGCCTCTCAAGGAAACGCCGGGCCGCCCCAGGTTTTCTTGTTCCCCGCGGGGGGAGGGCTGGGCTACGCCCAGCCCAGGGGGCTCAGCTGTCGCCGCCCTGCAGGCCGTACTTGCGGATCTTGTCGTGCAGCGTGGTCTTGGGGACGCGCAGGGCCTCGGCGCTGCGTGCCAGGCTGCCGCCCTGGCGGCGCAGTTCGGCGGCGATCAGGCTGCGCTCGAAGCTTTCCACCGATTCGGCCAGCGAGGCCGGCGGTGCGTCGCCGGGGGCGCCGCCGAGGACGTCCTTGCCGACGCCGAGGACCACGCAGTCGGCCACGTTGCGCAGTTCGCGCACGTTGCCGGGCCAGGTATGGGCCATCAGGCGGCGCATCTGTTCGGGCGGCACGGTGGGCAGCGGACGTTCATGGCGGTGGGCGGCTTGCAGCAGGAAGTGTTCGAGCAGCAGCGGGATGTCCTCGCGGCGTTCGCGCAGCGGCGGCAGATCGATGGTGACCACGTTGAGGCGGTAGTAGAGGTCGGCGCGGAAGGTCTGGCGTTCGGCGCGTTCCTTGAGGTCGTCCTTGGTGGCGGCGACCACCCGGCAGTCCACCGGCTGCAGCTGGTTGGAGCCGAGGCGCTCCACGACGCGCTCCTGCAGCACGCGCAGCAGCTTGATCTGCACGCCCAGCGGCATGCTTTCCAGTTCGTCGAGGAAGAGGGTGCCCTTGTTGGCATACTCGATCTTGCCGATGCGGCGTTTCTGGGCGCCGGTGAAGGCGCCCGCCTCGTGGCCGAAGAGTTCGCTGTCGAGCAGGTTGTCGGGCAGGCCGCCGCAGTTGAGGGCCACGAAGGGGCCGCTCTTGCGCGGCGAGAGTTCGTGCAGGCACTGGGCGATGAGCTCCTTGCCGGTGCCGGTCTCGCCGCGCACCAGTACGTCCACGCTGGTGCCGGCCACGTCGCTGATCAGTTGGCGCACCCGCGCCATCTGCGGCGAGCGGCCGATCAGCTTGGTCTCGATGCCGTCGCGTTGCGCCAGGCGGCGGCGCAGGTCGAGCACTTCGAGGGTCAGCCCGCGCTTGTCGAGGGCGCGGCGCACCACGTCCACCAGCAGTTCCGGCGAGAAGGGTTTCTGGATGAAGTCGTAGGCGCCGTTGCGCATGGCCTCGACGGCGAGGGTCACGTCGCCGTGGCCGGTGATGATGATCACCGGCAGGTCGGCGTCCATGGACTGGCAGCGGCGCAGCACTTCCATGCCGTCGGCCTTGGGCAGGCGCATGTCGGTGACGACGATGCCGGGAAAGCCGGCGGACAGGCGCGCCAGGCCTTCCTCGGCGGAGCCGACGCCTTCCACCGGGATGTCGGCGAGCATCATGGCCTGCTCGCAGCCGAGGCGTACGTCGGGGTCGTCTTCGATGATGAGTACGCGGAGTTCGGGGGTCATGACGGTTCTTTCGGAGCAGCGGGGAGTTGCAGGATGAAGCGGGCGCCACCTTCCGGGCGGTTCTCGGCGCGCAGGTCGCCGCCGAACTCGCGGACGATGTCGCGGGAAATGGCCAGACCGAGGCCCAGGCCCTCGCCGGCCGGCTTGGTGGTGAAGAAGGGTTCGAACAGCGCGGCGCCGTCGGGCAGGCCGCAGCCGCTGTCGGCGATGACGAGTTCCAGGTCGCCGTCGGCGCGGGCCTGGGCCTCGATGACGAGTTCCTTGCGTTCGCTGTCGGCCATCGCGTCGCCAGCGTTGCGGATCAGGTTGATGAGTACCTGTTCGAGGCGGTTCTGGTCGCACCAGGCGATGGCCTGGCCGGGTTCGCAATGGTTGATGACGGTGACGCCGGCCTTGGTGAGGCGCTGATCGAGCAGGAACAGCGCGGCGCTGACCGCATGGGCCAGGTCGGTGGCGGCGGGCACCGCTGGCGACTTGCGGGCGAAGGTCTTCAGCGGGGTGATGATGCGCCCCATCTGGTCGGCCAGGCGGGCGATGATGGTCAGGTTCTGCTCGACGGTCGGCAGGTTGCCGCGCTTCATGAATTCGACGGCGTTGCCCGACAGGGTGCGCATGGCGCCCAGCGGCTGGGCCAGCTCGTGGGTGATGCCGGCAGCCAGTTGACCGAGCACCGCCAGCTTGGCGGCCTGCACCAGCTCGTCCTGGGCGGCGCGCAGGGTCTGCTCGGCCTGCTGGCGTTCGGCCACTTCCTTGCGCAGACGGGCGTTGGTGTCGGTCAGCGCGCGGGTGCGGCGGGCCACCTTGCTCTCGAGCTGGGCGTTGGCCTGTTCGAGCAGTTCCTTGGCCTCCAGCTTCTGGCGCACGATGCGCCGGCGCTGGGCCAGCACGAGGAGCAGCAACAGCACGAAGCCGGTGGCCACCGCGGCCAGCGCGCCGTGGCCGAGGGCCTGGGTGCGCACCGGGCGCAGGTCGGAGAAGATCAGCAGGCGCCAGCCTACGTCCTGCAGGCCGCGCCCATGTACCAGGTAGCTGCCGGCGAAGCCGGGGTGCGGCTTGGAGCGGGCGCCTTGAATCGACATATGCACGACCTGGCCTTCCGGGCTCGAGTCCTCCTCGATGCGTACCGGGAAGTCGCCGATCGGCCCTTCGTTGTAGAGGCGGCTCATCTTGACGTCCACCCGGGTGTCGAGGGGGAGTGGCTTGAGGGCGGTGTAGCGCCATTCGGGTACGGAAGACAGGATCACCACGCCGTTGCCGTCGGCGATCAGGGCCGGCGCGCCCAGCAGTTCCCAGGCCTGGTCGAGCTGCCCGAGGCTGATCTTGATGACGGCCACACCAACCACCCGCTCACCGTCGCGGATCGGCGTGGACACGAAGTAGCCCGGTTCGCCGCGGGTGGTGCCAATGGCGAAGTGGCGCCCGACGCGTCCGGCAAGGCCTTCGGCGAAATAGCTGCGGAAGGACAGGTCCTCGCCGACGAAGTTCTCGCTCGGGTGGTTCCAGTTGCTGGAGGCGAGCACGATGCCGCGCTGATCCACCACGAAGATTGCGATGCTGCCGATGTGCTCGTTGAGCTGCTGCAGGAAGCGGTTGGCGGCGTGTACGCTGGCCGGGCTGCGGGGGCTGCGCATCACGTTGAGGACTTCCTCGTTGAGCTGGATGGTGGCCGGGATGTGGGCGTAGCGATTGACGATGCCGTCCACGGCGGCGGCGAACAGGTCCAGCCGATGGCCAGCGTCGGTGCGCAGGGTCTGCATGCCCTGGTATTCGCTGGCCCGGTAGCCACCGATACCGATCAGGCCGATGACCAGCAGGAAGGCGGCGACGATCAGCGGGTTCGGCGACACGGTGCGCGAAGGCGGCAGCTTCTGCTGGGGGGCCGGGGCCGGAGGTGAGTCGGTCATCGCGTGTCGGTGTGCTTCCGTGGGTGGGGGCGGAACGGGGGCAGGATTGGGGCCAGCGCCCGTCTGCCGGGGGCGGCGGCGGACGAACGGAGGCGTTCCTGCTCAAGGATACAACCCCCGCAGCGCCCTTGCCGCTACGGCGGGGGAGGCGTTGCTCCCCCGGGCGTCCTCGCTCAGTACTCCATGAACATCCGCTGCAGCTCCTTGCTGTCCTGGGTCTTGGTCAGAGCCACGGAGGCGAGGATGCGCGCCTTCTGCGGGTTGAGGTCGTGGGCGACGACCCAGTCGTACTTGTCGTCGGGCTGCTCGGCATTGCGCAGCACGAAGCCGCCGCCGACGACGCGGGACGAGCGGATGATCTGCACGCCTTTGCTGCGCAGTTCCTGCAGGGCCGGCACGACGGCGCTGCTGACCGATCCGTTGCCGGTGCCGGCGTGGATGACGGCGCGGGCACCGCCTTCGGCGAAGGCCCTGTAGGCGGTGGGCGTGGCGTTGCCGTAGCCGTAGGCGATGTCCACCGGAGCCAGCTTGTCGAGCTTGTCGATGTCGAACTCGGTGCCGGTGGTGTGGCGTTTGGCGGGGGCACGGAACCAGTAGGTCTTGCCCTCGACGATCATGCCCAGCGGACCCCACGGGCTCTTGAAGGCTTCGGTCTTGATGTTGACCGACTTGCTCACGTCGCGGCCGGTGTGGATCTCGTCGTTCATGGTGACCAGCACACCCTTGCCGGCAGCGTCCTTGGCCGCGGCGACGGCGACCGCGTTGTAGAGGTTGAGCATGCCGTCGGCGGACATGGCGGTGCCAGGCCGCATGGAGCCGACCACCACCACCGGCTTGTCGGTCTTCAGCACCAGGTTCAGGAAGTAGGCGGTTTCTTCCAGGGTGTCGGTGCCGTGGGTGATCACGATGCCGTCCACGTCCGGCTGGCGGGCGAGGGCCGCGACGCGCTTGCCGAGGGTCAGCAGGTTGTCGTTGGTGAAGCTCTCGGAGGCGATCTGGAAGACCTGCTCGCCGCGGACCTCGGCGACGTTGGCGAGCTCAGGCACGCCGGCGATGAGCTTGTCCACCGGGACCTTGGCGGCCTGGTAGGTGGCGCTGTTGGCGACGCTGGCGCCGGCGCCGGCAATGGTGCCGCCGGTGGCGAGGATCACCACATGCGGCTTGCCGTCGGCGTAGGCGGCGGGAAAGGCGCCGGCCAGGCTGGCGGCGAGGACGGACGACAGGACGAACGAGCGGGT
This sequence comes from Pseudomonadota bacterium, assembly GCA_018241685.1. Classification (GTDB taxonomy): domain Bacteria; phylum Pseudomonadota; class Gammaproteobacteria; order Burkholderiales; family Rhodocyclaceae; genus Zoogloea. Next base: position 70,172 of record JAFEDJ010000029.1, read on the forward strand.
GAGCAGACGGGTCATGGTGGGTCTCCTGGGGATGAGGGTTTGGGCGATCAGAAGTTGTGGCGGATGCCGGCGGCGATCGAGCGGTTGTCCAGCCCGGCGGCGGTGCCGAGGAAGCTGTACGCGCCGCCTCCACCGACGGTTTGCGCGCGGTCGTTGTCGATCCGGGTGTAATAAGCGTAGAGCTTGCTGCGCTTGGACAGGTTGTAGTTGTAGGCCACGGTGTATTGCTTGCCGGCAGTGTCGTGGGTGCCGCTGTAGTCGCCGGCCACGCCGACGTTGAGGTGGAACTCGTGGGCGCCCACCGGGGCCATCAGGGCGACCCGGTAGTAGTTGCGGCTGACCGTGTCGGTGAGGGTGTCGCGCCGGGAGCGTTCAAACAGCGCGCCGAGTACGAGGGGGCCGAAGTTGTAGCTGCCGCCGGCAGTGATCGCGCGGTCGTTGTTGAGGCGGACGGCGTCGCTGCCATCCAGGTCCTTGGTGTTCTGGGCGGACACGTAGGTGATGGCGGCGTGCAGGGGGCCTTGGTCGTAGCTGCCGACCAGGCCGAGGTGGTGGGGCGTGCGCTTGGTGCCGGTGGTTACGGGGGCCTCGTCCAGCAGCGCGTAGTCGGCCTCGAAGGTGAAGCCGGCGATGGTCGGGCTGGTGTACCACACGGTGTTGTTCATGCGCCCACCCGCGGCGGTGGAGTTGCCGCTGACGGCCGGCGACAGCAGCGCATCGGCGGAATAGCCCGAGTCGTGGTTGTGCATGCTGATGTAGTCGTAGAGCGCGTAGTACGCCGGGCCGAGGGTGCGCCCGAGGCGCAGCGTGCCCTGGGGCGTGCGCAGGCCGACGAAGCTGTCCCGGCTGGCCAGGGACGTGGAGTCGCTGCCGTCGACGCGGATACGGCTTTCGACCTGGAAGAGCGCGGCCATGCCGCCGCCCAGTTCTTCGGTGCCGCGAAAGCCGATCCGTGAGGCGTTGTCATTGACGACGTTGTGGGCTGGGCCCTGTTCCGCCTTGACGTTTTCGAAGGTGGCGTTGATGCGTCCATAGAACACCACGCCGGAATCAGCGTGGGAATTCAGTGCGGCGAGGCCTGCAAGCGTGGCCAGGGTGATGCGGGTCGTTTTCTTCATTTTTCTGGATTCAGGTGCGGGGTTGGCGGCGGGGCTCATTCAAAAGCCTTGTCGTTGGGGGCCTGGTAAAGCTTCTGCATCGCGTCGGAGAGCGGGAAGTTGAGGTTCAGGCCCTTGGGCGGGATGGGCTGGGTGAACCACTTCTTGTAGATGGCCTCGGCCTCGCCGGAGGTCATGGCCTTGGCGAGGGCGGCGTCGACGACCTTCTTGAAGCCGGGGTCGTCCTTCCTGAGCATGCAGCCGTAGGCCTCGAAGCTCTGCGGCGTGCCGGTGACGACCCAGTCGGCGGGCCGCTTGGCCTTGGCCATTTCGCCGTAGAGGAGGGCGTCGTCCATCATGAAGGCGACGGCGCGGCCGGTCTCGAGGGTGAGGAAGGCCTCGCCGTGGTCCTTGGCGGAGATGATG
>JAFEDJ010000002.1 GCA_018241685.1 Pseudomonadota bacterium
CCGCACTCCAGCGCCGAAATATGCGGCTGGGTCACCTGAACCAAACGTGCCAACTGGCTCTGGGTCAGCCCCAGACTCATACGCACAAGGCGCAGCGGCGTTGTCATGAAGCCAACCTCATATGCGAAACATGTATCAGCAACTATAAGTTTCGATTATTGAATAAGTCAACAGCATTAATTATTTACCGGCATATAGGTATTACCTATATTTTTAGTCCCATGAAAATAGGACAACGAATCAAGGCAACACGGGAACTTAGGGGGCTCAGCCAAGGAGAACTCGCCCGGCGGGTTGGCGTGTCTCAGCCCGCAGCATCCGAATGGGAAAGCTGCCGAACCGAACCCACCGTCGAAAACCTCCGCGCCCTCGCCGTGGAACTCGACCTGTGGTTTGAGTGGCTCGTCACCGGGCGCGGCGCCCGGGACTACGACCCCAACCAGCCCCAGCCCCCCGAATACCGCGTCGCGCCGCCCCTCCCCGCCGACGAGCGCGACCTCCAGGCCGCCTACCGCAAGCTCCCCCCCGCCCGCCGCGAAGCCCTGCTCGACTTCCTCAAGCGCTGGGGCTGAACGCCCCGGAGGCCAGCGCCCCGCGGCGCCCCCGCACGCAGGGCATCCGGCGCCGCCGCACCCACCAAACAACCTCTACCGCCCCCTCACCCCGCCCCCCCGGGCCGCCCATCGGCGGCGGCCCACCTCCCCACGTTCCGCATCTCCTCCCCTTCGGCGACAGCGCACAGCCCCTCTGCGCCCGGCCTCTCAAAATATTCACATTCAATATTCATTTAGAGTAACCTGCAAATCCATGAGATGTTTGGCCCGCGCCAAAAAAACAAACCAGCGCGACGCATGAAAATTCCATTCCGTTGCTTGACGTAAAGGCCCAGCGGGGCCGACAAGCGATTTTTTGGATCCAAAAAAGCAATCTTTCATATGAAAAATCAATTTTTTCAGCCCACGAAACTGTTCCGCCAAGCCACTCGACCCTCGCGCCACGCCCCCCAAGCATCAAGACGCGTGACGCCATGCTTTTGACGCCTGACCCAAAGCGCGCGACACGCCGCCCACTGTTTTTTTCATGCCGCCGCACCGTTTCGTCCCATGAAAAAATCCACCGTCGGCGTGAAAAATCCGATTTTTCCCATGAAAAAAGAATTTTTTCCGGAGAAAAAATCGTCCGGTGGCATCGCCGATTCCCCATGTCAGCGCACGTCGACATCCCGCAAAGCCAGGCGGGGAGCGGGTTTCCAGGCTTATGCCGAAACCTGCGCAAGCGCTTCAAGGTTCATTGAGCACTTCCTTCAACCAAGCAGCACAAACTGGAGACGATGAAATGGCAAAGAGTTACTACCTGCCCAAGGACGACAACGGCAAAGTGGCGCTACTGGACCTGCTGGCCACCCGCTTGCCGATCTACGCGGAAACCCTCGAAGTCAGCCCCGCCGACCTTGCCAGCCTGCAAGCCGACGCAGCCGCCTTCCGCTACATGATCAACGCCCACAACGTCATCCAGGGCAATGCACGCCTGTGGACGACCTTCAAGAACCTGCAGCGCGACGGCGGTGCCGGCAGCGGCGCCTTTCCGCCGGCCGCCAACCTATCCGCCCCAGTCCCCACCGTGCCGCCCGGCATCATTCCCCGCGTCACCGCGTTGATCGCCCGCATCAAGACGGCCCGCAACTACACCGAAGCCATCGGGCAGGACCTCAGCATCGTCGGCAGCAACCAGATCGTCGATCCCGACGGCTGGAAGCCCATCATCGACATCGCCATCAAGGCCGGCCGCCCGGTCATCCAATGGACCAAGGGCGACGCCGACTCCATCGAGATCTGGGCCGACCGGGGCGACGACAAGGGCCTCGCCTTCCACACCATCACCACCGACCCGGCCTACACCGACGCCAGCCCCGCCCCGAGCACATCCGCCCTGTGGAAATACAAAGCCATCTACCGCCTGCGCGATGAGCAGGTCGGCAACTGGAGCGACGTGATCAGCGTGGCCGTCGGCAGCTGAACGCCAGCTGTGCCGGGCCTGGCACAGCCGAAATCAATATGCCCATCTATTCCTGCGCCTCCCAAAGAGGCACAGGAATATTGCAGATAGACATGGGCACCTCGTCACACCAAAAGGGAGACCGCAAATGGCGAGATATGTGATGGCAAACCGCCCGTCGGGGAAATTCCGCGAATCCGAAAAACGTGCATCCCGGGCCAGACGGGGGTCTCCCGCTTGAACTCTTTCGCCAATTCAGCCACGTAGTCGTCGAAGACGTTGCGGATGGTCTTCTCGTCGAGCCGAACCTGCTTGGCGATTTCCGCGTAAGGATATTCGATGGCTTGCCGGCCGACCCACTTTACCAGGCGTTCGGTCATTTCGCGCCCGGTATCAACCTCCGGCACGGAAGCCGTGAACGTCTGGTTGCAGGGTCGGCATTTCAAGCGTGGCACATCCAAATGAATCACTACTGCCTTGCCATGGCTGGGGATATCCCGAATCACCAGCGTTCGTCAGGCGTGCACTACCGTTTCATGGGATCGCCCGCAGTGAGGGCAAAGGCGTGAAATCGCCTTGGGGCTGCCTTGACGTGGTATTCGAACTCGGTTTCCTTGAAATCGGTGACGTCGAGGCCGGGTAGATTGAGGAAGTTGACCGGCACGTTGCCTGTCCCGCCACCTGTCAAGCGGCAGCTGAGAGCTTGGTCGGACGAATCAGGCTTTCAGCAGGAATGCCGAACTTCTCGTGCAACCGCCAGATCATGCTCAGCGTCAAGGGGCGCTTGCGGGCAAGGATTTCATAGACACGGTTCAGGCGGCCGATGGCCGGCACTAGCTCTTTCGGCGTCAGTCCGCCTTGCTCCATGCGGAACTTGATCGCCTCGACCGGATCGGGCAGGTCGATGGGGAAGTGCTTGGCCTCATACGCTTCGACCAGGGTCAGCAGCACCTCGAAACGATCTCCTTCAGCCGTGCCGGGCTCCGGCTCGTTGTCGAAATACGCCGACACCTCGCGTAGGGCGGCTTGATAGTCGGTGTCGGTATGAATCGGGCGAATTTCCATTTCAGCGCTCCAGTTCGACGGATTCGGCGTCAACCGCATCGTATTCCGCGCGCGTGCCGACGAATTTTACGTAGATGGCCTGGTAGCGATAGGCCACCGAGGCCACCGAGGCCACCGAGGCCACCAGACGGTAATCATTGCCTTTGATGTTGAAAACGACCCGGCGATTTTTGAGGATGCTGGCGCTGCGGTACTGTGCCTTGATGTCCGCCGGCTGGTTCCAGATGGCCTTCTTGACCTCATCTACCCACGATTTCAGGGGCTGCTCGGCATCCGGATATCGGTCCCAAAAATCTCGTAGGTAACTGACGGCAATGATTCGCATGCACCAGTGCAGTCCCAAACCGGGACATGCCGCAAGTGTTTACGCTTCGCGGGTTGCGGGCAAGAAATTATGTCGCGGCGCACAAGAGATCGTTACCACAAAAGGATCCCATGGATCAACGGGAAGTCCGAGTCCGACCCGTTACGGTCACTCAGGTATTGGAAACCAGACGTTCAACGTTGGTGCGGTCCGGAAGGCAGCGTTGGCCGCGAAGCGGCTTTGTGATGCTGCTCGTCCGCGACGAGCAACCTGTTCACCGTCAGGTTCATAGGCCACTCTCAATTGTAGAGAGCCAGTCCGAAAACTTCCGACGTGCTTCGACAACGGCATCTGAAGCTGAAAAGAATAAATCGGCGCCACCGTCGTAGGGGGCATATGCGTTCCGCCTTCCGATATTCGCGAACAGATAGGGCCCCGCAGTTCCGTCGGCACACATCAAAATCAGTTCATCAAAAGCCCCCGTGTTCCAGCGCTGACGGCTTGCAAAGAACTGCAATGGACCGTCCTGTCCCCTCTCATACGATTGCACGTACTCGGGTGCAAAACGATCTAACGCCAAAAATTCAGCAGCGTATCTTGAGCCTTCAACGTAGTAATCAGGCCAATGCCGACTCTCGCCGTACTGGGTAATGAAAAGGATGCACTCAGAACCTTCACCCAATGCGTAGCAAGCGGCAGCATTTTGGCGACGTAAAACTTCGTCGCGTTCAACTTTTGTCTCTGGATACCTCTTTGACTCGGGAAGGCTGTGTATCCGCATCCATCGATCTGGCAGAGTCGTTCGACACAGGTATCCGACAGGCAGTGCCGCGCCAAAGGAGGAGTGCCAAATCTCGGCGATAGTTGGTGCTGACATTAGGCGGCTAACGACGCTGTAGAAAAAGTATCTTCATCGGCGCATCGTCCTTTAAGCCAAATGGAATATCAAGTTAACCAATCGATGCCTAGGAAAAGTGCGAATATCGGCTATTGGGTACTTTTTTGAGCGGCAACTTCTGGCCGAACTCGGACCCAAAGCATTCATGCATTGATCATGAATATTAAATACTGCGCCGCAGCAAAACCAGCCGCCCGTCGTCGGTCCGCCCGATAATCCGGAGTCCACATCTGCCGGCAGCACCCAACAGGGAGTTGCCGTCCACCGGTTAATCCGGATACCCGATTTTTTTGCATGCTAACCTTCAAAGGCATCGTGAAACCGAAGGCACTCAAACGAGTTTGCGAGGTATGAGTAGAGACACCTACATCATCGCGGTAAAGCGGGAAAGCCGAGGGTTGGAGCCGGCTGACTGGAAGGAACTGATCGGACGAGAATCCGGCATCGAGATCCTGTCAGGCTCCGGCCTTCGTCTGCGTGTTCGAGCATCGGCCAACGCCATGGAGTGCCTCCGCGCCAAGTGGAAGCACATACTGCACATCGAAAAGCAGATCGTCCACGAACCGCAGTCGGTCTGAACCGCCACGGCTCAATCAAAGAGCATCTCTCAGCATCTCGCGGCAATGCCACATCCCGACGGTCAGAAGCACGGGGATGTCCACACTGTGCGCAGCCTGATCGTGACCGTCATTTCTCCAAGCGCATCAACGACCTGTTCCGACGCCCCCACTGCCTCTCCAGGTCGATCGGAAACCGATCTCAAGTGAATTAAGAGTCGGAATCCGATGCCGCAGGTCACAGACTCCTGCCCTGGATTGACCGCAATATCAATGTCATTACGGCTTATCGGGTGGTCAGTGGCCGGAGCAGCTATACGATAGCGATAGGCCGGAGCATTCGTGCAACAGGCTCTACCCGGTTGTTTCCAGGCTGCCCCGTACCGATCCCATTGAATGGTTCATGCCATGGATAAAGATACCGGGTTCTGCCTGATCTTCGCGCTGGACGGACAGCAGTTCGCACTGCCGCTGGCGATGGTGGAAAAGGTCGTGCGCGCGCAGGCCATCAACCCCTTGCCCAAGGCTCCCGCCATCGTCTCGGGAATCATCGACTTTCACGGCGAGATCGTGCCGGTGATGGACATCCGTCTCCGCCTCGGCCTGCCCCCCCGGCCGATCGCCCTCTCCGATCAGATCATCATTGCGCGAACGCCCCACCGCCCCATCGCATTCACCGTCGAAGAGATCCTGGACGTCGCGGAATGGCGCGATCAGGACAGGGTCCCTGCCGAGGCGGTGGTTGCGGGCGTCGAGTTTCTCGGCGGCGTGCTCCGGAACCAGGCAGGCATGATCCTCATGTACGATCCGGGCGCCTTCTTCCTGCCGGAAGAACATCAACAGCTCGACCAGTTGGTGGGCTAGGCCAGTAACATGGACGCACCGGCCGACGCCTTCGACGATCCGCTTCGCAGCGCCCTCTGCGAAATGCTCTCGATGCGCCTGGGCCTGCATTTTCCGCCGGAGCGCTGGCCAGACCTTCTGCGCCGCCTGGCCCCCGCCGTAGCGGAACTGGGCTACCGTACGCTTCAGGACAGCCTGCACGGTTTGCTGGCCAAGCCCCTGGGGCAGCGGGAGCTGGAGGTGCTGGGACGCCACCTGACCGTGGGAGAAACCTATTTCTTCCGTGACCCCGAGATCTTCGCGGCCCTGGAGCAGCAACTGCTGCCCGACCTGATCCGCCACCGCCGCGACACCACGCGGCGCATCCGCATCTGGAGCATCGGCTGCAGCAGCGGCGAGGAAGCCTATTCCATCGCCATCACCGTGGCGAACATGCTGCCCGACCTCGATCGATGGGATGTATCCATCCAGGCCACCGACATCAATCTCCATGCGCTGACCCTGGCCCGGGAAGGCGTCTACGGCAACTGGTCCTTCCGCACACCGCTCCCCCCGGCGTGGCAACGCTGGTTTTACGCCCCACGTGCCGGCCATCGGGCCGTTGCACCGCAGATCAAGTCCCTGGTGAGTTTTTCCTACCTCAACCTGATGGACGGCCACTACCCGGCAGTCGAGACCAACACCAACGCCATGGACCTGATCTTCTGCCGCAACGTCCTGATGTATTTCCATCCGCAACGGGTGGCGGAGGCGCTGGAACGGATCGGCAACAGCCTGCTCGGCGGCGGCTGGCTCGTGCTCAGCCCGGTGGAAAGCGCACTGGTCACCGCCCCCCCGCTGCGCCCTCGCCACCTGCCGGGCGTCCTGTTCTACCAAAAGGCGGAAGCGGACGGCACCTGGCCGCTTGCAGCTGAGCCCATGACACATCCTCCCCACACGGCATCAAGCGCCCCCGCCCCCCATCATGGGCGAACATCCCCACCGATTTCCGAGCCCTCTCCTCCCGCCCCCAGCCTACCCCCACCCGCACCGGCCCCCGCACAGACCTTGGTCCGGCAGGCGCGTGAGCAGGCCGATCGCGGCCAGCTGGCTGAAGCCCTGGCCTCCTGCGACCAAGCCATCGCCCAAGACAAGCTCAACCCGGCCTGGGCTTTCCTGCGGGCTTCCATACTGCTCGAACTGGGGTATGACGACGACGCGGCCGCTGCCTTACAGCGCACACTGTACCTGGACCACGATTTCGTCATGGCCCACGTCACCCTCGCCAATCTGTTGCAGCGCCGCGGCCGACATGCGAGTGCGTGCAAGCACTACCGCAATGCCCTGGAGCTGCTCGCGCCACTGGATGCACAACAGGTTCCACTGGAGGCCGACGGGATGACCGCCGGACGCCTGCGGGAATACATCGCAGCAACCCTCGCAGCGGACGGCGAGGCCGCCCCCGGTCAAATGGAGCGATGACATGAGCAGGGAGAAAGCGGCTGCGCCCCGGCGCAGCATCGACTGGAGCGATGTCCACCGCCGCCTGGAGCAGGTCCGGCATGCAGTGGAGAACGACGGCACTCCGGACGCGCAGGAGACGGCACGCATCCTGGCTGCCCGGGCTCAGGCCCTGGCCACGCCCAAGCTGGCGGAAAGCGACGGCGAGACCATCGACGTGATCGAGTTCCTGCTCTCCGGCGAACGCTACGGCATGGGCTTCACGTACGTGCGGGAAGTCTTCCCCCTCCTCGACCTGACCCGCCTGCCCTGCACCCCGCCCTTTGTGCTCGGCATCGTCAATGTCCGTGGCGAGATCGTCTCCGTGGTCGATCTGCGCAAGTTCTTCGATCTGCCCGAAAACGGGCTCGGCGATCTCAACAAGGTCATCGTCCTGCACTCTACGGCGATGACGTTCGGAATCCTGGCAGATAGCGTTGCGGGGGTCCGGACTGTGCCACGGAGCGAACTGCAACCCTCCCTGCCGACCCTGACGGGACTGCGGGAACGATATCTCCTGGGCGTGACCGGCGATCCCATGGTCATTCTCGATGCAGCCAAGCTGCTGGCCGACCCCCGTCTCGTCATCGACGAGTCGGTGGCCCCATGACGGGGACAACTACCGGAAGAAGGAGCCGACGATGAAAGCCTCGATAGGTACGAAGCTCTGGTTGAGTTTGCTGGCGGTCCTGGCCGTCCTGATGGTCGTAGCGGGGGTGTCCTACCTGAGCACGATAAAACAGGCGGAAACCGTACGGTGGGTCACCCACACGCGGGACGTACAGGGGAAGCTGAAGGATCTGCTGATCCTGCTGCAGGATGCCGAGACCGGGCAACGGGGCTATCTCATCACCGGCGAAGACCGTTACCTGCCCTCTTTCCTCTCGGTGCAGAACGGCATCGACAGCACCTTGCGGTCGCTCCGCGACCTGACGACGGACAACGCCAACCAGCAGAGGCGGCTGGATACCCTGGGCCCACTGCTGTCGGGCAAGCTCGACGAACTCAAGGAGACCATCTCCCTGAGGAAGAACAAGGGCTTCGAGCCGGCACGGCAAGTCGTCATGACGGACCGGGGGAAGAAAGCCATGGACGACATCCGCGTCCTGCTGAAGGACATGGAAAACCAGGAACTCGCGCTCCTCAAGGTGCGTGAGGAGGAAGCCCGCGTACAAACCGACAACACGGCGCTGATCATCGTCGGCGGCTTGCTCGCGGCAATGGGGCTGGTGGTCGGGGCCGGCCTCTTCCTCACCCGGCACATCGCCCAGCCGCTGAAGGCCGTCAGCGACGCGGCAGAGCAGATCGCCACCGGCAATCTTGCCGTCGACCTGTCAGCAAGCGCGCGGGACGACGAAGTCGGGGTCCTGATGCGTACCTTCGCCCTCATGGCCAGATCCCTGCAGGACATCGCCCTGGCGGCGGACAGGATCGCCGCCGGCGACCTGACGGCCCGGATCACCCCCCAGTCGAGCCAGGACGTGCTGGGCAACGCCCTGTCGACGATGGTGGAGAACCTGCGCCGGATGACTCAGGAGGTCGGAGAAGGCATCAACATACTGGCAGCCTCGTCGAGCGAGATCGTGGCAGCCACATCCCAGGTGGCATCGAGCTCGGCGGAGACGGCAACCGCCGTGAGCCAGACCATGGCAACCGTCGAAGAAGTGAAGCAGACCTCGCTACTGGCGGCGGACAAGGCCAAGCTGGTTTCGGAAACCGCCCTGCGCACGGTGGAAATCTCGAAGAGCGGACGCAAGTCGGTGGAAGACTCGGTGGAGTCCATGCACCGGATTCAGGAGCAGATGGAGTCCATCGCCGAGAGCATCGTGCGGCTTTCCGAACAAGGCCAGGCCATCGGCGAGATCATCGCCACCGTCAACGATCTGGCGGAGCAGTCGAACCTGCTCGCGGTGAATGCAGCGATCGAGGCTGCCAAGGCCGGCGACCAGGGCAAGGGCTTCTCGGTGGTGGCGCAGGAAGTGAAGAGCCTGGCCGCCCAGTCGAAACAGGCCACGGCGCAAGTCCGGGCAATCCTCGGCGACATCCAGAAGGCCACGGGCGGCGCGGTCATGGCGACCGAACAGGGCAACAAGGCGGTGGAAGCCGGCGTCAGGCTATCGGCCGAGGTGGGCGAATCGATCCGCATACTGGCCGAGAGCATTGCCGAGGCGGCACGGGCCGCCACGCAGATCGCCGTCTCGTCGCAGCAGCAGCTGGTGGGCATGGACCAGGCCGTGCTGGCGATCCAGAACATCCGCGAAGCCAGCATCCAGAACGTGGCGGGCACCAAGCAGACCGAAAGCACCGCGCAGAACCTCCATGAACTGGGCGTACGGCTCAAGCAACTGATCGCCCGCTACCAGACCTGAGCCATGGAGAAGAACGACGAGGCCTTCCGCAAGCGTCTCCTCGCCACCTTCAGGAACGAGGCGGCGGAGCACGTCCAGGCCCTTTCCTCGGGTTTGATCGCCCTCGAAAAGACGGCGGCGCCCGAAGAGCGGCAGGGCATCGTCGAAACCGTGTTCCGCGAGACCCATAGCCTGAAAGGTGCCGCCCGGGCGGTGGGAAAGGGCGAGATCGAGACACTCTGCCAGTCCATGGAGAGTTTCTTTTCCCTGCTCAAGCAGGGTAAGGCCAGCCTCTCCGCCGGGCAGTTCGATCTGCTCAACGAAACCGTGGATGTGCTGAGCGCCCTGCTGGGCAGCGTCGAAGAGGCACCCACCAAGGCCCAACTGGCGGCAGTCCGGGAGCTGCGCCAGCGCCTGAGTGGCAACGGCCCCCGGAACACGGAGGCGCCCGCCCCCGTTGTGCGGAATGACATTCCCCCGGATGCCCAGGCTCCGCCGAGCCCCTCACCGCCCGAAGACACGGCCGGCGTCGCCATAGGACCCACGATGGGCAAGACCCTCCCCGACCCGCCCCCGCTCCGGGGCGGAGATACGGTGCGGGTGCCCGTGGCACGGCTGGACGCCATCCTGTTTCAGTCCGAATCCCTGCTCGCTGCCAAGCTCACGGCCCACCAACGGGTCATGGACATCCGCGCGGCCCAATCCGACGTCATCGCGCTGGCCCGGCAGAGGGCCCGGATCGCACCGGAGGCCAGGGCCTTGCTGCGGCGCCTGGAACGCAGGGAACCGGGCAACCGGCGCAAGGGCGACACCCGCTTGCGCCGGTTGCTGGAATACCTGCAGCAGGAGGATGACTTCATCAAGACCCACGCGATGCGCCTGGAAGCCCTGGCCAAGGCGGCCGAGCACGACTGGCGCAGCCTGGGGAGCACGGCCGACGGCCTGCTCGACGACGTGAAGATGGCGCTGATGCTGCCCATCTCCTCGATCGCGGAGGTACTTCCCAAGTTCGTCCGGGACGGCTCCCGCAGCCAGGGCAAGGACGTGGATTTCAGGATTCGCGGCGCCGAGACGGAGATCGACCGGCGAATCCTGGAAGACCTGCGCGACCCCTTGATCCATCTGGTCCGCAACAGTCTCGACCATGGCATCGAGAAGCCGGAAACGCGGCTGGCGGCGGGCAAGCCGCGACGGGGCCTGATCGAGCTGAGCGCCAGCCAGATCGAAGGCGGCCGCATCGAGATCGTCATCGCGGACGACGGCGCCGGCATTCCCCTCGACAAGGTTCGCGATGTGGCCCATCGGCTGCAACTGGCCCCCCCCTCTGGCAACGGCGACGCCGGCAGCACGGCTCTCGACGACGCCGCCTGCCTCGAGCTGATCTTCCAGTCCGGCGTGTCCACCAGCCCGATCGTCACCGATCTGTCCGGTCGCGGCCTGGGGCTGACCATTGTGCGGGAGAAGGTGGAGCGCCTGGGCGGCTCGGTCTCGGTCGGCGCGTCTCCCGCCGGGGGAACCCGTTTCCGGCTCGTGCTGCCCCTGACGCTGGCGACCTTCCGCGGCGTGCATGTGCGCTGCGGCGAACGGGAGTTCATCTTCCCGAGCGCACACCTGACCCAGGTGGCACGGGTCGCCAGACAGGCCATCGCCACGGTGGAGAACCGGGAGACCATTCCGCTGAACGGCCAGGCCTTGTCTCTGGCACGCCTGGCCCAAGTGCTCGACATCCCCGCCGACAAGGCGCAAGCGCGAACGGAGAGCGTGCAACTGGTGGTCGCGGGGACAGCAGAGAACCGCATCGCTTTCCAGGTGGACGAGGTCCTGGGCGAGCAGGAGGTGCTGGTCAAGGGCCTGGGCCGGCAATTGCGGCGCGTGCGCAACATTGCCGGCGCCACCGTGCTGGGCAATGGCCGGGTGGTACCGATCCTCCACGTCCCCGACCTGCTCAAATCGGCGCGGCATGCCGCGCCCTCCCCGGAGCCCGCCACCGATGCCGACGCGGCGCGCAAGTCCCTGCTGGTGGCGGAGGACTCGATCACCTCGCGCCTGTTGCTCAAGGGCATCCTCGAAACGGCCGGCTACAACGTGAAGACCGCGGTGGACGGCCTCGACGCCTACACCCAGTTGCGCACCGAGCCCTTCGACCTGCTGGTGTCCGACGTGGATATGCCGCGCATGAACGGCTTCGATCTCACCGCCAAGGTGCGCGCCGACAAAGCCCTCGCCGACCTGCCGGTGGTGCTGGTCACGGCCTTGAGCTCCCGCGCAGACCTGGAGCGGGGTGCCGAAGCGGGCGCCAATGCCTACATCGTCAAGGGCAGCTTCGACCAGAGCAACCTGCTGACAGCCATCAGAAGGCTCCTATGATGACCAGCGCCAAGCGTATCCGTGTCCTGGTGGTGGAGGACTCCGCCGTGCAGCGCGAGTTGCAGGTGCACCTGCTCAACAGCGATCCGCAACTGGAAGTAGTCGGTACGGCCAGGGACGGGCGCGAAGCCATAGAACAGGTGCGGCGCTGCCAGCCCGACGTGGTGACCATGGATTTCCATATGCCCCACCTGGACGGTGCGGCGGCCACCCGCATCATCATGGAAAGCCTGCCGGTGCCCATCGTGGTGATCTCTGGCAGCTCCGCCCAGCATGAAGTGGCCGAAACCTTCCGGGCGCTGGATGCCGGCGCACTGGTCATCATCGAAAAGCCCTACCTGCCGGACAGCGAGGCCGCCCGCAAGATGGTCGAAACCGTCAAGCTGATGGCCGAGGTCAAGGTGGTGCGGCGCTGGTCCGCGGCCCTGACGGGAAGGGCTGCGCCGGCGCGGACCGAGCCCGACCCGACGTCCCCGGTGAGCCTGGTGGCCATCGGTGCATCCACGGGCGGCCCCCTGGTCCTGCAGACCATACTGGCCAGCTTGCCGCGGGACTTTCCCGCGCCCGTGCTCATCGTCCAGCACATCAGCCCCGGCTTCACGGAAGGATTCACCGAATGGCTGGCTGCGGCCAGTGGCTTTCCCGTGCAGATGGCCACCCAGGACGCCCGACTGGAACCCGGTCGGGCCTACGTGGCCCCCGACGGCCTGCACATGGCGGTCAAGGACGACGGCCGTGGCGGCCACAGGATTGTATTGACCCGTGGCGAGCCGGAGAACGGACACCGGCCGTCCGTCTCCCACCTTTTCCACTCCGTGGCGGGGGCCGTGGGAGACAAGGCGGTGGGCGTGCTCCTGACCGGCATGGGCAAAGACGGCGCGGCCGAGTTGGGCATCCTGCGCCAGAAGGGGGCCGTCACCATTGCCCAGAGCCGCGAAAGTTCAGTCGTGGCCGGAATGCCCGGGGAGGCCATCCGGCTCGATGCGGCGACCCACGTCCTGGCGCCAGCCGAGATTGGCGGCCTTCTGGCGCTCCTGGTGAAACGCCGCAACGGCAACAGCATTCACGAACCGTCAAAGCGGTGAAAATCGAGGTACATCATGCAACCCGCCCACAATGAAGCGAGCGCCGTAGATATCCTGGTCGTCGAGGACAGCCCCACCCAGGCCGAACAACTGTGCTACCTGCTGCAACAGCATGGCTACCGGACCCGCATGGCGGCCAATGGCCGCCTCGGCCTCGAAGAAATCCGGCGTTGCAAGCCGACGCTGGTCATCAGCGACATCGTCATGCCCGAGATGGACGGCTACGCCCTGTGCCGGGCCGTCAAGGCCGATCCGGAACTCAAGGACATTCCGGTGGTGATCGTCACCTCCCTGTCCGGCATCCAGGACATTGCCCGCAGCCTGGAATGCGGCGCCGACAACTTCATCCGCAAACCCTACGAGCCCCACGCGCTGCTGGCGCGGGTCGAGTACATTCTGCTCAATCTGGAACTGCGCAAGGGCAAGCGGATCAATATCGGCCTCGAGGTCTACCTGGGCGGCAAGAAGCACTACATCACTTCGGAACGGGAGCAGATCATCGACCTGCTGATCTCCACCTACGAAGAAGCGGTGCGCATGAACGAGGAGATGCAACAGCAGCAGATCGAGATTGCCCGCTCCAGCCAGACCCTGGCCGGGCTCTACCGTATCGCGGACGAATTGAACCGGGTCAGCACGCCGGCCCAGGTCTGCGAACTGGCCCTGCAGGCCACGATGGACCTCCCCAAGTTCGAGGCCGGCTGGATCTACCTCGCCGACGCAGACGGCAAGCAGAGCTATCGCCTCGTCGCGGCCAGCAAGACCGGCCCAGCCGCTTCGCAGCAGGGTTCCGACACCCTGGAGTGGATCGGGGACATCTCATCCGCCACCGCCACCGGGCGCAACGCCAGCGTTCCGCTCGCCCTGGAGCGGCGCCACCTGGGGGTCATCCAGCTGCTGGCAGTGGACGGCGAGAGCTTCAACGACGAGGATCTGAACGTCCTCGACACCATCGGCAACCAGGTGGCCGTAGCCCTGGAACGGGCACACCTGCACCAGCACCTCGAAAACCTGGTGGAGCAGCGCACCGCCGCCCTGCAGGCCGAAGTGGTCGAGCGGCGCCGGGCCGAAGAGCGGGTGGTCAGCCTCAACCGCATCTACGCCGTGCTCTCCAACATCAATACGTTGATCGTGCGGGTCCATGAACGGGAGGAGCTGTTCCGCGAAGCCTGCCGCGTCGCCGTGGAGTTCGGCCACTTCGGCCTGGCCTGGGTGGGGATGACAAGTGCGGACAACGCGCATATCAAGCCCACCGCCTGGCATGGCGTGGGCCTGTGGGCCGAGAGCATCGGCTTCGCAGCCGCGACCGACGTCGGCAACCTGGACGAGGCCCTGGTCGACGAGGCCATCCAGCAGCAACAAACCGTCGTCTGCCGCGACCTGGCGCAGGCTGCCGGCATGCCCCTGGCGGCGCTCGCCGTGTCGCACGGCTACCACGCCCTCTGCGCCCTGCCCCTGCAGGTGGACAAACAGACCGTGGCCCTGATGTTCCTCTATGCGCACACGCCCGAAGTGTTCAATGCCGACGAGATGCACCTGCTGGAAGAACTGGCCGGGAACATCTCCTTTGCGCTCGACCATATCGCCAAGGAAGAGCGCATCAACTACCTGGCCTACTATGACGCGCTGACCGGTCTGCCCAACCGCGACCTGCTGCTGGAACGCCTGCGCCAGAGCATTGGTTTCGCTCAGCGCCACGGCAGCACAGTCGCCGTGATCTGCCTCGATCTGGATCGTTTCAAGATCGTGAACGACGGCCTCGGCCACTATGTCGGCGACAAGCTGCTGCAAACCGTGGCGGGCCTGCTGTCGGGCATGTTGCGCGACGGCGACACGGTCGGCCGGCTGGTGGCCGACAAGTTCGTCATGATCTGCGCCGACCTGCACGATGCGGACGATCTGCCCCCTGTCATCGAACGGCTGCAGGCCGTGCTGCGCGCCCCCATCCCCGTCGGCGACGAAAGCACCAATCTCACTGCCAGTGTCGGCATCAGCCTTTGCCCCAAGGACAGCGACGACCCCATCACCCTGGTCAAATACGCCGAACTGGCCATGTATCAGGCCAAGGAACGGGGCGGCAACCAGCACCGCCTGTTCACCACCGAGCTGGACACCCGGGTCTCCGAGCGGGTGAAGCTGCAAAACCGGCTTGGCGCGGCGCTGGAGGCCGGAGAACTGGTGGTGTATTACCAGCCCCAGGTCAGCGCGATGAACGGCGTGGTGTGCGGCATGGAGGCCCTGATCCGCTGGCGGCACCCTCAATTCGGCCTGGTGCCCCCCGGGCAGTTCATTCCCGTGGCCGAGGAAAGCGGACTGATCATTCCCATCGGAGAGTGGGTGCTGCAGGAAGCCTGCCGGCAGAACAAGGCATGGCACGACGAAGGACTGTCGGACTTCCCGGTGTCGGTCAACCTTTCCATTGCCCAACTGCGCGACAGCAGCCTGCTCGCCAGCGTGCGCCGTGCGCTCGACGAGACGGGGCTCGGCCCCCGCTACCTGGAGCTGGAGCTGACCGAAAGCATGATGATGGAAAACCCGGAGATGCTGATCGCCTTCCTGCAGCGTACGCGGGATATGGGCATACAGATCTCCATCGACGATTTCGGCACGGGCTATTCCAGCCTCAATTACCTGAAGCGCCTGCCCCTCGACCGGCTCAAGGTGGACTACAGCTTCGTCCGCGACATCACCCGCGACCCGGCCAGCGCCTCGATCTGCCGTGCCGTCATCGCCATCGCCCACAACCTGCGCCTGGGGGTGGTGGCCGAAGGGGTCGAAACCGAGGGCCAGGCCAGCTACCTGGCACGCCACTATTGCGAAAGCCTGCAAGGCTATTACTTCAGCAAACCCGTACCGGCGGACGAGATCACGGCCCTGCTGCGCAAACGCGAGCCCCTGATCAAACTGGCCGCCGAGCTGAATGCCCGGCGCACCCTGCTGCTGGTGGACGACGAAGAGAACATCCGCAACGCCCTGCGCCGCCTGCTGCGCAGCGATGGCTACCAGATACTGCTTGCTTCAGGCCCCACCGAAGCCTTCGAGTTGCTGGCCACCAACCGGGTGGGCGTGATCCTCGCCGATCAACGCATGCCCGACATGAGTGGCACCGAGTTTCTGCGCCGGGTGAAGGACATCTATCCCGATGCGATCCGCATCGTCCTGTCCGGCTACACCGATCTCGATACCGTCACCGCATCGATCAATCAGGGCTCGGTATACAAGTTTCTGGCCAAACCCTGGGACAACGACGCCCTCCGCGAAGTCCTGCGTGAAGCCTTCTGGCGCTACGAACTCTCCAAGGGGATCGCCACCGACTGGTACTCGGCGGGCGGCGTCCAGGGGCTTCATGGCGGGCAGTGACCCCCTGCCGATAAACGGCAAACATCCCCAACGGCAAACTCGGCAAATTTGATACTCTTGTAAAATCCAACAAGAGCAAACGCCCCCATGAATGCGGTTGAGATTTTCCCGTGGAGCGCAAACTTCGAGACGGGAATCGCGGAGATCGACGAACAACACCAGCAACTGGTCCGGCTGGTGAATCGACTGGCCAGCCATCTGGCCTATTCGGCAGATCTGCCGGGGCTTGATGAAATCTTCGGCGAACTGGCCGCCTACGCCCAGTACCACTTTGCAACCGAAGAGGTGACCTGGCACGAGGCCCTGCCGGACGATCCATGGGAAATCGAACACCGCAAGACGCACCAGACCTTCATCGACGACGTGATGCGTCTGCGCAATACCCAGGCCGGCAAGTCCACCGACATGACCGTCGAAGAGATCCTGAGCTTCCTGTGCCAATGGCTGGCCTTCCACATCCTCTACAGCGACCGGCGCATGGCGCAGGCCGTCATCGCCATCCGCGCCGGCCAGACCCCGGAAGACGCCAAGCGGCACAGCAACGGCGCCATGAACAGCACCGTGCGGGCCCTGATCGAGACCGTGCTGGCAATGTACGACAGCCTGTCCAACCGCACCCTGCAGCTCATGAAGGAACTCAGCGCCCGCCAGAAACTTGAAGCCAAGCTGCGACTGGCCGGCAGCGTATTCGACAACACCCTCGAATCGATCTGCATCATCGACGACGCCGGCAACATCATCGACGCCAACCCGGCCTTTGCCCAAAGCTGCGGAACGAGTCGCGACGAATTGCTGGGAGCGCCGCTGGCCACCTTCAAATCCGGCCTCGGCAACGATGACAACAACGCCCCTGCCATATGGAGCGCGGTAAACAGCAGCGGCCACTGGAGTGGCGCCATCCAGTGCCGGGCGCCCAGCGGCGAACTCTCTGCCGAGTGGCTGACCCTTTCCTCCGTCCGCAATGGCGATGATTTCGGCATCGGCCATTACGTGGCCGTCTTCTCCAGCGTCGGCGGCCTGATCCAGCGCCAGCAGGCCATGGAACACTGGGCCCACCACGACGCCCTCACCGGCCTGCCCAACCGCCTGCTCCTCAAGGACCGCCTCGAACAAGCCCTCGCCCAGGCCCGCCGCGGCAGCGGCGGCCTGCTGGGCGTGTGCTACGTGGACCTGGACGACTTCAAACCGGTCAACGACACCTTCGGCCACGCTGCCGGCGACCACGTGCTGCAAGTCACTGCCGAGCGCATCCGCAAGGAACTGCGCGGCACCGACACCGTCGCCCGCATCGGCGGCGACGAGTTCGTGATCCTGCTCAACGGCCTCCAGGAAGGCAGCGACCGCCTGGCCTGTCTCGACCGCATCATCGAAGCCATCGGCCAGCCCATCGACCTGGGCCACGACGGTGCCGGCCCCAGCACCCGCATCTCCGCCAGCATCGGCATCAGCTTCTCGCCCCGTGACGGCCGCAACGCCGACGATCTGCTCCACCGCGCCGACCAGGCCCTGTACCAGGGCAAACTGGCCGGCAAGGGCGGCTACCGGATCTACACGCCAACGGAGGCAGCCTGACTCAGCAGTCCCCGTACTCCTGAATCCACGCGATCAGCGCCCGCGTGGACTGATCCAGCCCCTCGCTATCCGTCTCACCAGTCAAGGCCGGCAGCAGGCGGCCGGCGAGCTGCTTGCCCAGCTCCACCCCCCACTGGTCGAAAGAGTTGATGCCCCAGATCACGCCCTGCACGAACACCTTGTGCTCGTACAACGCCAGCAACATGCCCAGGTAGTAAGGCACGATGCGCGGCAGGATGATGGTGGTGGACGGCTGGTTGCCGGCAAACACCTTGTGCGGCAGCAACGAAGCCATCTGGTCCGCCGGCACGCGGGCGGCCTCCAGTTCCGCCCGGGCTTCCGCCTCGGTCTTGCCGAAGGCCAGGGCCGCACTCTGGGCCAGGAAGTTGGCCATCAAGGGTGCCTGGTGCCCCGGCAGCGGGAAATCGCTCTGCGCGCTGGCAATGAAGTCACAGGGCACCAGCCAGCCGCCCTGGTGCAGCAGCTGGAAGAACGCGTGCTGCCCGTTACTGCCGATCTCGCCCCACACAATCGGGTTGGCCTGACAGGACAGCGGCTGTCCATCGCGCCCCACCGTCTTGCCGTTGGACTCCATCTCCAGCTGCTGCAGGAAGGACGGCAGGAAACGCAGGGACTCGTGGTAAGGCAGCACCGCACTGGTACTCGCCCCCAGGAAATTGGTGTTCCACACCCCGATCAGCGCCATCAGCACCGGCAGGTTGCGCTCGAACGGCGCCTCGCGGAAATGGTTGTCCATCGCCTGCGCACCGGCCAGCAAACGCTCGAACCCATTCATGCCGATCGCCAGCGCAATCGGCAAACCCACCGCCGACCACAGGGAATAACGCCCGCCCACCCAGTCCCACATGCGGAACACGTTGGCAGCCGGCAGTCCGAAAGTCTGGGCCTTCTCCATGGCCGACGTCACCGCCACGAAATGCAGCGGCAAAGCCCGCGCCGCATCGTCGCCCGCCGCCGCACACAACCACTCCCGCGCCGTGTGCGCGTTGAGCATGGTCTCCTGCGTCGTGAAGGTCTTGCTCGCCACGATGAACAGCGTGGAACGCGGATTCAGTGAATCCAGCAGCTTGGCCAGATGCGCACTGTCCACGTTGGACACGAAATGCATCTTCAGCCCCTGGCGCTGATAAGCAGACAGCGCCCGCACCACCGTCTTCGGCCCCAGATCCGACCCGCCGATCCCGATGTTCACCACATCGCGGATCGCCTCGCCGGAAAACCCCCGCCACAGCCCGCCACGCACCTTCTCGGAGAACTCCCGCATCTGGGCGCGCACGGCGCGGACTTCGGGCATCACGTTGCAAGTGGCCGAGGGAAACACACCGGGCTTCATGTACCGCAAAGCCGTGTGGAGAACGGCACGGTCTTCACTGACGTTGATCTTGTCGCCGGCGAAAAGGCGAGCACGCCAGCCTTCGAGATCGGCTGCTTTAGTCAAATCGAGCAGGAGTTCGATCGTGCGTTGGTCGACACGCTGCTTGGAGAAGTCGACGAGCATGCCTTCGAGTTCGAAGGAGAGGTGAGCAAATCTCTGCGGATCGCCTTCGAATAACTCGCGCAAATGCACTTTACTAGACGCCCTCTGATACTCCACAAGAGCCTTCCAAGCTGGGGTATTCGTTGTAAGCATGACAAATCAAGACAAGAACATAAAGTAGCGGACAATATACTCTATCGACATACCATCTCCAACGATTCCGAAGACTCTCAAACCGAAACCAACCGAAAATCGAAATTACAAGCTCTAAATAGAATGTTACCTATATTCCGTAGCACATCTCCGACCACACGTCTATCGTACATCAGGTACTGATTCGAAACATCGATGCACGATGAGGATGAATAACATGTGCCCCAAAAAAGTGCCCCTCCTGTCTAGTAGCCATGGATATCCAAATCTGACAAGAGTTTTACTTGGGTTGTTGTGCCTATCGACCCAGATGCTCGCTCACGCGGAAGACATCTCAATCTATGTGTCTCCTGATGGCAACGACAACTGGAGCGGTAAGCTCTCCAGTCCAAGCCCAAAAAGAACAGACGGTCCTCTCCAAACACTTGAGGCTGCACAAAAAGCCGTTCGATTCGCTCTTGCAAAATCTACAGACACGGGACAGATCTCAGTAATCATCGCACCAGGTCGCTACCTTCTGCGACAGCCGCTTGTCTTCGAACCGCAGGACTCAGGCACGCAGACTCATCCCGTGCGATGGAAAAACATGGGGCCAGGCCAGGCCACCATTACTGGTGCTATTGATTTAAAACTGCTCAACAAAAGTACCGACAGGGAATTCAAATTCGCACCTCCGCAACTAAGTCAAACTTACATAGCCGGGGGAGGACAACTCTACATAAACGATACTCGAGCAATACTCGCAAGACAACCCAATCTAGGTGAATACTGGTATGTGGCTCAACCGGCATTCTCTAAGACTGATCCAATCGGTGGAGGCAGTCGCTCCGCGTTCCAAGCCACGAAAGATCAATGGCAATGGTTGAACTCTCTATCAAAAGATGATCATTCGCGTGCGATAGTCGATCTAATGCACTCTTGGAACTCCGGCCTTCATCGCCTTGCCTCCAACACATCTGCTCAAGACCTTACCGTTGACATATCCCCCCCCGCCCTCCATATCTTTCATGAGTTTGGTGAAAGCCAACGATTTTATATTGAGAATATTGAAAAAGCCCTAGACTCTCCCCAAGAGTGGATTGCCACTCCCTCAGCCATCCGCTATATCCCTAGGGAAGTAGATAAAGCCACATCCCCGCATGCAGTACTCCCCCAGCTAGAAACGTTGCTACTGATACGCGGCGATGTAAAAAGCAAAAAATGGGTAGAGAACATTATTTTCGATGGATTGCAATTCTCAGAGTCCCTCTGGCTCACACCACCCGCGGGATTCACAGATCAACAAGCCGCAGTGAATGTCGGGGCGGCAATCACGGTAGACGGGGCGCGTAACATCAGCATCGAGAACTGCACGATCAATCGCACCGGCGGCTACGGGGTCTGGTTCAGAGAATCCGTCCGAAACTCCAAAGTGCAAAGCTGCAAAATGGATGATCTGGGAGCTGGCGGCATCAAGATAGGAAAGACAAAACAAGTAGCTGACGACATAAACGAAACGGGAAACAACGCAATATCGAACAATATCATTTCCAACACAGGGAAAATCCATCCCGGAGCTGTTGGGATCTGGATAGGTCAAAGCTACGACAACACCCTTTCTAAGAATACAATATTCAATACAACATACACAGGTATATCCATTGGGTGGGACTGGACAGACACAGCCCCGACCTCGGGAAGGAACGTCATCAAGAACAACCTGCTTTACAACATCGGCATGGGTAACCTTGCAGATCTCGGAGGAATATACACAACAGGTTACTCCCCAGGAACTGTCATATCCAATAACGTCATTCGAGAAGTCCGCTCGTTCCATGGGTACGGGCCAGGATACGGGGCAGGCCCCAGCGCGTGGGGCATATATAATGACGCCAAGTCCCGCGCCATTAAGGTATCTGACAACATCATCATAGGAACAGACGGAGGAAGTTACTTCCTTAACCTGGGAAAAGAGGTTAGCGCCATAGGAAACGTTTTTGCTCTCGGCCAAGAAGGGGAGATCTTTGTGGCCCCGATACCGGAGAAAAACACCCAAAGACTAATCGCAAGCAACAATATCATTATCCCTTTAGCCAAGAGCTTTATTTCAATCCCTAACAGCAAGCCCCCAAATGTCTTCCTGTCAAACAATTTAGTTGCATCATCAAGCAGTAGCCCTTCGCTCTCTGCCGACGTTGAGGCCGTATGCCAGGAATGCCGAACAACTCAAACCGCGGTAGAGACAACACCGCTCGCCAAAGAAATAAGAGTTACGTCACCAGACAAAGAGATCAGAAGTAAAATAAAAAATACTATTGAAGAAAGTGGATCAAGCCTAAATCAATCGAGAGAGGATCAGACGTTATCAAATAATTCAAATCAAAAAATACGCAGCAGTGCATCGCTTCAAAACCCAGCCCCATCCGCGCTGAACCTTAGTGGAGAAGATCTACTCAATCGACTTGTCTTTAGCCCCCCCCCGCCATCAGTCGGTATTAAAACAACCAAGGGTTGCCGTACCCAACAAGACAGCTGCCTAATACTTCAAGACAGCCCTAGCTACCAGAACTCATATGACCCGCATACCTATTTGCGTCTCAGCACAAGCGATAGATATGCAAGCATTAGCTTTTACATAAAACTGGATAACGCCAGTGATTTTATTCATGAATGGCGGGATGCCTCCCTACCACACGCAACGGGGATTTCACTACGTATAACACCTAACGGCTTTTTCGTAGGAAACAAAGTGATTGCTCCATCATCCACAAACACGTGGATGAAGGTGAATATTACTGCCGACCTTAATAATGCATGGATCCTACAAGTAGCCTACGATGACGGGAGAACAGCAAAAACGGCCAAACTGCCTTTTGTGAACCCTAATTGGCACGACCTCAAATGGATCGGTTTCATCTCAAATGCAAGGGTCAGTACGCAAACATCGCTCTCCGACATAACTATTTCGACAAAGTGATGTAAAAATGGCGCCCCCCGGCGCCATTTTTACACAAGAAACAAGCAGCACGTATGCAGAAAAGGATCTCGGGACAACACCTTTGCAACTTGCATCATTTAGACAAAATCAATCACTACCAAAAAGATCCCGCGTATAAACCTTGTTATCGACATCACTCAAGGCATCTGTGCGTCGATTTGCAATAATCACATCAGCCAGCTCTTTGAACTCCGCCAGATCATTCACGATACGAGAATGAAAAAAGAACTCCTGCTCCAGCACAGGCTCATGAACAATAACCTCAATCCCTTTGGCTTTGATCCGCTTCATAATCCCCTGAATGCTAGATGCACGAAAATTATCAGACCCCGCCTTCATGATCAGTCGATAAATTCCAACTATCTTCGGATTTTTATGGATGATTTCATCCGCTATAAAATCCTTACGGGTTGTGTTTGAATCAACAATAGCATTGATAAGATTCTGCGGCACATCTCTATAGTTCGCAAGTAGTTGCTTCGTATCTTTTGGCAAGCAATAGCCCCCGTAACCAAAGCTAGGGTTATTGTAGTGACTGCCAATACGCGGATCCAAGCAAACGCCATCGATAATCTGACGAGTATCCAATCCATGCTTAGCCGCATAGGTATCCAACTCGTTAAAATAGGCAACCCGCATTGCCAAAAAGGTATTGGCAAACAATTTTATTGCCTCGGCCTCAGTGCTATTTGCCAGCAACACCGGAACATCCTTCTTAATTGCACCTTGCTTAAGCAAATCAGCAAAAACTTGCGCTCGCTCAGAGCACTCCCCCACTACGATACGAGAGGGATAAAGATTGTCATATAGAGCCTTACCTTCCCTCAGAAACTCCGGTGAGAAGATAAGATTCTCGCACTCGAACTCCGCCCTTATTTTCTCTGTGTATCCAACAGGAACCGTGGACTTGATGACCATCAACGCTTTTGGATTGATAGTCATCACATCCTGAATCACAGCTTCAATTGATTTTGTATTGAAGTAATTAGTTTCCGGATCATAGTCCGTTGGCGTGGCAATGATGACCAGCTCAGCTCCCTTATAGGCATCCTGCTTGTCAAGCGTTGCACGTAAATTAAGAGGCTTTCTACTCAAATAATCTTCGATTTCCCGATCTTCTATTGGGGAAATTTTTCGATTGAGCAGCTCCACTTTTTCGGGAACGATATCAAGCGCAACTACCTCATTATTCTGCGCCAACAAAATGGCGTTAGAAAGTCCGACGTAGCCGGTACCGGCAATAGCGATTTTCATTTTGAATCCAAGGCATCAACCCCGGAAAAATTTCGGGGCAATGAAAAAGTACGCAAACAAGCAAACAGTGCTAAATTGCCCTACCCTTCAGATAGTCATCATAGGCAAGCCGTATACCTTCAAGCAGCGTAACCTTAGCTTCGTATCCCAATGATTTGAGCAAACTGACATCCAGCAACTTCCGGGGCGTCCCATCCGGCTTAGTCGAATCGAAGAGAACTTCGCCTTCATAGCCGACAACCGACTGGGCTGCTTCTGCCAATTCCCGAATAGTCACATCGTCACCCACCCCAATATTTACCAGCGACCCAGCATAGCCTGACTCCATCAAGTGCACACACGCTGCGGCTAAATCGTCCACGTATAGAAACTCACGGCGCGGGCTCCCCGTTCCCCAGAGCAGTACCGGACCAGGGGCGCCAACCTTTATCAAGGTTCCCGCGTCACCCCGCGCCAGCCCTAAGGACGACAGGATATCCGCCGGGATTTGTCCATACCGTTCCTCATCACGAACAACTGCAACTACATCGTTGGCATGAGCCAGTTTTGCCAGATGAAACTTTCGAATCAGGGCAGGAAGCACATGGCTATTGTTTAGATCATAAGTATCGTTAGGCCCGTATAGGTTAGTAGGCATAACGCTGACGTACTCACGACCATACTGTGCGTTATAAGCCTCGCACATCTTAATACCGGCGATCTTGGCAATCGCGTAGGGCTCGTTGGTGGGCTCCAGCAGGCCCGTCAATAAGTACTCTTCCTTGATTGGCTGCGGGGCCATCTTTGGATAAATACAACTCGAGCCAAGGAACATCAAACGCTGCACACCAGCCAAGTGCGCCCCGTGAATGAGGTTGTTTTGAATCGTCAGATTCTCAAAAATGAATTGCCCACGATAGACATTATTGGCCAGAATTCCGCCGACCTTCGCCGCAGCGACAAAGACATAATCGGGAGCCTCTGCAGCCAGAAAAGCAACGACAGCCGCGTGGTCCAACAAGTCCAGTTCTGCACGCGAACGCACAACCACGTTGTCAAAGCCTCTCTGGTGTAGGCATCTAACAATCGCAGAGCCCACCATGCCCCTATGCCCTGCAACAAAGACCTTTGCATTTAAGTTCATCGAAAATCCAATCAAGTTGCTATTAACCTTTTGAGCTCAGACTCAAACGACCGGAGAACAGAATCTCGATCAAGAAATCGCTCTGCGTATTCCCGTCCAGCCTTCCCCAGTCGTCGTCGTAGTGCTTCATCACATGCCAAGCGCTGAATGGCCTGAGAAAACTCAATAGGCGACTCAGGAGGAACAACGAGCCCGCATCCATCAACTACATTTGCGACTTCGGTACCAGCATGAGCCGTTGCTACAACCGCTTTACCACTTGCCAGCATTCCCGTCAGCTTCGAAGGCATAACCAGATCTGCGGCATCGGCGCGCTGCGGCAAAAGATGGATATCTGCGGTACCCAGCAGCTCACCTAGTCGCTCCAGCGGCTGCAGATCAAGAAATCGTACATTCTTCAGCCCTCCTGCCTGACGCTCCAGTTCAGCCCGTCCAGCCCCGTTGCCACAGAAAATGAAACAGATGGAGGGATCGTCCGACAACAACCTGGCAGCCTCAGAGAGAACTTCGAGTCCTTGCTTGGCACCCATATTTCCCGAATAAAGCGCAACAACAGTCCTCGAATCGATACCAAGCTCCCGTCTGTACGCCCCTTCTGAAGAAGGAGAAATGGCAGCCAAATCCACCCAGTTTGGGAAGAGCACGACATCGCGTTCCGGTATCCCTTTGCGGACCCCCATCTCAAGCATGCGTCGAGAAATCGTTGAGAACCGGTCAAAGCGCCGCAAGAACCAACGTTCGATACTCAACGCCAAGCGCTTCAAACCCTCCCCTTTCAGGACTCCCAGATCAAACGCAGCGTCGACCTCGTAATCCTGGATATGCACCCACGACTGCGCACCACTCAACCGTGAAGCGATCAATGCACCAGGAACACAAAAAAAAGCGGGAGCAACGATCCAGACTACATCGGGACGCCAGAAAACATGTCGAAGCAGCACCGGGAAACTTGTTACAGCAAAACTGGCGAGATGCAGCAAACGCTTGACACCGCCCGGCCGACCTGGAACCCAGAGCGGGCAACGGGTTACTTGCAGGTTTCCCGATTTCTCCACCGAATACCAAGAGGACTCATAGCCGTCGTGGATTCGCCATTGGGGGTAGTAAGGATAGCTCGTCACAACCCGAACATCATTGCCTTCCCGGGAAAGCCAGCGAGCCATTTCTCCCGAATATTTGCCAATACCAGTGAGTTCGGGCTCGTAATTAAGAGTATAAATAAGCAGTTTCATCAAGAGCTCGCCATCACTCTCGGCTTCAATGGACGACAAGGAGAGCCTACACAAACCATGCCATCCGGCAGGTCTCCAAAAACAGAACTTCGGGCACCGATAACGTTCCCCGAGCCAATCTTGACCCCTGGGGCTATATAGACGTCAGTAGCAATCCAGTTCTGTTCACCGATCACAATGGAATTTCCGCGTATAGGAAAGGAGGGCTTAGTGTAGTCATGGTCGCCCGCACATACATAAGAGCGTTGCGATACGACGGTATGACTTCCAACAACAATTCTACCCAAACTATACATTACAACGTCATCACCTATCCAGACATAATCACCCAATTCGACCTTCCACGGATATGTAAATGTGGCACTCGGGCGAATGATTGCCCCTTTTCCGACCTTTGCACCGAATAACCGCAGCAATAGGCGTCTGAATCCATACAAAGCCTGCGGGGAACACCTGAACAGTGTGGCCTGAACCAACCACCAAAATTGCACGAACAAACCAGACCGCCCGCGGAAGCCAGAAGGCATCTCGAACGAACTCAAATCCTGATAGCGCATCTACATACTCACAAAAATCAATGGGCCCCCGCCATGGCGGTGACCAGTCGATCAAGAGTCAATAGGCTCGAAGCCGCGGACTCTTCGTAGAACCTTCGTGATTCGCTCTTGCTCCTTTCGAGAAGTTCAGGCTTCTCCAACAGCACGAGAACTTCCTCAACCCCAACAGCAACAAAATCAGCAACACTGTCGACAACTCGACCAGCAAGTTCCGGAACCATGCAGCCGATACAGCCTCGCTTGACAGCAATCACAGGAACCCCAAACGATTGCGCTTCAATGATCGTCACAGGCTCAGCCTCATTCACATAACGCGTCGGGAATACGAGAAGATCAATTTCTCTAAAGAACTCCGCTTTCTTATCCCCGTAAACAGCCCCCAAGTGTCGGACATTCTTGAGCCGGCCAAGCCTGGCAGAAAACTCTGATTCAATGGTCGAATCCACCGGACCCGCAATAACCCCCTGGACATTCACCCCTTTTCCTGCCAGAGCTTCAATCAGGTCAAAAAAGTCAAAAATACCTTTTTCTCTGGTGATATTGGAAAGGAAGCCCAGAGAAAAGCTCTCGCGCGGAACCTGCTCTACATCCTCCGAGCTACCCGAGCCACTGCCATCAACGAATGCCGCGTTAGAGAGAGGAACGACCCTCTCTTTATCCAGCTGATATCTCTCAGCAAGACCATTACCCATATCAGGGCAGAGAACTATATGCGTCGCACTGCGCAGAAGCCGAAATACAAATTTCGAGTACCAAAAGTTCGCGTTTATATAGGCATAGCTATGGTGATGCACAAACATCGGCACTCGAAAGACCCTCGCCATGGCAATAAACATCACATCCAAGAGTTGACGTATACCGCCCGACAACCCCATATACACGCAAGATGGCCTGAAAAAGGCCAAGGAGAAACTAAAAGTGCACAATAGATACAAAAGGCGCACCAGAAAAAGCTTCCCACCAAGTTTTGGAGAAAGGTCAAAAACTTTTACTGGGCCTTCGGACTTAATTTTGGCAAGCATCTTGGCATTGATTGCCGAGAACCCATGAAGCGGCGGAGGCAAAGGACCAACAAAAAAAATCACTGAAATGCCCCTATCATCATAAAAGCTGTCACTTCAAAGCCAGCTGCCGGAACAGCTCCATATACTTAGATGACACGCCGACTCCAGTCATACCGGCCATCACTGACTTCGCAAACACATAATCATCCTCAACCCGATGAGATTGAAGTGCATCTCTTACAATCTGCGCTATTTCATCAACACAACAAAGATCACTGACGTAATACTTATAGCCCGGTCCCAATAGAGCCACATGCTCATCAATCTTCGAGACCACGACACGATTACCAAGAGCTATATTCTCCATTACGGTATTTGGCATACCTTCGTGAAGACTAACATTTACAAAAACCAAAGCCTCTTTATAAAAATCAATAATGTTCTTTTGGAAAGGTAGCTGAATTACATTCTTACAATCATTTACGACAGATCGAACCTCCTCAACCAGCCCCCCATTCCCAATCAACATAAAATCAACGTCCGTATACTCCAAGGAAAGCCTACAAAACGCCTCTGCAATCGCTAAGACATTTTTCTGCCGTTCCATACGGCCCGCAAAAATCACTCTTTTCCTTGTTCCAACGGAGCGCCCCGAACATCCCCCTTTACCATCAACAGCAACAATATTTGGAACGTAAGAAACACGCCCTTCGGGAGCTCCGTTTTCAAGCCAATAGGTCACGCCTTTTTTCGAGTTTGCAATAATTAAATCTGCTTTCAACCCAAGCGAACGGCGCAACCTGAATCTCCAATCGTCAGGATATGCAGAATCTCTCTCCGCGAGCACCCATCTTAGCTTTCGTCCGCAAAAAAAACGTACAAAGTACGCATAAACATCTGAAGACTGGAGCCAAGAAAAGATGACATCAGGACATACCTGACGAACAACCCTCATTATTCTCAATATGTTTCTTGGATTATAGAAAGACCCTTCAGGCAGTCTCCAAAGAGAAATTCCATCAACATTAAGAAACGAGAAGTTAACTCCCTCATAAAAATATATAAGGTGTATATCAGCGTCCGCACGCGAACGAAGCTCATTCAACAAATAGATACACTGTTTCTGGGCCCCCCCCTCTCCAAATCCAGCGATAAGAAAACAGACCCTCAACTTTTCAGTCATTTTTTTGATACATTTTCAGCAAAAAAATGCGTTTCTCGGCATCACTCAACAGTTTTATTTTCAATCCATTGGCAAGTGCCTTATCTATATACTCATCCACCGTTTTGATAAAACGCGCAGGCACACCGGCAAACACAACCCCATCTGGAACATCTCGACTAACGACCGAGCAGGCGCCGATAACAACGTTATTTCCTATAGTCACGCCAGGCAAGATCACCGATCCATACCCAATGAATACATTATTCCCAATAGTTATTGGTTTAATCACATCAAGATCGGGAAACTGCTTTCGGCCAACCCATACTCCACCATCGTGAGTCTCAAATCGAACAGCAGTTGCACTCACGTTGTTGCCAAGCTTGACGAGGTAGGGCTCTGAGCTGAAGCTGACATTCAAAAGTCGGCACCCCTCACCGACCTGGACCCCTATAGCTCTCGCATAGCCAATAGGGTCTATTCGACGCCAAATGAAATGAATAAGTCTTTTCAAGCCACCCCCCTATGGTCAAACCTCCGACGAGCCCCTTTCATTACTATGTCCACCATATAAAAAAGGGCTAAAAGCCAGACAATATTTCGAACATGAAAATCAAATGCGTACCGAGGCAACTCCATGTACAAACCAAGGCACACCAAGTAAAGAGATGACCACTTAAGAGAACCGCCGCTTTCTCGCGCACGAGCTTGGACATACCCGGCCCATGCGCCAAGCAAGAGCATCAGCACAACAACACCCGGGACTCCGAGATCAACGTATATATCAGAAACGATATTTGATCCCACAGACCAATTTGGATCCTTGCCAAGTACGCCATAACTAAGCAACTCAGCGCTGGTCGAAAATGGAGCTTTATCATCAACTAAAAACGACCTGCTGAATGGGATAACACCAGCCAAACCGATTAGCTTGTAATAACCAAAGGCATAGTCAAATTTATCTGGAACTAGATAGATTGCTGCGCGTGACGTCGCTGTTGTAATACCGAACGATCCTTCCTCAATGCCATCTCCTTGCTCATCACTCTCCATGAAAGCCTCTACAATCGCATCAATGCTGCGATCCTCTGCTTTTCGGCTAACCTCAACCACTTGATAGAGCGTCAAGGCGGCAAATAGAGCTAAGATAATTCGAATCCGACCAATCTTTTTTACATATGTAAAGTAGCCTCCTGCGCCAACCACGGCAATGGAGAAAAAGACATTTCTATCCCCCATCAGCAACAGAATCAAACCCCAAGAAAAAGAAATAGCCAATAAAACCAAATCTAGCGCTTCAATTCTTCTCGATCGAGAATAATCAAAAACAACACACGCAATACCAAGCATTACGAAGTGAGAAACGAGAAAATATAGAGAATCAACAAGAGGATCCCCGGCGACCGAACCGGAATAAGACCCAACCAACATTATCGGCAATCCGACGATAACAAATGGAACGAGCACCAAAAGCGTACATAGCAAAGCAACCCACTTCACAACACTACGATATGCCTTCGAATCATCAGGGAACTTCTTTACTGAACATCTTCTCGAAATAGAAAAAGCTCGGAATCCTTCGCAAAACGCAACAACTCCTATTGCGGACAATATCAACGAAGGATTTGAATACTCCAGAAATAGCTCATCTATGTACTTATTAAAAACCAGATCCGAAAGGCCAAGTACATATTTTTGGTATGGAAGAAAAAAAAGGACGTAATAAAACAACAAGAACATTGCATCTATCTTAAAATATGTAGCAATGCCATTCCATATAACAACGGGACGCCTAACGCATTCAAAAAAATAGAAATAAAATACGGAGAGACAACCAAAAACTACAACTGGATCAACACCTTCTGGAACAGCAAAGAAGAGTACAGACAAAAATAACAACAGTAGTGCAGCAACGGGTCTTACTGACAGGAGCAAAGACTTCATCTCGCCTCAACCTTTCGCCGAACAAGAGATAACAACCTATCCCTGCTACTAGAACTTAACAAGAGAAAGAACGTGCTCCACAAAACCATCAAAAAACAAACGAGGCTACTCGCTACAACAACCCAAATATGAACGCCCATGAGTTGCTTAGATATGACCAGAACTCCGAGGAGAACGACGCAGCCGCTAACCAGGCTTCGAATGGAAGCCCCACTTAATTGATGAAACCGATTAACAAGCTTCGGAAGATAAATATTCAGCGGCAGCCTTGATACAAAGACAATCAGCAGCACATCAGATGCCGCAAGCGAAATAAACTGCGTGAGAAAAAGACAGCCAACGACAGAAAGAAATGTTACGGCCAATCCGGCAATGACCTTATTTCTTATGTCGAGACTTAAATCCTGAAGCTGCGACTCACTCCTAACATGGATTAGCTGTATGAGCAATAGGGCTATTATGGAATTTTCAAAAAACCCCATATAGACCTTTTCCCCAACCCATGCCGTCACAAAAAGCTCATTAAAAAGAATCATTCCTGACGCCAGGACAACCATAACAAAGAACATGAGCTCTCGGAATAGAGTTATCGCCTTTTCGACACTTCTTTTCTCGTTCATTCCAACGAGCCTTCCCAGCCCAGGTGTAACTGCGCTACCTGTCAATAGTGCAACACCAGCTCCAAATTGAACGACAAACGATGTGAATGTGTATTGCGTTACCTCACCCGGACCAAAGAGCGCGCCGAGAAGAATCAGCTCTAACGATAGCAACCCTCGCTCAACTACGGTCCATAACAAAACCCAACCACTAAAGTTAAAAAAGGACCTCACCTCTCCTTTTTGGGCAGGCTCGTACCCAAACCACTGCACCCCTCGAAATGCCATTAGCAGGACGGTTATCCCATTAAAGAGAGCCATCGTCGTAAATACAGTAGCAACACCAATAACCCCAAACCCAACATAAGCAACACCGGCCATCGCAAGAGCACTTGCGATAAGCCAAGCGCTTTGGGACAAGGTTGATTTATAACCTTGATTAACCCCCATAAGCACAGCATCGGGAATTCCAACAACGGGGGCAAGAACGATATTTACTCCGAGGATCATTCCCACCCACATTAGTGATTCAGCATCAATATCTGATACACCGTTGATTAGCTTCGGGAGAAAGTAGACTAAGGATATAGTGACAACGATGAGAATCGGAAGAAAGTAAAACCATACACGCAGAGCAGCAGCCACTGAGCGCCTCTTCTTTGCATAGTCCTCGCTACTCTCTTGATTTGCAATAATCCACTTTAGTGCTTGGGTAGATCGCCCATCGGCAATAGATGCAAAATCCAATATCTTCTGAGCTGACTTCCACAAGCCAAATGAATGGGGGCCAAGATAGGCCAATAAAATTGGACTAATTACAAACGAGGACACTGCATTGACTATGAAAAAAAAATAGTACGCAAATGCATTTCGCTTCGCGCCTTCAGTCAGCCCGTTTTTGTTTTTCACTTGCAATTAGAGTTTACGTATTCAAATCAACATCAAGACGAATAAAACATAAAACCGAATATAGAGCGGGCGGGAAAATCAAAAGGCATAAATGAAATTTCCTATGCCCAACCGCCCTCCCGATTCGAAAAACCCTAGAAATTACTCATGATGATCAAAGGCTTTAAAACCCGCCATTTTGACCAAAGCATCGCGCTTAGCAGCCGTATAGTCTGAGTTCACCATTTCAGACACGAGTTCTGCGAGTGTCGTTTTAGGTGTCCAGCCAAGCTTCTCTCGGGCCTTCGTTGGATCCCCCAAGAGAGTTTCAACCTCAGTTGGGCGGAAGTAGCGCGGATCCACGCGCACGATGACATCGCCGACTTTGACTTTGGCCTTGTCGCCAGTGACCTTGGAAACGACGCCAATCTCGGAAACGCCGTCGCCTTCAAACCGGACTTCAATCCCCAGCTCTGCAGCTGCAAATGAAACAAACTGCCGTACGCTGTATTGCACACCCGTAGCGATGACAAAATCTTCGGCTTTGTCCTGCTGCAACATCAACCACTGCATTTCCACATAATCACGAGCATGGCCCCAATCACGCAGGGCGGATAGATTGCCGAGGTAGAGACAGTCCTGTAGCCCCAAAGCGATCCGGGCAACCGCTCGCGTAATTTTGCGTGTCACGAACGTTTCACCACGCACGGGGCTTTCGTGATTGAACAGAATTCCGTTACACGCATATATGCCATACGCCTCACGATAGTTAACCGTGATCCAATAGGCGTACATCTTGGCAACTGCATAAGGACTACGCGGATAGAAGGGTGTGGTTTCTTTCTGAGGAATCTCTTGAACCAATCCATACAGTTCGGATGTGGATGCCTGATAGAAACGGGTCTTCTTCTCCAGCCCCAGGATGCGGATCGCCTCCAGGATACGAAGCGCACCGATACCGTCCGCATTTGCCGTGTATTCGGGCTCCTCGAAACTAACTGCCACATGGCTTTGTGCCGCGAGATTGTAGATTTCATCCGGTTGGACTTGCTGGATGACTCGGGTCAAGCTGGTGGAGTCGGTCAGATCCCCATGATGAAGGATGAACCTGCGATCTTGCTCATGGGGATCCTGATACAGGTGGTCGATACGATCCGTATTGAAAAGAGATGAACGGCGCTTGATACCGTGAACTTCATAACCTTTACCAAGCAGTAATTCGGCGAGGTATGCGCCATCCTGACCGGTTACGCCGGTGATCAATGCTACTTTCTTTGCTGCTTCCAAAATACTCTCCAAAATAATATTCGTACTTCAAGCCAGGCAATTACGCAAAATTCTGAGGCGAACGCATTGCAACAACATTAGGTCTTGTTTGAATACGAATAGCGATAGACGTATCCCTTATAGCCATAGCGATAACGCTGTCGATCCGTATCCAGATCGTTGAATACGAAGCCCTTCACCTGTACCCCAGACTGATTGAGTCGTTTGACAGCTTGCTCAAGCTCTCGAATAGGGTGACGGCCAGCGCGAGCGACCATGAGCGTCGCGCCAACATGACGTCCAATTATAGCGGCATCCGAGACGGCCAGGATGGGCGGAGCATCTACAATGAGCGTATCAAAACGCTCAGCCAGCTTTTCCAGCAATTCCTCAAAGCGCAAATGCATGAGCAACTCAGACGGATTTGGGGGAATTTGACCAGTCGTCACTACCCACAAATTCGACACAGAGGTTGGCTTGATGATTTCGTCCAGCTTCACCGAATCAGCAACAAATTCGGATATCCCAGCCTCGCGAGCAAGACCAAATTCCTTGTTTATATGACCACGGCGCAAGTCGGCATCAACAATGACAACCCTCTTCCCCGCCTGGGCCAGCACAGCACCAAGGTTCTTGGAAATGAAGCTCTTGCCCAGGCCAGGGCTGGCGCCGGTAATCAGCAGGGAGTTCTGCTGGGCGTCGAGCAGTGCGAAGTGAATCGTGGTGCGCAGGCTACGCAAACTCTCGATTGCGTCATCCTCCGGGTTCGAGACGGCCAGCAAGGTCCCCATCCCCTTGGCACTCTTATTGCGCTTACTAATGGTGACTTCTTCATTGCTATGAGGAATCGACGCATAAACTGGCAAGCCCAACTTGGACTCGACCTCCTCGGGATCCTCCACGACCACATTGAGGCTCCGCAGCACCCACACAACAACAAAACTGGAGAGCACGCCAAGGACACTACCAATTGCAATGATGGCTATGGGCTTGAGGCTGACAGGCAGATTTGTTACCGCAGCCACGTCGACAATTCGTACATCCCCAATCGTCCCTGCCTTGGTCACACGCAATTGCTGCGCGGTATTAACCAGGTCAGTGTATAGCGTGGTATAAACTTCCACGTCTCGCGCCAAACGCAAAACTGTTTGTTGCGTATCCGGCAGCTTAGAAATGGCACCATCAAACTCAGCACGGCGCGCTTTGAGCTTTTCTAGCTTTGCGTCCGCCGCCTGGATGCGCGGGTGCTCCGGCGTGAAATACTGGCGAAGCTCATCTCTTTCCTGCTTCAAAGCCACAATCTGATTGTCTACTTCGACGATCGATCCCAGAACACTTTGGGTTTCAAGAGAAAGGTCAAGAGAACCACGACTCTGCCTATAGCCGTTATAAGCAGCCTCAGCTGCATCGAGCTGACGCTTGACTTCCGGCAACTGGGTTTCGAGGAATTTAAGGGTATTCTCAGCCTCGGCAGAACGGCGCTCAACGTTCTGACGTACATAGGTGTTAAGAATGTCATCAAGGACGACACCGATCCTGTCAGCGTCTTCACCCTTCAAGCTAACCTCAAGAATGCCTGATTTTTTTCCTCGCTCTTTAACGGTGTACTGTTTGGTGAGCCTAGCCAGCGCTTCGTCAGGAGAAAGCCGCATAAGCTTAAAACGCGTCCCCGGTCGCGCTACAACCTTCGGCACAAAGATGGAGAAGCCCTTAGAAGTTGCCCGCTCGCCGATCTTCCCGGTAAGCACAGGCTCGTCATCATCGGCGAACAATTCAAAACGACCGCCCTCCCCGAGCACAAAGACCAATTTCTGATCTAGCCAATCACGAGGCACGTCGAGCGCATCGACCTGGATATCCTCCCCCCCCCAAGCAAAGCTAGACAGACCGAACCAGGGGGTATTAAGTCCCTCGCCCTTGTAGCGACGAGCAATAGCCTGCCCGACAAGGGGGAAATAGCGCGGATCTGCCTGGATATTCAGTCGCTTTTTCTGGATAACTTTCTCAAGCACCAGGCGGGAATTCAGAATTTCCTGCTCGGCAGCAACCGTCGTATCCCCACCGATACCGAGCAACGGCCCCAGGTCTTTCAAGGCCGACATGGCGCTGCTGCCGCCTGGCCCTTTCTCCTCCACCTGAACCAGTGCGTCCGCGCGATAAACGGGCTTGACGATAAATGCCCAGGCCGCACCGAGCAGCACCCCAAGGGCCGTTACTGCAGCGATGACCCAGCGGTACTCCATGAGGATACCGATGATCTCACCGAGCGCCAGGCCTCCTTCATCCGAATCGTCGAGCCGCGAATAGACTTGCGAATGGGGTACCGGAGCTGATTTGAATTGATCGTGTTCCATGAACGGTCCGTAGTTCGTGTGTCTCGCTTGCGCCCGCCGCCATAGTTTCTGGGCGGGGCTGTATGAATTGCCGGCTTAGGCCGAAGCCTCCAGATTTACTGCTGCCGTCCGCCAAACAGCGGATAGCGCGCGTTGCTGGTCTGGTAGAGCATCTGAGCGGTGGGCAGGATGTTGGTGATCACCCGGTTCCAGCGCACCACGTCGGCAGCATCGACATAAACGATGTCCCGAGGGCGCAGAGGGAACTTGTCGGCCAGCAGCATGGAATCCGGCGAGCTGCCATCCAGATGGAAGAGCTCGGGCGTCTCACCTTCGCCGCGCATCACGTAGATCCACTTGGGGTTGGAGCGGTCCTGGCTGATGTAGCCGGCATCTGCCAGAGCCTCGGCCAGCGTGGAGCGCTTCTTGGTCATGACCAGGGAGCCGGGCTTGGTGACTTCACCGAGGATGAAGACCTTGTTGAAGCTGCGGTCGGAGACGTTGAGGATGTCCCCAGCCTCAAGCAAGGTGTTCTGCTCGGTGGCGCCGTTGTCGTACATGGCCTGGATATCCACCCGGTAGGTGACGCCCTTGCGGGTGAGCAGCACGTTGCTGTAGTCCGCCTCGGGCGTGAAACCACCCGCCAGGTTGACGGCCTCGAGCACCGTCATGGGGATATCGGTGATGTATTGCTGGCCAGGCTTGCTCACCTCTCCCACCACATAGACGCGCTGGCTGCGGAAGGCCGCCATGCGTACGTCGATCTGGGCCTTTTCGATGTACTTGGAGAGCTTGCTGACCAGCATTTCGCGGATCTGCCGGGTGGTCTTGCCTGACACCTGGAGCACGCCCACGTAAGGGTAGTAGATGGTGCCATTTTCCGACACCACGGTACCGGCCTGGTCGGCGGAGCGGTACTGGCCAGCCGGAGTGGTGAGCTCCGGATGATCCCAGACGATGATGGTGAGGATGTCGCCCGGGCCAATCTTGTAATCCGGCGGGGCAGGAATGACAGGGGCCGTGCGGCGGCCCTCACCGGCCAAGGCGGTTTGGCTCACGGCAGGCTTGGGCGGCTGGGCATTGCGGAACTGCTCGATGATCAACTCTGCAGTGATCGGCTTGATCTTGACGTTGTCCGGCACGGGCTCGGCGGCGTCCGACTGCTTGACCGGCAGCTTGATCGCAGATTGTTCGCGCATGGAATAGGCGCGATCACCGGGCACCATGGCACAGCCGGCGCCGAGCACCGTCACGACCCCTGCCGCCAACAGGCCACGGGTGAGAAATCTAATGGGGAAGCAGGAAAGACTTGTGGTGGGCAAATCTGTGGAGTCGCTCATGGTCCAATTTCAATATGCTGGAGCCGCCTGGCGAAGACCTACCCTGCATGCCTACATGGTGTGCAGGCCCCTTTTACGGCACCTTTCCCCATGCCCGACATGAGCAGGCGTTCGGTCTTCGGTCTGGCCGACGCCCCCGTTTATAGGTGACGAAAGCATGACCGAGCGGCCGGAGCGCCAATCGCCCCGACACGCTCGAAAAATTTACAAAGAGCCCTGGAAACAGAAATTTATGGGCCCAATCCTAGCATGCAAGCTGGGAATTTATTTCAGGTGAATGATCCGCCTGAGGCGTAAATAGATAACTCTTTGTAAATGACGACATCAACCTGAAACGCGCTTACCCACCAGAACGAGCACCAGCGCCAGGCTGCTGAGGATCTGGGCGAGACCGCCGTCGGTTTCGTCCGAGCTACTACGCTCAACCGCCGACGATGCCTTGCCCTGCTCCGCGTCCGCCGGCGCATAGCGGCTAGCGTAAGCTACCCGCTCAACCGCGCCCCCCTGCCCGCCATAGATCAATCCACTAGCCCCCGCAACTATCGTGGCAGCAACCCCACTGGAGACATGCACACCACCACTACCTTCACCGCCCGCAGCCCAAGAGGGGGTTGCAGCCAATATGCCTATGGCCACAACGAATGGAAGAGCAGTTTTGCTTTTCATGATGGAAACACCATGCTGTCAATGATCGATGAATTTTTTCTAGCAACAATCAAGCCAGATAATGCATTGCAGCATTCGAGGTTTGTTAAATTCACAACAATTCATTATGTTGCGCGAAAGCATGCTTTTTGCACCTGCAGCATAGACCGCAAAAAAACGTGTCGACTGTTAAATTTTCCGACACTAACTTAAGTTATAGACGCTCCCGCCGCCACAGAAATGACATGACAAAGTGCAAATAACTCAGGTAACATAAATTATGTCTTTGTTTATTAAAGACTTTAATTTTGCTAACACATAACCATACCAAACGTTCGTGCAATACTTGGCGTTCGGAGCGGTTTGGTGACTGTACGGTACCTCTACCCCGATGCATGCTGCAACGCAAAATCCCCACGGGATCGACATGTATAGTTCCATCGAGAACCATCACAGTTTTCTGCGCCCCAGCTACACGCTGACGTCGGCGATAGAGGCTTTCCTGTACCCCGTGACGGCGGTATTGGTGCTGCTGGCATTGGCAGCAGCCAACGGCCAGCACGTGGGGTCCGCCTACATGATGCTGGCGATCCTCACCTTCTCGCTGCTGTTCCCGGGTGCCACGCGCTTCAACGAGCGCCCGCGCCGGGTGATCCGCAAGGCGATGACCAGCTGGATGTTGTTTGTGGTCTTGCTGGGCAGCTTTGGGGCCGCCAGCGGCTACATCAACCACTTTCCCCGCCCTACGCTGATGGGCTGGGTGTTGATCACCCCATTTGCACTGCTTACGGTGCATTTTGTGGCCCGCCATGTGCTGCTGGGCGTACTGGCCAAAGGCAAACGACAGCGCACCGTTGTGGTGGGCGGCGTCAATGAGGTGGGGCTGCGCATTGCCCAGCAATTCAGTGACAACCCTTACCTGGGCTGCCGGGTGGTCGGCTTCTTTGATGACCGTGCGCTCGACCGCCTGCCCGAGACGAATGGCTTGCCCACGCTGGGCCGCATCAATGAACTGGCCGAGTTCGTCAAGCTGAACCACGTGGACCATATCTACCTGGCGCTGCCGATGGCGAGCCAGCCGCGCATCCTGTCCCTGCTGGACGATCTGAAGGACACCACGGCGTCGATCTTCTTCGTGCCGGACATCTTCGTGACCGACCTGATCCAGGGGCAGCTCCATTCGGTGGGCAATACGCCGGTGGTGGCGGTCTGCGACACGCCGTTTACGGGCTTCCGCGGGCTGGTAAAGCGGCTGTCGGACATCGTGCTGTCGTCGATCTTTCTGGTGCTGCTGGCGCCGATCATGCTGGTGCTGGCCATCGGCGTGAAGATGTCGTCGCCCGGCCCGATCATCTTCAAGCAGCGCCGTTATGGACTGGATGGCAAGGAGATCCTGGTTTACAAGTTCCGCTCCATGCGTACCACCGACAATGGCCCGGTGGTGAAGCAGGCCACCAAGGGCGATCCGCGCATCACCCCCTTTGGCGCCTTCATCCGCAAGACCTCGCTGGATGAGCTGCCGCAATTCATCAACGTTCTGCAGGGCCGCATGAGCATCGTCGGCCCCCGCCCGCATGCGGTAGCCCACAACGAGACCTATCGCAAGCTGGTCAAAGGCTACATGGTCCGCCACAAGGTCAAACCGGGCATTACTGGCTGGGCCCAGGTGAGCGGCTATCGAGGCGAGACGGAAACGGTGGACAAGATGGAGAAGCGCATCGAGTTCGACCTGGAGTACCTGCGCAACTGGTCGCTCGGCTTCGATCTGTGGATCATCTTCAAGACCGTGGCCGTGGTGTTCAAGGACAACAACGCGTACTGAGCCGCAGCGGGCCACCACCCGGCAGCGTAAAAGGACTGAGGCCAGGAGATGATCCTGGCCTCAGTCCTTTTATTGCCCCTCAGGATGCTCCAGAGGGGGCTTGCGTGGCTTTTTCTCAGCGGCCGCGGGAATCCCCCCAGCGCAGGGGGAATTCGTCGTCACCGACGTAATAGGCATTGCCCTGGCGATTTACGCAGTACTGGGGCGAGATGATCATTTCGCTGAAGCGCTGGCCTTCGGCAAGGCGGGTGTACTCGAAGAGAATGCTGCGCTCGACGCGTACGCCCGACTTGAGATGACTGCCGTGGCCGATCCAGGTGGGACCGATGACGGACACGCCCGGGTCGATGCGGACGCTGGAGCCGATATAGACGGGACCGACGATCTGCACGCTGTCCCAGGCAATAGAGGTGTTGGGGCCGACCCACACGCCCGGACGGATCTCTTTGCCGGGCATGTCCATCTGGGCGACCTCGCCGCTCAGCACGCGCTGCAGAACCGTCCAGTAGTCCGACAGGCGGCCGATGTCGATCCAGTTGAAGAAGCGCTTCTGGGCGTAGAAGGGCAATTCCTGCTCGACGAGCATGGGGAAGAGCTCGCTGCCGATGTCGAAGGCCTTGCCCGGCGGCACGAGCTTGAGGACTTCGGGCTCGAACAGGTAGATGCCGGTACTGGCCAGCGTGGACTTGGCCTCCTCGGGCGTCGGCTTTTCCTGGAAGGATTTGACGTGCCCCTCGTCGTCGGCAACGACGACGCCGTAGTTCTGCACCTGGTCACGCGGGACATCGAGGGTGACGACGCTGGCCACGGCCTGCTTGGAGCGGTGCTCGTGGATGGCGGCGCCAAGATCGAGGTCGATGATGGCATCGCCGCAGATCACAAGGGTGGTTTCGTCGAAGAAGCCGCTGAAGTCCTGGATCTTGCGCATGCCGCCGGCAGAGCCGAGGGGCTTGGGCACGACCTCGCCGTGGTCGCGGACGCCTTCGTAGGAGTAACCGATGGAAACGCCCCAGCGGTGGCCGTCACCGAAGTAGTTTTCGATCTTGTAGTGGTTGTAGGCCACGTTGATCATGATTTCGCGGATGCCGTAGCGCGCGAGGTGCTCGATGAGATATTCGAGCACCGGCTTGCCCAGGATCGGAACCATGGGCTTGGGAAGATTCTTCGTAAGCGGACGAACCCGCGTCCCCTGCCCCGCGGCAAGGATCATGCCTTTAGCCAAAACACCACTCCTGTATTAAGCGGGCCCAGGAAGATTGCCGTTGGGCGGCAACGCCACTCCCGCGAGTTTTTACAAAGTTTCTTTCGGCATGAATTTTAACACTTCGAAGAACATTGGAATGACGCCATCGGCATTGTTCGCTACAAAAGATTATGCGCCGGTCAAATCCGCTTGAGCCACACCAGCACCTGCTGATGGATGAGGTCGTACGCGGCCTGGTGGGCCGCTTCGCCGCGGCGATAGGGGTCGGGGATTTCCAGCTTGCTCCAGTGGCCGAGCAGGAAGGCTTTGCCGCGGGCAGTGGGATCGAGACCGAGGACGTAATCGAGGTGATGCTTTTCCATCACAAGGATGAGGTCGGCCCAACGGGTATGCTCGCGCTCGATCTGGCGCGCACGATGGGCCTGCATGGACACCTGGCGAGCCTCCATGAGGGCGAGTGCGGTATCGTCGGCTGCGTGATTGACAAGGGCACCTATGCCCGCCGAACGCACGTCCGCCGGCCGAGCGGCACGCTGGAGCTCGTGGCGCAAGAGGTATTCGGCCACGGGGCTACGACAGATGTTTCCGGTACAGACAGTCAGAATATTGTGGAACACGGAAGAAAGTCTCGCAGGGACGGATGATCAGTCGCGCATTCTACGCGCCCACATTGCCATCCGGCACGTTCCTGACGGCGAGCTTGCATTGAGCGTGCGTAGACGCAAAAAGAGGAGCCCTTGGGCTCCTCTTTTTACTGTGGCGGAGTGGACGGGACTCGAACCCGCGACCCCCGGCGTGACAGGCCGGTATTCTAACCAACTGAACTACCACTCCGCGCTGACCTTACCGTTTCAGCCTGTCTGGACTGAAACTGCCTGCACATTGCTGCAGGACTTGTGTCCTGGCGTCCCCACGGGGATTCGAACCCCGGTTATCGCCGTGAAAGGGCGGTGTCCTAGGCCTCTAGACGATGGGGACCCGGTGCTGCTTAACTTGTGGTGGAGGTAAACGGGATCGAACCGATGACCTCTTGCATGCCATGCAAGCGCTCTCCCAGCTGAGCTATACCCCCACGATACTGCTGGTGCTACTGGCGTCCCCACGGGGATTC
>JAFEDJ010000030.1 GCA_018241685.1 Pseudomonadota bacterium
CTGAGTGTTGGCGCCAGGTTCAACATGAGCCTCTCTCTCGTGTCGCATCGTTGGAGGAATACTCCACCCTTGCGTCCGAGCGCTCTTTTGTTGCCGAAGACAAAGCCTACTATGCGCTTCCATCTATCACTGAGCTACTTGAGGGCTACTATGGGCCGCTCATCGAACACGCAATTGCCATCGGTGCCTAACATTTTCTAAGGACTTCCCCGTCAAGCACTGCCTTGGGGCGGCAAGTTATCAACCTCTGAGTGCTAAATCATGGCTATGCGAAAACTTCGAGTCCTGTTCTTCTCCTTGTGCGCCACGGCAGTATCCGTCGGGATTTGGGTCGTCGCTATCTTGCTCAACCTGCTTCACTGGCTCCTTGGAGATACGTCGCTGACTCGCTCACTTGCCTGGGCGCTCACCATCGCGTCGTTGGTTGGCTTCCAGGTCTTGTTCTACAGGCACTTCAACCGCACATTGCCGCGATGAGCCATGCCGCTGGACCGACCGGACCACCATACACGGATTGGGTCAATCTGGGGCGCCACGAATCTGGGCATACGTATCAATATCAAGCGCTAGGCCCCTTCTTCTTGCCTGCCTATCTCCCCGATGGAAGCGCAGCACGGAAAAAGGCAGGAAATTGATCCATCACTTCAGTGGCACAGTCAGATAACGGCCCTTCCCGTTAACAAACAAGCTCAGCAAAGTTCCGTCCTCGCTGAATTCGACGATTACTTCCTGACGCAGCAGCGCATCCTCATGCATATACCTAATTCGGCTATTCCCCCGGGGATGGGTCGGGGTCTTAAATATCTTGCCGCTTGGTGGTGGAAAGTAGGGATGGTTCTCCCATCCGTCTCCAAGGGCGGCCACGACGTTGTCGAAAGATAGTTGCTCGT
Source organism: Pseudomonadota bacterium (assembly GCA_018241685.1). GTDB lineage: Bacteria > Pseudomonadota > Gammaproteobacteria > Burkholderiales > Rhodocyclaceae > Zoogloea. Next base: position 891 of record JAFEDJ010000030.1, read on the forward strand.
ACGACTGCTGACAATTTAGGTCGGCCATGAATTGGCCGCGCCCGGTTGGATTGATGCGAATAAAGATGCTTACCTCGGCTACAGCTTGTACCGCAGCGTCAAAGAAATCTAAAACATAAATGGTCCTCCACGGTATCGAAGGGTCGGGAGGATCCCGTGAGATCTTGCTGCCACCGAGCCATGCTTTCAGCTGCTCGTCTGAAGCCGTATGCATTTCCGGAAGGGCGTTTTGGTCGATGGCCGCCTTGATGTTTCGTACTAGCTCAAGCAGGGTTGTCGGCGCCTGAATCACAGTTATCTCCTTGCTGTGGCTGACTTTCACTTTTCACTGCCGGGATGAAACGCTCGTTGTATAACACATACACCCAGACACATTGCACATTATGCCGATCGGTTCATAGCAAATACCCATATCAGGTTAAATGCTCCAAATAAGACACTTCGAAACTCGAACGGGTGGCCCGACAGCCCCAGACTGAGTGATGGATAACTTCAACGGCAGGCGTACACATGACTGCGTATGACCAAAAAGACTTCTTCGAGGTTGAGCGATTGCACCGTGCTGCCGCAGAGGGGGACATTCAAGAGATGCAGCGCCTGGTCGAATGCGGCTATTCGTTAGAGTTCTTCGATGACCTTGGTCGAGCCCCACTCCACTACGCCGTCGAAGGACAGCATTACAAGGCCGTGGAATGGCTAATCACAGCTGGCGCCAATGTGAACTCCAACGATGAGGAGCACATAGGCGAGACACCTCTCTGCTACGCAGTTCAATCCGGCTATCCAGATCTGGTCGAACTCTTGCTCCGCAATGGCGCAGATCCAGACATCACAGGCTGGATGGCTAACACGGCACGAATCAGAGCTGCCAAGAGGAAGGACGATGAAGGCAAGAAGATCAGCGCACTGCTGGAGCGTTACAAGCCATCGACGCCTGATACAGAAGATCGGTAATCCCACAGGAACTGAACTTTGAGCGTCAGCTCGCGCGGCGCGATCATCTCCTCAGACTCGGTAGCAGCTCCCCTTGACCCCACCAACCTCCCCCGCCCATACTCCCGCCGTCGCCTAAACAGTGGTGACCGGGTTTGGAAGCCCGACCAATCCAGGCGGATACTCGGCCGCATTGCGGCCGTTTTTATTCGTCACGCCCTTGGTGCGCCCTGATTTCACGATCAATGGCGGGCCGGGCGGGGAGGCTTCGGCCTGCCGGTTCCCTGGATTCCGGTCTTCCAACCCTGCTTTGGCCCGCCCCCCGTTTGGAAGCGGAGGGTGGAACAGTCCATCCAATCCAGGAGCATCCATCATGGCGGCGTGCGCGTTTCAGCGCGCGTCTGCTTCACTCCCCTGCCCTTCTCCCGCGTCGCGCTGCGCTTCCCACTCCGCCTGGAGGGCCGCGCGATGAACACACCGATGCAGTTTCCCTCGCCGTCCGACACGCTTTACGAGTTGACCGACAGCGCGAGCGCGATGGTCCTTACCGATCAGCTCACGGCGCGCCTTGCGCAGTTGCATGCGATGTTGTCGGCCACCCACGGCAACGCCGGCGACACGTTCCGCCACCTCTGCCATGAGCATCAGGAGCACTACATGTGGGCCTGCTACATGCTGGCCGGCGAGACGCGGGAGTTGATGACGGCGCTGGTGGAGAGGCAGCGGGTTGCGTCCGCGTAATTAGCGCAAGCTGTTCGAAGGCTCGGTCGGCCGCACAGGAACCAGATTCCATGCGGCCGGTCCATGAGCAAACGCCGATTGACCAAAGGGCATTTCACCCACTGCGTCTACTTTTTTGCCGATGAATACACCCACTGACGTTTTGCACGCCTACGTTTCAGCCATCCTCGACAAGCCAAGCCCGCTTGTTGTTTCCGGGACTACGGTCGAGAGATCGTCCTGGCTGGACCAAGGCTTCGAGGTTACGAAGGAAATCACCGATTACGCTTTCAACAACGGTGCAGTAATCCGACGTACCGTCGAGCAGGACAATTTTCCCTGCGAGTCAGCGTGCGCTGAAGTCTGGATCACCTACGAAGTGATTTCCAGTGGGGATGTGGTACTCGGCATCAGCCCGCCGCGCAAGACGTTTGAGAATGCCTGCCGTGAGTCGTTCTGGCTGGCGTATCACTCGGCCTAGAGCCTGTTTATTCGTCACGCCCTTGGTGCGCCCTGATTTCACGATCAATGGCGGGCCGGGTGGGGAGGCTTCGGCCTGCCGGTTCCCTGGATTCCGGTCTGCTAACCCTGCTTTGGCCCGCCCCCCGTTTAGCAGCGGAGGGTAGAACAGTCCATCCAATCCAGGAGCATCCATCATGGCCGTTCAAGCCTTGGCGTGCGCGTTTCCGCGCGTGTCTGCTTCACTCCCCTGCCCTTCACCCGCGTCACGTTGCGCTTGCCACTCCGCCTGGAGGGCTGCGCGATGAATACCCCGATGCAGTTTCCCTCGTCGTCCGACACGCTTTACGAGTTGACCGACAGCGCGAATGCGATGGCCCTTACCGATCAGCTCACGGCGCGCCTTGCGCAGCTGCATGCGATGTTGTCGGCCTGCTCGTTACTAATGAACGATTGGCCGCTTGAATCGCATTCAATCTCCGTTGATTGCCCACGCGATTTGTAGTGACATCCGTCGGGTGATAGGCTCTTGAATGTCATATTTCAGAGATGCAGACTAATGTCTTTCGCCAAGATCGGCAAAATTGGCATGGCGCTTGTCACTACGTTGATACACCAAGCTGCCTTCGCCCAGTACTTGTCAGACCCACGTGCCATTTCGGAGCGGCTGAAAAGCGATCCCCGGGTGCTTGTCGTTCTGAAAGCAATTAAGGACGGTTACTATCCGGCTCCCGATTTGAATGCCGCGGCACGCCGTTGTATCGCGGCAGCGAGCTTGGTTTCCCGCGCTCCACTGCGGCTTCAGGGCGATGCGTGTCTGCGCCAAATGGTCGGCGGGCTCGATCCGCTTTCTGCCTATCTGAGCGAAGATGAATTGCAGCGTCTCCTGTATTCCCCAGGAGATGGCTCCATCGGTTTGGCGCTGAAGCAATCCGATCTCGGTGCCGAGGTCGTTTCTGTGATCGACGAAAGCCCCGGCGCCAAGGCTGATATCAGCGTTGGCACACTGATCGTCGCCATCGATGGCAAACCGACGGCGCTCATGCCACTTCAGGATGTGACTTCGGCATTGCGGGGACCGGAGGGGTCGGTGGTTTCACTTGAGCTCGCGGCCGCAGAATCGTCAGAGGTGGTGCGGCGTGAAGTGAGGCGGGAGCGTATCCGACAAACCAGTATTTCTGCCAGGGTGATGGATGGGCAACTAGGCTACGTCCGGGTTACGCAGTTAGGTGCCAGCCTGGCCAATGAGCTTGCGGAGGCGCTCCACCTTCTGCTGATCCTGCAATTGCAGCCGGTGAAAGGAATCATTGTTGATATGCGTGACTGCCCCGGCGGGCTGCTACACGCGGCCATCGCCCTGGCTGCGGCATTTTTGCCCGAAGATGCAGTGGTCATCACCACTGCTTCCCGCATTGAGGGGGAGCTGACTTATCGTGCTCGCCAGTCTGATACAAGCTCGAAGGATTTCGATTCCAGCCCCATTTTTGGCGACAAGGCACTGAGAGCTGCGGCGCAAAAAATCCCATTGGTTGTCTTGGTTAACCACGGTACCGCCTCGGGGGCCGAAGCTGTGGCGGCAGCCCTCCAGGACACCGGCCGCGCCCATATCATCGGCCAAGCAACAGCGGGTATCGGCAGCGTCCAGAGCGTGCTTCCCATGAACGGTCACGGTGCGATCAGGCTCACCACCTCAGTCATGCGCTCAGCTTCGGGCAGATCATGGAATGAGCAAGGCGTTCGCCCTGATTTTCCGATGTTGCAGGTGCCAAGGGCACGCCAAGGAGGAAAGACTGGCAGTGACCCATGGATCGACTTTGCTGCAGAGCGGTTGGCAAAGCGTTGAATGGAATGCGCACGAACACGCTGTGCCCAAAGCAACAGGTTCAGCTAACGGACAGAAAGTGCCGCACCACCGGCGTCTGCTCTCCCCGATGGAAGCGCAGCACTTCTTCCTGCAGGTCTGCCGCGGCCTTGGATACCCGGCGGTGTTGCCGCAGGTGTTCCGCCCAGGATTCGACCATGAACCATTCGAGGATCAGGCTGGGATCGGCGGCGTCTTCGGTGACGCCCCAGTCGTAGGCGCCGTCGCGGCGGCGGTCGGCGGACAGGCCGGTGAGTGCATCCAAGAAGGCTTGGCGGTCGGTTGCGTCGATCCTGTATTCGATGAGGATCAGCACGGGGCCGCGGTCGTACTCCACGGGTGCGGCGGTGAGGGGTTCGGGCCAGTGGTTCGAGGGCACCAGGTCCGCCTCGCCCTTGGGCAGTTTGAGTCGGTGGAACGCGATGCCGACAATCGCCAGGCCGCCTGCGCCGGCGATCAGCGTCATCGGTACACCGATCAGCGTGGCGATGCCGCCCCAGGCGAGGCTGCCGGCGGTCATCGCGCCGTTGAAGACGGTGAGGTAGACGGCCAGCGAGCGGCCCCGCACCCAGTTGGGCAGGATGGCCTGGGCGATGCTGCTGAGCGTGGTGAGTGCGGCGATCCACGCGGCGCCGAGGGCGAGCAGCGCAAGCAGCGCTGCCCACTGCGCGGGCGCAAACGACAGGAAGACCATCACCGCGGCGGTGACGATGGCTGACATCAGCACGATGCCGTCCGTGCTGAGGCGTGCGCGGAGTTTCGGCATGAGCATGGCGCCACCGATGGCACCCAGGCCGACGGAGCCGAGCAGCACACCGTAGAAGCCGGCGCCACCGCCGAGCAGCTTCTTCGCCACCAGGGGCAGGAGCGCCCACACCGAACTTGCGAGCAGGAAGAAGACGAAGGCGCGGATCAGCACCACATGCAGTTCCCGATGGGCGCGGGCGTAACGCAGGCCGGCGCGAAACGCCCCCGGGAAGCGCTCGGACAGGACATCGTCGGCCTTTTCCGGGCGCGGCCACCACAGCAGCGCGGCAATCACGAACACGTAGCTGATGACATCGGCCCCGTAGGTGACCGCGGCGCCCAGGTTGGCGAGGATCAAGCCGCCCAGCGCGGGGCCGACGGCCCGCGCGATGTTGATGCCGAGGGAGTTGAGGGCGACGGCGCTCTTGAGGTCTTTCTTGTCGACCAGTTCGGGGACGATGGCTTGCCAGGTGGGGCCCATCAACGCCGCGCCGATGCCGCCCAGAAAGGTGAGCCCGATCAACGAAGCCACGGTTTGCTGGCCGAAGGCGGACAGCAGCATCAGGCAGATGCTGACCGTGGCTAGCAGCCCCTGGATGCCGATGAGGAATTTGCGCCGGTCGAGGATATCCGACAGCACGCCGGCGGGGATGGCCAGCAGGAAGACGGGCAAGGTTGCCGCGGCCTGGACCATGGCCACGGCGGCTGGCGACACCGACAGGTCGGTCATCAGCCACGCGCTGGCAACATCACGGATGAAGCTGCCGGTGTTGCCGATCACCGTGGCCACCCACAGCACGGCGAAGAGTTGTTGCCGGAGGGGCGCGAAGCTGCCGGCCGGGGCCGTGGTGGTCTGTGCTGTCATGGAGCCTGTCTTTCCTTCATAGGTTTACACCGCCCAGCAGGAACAACCCAGGGCACCGAAGAAGCCTTTCAGGTCGGCCACCGGCACCTTTGATCCCCAGGCTCTGGCGTGCGCGTGGCCGTGCAGGCCGCAGGCGCTGCCGCATCCACAGGCGGCGATGGCCTGACGATGCAGCGAATGCCGCCCTGCCCCATCCGGCTCGCCCCAGGCTGCGTAGCCCTTGAAAGTACGCACCGGCGACCACTCGGGCATGGCCGGAGGCACAGGGTTGTCGTCCTCCGGGGCGAAGTCGCCCGCGCCATAGACGACGCGGCCGCCCACCATGGTGAGCTCGGAGGTAAGGAAGGAGATTTCATCTTCGGCGCAGCTGAAGAAATCCTTGTCCGGCACGATCAGGTCGGCAAACTGGCCCGCCGCGATGCGGCCGCGCCGGCCTTCCTCGTTGGAGAACCAGGCCACCTTCTCGGTCCACATGCGCAGGGCCGTCTCGCGGTCCAGGCAGTTGCGGCGCGGGTAGATCTGCAGGCCGCCAACGGTCTTGCCGGTGATCATCCAGGCCAGGGACACCCACGGGTTGTAGGAGGCGACACGGGTGGCGTCGGTGCCGGCCGAGACGTTCACGCCCTTGGCCAGCATGCGGGCGATGGGAGGCGTGGCTTCGGCCGCGGCGGGGCCGTAGCGTTCGACGAAATACTCGCCCTGGTAGGCCATGCGGTGCTGCACGGCGATGCCTCCGCCCAGCGCGGCGATACGGTCGATGGATTCGTCCGAGATGGTTTCGGCGTGGTCGAAGAACCAGTTCAGGCCCTTGAGGGGGATGTCCCGATCCACTTTCTCGAACACGTCGAGGGCGCGGGAGATGGTTTCGTCGTAGGTGGCGTGCAAGCGCCAGGGCCAGCGGTTATGGGCGAGGATGCGCACCACCTCCTCCAGCTCCCCTTCCATTTCCTGCGGCATGTCCGGCCGGGGCTGGCGGAAGTCTTCGAAGTCCGCCGCTGAAAACACCAGCATTTCGCCGGCGCCGTTGTGGCGAAAGTAGTCGTTGCCCTGCTTGTATTTGACGCTGGCCGTCCAGTTGAGGAAGTCCTCCTTCTCCTGCTTGGGCTTCTGGGTGAACAGGTTGTAGGCCAGCCGAACCGTCATCTGGCCTTCGTCGGCCAGCTTCTGGATCACCGCATAGTCGTCCGGGTAGTTCTGGAAGCCGCCGCCGGCGTCGATGACTCCGGTGACGCCCAGGCGGTTGAGTTCCCGCATGAAATGCCGCGTCGAGTTGAGCTGGTAGTCGAAGGGGAGCTTGGGGCCTTTGGCCAGGGTGGCGTAGAGAATGGCGGCGTTGGGCTTGGCGAGGAGCAGGCCCGTCGGGTTGCCGCTGGCGTCGCGGGTGATCTCGCCGCCAGGGGGCTCCGGCGTGTCCCTGGTGTAGCCGACGGCACGCAGCGCCGCCCCGTTGAGCAGCGCACGATCGTAGAGGTGCAGCAGGAAGACCGGCGTGTCGGGCGCGATGGCGTTGATCTCGTCGATGCTGGGCAGCCGCTTCTCGATGAACTGGTGCTCGGTGAAGCCGCCCACCACGCGCACCCACTGCGGCGCGGGCGTGATCGCCACCTGCCGCCGCAGCATGTCCATGGCGTCAGCCAGCGAGCGCACGCCATCCCAGCGCAGCTCCATGTTGTAGTTGAGGCCACCGCGGACGACGTGGGTATGGTTGTCGACCAAGCCGGGCAGCACGCTGCGCCCCTTGAGGTCGATGACGCGCGTGCCGGGGGCCGTGAAGGGCAGGATTTCCGCGTCGTCGCCCACCGCCAGGAACTTGCCGTCCTTGATGGCTACGGCACTGGCGGTGGGCTTGCTGGTGTCCAGCGTGGTGAACCGGCCGTTGCGCAGGATGACGTCGGCCGTCGTGGGTGCTGTCATGATCGCTTCTCCTCGGGCGCCTTGGTCTGCTGCATGGCCTGGCGGCCTGGTAACTGGCCGAACACATGGTCCGTGGCTTGCGATCTGTCGCAAGCGGCCGTGAAGGCCGAACCGCTCAACAGCTGTTTGCCGACCGGCACGAGCTGCTCGCCAATGAGCATCCCGAGCAGTCCGACGATGGCGACGACCGGCGGCGCTGGTGAGCGCACGTTCAACAGGCTGTAGATCACGCCCACCAGCACACCGACCGCCAATGAAATCAGATAGGGTTTCATTGGCGTAACCTCTTTCAGCCCTCGTGGGCGCCGAACATCGTCTTGGCGTAGGTGATCCCCAGGCCATAGCCGCCACCGAGCTTCTTGGCGATGCCGGTGGTCAGCTCGTAGGTGTCCGTGCGGGCCCAGTCGCGCTGGAGTTCAAGCAGGTACTGCAGCGCCGTCATCGGGCGGGCACCGGCTTGCACCATGCGCTGTACCGCACGTTCGTGCGCTTCGGTGGAGACGTCTCCGCAGGCGTCGGTGATCACATAGACCTCGAAGCCCTGGGAGAGTGCCGACAAGGTCGGGCCGACGATACAGACGCTGGTCCACAAGCCGCCGAAGACGATGCGCCCCTTGCCGATCTTGTTGACCTGGGCGATCACGGCGGCGTCTTCCCAAGTGTTCATCGAGGTGCGATCCAGCAGGGCCTGGCCCGGGAACGGTGCGGTCACCTCTTCGAACATCGGCCCGGAAAAGCTCTTCTCGGCGACGGTCGTCAGGATGGTCGACACGCCAAAGCCGGCCGCCGCACTGGCTACCAGACCGGCGTTGTTGCGCAGCGAGGGGATGTCGATGGAGTGCGTGGCAAAGGCCATCTGCGACTGGTAGTCGATGAGGATCAGCGTATGGTCGGTCGGGGTCAGCAGCAGCGGGCTGGGCGTGGGGGTGGCGACGATGGTCATCTTGGGGCTCCTCTGATTTCGTACAACGAACGGGGTTGGGAAACTGGGGCAGACGAAGCGCTGCCTTGATGCAGGCACTATAGACAAGGCCTAACCCATTTAGAATGAGATGAACGGCATGGCATCCATTCCATTTTTGATGTCATGTAGCACCTCGTACGCCCAACGAAGGAGTAAGGTCGCATGAAAAAATTACCGGATCTCGAGGCTTGGGCGCTCTTCGCCAAGGTCGCGGAAACCGGGTCCTTCGCCCGCACCGCCGCCGAGTTCGATCTCTCCCAGGCCACGGTATCCAAAGCCATACTCCGCCTGGAAAAGCGCATGGGAACGGTCCTCTTCCATCGGAACTCCCGGCGCCTGTCCCTGACGGAAAGCGGCGATGCCGCGCTGGAACGGGCAACACGCATCCTGTCGGAGGGACAGGCGATCGAAGCCGAAGTCACGGAGCAATCGGTCAATCTGCGCGGGCCGATCCGCATTACGGTGCCGATGTCCTTCGGGATCTCCTACCTGGCGCCCCTCCTTCCGGATTTCATGGCGCGGCTGCCCGACGTCAGTCTGGATTTCCACTTCACCGACGAGATCGTCGATCTGGTCGCCAACCGCTTCGACCTCGGGCTGCGCATATCGACGCTGGCAGATTCGAGCCTGCTGGCCCGCCGCCTCTACGCGGTAAAGATCCTTCTGGTCGGTGCCCCCGCCTATTTCGAGCGCTACGGCAAACCGGATCACCCGCGCGATCTCGCGCAGCACCGCGGGCTGATGTACTCGAACTCACGCACTGGCGGATGCTGGCGCTTTCGCCACGACGAACAAGGCGAATTCACCCAGGCCATGCAGGCCCCCTTATGCGCCAACAACGCGGAAGCCATGATGCCCGCCCTCAAGGCGGGCCTCGGGCTGGCACTTCAGCCGGAGTTTTTGGTGTGGGATGAATTGCAGTCGGGGCAACTGGAAACGGTCATGTGCGACTGGAAAGTCGATTCGATCGCGCTGCACATCGTCACCCCACCGGGCCGCAGCCGCCCTGCCCGGGTTCAGGCCTTCATCGATTTCCTGTCGGAGCGGCTGGCGGCAGCGCCCTGGCTACGGGAAATCGAGTGTAATGATGGTTAGCTTCAGTCCGTCGTGAAAGACATACGCAGGCTGGGCTGCAGCGCTTGTCGCGGCGGCCATGGTTGCCCGCGGGCACGGGCCGCCCCTATCAAATTCGCGCTCCTTGACTATTCCTATGAGCACTATGGGTACACAGGATGGCGGCGACACAGCGCCAGCACCTGCTCCCTCACTGAGTGAAGCACCTTGGGCAATGCGCCGTCGCCATGTTCCAGCGCGTCCAGCACATCGCACAGCCAGCCCGCCACGTGTTGGCATTCGGCCACACCGAACCCGCGTGTGGTTACGGCGGGCGTGCCGATACGCAGCCCCGAGGTGACGAAGGGCGAACGCCGGTCGTTGGGCACGGAGTTCTTGTTGGTCGTGATCCAGGCTTCGGCCAGCGCGGCGTCTGCGTCCTTGCCGGAATACGGTCTGGCGGAGAGGTCTATCAGCATCAAGTGGTTGTCGGTGCCGCCGGAAACGATCTTGTAGCCGCGCTGCTGGAGCACGACGGCCATCGCGCGGGCGTTGGTCACGACCTGGCGCTGGTAGGTTTTGAACTCGGGGCGCAGCGCTTCCTTGAAGGCCACGGCTTTGGCGGCGATCACGTGCATCAGAGGGCCGCCCTGGATACCGGGAAACACCGCTGAATCGAGCTTCTTGTAAAACGCTTCGTCCTGCCCCTTGGCGAGGATGATGCCGCCGCGCGGGCCGCGCAGGGTCTTGTGGGTGGTGCTCGTCACCACGTGGGCGTGGGGCAGCGGATCGGGGTATTCGCCCGCCGCGACCAGACCTGCAACGTGGGCCATGTCCACCCAGAACACGGCGCCCACCTTGTCGGCGATGGTGCGCATCCGCGCCCAGTCCTTGTGCCGCGAATAGGCGGAGAAGCCGCCGATCAGCATCTTCGGACGGGTCTCCAGCGCGATGCGCTCCATCTCGTCGTAGTCGATGAGCCCTGTCTCGGCATCGAGCCCATAAGGAACGATGTGGTAGTGGCGCCCGGAGAAATTGGATGGATTGCCGTGGGTCAGGTGACCGCCCTGGGCCAGGTTCATGCCCATCACGGTGTCGCCGGGGCGAGTCAGCGCCAGGAACACGGCGGCGTTGGCCTGCGCGCCGGCATGGGGCTGGACGTTGGCGTAGTCGCAGTCGAACAGCGTCTTGAGCCGTTCGATGGCCAGGCGCTCGGCCACATCCACATTCTCACAGCCGCTGTAGTAGCGCTTGCCCGGGTAGCCCTCGGCATATTTGTTGGCGAAGACGGAGTTCTGGATGGCCATCACCTGCGGGCTGGCGTAGTTCTCGGAGGCGATGAGCTCGATGTGGTCTTCCTGGCGACATTCTTCGCGCCGGATGGCTTGGGCCAGTTCGGGGTCGAAGTCGGTCAGGGTCATTGATGCGTCGTACATGGGTGTGTGTCCTTTGTGTCTGGAATTCAGGGGCTTGAGGGCGTGTTCGTCGATCGCGGGCCGGCGTGGGCGTTATGCCGCCGGTTCGGCCGGCGCGGCGGACTTCAATGTGCCCGGGCCATTCCCCTCAGTCGTGGCCAGCAGGTGGGCAAGGCGACCGACGATGGCGTCGATCTGGGCTTCGTCACAGACCAGCGGCGGCAGCAACCTGATGACGTTGTCGCGGGTCACGGTGATGAGCAAACGCTGCTCGGCGAGCGCACGCCCAACCAGTTCCTTGCATGGCCTGTCCAGTTCGACACCCACCATCAAGCCCTGCCCGCGGATCGACACGACGTGCGGATGCGTGGCGAGCGCTTTCTGCAGCCCATCCAGCAAGCGCTCGCCCAGCACAGCAGCACGTTCCGGCAGCCTGTCGCGGGCCATGATGTCGAGGACGGTGCACGCCACCCGGCAGGCCAGTGGATTGCCGCCGAAAGTGGAGCCGTGCTGGCCGGGCGAGAACAGGTCGGCCGCCGCACCACGCGCTAGGCAGGCACCGATGGGAAAACCGTTTCCCAGCGCCTTCGCCAGCGTCATCACATCGGGAGCGATGTCCGCGTGCTGGTGCCCGAACCAGGCTCCGGTGCGTCCCAGGCCCGTCTGGATCTCGTCGAGCATCAGCAACCAGCCGCGCTGGTCGCACAAGGCGCGCAGCGCACGCAGGTAGTCGGCGCTGGCGACATGGATGCCGCCTTCGCCCTGCACCACCTCGACCAGCACCGCCACGATGTCGGGCGAATGCCCGGCCATTCGGTGCACCGCGTCCATGTCGTTATAAGGCACCCGCAAGAAGCCGGGCAGCAGCGGCTCGAAGCCTTGCTGCTTGGCCCGATTGCCCGAGGCAGAAAGCGTGGCGATGCTACGGCCATGAAAACCATTCTCCATAACGAGGATCTTGGGTTCCGCGATCTGTCTGCGCTGGCCATGCAGTCTTGCCAGCTTGAGCGCCGCTTCGTTGGCCTCGGCGCCCGAATTACAGAAGAAGGTTTTCTGCATCCCCGTCAGCGTGCACAAGCGCTCGCCCAGCCGTTCCTGCCAGTCGATGCGGAAGACGTTGGAGGTGTGCAACAGCAGCGCCGCCTGATCGGCAATCACGGCCGCGATCTCCGGGTGGGCGTGGCCCAGGCTGGTGACCGCGACACCGGCAATGGCGTCCAGGTACTCAACGCCGCGCTCGTCCCAGAGCTGCACGCCGCGCCCGCGTACGAAGGAAACGGGTTGGCGGGCATAGGCCCGCATCAGGTGGGAGGGGGTAGCTTGCATCTAAGACTCCTCAAGTTTGGGTTCATTCGGCCAGTAATGGCTGTCCGGCATGGCGCGCGCGCCGAAGATGGCTTGTCCGACACGCACCACGGTGGCGCCTTCCTCGATGGCGATCTCGAAGTCGCCGGACATGCCCATCGACAGTTCGTCCAGCCCCATCCCGGCAGGTGCGCATTGGCGCAAGCGGTCGCGCAGGCCACGTAGTTGTACGAAGCACTGGCGCACCCGCCCGGCTTCGCTGGAAAACAGCGCCAGCGTCATCAGCCCACGCACGCGCAGCGCGCTGAATGCAGGCAGCGCCTGGAGAAAGGCCGGAACATCCGCGGGAGCCAGGCCGTATTTGCTCGCCTCGCCAGAGGTGTTGACCTGCACGAACACGTCCAGCCCGCGCCCTTCAACCTGCAAGCGGCGATCCAGCGCTTCGGCGACACGCAGGCTGTCCAGTGCCTGGAACTCGGTGGCGAAACGCGCCACCAGCCTGGCCTTGTTGGTCTGCAGGTGGCCGATGACCGACCAGCGCAGGTCGGTCAGGTCCTGCATGGCTTCCCATTTGCGGCAGGCCTCCTGGGGCTTGTTTTCTCCCAACATCCTGCAACCCGCCGCGTAAGCGAGGCGCAGGCTGGGCTCGGGCTTGGTCTTGCTTACCGGCAGCAGACGCACGGATGCGGGATCGCGGCCGGCGCGAAGGCATGCGGCCTCGATCCGCATGCGCACGGCGGCCAGATTGCATTGAAAGTCCTCGACCGAGCGGGCCTCTGGATAGCGACCATGCTGGTCGTGACGGGTTTGCGTTGTGGATGGCATCAGTTGGGCCCCGTGCCGGACGCGCCGAACGCAACGGCAGGTTTCGGAGCCCTCTGCGGCAGGCGACCGTTGAGCGTCGCGTAGGCCACGAGCCCGATCACCAATCCCCAGAAGGCGCCACCGATGCCCAGCAGGTTGATGTTGGCGGCGGCGGCCAGAAAGGTGATCAGCGAGGCTTCACGGGTCCTGGCTTCGGCCATCGCGCTGGCAAGGCTGCCGCCTATGGTGCCCAGCAGCGCCAGACCGGCCAGCGTAGTGATGAAGGTGGTCGGGAACGCCATGAAGACTGCGGCCAGCGTGACTCCGAACACACCGACAAGGATGTAGAGCACGCCGGCAGCGATGCCGGCAATCCAGCGCTTGGACGGATCTTCGTGCGCTTCGCGGCCCGTGCAGATCGCCGCGGTGATGGCAGCGATATTGAAGGCATGCGAACCGAACGGTGCCATCAACAATGAGCCCAGCCCGGTGATGGTGACGATGGGGTTGGCACTGGTTCGGAATCCGTCGTTGCGTAGCACCAGCATGCCGGGCATGTATTGGCCAGTCAGCGTGATCAGGAACAAGGGCAGCGCCACACTCAGCAAGGCATTGAGTGAAAACACCGGCATGGTGAACAGCGGCGCAGCCAGTGTCAGGGTCAGTCTCGACAGATCGACGCGATCTTGCAGCAGCAGGAAGGCCAGCCCCAGCACCAGGATGCCCACCACCGCATAGCGCGCGCAGAGTCGTTTGAGCACCACATAGGTGGCGATCAACAACCCGGCCAGCAAAGGATCGACGCTCATGCCACCAAAGGCCTTGATGCCGAACTGAAGCAGGATGCCCGCCAGCAGCCCGGCCGCCACGCCCGGCGGAATCAGGCGGATGACCCGCTCGAACCAGCCCGACAGCCCCAGCACTACGAAGGCGGCAGCCGACATGAGATAGGCCCCGACCGCTTCTGCGTAGGGTGTGGTCGCCAGTGCCGTAACCAGAAATGCCGCGGCCGGTGTGGACCACGCGGTGATGACGGGCTCGCGGGTGGTCCAGCTCAGGATGATCCCCGTCACGCCGACGCCGATGGAAATCGACCACACCCACGAGGCCGTCAATTCCGGACCGAGACCCGCCACCTTGGCGGCCTGGAAAACCAGAATGAAGGTACCGCCATAGTTGACGATGACCGAGATCAGGCCGGCCACAACGGGGTGAGCGAGATCGTTCCAACGAACGGATGAAGGCAATAGGACGGATGACATGGCCTGACGGACCCCCGATCAAAGGGTTAAGTGAGTTGTGAAACGTGTTTATAGATTTAAAATGGACGGATATTCCCCTCCAATTTCTTGAAGAGACACCGGCCAATTGTTCAGGCACGCGCAACTCGAATCCGTCAAGGCCTGGATCGGCAATCCAGCCCACGGCACCCTGCCCTTGCATGTGCGCATTCAGCGCGCCATTCGTCAGCTCATCCTGGATGGCGCCCTCGATGTCGGCAAACCATTGCCCGCGTCGCGCGCCTTGGCGAAGTCACTGGGCGTTTCGCGCGATACGGTCGAGTTGTCCTACGGCCAGTTGCATGCGGAAGGCTTCATTGAGCGGCGCGTGGGAAGCGGTAGCTTCGTGTCGGAGCGGGCCCAGCGTTTGCCGGAACGCGGCACACTTCTGCCGAAGGGTGAGGAGCGCAAAGCGGCACTGCGTCTCAGCTCGCGTGGCAAGGCCATGTTTCAGGGCGGCGGCGTGCGCGACTTCCTGGCTCCGCGACCGTTCGTACCCGGAGTGCCAGAGACGCGCAGCTTTCCGCTTCAGACCTGGGAGCGCCTGCAGCGGCAAGTACTGAAGGAATACGGCGCGCTGGCATTGCTGCACAGCCCTCCACAGGGTGTGGAACCCCTGCGGAGGGCCATCGCCGATTACATCAATCTTGAACGGGGAGCTCAGGCCACGGCCGAGCGCGTGCTGGTGCTGACCAGTTCGCAGCAAGCCCTGACCTTGTGCGCGAACGTGCTGCTTGATGCGGGCGACCGGATCTTTATCGAAGACCCTGTTTATCACGGCGCCCGCAAGGCATTCGATGCCGCTGGACTGGAATGCGTACCCGTACCACTGGATGCAGACGGCCTGCGGGTGGAACACCTTCGTGAGGCATCACAGGAGCCCGACGAAATGGCGAAGGCGGTATTCCTCACCCCGTCGCACCAGTTTCCCACCGGCGCTGCGCTGGCTTTGGACCGGCGCTTGGCGATCATCGAATGGGCCAGGCAACACCAGAGCTGGATCATCGAAGACGACTATGACAGCGAGTTCCACTACGAAGGCAAACCCACCGCCTGTGTGCAGGGGCTAGATCCGTATGAGCGGACGATTTATATCGGCACCTTCACCAAATCGCTTTTTCCGGGCTTGCGCATCGGCTACATGGTGCTGCCGCCACCGTTGGTGGCGCCCATGACCGTGGCCCGCACGCTGCTGGATGGACACAGCGCACCGATTCCGCAACTGACGCTGGCGCGTTTCATCGAAGGCGGCCACTTCGGGGCCCATGTACGCACCATGCGCGCCGTCTATGCGGAACGCCGCAACGTACTGGCGCGGCTGGTTCGCCAGCATCTGGCTGACTTCGTGGAACCTCGGGTGCCCGCCGGTGGCATGCAAATGCCTTGCGTGTTCATCCGTGACATCCCAGAGCACGAAGCGGTGGAATCCGCGCGCCGGGCAGGTATCGACCTGTTAGGACTGACGGCACTGCACGCTTCGAGCCGGCACGATGCGGGCTTTCTGATGGGTTTCGCGGCCCATGCCCCTTACGAACTGGAAAGCGCCGTCAAGAAGCTGGCCGAGGTACTGCGGGAACTATGCTGCTGACCGCCACAGCCGCTCGGCTATCAGCAGCGCCACCTTGAAAGCTACGCGGATGGAGTAATGGCATCTTAGAGCAGCAGGTCTTCGAAGAAGGCGCCGTATCCTTCCGTCGGGTGACGGATATGAATTTCCAGTACCCATAGAAGTCGGGAGGGGGTGAAGTCCACCTCGGCCAGCGGGCCTTCGTGGATGGCCGCGTGAGGAAAGTCGGCCAGGCGGTGTCCCGACAGATCCATGTTCAGTACCCACCCACGGGCTTCCGCGCACGCCATGGCGTAAGCGTAAAGGGCCCGACCGGTGGCGCCTTCGTCCCGCCACCTGCGACGTACTTCGTGGAAGATCGCGCGGGCATCGTCAGCGCAGCGCTGTTTGTCGGGATCGGTTCCCGTAACGAAGCTATCGCCGCCGTCGCCCTCCCAGTCTTTCCAGACCGGGCCGATATCGATGAAGAAGATATCGTCCTCACCCAGCACGACGCCCGGATCGGAGGCCGCCCCGAAGGTCTTGGTGGTGTTGCTGCCAAAGCGGACGTAAACATCGTGCCAGCCGCGCACCATTCCCTCTGCCGCCAGAATGTCACGCGCCATCTCAACGGCGTCCTCTTCCACCATCCCGGGTTTGACAGCCGCCGCGATGGTCCGGATGGCCGCCCTGGTCTTGTCGCGGACAGCCAGCAGGCGTTCCGGGTCGTAGGCCGATCCAACGGCTTCCAGGCGGGATTGATCTTGGGTGCTCATGGAATTCCTTTCGTCAGAAAAGGTAGGAAAAAATGGATTAGTTACAGTCGAGCTGAATACCGTTGAGATCTGTGTTCATGGCGATCTGGCAGGCAAGGCGGTGCTCAGGCAGGCTATCCAGGGCACGGAGAAGGCGGGCCTCTTGGCGCCCCGGTGGCGCAAGTCGTTCAAGCCATGGAGGACGGACCCGTACGCGGCATGTGCCGCACGCGCCCTGCCCTCCACAGACACCGGCCAGCAAACCAGCTTGTGCCAACGCCGGCATCAGAGGGCTTCCTGCAGTGACCGCCAGCGGGCGCGCCTCTCCGTTGAGGTGTGCTCGGATCGTCAGCGCCAGAGGCTCGCAGGTAGGTGCAGCCGTCACGACCGCGGGTATGAAGGCATCAGCCAGGAAGCGGGATGGCGCCAACCCTAGTTCATCGACCAGTCGTGCGCGGGCGCCGGCCACCATCAGCGGGGATCCGCAGGCGTACACCACGGCCTGGGCCAGGGATGGGCGCTCGGCGACAATGGCATCCTGAACAAACCCGCGCTGGCCCTGCCATGTCTCCGTGGGCTCAGCGAGCACGGGAACAAAACGGAAGTGAGCGCGCTCCCGAGCCAGGGCGTCGAAATGAGCGCGGAGGTACAGGTCGTCCAGCGTTCGACCACCCCAGTAAAGGGTGATCGGCTGCAGCCCGTCCGCCGACAGCGCTTTTTCCAGCAGCGCCTTGAGGGGTGCGATACCCGTTCCGGTACCCAGCATGAAGACCGGGGCCTGGGTCGGGACGGACGTCTGCCAGACGCACTCTCCATAAGGTCCGCTGAGCGTCACCAAGCTACCGGTACGATCAGCGCCACTGAGCCAGGTCGAGAAGTGTCCGCCACGGAGGAGACGGATATGCAATTCGATGCGCCCCTCGGCGCCACACGCATTGGCAGGGGAATAGCTACGCTGCACGCCGTCGGGCAGACGGACGCTGACGAACTGCCCTTCCCGATAGAAGAACGCAGCACCGTCAGCTGTATTCAGTACCACACGCCGTACGTCGGTCGAGAGCGAAGTGATTTCGGTCAGGCGGAAGACCCGCTCGCCAGGGGAAGGGGCGACAGTCATTGCAGAGGCTCCAGATCAAATGATGTGGCGCATGCTAGGCTTACCCTGGACCCTTAAAAACATCCAGTTTTATAAACTTTACTGGTCCAGATCACTCATTTTTCAGTTACGGCGAGACTCGTCCGACCATCATGCTGCGCCCCTGGAAACTCAATCTGTCCATCAGTCGCCAAGAGGGGCTGCCCGTACATGTGCAGATTGCCCAGTACTTCGTCGATGAGATCAGCCGGGGCCGCCTCACCCCTGGAACGCCCTTACCCGGCAGCCGAGCCTTGGCCGAGGAGCTCGGCATCAACCGCAAGACGGCGCTGCTGGCTTATGAGGAGCTGATTGCGCAAGGTTGGCTGCGCACCGAAGGACGCCAGGCCACCTTCGTGGCATCCGAGTTGCCGCACACTCCGGCCATGGACACATCGCGTCAGTCTGACGAGACGCCGGAACCCAATTATTCGCTGTACGGAGCGCCCTATGAAGACGCGCCACCGGCAAGCGGCTACGTGTCATTCTCCGATGGCGTACCGGATACTCGGCTGATTCCTTTCGAGGTCCTCGGCCGCGCTTACCGGAGAGCCTTGATTACAACCGCACGTGCCAATCGCCTGGCCTATGGGGATCCCCGCGGCGAGCCGGCATTGCGCCAGGAATTGGCGGCGATGCTGAGTGCCGAACGGGGATTGAGGGTTGGCCTGGATAACATTTGCGTCGTGCGCGGCAGCCAGATGGGAATCTACCTGGCGGCACGCCTGCTCGCCCGCAGCGGCGACCACGTGGCGGTGGATGACTTGAGCTACCCACCGGCTCGTGAGGCCTTTCGTGCGGCGGGCGCCCAGGTGCATGGGGTGGAGATGGATGCCTCCGGGATGCGACCCGAGGCCCTCGAACGCCTGTGCCGGCAGCACCGCATCCGGGCCATCTACATCACGCCCCATCACCAGTTTCCAACCACGGTGCTGATGCCGGCCGAGCGGCGCATGCATATCATGGCCCTGGCCGAACAGTTCGGCTTTGCGATCATCGAGGACGATTACGATCACGAGTTCCATTTCGCCCGACGTCCCATGTTTCCGATGGCCAGTGGCGATCGCACGGGGCGGATCATCTATGTCGGCTCCTTGTCCAAGGTGCTGGCGCCTGGTCTGCGGATAGGCTATGTCGTTGGCTCACGGGAGGTGGTGGACCGCTGCGCCAACGAAATTCAGTGGATCGATCGTCAAGGTAATGCGGTGACCGAGCTCGCCGTTGCAGATCTGATGCAGACCGGAGAACTACGCAGGCATATTCGCCGTGCGCTCAAGATCTATCAGCAGCGCCGACTGGCGTTCGCTGCATACGTTTCCGGACTCAAGCCCTGGGCGGATTTCAGCCTGCCGGACGGAGGCCTGGCGCTCTGGCTGCAGCTGGATCCGCTCCTCAACGGAGACCAGCTCGTGAGCAAAGCCCATGAGGAAGGCGTCATGATTGCATCCAGCCGCTCTTTCGCCATCGACGGGCGAGCCGTGCCAGGGCTGCGTCTGGGCTTTGGCAACCTGACGCCCGAAGCAATGGAAACTGGCGTGCGCGGTCTTGAGCGCGCGTTGGCCGCGACGGCAAGTAATCGGCGCTAAAGCGCAAAGGGAGCCTCAGCCCCCTTCTGCTTCATTCAACCCGGATGTGTAAGCCTAGCTGGATACCCCTCCCACCCTGGCCCGCGCCGCATGCGTCTTCTTGTAGCCGTCGATCAGGCGCTGGTGCCTGTCCCGGCATATTGGCGATGGTTTGTTCCAGCGGCAGATCCTGGCCCGCAATATAGGTGCTGGCTTGCGAATCCGGATTCAGGGTCAGCAAGGCATCGGCATCCAGGTTCTTCACTTCCTCGGCGACGAATCAAGCCCCCGTCGCCTAGACGAACTCGTTCACGTTGGTACCGAGTGTGCCGCTTGTCGCCTTCGCGGAAGACGGGGTAGCCGTCGCCTTGCTCGTGTCTTCCGACTCCTGCTTCTTCTGGGCCTGAAGCTGGGCGATGCGCGCTTCGAGCTCGACAACTTGTTGTTGCAGCAGCTTGATCTTCTCCGCGCTCTTTCCCGAAGTATCCTTCTGTGCGTTCTCCAGCTTTTTCTGTACGGTCTGAAGTTGCTTTTGCAGTGCCGCGATCTGCGCGTCACCGCTCCCACTCGTGGCGGTGGAGCCGGATGCGGTCGATGTGCTGGGGATGGAGACGTTGGTAACGGATGCCATTTCAGGGCCTCATTCCTTATGATTTTCCTGTTTTGCTATCGGCATCAAGCCGGACAAGTTTAATAGGCGTAACGGGTAAAAGGATGTAAAGACCTGTATCGCGCGGCGGAAAGATCGCCGGCGACGCGGATCACGATAGTTCCAGTGACCCGGTTCGTGGCTCATCTCTTGATGAACGGAGCGATGACATCCATCGGGAGCGGGAAGACGATGGTGGTGTTCTTGTCGGCGCCGATCACGGTGAGCGTTTCGAGGTAGCGCAGCTGGATGGCCTGCGGTTCCTGGGCCAGGATCTTGGCTGCCTGGAAGAGCTTTTCGGAGGCCTGCAGTTCACCTTCGGCGTGGATCACCTTTGCACGCCGCTCGCGTTCCGCCTCGGCCTGCCGGGCAATCGCACGGATCATGGATTCGGTGAGGTCCACCTGCTTGATCTCGACATTGGAGACCTTGATGCCCCAGGCGTCGGTTTGCGTGTCGAGCGCTTGCTGGATGTCCAGGTTAAGCCTCTCGCGCTCTGACAGCATGTCGTCGAGAAGATGCTTGCCCAGCACGGAGCGCAGCATGGTCTGCGCCAGCTGGCTGGTGGCGTTCATGAAATCGACGACCTGGATGATCGCCTTCTGCGGGTCCACCACACGGAAATAGACGACGGCGCTGACCTTGACCGATACGTTGTCCTTCGAGATCACGTCCTGCGTAGGCACTTCCAGCACGACGGTACGCAGATCGACCCGCACGACCTGTTGAATACCGGGGATGATGATCACCAGCCCCGGCCCTTTGACATTCTGGAATCGGCCGAGGATAAAGACGACACCCCGCTCGTACTCGCGGAAGATGCGGATGGCCGAGCCGAGGAAGAGAACTGCGGCCAAAATGAAAAGCGGCGTGAAGAGCCCGACGCCGAGTGCATCCCAGAGCATTTGGTGCCTCCTGTTCTTGAGGACGGTAAGCGTCGGATGCAGCTGCATCACATGACGTTACGTCAATTAACCGGACACTGATAAAAATGAAATCCCTTCTGCTCATTCAGACTAGGCCAGTCCGCACGTCAGCGATACGATCGTGAGGAAGGTCACGAATGGTCCATTCCAGAAGCTGCCAAATATTCAACGTTTCCCTTAGCTTGGATCAATGTACTGCTATTTGGTGCGTTATATTTTTTTGAATGGCAGAAATCCAAATGGAAAAAAGCGAAACGCTTGGACTCCATTCTTGGCCTCGAAAGCGAGCCCTCCGGAAGTCGGTGGACTTCAGCCGTGAAGTTGCCGCGTACTGAAAGAAAAGGGGACCAAAACGTTTCGGTCTAGTTTCGAATCCAAAGTGGCGCTCGCATTTGTTGCGGCAATCCTGGTCGTGATCGGATTGGCTACTGCTACGTGGAAGATCGCCGACGATGCCGAAAAAACGGCGGAAATGGTGGCACGCAGCCAGGCTGTCCTTCACGATCTGGCCCGCGTCAGAGGTTATTCGCTACAGATCGAGCTGACGACGCAGAGCTTCCGCTTGAGCGGAGATTCGGCAATTCTCACCGAACGGGACGATGCCATAGCAGCCCGGGAGGCGAGCCTCGCAAGCATCCGGCAATTGACGATCGATAACGTGGCGCAACAGCAGCGCTGGCTGGAGCTCCGGAAGATACTCGATCAACGGCTCGCCATCGCGCGGCAGGTGGAGTGGCTGCGCAAGGAGCACGGGCCGGAAGCGGCCAACGTCTTTGTGGCCAACGCCCCGCTTCGCGCTACACGCGCCCTCACCTATCAGTTGTTGTCGGAGATGGATGCGAACGCGCGCCTTCACCTGACTCAGCGCGAAGCCGCCCATGCCCGGGCACGCGAGACATTGGTGGCAGCAGGGGCGCTGGTCTCGACGATGCTGGCGAGCCTCCTCGCCGCGACCTACCTGTTGATCCGTCGCCAGTTGCGCACCACTGAAGCCGGCCAGCAGGCCTTGGCCGACAGCGAGGAGAGCCTTCGCACGACCCTGCATTCGATCGGCGACGCCGTGCTGGCAACCGATGCCGATGGACGGATCACACGCATGAACCCCGTGGCTGAACGACTTACCGGCTGGTCGCTGGAGGAAGCCAAGGGGCGCATGGTGGATGCGGTCTTCCGCATCATCAACGAGGAAACCCGTGAGCCGGCACCGATCCCGGTGGCGACGGTGCTTGCCACGGGCGAAATCGAGGGACTGGCCAACCACACCGCATTGATCGCTCTCGACGGCTCCGAATGCCCCATTGCCGACAGCGCAGCCCCGATCCGCGACACACACGGTCGGCTGTGCGGCGTCGTGTTGGTGTTTCGGGATGTCAGTGCGGAGCGCGAGGCGGAACGGATCATCCGCGAGCAGAATGCCCTGCTGGCCGCCGATGTGCGTCAGCGCACCGAGCAATGGCGCGAGAGCGAGAGCCATCTACGCAGCGTGATCAGCGCAGTGCCCGCCCTCATCGCCTATGTGAGCACCGAACGGCGGTATGTCTATGTCAATGACCAGTATCGCCAGCGCTTCGCGCCGGATCGCGAGGACATCAGGGATTGCACGGTGCAGGAGATTCTCGGCGCAGATCGCTACGCCGTGGCCTGCCCCTTGATCGACAAGGTCCTGGCCGGAGAGCCCCAGTCCTACGACTGGCAACCTTTTGCAGGCGTGTGGCAAACCATCCAGTACGTCCCGCGGTTTCATGCCGACGGCAGCGTCGCCGGCTACTATGTGCTTGGAACAGACATCACCGAGCGCAAACGCTTTGAAGAGCGGATCCAGTCCCTCAACATCGAGCTCGAACTGCGCGTGCGGGAGCTGGAGCACGTCAGCCGCGCCCTGCGCACCTTGAGCGCCGGCAACCGCGCGATGTTGCGGGCCTCCGAAGAACAAGGGCTGCTTGACAGCATGTGCCGGGCCATCGTCACCGAGGGTGGCTACGGAATTGCCGTGGTGTGGTTCAAGGGAGAAGGCCCCGACCAGGCCCTACGCCCCATGGCGGAGTGCGGCTATCCGGGCGGGATGGCGGCACTCGATGCGCTCGGCCTCAATCTATCGGACGCGGCGCAAGGACAGGGGGTTACGTCAACGGCCATCCGCAATGGCCTGGTGGGGCTCGTTCGCAACATGCAGACCGACCCGAACCATGCCGTCTGGCGGGACCGGCTTTTCGGTGCGACATCCGGCCTGGCCTGCCCCCTGCGTGTGGACGGCGAGATCATTGGCGCCCTCTCCATCTACGATCCGGAGCCCGATACCTTCGGGGAGGACGAGATCAGGCTGCTCACCGAGTCTGCCGACGATCTGGCCTTTGGCATTTCGACCCTGCGTGCGCGGACCGAACAGGAGGGTGTGCGGGCGGCGATGCATCATCTGATGCGCCACGACGCGCTCACCGGGCTCCCGAATGCCATCGAATTCACTGAAGCCCTCACAGCGGCGATCGACCGCCCCGCTTCGGCTGAACCCTTTGCCGTCCTCCAGCTCAATGTCGAGCGGCTCGGGGAAATCAATGACGTACTCGGCTCCAGTCGCGGGGATGAAATCCTGCAGGCCTTCGGACAGAGACTGCGCGGGAGCGTGCCGCCTGCTGCGCTGGTGGCACGCCTGCGCGGCGACGAATTCGCCATTCTGACATCCGCCAAGGATGGCATGGCCGCGATGGCCTTGGCCGATACGCTGGAGGCCAGCCTGTCCAGGCCCTTCCCCATCGCCGACATCGAGCTGGACGTGTCGGCCAAGATCGGCATCGCCCTGTACCCGGAGCACGGAACAACGGCCCAGGATCTACTCCGGCGCATGGGCAAGGCCCTTTATCAGGCGAAGGCCAGAGGGCTGGATCGGTGCGTCTTCGAGGCGGCCCAACAACAGGATCAGACGGGACGGCTGCACATGGCCGGCGAGCTTCGTCGGGCCATCGGCAGCGGGGAGTTGCGCCTGTTCCTGCAGCCCAAGGTGGTCTTTTCCTCCGGGCGCGTCTGTGGGGCAGAAGCGCTGGTGCGTTGGCAGCATCCCCGCCTTGGCTTGGTCCCGCCTGGCGTGTTCATTGGCCTGGCCGAGCAGACGGGGCTGATCAAGCCCCTGACGGAATGGGTGATCCTTGCGGCGCTCGACCTGCTGCGCGACTGGCAGTCGCAGGGATGCGCATTGCCGATTGCCATCAATCTTTCTGCACGGAACTTCCGCGACGACCAGCTGTTCAGCAAATGCCGCAGCTGGCTGGCGGAACGTGGCGTAGCACGCGGCTTGCTCGAGGCGGAGATCACCGAAAGCACCGTGATGGAAGATGCCGAGTATGCATTACGTGTCTTGCACGACCTGCGTAACGAAGGCATCCCGCTTTATGTGGATGATTTTGGCACGGGGTACTCGTCGCTGAGCTACATGCAGAAGCTCCCGGTCGACTTCATCAAGATCGACCAGTCCTTCGTGGCCAGCATGCCGGGCAACCGGGATTCCGCGGCAATAGTGCGCTCCACCATCGATCTGGTCCATGACCTCGGCTGCGAGACCGTTGCCGAAGGCGTGGAAACCCGGGAGCACTGGGACATGCTGGCAGCACTCGGCTGCGATATCGCCCAGGGCTATTTCATCGCCAAACCCATGCCCGCGGAGGAGTTTCCCAGGTGGGTGGCGGAATATCGGGCACCGCCACCCGTTGTGCCAAATCGATCTGCCGAGTGAGCTGACGCGCAGTCAACGCAACTTCTGCAGCTGGCCGTGTTCGAGTGAAGGCAGCGTACCGAACAAGGCGCGGTAATCCCGCGCGAAGTTGCCGAAGTGCCAGAAGCCCCAGTGGGATGCGGCTTCGGAGACAGTGGCGCAATGGCGAAGCATGGCGCGGACGCCGTTGAGGCGGACGATCTTGATGAAATCCAGCGGTGTGCAGTTGAGGCCGACCTGAAAGCAGTTCTGCAGCGTGCGGCGGCTCACGTTCAGCGCGTCGCAGAGCTCCTGGATGCTCGGCGGCGTGTCGGGTGTGCCGACAACGATGTCGCGCACGTTCTTGATGAGCTTGAGGCGCTGGGCGTTGCTCATGCGCACCGTCTCGGTGTCGATGCGCGTCAGCATCGTGTCGATGAAGGCGTTGGCGACGGACTGCCCGAGGGAGTGCAGCAGATATTCGCTTTCGAGGGTTTGCGGGGCGCGCTCGGCCATCAGCGAGATGCCGGTGATGAAGCTGCGCAGGGAGGCGATGCTCTTTTCGTCCACCTTGAGCAGTTGGGGTCTTTCGAGCACCTGGGCAATCTTCTCCGCTTCGGAGCGGCTGAGTTGGCCCAGCAGGTCCGAAGCGCGAATGACGATGCCCGACATGACCAGGCCTTCCGGCGATAGATATTCGAATCCGCCCTGCCCCGCAAAACAATGCAATGCCGCGGTGGTCATGGATTCGCCGCAGAAATGGCCGGCACCGTCATACGCCAATGGCAAGCCGATGGCGACAATATCCGGCGGCATTGCACCGGTCTGGAACAGCGTGCTGCTGGTCGTCTCGAAAAACAATTGGAGACCGGGAAATTCAAGCTCCTTGAATTCCCCTTTGAAGGTCCCTGCGGAAAGCTGCGAGTAATGCTGCTGCCAGCCCTTCAACTGGGCGGCCTGCTCTTCCAGGTCCGACGTGCGGACGGAGCGGATGTGGTTCTCACTTTCCGCCGATTTCTCTGAAAGGGGTAGCCGCGTAAGGGACGAATCGTTCATCTCGAATTCCTGGAAGCGGGAATACAGTATCACGATAAATAGCCGCTGCAAGAGGTGTCACCGTCGATCGCGCACTTGCCGATTTTGGACAGCACGCACTGCCTTGCGCTTGACGACGAACCGGAAGATGTACGCCCAACAACAAAGATACCCATTCAAATCAGCATCTTGAGTCTCACCTTCAGGTCTGCCGATTTGCGATAGCGGCGCTTTGGGCGCTGACTTAACGTTACGGAAGGGACGCAGAAAGCGGTACGCAGTCCCCTATATCCATAACGAGGAGACAATGGTGATCAAGTTTCAAGGCTGCGGCCTGCGCGTTGCGCGCTTTGCCGCATTGGGGGTGGCGTCCGGCTTCCTTCTGAGTGCTCCGTGTCAGGCTGCCGAGCAATCCATCAGTACATCGGAAGCGCCGCCCTATTCGATGACGGGTAATGTTTCCTTCAGCAACGATTATGTCTGGCGCGGCCTGAGCCAGACCTTCGGCGGGCCGGCGCTGCAATTCGGCGTCGATCTCAAGCATGCCTCAGGCCTATATGCCGGCTTCTGGGCTTCCAATGTTTCAGAGAAATGGGTTCCGGGAGCCAATCTCGAAACGGACTATTACGTCGGCTACAAGACCGGACTGGGCTCGCTGTTCACCGTCGACCTCAATATGCTCTACGTCTATTACCCGGGCGGCGATTACCGCAAGGCACTGGACGGAAAGACCTTCACGCATTCGAAGCCGAATACGCTGGAGCCCTCAATCGGGATCAGCTACGACTGGCTGTCGGTGAAATACGGCCGCACGCTGACGCGCTTCTACGGCTGGAACGTCAACAATTCGGCGCCGGGCGTATTCTCGGCGGAAGACCCCCGCGCAGGCGTGACGGGTTCCACCCGCGGCTCCCAATACACCGAACTGGGCGCGTCCTACGATGTGATGGAGTCGGTCAATGTGTCGCTGCAACTCGGGCGGGAATGGATCGCCCACAGCACCGGCCTCAACTGGTCCTACGCGCGGATCGGCGTGAACAAGACGCTGGCCGACAACTGGAGCCTGGGGCTGTCCGTCTGGGCGACGACCCGGCCGGATGCGTTCAAGAACTACGCGGCGCTGACCGGCAGCGGTGACACCGACAGCGTCGCCCGGACCCGCGCGGTCGTCTCGATCGCCCGTGCGTTCTGACCCGAGGAGGAATGGCATCCATGGAACTTGAAAAGCACGGCAAGCACGTCGGCAGCGTGACGCACCATGAGCTCAGCAAGACCCTCGGCACCTGGCAGTTGTGGGGCATCGCGGTCGGGCTGGTGATCTCCGGCGAGTATTTCGGGTGGAGCTACGGCTGGGCTGCGGCCGGCACGCTGGGCTTCTTCGTGACGGCGATCTTCATCGCCGCCATGTACACCACCTTCATCTTCAGCTTTACCGAGCTGACCACCTCCATCCCCCACGCGGGCGGACCCTTTGCGTATGCGCGCCATGCCTTCGGCCCCTTCGGCGGCTATCTGGCCGGGACG
This sequence comes from Pseudomonadota bacterium, assembly GCA_018241685.1. GTDB lineage: Bacteria > Pseudomonadota > Gammaproteobacteria > Burkholderiales > Rhodocyclaceae > Zoogloea. The sequence goes on from JAFEDJ010000030.1 coordinate 28,028, forward strand.
GCGACGCTGGTCGAGTTCCTGTTCGCGCCGCCGGCCATCGCACTGGCGATCGGTGCCTACATGAACGTGCAGTTCCCAGGGCTCGACCCCAAGCATGTGGCGGTTGGCGCCTACCTGGTCTTCATGGGGCTCAACATCGTCGGCGTGCAGATCGCCGCCACCTTCGAGCTGGTCGTGACGCTGATGGCGATCTTCGAGCTGCTGGTGTTCATGGGCGTCGTCGCGCCGGGCTTCTCGATCAGCAACCTGATGAAGGGCGGCTGGGCCGGCCACGACAGCTTCAGCATGGACGCCGTTCCGGGCATCTTCGCGGCGGTGCCGTTCGCGATCTGGTTCTTCCTGGCCATCGAGGGCGTGGCCATGGCAGCGGAAGAGGCGAAGGACCCGAAGCGTTCGATCCCCATCGCCTACACCACCGGGATCCTCACCCTCCTCGTGCTGGCCATCGGCGTGATGATCTTTGCGGGCGCCGCCGGCGACTGGACCCAGCTGTCGAACATCAACGATCCGCTGCCGAAGGCCATGAAGTACATCGTCGGCGAGAACAGCGGCTGGACCCACATGCTGGTGTGGCTGGGCATGTTCGGCCTGATCGCGTCCTTCCACGGCATCATCCTCGGCTATTCGCGGCAGATCTTCGCGCTGGCCCGCGCCAGTTACCTGCCGCAATGGTTCGCCGAGGTGCATCCGCGCTTCAAGACGCCGCACCGGGCGATCCTGTCCGGCGGTGTGGTGGGCATCGCGGCGATCTACAGCGACGAGCTGATCCAGTTCGGCGGCCAGACGCTGACCGCCAACATCGTGACCATGTCGGTGTTCGGCGCGATCGTGATGTACATCGTCAGCATGCTGTCCCTGTTCAAGCTGCGCAAATCCGAGCCGGGCATGGAGCGGCCTTTCAAGGCGCCCTTCTACCCCTACTTCCCGCTGTTCGCGCTGCTCGGCGCAGTGGTCTGCCTTGCCACGATGATCTACTACAACGGCGCAGTGGCGGCAGTCTTCTTCGGCCTGCTGGTGGTCGGCTACGTCGTCTTCATCGCCGTCAAGGGACGGCGGGAGACCGCGCCGCTGGACGACATGCTCGAATCCGCAGAAGAGATGCAACTGGAGCAGCAGCTCACTTCGAAGGCCAAGGCCTAACCGTGCGGGGGCCGGGCATCGCCCCGGCCCCCGCGGCAGAGAAGCAAGGAACACCCCATGCCGATGTACTCCCATACTGTCGACCACAAGGTCTACCGGTTCCAGGACCTGCGGGATCTGCTGGCCAAGGCATCGCCGGCCCGCTCCGGCGACTACCTCGCCGGCGTCGCGGCGGCCGACTACGAGGAGCGGGTCGCCGCCCAGATGGCGCTCGCCGAAGTCCCGCTGGCGCAGTTTCTGTCGGAAACCGTCATTCCCTACGAGCAGGACGAGGTCACCCGCCTCATCATCGACCGCCATGACGCGGAAGCCTTCCAGCCGGTGGCGCACCTGACGGTCGGCGATTTCCGCAACTGGCTGCTGTCCGACCTGGCGACGGAAGCGACGCTGGCCCGCCTCGCGCCGGGCCTGACGCCCGAGATGGCAGCGGCGGTGTCGAAGATCATGCGCATCCAGGACCTGATCCTTGTAGCCAAGAAATGCCGCGTCGTCACCGCCTTCCGCACCACGGTCGGCCTGCCCGGCCGCCTGTCCACGCGCCTGCAGCCCAATCATCCGACGGATGACCCGGCGGGCGTGTCGGCGAGCGTCGTCGACGGGCTGATGTACGGCAACGGCGACGCGGTGATCGGCATCAACCCGGCCACCGACAACGTGAATGCGGTCATCACGCTGATCCAGATGCTCGACGCGGTGATCCGCCGCTACGAGATTCCGACCCAGTCCTGCGTGCTGACCCACGTGACGACCAGCATCGAGGCGATCAACCGCGGCGCGCCACTCGACCTGGTATTCCAGTCGATCGCCGGCACCGAGGCGGCGAACAGGAGCTTCGGCATCAACCTGGGGATTCTCCGCGAGGGCTACGAGGCGGCCCGTGCCCTCGGGCGCGGCACCGTCGGCCAGAACGTGATGTATTTCGAGACCGGCCAAGGCAGCGCGCTGTCAGCCAACGCCCACCAGGGCGTCGACCAGCAGACCTGCGAAGCGCGCGCCTACGCGGTGGCGCGGGAATTCTCGCCCTTCCTCGTGAATACCGTGGTCGGCTTCATCGGGCCGGAGTATCTGTACGACGGCAAGCAGATCATCCGCGCAGGCCTCGAGGACCATTTCTGCGGCAAGCTGCTCGGCGTACCGATGGGCTGCGACGTGTGCTACACAAACCACGCCGAGGCCGACCAGAACGACATGGACATGCTGCTGACGCTGCTCGCCGTGGCGGGGATCAACTTCGTGATGGGCATCCCCGGCTCGGACGACGTGATGCTGAACTACCAGACCACGTCCTTCCACGACGCGCTCTACGTGCGGAAGGTGCTCGGCTCTCGGCCGGCGCCCGAGTTCGAGGCCTGGCTGCAGCGGGTCGGCATCTTCTCCGGCGACGCGAAGATCCTCGCCGACAAGACGCCAGGGATCTTCCTCGACAGCATCCGCAAGCTGGGAGTCTGACATGAGCGACATCCTCACCCCGAACCTGTGGCATGTGCTGACGCGCTTTACCCAGGCCCGCATCGGGCTCGGGCGGGCCGGCACCAGCCTGCCGACGCGCCCCCATCTCGAATTCCAGTTCGCCCACGCGCGGGCCCGCAATGCCGTGCATCACCCGCTCGACGAGCAGGCGCTGCGCATGGCGCTGGATACGCGCGGTTGGCGCAGCTTCATGATGCACAGCGCGGCCCAGGACCGGGCGACCTATCTGCAGCGGCCGGACCTCGGGCGGATTCCGTCCGATGCGTCGAAGGCGCAACTGCAAGCCTTCTCCGATGCGCGAGCCGAATGCGACATCTCCATCGTAGTGGTGGACGGGCTGTCCGCCTTCGCTATCGAGCAGAACGCCCTGCCCGTCCTGGACCTGCTGATGCCCGAGCTCACGAAGCAGGCCTTCACGGTGGCGCCGATCAGCATCGTGCGTCAGGGCCGGGTCGCCATCGGAGACCCGATCGCCAAGGCACTCGGCGCCAGGCTGGCGGTCGTGCTGATCGGCGAACGGCCAGGGCTGAGCTCGCCCGACAGCATGGGCATCTACATCACCTGGGCCCCGCAGCCGGGAACGAACGACGCCCAGCGCAACTGCATCTCCAACGTGCGCAAGGACGGCCTGGAGTATGGCGAGGCGATCCACAAGCTGATGTACCTGATCACCGAAGCCTTCCGGCGGGAGCTCTCCGGCGTGATGCTGAAGGACGAAACCGCGGCCGCGCCCCAGCGCCTTGGCCGGGTTGGGCAGAACTTTCTTCTGGAGTAGTCCCTTTGTAGTTGATGTCACCTGTTTGGGTTGAGGACCTCCCCCTCAACCCATTTTTTGCGTCTACGGCATTGGCTGTCTTTGCATGGCCTGGCGCAATTCAATCATCCCCGCCAAATTGATTGACGAAAGTTGGCAGGGGCAGTTCATGACGGGTGATAGCCTTGCCGGCATCGAAATCCCCCGAGCCGATCATGGAAAATCCACAGGTTGTCGAATCCGTCCGGGACCGCTTGATCAAGGCGGCGCTGGCGTGCTTTCTCGCCGACGACTACCACCGCGTCAGCACCCGGCGCATTGCCGAGCAAGCGGGCGCCAACGTGTCGATGATCCGTTACTACTTCGGCAGCAAGGAGGGCCTCTACGAGGAGATGATCCGCGAGACCCTCAGCCCGCTGCTGGACGTGCTCGACGGGCCGATGCTCGCCTCGACCGATGGCTTCCGGGACTTCCTGAACCTGTATTACCAGACCATCTCGGCGCACCCCGAATTCCCGAAGCTGATCCTCAAGGTGCTGGCCCTTCACCAGGGGCCGGGCCGCCGCTTCATCCAGCAATTGCTCGAACGCGGACGCACCCGCGGCGCGCGCAAGGTGGAAGATCTCAAGAGCCACGGCCAGATCGCGCCGGGCATCGACCCGGACATCCTGCGCCTGTCCTTCGTCAGCCTGGCCATGACGCCGATGCTGCTCAAGGACATCTTCGAGGAGCAGATGGAGCGCCCCATGGACGCGGCCTTCCTGAGCCGCCTCGCCGACTTCAACGGCCGCCTGTTCGCCGCCGGCCTGGCCCCGGCCGGGGCCGGCAGCACAGGAGAACAAGCATGAGCTTCCAGATGAACGCCGGCGCGGTGCGCCGCTTTGCCAAGGCCATGAAGTTCGGTGCCTGGCTCCAGGCCATCCCCAACAAGCTGACACCCGCCCCTTTCCGGCTGGTGCAGATGGGCAGCGCCTTCTGGCAATCGCGGGCCTTATACGTTGCAGCACAGCTGGATGTGGCCACCGTGCTGGGCACACAGGCCTTGAGCGCCGGCGGGATTGCCGACCAGGTCGGCGCCGACGGTGACGCCCTCGGGCGCCTGATGCGCCTGCTGGCGGCCATGGGCGTGTTCGAGGAGACCGCGCCCATGGTCTTCCGCAACAACGCGCTGTCCGATTGCCTGCGCAGTGACAGCGCCCGCAGCGTGCGCGCGATGATCCTGATGCACAACTCGGAGACCATGAGCCGCCCCTGGTTCGAGCAACTGGAAGCCGGCATTCGCAGCGGCACACCGCCGTTCCGGTTGAGCCACGGTGAGGATCTGTTCGACTACCTGGATCACCACGCGGACTTCGACCGCAGCTTTGCGGCAGCCATGGACAGCGTCGAAGCCCTGGCCGGCGATGGCTTCGCCACCGACATGGACTGGGGCTGCTTCGAGCGCATCATCGATGTCGGCGGCGCCCGCGGCAGCAAGGCCCTCGCGATCCTGAAACGCCATCCCAAGCTGTCGGCACTGGTCGTGGATCGCCGCCAGGTCGTTGAGGAAGCCGAACGCTACTGGACGCAACATCGCACCGACTGCGTCGAACGCCTGCACTTCCAGGCCGGCGATCTCTTCGGCGCCCTACCCACCGCCAACGGCCCGCAAGACATCTACCTGCTGTCCGCCGTCCTCCACGGTTTCGGCGATGAGGAGTGCATCCGGGCGCTGGGCCGCCTCCGCGAAGCCATCGGCAGCAGCGGCGCCCGTGTCGCCGTGCTGGAAATGATCGTGCCGGACAGCAAGGCCGATCTGGCCAGTGCGTCCTTCGACATGCAGATGTTCGTCGGCTCGCGCGGGCGGGAGCGCACTCTGGCGGAATGGAAAACCGTTGTTCGAGGTGCAGGAATGGCGCTCGAAGAGGTCGTCAACCTTCGCTCACTCGGCAGCATCCTGCTCCTGAATTCCGGCGAACGCTGACTACGCGTCCCAGACCGGTGCCAGACCCTCCGGGTCGACCAGGCGGCCTCCCCGTTCAAGGGCGTCGATGGCCGCGAGCGCATCCTCCGGCAGGTGCAGCTGGATGGCCCGCAGGTTGCCGGCCAGATTCTCCCGCTTCGTCGATGAAGGGATGACGGAATAGCCCTTGGCCAGCGCCCAGGCCAGCACCACCTGGGCCGCCGTACTGCCGAGGCGTTCGGCAATCCCCTGCACCACCGGATCCTCCAGCACCTTACCGTAGCCAAGGGTCATGTAGGAGGTGACATGGATACCGGCCTCGGCGAGATATGCGGTCAGCCTGCGGTTCTGCAGATGCGGGCTCAGCTCGATCTGGTTGGTGGCGATCTCGCCGGGGCCAAGGATCTCGATGGCTCGCCGGGTCAGCGCAATATTGAAATTGGAGACGCCGATCTGTCGGGTCAGCCCAAGCGCTTTCGCCTCGGCCAGCGCCGCCAGGTATTCCTCTGGCGGCACCGGATTGCCCGGCGCCGGCCAGTGGATCAGCGTCAGGTCGACGGCGTCGGCGCCCAGCTTGTCGAGGCTCTCACGCAGGCTCGGCAGCAGCCTGTCGCGGGTATAGTTCTCGGTCCAGATCTTGGTGGTCAGGAACAACGCATCGCGGGGCACGCCCGACTGCGCGATGGCCTGGCCGACCTCGGCTTCATTGGCGTAGATCTGCGCGGTGTCGATCGCACGATAGCCAAGTTCGAGTGCCTGCGTGACGGAGTCGATGACGGTCTGGCCCTGCAGGCGGAAAGTGCCGAGGCCGAAGGCGGGAATGCGCATGGAAGTTCCTTTCATGGTGCAAACTGAGATTGGATTCGGTCAGACGGCGGCTTGCGGCGACACGCCGTCGAGCCGGTCGAGGGAGCCTGACCAGGTGGTCAGGCCGAGGGCAACGAGCACGATCAGCGCGCCGATCCACGGGGTCGCCATGAGCCCGAGCTGGGCGACGATGTGGCCGCCGGCCCAGGCGCCGAACGCGATGCCGACATTGAACGCGGCGATGTTCAACCCGGACGCCACATCGACTGCATGGGGCGTTGCGCGCTCCGCCTGCTGCACCACGTAGAGCTGCAGCCCGGCGACGTTGCCGAAGGCGACCGCGCCCCACAGCAGCACGGTAAGCACGACCAGCCACTTCGATGCGGCAGTGACGGCGAGCAGCAGCAGGACGGCGGCCAGCCCGGCGAAGATGATCTGCAGCGCGCGCACCGGGCCCTTGCGGTCGGCCAGCTTGCCGCCCCAGACGTTGCCGACCGCCACCGACAGGCCGTAGATGAGCATCAGCACCCCGGTCGCCGAGGCCTGGAAACCGCTGATCTGTTCAAGCATCGGCGCCAGGTAGGTGAAGGCGGTGAACGAGCCGCCGTAGCCGAGCGCGGTCATCGCATAGACGAGCAGCAGGCGCGGCTTGCCGAGTACGGCAAACTGGCTGCGCAGCGATGCGGGCGTCGAGCGCGCGATATCCGCCGGCACCAGCAGCAGGCTGCCGACGAAGGCGATCACCCCGAGTCCGGAGACGGCGAGGAAGGTCGCCTGCCAACCAAAGGTCTGGCCGATGAAGGTGCCGAGCGGCACGCCGGTAACGAGGGCGACAGTGAGGCCGGAGAACATCTGCGCAATCGCCGTGGCCGCCTTTTCCTTGGGGACCAGGCCGGTGGCGATGGTCGAACCGATGGAGAAGAAGACACCGTGCGCCAGCCCGGTCAGGACGCGGGCAATGATCAGCGCCTCGTAACCGGGCGCTCGCCAGGCCACCAGGTTGCCGATGGTGAACAGGGCCATCAGGCCGAGCAGCAGCATCTTGCGCGGCACGCGGCCGGTCAGAGCGGTCAGCACCGGTGCGCCGACGGCGACACCGAGCGCATACAGACTGACCAGCAGGCCGGCGGAGGGCAGCGATACGTCGAGGCTCGCGGCGATGGTCGGAATCAGGCCGACGATGACGAATTCGGTGGTGCCGATGGCGAAAGCGCTCAGCGTGAGCGCCCAGAGGGCAAGAGGCATGGCGGACTCCTGAAGCAGTTTCGGATTGGGGAGCCCGCATTGTCTTTGCTTGCAAAGCCGGGAAAAATGCGTCAAAAAAGCAATATCTTTTGACTTTAAATCAACAATGCTCGCCACTGAAACCTTGCAAGCCTTCGTTGCCGTCATCGACGAAGGCTCCTTCTCCGCCGCCGCCGAACGCCTGCAGCTGACGCCCTCCGGCATCAGCCGCAGCATCGGCAAGCTGGAAAAGCAGCTCGGCGTGCGCCTGATCACCCGCACAACGCGGCGTCTCGATCTCACCGACGAGGGCCGCTGGTTCCTCGACAACGCGCGTGACATCCTCGGCCGCCTGGAAGCCACGGCGCTGACGCTGCAATCGGCCGCCGAGCATCCTTCCGGGCTGTTGCGCGTCAATGCCGCCACGCCGGTGTTCAACCATGTGCTGGCGCCGTTGTTGCCCGAGTTCTGCCGCCGCTATCCGCGCATCCAGCTCGAGCTGACGTCCGGCGAAACCATCGTCGATCTGATCGAGCAGCGCGCCGATGTGGCGCTGCGCGTCGGCCAGTTGCAGGATTCGACACTCAACGCCCGCCTGTTGCTGGAGAGCCGCCTGCGCCTCGTGGCGTCGCCCGACTACCTGGCCCGCCGCGGGCGGCCGCAGAACGCGGACGAACTAGCGACGCACGCGCTGCTCGGCTTCACCCAGCCCTCGTCCCTGAACCTGTGGCCGCTGCAGCACGCCGGCGCCGACGGCTACCCGATCGAACCATCGATCGCCGCCTCCAACGGCGAGACGCTGGCCTTTCTGGCACGCACCGGCAACGGCATCGCCTGCCTGTCGGATTTCCTGGTCCGCGACGATCTCAGCGCGGGCAGCCTCGTCGAAGTCCTGCCCGACGTCGTGCTGCCCTGGAAGCAGCCCATGTGGGCGGTGTTCTACCGCCAGGGCTTCCTGGCGGCACGTGTCGCGCATTTCGTGGACTATCTGGCTACGCAGTTGCGCGGAGAAACCCGCTAGCCTGATACACGGGTTCCTCCGTTACCTGAGAGCCTCAGATCGGCGTGGAGAATTGCACCCAGAACGAATTGCCCTTGGGCCCGTTCTCCACGTCCACCTCATGCAAGGCCTTGAAGACGATGCCGCTCGCCTTGTCGAAGGCGTAGAAGAGCTGCGGACCAAACCCGAGCTTCTTCAAACGGTTGCCGCCGGCAACGGCACCGGCCTCGGCGCGGTCGTCGGAGAACTGGTAGGTGTGGTAGCCGGCCAGGGACAGCTGCAGTTGAGGCATGGATGCAGGCCGGTAGCCGACGCTGAAATCGGTGTTCAGCACATTGCCAGAGCGATAGCCAGTCGCCTTGTTGCGCTCGTTGAAGGACAACGTCGGCGACAGGGAAAGCTCCCACGCTGGCGTAATGAACCACGTGAGGCCGAACTCCTGCACATAGGACCGGTAATTGCTGGTGGTATTGGCCAGGCCATTGCGGTCGAAATTGCCGAGCGGGACAAATCCGCTGAAACCGGTGAGCAGATGCAGCGACGGCGACGGGGAATAGGTCAGGTACAGGGGCGTGAGATAAACCTGATTGAATCCGGTGGCGTCGTCCTGCATGCCGCCGATCCGCAATTTGGTGTAATCCGCCGAGGGAATCATGCCGCTGCTGAAACGCACGCCGCCTTCGGTCTGGTAATCCCAGGTATGGACGAAGCGGAAGGCTTGCGCGTATTGCGTCAGCTTGAAGCCGGGAATGATCGACTTTCCGCCGGCATCCACGAAACGGTTCGCGCTGTAACGCACCGTATAGCTGTAGAACTGCGTATTGCCGGGCGGCGGCAATAACGCGGGGAGAATGGTATTGACGCCGAGGGGCCAGTTCGTTGCGCCGTTTTCGGTGGCGGCCGCGTCGCGCGAACCGCTGCTCAATCCCAGCGCAAGCGCGGCGCTGCAAAGCACGAGCTTCTTCATTCTGTTGTCTCCGGTATTCTTTTGGGTCGTACGGGGCCACGGCAAACGCCTGAAGCTGGCGCGTGCCGCCCTGCCCTTCTCGATTGATGAGGCTGCTCTTATGTGTGCGCCAGCGTGGTCGCGAGGACGCGGTCGATTTCGTCGGCGATCAGGCGGATGGCCTCGGCACTGGCCGGAAGCACGTTGATCATGGTGGCGAAGATGTGCATCTGGCCTTCAAAACGACGGTGGACCACCGGCACACCGGCCGCTTCCAGCTTGGCCGCATAGGCATCGGCATCGCTGTTCAGCACGTCCATTTCCGCACCGACAATCAGCGTGGGCGGCAGCCTGGAGACGTCCGCCTCGTGGAGCGGCGAGGCATCCGGCAGGTCGCGCCGGAGCGCGTCGGGCAAGTAATGGCTCCAGAACCAGGCCATGTCTTCCCGCGACAGCAGCAATTGAAAATCGGGATTGAGATAGCTGTCGGTATCGAGCCGGGCCTGGGTTACCGGATACAGCAGAACCTGCATCGCGAGCTCGGGGCCCTGCCCCCGCGCAGCACGATTGGCGAGCACCGCGGCGAGATTGCCGCCGGCACTGTCACTGTCGCCGGACACGATGAGCGGCAGGGATGCCTGGCCAAACAGTCGGCCGCGGGAATCGGCAAGCCAGTTCAATGCGACCTGGCAATCATCCAGCGCGGCGGGAAATGGATGCTCCGGGGCAAGACGGTATTCGACGAGCACGACGGCACAACGCGAGTGGGCTGCCAGCGTTCGCCCGAAAGCATCGTAATCGTCGATGGACAACGTGACCCAGCCGCCGCCGTGGCAATGGAGAATCACACCGCAGATATCGTCCGACGGAATCAGCGCGCGCACGGCGCAATGGCCGCCCGGTATCGGCAGCATTTCCTCCACGACCCGGTTCATTGACGGCCCGCTGCCATAGGCGGGCCGGAATGCGGCCAGGAAGTGCCTGGCTTCGTCCGGGCTCATCTGGTGAAACGGCTTGGCGCCCATTTCTGCCAGTTGTTGCAGCATCTGTGTCGATGCCTGATCGAGTGGCATTGTTCTTGTCTCCTTTGGTGATGTGCAAAGCACCCACGCACATCAGCAACGGCCATGCCACTGGACCCAAATGAAAGCAAAAAGCTATATTGATCATGTAATAACGAAGTTTGATGCGGCGCATCGAGAAGGGCTTTCCCTTGCGCAGGCACGGTGGGGGTTTTGAGAATTTGATGAAGTCGATTCATGAATTGATGAAACGGGCCTCGGCAGAAAGGCGTGATCAGTGAGCAAGAGTTGTAGCCCCCAGTACCCGTCGGATGCTGACCTGTTGTCCCAGGTCCGCTTCGACCCGGCCCACGGCAAAGTGTGGTTCAACGAACAGCGCATGCTCCTGTTTCATGCCTCAGGCATGAGCCTGCTGCGCAAGGAGCTGATCGAAACGCTGGGCCTGGAGCGGGCCAGCGGGCTGTTGATGCGTTTCGGCTTTCATGCCGGCTTCAAGGATGCGGCGCTCGCCCGCAAGCTGCGGCCGGAGATCACGACGGCAGATGCCTTCCTGGTTGGCCCCCAGCTGGCCTGCATCAAGGGGCTGGTGCAGGTGGAGCCGCTGGAGCTGTCTTTCGACCTGTCCACCGGCGCCTTCATCGGCCGCTTCGAATGGACGGAATCCTACGAGGCCGAGGCCCATCAGCAGCAGTTCGGCCTGGCGGCAGAGCCGGTGTGCTGGACCTTGATCGGCTATTCCAGCGGCTTCACCAGCTACTACATGGGCCGCAAGATCCTGTTCAAGGAGGAGACCTGCGCGGGCTGTGGCGCCGCCCATTGCCGCATCATCGGCAAACCTGCGGAGGAATGGGGCGACCGCGCGGAGCTGGAGAAATTCTACGAACCCGATTCGGTGGCGGAGGAGTTGCTCGCCCTGCGCACCCAGGTCTCCGAGCTGCAGGAAACGGTCCGCGCGGCGCGCTCCTCCCCGACGGACTCGGTCAGCTTCATCGGCCGTTCAGCCGGCTTCCTGAAAGCAAAGAATCTCATCGAGCGGGGTGCGAAAAGCCGCGCGTCGGTCCTGTTGCTTGGCGAAACCGGCGTTGGCAAGGAAGTCTTTGCCCGCAGCCTGCACGCGCTGTCGGATCGGTCCGCCCAGCCCTTCGTGGCGGTGAACTGTGCGTCGATTCCGTCGGACCTGATCGCCTCGGAACTCTTCGGTGTGGAACGGGGGGCGTTCACCGGCGCCAACGTCAGCCGTGAGGGCAAGTTCGAACGCGCCGATGGCGGCACGATCTTCCTCGACGAAGTGGTCGAGCTGACGCCTGGCGCCCAGGCCGCCTTGTTGCGTGTGTTGCAGGAGGGGGAACTGGAACGGGTTGGCGGCACCTTCGTTCGCAAGATCGACGTGCGGGTCGTCGCAGCCACCAACGAAGACCTTCAGGAAGCAGTGAAGAAGGGGAAATTCCGCGCCGATCTGTTCTACCGGCTCAATGTCTATCCGGTGTCGATCCCGCCACTGCGGGAGCGCGCGGAGGATATCCCGCTCCTGGCCCGGCATTTCCTCGGCAAGTTCCATGCGTTGTACAAGAAGACCACGCTGGGCATTTCGGACCGGGCCCTGCGCGCGCTGAAGAACTACGGCTGGCCCGGCAACATCCGGGAGCTCGAGAACATGATCGAGCGCGGCGTGATCCTGACCGATCATAACCGCAGCATCGACATCGACTCGCTGTTCGCCTCCCCGCCCGATGAAGACGCGGGCCATACCCTCGTTTCGCAGACCGGTGCCCTCAAACTGGACAGCGAACGCCCCCCTGCCCGCTCGCCCTACGACGAGCTGAGCGTCAGATTGCTGAACGAGGGCTTTTCCATCTCTGATTTCGAGTCCGCGATCACCCGCAACGCCATGGCCCTGGCCAACGACAATGTGACGCAAGCGGCCCGCCTGATCGGCATGACCCGGGCCCAGCTCGCCTATCGGCTGGAAAAAATCAAAGGGGAATAGGACGCGCAAGGGGCTCGCCCGTCCCACACACCAATCCGCCAGCCATCGCGCCCCCGGGAACGCAGCATTTGCCCTGCGCGTCCGGGGGCGCGTCGCGTCCAGCTCCCACGATAAATTCCTCCCTGATTGGCGACTTCAGAATTTCATGAAATCGCTTGATGATTTTATGAATCGATACGCGACCAGCCTGTTGATCCTTATTCGGCCATTTTGACTCAAGCCCCTGTTTTGTCTTGTCTATTTTTCTTTGGCACAGGCTTTGCTGATTAGCCCGTACGGGCGCCTGATGCCCCGGATGCAGGCAGCGGATCGAAACTCGGGCATTCCGCTCCATTTCGATCCGGCAATTCCGAGCGCCTGCATAAATACATATCGACAAGACAGGAGACAAAACCATGACGCAAGCCCTCCCTGAAAACCGGGCCCCTTCTTTTGCCGACGCGGTTGTCGTGGGCGCCGGCTTCGCCGGGCTCTACATGCTGCATCTGCTCAGGGATACCCTGAAGCTAAAGGCGCGGGTATTCGAAAGTGCCGATGGTGTTGGAGGGACCTGGTACTGGAATCGTTATCCGGGCGCGCGTTGCGACATACCCAGCCACCACTATTCCTTCTCGTTCTCTCCGGAGCTCGAGCAGGAATGGACGTGGTCCGAGAAATACGCCGCACAGCCGGAAATTCTCGAGTATCTGGAATTCGTGGCACGGAAATTCGACCTCAATAAAGACATCACTTTCAACACCCGTGTCAAATCCGCTCATTTCGACGATGAAAAGCAGCGCTGGATTGTCACGACGGATAGCGGCGAAACCGTGATTGCACGCTTCTTCATCCCCGCCGTCGGGACTTTGTCGGACGCGAACATTCCCCAATTCAAGGGTCACGGCAGCTTCGAGGGGCAGGTGCTGTTCACCGGCAAATGGCCCAGGGAGGGTGTCAATTTCGCAGGCAAGCGCGTCGGCATCATCGGGACCGGTGCCACCGCCATGCAGGCCATTCCGGTGATCGCCGAACAAGCCGCGCATCTGACCGTCTTTCAGCGGACGCCCAACTACGGCACGCCGCTGCGTAACGAGCCGATGAATCCTGCGGTGGACCGTGAAGTCAAACAGCGCTATCGCACACTCCGGCAGCAAGCGTGGGACTCCTTCGCCGGCGTACCCTTCGAGCGCCTGAAGCCCTCTGCCCTCGCCGATAGCCCCGAGGCGCGGCGCCAGCAGTACGAGGCCTGCTGGGAAGACGGCGGCTTCAGCCTGTGGATCGGCTGCTACGGAGACACCCTGTTCGACCCGACGGCCAACAAATATGCGGCCGACTTCGTGCGTGAAAAGATCCGCTCTCGGGTCAAGGACCCGGCGGTCGCCGAGCTGCTCTGCCCGCCCGAAAGCCAGGCCTACGGCACCAAGCGCCAGCCTTGCGAAACCAATTACTTCGAGACCTACAACCGGGACAATGTGCAACTGGTCGACATCCGGAAGAACGCCATCGAGGAGATTCTCCCCACCGGACTGCGGACCACTGGCGCCGAATACCAGTTCGACATCCTGATCTACGCCACCGGCTTCGATGCCTTCACCGGTGCGATGTTCAAGATGGATATCCGCGGCGAAGGCGGCAAGGCCCTGAAGGATTACTGGTCGGCCGGCCCGCGCACCTTGTATGGCCTGGGCGCCCACGGCTTCCCCAACATGTTCTTCATCACCGGGCCGCAAAGCCCATCAGTGCTGTTCAACATGCCGCTGGGCATCGAGATGCACTGCGAATGGATCGCCAACTGCATCACCTACATGGACAGGAACGGCTACGGCACCATCAGCGCCGACACGGCGGAGGAAGATCGCTGGATCCAGCACACCAAGGAGCTGGCGGACGCGACCCTGCTGCCCGAGGCCACCTCCTGGTACCTGGGCGCCAACATTCCCGGCAAACCGCGGGTCTTCATGGTGTATCTGGGTGGCGGCAAGCACTACAAAGAGGTCATCGGCCGCAGCGCGACCGAAGGCTATGCGGGCTTCACACTGACGCGCACCCGCTGATCGGCATCACCATCGAAGGCGCAGATGTCTTCCTCAACGTCGCGGGGTGATCTCCCGCGGTAACACGCGGCCCGCGACCATTTCGCCGTGGCACCTTGGGTGTCACGGCGTCCTTTTCACCGACACCTCAGCGTGAGCCCGGATTCAGGAAGCCACGCATCGCCCTGGTCAGCCGCGGCATCACCACCCAGGTCATCGTCACGACGATGAGCCCGGTGAGCAAGGCGACCTTGGGCAGGAAAGGTAGATAGGGTCGCAGCAGCGGTTCGATCAGCCACAGGACCAGCGACACTGTGGGGAAGATGCCCATCCACGTCACCAGCGCCATGCGCGCCCGTGGCGGATGCATCGTGGCGGGCACGACGGCCGGCGTGAACCAGGCCTCAAGCCCCGAGAGGCGCCGATACTCCGGGTCGGTGTCGGCCAGCTTGCGCATCCGCGCCAGCAGATCGGAGCGTGCCGCGCTGGCATCCCAACTGGCGAGCGCTTCTTCCGATGCAAAGCGGATGATGACCTGGTGCTCACCGTCCGGCTCGGCGGCCGGGATCAATTCCGCACCAAGGAAGCCCTGGCAGGCCTGCATCTGCTGGAACATCTCACCGACGAGGGCTTCATACGCGGCCTCATTTCCCGCGCGGATGTGGCGGCGGGCGACGCGGATAACGGGGTTCGCGGTACCTGGCGGGGTTTTGATGGCGCTGTTTTCCATGATCTTCCTCACAATGTTTGATGGCTTTGCGCTGCTTGATTGGAGTATGGCGATCATCGATATATAGTTAAAATCGATTGTTGATATTCGACCAATCCAGTAAACGGATACCCCATCGTGGATCTACGCCAGATCGACCTGAACCTACTCGTTTCCCTCGATGCACTTCTGGCCGAATGCAACGTAACCCGCGCCGCGCGGCGCCTGCATATCAGCCAGCCGGCGCTGTCAGCCCAACTGGCCCGCCTGCGCCATATCTTCGACGACCCGCTTTTGCTGCCTGCCGAGGCCGGCCGCGGCATGACGCCGACTGCCCGCGCCCTGGCACTGGGGCCAGTCCTGCATTCCGTGCTGAAGGATCTGGAAGCGGTCGTGCAGTACCGGCCGAGCTTCGACCCGCTCACGGACGAACGCACCTTCCAGATCGCCGCCAACGATACCGCGATGGTCGTGCTGGGGTTGCCGCTGATCGAGAAGCTCGCGTCCTGCGCCGGGCCCGGCGTGCGTGTTGCATTCCGAAATCCGGACGCCGGCCTGATCGCGGCGCAGATGGAAGGCGGGGAGGTTGACCTGCTCATCGCGTCCGAGCGGCTCTTGCCCGTATCGATGAAGGTCAGGCCGCTGCTTCACGGCTCCTTCGTGATGGCCCAGCGCAAGGGCCATCCGCGCGGCACGGCGCCTCTCGACATGGACGCTTACTGTGCTTTGCAACACGTACTGGTGACGGAGTTCGGCGGGCACTTCAGCGGCTACATCGACGAGACACTGGCCGAAAGCGGACGCCACCGCCGAGTGGTGGTGTCCGTCGAGAAATTCATGCTGGTGCCGGAGATCCTGCGCAACTCGGATTACGTGTGCACACTGCCATCGATGCTGAGGAGCCGCTTCGCCAGCGTGCTCGACATGTTCGACCTTCCCTTCGACGACCGGGGCTTCGGCCTTCGATTGGCCTGGCACCCGCGCAATCACGCCGACCCTGCGGTGAGTTGGTTGCGCGACACTCTCGTCGGGCTGCTGGACAGCAGCGCCGCTCCAGAGCCGGACGTCACAGAGGAATAAAAGCGGCCTGTGCTATCCCGCGTGTTCGCTCCGCCATGCAGCCAGCGCCTCAACGCCCTGCTCCAGGGTCGAGAAACAGCGGATTCCAGCAGAAGGCGTAAAACGCAGGACACCGCTGCCACCCACCCACAGCTCCACGTCGGTGGGGAGCGCGCGGCGCAATTGCTCAAGTATCTTCGGGAGTTGCCGCGACGGAAATGCGACGGAGAACGAAAGCGCCACGATATCCGCGCGATGGGCTGTTGCCGCCCGACTGATTTCCAGCAGCGGCATTTGCGTGCCGAGAGGAATGCACTCCGCGCCTTCCAGCGCCAGCAAGGCTTCGACCATCAACAGGCCGAGCATGTGTTGCTCATCCGGTACGCTGGTCAGCAGCACGCGCGGTGACCCGCTGCCTTGCGGCAGCGTGGCAATGGCCTGACGCAACACCCGCTTGGTCAGCTCGGTAAACAGGTGTTCTTCAAACACCTCAAGGCGCCCGTCCTCCCAGGCATCGCCAACCTGCTGTGTCAGCGGTGCGACGATGTCCTGAACAAAATGCTGCAAGCCCTGACGGGCCAGCGCCTGCTGGAGAGCGTGCACGAAGCCGTTCGCATCGTGCTGCCTGAGCAAGTCGAGCAATTCGGTGTATCCGGAATTGTCCACTTCATTCCCCGCCTCAGGAGCAAGCCGCCCACGACGCGGCGCCAGCAGGCTCAGCGCCTCAACCGGTGTGGCAATCAGCTTTCCAGGCCTATACCCCTGATCCATCAGGCGTTTTATAACGCGCAAGCGCTCTACTTGCGCGACCGGGTAAACGCGCTCGCCGTGAGCATCCCGCTCTGGCACTGGGAAACCATAACGTCGCTCCCACATGCGAAGGACATCTTTGGAGAGCCCGGTGTCGCGTTCGACAGCCGCAATGGTGAAGCCCAGGGTATTCATAATTTGTCCTGAACAAATATTAGACAAACCGTTGACATAAGGTCGTTGGGTCACTACCTTACGAACAAAACGCATTTTTGTCTAGGACAAAAAATCCAGATGCTGCCCCCGTGAGAAACCGCTCTGCTGTCTTCCTTTGGGGAAGACACAGTCCAGACAACGACCAGCGCGGATCATCAGGAGAAAAGGATGAATGCCAGAATCAACCCGCGGCAGCGTATAGCGGTGGTCGGTGCCGGAGTTTCCGGTCTGGCTGCAGCCTGGTTGCTGTCCCGCAAATATGATGTGACCGTGTTCGAGGCCGGCGCCTATCTCGGCGGCCACACCAATACGGTCGATGTGACACTCGAGGGCAAGACCTATCCGGTCGACACGGGCTTTCTGGTCTTCAACGAAAAGACCTACCCCAACCTCATCGCACTGTTCGAGTTACTTGGCGTCGATAGCGTCGAGACCGAGATGTCCTTCTCGGTCAGCCTGGAGACACCCGATCTGGAATGGGCGGGCAGCAGCCTGGCGACCCTTTTCGCGCAGAAACGGAACCTGGTGCGGCGCCGGTTCTGGTCGATGCTTTACGACATACTCCGGTTCAACCACGAGAGCAGAGCCTGGCTGGCGAACCATCCGGACACCACGCAAAGCCTGCGCGGCTTCCTGCGCGACGGCCGGTATTCGGATGCCTTCTCCAATTGGTACCTGTTGCCCATGGCTGCGGCGATCTGGTCCTGCCCGACCGGGCAGATGCTCGACATGCCGCTCGCCACCTTCATCCATTTCTGCCAGAACCACGGCCTGCTGCAGATTTTCGACCGACCGCTGTGGCGCACCGTGAAGGGCGGCGGGCGCGAGTACGTCAGGAAGATCGCCACCCAGTTGCACAACGTGCGCATCGCTTGCCCCGTCCACGCCGTTACTCGCACGACAGACGGTCTGCGCGTGGTGCATGCAGGGGGCAGCGAAGGGTTCGATCAGGTGGTGCTGGCCTGCCACAGCGACCAGGCGCTTTCCATCCTCGGCATGATGGCCAGCGATGGGCAGCGTGACGTGCTGTCCGCTATCGGCTACCAGCCGAACCGGGCAGTCCTGCACACCGACCCAGCCATGCTGCCCCGCGACCATAGGCTGTGGTCGGCATGGAACTACTTCGGCGGCAAGACGGCGCCGGGCGCAGGCGCGCAGCCGGTAGGCGTGTCCTACTTGATCAACAAGCTGCAGCCACTCCCTTTCTCGACGCCGGTGGTGGTGACACTGAACCCGGCACGCGAGCCTGACCCGACCAAGGTGATCGCCGAATTCGACTATGCCCACCCGATCTTCGATGGGCCTGCCATTGCAGCCCAGCACCGGCTGAGCAGGATTCAGGGCGAAGGCGGCATCTGGCTGGCCGGCGCCTGGGGCGGTTACGGCTTCCACGAAGACGGCCTGAGATCCGCACTGCGGGTCGCCAATGGCCTGGGCGTCAGGGCTCCCTGGCAGGACGCTTCGATATGCCCGCCGCGCGAGGCGGAAACCGCCTAGCAGAAGCCGTCGGAATCAATTCTATGAACGCACGCCCGCACATCTGTCTCGGTCACGTGATGCATCGCCGCCTGCGACCGGCGCGCAATGCCTTCGTATATCCGGTGTTCTACGTACAGTTGCCGGTACGTGACCTGGCTGCGGCAAAGTGCGGCATCTTCTCTGTGGACAGGCCCAACCTGCTGAGCTTCCGCAGCAAGGACCACGGGCCCCGCGACGGCAGCCCCCTGCTGCCATGGATCGAAGGCGTGCTGGCTGAACATGGATTGCCTAGCGATGGCGAGATCACGCTGCAGACCTTCCCACGGGTGCTGGGCTATGTGTTCAACCCGGTCAGCTTCTGGTTTTGCCACGATCGCGGCGGCCTGCTGATCGCCGTCCTGGCCGAGGTCAATAACACCTTCGGCGGCACGCACAGCTATCTGCTGCATCGCGACGGCGCAGCGCTGCGCGACGGCGAAGAATTGCACACAATCAAGAGCTTCCATGTGTCGCCCTTCAATGGGATCGAGGGTAGCTATCGCTTCCGCTTCCTGCGACAGCCCGCGGTTCAAGTGGCGCGCATCGACTACGACGACACGGAGGGCGAACTGCTGCTCACCGCCCTTTCCGGCAAACCCGCCCCCTGGTCGGCCTGCGCACTCCTCAAGACCCTGCTGCGCATGCCTTTCCTGACCCTCGGCGTCATCGCGCGCATCCATTGGCAGGCGCTCAGGCTGTGGCTCAAGGGGGTGCCATTCCGCGGTGCGAATCCCGCTCCCCGATCCGTACAGGAATAATCCAAATGACCCAGACCCTCGACTACGCCCTCCCGCTGCGCGGCACCCGCCCCCTGGCCCGCGATACCCGCACTGTCTTCAAGCTGCTGGAAAAGCTGGCAGGCGGCTTGCTCGAAGTCCGCCTGCCGGACGGCTCCAGGGCCCTGTTCGGCGAGGGTGACAGCAGCCTGAGCCTGCAGGTGCACGACGAAGCGATGTTCGGGCGGGTTATCGCCCGTGGTGACATCGGGCTCGCGGAAGCCTACCTGGACGGACAGTGGGACTCGCCGGACGTCACTGCTCTGCTCACGCTGCTGGCGCGCAACCGGGGGGCACTCGCCAAGGCCATCTACGGATCCTGGCGGCAACTCCTGGCCGCGCGCATGCGCCACTGGTTCAACCGCAACAGCCGCACCGGCAGCAAGCGCAACATCATGGCCCACTACGACCTGGGCAACGACTTCTACCGCCTGTGGCTCGATCCGAGCATGAGCTACTCCTCCGCCCTCTACCGGCCGGAAGACGATGGCTCCCTGCTGGCCGCCCAGCAGGCCAAGTACCGCCGCATTCTCGACCGCCTGCGGGCCAGGCCGGACGACAGCGTGCTGGAAATCGGCTGCGGCTGGGGTGGCTTCGCGGAGATGGCCATGGGTGGCGGTCTGCACGTCACCGGCCTGACCCTATCGCCGGCCCAGCTCGACTGGGCAAAAAAGCGCGTTCCCCGCGCCGATCTGCGTCTGCAGGACTATCGCGACACCCGGGAGCGTTTCGATCACATCGTCTCCATCGAGATGTTCGAAGCCGTCGGCGAACAATGGTGGCCGAGCTACTTCGCCACGGTCGCCCGCGCGCTCAAACCGGGTGGCCGCGCCATGATCCAGAGCATCACGATTCGCGACGACCTGTTCGCCACCTACAGGCGCGGCACCGACTTCATCCAGCAATACATATTTCCCGGCGGCATGCTGCCCTCGCGCAGCGTCTTCCGGAAGACCGCCGAAAGGCAGGGACTGCAGGTCGCCGACGAATTCGCCTTCGGCCTCGATTACGCCCGTACGCTGGCCGCCTGGCGTGCTGCCTTCGAAACAAACTGGACGCAGATCGCCACCCTCGGTTTCGACGAGGACTTCCGCCGGCTGTGGCGCTTCTACCTTCACTACTGCGAGGCCGGCTTCCTGGCGGGAAACATCGATGTCGTCCAGTTTGAACTCGCCCACCGTTGATCGCGACACGCAACGCCATCGGCTGCAGCTCACGCTGGCGCGATTCACTGGAGATTCGATGATGAAACTGCTGACTGGCGCCCTGCTCTCCGTCGGCCTGACCGCGTGCGCATCAAACGGTGTCGAGCAATATAAGGCAGAACAACCGGCGCTCGATTTGCAGCACTACCTGAACGGCACGCTGGACGCCTGGGGCATCTTCCAGGGACGCTCCGGTGAAGTGAAAAGACGCTTCCACGCCGTCATCGAAGCCAGCTGGGAAGGCGAAACCGGCATTCTGGACGAACATTTCCAATGGTCCGACGGCACCACATCACGGCGGGTGTGGACGCTCAAGCGCCAGCCCGATGGCAGCTATCGCGGCACCGCCGACGACGTGATCGGCGAGGCGGTCGGCGAAGTGGCCGGCAACGCACTGCGCTGGCGCTACGTGCTGGCGCTGCCAGTAGACGGCAGGACCTACCACGTCGATTTCGACGACTGGATGTTCCTGATGGACGACAAGGTGATGCTCAACCGCTCCTACATGTCGAAGTGGGGCTTCAGGCTCGGCGAGGTGACGTTGAGCTTTGCCAAACGCTAAAGCCGAAGGAACGAGGATCACGATGAACCCGGCAATCTCGGACTGGCGGGGTCGGTGCGTGTGGCTGGTCGGAGCCTCGAGCGGCATCGGCGCTGCGATGGCCAGGGAACTCGCCCGACGGGGCGCACGGCTGGCATTGTCGGCACGTTCGGCGGACGGACTACGGGCAGTCGGGATCGACGCGGCCCTGCTGCTGCCCTGCGACGCTACCGATACGACCAGTCTGGCCGCCACACATCGGACGCTGATGGCTGCCTGGGGAGGTATCGACCTGGTGGTCTATCTGGCTGGCGACTATGTACCGATGCGCGCAGACGATTTCGATCTGGCACGCGCCGAGCAAGTCGTCGCCGTCAATTTCAATGGGGCGATGCGCCTCGCCGCCTGCGTGCTTCCCACCCTGCAAGCCGGCCGCGGCATCGCCTTCGTGGCCAGCGTAGCGGGCTACCGCGGCCTGCCCAAGGCCTTGTGCTACGGTCCGGGCAAAGCGGCGCTGATCCACTTTGCCGAGTGCCTGCATCTCGACCTGACGCCGCGAGGTATTGGCGTCTGGCTCATCAATCCAGGCTTCGTGCAAACCCGCCTGACTGCGCGCAACGATTTCGCCATGCCGGCGCTCCTGACGCCAGAGCAAGCAGCTACTGCGGCAGTGGATGGTTTCAGCTCCGGAAACTTCGAAGTCCATTTCCCCAAGCGCTTCACCCGCATGCTGAAGCTCCTGTCGTTGCTGCCATATCGCTGGTACTTCCCGTTGATCCGCCGTCTCACCGGGGCCTGACATGGATCTCGAGCGCCTTATCGCCTTCTACCACGCGCTGACACCGGACAGTGTCGAGCGCTTTCCCGAGTTCTACAGCACCGATGCCTATTTCAAGGATCCGTTCAACGAAGTGCGTGGTACCAGGGCCATCCAGCGCATATTCGCCCACATGTTCCAACAAGTGGATAAGCCACGCTTCGTCGTCACCGAACAGATGCACGGCCCTCACGGCGCCACGCTGCTCTGGGAATTCTCCTACCGTACTCGCCTCTGGGGCCGAGGCGAAGTGCAGGTCATTCGCGGCGTGTCACATCTCAAGTTCAGCGGCGACGGCAAGATCAGCTACCACCGGGACTACTGGGATGCGGCCGAGGAGTTGTACATGAAGCTGCCGCTCATCGGCCGCTTCATGCGGTGGCTTAAAAGTGCGCTGTCGGCCGGGTGAGCTTGGATCGAAGACACCCCGCGCCGCCCGGCAACGCCACATGGATCAACTGCTTCGTGGCAGCACCGTCAGCACCCGCACGATGAAGGCGTGGAATTCCTTCATGTAGTTGCTCAGGAACTGCTCCGTGGACGGGTCCGTCACCTGCCCGTCTTCGGTGATGAGGCCAGGCTTGAACTGGATGTAGGCTTCGACGGTATTCATCAGCGGCGCATTGCAGAAGCACAGCACGCCGCGCAGGCTCTGCTGCGCCACCGCAGTGCCGATGGCGCCGGGCGAGGTGCCAATCACTGCGGCCGGCTTATGGGCGAAGGAGTTGTTGCCCCACGGACGGCTCGCCCAGTCGATGGCGTTCTTGAGACCGCCGGGAATGGAGCGGTTGAATTCCGGCGTAACGAAGAGGATGGCGTCGGAATCAGTGATGGCCTTTTTGAAACCGCAGGCCACCGGTGGAAAATCCGCGTCGTAGTCCTGGCTGTAAAGCGGTAGGTCGCGGATCGGGATTTCGGTCAACTCCAGTTCCGGCGGAGCCAGCCGCACCAGCGCCTTGGCCAGCAATCGATTGATCGAAGTGCTCGACAGACTGCCGACGAAATAGCCGACCTTGTACGTGCTCATGGGGATCTCCTTGCAGCGTAGAACAGGTTCATGTTCTGCCTGCAGCCGATGAGGCTGGGCGCGGGCGGGAGCGTCGGCAACGATACATGCTGTCCGACAAGATCACCATAGGTGCCACAGTCCGCGTTGGCAACGCTCAGCCCGGCAGGAGAAGAGGGCAAAAAAAACCCAGGCTCATTGGGGCCTGGGCTTAATTCCACACCAAAGGAGGAGGGGTGGAGGAGACGGGTTCAGAATACTGCGACTACGTCGTCGGGTGTTTTGATTGTTCTTATGTATCTATAAAATTTTATTCTTGCATGATGTTTTCATGCGACAAAACCCGCACTGGAAAATGGGGCGCCCCTGAGGTGGGCCGTCTTCCACTTATTTAAAAGCAGGGATTGATTTTTTTGAGACGATCGGTCTAATTTATCTCCATGGACCTTCAGCCCACTGCCCCTGTCATCTCCCCGCGCCGCCGCGGCCGCCCGCCAAAGAGCGCCAACGGCTTCAGCGAAACCCGCGAGGCGCTGCTGCGCGCTGGCGTAGAGGTGCTCACCGAAAAAGGCTTTTCCGCCACCGGCATCGACCAGATCCTGTCCCGCGTGGGCGTGCCCAAAGGGTCCTTCTACCATTTCTTTCCCAGCAAGGAAGCCTTCGGCAGTGCGCTGATCGAGCGCTACGCTGGCTACTTCGCCCGCAAGCTCGACCGTTTCCTGCTCGACGAAAGCCAGCCGCCGCTGCAGCGCCTGCACAATTTCGTCGCCGATGCCGCCGACGGCATGGCGCGCTTCGAGTTCCGCCGTGGCTGCCTGGTCGGTAATCTGGGCCAGGAAACCGCCAGTCTGCCGGACGCCCTGCGCCTGCAGCTCTCGGCGGTCTTCGCCGACTGGGAAACCCGTGTGGCCACATGCCTGGAAGCGGCGCGGGCCAATAGCGCAATCTCCGCCGACGCCGATTGCCAACGCCTGGCGAACTGCTTCTGGATTGGTTGGGAGGGCGCAGTGCTACGCGCCAAGCTGGAAGCATCGAGCCGGCCGCTGGAAGTCTTTGCCGATTTTTTCTTCGCCGGGCTGCCCCGGTGAGTTTTTTTGTCTATTAATAGACGATCAGTCTAATTAAACGGAGGGGGAACATGTTCAAGGGAATCCTGATCGAGAAGGACGACACCGGTTACCACGCCACGCTGCGCGACATCGACGAAGCCGGTCTGCCCGACGGCGACGTGACGGTGCGGGTCCAGTACTCCACGCTCAACTACAAGGACGCGCTGGCGATCACCGGCAAGAGCCCGGTGGTGCGGCGTTTTCCGATGGTGCCGGGCATCGACCTGGTCGGCACCGTCGAGGAAAGCCGCCATCCGGGTTACCGCACCGGTGACCTCGTGGTGCTGAATGGCTGGGGCGTCGGTGAAGTGCATTGGGGCGGCCTCGCCGAGAAGGCCCGCCTCAACGGCGACTGGCTGGTCCCGCTGCCGGCCGCTTTCACGCCCAGCCAGGCGATGGCCATCGGCACGGCCGGCTACACCGCGATGCTGTGCGTGATGGCCCTGGAGCGCCATGGCGTGACGCCGGACCAGGGCGACATCCTGGTCACCGGCGCGGGGGGCGGCGTCGGAAGCGTCGCGGTCGCCCTGCTGTCCAAACTGGGCTACCGGGTCGTCGCCGTCACCGGCCGCATGGAGGAAGAGCCTTACCTACGCCAGCTCGGCGCCAGCGAAGTGCTGTCCCGCGACGAATTCAGCGCCCCAGGCAAACCTCTCGCCAAGGAGCGCTGGGCCGGTGCGGTGGATGTGGTCGGCTCCCATGTGCTGGCCAATGTCTGCGCCGGCATGAAATACGGCGGCACCGTCGCCGCCTGCGGCCTGGCCGGCGGCATGGATCTGCCGGCCAGCGTCGCGCCCTTCATCCTGCGCGGCGTGACCCTGGCCGGCGTGGACAGCGTGATGTGCCCTCGTCCGCGCCGCCTCGAAGCCTGGCAGCGCCTCGGCCGCGACCTGGACATCGACAAACTGGGCCTGATCGCCCACGAGATCGGCCTGAGCGAAGCCATCGAACAGGCTCCGGCGATCCTTGCCGGCAAGCTGCGCGGCCGCGTCATCGTCGATATCAGCCGCTGATTCCGCTCCGCCGCGCGCCCCGCTCCGCTGAAGCAGGCTGTCTGCCATGGCGGACAGCCTGCCAAACCAGCCAGCCTACGCGAACAGCTCATCCCCCACGTCCGCAAGCGCAGCGTCGCCGTTCATCACGATCTCGGCGTAAGCAGCAGCCTGGGGCAGTAGTTGATCGGCGTAGAAGCGGGCCGTGGCAATCTTGTTGCGGTAGAAGACCAGATCGCCGTCACCGCGGAACAGATGGCCGGCAGCGGCAAGCGCGGCCTTGCCCATCATCCACCCACCGCTGACAGTGACGGCCAGATGCAGGTAAGGCACCGCGGCGGTAAGCACGCCACCGAGGTTGTGTTTCGCACTACCGGCCAGCCATTCGCTGGCAACCGTCCATGCCTTCAACGCATTTCCAAGCTTGTGGCCGATGGCCTGCAGTTCCGGCTGGCCACTTGCGCCCAGCGCCTTGGCGGTAGCGTGGATCTCGCCAAACACAAACTTGACCGTAGCGCCCTGATCGCGCATCAGCTTGCGGAACAGCAGGTCGTTGGCCTGGATGCCGGTGGTACCCTCGTAGATCGTCGTGATGCGCGAGTCGCGCCAGTGCTGAGCAGCGCCTGTTTCCTCGATGAAGCCCATGCCGCCGTGGATCTGCACGCCGAGGGACGTCACCTCGATGCCCATTTCGGTGCCGCCGCCCTTGACGATGGGAATCATCAGCTCGGCCAGATAAAGCTTCTGCTTGCGCACCTCGGCGTCCGGGTGCTTGTGGGCCAGATCGAGCAGCCCGGCGGTGTAGTAGGTCAGCGCACGGCAGGCTTCGACGCGGGACTTCATCAGCATCAGCATGCGGCGGACGTCCGGGTGCCTGTCAATGCTCACCAGCGCCTCGCCGGTCAGCGCATCGCGGCCCTGCTTGCGGTCGTGGGCATAGGCCAGCGCCTGCTGGTAGGCACGCTCGCCGAGGGCGATGCCCTGCAGGCCTACACCGAGGCGAGCCTGGTTCATCATGATGAACATGTACTCGAGGCCCCGGTTGGCTTCGCCGAGCAGGTGGCCGACAGCACCCTCCTTGTCGCCAAAGGCCATCACGCAGGTCGGGCTGGCGTGGATGCCAAGCTTGTGCTCGATCGACACGCAATGGGCGTCGTTGCGTGGGCCCAGCGACCCGTCGGCATTCACCAGGAACTTCGGCACCAGGAACATCGAGATCCCCTTCACGCCAGCCGGCGCATCCGGCAGGCGGGCGAGAACGAGATGCACGATGTTGTCGGTCATGTCGTGGTCGCCGTAGGTGATGAAGATCTTCTGGCCGAAGACCCGGTACGTGCCGTCTGCCTGCGGCTCGGCCCGCGAGCGGATCAGGGCCAGATCGGAACCGGCCTGGGGCTCGGTGAGATTCATCGTGCCGGTCCATTCGCCGGACACCATCTTCTCCAGATAGGTCGTCTTCAGTTCGTCGCTGGCACAGGTCAGCAGGGCTTCGACGGCGCCGGTGGTCAGCAGCGGGCCGAGGGAGAAGGCCATGTTCGCCGAGCAGATCATCTCCTTGACGGCGATGCCGAGCAGGTCGGGCAATCCCTGGCCGCCGAACTCGGTAGGCAGCGTAATGCCGTTCCAGCCGGCATCGCGATACTGCTGATAGGCCGCCTTCCAGCCTGTCGGCGTCGTCACACCGTTGGCGCCGAGGATGCAGCCCTGCCTATCGCCGACGCGGTTGAGCGGTGCCAGCACCTCGCCGGCAAACTTGGCGGCTTCGTCGAGAATGGCGTCGGCCAGATCCGGCGTCGCCTCTTCGCAACCGGGCAGGCAAGCTATCTCGTTGGAAGCGGCCAGTTCGTCCATGACGAAGCGCATGTCCTTGATCGGGGCGCGGTAATCACTCATTTCGTTCTCCTTGGTCAATCGTTCGTTTTAATTTGAAGGCGTAATCGGTTCAGCCCTGCGCCGCCATACGGCGGTCAGGAACAAGACATGAAGTGCGTGGGGCTTGCTGAATCCCGACCGCCACGCCGACCCGCTCCGGGGCCGGCTCAGCAAATCGGGCGATGGGTCAGAAGGATTTGGCCAACAGGTCAGCCTTGGCAGCCAGGTACTCGCGCTTCATCCGGGCAATGACGTCGGCGGCCGGCAGCACGTCGTCGATGGTGCCAACACCCTGCCCTGCGCCCCAGATGTCTCGCCAGGCCTTGGCATCGTTCTCTTTACCGAAGCTCATGGCGCTCTTGTCGCGAACCGGCAGATCTTCCGGGTTGAGCCCGGCGGCGAGGATGCTCTTCTTGAGATAGTTGCCATGCACGCCGGTGAAGTAAGGCGTGTAGACCACATCCTGGGCCGTGGACTCGAGCAGCGCCTGTTTGTAGGCCTCGGCGGCGTTGGCCTCCTCCGTCGCGATGAAGCGCGAGCCGATATAGGCGAAGTCGGCCCCCAAGGCCTGTGCGGCCAGGATGCTGGGGCCGTTGGTGATGGCACCGGACAGGGCGATCGGGCCGTCGTAGAACTTGCGGACCTCACCGACCAGTGCGAAGGGGCTGAGGGTGCCGGCGTGACCTCCCGCGCCGGCGCAGACCAGGATCAAGCCGTCCACACCAGCTTCCAGCGCCTTCTCCGCATGGCGGATGCTGATCACGTCATGAAAGACCAGGCCGCCGTACGCATGCACCTGCGGCACGATGCGGGTCGGCGCCGACAGGCTGGTGATGACCAGCGGCACCTCGTGCTTCACGCACAAGGCCATGTCGTGCTCCAACCGCGTGTTCGACGGATGGATGATCTGGTTCACCGCGAAGGGCGCAGCCGCCGGGCTCTCCGCCAGCGTGGCGCGGATGCGTGTCAGCCAGTCGTCGAGCAGTTCCTGCGGACGCGCGTTCAACGCCGGAAAGGAACCGATGACGCCGCTGCGGCACTGGGCGATGACCAGGTCAGGGTTGGAAACGATGAACATCGGCGCGCAGATCACCGGCAGCGCGAGGTTCTTGTTCAACGAAGCGGGAATCGACATTCAGGCAGCCTCCTTCAATGCGCGACGCAGGATCTTGCCAACGTTGGTGCGCGGCAGGTCATCGCGAAACTCTACGTGTTTGGGTACTTTGTAGCCGGTCAGCACGGTACGACAGTGCTCGATCAGCGCTTTTTCGGTCAGTGCCGGATCTTTGCGGACGACAAAGATCTTCACCGCCTCGCCGGAATGCTCGTCGGTGATTCCAATTGCCGCCACGTCGCCAACGCCCGGATGCATCGCCACCGCCTCTTCGACCTCGTTGGGATACACGTTGAAGCCAGACACCAGGATCATGTCCTTCTTGCGGTCCACCAGGAAGACAAAGCCCTGCTTGTCCACATAGCCCATGTCGCCGGTGCGCAGGAAGCCGTCCGGATGAAAGGCGTTGGCGGTTTCCTCGGGGCGCAGCCAGTAGCCCTTCATCACCTGCGGGCCGCGGATGCAGATCTCGCCGACCTGGGTGATCGGCACCTCAGTCCCGATGTCGTCGCGGATCGAGATCTCGGTGGACGAGATCGGCAGGCCGATCGCCCCGTTGAAAGCATCCATATCGAGGGGGTTGATGGTCGCCGCCGGCGAGGTCTCGGTCAGCCCGTAGGCCTGCAGCAGCGGCGTGCCGGCGACCTGGCGCCAGCGCTCCGCCACCGGGGCCTGGACGGCCATGCCGCCGCCAAGGGTGACGCGCATCGTCGAGAAATCCAGCTTGGCGAAATCCGGGTTGTTGAGCAGCGCGTTGAACAGCGTATTGACGCCAGTGAACACACTCACCGGGTATTTCGACCATTCCTTCACGAAACCCGGGATGTC
Organism: Pseudomonadota bacterium; assembly: GCA_018241685.1. Classification (GTDB taxonomy): domain Bacteria; phylum Pseudomonadota; class Gammaproteobacteria; order Burkholderiales; family Rhodocyclaceae; genus Zoogloea. The sequence goes on from JAFEDJ010000030.1 coordinate 56,844, forward strand.
GCGGGGATTGGCGATCAGGAGGTTCGTCGCCCCGATCATCAGGAAGGTCAGGCAGTTCGCCGTCAGCGCGAAGACGTGATACAGCGGCAAGGCGGTGACGATGATCTCCCGCCCCTCGCGCACCGCCGGGCGGATCCAGTTGTAGGCCTGGGTGACGTTCGACGCGATGTTGGCGTGGGTCAGCATTGCGCCCTTGGAGACCCCGGTCGTACCGCCGGTGTATTGCAGGAAGGCCAGATCCTGCTGGCCGAGCGGCACCGGCTTGAAGCGCTGGCGCTGACCGATGGAGAGGGCGGTGCCGAAGTTGATTGCCGTCGGGATGGCCCACGCCGGCACCATCTTCTTTACGCGGCGCACGACCAGGTTGACCAGTGCCCCCTTCAGCGCACCCAGCATCTCGCCCATCGGCGTGACGATGACGTGGCGCAGCGCGGTCGTCCTGGGCAGCACCTGCTCCAGCGTATGGGCGAAGTTCTCGACGATGACGATGGCCGCCGCACCGGAGTCCTTGAGCTGATGCTCCAGTTCCCGCGGGGTGTACAGCGGGTTGCAATTGACCACCACGCAGCCGGCCCGCAAGGTGCCGAACAGCGCTACCGGGTATTGCAGCAGGTTCGGCATCATCAGCGCGACGCGGTCGCCCTTCTGCAGCCCCCGCGACTGCAGCCAGCCAGCAAAGGCAAGGGACGCCTCGTCGAGCTGGCGGTACGTCATCTCCTTGCCCATGCTGATGTAGGCGACCTTGTCCGCGTAGGTCTTGCAGGCCTTCTCAAGCAGCGCGACCAGCGACGGGATATGTTCGATGTCGATATCCGCCGGGATACCCGCTGGATAGCTTTGCAGCCAGATTCTGTCCATGTCTGTCTCCTCGGCTGGCCGGTCAGTTGCCGAGCAGCGCTTTCTTGAGCCCGGCATCCGCCGGCTTGTCGCCGAGCCAGACCTTCAACAAGGCCTTGGCGAACGCGCCGCCGGCGACCTTGCCGCGGGGCTCGCCGTTGACGCTCAGCGCCACACCATCGCCGCTGAAGTCGAGGGCGACGCTGTCGCCCTCACGCACCTTGCCGAGGCCGCGCATCAGGCTGCCGAACTGCTCCGACTGGGGCTTCACGGCCTCCAGCTCGGCAGGTGTGTTGTTGTGGGCCAGCCCCTCCTCCAGCGCCGAATGCAGCGTGTCGGCGCTGATGTCGCGCAGCAGGCGCAGGCTCATCCGGCGCGGCGTGGTGGCGTCGATCAGTGCAGCGGCCGTGCCGCTCTTCTGCGGCACATACAGCGCGCCGACATAGAGCTTGATGAACAGTTTGCTGCGCAGGCCGGCGCCGTTCAGCACCAGCTCGCTGTTGCCGACGCGGGCCCGCTCTTCGATCTTCACGCCGGCGACTTCCGCGGCGTGCAGCCCGGGCGCAGCCAGCAGGGTCGCCAGCAAGGCGGCCCCGGCGAAACGATGAAATTGACTCATTGCTCTCCTCCAGCGGATTTCTTCCGGTAGAAATTCTTCTCGGCGATATAAACGGTGCGCTCCACCACCGTATGCACGACACCCTGCGCGTCCTTCAGTTCGACCTGGAAGGTCCGCTCCAGCTCCGGCTGCTGCGCCAGCGCGGCGCGGATGTCGGCCAGCTCGTCGGGACTCAGCACGAAGTCGGCGTACAGCGTCGTGTAGCCCGGTTTGCGGTAGCGGATACTCGCCGCCTTGTCCCACACGATGTAACCGTCGCCTAATGCCGCCATCAGCATCATCGGGTGCGCCCCGTCGGTGATCGCGAACAGCGAGCCGCCGTACAGCGAACCGACGATGTTGCGGGTCTTCCACGACAGGGGCAGCGCTATACGGATGTGGCGCAGGTCCCGCCCCACATGCACGACCCGCCCGCCCGTACCGCGGAAAGCCGGGTGCAGGTTGAAGCCCAGGCGCACCATGCGGGCACGCCACGCGGGCGGAAGTTTGGCGAGCCAGGCGGGCTTCATGGTCTGTTCTTCTTTTATGGTCATGAATGGCGGTGGTAAAGCCCCGCGCCCCCAGATGCAGGCGCGCGGGACGCATCGTCACACGCGCTCGAAGATACCGGCGGCGCCCATGCCTGTGCCGATGCACATCGTCACCATGCCATAGCGGCCGCCGGTGCGCTGCAGGCCGTGCACCACGGTGGCGGTGCGGATCGCACCAGTCGCGCCGAGAGGATGGCCGAGGGCGATGGCGCCACCGAGCGGATTGACCTTGTCCGGATCGAGGCCGAGCTCCTGCATCACCGCCAGCGACTGGGCGGCGAAAGCTTCGTTCAGTTCGATCCAGTCCAGCTCGTCCTGGCGGATGCCGGCCTGGGCCAGCGCCTTCGGAATCGCCGCTACCGGACCGATGCCCATGATGTCCGGCGCCACGCCAGCCACCGCATAACCGGCGAAGCGGGCCAGCGGCGTCAGCTTGTGTTCCCGCAAGATCTTCTCCGACACCAGCATCACCGCCCCGGCGCCATCCGACATCTGCGACGAGTTGCCAGCGGTAACCGAGCCGCGCACGTTGAACACCGGCTTCAATTTGCCGAGCTTCTCCAGCGAGGCATCCTGGCGCGGCCCTTCGTCCACCTCGACGGTGCGCTGACGGGCGCGAACCTGCCCGCTCACCAGATCGGGGACGTGCTCGGTGAAGCTGTAAGGCGTCGTCTCGGCGTTGAAATGGCCGGCCAGGATCGCCGCGCAGGCCTTCTGATTGGACGCCAGCGCGAACTGGTCCTGGGCCTCGCGGCCGACCTTCCATTGCTGGGCGACCTTTTCTGCGGTGAGGCCCATGCCGTAGGCGATGCCCAGGTTCTCCTCGTGGGCGAAGATCGCCGGGTTCATCGACATCTTGTTGCCCATCATCTGCGGCATCACGCTCATCGACTCGGTACCGGCGGCGATCATCACGTCAGCCAGGCCCAGACGGATCTGGTTTGCTGCATCGGCTACCGCCTGCACGCCGGACGAGCAGAAGCGGTTGATCGTCAGCCCCGGCACGCTGGTCGGCAAACCGGCCAGCAGGAGGCCGATGCGGGCGACGTTCATGCCCTGCTCCGCCTCCGGCATCGCACAGCCGACGATGACGTCGCCGATCAGGGCCGGATCGATGCCCGGCACCTGGGCCACGACGGACTTGAGGACCGCAGCCAGCATGTCGTCCGGACGGACATTACGGAATGCGCCGTTGCGCTTGGCCACCGGCAGGCGGGTCGCGGCGACGATGTAGGCGTCTTGAATCTGTTTGCTCATGGCTTTGTCTCCTTGGCCCGATCAGTTGCGCAGCGGCTTGCCGGTTTCCAGCATGTGCTGGATGCGGGCTTGCGTGAGGGGATCTTTCAGCAGTGCGACGAACAGGCGGCGCTCGACGGTGAGCAGCCATTCCTCGTCCACCAGGCTGCCGGTTTCCACCTCGCCACCGCACAGGGCAGTGGCAGCCGCCTTGGCCACCTTGTAATCGTGGGCGGAGATCATCCCGCCTTCCTTCATGTTCACCAGCATCATCTCGAAGGTGGCGATGCCGTTCTTGCCGGCGACCGGAATGCCTCGGGCCAGCTGCGGCGGGGTGTGGCCGGCATCGGCCATGGCGCGTGCTTCGCGGATGGCAACCCACAGCAGTTCGTGGGCATTGAAGAGGATGGTGTCTGACGGCCGGGCGAAGCCGTAGTCGATGGCCTCCTCGGCGCTTTTGGCGACCTTCGCCATCGCAATCGTCTGGAACACCGGCTGCAGGAAGTTGAACACCTCCGTCGGCGTTGCGGACTGGGCGGCCAGTTCAGCCGCACGCACCGCGAACTCCTTGCAGCCGCCACCCGCCGGGATCAGGCCGACACCGGCTTCCACCAGGCCCACGTAGCTCTCCAGCGCCAGCACGCGCTTGCCCGCATGCATGACGAACTCGCAACCGCCGCCGAGCGCCATGCCCTGCACCGCGGCAACGACCGGAACCTGCGCATACTTCAACGCCTGCGAGGCGCGCTGGAACTTCTCGACGGTCGCCTCCAGCACGTCGAAGCGGCCGGCGCTGATGGCTTCCGCCACCTGCTGCAGATTGGCCCCGACAGCGAACGGCGCCTCGTGCCACACGACGAGACCGTCGAGCGTGGTTTCCGCCTGGCGCACCGCGGCGATGACACCGTCGAGCACCTCGTTGCCGATGGTATGCATCTTCGACTTGATCGACACGATGCCGATACCGGCATCGACCGCAGGCAGACGCCAAAGGCGCACGCCGTCGTTCTCGTACAGGGTCTCGCCGGACTGTTCCGGTGACGCCACGTTCTCGCCGAGCACCCGCTCAGGGAAGAGCTGGCGGCGGTAAACCGGCAAGTCGGAACGCGGCACGTAGGTATTGCGGCGGGCCGACCAGGAGCCCTCTGGCGTATGCACGCCAGTGCGGCCGGCTTCCAGCGCCCAGGCCGGCAGCGGCACATCGCTCATGGCTTTACCGGCCGCAATGTCGGCGGCCACCGCATCGGCAATGGCGGACCAACCGGCAGCCTGCCAAGTTTCGAACGGCCCTTGCGCCCAGCCGAAGCCCCAGCGCATGGCCAGGTCGAGGTCGCGGGCGTTATCGGCCACGTTCTCGAGCTGCACAGCAGCGTAGTGGAAGATGTCGCGGAAGATCGCCCACAGGAATTGCGCATGGGGATGTTGCGAGGCCCGCAGTGCGGCGAATTTCTCCGCCGGGTTCCGGATCTTGAGGATCGCAGCGACCTCGTCGGCAATTTCAGCGGAGGACGGCCGATAGCCCTGCTCGGCCAGGTCGAGCACCTGAATCTCCTTACCCTGCTTGCGGAAGATGCCGCAGCGGGTCTTCTGCCCGAGGGCGCCCTGCGCGATCAGCAACTTCAGCCAGGCCGGCGTGGTGAAGTGCGCATGCCAAGGGTCGTCGGGCAGGGTGTCCTGCATCGTCTTGATGACGTGGGCCAGCGTGTCCAGGCCGACCACATCGGCGGTGCGGTAGGTTGCGCTCTTCGGCCGGCCGATCTTCGGGCCGGTCAGCGCATCGACCTCGTCGAAGCCAAGGCCGAAGGCCTGGGTATGGTGCATCACCGCCAGGATGGAGAAGACGCCGATGCGGTTGGCGACGAAGTTCGGTGTGTCCAGCGCGCGGATCACGCCTTTGCCGAGCCGGGACGTGAGCCAAGTTTCCAATGCGTCGAGCAGCGTGGCATCGGTGCGCTGCGTGGCGATGAGCTCCACCAGATGCATGTAGCGTGGCGGGTTGAAGAAGTGCACACCGCAGAAACGCGGGCGCAACACCTCCGGCAGGCCCTGCTCCAGCGCGTTCATCGACAGGCCGGAGGTGTTCGACGCGATCACCGCGTCCGGCGCCAGGAAGGGGCTGATCTTCGCGTAGAGATCGTGCTTCCAGTCCATACGCTCGGCAATCGCCTCGATGATCAGGTCGCAGTCGGCGAGCAGCGGTAGGTGTTCCTCATAGTTGGCGGCGTCGATGAAGCGCAGCGTGTCCTTGCTCGCCAGCGGCGCCGGGTCGAGCTTCTTGAGGCCGTCGAGGGCTTTCCTTACAACCGCGTTCTTGTCGCCGTCCTTGGAGGGCAGGTCGAACAGCACGACGGGCACGTCGGCATTGGCGAGGTGGGCGGCGATCTGCGCGCCCATCACGCCGGCGCCGAGGACCGCGGCCTTTCTTACGATCAACTTGTTCAAGGGCTGTCTCCTTCAGCAATCAGGATTATGCATTAAGGGTATATAAAAATCGTGGCGACGCATCAGAAGGCGTAGTTCAGCTGGACGGATAGCAGATCGACGCTGTTCTCGAACTTGCCTCGTACGGTCTGCAGGGTCACCGTCTCGGCGGTGTTCGTGACCGCCCGCGCCGTGTGGGTGTCCTTGAGGAACAGGTGGGCGTAGCCGAAATCCAGGCTGGTATTGGGCGCGACGGCCCACTTGGCGCCGAAGGCCAACCAGATGCGGTCCGCGTCGGGCACGGTCATCGTGCGACTGGCATCGTCGGGAATCGGGTTCTTGTCGAAGGCGGTACCGGCGCGCAGTTTCCAGTCCTGGTTGTACTGCCAGGTTGCGCCGACGCCCACGCGCCAGGTGTCCTTGAAGTTGTAGCGCAGCGGTGCCGTGGCAGCCGCACCGTTGGCAGCTACTTTGGGCGCCAGCGTCTGCAGGCTGCTCCAGCCGGTCCAGGAGTAGTCGCCGAGCAGCGTCCAGCGCTCGTTGAGCTTGTGCTGGAGCGCGACAGACAAGGTGTCGGGCGTCTCGATGGAGGCGGTGATCGACCGATCGACCAGGCCCGGCACGGTCTGCGTGCCGTCGAGATCGACCTTCACCTTGGAGCGGTAGCTCACGCCCAGCCAGGTGGCCTCGTCCAGCTGATACATCAGGCCGGCGTTGTAGCCCCAGGCCCGACCATCGCCCTTGAGCCGCCCGACCGGCGCGCCGACGTAGGGCGTGGCCTGTGTGAATTCGATCTTGCTGACGACGTAGTCGACGCCGACGCCAAGCGACAGCCGCTCATTGACACGGTAGGCGACGGACGGATTGACGTTGATATGGCGGATGCGGGTCTTCTGGCCAGAGAAGCGTCCGACGAAGGTGCTGTCGTATTCCGTCTCGTCGGCGAAGGTCGGCCCTATTCCCAGGCCCAGCCGCCAGTCTGGCGCCAAGGCGTAGGCGTAGTAGATCGCCGGTACCGCATGCACGCCACCCCCATTGCCTCCCGAGTCACCGAGCGGATGGAATGCGCCCGTTGGCGCTCCAGTCAGCGGATTGATGACCGGCATGGGCGTGGTTCCTTGATCGGTGAAGCGGCTACTCCGACTGATCAGCGTGCCTACTGCGCTGATGTTGTGAGTACCCGACAGCAGCGTCATTCCGGCCGGATTGAAATAGATCGTGCTCGCGTCCTCGGCAACGGCAGCCTGGCCGGCATAGGCCGTTCCAAGCCCTGAACCGTTCTGCTCCATGAGCTGGAAGCCGGCGGCGCCTGCCGAGCCGGAAAATGCCAGCGCCGATATGAGCAACGGGATAACGCGGGGCTGCAGCATGTTTCGCATCAAGTCGTCTCCTTTTGTACTTTTGTAATAAGCAAGAACATCGAAACTGGAATGCACAAACGTTCGTTTTAACCGAGAGGCAAAAAAACAGCCCTGCTACTCCAAGGCCTCCTGGAATCACTATATTCAAACGTTCGTTTGATAATAAGGAGCTTGCAACGAGCCGGCAAGTCTTTTTTTGCGTGCCGGCGATGCGAATCGTCAGATACAGGTGGTGGAACGCACGTCCCGGCGCTCCAGATGCGGCCCCTGCTGCCCGAAGCCTCGGGCAGCCAGCCGGGCGGCGCGTCAGTCCGCGGCGCCCTCGAACTGCGGCAGCGGTGCCCGCAGGCCGCCGAGCAGGAAGGACATCAGCCGCGGCAGCAGGCGATCGAAGCGGTCCATCTCCGTTTCATCCTCGATCTGCCAATCGGTTACCACACGCAGCGCGTCAATGCCGGCGATCGCGAACGAGGTGGCGCCGAGCATGAAGTGGAAGCGCCAGACGATCTCGGACTTGGGCACATCCGGCAGCGCCTTGAACAGTGCGTCCTTGTAGCGCTCGACGACGGCGCGGTATTCCCGGGCGAGGAAGGTGTGGATGAACTCTGTGGGCTCGGTGAGGGTTCGCCCGAGCAGGCGCAGAAAGGTCATGCCGCCGCGGGCCTCGTTGTCGGCCAGGCGCAGCAGCGTCCCGAAAAAGCCGTCCACGATCTGCGACGGCTTGAGCGGCTTGCCCGCCGATTCCCGCTCCAGCGCATCGAGGATGCGCATGCGCTCGTCGTTCAGCCAGTCGAGCCGCCGGCGGAAGACCTCCTGCATCAGGGACTCCTTGGAGCCGAAGTGGTAATTCACCGCCGCCAGGTTGACGGCCGCCCCGCTGGTGATCTGGCGCATCGACGTCCCGTCGTAGCCGTTGGCCATGAAGAGGCGCTCGGCCGCATCAAGGATTCGTTCGCGGGTGTCCGCATTGGGGGTCTCGCCAGCTTTCGGTGCAGCCACTTCTGATACTCCGTCCTCGTACAGTCGTTTGAACATAAATTGATCCGTACGCGGATGCAAGCGCCGAGCCCAAGGCAGCAAACAGCCGCCGGGTATCTACCCACGCATCCATGGGCCACCGCACGCCCATTCCCGCGGCAGGCCCGGGTGTGCGCGCATAACGACATGCTCCGCCCACAACCTACTATTGGTTGATAAATCGACAAGCTCGATCACTAAATAGCCGATCAACGCATTGACAGCCCGCCCGGCCGCCGCCTAAACTCCGCCCCGTCATTGGTTCCCCGCCAGGGGATGAAAAGGGAAGCCGGTGCGAGACCAAGGTCTCAATGCCGGCACTGCCCCCGCAACTGTAATCGGCGAGTTTCGTGCCCCCACAGCCACTGGATGCGCTCCGGGAAGGCCGGCACGACACATGGACCCGAGAGTCAGGAGACCTGCCATGGCCCAATCCTTTTGCGCTTTTGGGGCGGGGTGTCCCTGAAACGAGGAGTCTTGCCGCCGTCGTGCGGCGGGCCGCCCTGCCGGGTTCCCGCTGCCGCGCTCCAATCGCTCCCTCGGCTCTCTGCCCCCCGGACACGGAGAACCCGCTTGCAGACCGCCATCCTCGAATCCTCGCCGAGCCACGCCGGCAGCCATGAAACCGCCGTCGCCGCGCTGCAGGTCATCCGCCGCAACGGAGCCGTCGTTGCCTTCAACGCCGACAAGATCGCCGTGGCCATGACCAAGGCCTTCCTCGCCGTGGAGGGCAACGCCAGCGCCGCCTCGTCCCGCGTCCGCGAGATCGTCGGCCGCCTCACCGACACCGTGCTGCGCGCCCTCACCCGCCGCCTGCCCGACGGCGGCACGGTGTCCATCGAGGACATCCAGGACCAGGTCGAACTGGCCCTGATGCGCTCCGGCGAACACGACGTGGCCCGCGCCTACGTGCTGTACCGGGAACGCCGCTCGGCGGAACGGGCCGCCGTGCCGGTCGACGCCGCCGCCGCGCCTATCCTCCACGTCCAGGACGGCGAGCGCCGCATCCCCCTCGACACCGTCCGCCTGCTCGCCAACTGCCGGACCGCCTGCGCCGGCCTGGGCGACGGCGTCAGCCCCCAGGCCATCCTCGACCACGCCCTCCGCAACCTCTACGACGGCGTTCCCCTCGCCGACGTGGACCAGGCCCTGATCCTCGCCGCCCGCGGGCTGATCGAGCGCGAACCCGGCTACAACCAGGCCAGCGCACGCCTGCTGCTGGTCAGCCTGGCGCGGGAAGTGCTGGGCCACGGCGTGCAGCTCGATGCGCTGGCCGGGCTGTACGCCGAGCAGCTGCCGGAATTCGTCGCCCGCGGGATCGCCGCCGGGCTGCTCGACCCGCGCCTGGCCGACTTCGACCTGGCCCGCCTCGCCGCCGCCCTGCGCCCCGAACGCGACCTGCAGTTCGGCTACCTCGGCCTGCAAACCCTTTACGACCGCTACTTCCTGCACGTGGAGGGGCGCCGCATCGAGCTGCCGCAGATCTTCTTCATGCGCGTCGCGATGGGCCTCGCCCTCAACGAGATCGACCGGGAAGCCCGCGCCATCGAGTTCTACGCGCTGATCTCGAGCTTCGACTTCATGTGCTCGACGCCGACCCTGTTCAACAGCGGCACGCGCCATTCCCAGCTGTCCTCGTGCTACCTCACCACCGTCTCGGACGACCTGGAAGGTATCTACCAGGCCGTCAAGGAGAACGCGCTGCTGCAGAAGTACGCCGGCGGCCTCGGCAACGACTGGACCCCGGTGCGCGCCCTCGGCAGCCGCATCAATGGCACCAATGGCCAGAGCCAGGGCGTGATCCCCTTCCTCAAGGTGGTCAACGACACCGCCGTCGCCGTGAACCAGGGCGGCAAGCGCAAGGGCGCGGTGTGCGCCTATCTGGAGACCTGGCACCTGGACATCGAGGAATTCCTCGACCTGCGCAAGAACACCGGCGACGAGCGGCGGCGCACCCACGACATGAACACCGCCAACTGGATTCCCGACCTGTTCATGAAACGGGTGCATGAGAACGCCGAATGGACCCTGTTCTCCCCGTCGGACGTGCCCGACCTGCACGAGCGCTACGGCACCGACTTCGAAGCCGCCTACGTCGCCTACGAGGCCCGCGCCGACGCGGGCGGGCTGCGTCTCTTCAAGCGCCTACCGGCCGTCCAGCTGTGGCGCAAGATGCTCACCATGCTGTTCGAGACCGGCCACCCGTGGATCACCTTCAAGGACGCCTGCAACCTGCGCTCGCCGCAGCAGCACGTGGGCGTCGTGCACAGCTCCAACCTGTGCACAGAGATCACCCTCAACACCTCCGACAGCGAAACCGCGGTGTGCAACCTGGGTTCGGTCAACCTGCCCGCCCACCTCAAGGACGGCCAGCTCGACACCGACAAACTGGCCCGGACCATCCGCACCGCGCTGCGCATGCTCGACAACGTGGTGGACATCAACTTCTACGCCACCCCCAAGGCCCGCCGCGCCAACCTGCAGCACCGTCCGGTGGGGCTCGGCATCATGGGCTTTGCCGACTGCCTGTACGCCCTCGGCCTGCCCTACGCCTCCGCTGAAGCGGTGGAGTTTGCCGACCGCAGCATGGAGGCCGTGTGCTACCAGGCCTACTGGGCGTCCACCGAGCTGGCCCACGAACGGGGCCGCTACACCAGCTTCGACGGCAGCCTGTGGGACAAGGGCATCCTGCCGCTGGACAGCCTGGAGCTGCTCGCCGAGGCGCGCGCCGGCCACCTGGAGGTAAACCGGGACAGCCGCCTGGACTGGGCCGCCCTGCGCGAGCGCATCGCCCGCCACGGCATGCGCAACTCCAACTGCGTCGCCATCGCCCCGACCGCCACTATCTCCAACATCGTCGGCGTATCGGCCAGCATCGAGCCGGCCTACCAGAACCTCTACGTCAAATCCAACCTGTCCGGCGAATTTACGGTGGTCAACGAGGCGCTGGTGCGCGACCTGAAGGCGCTGGACCTGTGGGACGAAGTGATGGTCGCCGACCTCAAGTACTTCGACGGCTCGCTGGCCCGCATCGACCGGGTGCCGGACGAACTCAAGGCCCGCTACGCCACCGCCTTCGAGATCGACCCCGCGTGGCTGATCGAAGCGGCGGCCCGCCGCCAGAAGTGGATCGATCAGGCCCAGTCCCTCAACCTCTACCTCGCCACGCCGTCCGGCCGCAAGCTGGACGAAACCTACAAGCTGGCCTGGCTGCGCGGCCTCAAGACCACCTACTACCTGCGCACCCTCGGCGCCAGCCAGATGGAAAAGGCCGGCGAACGGGAGCACACCGCGCCCGCCAGCGAAGACGCCCCGCGCTTCTGCTCCATCGACAACCCGGAATGCGAGTCCTGCCAATGAACGCCCCCTTCAACGACTGGGACGCCCCCGTGCGCCCGGCCGGCGCGCCGCAGTCCGCCGCGCTGGCCCCGGTGAATGCCGCCGACAAGCGCATCGTCGGCGGCCACACCGACATCAACCAGCTCGCGCCCTTCAAGTACCCGTGGGCCTGGGAGTTCTTCCTCAAGGCCAACCGCAACCACTGGACGCCGCTGGAAATCTCCATGGCCCAGGACGTGCACGACTACCACCACAAGCTCACGTCCGCCGAGCGCCACGTCTTCGAGAACGTGCTGGCCTACCTCACCACCTCCGACATCCTGGCCATGCGCAACATCGGCCTGGCGGTGATGGAGAAGATGAGCGCCCCCGAGCTGCAGATCTACCAGGCCCGCCAGGTGTACGAGGAAGCCCTGCACACCTGGACCTACCAGCACTGCATCGAATCCATCGGCCTCGACCAGCAGGAAATCTACAATCGTTACCGCGTCGTGCCGGCCATCCACGGCAAGATCGCCCTCGCCAACCGGCGCCTGGAGCGGGTGATGCGCCCGGACTTCGACCTGCGCGAGCGGGACAACCTGCACGAGTTCGCGCTGTCCTACTTCTTCTTCGCGGCGATCTTCGAGGGCTGCTGGTTCTACAACGGCTTCTCGCCGATCTTCGCACTGCAGCGCCGCGGCCTCATGAAGGGCGCCGCCGAACAGCTCCAGTACATCATGCGCGACGAGGTCCTGCACTGCGCCTTCGGCATCCGCGTGGTGCGCGAACTGCTCAAGGAAGAACAACTCACCCTCGACCCCGCCGCCCTGCGCACCCTCTGGGACGAGGCCGAGGCCGCCGAGCGCGCCTACGCCGACTACATCCTGCGCGACCCTATCCTCGGCTACAACGCGGAACTGCATACCGCCCAGTTCCGCTTCATGGCCAACCGCCGCGCCCGCCAGGTCGGCCTCGCGGAGCCGTTCCCCGGCGCCGAGAGCGTGCTGCCGTGGCTCGACGAGCAAGCCAACCTGCGCAAGGAGAAGAACTTCTTCGAGACCCGTGTCACGGAGTACCAGACGGGCGGTGCGCTGAGCTGGGATTGAGCGCCTGCGTCGGGCCGGGCCACTCCGCCCAGGGAATCCGCTCGGCCAGACCGCTTCCGGAACCGTCGCGACTATCCGGATGCTCCTCGTGAGGAGCTCGGCGAATGTCGTGCCCTGTCCGCGCGCTCCTCGCGAGTACCTCCGGGACAGCCCCGTCTATCCCACCGACAGGCGGCCCCTGTCCAAAAGCTCCTCGCGAGGAGCCCGGAGCTGCTCGCGAGAGACTCCGGGATAGGGGCCGCCTGTCCGGAAGCTCCTCGCGAGGCCCCCGGAGACAGACCCGCCCTATCCCCCGCACCCAATCGAGGCCCTCTGATACAGGACGGACCCCCTCGGCGGGGGGCGCGGGTACCTCCGGGGTACTCGCGACTATCCCGGAGGGGGGCGCGACTATCCCGGAGGTACTCGCGAGCCCCTGCGCCGGGACGGCGAGCACCTCGGGGCACGCTCAGGCCGCTTCGCGGCTCGCGGCTTTCACTGCCTCGATATCCCGATAACGGGCCGCCGGGTGGCTGTCCGGCAGCCGGGGCCCCTCACCGAACAGCTTCTCGCGCAAGCTGCCCGGCTTGTACGCCGTGGGATAGACGCCGCGGCGCTGCAGTTCCGGCACGAGGTACTCGACGACGTCCTCGAAGGTCTCGTGGGACAGCGCATAGGCCAGGTTGAAACCATCCACGTCGGTCTCCTCGACCCATTGCTGGAGGGTGTCCGCCACGGTGGACGGCGAGCCGACGAAAACCGGCCCCAGCCCGCCGATGCCGGCCCAGCGCGCCAGTTCGTCGATGGTCCATTCCTTGTCGCCCTTGGCCAGGTGTTCGACCACAGACACGATGGCGTTGGTCTCCACCGCGCGCACCGGGTCCTGCGGCGCGTACTTGCCGAAATCGATGCCGCTCCAGCCCGACAGCAACACCAGCGCCCCGTCGTAGGACACGTGCTGCTTGTATTCCTCGAACTTGGCCCAGGCCTTCTCGTCGGTCTCGTCCACGATCACCGTCACCAGCGCATAGACCAGCACCTTGGACGGGTCGCGGCCGGCCGCGGCGGCCTGCTGACGGATGTCCGCCACGTATTGCTGCAGCGTGGAGCGCGCCGGGGTGGACACGAACACGCACTCGGCGTGGTTCGCCGCGAAGGCCTTGCCGGCCCCCGACGCCCCAGCCTGGAAGAGCACGGGTGTACGCTGGGGCGACGGCTCGCACAGATGGTAGCCGGGCACGTCGAAATAGCGCCCCTTGTGGCCGATCTCATGGACCTTGTCCGGATCGATGAAGACGCGGCTGGCCTTGTCACGCCGCACCGCCCCGTCCTCCCAGCTGCCTTCGAGCAGCTTGTAGAGCACCTCGACATACTCCGCCGCCACCTCGTAGCGATTGTCGTGGCGCCGCAGGCCGCCCTCACCCACGTTGCGGGCGCCGCTCTCCAGGTAGGACGTGACGATGTTCCAGCCGACCCGCCCCTTGGTGTGATGGTCCGCGGTGGCCAGGCGACGGGCGAACGTGTAAGGGTGTTCGAAAGACGTGGACGCGGTGATGCCGATGCCCAGGTGCTCGGTGACCATCGCGATCGGCGCCGCCAGCTGCAGCGGATCGCTGACCGGGATCTGCACCCCCTGGTGGAGGGCATGGTAGTTGTCGCCCTTGTACACGTCGTAGTAACCCACCACGTCGGCGATGAACACCGCATCGAAGAAGCCGCGCTCGAGGATCTTGGCCAGGTCGGTCCAGTATTCCAGGTCCTTGTACTGCCAGGAGCGGTCGCGGGGATGCGTCCACAACCCCGGCGACTGGTGGCCGACGCAGTTCATTTCAAAGGCGTTGAAGCGGATGGTCTTGCTCATTTGATGATATCCAAGTGGGTGTTCGGGAAGAGGCGGAGGCCTGGCGGCAGGTACGGATGCACCGCGGAATACCGATGTTTCGCAGAAAACATGCCATCCGCCGCAACCTCCTGCCGCCGCGCTTTTCCGGGCGTATGCGACGCAGCCCTGCTGAGGGGGCAGCGTGCTTGCTGCTCGGGCGCTGCCTCAGCAGCAAGCTGGCTAAGCGCCCAGGTAGTGGTGGTGGATGTCCTCCCGCGCGGCAAGGACAGCGGCGAGCCCTTCAGCGGCCACGCGTCCGTTCTCCAGCACGTAGCCGTAATGGGCATGGCGCAGGGCGACGTTGATGTTCTGCTCGGCGATCAGGAAGCCGATGCCTTCGCTGGTGTTCAGCTGGCTGACGATCTCGAAGATCTCCTCGACGACCATCGGCGCAAGCCCCATCGACGGTTCGTCGAGCAGCACCAGGCGTGGCTGCGTCATCAGCGCACGGCCCACCGCCAGCATCTGCTGCTCGCCGCCGGAGGTGAGCCCGGCAGTTGTGCTGCGCTTGACCTTGAGGCGCGGGAACCACGCGTAGATGCGCTCCAGCGCGGCCTCCATCTCCCGCCGCCGCAGCCCGCGCAGGAAGCCACCGCTCCGCAGGTTTTCCTCGACGCTGAGTTGCGGGAAGACATGCCGCCCTTCAAGCACATGGACAATGCCCTCGCGGGCCAGCAGATGGGGCGCGACGCCGGCGACCGGCCGCCCCTGGAAGCGGATATGGCCGCGACTGACGCGGGCGCGGTCGGCCTGGACAAGGCCGGAGACGGCCTTCAAGGTCGTGCTCTTGCCGGCCCCGTTGGCGCCGAGCAGGGCGACCACCGTGCCGTGGCCGACGGTCAGCGACACGCCGGCCACGGCGAGAATGGCGCCGTCGTACACGACCTCGATGTCGTCGACCTCCAGCAAGGCCTGGGTCGGAGTGTCGGGGACTGGTTGACTCATGGAAAGGCTCCACGCTGGGGTGAAAGGCGGGGCCCCGCCGGGCCCCGGCGGAATCACGATTCCTTGCTGCAATCGCGTGGCTTGATGTTCTTTTCCTTGGCGTAAGCCGCCGCCTTGGCGTCGATCAGCGTGCGCAGCGTCTGGCGGTCGGCCTGCACCCAGTCAGTCACCAGCACCCACTTCTTGCCGTCCCATTGCTGGACGCGCGCGGCGCCACCGCCCTCGTGCTCGTTGCACGACAGCTTGAGTTTCTGCAGCAGGCCGACGAAACCGATCTCCTTCAGGCGCGTCGGTCACGTCGAGGTGCTCAAAGGCCCAGCGCCCTTCCTCGCCGTTGAGCGGACGGTTGCCGAATTTCTTGTGGCCGGCACGCAGCGCCTCGACGGCCATCGCAGCGTTGATGAGGCCGATGTTGTAGTACACGCTGCCGAAGAACTTGGGATCCTTCAGGTCGCTTTTGCCCGCGTCGAGGATGAATTTCTTAAGGCGCTTGTGGATCTCGAAGCCCGCCCCGCCGGGGAAGGGTGCGATGGCCTGGTAGCCCTTGGCCGCCGGCCCGGCCGGCAGTACGTCGGCCTCGGAACCGGCCCACACGTCGCCGATGAGACGGTCCACCGGAATGCCGAAGCGCGCCGCCGTCTTGATGCCCACCGGCGTCGACACCCCCCAGGTGCGCAGGAAGACCCAGTCCGGCTTGATCTGGCGAACTTGGCGCCATTGGGCGGATTGCTCGTTGCCCGGATCGGCGACCGGGATCTGGATGTTCTCGAAACCGTACTTCTTGGCGAGCAGCGCCATCGGCGCCTGGGTTTCGCGGCCGTAGGCGGAATCGTGGAAGACAGTGACGATCTTCTTGCCCTTCAGCTTGTCGAATCCGCCCTCCTTCTGCGCGATGTAGTTGATGCCCACCGAGGCCTGGCTGTAGTAGTTGAGCAGCAGCGGGAAGGCGTACGGGAAGACGCTGCCGTCGGTGGATTCGGTGCGCCCGCCAGCCGGGTCCACCAACGGAATTCTGTCCGCCACGCCCTTGTCCATCAGGGCATATGAGGCCGGCGTGCTGTGGGTGAAGAAGAAAGCCGTGGGTGCGCCGTTGTCGCCCTTCTTGTAGCGCTCGTAGCACTCGACGATGCGATCGGTGCTCCATTCGGTCTCACACTCCTTCCAGACCAGTTTGACGCCGTCGACGCCGCCCTCGACTTCATTCACGTAGCGCAGGTAGTCGATCACCCCCGCCCACCAGGGAATGCCGCTCGATGCGTAGGGCCCGACCCGGTAGGTGGGCAGCGGGATGAACTGTTCGTTGGCGGCGGCACTGGCCGCATTGACGCCGAGGACGGAGGCCGCCAGCGTGGCGGCGATGAGGGTGCGCTTCAGGATGTTGGACATCGTCGTTTCTCTGTTGCTGGAAATGGATCGTTGGTATCGGAAGATGGACAGCCGGATCAGGACTCGCGGGCGCAATTGCGTGGCACGAGGCCCTTCTCCCTGGCATACGCCGCGGACTTGGCGTCGATCAATGGACGCAGGGTCTTGCGGTCGGACGACACCCAGTCGGTGATGAGCTTCCAGCTCTTGCCATCCCACTGCTGGACGCGTACCGAACCGCCGCCCTCGTGGTCTGAGCACGACAGCTGCAGGCGCTGCATCAGGCCCAGGAAGCCGATCTCCTTCAGGCGCGCGTCATCGAGATTGAGGTGTTCGAGGCCCCAGCGGCCCTCGTCGCCGGTGAGTGGCCGGTTGCCGAACTTCTTCTGGCCGGCGCGGATTGCCTCCACGGCGATGGCCGCGTTCACAAGGCCGGAGTTGTAATAAACGCTGCCGAAGCTCTTCGGGTCCTTCAGGTCGCTCCTGCCCTTGTCGAGGATGTGGGTCTTGATGCGCTTGTGGATGTCGAAGTCGGCGCCGCCGGGGTAAGGCGTCAGTGCCAGGTAGCCCTTGCCGGCATCGCCGGCCGGCAGCACGTCCTCGTTGGAGCTGGCCCAGATGTCACCGATGATGTGGTCCGCCGGAAAGCCGAAGCGCGCCGCCGTCTTGATCGCCACCGGCGTCGACACGCCCCAGGTGCGCAGGAAGACCCAGTCCGGCTTGGCCTGGCGTACCTGGCGCCACTGGCTGGACTGCTCGTTGCCCGGATCGGCCACCGGAATCTGGATGTTCTCGAAGCCGTACTTCTCCGCCAGCAGCTTGAGCGGTCCCTGGGTCTCGCGACCGTAGGCGGAGTCGTGATAGACCGTGGCGATCTTCTTGCCCTTCAGCTTGGCGAAGCCGCCTTCGCGCTGGGCGATGTAGTTGATGACCGCCGAGGCCTCGCTGTAAAAAGTCAGCATCACCGGAAAGTTGTGCGGAAACACGGCACCGTCCGTGGCCTCGGTACGGCCATAGCCGAGGGTGATGAGGGGAATCCGGTCGGCAGCAGCCTTGTCCGAAAGCGCGTAGGCGGCAGGCGCGCCGTTGGGGTGGTAGATCGCCACCGGGGCGCCGTTGAGGCCCTTCTTGAAGCGCTCGTAGCACTCGATGCCCTTTTCGGCCGTCCATTCGGTCTCGCATTCCTGCCAGACCAGCTTGACGCCGTTGATACCGCCCTCCACCTCGTTGATGTAGCGCAGGTAGTCGATCATCCCGGCCCAGACCGGAATGCCGCTGGAGGCATAGGCGCCGACGCGATAGGTGGCGAGGGGGAAGAACTGCTCGCTGGGCGCAGCATCGGCGTGGCCGCAGAAAGCCGCGGCGAGCGCGGCCGCAACGGCCACGCGCCGGAGGAAAGTGGTCATGATGGGGTTCTCTCTATCGGGTTTGGAAGGTGTGCGGAGGCGGACCGCACTCAGAAGCGCAGCGGCCACACCGCGAGACGTTCGCGCAGACCGGCCAGCAGACGCACCAGCCCTTCCGGCTCCTTGACCAGAAAGGTGATGATCAGGGCCCCGAAGATGATCTTCTGGAGATTCTGGATCTGGCCGGGATCGACGTTGCCGCCCAGCAAGGCTTGGCCGGCCTGGCTCAGGAAGATCGGCAACAGGCTGATGAAGGCCGCGCCGATGAAGTTGCCGGCGACACTGCCCATGCCGCCGATGATGATGATGAACAGGATCTGGAACGACCGGTTGATGTCGAAGCTGCTTGCGCTGGCCGTACCCAGGTAGGCGAAAGCCCACAACGCACCGGCGATGCCCAGGTAGAAGGAACTCACGGCAAAGGCGAGGCGCTTGTGGTGGTCCACATCGATACCGATCACCGCCGCAGCGGTATCCATGTCGCGGATCGCCATCCAGTTGCGGCCCAGGCGGCTGCCCACCAGGTTACGGGCGACCCACGTCAGCAGCGTCACCACCGACAAGGTCAGCAAGTAGCGTCCGACCGGGCCGGAGATGTCGTGGCCGAACAACGCCAGGCGCGGCGCCGCGATGGTGCCGGACGAGGCATGGTTGTAGAACCACGGGAACTTGGTGAATACCCACTCCAGGAAGAACTGCGCCGCCAGCGTCGTCGCCATCAGGTAGAAGCCCTTGATGCGGTTGCTCGGGATACCGAACACGAAGCCCACCGCTGCCGCGACTGCCCCGCCCGCCAGCAGGGCCACCGGCAGCGGCAGTACCGGCACGCGCAAGAGGAACGCATACGTCGCAAATGCCCCGACGGCCATGAAGCCGGCCGAGCCGACCGAGGTCTGGCCGGCATAGCCGGTCAGCAGGTTGAGACCCAGCCCGGCCAGGGACAGCACCAGGAAGGGGATCAGGATGGCGTTGAGCCAGTAGTCGCCGGCCAGCCACGGCACACCGGCGAACGCCACGATGAGGAGTGCCGCCGCTCCCCATGGGATGGCACGCGGGACCAGCGCCAGCGGCGCGTGCTCAAAGGGTGCGGGAAGCTGATGGGAGAGATTCGACATGTTCTCAGACTCGTTCGATGGCCCGCTCGCCGAACAGGCCGGCGGGACGGACATACAGGAAGGCCAGGGCCAGGAAGTAGGCGAACCACGACGTGATGCCGCCACCCACCAGGGGGCCGACATAAACCTCGGCAAGGTTTTCGGCGGCGCCGACGATGAGCCCGCCGACGATGGCCCCGCCGATCGACGTGAAGCCGCCGATGATCAGCACCGGCAGCGCCTTCAGGACCACCAGCGAAAGGGAGAACTGCACGCCCTGGCGGGCGCCCCACAGCAGGCCGGCGACCAGCCCGACCACGCCGGCCACGGCCCATACGATCTGCCAGATGCGGTTGAGGTTGATGCCGATCGACAAGGCCGCGCGGGTGTCGTCGGCCACCGCGCGCAGCGACACCCCGACCCGTGTCTTGTTGAAGAGCAGTGCCAGCACGAGGACCAGCACCGCGGCGGTCGCTGCCGCGAAGAGATCGAACTGGCTGAGCATCACATCGCCGACGAACACCGGCACATCGTCGATGCCCAGGTCGAGGGCGCGCACCTCGGCCCCCATCAGGCCCTGAGCGAGCCCTTCGATGATGAAACTGAGGCCCAGCGTGGCCATGAACAGGGTGATCTGCGAGCGTGCAACCAGCGGACGCAGCACCGCCCGTTCGATGGCAAGGGCCAGCAGGCCCATCACCACCACGCTGGCCGCCACCGCGGCGGCGAACGGCAGGCCGGCCTCCTGCAGGCTGACGCAGGTCAGCGCGGCGAACAGCAACATGGCACCCTGGGCGAAATTGAAGACGCCGCTGGCCTTGTAGATCAGCACGAAACCGATCGCCACCAGCGAATACATGGTGCCGGCGAGCAGGCCGCCGAACAGGGTTTCCAGAAAGAAATTCATCGTCTGCGCCTCCTCATTGCACGGTGCCGAGATAGGCGGCAATCACCTCGGGATTGGCCCTGACTTCGGCTGGGGTGCCATCGCCGACCTTGCGCCCGTAGTCGAGCACCACCACATGGCTCGACAAGCTCATCACCACCCCGATGTCGTGCTCGATCAGCACCACCGTCGTACCGAGGCCTCGGTTCACCTCGGTGACGAAACGGCTCATCTCGCGCTTCTCGTCCGCGTTCATCCCGGCCATCGGCTCGTCGAGCAGCAGCAGGCTCGGCCCGGCGATCAGCGCCCGCCCCAGTTCGACCCGCTTCTGCAG
This sequence comes from Pseudomonadota bacterium, assembly GCA_018241685.1. GTDB lineage: Bacteria > Pseudomonadota > Gammaproteobacteria > Burkholderiales > Rhodocyclaceae > Zoogloea. The sequence continues at coordinate 77,183 of JAFEDJ010000030.1, forward strand.
GCCGTAGGCCAGGTTGCCGACGGGGGTGTCGCGATGGGCCTGGAGCTCCAGGAACGCCAGCGTGCGCTCGGCCAGTTCGCGATGTTCACGAGCCTCCCGCCGAGCCGGGGGCAAGCCCAGCGCTTGCGCGAAGAAGCCTGCGCGGGCGTGCCTGGATAGCCCGCTCAAGATGTTGTCGATGACGCTCATGCGCTTGAACAGCGCATTGTTCTGGAAAGTACGGCCGATACCGCGGCGGGCGGCCTCCAACGGTGTGATGCGGCGATAGTGGATGTCCTCGAAGATCACCTCGCCGGCATCCGGCCGGTACACCCCGTTCAGCACATTGAGCAGCGAGCTCTTGCCGGCGCCATTGGGGCCGATCAACGCGCAGATTTCGCCGCGCTGCACGGAAAAAGACAGGCCCGAGATCGCCTTGACCCCCTTGAACGACAGGGAGATATCACGCACGTCGAGGATCTGGCCGGAAGGCATGGGCACGCTCATCGGCCGCTCTCCCGCAACGGGCGCAACCAGGCTGAATCGATCGCGGCCGGGGCTACTGCGCGCAGCCGGTGCAGGCCGACGATGCGTCGTACCCTTGAGTAAACATGGCGATGCAGGCCGGTCCGCCCGACGCCGCGCCGAGCCCAGTCCCATACCCGGCGGCGCAGGCTGCCGGGTGCCGCCACGCGATCCTCCAGTTCGGCATGCAGCGCGTGAGCGCGGGACGATGACAGCAGCAGCGTTGCCGGAGCGATGTCGCACCGATCCCGTGAGGCCGACGCCATCCCCTCCGGAAAAGCCAGGGATTCGCCGTGGATCACCAGCCGTTCGCACAGCAATTCAAGCCCTTCGGCCCACTCGGTCCCCTCCTCCGCCCACACCGGCGCAGCGGCGCGGAGGTGGTGCCAGGCACGCCGGCCTTGCACCGGCAACGGCTGCCCGGCGTAGAGCTCGGCGACACCTTCGGCCACGACATCGGCGCAGCGCCATGTCGGCCGATGCGCCAGATACAGGCGCTGCAATCGGACGCCCCCCTCGACAGCGGCCTGCAGGCGTGCGGCACTGTCGCGCTCGGCAATGAAAAGGTGTGCCTCCCCCGGGGCGCCCAGTGCCTCGACAAGCGCGGCCCCGGCCAGCGTCCGAGGTAGCGGAACCACCTGCCCGCCGGTCGCGCGGGCTGCCAGGGCCAGCACCAACAGCGTCGGCTCGTAGGCGCCCACCACGGCGAGGCGTGCGCCGGGACCGAAACCCCGATGCTGCAGGGCCTCGCGCAGCTGCGTCACCTCGCGGTGAACATCCGCCCAGCACCATCCTTTCCACTGGCCACAGCGCTTGTGTACCAATGCCAGCTCCCGGGGCCGCACCGCTGCCCAGCGGTGAAGATGGTCAAGCAATTCGACGGCCCGCGGCACCGGGGGGGCCACGGCGGACTCTCGCGCGTTCATGACGGTCCTCCCGGCTGGCTCAGAAGTTATGACGGATGCCGGCCGCAGCACTGCGCTGGTAGCCGTTGCCCGGGTTGTAGCCGGCGCCCACCGCGCTGATGAAGCCGGCGTCACGTCCGGCGGCGTTGTTATTGACGCTGGAATAGGTGGTGTACAGCGCGGTGCGCTTGGACAAGGCGTACTCGTACCCCACGGCCCACTGGTCGGCCTTGGCGTCGCCGGCGCCGTCCGCCAGTTCGGTGCTGCGTCGGACGTAGGATGTAAGCACGGTGCCATGGCTGCCGACCGGGAGCGTGGCGCCGACCAGCCACTGGCGGCTGTTCTTGCCGGCCAGCGCGCCTGTATCGGGGCTGAAATCGGCGGTCCCGGCACGACGCACGCCATACAGCGCGGCCAGCTTGGCCACCCCCAGGTCGAGGGTCCCGCCGGCCTCATAGACGCGCACCTTCTTGCCGTCATACGAAACCGCCACCGGGGTGCCGCTCGCATCGAGCCCCGAGGTACGCGAGTTCAGCTCCTGCAGGTGCACGCCGAGGAGGAGCGGACCGTTCCGGTACTGGGGCACCACCGACAGCCCCCGCACGTCGCCGACCGCCCCGCTGCCGCGGTTGGCGATGGACTCCTGGCCGTAGCCGTTGGCCGTATAGGCCGCCGATACGGAGAAGCCCTGCCAGTCCGGCGAGAAATAGGTGGCCTGGTTGTCCCAGCGGTATTCGGTCAGGTACACGTTGTTGTACTGGCCGACCGTAACGCTGCTGAACGGATCGATCTCCGAAGTCAGCAGGTAGCCCGGCGTGTATTGGCGCCCAAGCGCGATGCGCCCGAAGCGGCCTCCCAGGGCCACGAAGGCCTGGCGGCTGAAGCCGCCCCCGCCGGTCAACTCCCCCGTTCCCGCATCGACTGCGGCCTCCAGCACGAAACTCGCCTTGAGGCCGTTGCCGATGTCCTCGGAGCCCTGGAAACCCAGGCGGCTCGGCACGCTGGTGCCGGAGTCGATGCGCGACTGGCTGCCGACCATCGGGTCGATGTTCTTGCCGCTCCATCGATAGCCCATATCGACGGTGCCGAAAATGGTGACATTGTCCAGGGCCAGCGCGGAGGTGCTGAAAACAGTGAGCAGCAGGGCAGCAATAGTGGTGTTTCTCATTTTTTTCCTATCGGGGTTTATTTATATTTCCTACACCCCTCTATTAGCAGAAGGCATGCCAATAAAATTCCACAAAAAACCCTTGGAAATAACAGGAAAAATGGCAAACATGCTCCCCGAGAAACATCCACTGCTATTTCCATGCCTCCCCTCCAGCATTTATTTAATGCCGATATTGTTTTTAAAGAACAAGAGGCGAGTGCGAAATAAAACAAAAAGGCCGTGCACTTTCGATGCACGGCCTATTCAAAGTCTGACGCGTTCAATTTGCAGGTCTATTCCCGGGCGCGCCTGCTGTGATAATGCTTGGCCTCGCGGAAGCTGCGCCGGCCTTCCGTGTTCATGCCCAGGTAAAAGGAACGGATGTCGTCCCGCGCGGCCAGATCGGCCGACGGCCCATCGCTGACCACACGCCCGCTCTCCATCACATAGGCGTGATCCGAATAGCGCAGCGCAATGGCGGCGTTCTGCTCGGCCAGCAGGAAGCTGACGCCCTCCTCCCGGTTGAGGCGCCGGACGATCTCGAAGATCTCGGTGACGATCTGCGGGGCCAACCCCATCGAAGGTTCATCCAGCAACACCAGGCGGGGCCGGCCGATCAGCGCCCGCCCGATGGCCACCATCTGCTGCTCGCCGCCGGAGAGATAGCCGGCCTGGCTGCGCCGACGCTCCCTGAGCCGTGGAAAGTAACGGTAGATGCGCTCGATGCCTTCCTGCAGATCGGCGCGGGACGGTGCATGGGCAAAGGCTCCGACGCGGAGGTTTTCTTCCACGTCCAGATGGGGAAAGCAGTGGCGCCCTTCGAGCACCTGCACCAGCCCTCCTTCGACCAAAGCCTCCGGCACGGACCGCAGCACGTCGTGCCCGGCAAAGTCGATCCGCCCGCCGACCACCTCGCCCCGCTCCGCGCCGATCAGGCCCGAGATGGCCTTCAGCGTCGTGGTCTTGCCGGCGCCGTTGGCCCCCAGCAAGGCGACGACACCGCCTGCCGGCACGACCAGGCTCACGCCGCGGGCGCCGAGGATCACTTTGTCGTAGATCACGTGGATGTCCTCCACGCTGAGAATTGGAGCGTTTGTCATGGCCATGTCCAGTCAGTCAGCGCCCCGCTGCGAATGCCTCCCGGCGCTTGCAGCGGGGCGGCACGATCAGCTTTCCTTCGCGCAATTACGCGGCGTGATGCCCTTTTCCTTGGCGTAGGCGGCGGCCGATTTCTCGATGATCGGGCGCAGCAGCGCACGGTCGGCCTGCACCCAGTCGCTGATCACCTTCCAGCGGGTGCCATCCCATTGCTGGAAGCGCACCGCACCGCCGCCTTCGTGATCGGCGCACGACAGCTTGAGGTTCTGCACCAGTCCGACCGCGCCGAGTTCCTGCAGGCGCTTGTTGTCGATGTTGAGGTGTTCGAAGCCCCAGCGCACTTCCTCGCCGCTGAGCGGACGCTTGCCGAACTTGGCCTGCGCGATGCGGACGGCCTCCACGTTGAGGATGCCGTTCACCACCCCGAGGTTGTAATACACGTTGCCGAAACGCTTCGGATCCTGCAGGTTGCCCTTGCCGGCCTTCACCACCTGCTTGTCGATGTCCTTGAGAACCGGGAAGTCGGTGCCGGCCGGATGGGTGGTGATGGAGATGAATCCCTTGGCGGCGTCACCGGCCGGGGCCGCATCGTCCTCCGAATTGCTCCAGATGTTGCCGATCACGTGGTCCGCCGGAAAGCCGGTCTTCGCGGCGGTCTTCAGGGCCACCGGGTTCATCACCCCCCAACCGCGCAGGATCACCCACTCCGGCTTGATGCGGCGGATGTTGAGCCACTGGGACTGCTGCTCCGTGCCCGGATGGGGGACTTCGATGTGGGTCACGCTGAAGCCGTATTTCTTGGCCAGGATGTCGAGGATCGGGATGGTTTCCTTGCCGTAGGGCGAGCCGTGGTAGAGCGTGACGATCTTCTTGCCCTTCAGCTTGTCGAGGCCGCCCGCCTGCTGGCCGATGTAGTTCACGATCGCCGACACCTCGCTGTAGGGGTTCAGCTGCAGCGGGAAGACGTAGGGAAACACGCTGCCATCGGTGGAATCGGTGCGCCCGTGGTTGATGGTGATCAGCGGAATCTTGTCGGCGGTCGAGCGTTCCAGCGTGGCATAGGCGATACCGACACTGAGGGGATTGGTGGCCGCCGCAGGCGCACCGTTGAGGCCCTTCTTCAGACGCTCGTAGCATTCGACCCCCTTCTCGACGACGTACTCCGTCTCGCATTCGGACCAGGTCAGCTTGACGCCATTGACGCCCCCGTCGCGGGCATTGATCAGCTGCATGTAGTCGATGAAGCCGCCGAAGAAGCCGGTGCCACCGGCCGCGTAGGGCCCTACCCGATAGCTCTGCAAGGGGAAATACTGCTCGTTGGCAGCAAAGGCAGCGCCGCTGGCCAAGGCCAGGCCGAGGCTGAATGCAGCCGCCAGGCGGCGTGGGGAAAAACGTGATGCGGTCATAGATCGACTCCAGTGGAAAATGATGGGCGCGCCAGGCACACCCGTGACGCGTCCCGGGGCAGCTGGCCAGGCCGCTCCGCGATGCAGGTTTCAGGTGAAAGGGAAAAGGGGGGGCGTTCAGTCCCGCAAGGGCCACACCCGGGCCCGCGCCCGCAGCCCTCGCCACAGGCTCGCCAGCCCTTCGGGCTCACGGATCAGGAACAGGATGATCAATACGCCGAACAGGATCTTCTGCAGGTTCTCGGTGTCGCCGGGGGCAATGACTCCCGAGAGCAGCGAGCCTCCGAGGTTGCTCAGCAGCAGCGGCAACAACACGATGAACGCAGCCCCCAGGAAGTTGCCGAGGATGCTCCCCAGCCCGCCGATGATGACGATGAACAGGACCTGGAACGAGCGATTGAGGTCGAACCCGTGGGGCTCCACCGTTCCCAGGTAGGCAAAGGCCCACAGGGAGCCCGCCACGCCGCAATAGAAGGCGCCGATCGCAAAAGCCAGCAGCTTGGTGCGGGCCACCGGGATGCCGATCACCGCCGCCGCCGTATCCATGTCACGGACGGCCATCCAGCTGCGCCCGAGATCGGAACGCACGATGCGCACGGCGACGACGAACAGCACCGTGACCACCGCCAGCGTCAGCAGGTAGCGCCCCGCCGGAGAGGACAGATCCACGCCGAGGACGGACAACGGCGGCGCGGTGATCACGCCAGATGGGTTGAAGTTGGAAAACCAGCCGAACTTGGTCAGCGCCCACTCCACCAGGAACTGGGCCGCCAGCGTCGACACGATCAGGTAGAAACCCTTGATGCGCAGGCTGGGCAGGCCGAAGACGACACCTGCGGCAGCCGCCACCAACCCGCCGAGCAGGAAGCTGGCGAGAAAGGGCAGCCCCTCGACGCGCAGCTGGAAGTTGTAGGCGGCGAACGCCCCCACCGCCATGAAGGCTGCAGTCCCCAGGGACAGTTGCCCCGCGTAGCCGGTGAGCAGGTTGAGCCCCAGCCCCGCGAGGGACAGCACCAGGAACGGGATCAGGATGGCGCTCAACCAGTAGTCGCTGGCCCACAGCGGGACTGCCAGATAGGCGAAAGCCAGCAGGGCGACGATTCCCAGGCGTGCCTGGCGCAGACGGAATACCCGGCGGTCGTCCGCATAACGGGTGCTGAACTGGCCGGTTTCAGACAAGAACATGATCAGACCCTCTCGATGGCGCGTTCGCCGAACAAGCCCGCGGGGCGCACCAGCAGGAACAACAACGCGAGCACGTAGGGAAACCAGTTCTCCAGGCCGTCACCGATCAACGGCCCGATATACACCTCGGCCAGCTTCTCGCTCGCGCCGACGATCAGGCCGCCGACGATGGCGCCGCCGATCGACGAGAAGCCGCCGATGATGAGGACCGGCAAGGCTTTCAGCACCACCAGCGACAGGGAGAACTGGACGCCCAGACGTGCCCCCCACAGCAGCCCGGCGATCAGGCTGACGAAGCCCGCCACCGCCCACACCACACCCCAGATCCTTTGCAGGCGGACCCCCACCGCCAGCGCCGCCAGCGGGTCGTCGGCCACCGCGCGCAGCGACAGGCCGATGCGGGTCCGGCTGAACAGCAGCGACAAGGCCAGCACCAGGGCCGCCGCCGTGCCCGCCGCGAAGAGATCGAAACTGCTGAGCAGGACGCCGCCGAGCTCCAGCGGCTCATCCTTGATGCCGAGATCGAGGCCGTGCACCTGGGCACCCCACAGGAGCTGGGCCAGCCCCTCGATGATGAAGCTGACCCCCAGGGTCGCCATGAACAACGTAATCGGCGGCCGGTTCACCAGATGCCGCAGGACGCCGCGCTCGATGGCCCAGGCCAGCACCAGCATGGATGCCAGCGTTGCCGCAAAGGCGCTCCAGAATGCGAACCCCCGCTCCAGCAGGCTGACGAAGGTCAGCGCCGCAAACAGCACCATCGAGCCCTGGGCGAAATTGAAGACGCCCGAGGCCTTGAAGATCAGCACGAAGCCGATCGCCACCATCGAATACATGACGCCGGCGAGGAGCCCGCCGATCAGCACTTCCAGAAAGAAATCCATCTCGCCTTTCCCTTCCGCCTAATGCGCGCTGCCGATGTAGGCGGCGATCACATCCGGGTTGTCGCGCACCTCGGCCGGAGCGCCGTCGGCGATCTTGCGGCCATAGTCGAGCACCACCACGTGGTCGGAAATGTCCATCACCACGCCCAAGTCATGCTCGATGAGCACCACCGTCGTCCCGAAGTCCCGATTGATGTCGAGGATGAAGCAGCTCATGTCCATCTTCTCCTCCAGGTTCATGCCCGCCATCGGCTCGTCGAGCAACAGCAGGCGCGGCTCCGCAGCCAGCGCCCGGGCCAGTTCGACGCGCTTCTGCAAGCCGTAGGGCAGCTTGCCGACCGGCGTGTCGCGGTAGGCCTGGATGTGCAGGAAGGCCAAAATCTCCTCGGCCTTGCGGCGGTGGCCGTCGGCCTCCTCGCGCGCCGCGCGCAGCCCCAGCACCTGCCGGAACCAGCCGGCACGAACCTGCAGATTCCGGCCGGTGAGAACGTTGTCGAGCACGCTCATGCCCTTGAACAAGGCCACGTTCTGGAAGGTCCGCGCAATCCCGCTCCGCGCGGCCCGGCGCGGCGTGATGCGCGCCGCTGCCACTCCGTCGTACACCACCCGCCCTCGCTGGGGGCGGTACACCCCATTGATTACGTTGAGCAGCGAGCTCTTACCCGCCCCATTCGGCCCGATCAGCGAGCAGATCTCGCCGGAGCGGACCGCAAAGGAGATGTCGGTGACGGCCTTCACGCCACCGAAGGACAACGAGATGCCGTCCACCGCCAGCAACGGCACGTCGGCGCCCGGCGCCAGCGGGCGGGCCACCGTGCTCACGTGGCCCCCCAGACGGTCAGTTCGAAAGGCACCCGGGGCGACGGCGTGCCCGCCTCCCGCCCCTCCGGTGCGAGGTCGGGCCCGTGCTGGAGTTCGATGCCGAGGCGACGGAAGAAAGCGACGGTGGCCTCGTCCGGCTGCGGACCAACGACGATTGCCACTCGCACCCGTGCCAATCCGGCCACCTCGCGCAGGGGTGACAGGACGAGCAGGCGCACCAGCCCGCCGCCACCGGCCGGGGTCAAGGCGCGCGCCAGCCAGTTGCCCCAGCGGCTTCCCACGGCCGGCAGCCGCGCCTCGATCCGGGCACGCAGCCTGGCGTAGGTGTGGGCGGCGCCGACCACCAGGGTCGGCCCGATCTCCCGCCGATCCCGGTCCCGACTTTCCAGACCTTCGGCCACATTGATCGAAAACCCGCCGATCAACCAGGGCGCGAGCAGATAGCGCACCAAGCCCGCCGGTGCAAAGCGGCGGCCGGCGAAGGCCGCATCCCTCTCGCTCAGCCCGGTGGTGCGTAGCAGGCCCACAGCACCGGCCACCAGGTCATCGTGGTGCAGCACGTCCGCATCGGCGCCATCCCAGGCGTTGGGGCCCGCGTAGCGGACGGCGACACCGGCTGCGCTTGCCGACACAGGTGGAACCCTCCGGCCCACCCCACCGGCCAACCAGGCCGGATAGGCGGCCAGCCCAGCCCCACCATATGTGTGCAGCCCGCGTCCATCCGCGAATACCAGCCGTGGGCCGTCAAAGCCCGCCGCGAGCAGGCGGTCGACCTGCTCCTGATCCTCACCGTGGGCCACCTTCGGCGCAAGGATTCGCAACATCTCCGCCAGCGCCTCTTCTTCCGCCTCGACCGGCAAGGGTGCTGCGACGCCACCCAGCCATTGGGCCGCCAACATGAGGATCAGCGCCTCCGCGCAAGGATGTCCGAGCAAGGCCAGCACATCACCGGAGCCGAATCCATCCGCCTCGAGGGCCGCCGCAGCCTGGGCCACTTCGCCGGCCAACGCCGACCACGTACGTTCGTGCCAGATTCCGAGCCGTTTCTGGCGCAGCGCAACGGTACTTGCCCGACGCCGGGCCTGTTCGAGCAGCCATCCCGGCAAGGTTGCCGGGGCGTCCCCGAGCCTGTCCGCATCCGTCCTGGAGCTTTGCATTGCGACAATTCCTGGATCAATTCACTTTCGACACGAACTGCAATTCGTGCCACCGCCTGTTTCTATTTCGGCCACCCCGGAATGGATTCCGGGTTGTGCCGCTTTCCTAATAAGCAGTTTCCGTTCCAGGAAAATAGCCTCTTTGGGGCCCGTAAATACCCCGCACATTTGCCGCCCTGCCATGAATCGAATCACGCATGCTGATGAGGTGCTTCCAGGAAAGCAGTCCGAATAGGAAAATGAGGGAAATGGATTGATGAGGGAAAAAAAGAAAAAAGCCCCTCGCGGGGCCGGAATTGACTTGAAGCGCTCATTCACTCGAATGGCAGGTCATGTCCCATTCTGACTTTCTTCGTCCGCAGATAGCGGATATTGTCATTGGTGCTCGGCGGCACGACGGGAATGACCCGATGAACCGGAATGCCGGCGCGCACCAGTTCGTCCCGCTTCTTCGGATTATTGCTGAGCAGGTGCACCGAGCGCACCTGCAGATCCCGCAGGATATCGGCCGCACAGACAAAGCTGCGCGCATCCACCGGCAAGCCCAGCGCCACATTCGCATCGACGGTGTCGAGCCCCTCGTCCTGCAAGGCGTAGGCACGCACCTTGTGGCCGAGGCCGATGCCACGCCCCTCATGTCCGCGCAGATAGATCAACACTCCACGGCGCCCTGCGGCAATGCGGGCGAGGGACATGTCGAGCTGGGGGCCGCAATCGCAGCGCAGGGAGCCGAACGCATCGCCCGTCAGGCATTCCGAGTGCAGACGGACCGGGACTCCGTCCTGTTCCGCCACATCCCCCCAAACAAGGACCGCATGCTCCACCCCGTCGAGCGCGGAACGATAGGCATGCAGGATGAACTCGCCATGACGGGTCGGCAGCCGTGACGACGCCACATGGGTGACGCGCGGCCCGGCCTCCACCATCGAAGCGTCCAGATCCTCGGCATGAATCACCGGAACCCCGTGGGCAATGGCGAACGCCTCCACCTCAGAGCCCTGGAGACAGCGCCCCCGATCGTCGAACAGGGAACAGATCAGCGCTGCATCGACCAGCCCACAGCGACCGGCCAGACAGGAGACGACCGGGTCGCTGTCCGGCCAGCTGAGCGTTCCCGCGCCGCTCATGGCGACGAACGGATCCCCGAAGTCCACCGCGATGCGCCCGGCGTCCTCAGGATTGCCGGCCAGTGCGTGAAGCACCGGCAGCAGTCCGGCTTGCGCGCGCCCCTGCTCCAGATCCTCGCCGGGCAGTCCCTTCAAACGCTCCACGAGCGCCGCGCCTTCGGGATCGTTGATGCTCGACAGGAACAGCCGGATACCGTGCTGCTGGCGATCGGGCAGCAACACACTGACCACACCCCGGGTGTGACGGCGCAGAAAGGACAGCGTGCTCTCCCCCACGCTCTCCAGGGCGGCGACCAGGCACGCCCCACCCTGCCGGGAGGACGGCGCGAGAATCACCACGCCCCCCCGCCGAAACGCTGCCAGCGCGACCGAGGGGTCGTGCATACCATGCCTTAGGGATTTCATCTTGCTATCCATCGGGAACCCCCCGTGTTGTTGGATCTCCCGGCTGCGGCGACCGCCCGGCCGCCGCTCCGGGCCTATTTCAGGGCCGAGATGGCCCCGATCTTGATCAGGCGCGCCCGGATGACATTGCGGCTGACCCCCAGCAGGCGTGCGGCCTGCACCTGATTGCAATGGCAATACTGGTAGGCCGTGCGCATCACCACTTCTTCGATCTTGTCGAACAAATCCTCATGGCACTCCTCGAAAAGCGCCAGCAAGGCTTTTTCCAGTTGATCGACGGCCTGCTCCGCCGCCGCCTCCACCACCGGCTCGACGTCCCGGTCGAGCTTGAGCGTGGACAGATACAGGTCTTCCGGCCGCAACACCGCGTTCTTGGCAATCAGCAAGCCGTGGTGAATGACGTTCTCGAGCTCACGGATATTGCCCGGCCAGTCGTGCTGACACAGCTTCTGCTCGGTGTCGGCACGGATTGTCACCTCACCGTAGCCGAGCCGGCGCCGGTATTGATTGACGAAGTGGCGGGCCAGCGGAAGGATGTCGCCAGGGCGCTCGCGTAGCGGATGCAATTCCAGATGAACGACGCGCAGGCGGTAGAACAGATCCTCCCGGAAATGTCCGGCCTTGACCGCCTCTTCCAGCCTGACGTTGGTTGCCGCAATGAGGCGCACATTGATCGGCACCGGCCTGCGCGCCCCCAGGCGGACAACCTCGCGCTCCTGCAGGACCCGCAGCAGCTTGACCTGGATGCTCAGCGGCAGGTCGCCGATCTCGTCAAGAAACAAGGTGCCTTCGTTGGCGGCCTCGAACCAGCCGGCCTTCGATGAGAAAGCCCCGGTGAAGGCCCCCTTCTCATGTCCGAACAACTCGCTCTCCACCAGGGTTTCGGAGAACGCGCCGCAATTGACGGCCACAAACGGACCATTGCGACGCGCACTCAGTGCATGAACGTGCCGCGCGATAAGCTCTTTGCCGGTTCCCGTGTCGCCGATGATCAGGACATTGGCCTCGCTGGGAGCGACGAGTTCGATACGTGCCAGCAGGGCCTTGGATTTCGGATCCTCGAAAACCTGGGCGGTGGCACGGATCGACTTGGACAGAACCTCAGGATTCGGCATGGTCAACAGCCGGCTATCCACACACCCTTCGCCCCCACCCGCGAACGACACCAGCTCGGGATGGTCGCCTGCCCGGGCCATCCGCTCGGAATAGGAAGGAATATCGTCGTTCACGAGTAAAACGTCGGCTTCGGGTATTGCTGCTTCAACGCCCATTCACCTAGCTCCAGGAGTTTGTAATCGATGGGATCGTGCATGGTGTGGGTGCGCAGATTGCGCCAGTAGCGATCCAGCCCCAGCCCGGCGTGGGTAGCCCGGGCACCGGTCACCTCGAACATGCGGGTGCATAGATCCAGCCCGGTACGCGTGGCCAGCACCTTGGCCGAGGCAATCGCCAGCGCGATCTCGCCCCGCTCCCCGTCCGTCAGACGGTCGCCCTTCTGCCAACCCGCATCCAGCATGTCCGCGGCCCGCTCGGCCATCACCCGCACGGCATCGAGGCTCGCCCAGAATTCACCGTAGTGATGCAAGACGTACGGGTCGTCCTCGAAGCGTTCCGCCGGCGAACGGTGCCACGGCCGGGCCTCGTTCAGGCTGTACTTGCGGGCGTCCGCATAGGCGCCTTCGGCGATGCCGGCATAGATATTGGTCAGGATCAACTGGGCGATCAGCGGACGCAGGCACGCAAACGGCGTACTGAGCGGCCCCGGATCGGCGAGCACCTCCTTCTCCTCGATACGGACCCGTTCGAAATTGACGCTGCCACTGTCGGTCTGGCGCTGACCGAAGTTGTCCCAGTCCTGGATCACGTTCACGCCACTGCGCGCAGTGGGAATCGCCGCAATGATCAGCTTGCGTGCCTCTTCCTGCTCATACGCCGAGACGATCAGCATTTCGGAATCGAAGGCTCCCGAGCAAAAGCTCTTCTTGCCGGAAAACTCGTACCAGCCATCCAGGCGCCGGCTGGTCGTGCGCCGATCCAGCGGATTCAGCGCATTGCCCCAGAACCAGTTGTGGCGCGCAGTCTGCTCGAACCAGGCACCCCATTGGTCCGGCCTGGAGAACAGGCGGACCGTGGCCAGCATGAGGTGCTGAAACGCAAAGACATGGCCGATCGAACTGTCCGCCCGGGACAGCACCCGGATCACGTCCATGGTCTGGTGCCAGTTGGCACCGAGGCCGCCGTATTCGGTGGGAATCGACAATGCCAGCAGTCCGCTGGCGCGCAGCGCATCGCGTTCCGCCTTTGGCGTTCCACCCAGGGAATCCCGCTCGGGGGCCGTGATGGAGAATTGCGCGGCAAGCCGCTCGGCGATCCTGATGGGGGTATCCAGCGCAATGATCTCGCTGGCGTCGCCGCAGGGACCCGTCAACACAGAAGTCAAATCGGAAACTCCGGAATTCAGAAGACCGGGAAGGCTTCGCAGGAAACGTGCCACGAGGTTTTCCGCGAAACCCCGACGGAATTGCTGATCATCCAGCACCCGCACTGCACAACCGTCAGCAGATCAACGGCAGCAATGCCCCGAAATCAGCACCGCCGCTGCAAGCACCTCCGGATCCCGGCGAATCGTGCCGACTTCGCCCCCCATCTTCGTCAACTGCTTCTGTGGCAGCACAAGATCCGCACGAGTGCTCCCCTTCACGCATCCATGACACGAAAACCGGCCATTCCGCCGCCCGGATGAATGGCACGTTCCCTGCTGTTCTGCCTGCGCCAATCACCGGGGATTCCGTGTCCCCCGTCTTCCATCGATCATGAGAGAACAGAAAGAAACCATGCACACCCTGCTCGAAGCACCGGAGACGAAAGCCCTCCGGGCGTCCACCAGCGCCCCCCTGGCCGTTGCCCGCGCCCTGGCCGAGGAGTTCGCCCGTACCGCAGTCCACCGCGACCAGACGGGCGGCACGCCCAAGGAGGAACGGGATGCGCTCAGACGCAGCGGCTTGCTCGGCCTGATCGTCCCCGTCGAGTACGGTGGCCACGGCGCCACCTGGACCGAAACCCTGCAGATCGTCCGGGAGATTGCCCGTGTGGACAGCTCGGTCGCCCACGTCTTCGCCTTCCAGCACCTCCTGCTGGCCACGGTCCGCCTGTTCGGCAGCCCCGCTCAGTGGCGCCCCCTGTTCGAGAAGACCGTCAGCCACGACTGGTTCTGGGGCAATGCACTGAATCCCCTGGATACCCGTACGGTCTGTACGCCACGTGACGGCAGACTCGAGTTCAACGGGCAGAAGAGCTTCTGCTCCGGCGCACTCGATTCCGACATGCTGATCGCCTCGGCCATCGATGAGGGCAGCGGCAAGCTGCTGATCGCCGCGCTGCCGAGTGACCGCGAGGGCATCCACCTCTTCCCGGACTGGGACAACATGGGCCAGCGCCAGACCGACAGCGGCAGCGCCCGCTTCGACCGGGTCCGCATCGAGCACCACGAGGTGCTGGCTGTGCCGGGCCCGCTGAGCTCGCCGTTCGCCTGTCTGCGTCCGCTGATCGCCCAGTTGATCCTCTCCAACATCTACCTCGGTATCGCCGAAGGCGCCCTCGCAGAGGCCCGGCGCTACACCAGCGGACAAAGCCGCGCCTGGCCGGCGGCGCAGGTTGCCGCCGCTACCGAGGACCCCTATGTGCTGGGCACCTACGGCGAATTCTGGGTGGGTCTCGAAGGTGCCCGCCTGCTCACCGACCGGGCAGCCCATTCCCTGGACGCCGCCTGGGTCCGCGACCTCGACCTGAGCGAAACGGAACGCGGCGAGGTGGCGGTCAACGTGGCCACCGCCAAGGTTGCGACCACCCGTGCCGGACTGGATCTGACCAGCCGCATGTTCGAAGTGGCCGGCGCCCGCTCAACCACCGCGGCGCTGCGCTTCGACCGCTTCTGGCGCAATCTGCGCACCCACACCCTGCACGATCCGGTGGCCTACAAGATCCGCGAACTCGGCGACTGGAGCCTCAACGGCAGCTACCCCACGCCTTCCTTCTACTCCTGAGCCGTTCCTCCAGACCATCATGAATGCAACAACGACCACACCCGCCTTTGATTCTGTCGAAGATGCCGTCTCGGCGATCCGCAACGGCGAATTCGTCATCGTCGTGGACGACGCCGATCGCGAGAACGAAGGCGACCTGATCATCGCCGCCGAAAAGATCACGCCTGAAAAAATGGCGTTTCTGGTCCGCTACAGCAGCGGCGTCGTCTGTATCGCGCTCCCTGGCGCCCGCCTGGACCAGCTTGCCCTGCCCCTGATGGTGAGGGAAAACACCGACCCTCACCGCACGGCCTTCACCGTGACCGTCGATTACCGGCACGGCACCACCACCGGCATCTCGGCGAGCGATCGGGCGGCAACGCTACGCGCGCTCGCCGACCCGGGCACGACGCCGGGCGACCTCGCCCGTCCGGGGCACATCTTTCCCCTCCGCGTGCGCGAAGGCGGCGTGCTCAGTCGCCCCGGACACACCGAAGCCGCCCATGATCTGGTCACGCTGGCCGGCCTGCGGCCGGGTGGCGTGTTGTGCGAGATCGTGCGGGACGACGGCCACATGGCCCGCCGCCCGGATCTGCTGCGTTTTGCCCGCCAGCACGATCTGCGGATCATCTCAATTGCCCAGCTGATCGCATATCAACACCGCAACACGGGTCTCCAGCAGTTCAGACGCGATCATTCGCCAGCCCGCCTTGTACTTGAAGCCGCCGCCTGATCCCCGGCGTACCCGCCCCGCACCTCAACGGCCACCCTCATCAGGTGGCCGTTGCTGCTTTGGAGTCATCACCGCCTTTCCTCCCGGCCCAGGCTCAGCCCATCCCCTTACACACAACTCTCCAGCCTGTATGCTTCATGCCAAATAACTGAAGAGGCTGGCTGATGAGTTGGGCGAGAGACGAGTTCGGGACGATACAGCTGGGCGATCGGCGGTTGAACAAGC